>NZ_JAQMYP010000001.1 GCF_028369295.1 Streptomyces sp. HD
GCCGCTGGAGGCTCCGGTGACCAGGGCGGCGGTTCCTTCGAGACGACGAGTCATGGATCAGAGCTTTCGGTACAACGGCCACGTTGCTGTGGGCCGTGGTGGATGGGGGTGACAGCCCTGGTGGGGCCCTGTGGGGGTGGAGGCCACTCAGGGTCGGGCCACGGGCAGAATGGGGAAATGAGTACTACCGGGCGGCAGAAGGCAATCAACGCCAAGCGTCAGGACAGCACGATCGAGGGAGAGCTGCCTCCTCGTGAACGTCTGGTCCGGGCGGCGTCGCGGCTGTTCTATTACGAGGGTGTTCGCGCGATCGGCGTGGAGCGGCTGATCGCCGAGGCCGGGGTGACGAAGGCGACCTTCTACCGGCACTTCGCCTCCAAGGACGACCTGGTCGTGGCCTATCTGCTGACCAAGGACGCCTACTACAAGCAGGTGGCCGAACCGCTGGCCGCCGCGCATCCGCCCGCGGAGGCGATCGACCTGATCTTCGAGGCGATCGCCGAGCACGCCCGCGAGCGCGGCTTCCGCGGATCGCCGTTCCTGAACGCCGCCGCGGAGTACCCGGACGCCGACCATCCGATCCGGGGCCTGGTGGCGTCCCACCGGGACTGGATCCGCGCCCTCTTCCAGGACCTGCTCACCCGGCTCGGCCACGCCGACCCGGAGTCGGCCGCCGGTGCGCTGCTGATGCTGTACGACGGCGCGATGGCAGCCGGGTACCTGGACGACTCGACGGCCGCCCACAAGACCCTCGTGGACGCGGTCCGGCTGATCAGGTCGGGAGGCTGACCCCGTCGGGGTGGCATCAAACAGCGACGACTCTGTGCAGGGCCCCGGCCGGGTGGGGGCGCGGATCGGCTTCACGGAACCTTTGATCTCTCTTCGACGTGCACCGGCGACCTCCTGGCCTGCCTCCGCCTGATGGCAGCTCAGCAGGAAGGCCGATCGACCATTCTCCAGAGGTAGGAAGACCGGTCGTTCTACCTCTCGACAATAACCCCGCTTGTCGCTCCTGCGCCACCGAACGAGCGCCTTGTGGGATCCCTCACGAACTGCTGCTGCCGCGAAGGTCAATGCCTTGTGCCGGCGGGGTCACGGACGTGGGTGACGGCGCCGCGAAGTAGGCCGTCGTCCTCGACGACGGCCTACGGCCCGGCCGGGCGCCAGAAGCGTTGCTCCCCTTTGCAGGCTGGATCAACGCCATCGGTCTCACCCCGCCGGCGCGCTGATCTCCCTTTTGAGGATCTTGCCGCTGGGGCCGGTCGGCAGCTTGTCCACGAGCCACACCTGGCGTGGGTACTTGTACGCCGCCACCCGCTCCTTGACGAACTGCTGGAGCTCGGCAGGCGTGGTCTGGGCCTTCGGGCGCAGCACCACCGCGGCTGCGATCTCCTCACCCAGATGCGCGTCGGCCACGCCCACCACCGCGGCCAGTGCGACGGCCGGGTGCTCGTGGAGTACTTCCTCGATCTCGCGCGGGTAGACGTTGTAGCCGCCGCGGATGATCATGTCCTTCTTGCGGTCGACGATGTACAGGTAGCCGTCCTCGTCCTGCCGCGCGAGGTCGCCGCTGCGCAGCCAGCCGTCCGGGATGGTGGCCGCCGTCTCCTCCGGGCGGTTCCAGTACCCCTTCATCACATTCGGCCCGCGAACGGCCAGTTCGCCGATCTCGCCGGGGGCCACGTCCTGACCCTTGTCGTCGAGGAGCCGCACCTCCACGTCCTTGATCGGGGTGCCGACAGAGCCCGCCCTGCGCGGCCGGTCGGGGTGGTTGAACGTGACCACCGGACTGGTCTCGGACATGCCGAAGCCCTCCAGCACCATGCAACCGAAGCGGCGCTCGAAGCCCTGCAGGATCTCCACCGGCAGCGAGGCGCCACCGGAGACGCACATCCGCAGTGTGGACACGTCCGCTTCCGACGGGTGTTGCAGCAGCGCGGCGTACATGGTCGGTACGCCCTCGAAGATCGTCGCCCGGTCGCGGGCGATGGCGTCCAGCACGGTCTGCGGGTCGAAGCGGGGGATCAGGGTGAGCGAGGCACCGGCGCGGATGGTCACGCTCATCGTGCAGATCTGGCCGAAGATGTGGAACAGCGGCAGACAGCCCACGACCACGTCGTCCGCCGTCATTTGCTGCACATGGACCGCGTTGACCTCGGTGTTGTGCCGCAGTCCGGTGTGGGTGAGGGTGGCGCCCTTGGGGCGGCCGGTGGTGCCCGAGGTGTACAGCAGTACGGCCACGTCCTCGCCGTCCGGCTCGCTCACCTCCGGCAGCGGCTCGTGACCGGCCAGCACGTCCGCGAAGGCGGAGGGCTCGACGGCCATGTGCCGCACCTGGGCGGCGGCCGCGCCCTGCGCACCCTCGCCCGGCGCCTGGTGCCACTCGAAGAGCAGCACCGCGCCGGAGTCGCGCAGGTGGTACTCGGTCTCCCGCGTCTTCAGCAGCGGGTTCATCGGTACGACGACCGCTCCGGCGCGCAGCACGCCGTAGTACAGGGCGACGAACTCGGGAACGTTGGGCAGCATCAGAGCGACGCGGTCTCCCGGTCGTACGCCCTCGGCCCGCAGCAGCGCGGCGGCGCGGGCGCTGCGCTGGTCCAGCTCCGCGTAGCTGGTGACCTGGCCCCCAAACCGCAGCGCGGGCCGTTCCGGCTGCCGCCGTGCTGTCTCCACCAGGAACTGAGCCAGATTGGCCATGACTGCCTCCACGAAAGTCGCCGTCGAAATCCGCTGTTCACATTGACGCCATCGTGCAGAGATCTGTGGCGAGGGCCTATGTGCGCCATGACATCGTCTGCCCTTCCGGATTGTTCCCGAGAACAAAACAGGGGCGTTAAGCTGCGGGAATGAAGCTCTCGGGGGTGGTCTCGGCGCTACAGGCGAGGTTGCCGGAACTGGGCGAGCGGATGGCGGAGCGCATCCGCTCGGACGTCGATGCCTACCAGGACGAGGCGCTGATCCCCTTCGACTCGCTGCGCCGCTCGTGCGCGGCCAACGCGGAGCTGCTGCTGAACCAGCTCGGCCGCGCGGGCGGGCAGGACCCGAGCCCGGCCCGGGAGACCGGGCGTCTGCGCGCCGAGCAGGGCGTACCCCTGGCCGACACCCTGCACGCGTACCGGATCGGCTTCGAGCTCCTGTGGACGGACATCCTCGCCGAGGCACGCAACCGTCCCGAGGTCACCGACGCCCAACTGGTGTCCCAGTCCGCGGAGATCTGGGCCCTGTTCGGCCGCTACGCAGAGGCCGTGGCGGCGGCGTACCGGGAGACGACCGCGGAGCTGACCTCGCGGCGTCAGGCGCGCCGCTCGGCACTCGTGGAGGCGTTGTTCACCGGCGTCATCGCCGACCGCACGCTGTGGGAGGCCGCGCGGGAGCTGGGTCTGCCCGACCGAGGGCCCTACGTCGTCGTCGCGGCGGCGGCCGACGCTCCCGGTGAGGAGCCGCTGGCGAGCACGGATGCGGTGCTGCGTCAGGCCCAGATCCACTTCGCCTGGAGGCTGCTGCCCGACCAGCAGATCGGTCTGGCCGCCGTGCCCACGGTGCCGGTGGAGAGCACCTGTCTGAGCATTCTGCGCAGCGCGGGCGCCCGCGTAGGTGTCAGCCCGCGCTTTCACTCGCTGCGCGACACCCCCAGGGCGCTGCGCTTCGCCCGGCTGGCTCTGGCCGGCCTCCCGGGCACCGGCCCCGGCGTCGCGCGGTTCGACGACAACCCGTTGGCCATGGTCGTCGCCGCCGCCCCGGCCGAGGCGGCACAGCTCGTGGAGATGGTCCTCCAGCCGCTGCTCGATCTCCCCGCCCCGGAGCGTTCCCGCCTCCTTGAGACCCTGGAGCACTGGTACGCCGCCGCCGGCTCCGCCACGGACGCGGCGCAGAGCCTCTTCGTCCACCCCAACACCGTCCGCTACCGGCTGCGCCGCGTCGAGGAGTTGGCGGGCCGCTCCCTGTCCGATCCGCGAGCCGTGGCGGACATCGGGGCGGCGCTCCTGGCGGTCCGCCGGACGGGCGCATCATCCAGCGACATCAGTCAGTAGGACGACTGACCACTTCAACAGGATCGACCGGAGGTACCTGGTTTCGCCCGGCGTCCCACTTGTTCGACCTCCCTTTTGACACCCCCTCAGGAGCCCTTCCAGCGGCTGGGCGCATTCACAAACACTGACCGAAATGTCGAATATGAAACGTACTGCCGGCTCGCCAACCGCAACAGCGGCAAGGTCATGACGTCCAGGCGCCCAACACCGATGATTTCGTGAAGGTCGGTCAGTACGCCTGGAACGACAGGCCCTGGCAGCAGTGGCAACCAGCAGATGTACCTCGCGCACAGCCCGGATGGCGTGCACTGGAACGACCTCAACGGCGGCGGCATGGTGCTGCGCTCCACAGTCGGTACGAGGGGAGTGCGGGACCTCGCCCTGGTTCGCGTCCGCCTACCGGAAGCAGGCGTCGGGCAGCTACGACATGGGCGGCACCAAGAAGCGCCACGGCTGGATCCTGAAGCTGACCGCCCCGGACACCCGGCACCCCTGCTCCACTCGCTGGTCGGCGTCGCCGTCGCGCTGGTGACGGGTTCGCGCATCACGAAGAAGCCGAAGATCAAGGCGTTCAGGGCTTTCCAGTCCGTCTCGACCGCGTAGGGCACGTCCTTCTCGCGGTGTCCGGCGGGCCGGCCGCCGCCGCTTTCCTCAAACCGATCAACCTGCGCAGCACCCGATGCGTCCTTGTGACGCGTGACCGGACGGCAGAGGTGAAGGTCACGCGGTTCGGGGAGGCCCGGTACGGCGGTGCTGCGCTGCGTGCTCATGGTGTCGGGGCTCCGTGTCCGCTCGGCAAGGCGGGCTGGGTGGGGATGCGGGGTACGGAGCCGTAGCGGCGGGTGCGGCGGGCGTACTCTGCGATCGCGTCCCACAGGGTTCGGCGGTCCACCTCGGGCCACGGTGTGTCCAGGAAGAGCAGTTCGGCATAAGTGGCCTGCCAGGGAAGGAAGTTGGAGGTGCGCTGGTCGCCGCCGGTGCGCAGCAGCAGGTCTACGTCGGGCAGTTCGGGTACGTGGAGGTAGCGGGCGAAGGTGTGCTCGGAGACCGAGGAGGGGGCGATCCTTCCGGCGACTGCTTCCTGGGCGAGTTTCGCCGCGGCCGCCGTGATCTCGGCGCGGCCTCCGTAGTTCACGCACAAAGTCAGCGTCAGTCCGGTGCGGTCGCGGGTGGCCCGCTCGTCCTGGAGGAGCTGCTCGACGACGTCGGCCGGCAGGCGGGAGCGGACCCCGGCCCAGCGCAGGCGGACGTCCAGCGACTGGTCCACCATGCGGCTCATGGCCTGGGGGATCTCGTACAGCAGTGCCTGTAGTTCGTCGGCGGGGCGTTTCCAGTTCTCGGTGGAGAACGCGTACACCGTCAGGTGTTTCAGCCCGATCTCCAGGGCGCCGTGGACGACGTCGATCAAGGCGTCGATGCCCGCGCGGTGGCCGTCGGTGCGGGGCAGGCCGCGGGCGGTCGCCCAGCGGCCGTTGCCGTCCATGACGATCGCGACGTGACGCGGCATGGCTTCGGGCGGGAGTTGGGGCGGACGGGCGCCGGACGGGTGGGGAGGCGGAAGTGTGGCCGCATGCTGCTCAACAGCGGGTACGCATGCCTGCTCGGCCCGGCGAGGTGAGTCGGGCGAGTCGGGTGCGTCGAGTGCGTCGGTCGGGGAGGGGTGTGGTGGCGGGCCGGGCTGGATGGGGAAGGGGAACAGGGCCCAGGCCAGTGCGGCCTTCGTCCGGACGGGAAGCAGCAGGCGCAGCCGGGCGTTTCGCGGCAGGGCCGGGCGGCGGTGCAGCAGTGCGGCGGGGGCGTTGGCGGCGGCCTGGAGGCGGAGGCGGTACAGGTCGGCGTATGCGCCGAGGGCGACGGCGACCGCGGGGTGCAGCACGGGTGGGAGCGGGGCGTGGTCCAGCCAGGTGCGGGCACGGTCGGTCAGACGGCGTACCAGTTCATCGAAGGCCGGGGTGGCGCGCCGGGTCAGCAGGTCCGCCCGATGTACGCCGGCCTCGTCCAGCGCTTCCTGCGGCAGGGGGACGTGGCCGCGGTCCAGGTCGTCGGAGAGGTCGACGAGGGCATCGGTGAGGTAGACCGCATCGACGGTGGTCTGCCACGCGATGGCCAAGTCCGGCACGCTCGCGGCGATCGCCTCCGGTTCGGCGGACAGGCCCGCGACCCGCAGCAGCAGTGAGCCCGCACGGAGCACCAGCGGGGTGTTGATCAGGCTGTTGTAGCGCCGCCACTCCTGCCAGGTGGCGAACTGCCGCCCATGGACGTCCTGGCGGAGCTCCTCGAACAGCGTGTGCAGGAATCCCGGCGGCAGGTTCCAGGTCAGCATGGTGTGAATCAGTGCCTGCCGTACCGGGTCGCTGCCTCGGCCGTCACGCAGGTCCGCGTCGAAGGCCGAGATCCATGCCTCCAGCCGTCCGGCTCGCCCGGGACCCGTTTCTTCGGCGGCTCCGGGCGCGTCGGCCAGGTCGTCCACGGCCCGTACGGCGCCGTACAACGCCCAGATGGCGGTCCGCAGCGGTGGCGGCAGCAGCAGCGAGACGGCGTACTCGATCTCGCCCGTCGCGCGGGTGGCGCGGCGGCACGCCTCGTAGCCGCGGCGCAGGGCCGGGTCGTGAATACCGCTGCGCCGGTAGACACCGGCGGGTGGCACTACGAGGGAACCCACCTCACACGTCCTCTCGGTTCGAAGGCGCCTGCTGGGGGACCCGGGCCGGGGCCTCAGCCGCCGCGCCCTGCTCCGCCACCAGCCCGTTGCCCCGGCGGCGTCCTTCGTGTCCCACCCGGTCATCTGCCGCGTCCGTACCGTCCCGGCCGGTGACCTGCGTGCCAATGTTCACGCTCGCGCAAACGTCGCCCGCCGTATCTCTGTCACGGCCGGGATGTGAATACAACCGTGAAGGATGATCTATCGCCGTGAGGTTGTCTGCCGGGTGGTGTGTGCGGCTGGTGCACTGCCGCATATGCCCTCTTTCGGGCGCTGGATCCGTCACGGACCGGGGCTCTCGCTCGCTCGACCCCGGCGGGGGTGGCAGGTCATGGGCATCGGGCCGGGGGAGATGACGATGCGGCCCTGGGGTCGGTAACGGTGTCCTGGCGCGGTGCGCAGCTGCCAGTGGGCCGCGATGGTGGCCACGGCGGTCAGGAGCTGGTTCATCGTCAGGGCGTCGCCGATGCACTTGCGTACGCCCGCGCCGAAGGGGACGTCGGCGCAGCGTGCCAGGTTCTTCGCGCGGCCGGGCAGCCAGCGGTCGGGGTCGAAGCGCAGCGGGTCGGGGTGGACCGCGGGATTGCGGTGCAACGCGTAGGTGCAGTAGGCGAGTTCGGTGCCGGCGGGGAGTTCGGCCGTACCCAGGCGTACGGGGACGAGCGTGCGCCGGCCCAGCATCCAGGGGGCGGGGTGCAGCCGAAGTGTCTCCTTGACGACGCGCCGGGTGTATTCGAGCGAGGTGAGGTCCTCGGCCTGCACGGGGCGACCGTCAAGGACGGAGTCGATCTCCTGGCGCACTCGCCGTTCGACGTCCGGATGGCGCGCCAGCTCGTAGAGGACGTGGGGCAGCACCTCCTTCAGGCCGTGCGTCGCGGCCCAGATGAGGAACAGCATGTCGGCGATGATCTGCTGGTCGCCGAGCGGTTCGTCCGAGTCGGTGTAACGAGCTTGAAGAAGCTGGGAGAGGACACTGCCGTCGGCCGCGCCCTGGTCGCGCTGGTGGGTGAGCGCCGCCGTGATGCCGGTGCGCAGATCGGACAGTGCCCGGAGGAACCTGCCTGTGCCCGGCACGTGTTCGAGGTGGGCGAGCTGTGGGACGGCGAGGCGCCAGTACAGGCCTCGGGTGGTCTGGGAGCTCAAGGCCGCCAGAGCTGCCGTCACCTGGTCGAGGGCCGGAGTGTCCCCGCACACCGCGCGCGCGTTGACCCGGTGGGCGAGGCCGGCCATCTCCTGGTCCACCCGGATCGTCGTGCCTGGACGCCATGGCGCCATGGCCTCCTGAACGGCCTGCCGGAGTGCCGGTGTTCCGGCGGCGACGCGGTGGGGGTGGAAGGCCGGCTGCACGGCACGTCGGTGCCTGAGGTGTGAGCCGAACAGTGTCAACCCGTCGAACTCCATGTCCATCACCAGGCTGATGCCGAACTGGGAGCCCATCCCGGCCGTGATCCTCGCCTGGGCGTAGTCACGGGCATCGGTCACCAGCAACTGGTGCAGTAGTTCAGGTGAGTTGACGAGATAGACGGCGGGTGTGAAGGCCGGGCCCCGCATCCGCACCAGGGGGCCCAGCCCGTTGAGCGACGCCATGAAGCCGAGCGGGTCGAGCAGGAGTTTCAGGCTGTGCCCGAGCAGGGGCAGTGAACCCGGAGCGGTCGGGATGGCGGGGGGAGGCACGGAAACGGCCACGGGCCCTCTCTCTGACTGATCGGATGATGAGCGCACTGCGACCGATAACGTACTGACCGTGATGAGGGGTGCGGTTGGATCATGCTCGCGTGAGGTGCTTGTCGTGGGCTCGGGGTTCGGCGGGAGCGTCGCGGCACTGCGTCTGGCGGAGAAGGGCTACCGCGTCACGGTCGTCGAGGCCGGGCGCAGATGGCGGCCGGAGGACTTCGCCACATCCGCGTGGCAGGCACAGCACCTGCTGTGGGCGCCCCGGCTCGGCTGGCGCGGCATCGCACGCCTGCGGGTACGACGCCGGCTGGTCGCGCTGACGGGTGTCGGGGTGGGCGGCGGATCCCTCGTCTACGCGGGCGTCCACTACCGGCCCGACGGGGCCGTTTTCCGCGAGGCCTGCTGGGATCAGACCCTCGACTGGGAGAGGGAACTCGACCCGTTCTACGCACTGGCGGAACGGATACTGGGCACCACCCTCGTGCCCCGCCAGGCGGCAGGGGACGACGTCCTGCGCCGAACGGCCGCCGCACTCGGAATGCCCGGCGGCGTCCAGGCCACCCGTGTCGGCATCCACTTCGGCCCAGCCGGGCGTACCGTGCCGGACCCCTTCTTCGACGGCCGGGGCCCGGCACGGGCCGGCTGCACGGAGTGCGGCCGGTGCACACTGGGCTGCAGGGTCGGCGCGAAGAACTCCCTGGACCACAACTACCTGTACCTCGCCCAGCGAGCCGGAGCCGAGATCCGGCCCCTGACCGAAGCCCGGAAACTGCTCCCGCAGCCGGACGGCACCTGGCACGTGCACACACGCCACGGCACCGGTATCACCCGGACCCGCACCGTACTGTCGGCGCATCAAGTCGTTCTCGCCGCCGGGGCCTGGGGCACCGCAGAGCTCCTGCACCGCTCCCGGCCGTACCTGCCACACCTGTCTCCCGCGCTGGGCACCCGCACCCGTACCAACCGGGAGGTGTTCGCCGCCGTGTCCGCCGACGGCTTCGACGTCGGACCCGGTGTCGCGATCAGCTCCCTGTTGCGACCGCGCCCCGACCTCCTGGTCCAGCTGTGCCGACTCGGGCCCGGAAGCCATCCGGCCGCACTGCTCGCCCGGCCGGGCGGGGCTTCGTGGCGGGACTTCGGCCGGCGTACCGCCGTGCTCTTCGCCATGGAGCAGGGCGACTCCCACCTGACCAGCCGCTACCGCCGCGGGAGGCTGACGTTCCGTCCGGCAGGCCCACACCCCGAACCCGTGCGGCTGGCCGCCGCCGAGGCCGTCGCCCACCACTACGCCCTGCGCATCGGCGGCCGGGCCGCTCTGCTGTGGAACACCGTCCTACGGCTGCCGATCACCGCCCACCTGCTGGGCGGCTGCCCGATCGGCAGCGGGCCGGAGACGAGCGTCGCCGACCTCTATCACCGTGTCCACGGCTACCCCGGCCTGCATGTCGTCGACGCCTCCGCCGTCCCCGGCAACCTCGGCGTTAACCCCGCACTCACCGTGACCGCGCTGGCCGAGCGCGCCTGCGCCACCTGGCCCGCCGCAGGCCGGCCGGACCAACGCCCCGCCCAGGGCGAGCCGTACCGGCGCGTACCGGACCCGACAACCGAGGCCGCCCCGTGAACCGCACCCTCTTCACCGGCCTGGCCGTCAACCTGCCCGAGGGCCGCACGATCCTGATCCGTTCGTGTAAAGGCGAATGGAACGGCGGACACTACAGGGTCTGGAACGAGACCTGCGGTCCGTGGGAGGAAGGCGTAGGAGAGACGTGATGTAGACGGCCTGCCTTCAGCGTGCGCCCTTCCCGGCAGCTTGGGAGGGGCGCACGTTCTAAGGACTGTCTGGTGGATCAATAGGTTCTGTCCGGCGGATCATGGTCGGAGCCAGAGTCTGATCGCTGCGGTGGTGACGGTGCCGTGAAAGACGTAGGCCCTCTTGTCGTAGCGGGTGGCGACAGCCCGGGAGTTCTTGAGCCGGGGCCCGCTGGTCCTTCGGTTCCGGGATGGCAACGCCGGCACCGTCCCTGACAGTGGTGCCGCAAGAGACACGCGCTAGAGGCCGACCCCGGCTCGGGGGCGGACGGTCATCCGCAGGGTGCGCGGCCGTACGGTGAGCCGGGCGACCTGACGGATGACCTGGCCCTCGGCGAGTTCCAGCCGTACCGAACGCAGCATCGTCGCGAGCGCCGTGACCATCTCGGTGAGGGCAAAACGGTCCCCCATGCACTTGTGCTTGCCGTCCCCGAAGGGCACGAACGCGCCCGGCGGGGGCTCCTGAGCGGCGTCGGTCCACCGGTCCGGGTCGAAGGTGAGCGGGTCGGGGAAACGCTCGGGGTCGCGGTGCAGGGCGTGCTGGCAGTAGGCCAGCTCGGTGCCGGCGGGCAGCGTCCACTCGCCGAGCCGGGTCTCCTCGGTGGTGCGGCGGGTGACGAGCCAGCCGGGGTGGTGCAGCCGCAGGGTCTCGGTGATCACCCGGTTGAGGTACGGCAGCCGGATCACGTCGTCGAAGGCGACCGGCCGTTCGCCGAGGACCTCGTCCAGCTCGGCCAGGACCCGGGCCTCGATGCCGGGGTTGCGGGCGAGCTCGTACAGGGTCCAGGACAGCAAGGACGCGGTCGTCTCGGTGCCCGCCACGGCCAGGAGGAAGATCTCGGAGCAGATCTGATGCCCGGTCAGCGGCTCGCCGGTCTCCTCGTCGATGGCGCGCAGCAGCATGGAGAGCATGTCCCCGGTGTCGTGCCCGGAGGCATGCAGTTCGTCGACGGCGGTGTTGATGGTGGCGCGCACCCTGGCCCGGGCCTGGTCGAAGCGGCGGTTGAAGGGCAGCGGCAGGCGCTCGGCCCAGTCGGGCAGCATCATGCGCAGACCGACGCCGCTCATCACCACCGACACGTCGTTGCGCAGTTGGCGGAAGACGGCGTCATCAAGGCTACCGGCGAGCACCGTCTTGGCCAGCATGTCGAGACTGAGCCCGATCATCGCCTCGTGTACGTCGAGGGGCCGGCCGCGCTCCCAGGCGGCGACGGTGGCCGTCACCTCGGCGCGCATGAGGTCGACGTACCGGCTGATCTCGGTGTGGGCGAACGCGGGTTGAAGCTGGCGGCGTCTGCGTACGTGGTTGCGGCCGGTGGCGGTGACGACGCTGTCGCCCAGCAGCTGGCCCAGCTTGTCGTAGAGCCGGCCCTTGTCGAGGCTGGGTCCCAGGGTCTTGAGCATCTGGTGGATCAGGGCCGGGTCCTGGACCACGATCGTGCGCGTCCCGGGTTGCAGGACGATCTCGACGAGTGGTTCCCGTGTCTCGCGCAGCGAGTCGATGAAGCCGAGGTTGTCGCGCATCTTCAGCGCGTGGCCGATGAGCGGAAACGAACCTGCGGCTCGGGGTATGGGGGGAGGCGCAGTGGACGTCACGGGTCATCCCTTCACGGCAGTCATGGGCGCCCCTATGACTTCCCTGATCCTTCGCCAGTGCAATCCTGTCATGAACGTGTCCTGCGCCACGTGGGACAAGCTGATTGGCCACCTGCGGCGCCGGGCACCAGTGCGGTCACCCCAGCGAACTGCTCCGGCTCCTCATTCCTCACCGGCCAGCCGTAGCCGTCGGCGTCGCGGCCGCGTCCTTCAAGAACGCGCGCTCCCTGCTCACCAGCGCCCAGGCCGTCTTGGACGCGCACCAGCCCCGCAAGCCTGCAGCAGCAGCGGACGACGCGATAGCCTCGGCCCGCCAGACCAATGCCTCGAAGTTCCGCGGCCCGTACGTCGCCTGGTTCTGTCCGCCGGATCATGTGACTGTCAGGTCGCAGGCTCCTTGCCCTCGGTGCGGGGCGGGGTGCTCTGACGAACGCAGAGTGGCTGCGGCTTGGCTGGAGGCCGCATCTGTCCGCGCCGGGGGAGTGCGGCGGCCGGTGGAACGACCATCGGCCGGTGATCAACGGGATCCTGTTCCGGGTTCGCACCGCATTCGCGTTCTCCGCCTCCAGGGCGGACACCCGCGCACGCGACCCAACCACCCCAGCGGCGACAAGGCAGCTCCCGCAGAAACCGCCACTACCTGCGAAGACGCCGGATCAAGCACACCATCCCGGAACCGAAGGACCAGCGGGCGCACCGTAACCGGGCGGCAGCAAGGGCGGCCGACCCGCCGGCTTCGACAACGAGATCTACAAACGCCGCAATGAGGTCGAACGGACCATCAACCGGCTCAAGAACTCCCGGGCTGTCGCCACCCGTTTCGACAAGAGGGCCTACGTCTTTCACGGCACCGTCACCACCGCAGCGATCAGACTCTGGCTCCGACCATGATCCGCCGGACAGAACCTAGTCGTTCCTCGTGAAGGTGCCGAGACCGCTCGTGTCGAGGTTCTCGACCCGGACCTTGTCGGCGCGTCCGTCGGACCCGACGGTGAAGGTCACGCCGGACAGATCGGTGGCCAGTTCGCCGGTGGTGCGGTAGCTGAAGGTGTCACCGTCGTAGTGGTGCAAGGCGAACCGTTGCTTCTTGGGCCCGAGTTGCATGGTGAGTTCGCCCCCCGGGGCGCTGACGGTCATCGGGCCGTAGTACTCGTTGGCGTACGTTCCGGTGTAGGCGCTGTTCGCCTTGGCGGGTGCGGGCGAGGCCGGAGGCTTGCTGTAGTCGACCTCAGAGTGTTCCCCCTGCAGGGTTGCCTTGAAGATCGGCCCGAGGAACGCCAGCCAGTCGACGGTCGGCCCGCCCGTCTGCACGGTGTCGAGGAACGTGGAGGCGATCGCCTCGGGGATACCAAGAGGCTCGCCGTTGGTCAGGACGACGATGCCGAGATTCTCCGAGGGCAGCAGTGCGACGTTGGTGGCCGCCCCCAGCGCGAAGCCGCCGGAGTGGCCGAGCTTCAGCCTGCCCTGATCGTCGTAGCTCACGTTCCAGCCGAGCCCGTAGAACCCGGCCCTGCCCGCAGGCCCGTGCGGCGGCTCGGAGACCATGCGCGGCAGGTGGGTCTGCTCCAACGCTTCGGCGTCGACGACTTGCCGCCCCTCGAATTTGCCGTTGCCCAGTTGCAGGCGCAGCCACTTCGTCATGTCCTGGGCCGTGGAGCTGGCCCCACCCGCCGGGCTCTGGGCGTCCGGGTTGCGCACGTGCTCGGCACGCCAGGTGTTCCCGGTCTTCACGTGCAAGTCAGCCTTGTTGTTCGCCTTCTCGTAGTCGGCGAAGGAAGAGCTGGTGGAGTCCATGCCGAGCGGCCGGTACAGCTTCTCGGCGGACAGTTTCTCCCAGCTGGTCCCCGCTGCTCGCGCGGCGGCGACGGCAGCTTCGGTCAGCCCGAAGTTGGTGTACGCGTAGTGGGCGCGGAAGGGATCCAACGGTTCGTAGCGGAGGTGGTCCAGGATGTACGAGCGGTCGTAGCCGAGGTCCTCCAGGAGGTCTCCGGCGTGGTCGGGCAGTCCGCTGCGATGCGAGAACAGGTCGGCCAGCGTGACATGGCGGGAGACCCATGGATCCTTCAGCCTGAAGCCGGGGGTGTGGTCGACGACCGGGTCGTCCCAGCCGACGGTCTCCTCGCCCACGGCCGCGGCGACCACGGTGGACGCAACGGGCTTGGAGACCGAGGCGAGCTGGAAGACGGTGTCCGGTTCGATCCGGTCCTTGGTGCCGACCGTCCGCACGCCGAACCCCTTCAGATACAGCACCTTGTCGTCGTGCACCACACCCACGGCGACTCCGGGCACACCGGTGCGGCGCATGGCGTCCCCTACGACGTCGTCCAGCTTGCCCACCGCGGTCTCGACCTCGGCCCGGCTGAGCTGTGCCGGTGGCTGGGCGGGTGGGACGGTGGGCAGCGGCGATGTCCCGACGGCCGCACGGCCGGCGGCGGTGGCGGCCGTGGTGTCGGCATCGGACCCGGTACAGCCGACGGCCAGCGCTGCTATCAGGCCCAGTACCGCGGCGGAACGGAGGGGGCGGGGGCATGCGCTGTCGAGTCGGGACATGCCTTCCATGGAAATCCCACCCCGGCACCTGTCCCGCCGTGGCAGGCCGTTCGGGGGATCCGGTGTGCGCCGTCATGCTCGCCCGGTCAGGCCCGAGGCTTCGGCCTGACGGGGTCCTGTGGGTGGAGGCGACGCCGACCAGGGCGGCGTAATCGCCGTAGGAGCCGCCGAAGACCGCGACGCGGTCCGCGTATCCCTCCTCGACGGCCCAGTCGACGGCCCAGTCGACGGCGTCGACGAGATCGTCGTGCATCTTCCCGGCCGGCTCCCCGATGCCGGCCTTGAGGAACACCTTGCCGTGACCGGTCGAGCCGCGGAAGTTGACCTGGAGCACCGCGTAGCCATGGTTGGCCAGCAGCTGCACCACGGGGTGGCAACCCCAGCTGTCGCGGTGCCAGGGGCCGCCGTGCACCAGCAGCACCATGGCAGCCCGGCAGGCTCCACCCCGACGGGCAGCGTCAGGTAGGAGGGGAGGGCCAGGCCGTCGCGTGCGGGGATCGTGACCGGGGTCATCGGTGCGAGGGATTTGGGGTCCAGGAGCGGAAACGACCGGAACAACAGACGGCTGTCGCCCGTGGAGTGGTCGTAGTAGTAGGTGACGCCGAGGTCGCGGTCGTGGGCGCAACCGGCTACCCAGCGCTGCCCGCTATCGTCCGACGACACGGCGGCCAGGTCGCCGTCGGACAGCTTCTCCAGGTTGTCCAGCACCGCGGCGAAGTACGGGTCCAGCGGGTGGATCACCTGCCGCTCGCCGAGGTAGCGCACGCCGAGCAGTCCGCCTGAACGCCGGTGGCAGATCAGCGGCGACGGCAGCGTGGGGAAGACGGTGGAACGCGGGTCGATGTCGAGGACCGGGTGGCTGTCGACCTCGGCCTCCTCGCCGGTGGCAAGATCGAGCCGGACCAGCCGGGTCCGGTCGGTGTCCCGGCTGGAGCCCGGCCATACGCCGGGACCGTCGGGGGTGAGCAGGGTGTGGGCGTACAGGTCTCCGTCGCGCGTGTACAGCCGGCCGGCGACCTGACCGAGGTTCTCCGCCAGCATCGTCAACCCGGCCGTGGCGATGTCAAGTTCGTAGGGGTCGAATTCGGCGGGATTCCTGCGGTTCAGATCGCCGGGACTTGTCCATGGCGACGGTGATTTCGAAATATGCCATGGCCCGGCTGTTGGATTCCCGTGCCTGATCCCGGTAAGGGTGCAGGAGTTATGGAGCCATAACCACTGTCAATCACCCGTGCTTTCAGCACCCTGTTCGGTGAGAGCGGCGACGAAGTCCTCCAAGTCGGCCGCGAGAGGCGTGCCGTTGTCCCAGACGGCCTCGTAGGTGATCTCGACGGGGGTCCCGGACCGGACGAGGGGCCGGGAGGTGCCGTGGTCGTGTGTGATCTTGGACTGCGGCAGCAGCGCGGCACCCACGCCCATCCGCGCCCACTCGTCCAGCACGCGGTAGTTGGAGGCTTCGCCGGGGTAGGTGCGCAGTGCCAGGTCGTGGCTGGCGTCGACCTCCCCCACGCTCGGCTTCGCTCGCGCGCGGGGACCCTCCTCGGCCGTATGCGGATCGCCGTCGCCTCCGGACTGACCCTCCTGGCCGCCGGCATCCTCGCCGCGACCGCGCCGGGTGACTCCGTCGCCCTCCTCGCGGCCGCGCTGGCCCTGTTGGGCCTGGGCTGGAACTTCGGCCTCGTCTCCGGTACCGCGATGATCACCGACGCCGTGCAGCTGGCCACCCGCGCCAAGACCCAGGGCATGGTCGACGTCTCCATCGCCATGGCCGGCGCCACCGGCGGCCTCGCCTCCGGCCTCGTCGTCTCCACCGCCGGGTACCCCGTCCTCGCCCTCACCGGCGGCATCCCGCCCTGGCCGTCGTACCCGCCATCGCCGCCACCGCGAGCAGCCCGTGAGCCCGGTGTCAGGGGAGATCCGGGTTTGCCGTCCGGTTCAGGACGACGGCGATCGCACCTCCCGTGCCAATCCACCCCGCGGCCCGGCGTACGGTTCGCCGCCCAACGCGGTCACCCGCGCCTTCGGGCCGATGACGATCACCGGCTGTTCGCAGCCGGGGCGGTGTCGGGGCGCCGGGCAGGGGCCGCGGGCAGATCCAGGCCGCGGGAGGTCAGCGGTCGGGCGCTGCCGTCGGCCAGGCGGTAGGACAGGCCCACCACGGCGGTGCGTCCGGAGGCGACCTGGTCGGCCAGTTCCCGGGAGCGGTCCATGAGGAAGTCGACCGTGTGCCGGACGTGGGTGGCGATGAAGTCGTCGTCCTCGCTCACGCCGGCGGCATGAGCGGCCAGCACACTGGGCGTCACGCGCTCCATCACGTCCCGCAGGTACCCAGGGGCGGTCCTGCCGTCCGCCACCGCGGCACGGGTCGCCGCGACCGCACCGCAGGCGTCGTGGCCGAGGACCACGACCAGCGGGCAGCCCAGCACGCTCACCCCGTACTCGATGCTGCCCAGGACCTCCGGCCCCGCCGCGTGCCCGGCGGTGCGGACGACGAACAGGTCCCCGAGCCCCTGGTCGAAGATGATCTCGGCGGCCAGCCGGGAGTCGGAGCAGCCGAGCAGCACGGCGAACGGCCGCTGTGCGGAGGCCAGGTCGGCACGGCGGGCGGCGTCCTGGTTGGGGTGCAGGGGCGTGCCGGCGGCGAAGCGGCGGTTGCCGGCCAGGAGCAGGTCGAAGGCTCTACGCGGGGTGGAAGGGGCGGCGTCACTCATGGTGCCGAAGGGTACGACCGGAGCCGCTCGCAGATGCGGGCGGGTGCTTGCTGCGGGCGCGTCGGGTATCGAGTGGTCGCGGTCAGGCGGTGGGACGTGGCGCCGTCCACCTCGCGCGGCGGTCACCCCGGGAGGGGCCGTGGGTGGACGACCTGCTTCATCACGATGGTCGAGTCGAGACCGCGGACCCCCGGCAGATGGATGAGCACGGACTAGTAGAGGCGCTGCTACGACGGCAGGTCGGCGCTGACCACACGGATCAGGCAGTCCGGTTCGCCGAACAGCCTCTGCTCGAAGCCGTAGCGTGTGGATCAACACCCGTGACGGACCTCAGGGCGAGCCGTTCGTACTGTGCTCCTGGCGGGGCCCCCGACGGCGGGTTCGCCCTACGAGTGCACCACCGGCGCCTACCTCCCGGGGCGGTCGCCGGTGGTCGGTGTTTCGAGGTGGGTGGCCAACACCGCCGCCTGGACGCGGCGTTGGACGCCGAGTTTGGCCAGGAGGCGGGAGATGTGGTTCTTGACGGTCTTCTCGGAGAGATAGAGCTTCTCGCCTATCTCGCGGTTGGTCAGGCCGTCGCCGATCAGGGCGAGGATGTCCCGCTCGCGGGGGGAGAGACCGGCCAGCTCCGGCGCGACGTCGGGCGTCTCGGCGGGGTCGGCGCGCAGTGAGTGCATCAGCCGGGCCGTGGTGGCGGGGTCCAGCATGGACTGGCCCGAGGCGACGGTGCGGACGGCGGAGATCAGGTCGGAGCCCTTGATCTGCTTGAGGACGTAGCCGGACGCGCCGGCCATGATGGCGTCGAGCAAGGCGTCCTCGTCGTCGAACGACGTCAGCATCAGACACGCCAGGTGCGGCATCCGGTCGCGCAGCTCCCGGCAGACGGTGATGCCGTCGCCGTCGGGGAGGCGTACGTCGAGGACGGCGACGTGGGGGCGCAGGGCCGGGCCGCGGACGAGGGCGTGCTCCACGGTGTCCGCGTCGCCGACCACCGAGATGTCCGGCTCGGCGTCGAGCAGGTCGGTCAGGCCCCGTCGTACGACCTCGTGGTCGTCCAGCAGGAACACCCGGATCGGGTTCTGCTCGGTGAAGGTGCCTGTGTCGGTCATGACGACCCCTCGTTCCCCGTTCCCCGGTGGCGGACGGGCCGCGGCTGGCCCGCCGAGACGATCATTACTCGCCGGGCGCGGATGCACCAGGGCCGACCGGCCCAAGCGGGGGCCCCGCCCGACCCGGCGAGGCCGCGCCTCACTGCGTCGCTCAGGTGTCGGGCCGGCCCTCCAGTTCGAAGTCCACGTCCACCACGCCTTCGACGGCCCGCACCAGACGGGCGGCCACCGGGATCAGGGACGTGTCCCGGACCCGCCCGGTGAGCCTCACCACGCCGTCGTGCACCTGGACCCGGATCGCCGAGCCCGGCGCCGGGAAGAGGTGGGCCATGATCTCCCGGCGCACCTCCTCGGCGATCTCCTCGTCGCCGCGCAGGAAGACCTTGAGCAGGTCGGCCCTGCTGACGATGCCCTCCAGCACGCCCAGCCGGTTGACCACCGGCAGCCGCTTGACCTTGGAGTGCGCCATGATCCGGGCGGCCTGGGCCAGCGTCGCGTCGGGGCGGGTGGTGAGCGCCGGAGCGGTCATCAGCTCCTCCGCGGTGATCGCGCCGGCCTTCGCCAGGTCGGACAGCCGGTGGAGCTGGGTGTACCGGTCGGGGTCGCTGTCGCGGAACTCCTCCTTGGGCAGCAGGTCGGCCTCGGAGACGACGCCGACGACCAGCCCCTCGCCCTCCAGGACGGGCAGGGCGCTGACCTTCCAGTCCTGCATCAGCCGCACGATCTCCTTGAACGTGGCCCTGCGACCGACGGCGGCGACCGTGTGGGTCATGACGTCGCTGACGATGTGCGGGGTGGCGTGCATGATGGCTCCCTTCTCGCTTCGGCTCGCCTGCGGGTTCGCCGGTTCACGCGCTCAGACAGGGCTGCCGGCTCCGTAGGGGGCGTAGAGGTCCAGCAGCCGGGTCCGGGCGGCGCGGAGACGGTGGGCGAGCACGTCACCGACCCATTGGGTGACGGTGCGGCCCAGGTCCGGGTCCTCCCCGCACATCGTGCGGACGGCCGTCGCGTCGAACTCGTACGCCCGCACCGGGGTCGTCGCCGCGGCGCCCAGATGCCAGACGTGCGGGGTGAACAGCCAGGACCAGCCGACGAGTTCGTTGTGCCGGAGGGTCTCGATGACGGCCGAGCGACGGCCGGGCACACGCATGTCGAGCTCGATGGTGCCCGTGCGGATGATCCAGAACCGGTCGGCCCTGCCGCCCTCCTCGAACAGGCGGGTGCCCTCCGGGAAGGACACCTCGCGGGCCATGCGCATGAGCCGCAGGCAGTGCTCGGCCGGCAGGGCCCGCATCATGGTGGGCGCGGGTGTGGCGATCATGGGGTGCCTCCCGACGGGGTGCAGGGACTTCCAGGGGCAGCGTGTCCCGGCTGCCCGCGGCAGCCCATGGGCCACTCGGTCCATCGGCCGGGCCACTGGGCTCCGATCCCGACCGGACGCGCCCCCGAACGGCGCGCGGCCTGCTCACCTACTGGTCGCGGGACCACTTCCGGTACGCGGCCACGGCGGTCGGCAGCGTCGGAAAGATCAGGTCCGCGCCCACGGTGTCCACGAGCCCGTACGCCCTGAGGTCGTCCAGCAGGTCCTGCTTGACGCGGGCGAGGGCGAACACGACGCCGCGGTCGGCGAGTTCGCGGCGCAGCTTGTCCACGGCGTCCAACGCGGTGATGTCGACCTCGACATTGGCCTCCGTGTTGAGGACGAACCAGCGGACGGGGTCGCTCTGTTCGTCGGCGGCGGCCAGGGCGCGGCGGCGGAAGTCCTCGGCGTTGGCGAAGAACAGTGGGGAGTCGTAGCGGTAGACCAGCAGGCCGGGGATGGTGTGGGCCTGCGGGTAGTCGTCGATGTCGTGCATGCCGGCCACCCCGGGCACGACTCCCTGGACCGCGTCGTGCGGGCGGGCCACCCGCGTCAGAAGCTCGGCCACCGACAGGCCGACGGCGACGAGGACGCCGTACAGGATGTCCAGGGCGAGTACCCCGGCCAGGCAGCCGAGGGCGAGCAGGAGTTCGCGGCGGCGGAAGGAGGCCAGACGGCGGAAGCCCGCGAGGTCGATCATGCGGACGGCGGCGTAGACGACGAGCGCGCCGAGGACGGCGGACGGGGTGCGGCTGAGCAGGGGGCTGAGGAAGAGCAGGACCGCGAGGACCACCGCGCCCGCGAACAGCGAGTACGCCTGGCTGCGGGCGCCCGACGAGGAGGCGAGCGCGGTGCGGCTGGCGCTGCTGCTGACGGGGAAGCCGTGCAGGGCGCCGGCGCCGAGGTTGGCCGCGCCCAGGGCCAGGAATTCCTGGTTGGCATCGAGTCCGGGGCCGTCGCCTGCGTCGTCTCCGCCGTTCGCGGGGCCGGTGAAGGCTCGTGCGGTGAGGATGAAGTCGGTGTAGCCGACCAGGAGTACGCCCAGGGCGGGCAGGACGAGACGCGGTATCTCCGTCCAGTCCGGCCACGCGAGGCCGGGCAGGCCGGAGGGGATCTCGCCGATCACTTTGACGCCGTACCGGTCGTCCAGGTCGAAGGCCACCACGGCGACCGTGCCGAGGACCACCGCGAGCAGCGGGCCCGGTACGGCACGGACGTACTTCGCCATGAGGAAGAGCAGGGCGAGGGCGGCGGCGGAGAGGAGGACCGTGGCCGTGTCGGCGTCGGTCATGTCGCCCGCGAACGACCACAGTTGGGGGAAGAACCTGGTCTCCGTCGTCCCGACCCCGGTGAGCTTGGGCAACTGGTCCGCCATCATGATCAGTGCCACGCCGGCCATGTAGCCGATCAGCACCGGGCGGGAGAGCAGGTCCGCGACGAAGCCCAGCCGTACCGCCCGGGCGACCAGGCAGAGCAGGCCGACCGTGACGGCGAGGGTGACCGCCAGGGTGGCGTACCGGTCGGGGTCGCCGGCGGCGAGCGGGGTGACCACGGTGGCCGTCATCAGCGCGGTCGTGGACTCGGGTCCGACCGACAGCAGACGCGAGGAGCCGAGCAGCGCGTACAGGCCGATGGCGGGCAGGATCGCCCACAGCCCGGCGACCGGCGGGAGTCCGGCCACGCCCGCGTACGCCATGACCTGGGGGACCAGGTACGCCGCCACGGTGAGGCCGGCCAGCAGGTCGCCCCTCAGCCATGTCCGCCGGTAGCCGAGCAGGGCGGCCACCCCGGGCACCAGGCGGCGCCACCCCGCCACGTGCCCGCCCTCGCCCTGCTCCATCAGCCGCCCTTCGCCGTCCGACCTACAGGATCCACCCCCAAGTCCAGCACTGCGCGAGGCGAACCGGATCCGACCCGGTATGTACCCCAACGGGCCCTGTGGACAGGGCCGTTCAGCCCCACGGAACCGGACCTTCGGCCCTGGGTGGCCGGCGCCCGGGGCAGCCAGAGTGAACTGTGGTGGGGGAGGAGGTGCGGTGGGCTCCGGCGTGGGCCCACCGCACGGGCACCCGGCCGGGGCGGAGAGGACCACCGGCACCCGGCCCTGGCCGACCGGCACCCGGCCCTGGCCGGTGGGCACCCGGCCAGGGCCGGTCGGCGCCTTGCAGGGACCTGCGGCCCCTGCCGCACGCCGTGTCCGAGGACGAAGCTCGAATCGGGACCACCGATTCTGGAGGTAGAGATCATGACCGGCACCGTCACTGCCGGCCTGGACGGCTCGCGTGAGAGCCGCGCGGCGGCCGAGTGGGCGGCCCGCGAGGCACGGCTGCTCGGCGTGCCGCTGAAGCTGGTTCACGTCTGGGAGCCCGTACCGGCGCCGATGGCGCAGGCACCGCTCCTCGGTGCCGAGACCCAGCAGCACTGGACCGAGCGGATCCCGCGCGACGCGGCGGAGGGCATCCACGTGCGCCACCCCGGTCTCGACGTGATCATCGAGCACCTGTCCGGCCGGCCTGCCGACCTGCTGGCGGGCGTGGCGAAGGACGCCGAACTGCTGGTCCTCGGCTCGCGCGGACTGAGCGGCATCGGCGGCTTCATGCTGGGCTCGGTGGGACTGTCGGTCGTGGCGCACGCCGACCGGCCCGTCGTCCTGGTCCGTGCCGACCAGCAGGCCGCCGACGAGCACGAGACGGACCCCGCCGGCATCCCGTCCGCCGCGACCCGGTTCCGGCCGGTCGTCCTCGGCCTCGACATCGAGAGCCCCGACGAGGAACTGATCGAGTTCGCGTACGCCGCGGCCTCCCGCCGCGGCACGACGCTGCGGGTCGTCCACGGCTGGAACCCGCTCCCGTACTACGCCTACGGACTGCCCGCCGACATCGAACTCCACGGAACCCTGGCCCGGCGCGAGACCACCGCCCTGACCGAGGTCATGCGCCCGTGGCGAACGAAGTTCCCGGACGTCGAGGCCGTCGAGGAGTCCCTCTACGGCTCCCCTGGCGGCCACCTCGTCGACGCGTCCCACCAAGCCTCCCTGGTCGTCGTCGGCAAGCGCAGCCGCCGCAGCCCGATCGGCGCCCACATCGGCCCCGTCACACACGCGGTCCTGCACCACTCCACCGCCCCCGTCGCCGTCGTACCGCACCACTGACACGGGAAGACCGAGGAGCAGAAACATGAAGGCAACGGCCGTACGAGGTTTCGGTGAGCCCCTGGCCATCAAGGACCGGCCCGACCCTGGCCCCGGCCGGCAGGTCGGGCCGCGGATCGTCCCCGACCTCGGTGCGGACCGGTGAGGGCGATGGACCTGCCGGTCGTCGTCGGCGTCGACGGCTCCGAGCCCAGTCTGCGCGCCGTCGACTGGGCGGCCGACGAGGCCGTGCTGCGAGGGGTGGCGCTGCGGCTGGTCTACGCCTCGCTGTGGGAGCGGTACGAAGGAGACCGGCTCGCCGAGGATCTGGGCACGCCCATCGAGGGGGTGCGGGCCCAGGACGTGGTGGAGAGCGCCGCCCGGCGCGCCCGACGCCGTCGGGCCGACGTGAAGGTCTCCACCGACACGGTGCCCGAAGAACCCGAGTACGTGCTGCTGCGGGAGAGCCGCAACGCCTCCCTGCTGGTGACAGGGACTCGCGGCCGCAGCGGTATCGCCGAGGCGCTGCTGGGCTCCGTGAGCCTGACCGTGGCGGGGCACGCCCAGTGCCCGATGGTCGTCGTGCGCGGCAGCCATGACAACCGGGGCGGCGCGCCTCGCGACCGCGCCCCGGCGGGCGACAGCCCGGCCCGATCGCCAGAGCGCCGGGCTCCGTCCAGCGGCCGTGTCGTCGTCGGTGTCGGCGAGAAGGCGGCGGTCCGGTTCGCCTTCGAGGAGGCGCGCCGACGCGGGGTGCCGGTGGAGGCCGTACGGGCCTGGCGGTGCCCCGCGCGCGAGACGACCGACGATCCCCGGCAGGTCGGGGAGCCCGCCCGGCTGCACGAGCGGCAAGCGGTGGAGACCCTGGAGGAGGCACTCCAAGGGGCGCCCGCCGATGTCGAGGTGCACCGGCGCGTTGTGGAGGGCCACGCCCGGACCGTCCTGGTGGACGCCTCCCGCGACGCCGGCCTCCTGATCGTCGGAGCCAGGCGCCGCTCACGGCACTTCGGGCTTCAACTGGGCCGTGTGGCCCACGGGGTGCTGCACCACTCCACCTGCCCGGTCGCCATCGTGCCCGAGTGGCACGGCTGAACCGCCCGGCGCACCAACTCCATCTGAAACCAAGTTAGTTCGAGTATCGACGACATCCGGAGCATTCCCATGTCCAAGGTGGAACACCACCAGAACGCCACAGCACTCTCCGACGACGAACTGCGCACCCTCGACGCCCACTGGCGCGCCGCCAACTACCTGGCCGCCGGACAGATCTACCTGATGGCGAACCCACTCCTCACCGAGCCCCTCAAGCCCGAGCACATCAAGCCGCGGCTCCTCGGCCACTGGGGCACCTCGCCGGGCCTGAACCTCGTGTACACCCACCTCAACCGCGTCATCAAGGCACGCGGACTCGACGCGCTGTGCGTGTGGGGGCCGGGACACGGTGGGCCGTCCGTGCTCGCGGGGTCCTGGCTGGACGGCAGCTACAGCGAGACCTACCCCGACGTCCCGCGCGACGCGCAGGGGATGGAGCGGCTGTTCCGGCAGTTCTCCTTCCCGGGCGGTGTGCCGAGCCATGTGGCACCGGAGACCCCGGGGTCCATCCACGAGGGCGGCGAACTCGGCTACTCCCTCGCCCACGCCTACGGCGCCGCCTTCGACAACCCGGACCTGCTCGTCGCCTGCGTGATCGGCGACGGCGAGGCCGAGACGGGGCCGCTGGCCGCCGCCTGGCACTCGAACAAGTTCCTGGACCCGGTGCACGACGGAGCCGTCCTGCCGATCCTGCACCTCAACGGCTACAAGATCGCCAACCCGGCCGTGCTGTCCCGGCTGCCCGAGGCCGAACTCGACCAGCTGCTCAGGGGATACGGCCACGAGCCGCTCCATGTCACCGGCGACGACCCCGCCGCCGTACACCGCGCCCTGGCGCTCGCCCTCGACGAGGCGCTGGACCGTATCGCCCTGATGCAGCGGTCGGCCCGCGAGGACGACGTCGCCGAGCGCGTGCACTGGCCGCTGATCGTGCTGCGCACCCCGAAGGGCTGGACCGGTCCGGCGGAGGTCGACGGCCTGCCGGTGGAGGGGACCTGGCGCGCCCACCAGGTCCCGCTCGCCGGAGTGCGTGAAAACCCGGAGCACTTGCGGCAGTTGGAGACCTGGCTGCGCTCGTACCGGCCCGAGGAACTGTTCCACCCGGACGGCCGGCCCGTCGCCGACGTCCTCGCCTGCGTCCCCGACGGCTCCAGGCGCCTGGGCGCCACCCCGCACGCCAACGGAGGGCTCCTCGTCCGCGACCTGCCGATCCGGTCCCTGGACTCCTTCGCCGTACCGGTGGACAAGCCGGGCACGACCCTGCACGAGCCGACCCGCATTCTCGGCGAGCTCCTGCAGCAGGTCATGAAGGACACCCGGGCCCGCCGGGACTTCCGGGTCGTCGGCCCGGACGAGACCGCCTCCAACCGGCTCCAGGCCATCTTCGACGCGAGCGGCAAGGCATGGCAGGCCGCGATGCTGCCGGTGGATGAGCATCTGGACCGGCACGGGCGGGTGCTGGAGATCCTTTCCGAGCACACCTGTCAGGGTTGGCTGGAGGGCTATCTCCTCACCGGCCGGCACGGGCTGTTCTCCTGTTACGAGGCGTTCGTGCACATCGTCGACTCCATGGTCAACCAGCACATCAAGTGGCTGAGGACAGCGCGGCAGTTGCCCTGGCGTGCTCCGATCGCGTCCCTCAACTACCTGTTGACCTCGCATGTCTGGCGGCAGGACCACAACGGCTTCTCGCACCAGGATCCCGGTTTCGTCGACCACGTCCTCAACAAGAGCCCCGAGGTCGTACGGGTCTATCTGCCGCCGGACGCCAACACCCTCCTCTCCGTCGCCGACCATGCCCTGCGCAGCCGCGACTACGTCAACGTGATCGTCGCCGGGAAACAGCCCTGCTTCGACTGGCTGTCGATGGACGCCGCCCGCGCCCACTGCGCCCGTGGCGCCGGCATCTGGGAGTGGGCCGGCACGGAGAACGGCGGCGAACCGGACGTGGTGCTCGCCTGCGCCGGCGACGTGCCCACCCTGGAGATCCTGGCCGCCGCCCAGCTGCTCCGCCGCCACCTGCCCGAGCTTGCGGTCCGTGTCGTCAACGTCGTCGACATGACCCGGCTGCTGCCGCGCGAGGAGCACCCGCACGGGATGAGCGACTTCGAGTACGACGGCCTGTTCACCGCCGACAAGCCGGTGATCTTCGCCTACCACGGCTACCCGTGGCTGATCCACCGCCTCGCCTACCGCCGCACCGGCCACAAGAACCTGCACGTACGCGGCTACAAGGAGTCCGGGACCACGACCACGCCGTTCGACATGGTCGTCCGCAATGATCTCGACCGCTACCGCCTGGTCATGGACGTCATCGACCGCGTCCCCGGCCTCGCCGTCCGCGCCGCAGCCGTACGGCAGCAGATGGCCGACGCCCGCACCCGCCACGCCGCCTGGATCCGCGAGTACGGAACCGACCTGCCCGAGGTCGCCGACTGGGCCTGGAACGCCTGAGCGCGCCGCCCCGTCGCCGTCGGCCCACACAGCCGGAGGGGGTCGGTGCCGCCGATCACCGACCCCCTCCCCACACCGGGGGCGGCCGGCGGAGGGGGTACCCGGGAAGTGAAGGGCCCTGAGCCGCCCGAGCGGTCTTCACGCATCCGGGCCAACCTGGACTGGCGGGGCAATTCCGCGCTCCGCACCGCATCGAGTGGGGTGAGGAGTGTCATGAAGGGCTACGTTTTCCACGGCGCCGGACAGTCCGCCTGGGAAGAGGTCCCGGACCCGGCCATCAAGGAGCCCACCGACGCGGTCGTCCGCGTCGGAGCCGTCACCATCTGCGGCACGGACCTGCACATCCTCAAGGGCGACGTACCCGAGGTGCGGCCCGGAACCGTGCTGGGCCACGAGGCGGTCGGCGAGGTCGTCGAGGTGGGCAGTGACGTCCGGACGGTGCGGCCGGGGGACCGGGTCCTGGTCTCCTGCATCAGCGCGTGCGGGCGCTGCTCCTACTGCCGTCGGGCGGCGTACGGCCAGTGCCGGGGCGGCGGCGGCTGGATCCTCGGCCATCTGATCGACGGCACGCAGGCCGAGTACGTCCGGGTGCCCTACGCCG
This sequence comes from Streptomyces sp. HD, assembly GCF_028369295.1. Lineage (GTDB taxonomy): Bacteria > Actinomycetota > Actinomycetes > Streptomycetales > Streptomycetaceae > Streptomyces. The sequence goes on from NZ_JAQMYP010000001.1 coordinate 26,819, forward strand.
ACCTGTCCGTGCACCCGTTGCCGGGAGCCATGGACAGCAACGACGCCGTCCTGCTGGCCGACATCTTCCCGACCTCCTACGAGGTCGGCGTGCTCAACGGGCACGTTCGTCCTGGAGACACCGTCGTCGTGGTCGGTGCCGGGCCCATCGGACTGGCGGCCGTCGCCACCGCCCGGCTGTTCTCCCCCGAACGGATCGTCGCCGTCGATCTGGCCCCCACCCGGCTGGAAGCCGCCCGACAACTGGGCGCCGATGCCGTGGCCGACGCCCGGGAGCTCCCCGAGCAGCTGGTCGCCGACCTCACCGACGGACTCGGCGCGGACGTCGTGATCGAGGCGGTCGGGGTGCCGGAGAGCTTCGAGCTGTGCACCCGTATGGTCCGGCCGGGCGGGCGCGTCGCCAACGTCGGCGTACACGGCGCCCCCGCGACCCTGCACCTCGAAGACCTGTGGATCAAGAACATCACCATCACCACCGGCCTGGTCGACACCTCCTCCACCCCCACCCTGCTGAGGATGACGGCCGCCGGCCGCCTGCCCACCTCGCAGCTGGTCACGCACACCTTCCCGCTCGGTCACATGGAGGAGGCGTACGACGTCTTCGCGGGGGCCGCCGACACCGGCGCCCTCAAGGTGGTGCTCGGCGAGGAGCGACACGACGAGGTCGTGGCCGTGGACGCGGCCTGACCCAGGCACCGCCCACGGCGGAACTCCCCTTCACCGCTCGGGCCTCGTTCAGGCCTCGCTCGCGAGGGCGTCCGCGGTGAGCAGGATGCCCGTGACCAGGTCGGGCCGGATACGGACCGCCTGGTCCATGGTCTGGTCCACCCAGGGCCGCACCAGTGTCTGGCAGCGGGCCAGGTCCTCGGGGTCGGTCACCAGCCGGGCGTACCCGGTCACCACCACGCTCCAGCCGAGATGCGTCTGCGGGTCGATGGCGTCGGCCTCGTAGGCGACGACGACACCGGGTATGTCGGCCCGCTGGGCGTGCGAGGTCAGGGCGGCGCCCTCGTGGGTGCGGATGACGATCTCTCCGCCGTCCACGGCGTGGTTGACCGGGCGGACGGTCGGCAACGCGTGCCGGGTGAAGACGATCCTTCCCAGGGACACGCTGGCCAGCAGCCGAAGCGCCTCGGCGCTGTCGAGCTCGATGCGGTGGCGCGGTCCGGGGAGGACCGGCCGGCTGTCGTCGTGGACCATGACGGGCTTCCGTTGGGGTGTGCTACTCACTGCTCGGTCTGCCTACGGACGGAGCGACACCGCGGGGGATCGGTGCCGCTCCTGACTCCACTGTCCCCCTTGCCACGGCCGGAACCAAGGGCCAATGGGCCCCCGTCTTGGCCCGGCCGTCCTTACCTGCCGTCGGGGCAGTGACGTGAAACCGGGGAAGTGACGTGAAACCGGGGGGACCGGCAAATCCAGCCGGGTCGTTCCGTCTGGGGGCGCGGTACCACTGTCGAGAGCCCGGCCCGCCCGTTCCTCGTGAACCGCCCGGATGCCGCCGACCGTGTGATCATCGGGGCGCGGCGCAGGCGGACGTCGGCGTTCCGTCTGTTCGGTTCAGAGTTGGGGCTGTCCCGACAGGATGGCGGCCGGCTCCAGGGCGCGGGAAACCAGGGCGTAGGCGGTCTCGGTGATGCGGGCGTGCTGGTGCCTCGCGTAGGCGTTGAGCAACCGGCCGGCCTCGCTCACGGTGGCCCCCGAGTACTCGGCGAGCATGCCCTTGGCGATGTCCAGGGTGGCCTTCGAGGCGATGGCGCTCTGCACACGGGTGATGACGTCGTCGCCGCGGGCCGGCTCGGTCGACCAGTGCATGAGGGCCAGCGTCGCGGAGTCGGCGAGGGCCTGCGCGAGGTGCACGTCGTCACCGGTCAGGTGGCCGGCGCGCCTGCGCAGCAGGGCGAGGGCGCCCAGCGTGCGCTCGTGCAGCCGCATCGGGACCGCCAGCAGTGAGTCGTATCCGGCCACACCCATGGCGTTGACCAGTTTCGGCCAGCGCCCGAACTCGACGGCGATGTCGGGGACGCTCACCGCCTGGCCGGTGCGGTAGCAGTCCATGCAGGGGCCGTAGCCGTTCTGTACCTGGAGGAGGGCGGCGAAGGCGGCCTCCTCGTCGGTCGTCGCCATCGACTTCAGACTGCCCCGGGCGTCGGCGATCATCACCGCCGCCGCGTCGGCGTCCAGCAGGTCCCGGCAGGTGTGGACCAGTCGGTGAAAGAGTTGCAGCGGGTCGAACTCCGCGGCGTAGGTGTCGGACAGGGCGACGAACGCCTGCGCCAGCTGTCGCTCGCGGTTCATGCTCGCCTCCCCGGCAGTGTGGGCACGTGTGCTGGCCGTTCAGTCATCGCCGAGGTCCAGCGTGCGGTCGATGATCGCCCGGGCGACTTCGGTGGAGGTACTGCCCTGCGCGAAGGCCCGTGCGCGCAGACGCAACAGTGCCTCCTCGGCGGTCACTCCCAGCCGCACCATGATCATCCCAGTGGCCTGGTGCACCTCCTCGCGGTCCGTTTCCGCTCCTGCCAGCCACGTTACGACTCCTTCGGGGTTCGGAGAAGCGTGATCAAGGGCGATGACCGCCAGAGTTACCGCATCGGCGACCAGCATGGCCGTGCGGATCTGGTCGCCGCTCAGCGATCCTGCCCTGTCGCGATACAGATCGAGGGTGCCCAGCGCCGTTCCGGCGCCGGACAACGGCACGGAGAAAGCCGCCTCTGCCCCGGCCCTGGTGGCCTGCACGGAGAACAGCGGCCAGCGCCGGGTGGCGGGGGGACCTGTCAGGTCCGTGGCGAACACGGGCGCGCGCAGGCGGACCGCTTCCACACAGGGACCCTCGCCGAGGGTGTACTGGATCTCCGCGAGCCGCGCGGCGATGTCGTTGCTCGCACACAGCACGACTCCCAGGCCCGTGCCGTCGCCCACGACGGACACGGACAGCCCCGAGACCACCGGGAGCAGCGAGGCACAGGCCTGGCCCAGTGCGTGGGGCACCCGGGCCGGGGGTGTGTCGCGTACCGCGGCGATGAGCTCATGCGCGATGTGGGCACGCTCGATCTCCGCCTCCTGCTCGGCGTCTCCGCCGCCCAGCAACTCGTCACCCGGCATGGCCATCACCTCCCCGCGGTCACCCTGGGCCAAGGCTCTGCCCGATCTTGGCACACCGGTGGCGCGCGGACGCTCCGCCATCGCGGCCACGCCTGTGGCCGGGCGGGCCCGTGGCTCGCTCGGGGTGAAGGAAACGGTGCTGCCGCGACATGGGGTCAGTCCTCGCCCCGCACGACGTTCCATTCGTCGCGCAGGCTCTTCTGCCCCATGCCGTCACCGAACGTCGCGGTCGCGCGCATACAGGTGCGTATGCGCTGCCCATGCATACGGAGTGCTGGCGCCCGGCCCGTCTCGGACCCCGTATCGGGCCGATGGACGCTGGTCGTCTTTCCGGTCTCGGCAGTCACGGCGATTCACCCTCTTCTCGACCACCACGGCCCCTGAGGATCGGTGAGGATCGGTCCGGGATGCCTGGTCACCGGGTTTCCGCGGGGCGGCCGGGGAAACGCACGGTGCCTGGGAAGGGGATGACCGCGCCAATGCGGCGGATCCGGCTGTCGTCAGGCGATCAGAGCTACGACCATGGCGATCAGCCCGATCGCCACCAGCCGGATGCCGTACTGGTCACGGCGCGCGCTCGGTTGCTCTGCCGCGCGGCGACCTTGCCGTTCACCGGTTGGGGCGTGCGGCGCTGACGTCGGCGAGGGCCGAGCGGGGGTCGCGTTCGATGGACAGGTCGCCGATGGAGACGATCCCCACCGGGTGATGTTCCCGGTCGACGACCGGCAGGCGCCGGACGGAATGTTCGCGCATCAACTTCACCGCGTGGTCCAGGTCGTCGTCGGGCCCGACCGTGACCAAAAGCGCGCTGCACGCTGCGGCCACGGTCGTGCGGGCTGGGTCAGCGTCCTCGGCAATCGCGCGAACCACCAGGTCACGGTCGCTGACCAGCCCGCGCAGCCGCTCGGCCTCGACGACCAGTACGGCACCGATGTCCTTGTCGCGCATCAGCCGGGCCACGGCCCGCACCGACGTCAGCGGCTCGACGGTCACCGGGTCGGCCGTCATGACGTCGCGGACTTGCTGAGTCATGGAAGAACATCCCTCCGTGAGGCAGGGGCGGTGCAGTCACCGCCGGTCAGCCCCCGGGTACCCGAGGGCGGCCGACTCCCACATCCCGGCCGGGACTCTCGCCATGATCCGACCGTGCCGACCGACTGAGGGGACCGGCCTCCGGCCGTGCCGAGGTCGGCGCCTCCGCAGCGGCCCGCGCTGCCTCCGCGCCGGAAATCCGGCCCTTCCCGGGTCTGGCCCGTCCCGGGTCTGGCCCTTCCCGGTCCGGCCCGTCTCGATTCGGCCCCTGCCGACCGAACCGGGAGGGACGACTCAGTCGTGCGGCACGATCGCGACGGGGCAGCGGACGTGGTGCATCACCGCGTGCGCGACAGGACCGGTGTGCGTGCCGATCCTGGCCGGGCGGATCCTGCGGCCCACGACCAGCAGACCGGCGTCCCGCGCGGCTTGCAGCAGGTGTGGTGCCGGCCGGCCTTCCTCGACCAGCTTGGTGACCTCCACGCCGGGGTACTTCTCCAGCCACGGTCCGAGGACGGCATCCAGTGCCCGCTCGGCGCCCGTCCTCAAGTCCGTGCGGGTCTTCGCGTCCAGCGCATGGGAGCCGTACGGCAGCTGCCACGTGTGTACCAGCCGTAGCGGCGCGGCACGCAGCGTCGCGCTCTCGAAGGCGAACGCGAGCAGTTCCTCGCACGAGTGCGCCGGGTCCACGCCGACGACGACAGGGCGGTACGGGCTGTGCGCCGACGGCCGGCCCTCCGCGTCCGGCTCGTGCTCGGCTTCGAGGGTCTGGTCGGCCCGCACGAGTACGACGGGCCGTGCGACACGGGCCACCGTCGCCAGCGCCACCGAACCGGCCATGAACCCGCCGAAGCCGCTGAACGCCCGGCTGCCCAGGACCAGCAGCTCGGCCTCGTCGCCCGCCCCGACCAGGGCCTCGGCCGCGGGCCGGGAGATCTCCTCGGCGCTCAGAGCGAGCTGCGGCCAACGTTCATCGAGACGGTCCATGGCGCCGCGCAGGATCCGCCGCGCCCAGTGGCGCGGAGCCTCCAGCTCAGGCAGGTCCGGCTCGTCGGGCGATGCCCCGCCCTCCCAGGCGTGCACCAGACGAAGCGGCAGGCCACGCCTGAGGGCCTCCCCGGCCGCCCAGTCGGCGGCTGCGAGGCTCTCACGGGAACCGTCCAGTCCCACCACAACGGGGCGAAGCACGGCCAACACCTCCCCGGGTCGGTGCCCGCACGCGGTGTGCGGGCCCCTCCACCACCAGGATCGCCGGACGGCGGACGGCCTGGGCAGGGGCCGGTACGGCCTCGTCCGGGGCCGAACGGCCCTTGGGCGAGCACCGTTCCCGGTGCGGATGAGCCCGTCGTCACGGGCTGAAGTGGTCGACCAGCCCACGCGCAAGCGGCCGGGGGACGCTCCATGCCCAGGTACCGACCCATGGGCATACCCCTATGGGTATACGGTCGGGCGTTTCACTCGCGGTGCAGTACGACTTTGAGAGCACCCGTGGTGGCGCTGTGTGCGAACAACTCGTAGGCGTCCTCGATCCTATCGAGGCCGAAGGTGTGGGTGACCAGCTGGGAGACGGGCAGGCGTCCGAACCTCACGAGCTCCAGCAGCCAGGGTGTGGAGGACGTGTCCACCTGGCCGGTGCTGATCGTCACGTTCTTGCGCCACAGGGATTCGAGATGGAGCGTGACCGGTTTGCCGTGCGTGCCGATGTTGGCGATGTGGCCTCCCGTGCGGACGGCGCGGGTGCACAGGACGAAGCCTTCCGGCTCGCCTGATGCCTCGATGACCACGTCGGCTCCCGGTTCTTCGGACAGATCGGCGATCATCTGCCCGGGCAGTTCGGCGGCATCGGCCCCCAGGCCGGCTGCGGCTCGAAGCCGGGCGGCGGACAGGTCCACGACGATGATCCGGCGGGGCGAGTACAGACGCGCGATGACGACCGCGGCGAGACCGACGGGACCCGCTCCCACCACCACGACGATGTCCCCCGGGCTCACATGTCCGTTCCGCACTCCGACCTCGTAGGCGGTGGGGAGCACCTCGGCGAGCAGGACAGCGTCACCCAGCGCCAGGGCGGAGGGCCGTCGATGGGTGGAGTGGTCGGCGAAGGGCACCCGCACGAACTCGGCCTGGGTCCCGTTGATCAGACTCCCCAGGATCCATCCACCGCCCCCGCGGCACTGTCCGCCCATGTTGTCGCGGCACGCCCGGCAGTGGCCGCAGGCCGAAACGGACGACACGATCACCTGGTTCCCGGGGTGCAGGTCGTGGACGTCACCGCCGACCTCCACGACCTCGCCGACGGCCTCGTGGCCGAGGACCGTCCCCGGTTTCACCTCGGGCAGGTCTCCGTGCAGGATGTGCAGATCACTGCCGCAGATGGTGGTGGCGTCGACGCGCACGATCGCGTCGGTCGCCTCCTCGATCGCAGGATCCGGCACGGAGTCCCAGGAGCTCTGTGCCGGGCCGTGGTAGACGAGCGCTCGCACGGTACTCACTCCCTCGCCCCCCGTCTCCACGGTCACCCCCACAGGGCGTCCGGGCAACACGACGGAGGTCCGGCCCGGCCACGAGCTGGTCCGGCTCAGTCGTGCGGAACGACGGCGACGGGGCAGCGCCCGTGATGAATGGCGGCCTGGGTCACGGGGCCCAGGTGCGATGGCAGGCCGTGCCGGTGTGCGCGTCGGCCGACGACCAGAACGGCAGCGTCTTCGGCGGCCTGCACGACGGCTTTGGCCGGGTTCGCGAGCCGGATACTGTCGGCCACCTCCACCTGCGGGTACTTCTCGCGCCAGGGGCGGAGCGCCTTGTTCAGTTCCTTCTGCGCGTCCCTCTTGATCTCTTCGGTGACATCGTGGTCCACACCCCAGGGAACTCGTGCGTGCAGCGGCACGCTTCGGCCGTGGACGGCCAGGAGAGAAGCGCCCCTGGCCGCGGCGGTGTGGAAGGCGAAGTCGAGCAGATCGTCGGAGGATCCGTGCAGCTTCAGAGCCACGACCACGCGGTTCGCGGCTGCCGACGCCGGTGCGTCCTCCCGGGGTTCCGCGCGGACCAGGACGACCGGCCGGTCGGACCGGGCCACGACGGGCATGCTGACGTCGCCCAGGAAATAGCTTTCGACGGGTTCCAGCCCGCGAGAACCGAGGACGAGCATCTCGGACTCCGACGCCGCCTGAAGCAGGGCGTTCTGGGCGTCTTCGGCCACCAGGCTTCCGACGACGACCAGGCCCGGGTGACGTGCCTGGAGCTCGCCCTGCGCCGTGTGGACGAGACGCTTGGCCCAGTAGTTCTGATCGACTTCCGAGGGGACTCGGGTCGGCTCCGGCGCCAGGAGCGGCCATGCGTGCAGCAGGCGCAGGCTGAGCTTGCGCTTCTGAGCCTCGTCGGCGGCCCAGTGGGCTGCGGCAAGGCTCTCGGGCGAACCGTCGAGGCCAACGGTGACGACTGGTTGCATGGCGGCGGCCTCCGTCTCGTACGAAGCTGGCGACGCTGGTGAATGCCGGTGCGCGACCGATGGCGTGGAGGGTCGGGACGTCGCCGGCGCGCCGAGCGTTGCAGGTTCCCTCCTTCGAGGAGACCCCAATCTCCGTCGCGGCGCATGTGGACCTGTGCGGGGAGGGGAGTGGGGACCAATCCCCTGATGAGAAGGGCGTCACGCCTTCGCTCCGGTCGTCCCGTCCGTGGTGCACCTCGACCGTCACCCGCGAGGCACCGAGCCCCATGGCCCCGGAAACCGGCCGCCCGCCTCGCGGACACGGCTCTCGCGGCGGCGCGGCGAGCGTGGCACGTTGGATGCAGCACCCGTTCCGCAGAGAGGACGGCGATCATGCGAGCTCATCTGGGCGACCAACTCGTCATCGAAAGCCCGACGACCGGCGCCGCGAGGCGCGACGGTGAGATCGTCGGACTGCACCACGAGGACGGCACACCTCCCTACGACGTGCGCTGGGCGGACACGGACGAAGTGACGCTCGTGTTCCCCGGGCCCGACGCACACATCCACCATGTCGAGCACGGACAACCCAACCCCGGCGACATCGGCCGGCGGGTGGCCGACGAACGTCGGAGGCAGAGGCTCAGCCGGGGGGAAACCGCCCGTCGCGCCCGAATGTCGCCCGAATATCTCGCGTACCTGGAGGAACGCCCCGCCGACCCCAATGCGGCGACTCTCATCAGGCTGGCCGACGCGCTGGGCACCACCATCACCGCCCTGCGCGGCGGAGGCATCGATCTCCCGCCCGGTCAAGGCCACGCGCTGCTGCACCCGCAGCTGCGAGACCTCAGCCCTCACGAATGCCGCGCCCGGCTCTCCACGCACGGTGTGGGGCGCATCGCGGTGTCGACGTCCGACGGCAGCCCGGCGGTCGTCCCGGTCAACTACGAGGTCGTCGACGACGCGATCGTCTTCCGGACCGCGCCGGACTCCCTGCCGGCGGCGGCGGTGGGAACGGAGATCGCCTTCGAAGTCGACCACGTGGACGAGGCGTTGGGCCAGGGCTGGAGCGTGCTCGCCGTCGGCCCCGCCGGTGTCGTCACGGAGCCCGACGTCGTGAGCAGGCTCGCGCAACGCGCCCACACGATGCCGTGGGCGGGCGGTGAACGCGATCTGTGGGTGTCCATCCGGCCCGAACGCCTCACGGGCCGCCGCATCACTCCGGCCGAACAGTAGGCGGTCACGAGCCACGGGGGACCTGCCATCCAGCCCCTACCCGACCGAACCGCGCGGGCGGGTCACCCGGTGGTCTCGGCCGGGTCCGGGTCGATGTCCTCGCCACCGAGCCGGGTCTCGACGCCCACCACACCCTCCACGGAGCGGACGAGTCGCTCCGCGACCCAGGCAAGCGAGGTGTCGTGGACCTGTCCGCGGAGCGCGACGATCCCGTCGTGCACGGACACGTGGATGGTGTGAGTCAGCGCGGGGAACAGGTAGGAGACCACCGTGCGGCGGACCTCCTCCGCGATGTCCTCGTCCGACCGCAGGAAGACCTTCAACAGGTCGGCGCGGCTGACGATGCCCTGCAGCCGGTCCTCGTCATCGACCACGGGCAGCCGTTTGAGGTGCTTCACGGCCATGATCCGGGCGGCCCGGGCCAGGGTGACGTCAGCATGGACCGTGACCGCGGGAGTGCTCATGAGCTCGTCGGCGGTCACCCCTTCCGCCTTGCCGAGGTCGGGCAGACGCCGGATCTGCTCGCTTCGGCCGAGGACGCGGTCCCGGAACTCCTCCTTGGGCAGCAGGTCGGCTTCGGAGACGACACCGACGACCCGGCCGTCACCCTCCAGCACCGGCACAGCGCTGACGTCCCACTGCCGCATGGTCCGCACGATCTCCTTGAACCGCGCACCGCGCCCCACGGCCACGACGGGCAGGGTCATCACATCGCTCACGAGGTGCGGGGTGTCGGGCATGTCCTGAGTCCTTGAGGGCGCGCAGGAGGAGTCGGCTGGGCCGTATGCCTCCAGCATCACCCCAACCAGGCGTACCGCAATCGAGGGAGAGGGTCGTCCGGGCCCGGAGCCGGTCGAATGTCGCGGCGGTTCGCGGGTGGTGCGACGGTGGTCACAGGGGGATCTGAGCAGCCGGTCGGACAAGGCGGTGACGGCGATGGAACTCCCGCTGGTCGTGGGCGTCGACGGTTCGGACTCCAGCCTGCTGGCGGTCGACTGGGCAGTGGACGAGGCGGCACGTCATGGGCTGCCGCTGCGCCTCGTCCACGCCTCTCTGTGGGAGCGCTACGAGGCAGGCCGGCCGTCCTTGAGCACGGATCGTCCGGCCGAGGAGGTGATGGCGCAGCACATCATCGCCTCCTGCACGGAACGCGCCCGGCTTCGCAGTCCCGAGGTGAAGTCGTCCGGCGAAGTACTGCCCGACGATGCAGTGTCCGCGCTGCTGGGGGCGGGGCACGAAGCGTTCGCCCTGGTCACGGGCTCCCGCGGACGCAGTGAGATCGCCGGTCTGCTGCTGGGGTCGGTCAGCCTCGCGGTGGCGGCTCGGGCCGTGTGCCCGGTCATCGTCATCCGTGGTTCGGAGCGGAACCTCCAGGGGGCCCTCGACCGGGTCGTGGTGGGAGTGGGGAACTCGACCGGAGGCGAGGGCGCCGTACGGTTCGCGGCGCGCGAGGCCCAGGCGCGCGGCTGCGCCCTCACGGCCGTACGAGCCTGGCGCAACCCGGCCCACCGGCACGCAGAACCCCCGCTGACCGCGGATGACGCCTCGGAGGTGTATGAGGAGCAGGCATCCAACCGCCTCACCGACGCGCTCCGTACGGTTGTACGAGAGCACCCCGGGATCAAGGCGGACCGCCGGCCGGCCGAAGGACCGGCGCACCGCGTCCTGCTGGAGGCATCCGCCGATGCCGACCTGATCGTCGTCGGCGCTGCGCGCCGGCACGGTCATTTCGGCCTGCAGCTGGGCAGGACCGCCCACGCCCTGTTGCACCACTCCCACTGCCCGGTCGCCGTTGTTCCCCAGCGGGTCTGAGGCCTCGCCGCACAGTGCACTGCCCGGGGCTTCGCACGGCCGGGTGAGCGGGCGCCGAAGACCCCGAAGACGGAGACAGCTTCGAAGTTGATCCGTGTGGACGGGCGTGCCGAGCCCGTGTCCGCCGCATGATCCGTCAGTTTGGGCTTGGGTGGGAAGCGGGGCTTCGGGCCGGGCGACAGGGTTGTGGGAGACGTGCATGAAGTGGTTGGTCTCGCTGGTCGGTGCCGGACTCGTCATGATCACTCTGCGGGACCTCTTCCACACGCTCTGGCACCCCACCCGCCACGGCGGCCTGAGCCGCCTCGTGATGACGGCGCTGTGGCGACTGGCCCGGCGCCTTCGAGCGCGCAGGCGCGTGGTCGGGCTCGTCGGCCCGCTCGCCATGGTGACGGTCGTCGGCATGTGGGCCGCAACCGTCGTCATCGGCTGGGCCATCGTCTACTGGCCCCACATGCCCGGGGCGTTCACCGTCTCGGCCGGGTCCGAAGCGGCACGGGAGCCGGCACTGCTCGACTCCGTGTACCTGTCGCTCGTCACGGTGACCACCCTGGGTCTGGGGGACATCGCACCCGGTGAGGGCTGGCTTCGCCTGATCGCACCGCTGGAAGCCCTCATCGGCTTCGCGCTCCTGACGGCCACCGTCTCCTGGGTGCTGGAGGTCTACCCGGCGCTGAGCCGCAGGCGAGTCCTGGCCATCCGACTGGCGCTGCTGCGCGACTCGGACCCGACGACGGGACAGCTCGACTCCACCGCGGGAGCCGTGCTGCTGGACAGCCTGGCCACCGAAGTCGCACGCGTCCGCATCGACTTCACCCAGTACGCCGAGGCCTACTACTTCCATGACGGGGACGATCACGCATCCCTGGCGGCCATGGTCAGCTACGCCTCCGCCCTCGCCGAGCGCGGACAAGCGGCACGGCTGCCGGAGGTACGACTGGCCGGTGACCTGCTCGCCGGTGCGCTGGAGGACCTCGCCACCATCCTTGACCAGCGTTTCCTGCACACCGGAGGACCACCGGCGGAGGTGTTCGCCGCGTACGCCGCCGACCATGGCCGCGACCGCGCCCAGCCGTGAGCAACGGCAGACCGCAAGGCGGGTCGCCGACGGGGTAGCTGTCGCCCATGCTGGAAGGAGAGTCACAGGCTCTTCGCGTCCACGTCCGTGGAGGTGAGAGAAGGGTGGAGCCATGAAGGTCGGAGTACTGACCGGCGGCGGCGACTGCCCCGGCCTGAACGCCGTGATCCGCAGCGTCGTCCGAAAGGGCATCCAGGAGTACGCCTTCGAGTTCGTCGGCCTGCGGGACGGTTGGCGCGGCGCGCTGCAGGGCAACGTGGTGCCACTGGACATCTCCAGCGTGCGGGGAATCCTCCCGCGCGGCGGAACCATCCTCGGTTCCTCCCGCACCAACCCGTTCAAGCACGAGGACGCGGTGCGGCGCATCCAGGACACCCTCGCCACGCACCAGGTGGACGCGCTCGTCGTGATCGGCGGCGAGGACACGCTCGGTGTGGCCACCGAGCTGAGCCGGCAGGGAATCAATCTGGTGGGCGTGCCGAAAACCATCGACAACGACGTGGCCGGCACCGACTACACCTTCGGCTTCGACACGGCCGTAGGCATCGCGACGGAGGCCATCGACCGCCTCCACACCACTGCCGAGTCGCACATGCGCACCCTGGTGGTGGAGGTGATGGGGCGGCACTCCGGGTGGATCGCCCTGCATGCCGGTATCGCGGGTGGCGCCAACGTGATCCTCATCCCGGAGCGGCCGTTCGACATCGACCAGGTCTGTGGGTGGGTGAAGAATCGGTTCAAGATCCACTATGCGCCGATCGTCGTCGCCGCCGAGGGCGCCGTACCCATCGAGGGGCAGATGGTCCTCAAGGACCGGACACTGGACGAGTTCGGGCACGTGCGACTGTCGGGCATCGGCGAGTGGCTCGCCCAGGAGATCGAGGAACGCACGGGTATGGATGCCCGAACCACCGTCCTCGGCCACGTCCAGCGCGGCGGAACGCCCAGCGCCTTCGACCGTTGGCTGGCCACACGCTTCGGGCTGCACGCCGTCGACGCGGTCAAGGACGGCGACTACGGCAAGATGGTGGCCCTGCGCGGCACCCAGATCACCCGCATCCCTCTCGATGACACCAGGGCGAAGACCAAGCGGGTGGATCCGTCGCTGTACGACGAGTTCGAGGTGTTCTTCGGCTGATCCGCTCGCCCGTCAGCCGGCGTGCGGCACGACCGCCACCGGGCAGCGGGCGTGGTGAAGTACGGCGTGAGCCACCGGCCCCAGTCGACCCTCGGGCGCCTGCGGGTCGGTGCGGCGGCCCACGACCAGCAGGTCCGCCCCCCGGGACGCATTCAGCAGCGCCTCCGCGGGGTGGAGCAGGACGACATCGGTACGGGTCGTCACCTCCGGATACCTGTCCTGCCACGGGCGCAGGGCGTCGGACAGCTGCAGGACCTCCTGGTCCTCCCAGGTGGCGCGGTCCTCCTCGGTCACGAACAGCTTCTGGGGGGACACGGCCTCGGCGGGAAGAGCCCATGCCTCGATCACCCGCAGCTGCGCCCCGCGTGCCCGGGCCGCCGTGAACGCGAAGTCGGCCACCTCACCGACCGGACGGTACGCGTCGAAACCCACCACCACCCCCGTCGCACCGCCTGCCACCCGCGTCCCGTCCGCGAGGCCCCCGACCGGCCGTTCGGGCACGAGTACCACGGGGCAGGCCGCTGCCGCCGCGACACGAAGGGCCACCGAACCGACCGCGAGTCCGTCGAAACCGCCCGAGCCCCGGGCACCGACCACGAGGAGCCCGGCGTCGCTCGCCGCGAGGAGTGCCACGGCCGGGGCGTCGGCGGCCTGCTCGCCCCGCGCCCGGAGGTCCGGACAGCGCGCGCCGAGGCCGGCGATCGCCCGCTGGAGTATGCGCTCACCCAGCAGGTGCAGCGTTTCGGCGGCCTGGACCGGGACGGCATCGCCCGGAAGCGGTGGAAAGGCATGCACCAGGCGAAGCGGAACACCACGCAGCACGGCTTCCCGCGCGGCCCAGTCGGCCGCGGCCAGGCTGCGCGCGGATCCGTCGACACCGGCCAGCACGGGGTGCCCCATCGAGTCCTCCTTCGCCCGCCGTGCCCGTCCGCAGGCGCGTCCCGCGACTCCTTCGACCCCTCTTCCACTCTTCCATGGCGGGCCCCGAAGGTCCCGGCGAAGAACCGGGGGGCGGACATGGTGAAGAACGAAAAGAGGTGAAGAACGAAAAAGAGAGGAACCCTGACCCGGCGGAGCGTGGTCAGTTCCCGGCGAAGCGATCGGCCAGCAGCGCTCGGGGGTGGGTCCGGGTGCCGGGGCTCCGGTCTGCGGCGCCTGAGTCGTGTCCGGCCGGGCCAGAGACCCGAAGAGCAGGACACCGAGCGTGATGAGCAGTGCCCAGAACAGGACCATGCTGACCGACATGGCGAACCAGCCCCATCCACTGAGACCGTGGGCGTGCCAGAACATCGCTCACTCCCTCGCGGGCTGCGGGACCCGTGGCCCGGTACCAGCGGCTTCCCACCGCCTCACCTGCACCGTCGCCCCGGCTCACCGGCACGTCATGGGCCGATGAGGCCGACACGCCTGGACCGTTGGACCCGTTTCACCACGAGGCCGCGCACAGCAGGTGCAAGGGCCGCTGCAGCCCTCCGTTCGGGCCGCACGGCTCATGCGCAGCCGACCGTGTCGGAGTTGGCTGGAAGCAAGGAAAACGGTACCGACCCGAGGGGGAGAGGACCGTGGGCACGAGTCTCACACCGGAGTTCTGGGAGCGGTTCACGCTTCTGCTGTTCGCGGCCATGGGGGTGACCTTCGGGCTCGCCGCGCTCTTCGACTGGCTCGCCCTGCGCAGGCAGAGCCGCCGTGCGCACCGGCTGCCGACCGAGCCGACCCAGCCTGCCCTGCCGACCGGGGTCCCGCACCGGCCCGACACCGCAGACCACCGCACGTCCGTCCACACCTGAGGGCATCACATGGTTCGGCCGGGACACCTCGCACCGCCCGGCCGCCGATGGTCTCCCAGTTGCGAAAGCCGCCGCACCGGCCGCCCAACGGCGCTGCCCAGGACGAACGCGCCGTACGCGACGGGGGCGCCGACGGCCGTCGACGGCCCCGGGTCGGCCTTCAGCCCTGCGTCGACTGCTCGGGGCCCGGCGGACGGTCCGTCCTGACCGCGCGCCACCCGGCTAGGCGGCTCCGCTGTGTGCGGCCGCGGAACCTCCGACGGCACGCAGCGGTGCCGGCTGCCGGTCGGGAGCGGGCACCGTCACCACGGGCACAGTGGCGTGGCGCAGACACTCGCGACCCACGGTGCCGATGGCCGGCAGCTCCCACCGACCGTGGGCCTTGCGTCCCAGGGCCAGCAGCAGTGCTCCACGGGCATACAGCAGGAGTACCTGTGCGGGTGCCCCCCTCGTCGACTACGGCTCGCAGGTCGGTGCCGACGCGTGGACCGAGGGCCGCTCGAACCGCCGAGGCCAGCACCCCGGCAGCCCGCCGCGCTGATCCGCGGCCGTCGGGCGGGTGGCTGACGGCGCATAGGGCGCGAATCCGGCCGCCGTGGCCGGTTCCCAGGCATGCACGGCGAGGACCGACGTGCCGAGGGCCCGGGCCTGTTCCACGGCCCACCGCAGCGCGGCCACGGAGGCCTCGGAGTCGTCGACGCCCACCACGATTCCATCCGTGTGCTCGGTCTTGGTCGCCTCCCCGGACGGCTTCTGTTTCCACCGTGCCCCGTACCGGCACACGGCTCGCGGGCCGAGAGACTCCGGTGCCGTGCCGAACGGTCCCTTGCCCGCCCGGACTCCGCCGAGGGACCGTCAGCCGGGCCGGATACCCGAGATCAGCTGTGTCGCGAGGTCGGACTGGACCATCAGATGTGTCCGGTGGACGCGGCTCCCGGAGTCCTGCCAGGTGAGCGTGACACGAGTCCAGCAGTGCCCCATCCCGCTGTCGTTGTAGACCACCTGCCAGGAGACCGGCACGCCCTTGGCTCGCAGCACGCCGTCCTTGTGGTGGGCGGTCTCCCAGCGGGCCAGGGCGCTGCGCAGCTTCGGGGTCAGATAGTGGCCACGCAGCGAGTCGGCCAGCCGGTTGCGGCCGGAGTCGTACAGGACGTCGATGTACGCGCCGTAGAAGTCGGCGACCCGGTCGACCGTGCTCGCCGGGCTCCCACCACGGGCCGGAGCGGTGACCGTCGTGACGGTGGCCGGGCGGTCCGCCCGGACGTCGCTCGCGACCGCCGGCACCGATGAGCCCAGAGCGACCACCGCGCCGACGACCGCTGTTCCGCGGAACCCGCGTGATGCTGCCATGCCCTGCCTCCTCTCATGTCGGAGGAACCGAGGTGTCCCTCAACTCCACTACACCGCACCGAAGTTGCCGGAAGCGTGGGCCGACCGGCCCGATGTCGGGGCCGATCGGCGATGCGACCGTGGAACCCTCATGGCACCACCCTGACGGGCGCGGCACTCAAGGGGGCGCGTTCAGGGCGCGAGCGAGAAGTAGTTCTCCTCCTCCTGAGTGAAGTGCAGACGGAGCACGCTGTGCAGTCCGTACAGACAGGCGCGCAGGTCGTCGAGCTGTTCCGGGGCCGGGATCCCGTAGAGAGGGCCGACAGCCTCTGGTGCAGCGCCTGGTGCAGAAGTGAGCGGTTCATGACGGTCTCGCCTCGGGCATCGTGGCCGGCGGCGCCCGCGCGCACACTCCGCGCGGCACGGCCGTGTGTCACCCCGCCGGACTCCCCGGCTCGTCCAGCTCGAACCCCACGTCCACGACCCCCTCCACCGCACGCACCAGCCGCGCGGCGACCGGCACCAGCGACGGGTCACGGAGCCGGCCGCGCAGCCGTACGACGCCGTCGCGGACCTCCACCCACACCACAGATCGCGGTGCCTGGAAGAGGTGGGCCACGACCTCCCGGCGTACTTCTTCAGCGATCTCCTCGTCGTCCCGCAGGAACACCTTGAGCAGGTCGGTCCGGCTGACGATGCCCTCAAGCCGCCCTGCCTCGTTCACGACGGGCAGCCGCTTCACCCTGGCCCGCGCCAGGGTCCGGGCGGCCTGCGCGAGCGTCGCGTCGGCGGTGACCGTGAGCGCGGGGGAGGTCATCAGTTCGTCCGCGGTCACCGAACCGGCCTTCGCCAGGTCGGACAGCCGGCGCAGCTGGGTGTACCGGTCCGGGTCGCTGTCGCGGAACTCCTCCTTGGGCAGCAGATCGGCCTCGGAGACGACCCCGAGAACCCGCCCCCCGCCGTCCACCACGGGCAGGGCGCTGACCTTGCGGTCCTGCATGGTCCGCACGATGTCCTTGAAGACGGCGTCGCGGCCGACGGCGGCGACGTCGCGGGTCATCACGTCACGCACGTTGTGCGGGGCTCCGGGCACGGTGACTCCTCGAACGTCCGGTTCGTGGCGGCGCGGTTCGGGGCGCGATCAGCGCCGGGGCCCGCTGCCGTAGGGGGCGTACAGGTCCAGCAACCGGACACGGGCCGCCTGCAGCCGGTGGGCCACCACCTCGCCCACCCACTGGGCGATGTTCCGGCCGAACTCCGGGTCCTGCTGGCACAGTGCGCGCACGGCCGTCGAGTCGAACTCGTAGGCACGCAGCGGCGAGGCCGCCTGGGCGCCCAGATGCCAGCTGTGTGGCGGGTAGAGCCACGACCAGCCGACGAGGTCGTTGTGCCTGAGTGATTCGATGACCGCCGGTTGTCGGCCGGGTACGCGCATGTCGAGGTCGACCGTGCCGGTCCGGATGATCCAGAACCGGTCGGCGTGTCCGCCTTCCTCGAAGAGCCGGGCGCCCATCGGGAACGACACCTCGCGGGCGATCCGCATCAGCCGTTGCCGGTGCTCGGCAGGCAGCGCCCTGGGCATGCTCGTCGTTGCGGGTGCGTTCATGGGTGCCTCCAGGTCGGGCGTAGGAGCTACCACCTCCAGCGTGAGCACGCACGGCGGCCGGAGCCATGGGCCACCCGGCCCCAGGACCGGGCCGACCGGCGGCCCGCGGGCGCCCATCGGTACGGATTCGACGGAGCGAGGCGAGGGGAGAGCGGAGACCATGCGTCCCCAAGGACTCGGAGTGGGCCCGGCTGCCGCTTGTCGCCCGCGACCGATGGGTGCGGTGAGTCCAGGGGCCGTTGGGCCGCTCGGGCCCGAACCGGGGGACCTGTGGCCCCTGCGGAAGCGAAGCCCCGGCCACGAGGCTGGACACAGTTCCCCGATCAGGAGGCAGAACCATGGTCCGCACTGTTGTCGCAGGTCTCGACGGCTCGCCCGAGAGCCGGGCCGCTGCCGAGTGGGCGGCCCGCGAGGCGAGGCTGCGCGGCTTGCCGTTGAAGATCGTCCATGTCTGGGAGCCCGTCCCGGAACCCATGGCCCAGGCTCCGCTGCTCGGCGCCGAGACACAGCAGCACTGGAGCGAGCGGGTGCCTCGCGAGGCCGCCGACGGGATCCGGCTGCGCCACCCCGGCGTCGAGGTGACCACCGAGCAGCTCAGCGGACGCCCGGCCGACACCCTGGTCAAGGCGGCCGCGGACGCGGAACTGCTGGTCCTCGGCTCGCGCGGGCTGAGCGGGCTGGGCGGCTTCATGGTCGGCTCCGTCGGACTCTCGGTCGTGGCGCACGCCGATCGCCCGGTCGTCCTCGTCCGCGCCGGGGAGCAGGCCGCCGACGAGCACCGGCCCGACCCGGCGGGTATTCCGTCGGCCGCCACGCCCTACCGGCCCGTAGTCCTAGGCCTCGACGCGACGAGTCCCGACGACTCCGTGATCGAGTTCGCCTTCGGCGAGGCCGCCTGCCGCGAGACCGGGCTGCGGGTGCTGCACGCCTGGAACCTGCCGCCGTACTACGTCTACGGCCTTTCCGCCGACGCCGAGCTGCACGACGAGATCGCCCGGCAGCAGGCCTCGGTCCTGGCGGGAGTCCTGCGGCCCTGGCGGCAGAAGTACCCGAATGTCGAGGTGGCCGAGGAGACCCCGTCCGGCAGCCCCGGCATGCGGCTGGTGGAGGCCTCCCACGAGGCCTCGCTGGTCGTCGTCGGGCGCCGCGTCCGCCGCAGCCCGTTCGGCGCCCACATCGGCCCCGTCGCCCACGCCGTCCTGCACCACGCCGCGGCCCCCGTCGCGGTCGTCGCCCACAACTGACCTCAGGCCCCGGGAAGTCGACCCCATCAAGGCGGGGGTCCCGAGGGCCTTCGGCGGGGCCCGGATGGGCCCCGCAGCCCTGAAGCCCGTCCTCACGGCCCGCGACCGGCCTTCTGATGAGGGCCGACCGGCCCACCCGGTCAGCCCGGACAGCCCCTGGGACCGCCGCCCGTCGCGCTGCACGCTCTAAGTGCCGACAGGAATCTGGAGGAGATCCGCGATGACGGACGACGCGTTCAGCAGGCCCACGGTGCACGCTCTGCTCGCGGACGGCACCACCGTGTGCATCCGTCCCGTGCGAGCAGACGATCACGACCAGGTGCAGGGGCTGTACGAGGAGATGTCCACGGAGAACCTGCGCCGCAGGTTCTTCGCCGCGAGCCGGCGTTCCGCCGCGGCGGCCGCCGAACGCGCCTGTGCCCGGCCACACCCGGGGTATCGGGCCTTGCTGGCCGAGACGGCGGGTCGGCTGATCGGACTTGCCGAGTACGACGGCGACGGGACCGATGGCACGGCGGAGATCTCCATCGCGGTCGCCGACGGGCTGCACCACCGGGGCGTCGGCACCCTCCTGGTCGAGCACCTCGTCTCCGCCGCCCGCGCCGAGGGCATCACCACCTTCACCGCCGACGCGCTCAGCGAGAACCACGAGGTGCTCCGCCTCTTCGCCGACCTCGGCCTGCACACCACCCGCCGCTTCGAGGGCCCCGAGGTGCGCTGCACCATCGCCCTGGACCAGAGCGACACCTATCTGACGGCCGTGGAGGAACGCGGCCGCGCCGCCGACGTCGTCAGCCTCGAACCGCTGCTGCGGCCACGCACGGTCGCCGTCGTCGGCGCCGGACGCAAACCGGGCTCGGTCGGCCGGACGATCCTGCACCAGCTGCACTCGGGCGGCTACGCCGGGCGCCTGTTCGCGGTGAACCCCGCCGCGAGCTCGATCCTCGGCGTGCCGTGCCACCCGTCGGTCGGCGCCCTGCCCAAGACGCCCGACCTCGCGGTTCTCGCCGTCCCGGCCGCCGTGCTTGCCGACACCGCCGAGGAGTGCGGGAAGGCGGGCGTACGCGCGCTGCTCGTCGTCACCGCGGGCCTGGACGCCGACCAGGCGGGGGCCCTGCTGGCGGCCTGCCGCGCGTACGGCATGCGCCTGGTCGGCCCCAACTGCCTCGGCATCTCCAACACCGACCCGGAGCTGCGCCTGGACGCCACCTTCGCCGCCGGCCACCCGCGCCCCGGCACCGCGGGCGTCGCCGTGCAGTCCGGCGGCGTCGGCATCGCGCTGCTCGACGGGCTGTCCCGGCTGGGCATCGGCGTCTCCTCCTTCGCCTCCCTCGGCGACAAGTACGACGTCAGCGGCAACGACATGCTCCAGTGGTGGGAGAGCGACGGCCGCACCGACCTCGCCCTGCTGCACCTGGAGTCCTTCGGCAGCCCCCGCGCCTTCTCCCGCACCGCCCGCCGTGTCACCCGCCGGATGCCGGTCCTGACCGTCGACGCCGGCCGCACCGAGGCCGGCCGCCGGGCCGCCGCCTCGCACACCGCGGCCGCCGCGACCCGCACCATGACGCGCGGCGCCCTGTTCACCCAGGCCGGCATCACCGCCACCCGCTCCTGCGGCGAACTCCTCGAAGCGGCCGCCCTGATGCACTCCCAGCCGTTGCCCGCCGGACCCCGCGTCGCGATCGTCACCAACGCGGGCGGAGCCGGCGTCCTCGCGGCCGACGCCTGCGCCGAGGCCGGTCTGGAACTCCCGGCGCCCGGCCCCGAGCTGATCGACGATCTGCTCGACGCGCTGCCCGTCGGCGCCGCCGTCGGCAACCCCGTCGACGCCACCGCCGCCGTCACGGAGGATCAGCTCGCGAGCTGTGTGGACCGGATCATGCGCAACGGCACCGTCGATGCCGTCCTCGTGGCCCTCGTTCCCACGGCGGTCGCCGCGGCGACCGGCGACGACCTCGTCCGGGCCGTCACCCACGCACCCGGTCGACGCCACAAGCCGATCGTCGCGGTACGGCTCGAACAGGGCCTGCCCGTGGAGTTGTTGCCCGCCGCCCAGGGCACCACCGTCCCGTCGTACGCCGAACCCCAGGCGGCGGCCAAAGCGCTGGCCCACGCGGCCCGCCGCACCGCCTGGCTCGCCCGCCCCGCCGGTACGGTCCCCGACCTCGACAACGTCGAGACGAACCGCGGCCACACCGTCGTCGAGGCGTACCTCGACAGGCATCCGGACGGCGGCTGGCTCGACCCGCGCGAATGCGCCGAACTCCTCGGCTGCTACGGCATTCCCCAGCTGCGCTGGGCCTGGGCCGACACCGAGGACGATGCCGTCCTCGCCGCCGAGCGGCTGCGCGGCGCGGACGGCCGCGTCGTGATGAAGGGCCACTGGCCGGGGCTGGTCCACAAGACCGCCGAGCACGCCGTCCACCTCGACCTGCGCGGTGACTCCCAGGTCCGCGCGGCGTTCCGGGACCTTGAGACCCGGTTCGCCGGCCTGCTGGAGGGCGTGTTGATCCAGCCGCTCGCCAACCGCGGCACCGAGCTGTTCGCCGGCGTCGTCCAGGACCAGGTCTTCGGGCCCCTCGTCCTGTTCGGGCTCGGCGGCACCGCGACGGAGGTCCTCGCCGACCACGCCGCACGGCTCGCCCCGCTCACGGACCACGACGTCCACGACCTGATCACGGCCCCGCGCTGCGCCCCGCTCCTGCTCGGCACGAACGGCGCACGCCCGGTCGACCTCCAGGGCCTCGAACAACTGCTGCTGCGGCTGTCCCGCATGGCGAGCGACCTGCCGCAGCTGGCCGAGGCCGACTTCAACCCCGTTCTCGCCACACCGGGCGGGGTCACCGTGCTCGATGCGCGCGTACGCCTGCTGCCGCGCAGGCCCCAGGACCCGTATCTGCGCCGACTCCGCTGAGGAGGAACAACCATGAAGCACGACAAGGTCGGCTCCGTGATGGCCACGGAGGTCGTCCGCGCCGAGTACGGCACCCCCTTCAAGGAAGTGGTCCGGCTGCTCGGCGAGCACCGCATCAGCGGACTGCCGGTCGTCGATGAGGACGAGAAGGTCATCGGCGTCATCTCCGAGACGGACCTGATGGTCAGGCAGGCCGAGACACCCGACCCGTACGAGCCGAAGAAGCGCTTCCGCTTCGACCGGATGACCCGCGCCGGCCGGGAGCGGGCCGCCAAGGCGCGCGCCCGCACCGCCGGTCAGCTGATGACGGAGCCACCGGTCACGGTCCACGCCGACGACACCATCGTCGAGGCCGCCCGGACGATGGCGCAGCACCACATCGAACGACTGCCCGTCCTGGACGAGGAGAACCGGCTGGTCGGCATCGTCACCCGCCGCGACCTGCTCCAGGTCTTCCTGCGGCCCGACGCGGACATCCGTACCGAGGTCGTCGACGAGGTGTTGGTCCGGGCGCTGTGGCTGCCGCCGCGCAGCATCGCCGTCTCCGTGACCGAGGGCGTGGTCACGCTGCTGGGGCAGATGGAGCGCAAGAGCGAGACGGAGATCGCCGTCTCCATGACCCGGCAGATCGACGGCGTGGTCGCGGTCGTCGACAAGCTCACCTACCGGCTGGACGACTCGCATGTCCGGCCCGACGAGCAGGCCCTGCACGGCATCGCCGACGACTGGCTGCGCAAGCTGTGATCAGCCGACTGGCTGCGCAAGCCGTGACCATGTGAAAGGAGGCGGAGCACCATGACCACCAAGGTACTGGTCGCCTACGGGACGACGAACGGATCGACCGCGCAGATCGCCGAGGCCGTGGCCGAGGTTCTGCGCAAGGAGGGCCTCACCGCCGAGGCACTGCCGGCCGGATCGGTCGCACGAGTGACGCCGTACGACGCCGTCGTCGTCGGCGGCGGACTGTACGCCGGACGCTGGCACAAGGACTCACGCCGGTTCCTGCGCCGGCACCGCCGCGAACTGGCGGGACGCCCGCTGTGGCTGTTCAGCAGCGGTCCGTTGGACGCCTCGGCCTCCGAGCGGGACATCCCGCCCGTGCCCGGCCTGAAGCGGGCCATGACGCGACTGGATGCCAACGGGCACGTCACCTTCGGCGGCTGCCTGGAGGAGGGCGCCAAGGGATGGGTCGCCCGGATGATCATCAAGAACGGAAAGGGCGGTGACTTCCGGGACTTCGCCCAGATCGAGGACTGGGCGCGGACCATCGCCGACGACCTGGTCACCCGGGGCTGAGCAAGGCTGCGCGGGTCAGGAACGCTGCGACAGGCCGGCCCCGTCCGCCCGGTGGAAGACGTCTCCGCATGTGAGGGATGGTGTCGGCCGGCGTTCGGCGAGGACGTTCAGCGCGTGGCGCACTTCCGTGCCCAGCAGCAGTAGCCGATGGCTGTACTGCCCGCCCTTGTAGACATACAGGCGGAAGACGTTGACGGCCTGTCCGTCACGGTCGTCGGCGAAAGGAGCCGGGAGCCCGGCGAGCAGCTCGTAGTCGACCTTGTTGGTCACCACCTCGGCCACGACCTTGAGGGGCAGAGCGTCGATTTCCGCGGCGGACAACGAAGCGTCGAGCGCGACGGCGTGGGCGGCCAGGGCCGCGAAGATCTCGATCATTCGCTCGCCTGCCGCCGTGTCGATGCCCCGGCCCCTCAGGGCCTCGTGGCGACGAACCTGCCGCCATGGCTCCTGGTCCACCAGCGGCAGCAGGACACGGCCCAGGAGCGCGCAGCGACGCCACAACATGTCGTGGTCCGAGGTCACGGTCGATCCTCTCCAGCAGCCTGAACTCACGGTCGACGAGCCCGGCGGTGCCGCGCACTTGGTCTGACATCAGCAGATCCGCGGCAACTGCTCCCCGAGCGGCATCTCCACGATCCGCCGGGCGCCCACCAGCGTGCGCAGCGTCACCCGCCCCGCCGGCCGCCCGTCCGGCGACACCTCGCCGATCCGCACCGCCCCCGCTCCCTCGCTCACCGACCGCATCGCGGCCAGCGCGCTCTCGGCCGCGTCGGCTGCGACGAATGCCACCAGGCAACCCTCGTTGGCGACGACGAGCGGGTCCAGCCCGAGCAGATCGCAGGCCGAGGCGACCGCCCCGGGCACCGGCACGGCGCTCTCCTCGATCTCGACGGCGACGGACGAGTCACGGGCGATCTCGTTGAGAGCCGCCGCAAGCCCGCCACGCGTCGGGTCGCGCAGCACATGGACGTCGGCGCCGAGCGGCACCAGGGTGCTGACCAGGCGGTGCAGCGGCCGGGAGTCGGAGGCGATGTCCCCCTCGAAGCCGAGGCCCTCCCGGGTGCTGAGCACGGTCGTCCCGTGCAGCCCGATCGGCCCGGACAGCAGGACCGCGTCCCCGGGGCGGGCCAGCGCGGCGGACGGATGCAAGGAGCCGTGCCGCTGCCCGATGCCGGTGGTGTTGATGAAGAGTCTGTCGGCGGCACCGCGCCCCACGACCTTGGTGTCCCCGGTGACCACGGGCACTCCCGCGTCCTGAGCGGCCTTCCCCAACGACGCCAGGACAGCCCGCAGTTCGGCCAGCGGCAGCCCCTCCTCGACGATGAGGGAGACAGACAGCGCGACAGGCCAAGCACCCCGCATCGCGAGGTCGTTGACCGTGCCGTGGACGGCGAGGGACCCGATGTCCCCGCCGGGGAAGAACAGCGGGCTGACGACGAAACTGTCGGTGCTGATGACCAGCTCGCGGTAGCCGGGCAGCAGTGCCGCGTCCTCCATGGGGCCCGCGTCGCCGTCGAGGGCGGGCAGGATCAGGTGGTCGAGGAGCTCCGCGGTGAGGCGGCCGCCGGCTCCGTGGCCGAGCAGCACGACCTCGTCGTCGTGGTGGGGGGTGGGGCATTGGATGGTCATGCCGTCCTCCTTGCTGGAGTGCGTCCGGCCGCGTGGAAGGCGGCACACGTGCCCTCGGAGGACACCATCGGCGCGCCGAGGGGGTGGCGGGGCGTGCAGCGGGTGCCGTAGGCGGCGCAGTCGGTGGGCAGTCTCGCCCCGGTGAGAATGGCGCCGGCGATGCACTCGGGATCCTCGACGGGACACAGCCCGCCAACGTCGAAGCGGCGGACGGCGTCGAACCGCCGGTACTTCTCGGCGAGTTCCAGCCCGCTGTCGGGCAGCTCCCCGATGCCCCGCCAGGCCCGGTCGGCGACCTGGAACACCTCACGGACCGCGTCCTGCGCCTCGGTGTTGCCCGAGCGCCGCACGGCCCGCACGTACTGGTTCTCCACGTCGAACCGCCCCGCCTCCAACTGCCGTACGGCCATGAGGATGCCCTCCAGCAGGTCCAGCGGCTCGAACCCGGTGACCACGATCGGCACCCGGTACTCGGCGGCGATCGGCTCGTACTCCCGCCAGCCCATCACCGCGCACACATGCCCGGCCGCGAGGAAGGCCTGCACCTCGCACTCCGGGTCGTCCAGCAGCGCGGTCATCGCGGGCGGGACGAGGACATGGCTGACCAGCATCGAGAAGTTCGCCAGCCCGAGGCGGGCCGCGTGCAGCACAGCCGTCGCGTTGGCGGGGGCGGTGGTCTCGAAGCCGACCGCGAGGAAGACGACCTCACTGTCGGGGTGTTCGGCCGCCAGACGTACGGCGTCCATCGGGGCGTAGACCACCCGAACGTCCGCTCCCCGCGCCCGCAGCGACAGCAGGTCGGTGTCCGTGCCGGGCACGCGCAGCATGTCGCCGAAGCTGGTGAGGATCACGCCGGGCCGGGCGGCGACGGCCATGGCACGGTCCAGGCTCTCCAGTGGGGTGACGCAGACCGGGCAGCCGGGTCCGTGGATCATCCGCATCCCGGCGGGCAGCAGTTCGTCGATGCCCTGGCGGACCAGGGTGTGGGTCTGACCGCCGCACACCTCCATGATCCGCCAGGGACGCGTGGCGGTCTGCCGCAGCTCGTCCAGCAGCCGCCGGGCGAGGACGGGATCGCGGTACTCGTCGAGGTACTTCATCGGTCGCGCGGGCCCTTCATCGGTGGGTCAGATCCAACTGGACGTCGACGACGCCCTCGACCGCCCGCACGGCCCGGGCCACCACGGGCACGAGCCCGCGCTCGGGCAGCGCACCGCTCAGCGTGACCACGCCCTCGGTGACCGAGACCTCCAGCCCGGTGGTGATGGGGAGATGGGTGAGCACGCTGCCGCGGATCTCGTCGGCGATCTCCGAGTCGGGCCGCAGGAACACCTTCAGCAGATCACTGCGGCTCACGACGCCCTGCAGCATGCCGACGCCGTCCACCACCGGGAGCCGCTTGACGTGCCGGCGGGCCATGATGCGCGCCGCCTCGGCCAGCGAGGCATCGGCGTGCACGGTGACCGCGGGGGTGCTCATCAGCTCTCCCGCGGTGAGGGCGCCCGCCTTGAGCCGCTCCCCGGCCTCGCCGGTGGCCTCGTCGCCGTCGCGGAACTCCTCCTTGGGCAGCAGATCGGCCTCGGAGACCACTCCGACGACCCGCCCTTCACCGGCCAGCACCGGCAGGGCACTGACCTTCCACTGGTCGAGCAGCTCGACGATCTCCTTGAAGGGCGCCGCGCTGCCTACGGCGACGACCGTATGGGTCATCACATCGCTCACGGTGTACTGGGATTCGGACATCGCAACCTCCGGCAGTTCTCCTCAGGTACGGACGACCGTCAGGTCGAGGAAATGGGTGGAACAGGAGATGCACGGGTCGTGATTGCGGATCGCCCGCTCGCACAGGGCGGTCAGTTCGTCGTCGTCCGGGTCGCCGGCGCCGATCGCCCGCTGGGCCAGTCGCCGCAGGTCGTCCTCGATCGCGCCCTGGTTCTGCGCGGTGGGCGGCACCAGCAGCGCGCCGGTCACGATTCCGTGGGCGTCGAGTTCGTAGCGGTGGTAGAGCACCCCGCGCGGCGCCTCGGTGGCGCCGTGCCCGACGCCCGCGACCGCGGGCACCTCCGTGTACGAGCACGCGGGCGGCTCGTACGCCCCGATGATCCGCAGCGCCTCGTCGACGGCGTACACCGTCTCCACCGCGCGCACCAGGATCGACCGGAACGGATTGCGGCACACAGCCCCTTCGCGCGGATCGCCGAGCCCGGCCTCCACGGCCGCCTGAAGTGCCACCGGCGACAGCCGTCGGCCACTGATCGCGAACCGGGCGAGGGAGCCGGTGAGATGGAGCCGCCCGTCGAGCCGGGAGTGCAGCGCCGTGGAGTGCGGTACGTGTGTCTCGGCGACGTGCTCGGTGAAGTCCCGCACGGGGAAGGAGCCGGTGGTCCCGTCGGCACGCAGGACCGTCGGCGTCCCGCTCTCGATGGCGTAGGTGCCCGGCTCGGTCAGGGCCAGCAGGTCGGCCTCGACCCGGGCATCCGGGAACTCGAAGCCGGCGGTCCAGCGCACGGTGTCCCACGCGTCGTCGAGCGCCTGCTTCAAATCCTCGGCGACCGGCCGGAGTTCGTCGCGCGACGGCACACGGTGGAAGCCGCCGAGGCGGACGTTCACGGGATGCACGGCACGCCCGCCGAGCAACTCCATCAACGAGTTCCCGGCCTTCTTCAGCCTGAGCCCCCGCTCGACCTCGGCCCGGTGGGTGCGGGCCAGTTCGATCGCGCTCGCCCGGCCCAGGAAGTCCGGGGCGTGCAGCAGATAGATGTGCAGGGCCTGGCTCTCGATCCACTCGCCGCAGTACAGCAGCCGGCGCAGGTCACGGATCACCGGGTCGACCGTCACGGCGCACGCGTCCTCGATCGCCGCGCAGGCGCTCATCTGGTACGCCACCGGACAGATCCCGCACACCCGGGCCGTGATGTCCGGCGGCTCGGTGTACGAACGGCCCCGCAGGAACGCCTCGAAGAAGCGCGGCGGCTCGTAGATCTCCAGCCGCGCCTCGACGACCGTGCCGTCGTGGACGTGCAGGCGCAGCGCGCCCTCGCCCTCGACCCGGGACAGCGAGCCGACGTGCAGCAGACGGGAACCGCGGTGCGTCACGTGTCCAGCTCCTTCTCGAACGGCTCGAATGGCCTGAACTGCTCGAACGCGGCGGCGTTGAAGGTGTGCAGGAACCGCTCCACGGCGTCCTCGTCGAGGCCGTCGCGGCGCAGCAGCGGGATCAGCGCGGGCAGATTCACCGACCCGGACGGCCCGAAGCAGCCGAAGCAGCCCCGGTGATACGCCGGGCACAACGCTCCGCAGCCGGCGTGTGTGACCGGGCCGAGGCAGGGGGTGCCATGGGCGACGGTGACGCAGACGGTGCCGCGCCGCTTGCACTCGAAGCACACACTGTGGTCAGGGATGTCCGGCTTGCGGCCGGCGAGGAACGCGGTGATCACCTCGATGAGCTGACGCCTGTCGATCGGGCAGCCGCGCAGCTCGAAGTCGACGTCCACATGCGCGGACACGGGCGTGGAGGTGGCCAGGGTGTCGACGTACTCGGGGTGCGCGTACACCACGCGCCGGTACTCGTCGACGTCCGCGAAGTTCCTCAGCGCCTGGATGCCCCCGGCGGTCGCGCACGCCCCGATGGTCACCAGGTGGCGTGAGGCGGCCCGGATCGCGCGGACCCGTTCGGCGTCCTCGGCCGTGGTGACGGAGCCCTCGACGAGGGACAGGTCGTACGGTCCCGGCTGCACCGCGCTGGACGCCTCAAGGAAGTGGGCGATCTCCACCTCGCCCGCCAGCGCCAGGAGTTCGTCCTCGCAGTCGAGCAGGGTGAGCTGGCAGCCGTCGCAGGAGGCCAGTTTGAACACGGCGAGTTTGGGAGGCATCTCACAACTCCCTTACCGACAGGAGGGGTTCGGCCTGCTCCCAGTCCACGACGGGGCCCGCCCGGCACAGCAGCAGGGGGCCGAGCTGGCAGTGCCCGCAGTGCCCCGTCGCACAGCGCATGTTCCGCTCCAGCGAGACGCGGATCCGGTCGGGGGGGACACCGCGCTCGGCGAGTTCCCGGGCGGTGGCGCGGATCATCGGCTCGGGCCCGCACACGAACGCCCAGGTGCCGTCCGGCTCGAA
This sequence comes from Streptomyces sp. HD, assembly GCF_028369295.1. Classification (GTDB taxonomy): domain Bacteria; phylum Actinomycetota; class Actinomycetes; order Streptomycetales; family Streptomycetaceae; genus Streptomyces. Next base: position 55,564 of record NZ_JAQMYP010000001.1, read on the forward strand.
GCACGCCCGCCCCAGCAGCTGGGTGACCATGCCGACGTCCCCGCGCCAGTCCGGGTCCGGCTGGTCGACCGTCACCCCGGTGTACGCCGTGGCCCAGCCCGTCACCTCTTGCCTGGCGATCAGGTCACCCGGGGTGCGCGCGCCGACCAGGACATTGACGCGCCGGTACGCCTCCGGTTCGGCCAGCGCGCGCAGAATCAGCGGCCGCAGCGGGGCGAGACCGATGCCGCCAGCCACGACCAGCACGTCACTGCCTTGCGCCCGCTCCAGTCCCCAGCTGTTGCCGTACGGACCACGCAGCCCGACGACATCGCCGACCCGCACCGAGCACAGCCCGTCGGAGACCGCGCCCACCGAGCGGACCGTGTGCGCGAGACCACCTGTGGCCTGGACCGAACTCACCGAGACGGGGATCTCGCCGCGGCCGAAGGAGTGCACCATGGCGAACTGTCCCGGTGCGAAGTCGGGCAGCCCCGCGCCGACCGGTTCGAGGCACAGCGTGACCGTGTCCGCGGTCTCCGGTCGACGGGCCACCACGCGATGGGGGACCGGTACGGCGGTCATCGCACGCCCTTCGTCCCAGGGATCCCGTACAGGTCGACCAGCCGGGCACGCGCAGCGTTCAGCCGGTGCGCCAGCACCCGGCCGACCCAGTGCTCGACGGCACGCCCGAACTCGGGGTCGTCCAGGCACATCAGGCGTACGGCGACGGCGTCGAACTCGTGGGCGCGCAGCGGGGTCAGGGTCTGGGCGCCCAGCTGCCAGACGTACGGCTCGTACAGCCAGGACCAGCCGACGAGGTCGCCGACGCCGAGCGTCTCGACGACCGGCGGCCGGCGGCCGGGCACATGCATGTCGAGGGCGGTCGTGCCGTCCCGGATGATCCAGAAACGGTTGGCGTGTCCGCCCTCCTCGAACAGGCGGGTGCCCGGCGGGAAGTCGACCTCCCGGCCGACGCGCAGCAGCCGCTCGCGGTGCTCGACGGGCAGAGCGTGGTTCATGCGCAGGTCGATCGAGGGCGGCATCAGTCCGTCTCCGTTCCGGGAGCCGTGGCTTGTGCGTGTTCGGACGGGTCGCCGTGTTCACCGTGTTCACCGTGTTCACCGTGTTCGGCGTTCAGAGCGGCGACCTCCTCGGTGATGTCGATGCCGACCGGGCACCAGACGATGCAGCGCCCGCAGCCGACACATCCGGACGTGCCGAACTGGTCGTACCAGGTGGAGAGCTTGTGGGTGAGCCACTGCCGGTAGCGGCTGCGGGCCGAGGCGCGGACCGGGCCGCCGTGCAGATACGAGAAGTCCAGGTCGAAGCAGGAGTCCCAGCGCTGCCAGCGCTCGGTGTGGTCACCGGTGAGGTCGGTGACCTCCTCGGTGGTGGTGCAGAAGCAGGTCGGGCAGACCATGGTGCAGTTGCCGCAGGTCAGACAGCGGGCGGCGACGTCGTCCCAGCGCTCGGCGTCGAGGCTCGCGCCCATGAGGGTGCGCAGGTCCACCGGCGGCAGGGCGCGGCCCATGCGATCGCGGGCGCCGTCCACGGCGGCACGCGCTGTGGCCTCGGTGCCCGGGTCGGCGGTGCGGTGCGGCAGCTGCTCCAGCAGCTCGGCGCCCTCCTTGCTGCCGACGCGCACGAGGAAGCGGTGCCCGTCCTCGTCGATCACCTCGGTCAGCGCCAGGTCGTACCCGGGGTCGGCCGCGGGGCCACCACCCGTGGACACGCAGAAGCAGGTGGCACCGGGTTCGGTGCACTCGGCGGCGATCAGGAACGCCCTGGCGCGGCGCTTGCCGTACCCGGAGTCCTCGTACCGCCCGCCGGTCAGCACGCGGTCCTGGATGGCGATGGCCCGCAGGTCACAGGGGCGGACGCCGAGGAAGGCATACGACGGCGGCTCCGGCTCGTGCGGCGTGAAGCGGACGTCTCCCTCCGGCGTCCGGTCGGCGCTCCACAGCTGCTCCCGCGACGGATGCAGGTAGGACTTCCACGACTGCGGACCCGAGCTGTGCGCGAAGGCGGCCCCGTCCTCGCGGCGGGCCAGCCGGTAGCGCCCGGCTTCCAGTTCGACGCCCCAGCCGTAGGGGAGGGCGTCCGCCGAGGCCAGCTCGGCCAGCACGATCGCGCCGTCCCGCACCGTCGGCCCGACGACCGTCCGACCCTCCGCCACCAGTGCCGCGACCAGAGCATTCAGGCCGTCCCGGTCGAGCACGGCCGGTGCTGCGGTAGCGGTCATGACGGTCCTCCTAGTCCGGGCGGCTCCGGGTTTCTCCCGCATCAGGTTCCGACTGCGAGGGTCGCCTGCGACAGGGGCCGACCGGCCCTGGTCATGAGCCGACCGGATCTTTCGACGCCGGGTCGAGCATCGCCCCGAAGGGGCGCGGGGAACTGCGCGATCAGCCACCTACGACCGGCAGTGAACGACCCACGCAGGCCACCCATCCAGGTCGGTCGGCCCAACCCGGCGGAGCGCTACGGCAACGGCTCTCCCAACTCGCCTTCGACCGCCCCCGCCATCGCCCGCAGCACCGCGAGGGTCCGCTGTGCCTCGCTCTCGTCCACCTGCGTGATCGCGAACCCGACGTGCACGACGACATACGCCCCGACACCCGCCTCGGGCGTGCAGCTCAGGCACACCTCGCGACGAATGCCGCCGAAGTCGACGGTCCCCATGCGCAGACCGGCGTCGTCGTGGATCTCCAGGACCCGGCCGGGGATGCCCAGGCACATCGCGTTCACCCCTTCCCGGCCAGCCGTGCGGCCGCGACCGCCGCCTGGCCGTAGCTGATGCCGCCGTCCCCGACGGGGACCTGACCCCCGACCAGCACCCGCAGCCCCTGCGCGTGCAGCCGGCGCCTCACCTCGGTCAGCAGCCGCCGGTTGACGAAGCAGCCACCGCCCAGACACACCGTGCGCGGTGCACCTTCGGCCACGACGCGCCCGACGAGTTCGGCGGTGACGATCGCGAGCGTCAGATGGAAGGCCGCCGCCAGCCGGGCCACCGGCTCCCCCTCCAGCTGCCGCCGCAGCAGGTCGGCCAGGGTCGGCGTCGGGTCGTACACCCACAGACCCTGCGCCCTTACCACCCGATGGGCGAGAGGTACGGCATGCTCGTCCCCGGCCGTCGCTTCGAGCAGGACGGCTGCCTCACCTTCGTAACTCACCTGGTCGGCGAGGCCGAGCAGCGCCGCCGCCGAGTCGAAGAGCCGTCCGGCGCTCGACGCCCGCGGGCAGTTGACGTCCCGCGCGATCATGGCGCGCACCACGTCGACCTCTGCCGGGTCGAGCCGGTCGGTGAAGGGCTGGGTGAGCCAGGGATACGGGCGCGGGGAGCCCAGCGCCTCGCCGCCCAGCAGATGGCCCAGGGCGGTGCGGGAGGGATGGCGTACCGCCGCGTCGCCGCCGGGCAGGGGCGCGGTGGCGAACCTGCCCACGCGGCGGTAGCCGCATCGGTCGGCGACGAGGATCTCGCCGCCCCACAGCGTGCCGTCGTCGCCCAGACCCAGCCCGTCGTAGGCGACCCCGAGGAACCGGCCCCGCACCCCGTGCTCGGCCGCGCAGGCGGCCACGTGCGCGTGGTGGTGCTGCACCGGGACGCGACGCAGCGGCTGAGCCTCGGCCCACTGCGTGGAGAGATAGCCGGGGTGCAGGTCATGGGCGAGGACCACCGGCTCGATGCCCGTGAGTTCCTTGAGGTGCTCGTACGACGCCGTGAACGCCTCGTACGTCGCCAGATCGGCCAGATCCCCGGTGTGCGGCCCGATGTGGGCCCGGCCGTCGGCAGCCAGGGTGAACGTGTGTTTCAGCTGGGCTCCGGCCCCGGCGACCGGCTGCCGCACGGGCAGCGGCAGCGGGGCGGGAGCGAGCCCGCGTGCCCGGCGGACGGTGATCCGGGTCCGTCCGGTGAACTGCACGACGGAGTCGTCGTACCGGGACCGGATGGGCCGGTTGTGGGTCAGCAAGCCGTCCGCCACCGCGGCCAGGGCGTCCCGGGCCTCCTCGTCGCCGATGGCGATCGGCTCGTCGCTGAGGTTGCCGCTGGTGACCACGAGCGGCCGGGCCAGCCCGTCGAGGAGGAGATGGTGCAGGCCGGTGGTGGGGAGAAACAGCCCGACCCGGTTCAGGCCGGGGTGGACTTCGGGAGCAAGCGGAGCCGCTCGCCCACGCCACCGGCGCCGGCCGAGCAGCACGACAGGGCGCTCCGGAGAGGTCAGGGCCCGACGCTCCCCGGCACCGATCTGCGCCAGCCGCGCCGCCGTCTCGACATCGGGCGCCATCACGGCGAACGGTTTCACCGGACGGCGCTTGCGGCGCCGCAGCTCCGCCACGGCCGCCGAAGCGCCCGCGTCGCACACGAGTTGATAGCCGCCCAGCCCCTTCAGCGCGACGATTCCGCCCTCGTCGACCGTCCGTACCGCCGCCCGCAGCGCCTCCTCACCGCGCAGTTCCGCCCAGGCCGGCTGTGGCCCGCAGACCGGGCAGGCGACGGGTTCCGCGTGGAAGCGCCGGTCTCCTGGGTCGGTGTACTCGGCCGCGCACGCGGCACACAGCGGGAAGCGGCGCATGGTCGTGCGGACCCGGTCGTACGGCAGGCTTTCGATGATCGTGGCGCGTGGGCCGCAGTCGGTGCAGTTGATGAACGGATAGCGGTAGCGGCGGTCGCGCGGGTCGCGCAGTTCGCTCAGACAGGCGTCGCAGATCGCCGCGTCCGGCGGGATCTCGCGAGGTGCCGCGTCCGAGTCGCCGGGGGCGCTGTGCCGCACCTGGAAGCCGGTGGCGTACGGCGATTGGCGCGCGCCGCCGGTCAGCCGGACGCGGCGCACCCGGGCGAGGGCCGGTGCGCCGGTGCGCAGCCGGGCCGCGAACTCCTCGATCGCGCGGGTCGGTCCGGCGACCTCGCCCTCCACGTGACCGTTGACGTTGGCCACCCAGCCGCCCAGTCCGAGCTCGGCCGCGGTGCGGTAGACGAAGGGCCGGAAGCCGACGCCTTGCACGATGCCCTCGACGTGGAAGCGCCGTACGGTCATGCCGGCCTCCCGACCGTCGTGTCCTCGTGGCGGGCGATCTCCTCCTCGACGGCCCTCACGACCGGCTCCACGGCCTCCGCGACGGCGGGGGAGAGGCCGGTGCCCAGCTCGCTCTCGGCGCCCTCGACGGCGTACACGACGAGATGCCCGGGCAGCAGACCCAGCACGCGTGCCAGCTCGACGGCCTCGCCGAGGCCCAGCCCGTGGGAGCTGGTGGCCGAAGGTTGCGCGAGGACTCCGGCGTCGAGTGCCAGGCGGTGCACGCGGCCGGGGGTGCCCGGGTGGGCATGGGCCGCATCCACGACCACCGCGAGCCGGGCGCCCGCCCACAGGCCGATCAGCCGGCCGGGGTCGCCGTCGCAGGCCGCGAGGTCGGTGTCCGGTGGCAACGGCCGGTCCACGGCCCGCTCGCGCAGGCGGGCGAGCACGGCCCAGCCCACGCCGTCGTCGCGCCGGAACTCGTTCCCCACGCCGATGACGGCGATCCGACCGCGGATGTTCATGCCCTCACGGTGGGCTCTTGCCGTCGCCTGCCGCATGGGCCGAACGGCCCCACCCACAGGGCCGGACATCCCCGGCAGTGATCCGCCCCCGTCGGCTCCGCGCCGGTGAGCCGTCGCACGCTACACCGGCACGACTGCGACCGGGCACCTGGTGTGCGGGAGCAGCGCGAGTGCCGTACGGCCCGAGCGACGACCCGCCACCACCAGGCCCGAGTTCCCGGCGGCGTGGGCGAGCGCCACCTCCGGGGCGAGCAGGACGACGTCCTCCAGGATGTCGACCTCCGGATACTTGCCGCGCCACGGCCGCAACGCGTCCGACAACCGCTGCACCTCGTCGTCCTCCCACGTGGCGCGATCCTCCTCCAGGACGGGGAAGGGCCGCCGCGCCGCCTGCGCGGGCAGAGTCCAGGCATGCACGGCGTGCAGTCGTGCGCCACGCAGCCCCGCTGCCTCGATGGCGAGGCCGATCGCACCGCCCGCCGGGCTGCGGGCGTCGATCCCGAGGGTCACGGCGTCGGCGCGGCCCTGCGGTCCCCCGCCGGCGAGAGTGCCGGGGACCAGCACCACCGGCCGCTCGCACGCCCGGACCAGGGCCGTGGCGGTGGAGCCCACGGGGATCCTCGGGTGACTGTCCTCGCCGCGCAGACCGAGCACCAGCAGCTCCGCGTCCTCGGCCATGGCGCGCAGGGCCGCCACCGGAGCCCCGGTGAGGTGCACACCCTGAGCCCGCAACGCCGGATGCCGGTCGGTGAGTTCGGCGACCACGTGCTCCGCCACCGTCTCGGGGCGGTACGGCCACCGCTCGGCCGGATCCGGACCCTCCGGCGGCGACACATGCACCACCCGCAGGGGCATCCCACGCAACAGCGCCTCGCGCGCGGCCCAGTCGGCCGCGGAACGGCTGCGTGCCGACCGGTCGACACCGGCGATGATCTCTCGCTCCATGATGGGCCGCCTTCCGCCCGGGTGGACCTGATGCCCGGGCAGGCCCAGCGTCGCCGCGCCACCGCCCGCGCGCACGGGGCCGAACGGGCCGGATCGCAGCCCTGGCGGCCCATGTCCGCCGGCATGGCACGCCGGGACGCTGGCATCGAGGAACACACCGACCACAGGAGGTGCGGCGCCATGCTTGTGCCCGTCATCGCCGGAGTCGACGGATCCACCGAGAGTCTCGCCGCTGCCGAGTGGGCCGCCCGCGAGGCGGAACGCCGGGACCGGCCGCTGCGTCTGGTGCATGCCTGGAACTGGCACCCCCGCCAGGGAACCGGCGAGCCTGTGACGGCAGCCCAGCGGTATCTGGCCCGGCGCGCACTGCGCCAGGCCGAGGACCGCGTCCGTCGTACCTGCCCCGGCGTCAAACTCGACGACCGGCAGATCGAGGGACCGGCCACCGCCGCCCTCCTCCACGCCGCCGAACACGCCGACCTACTCGTCCTCGGCTCGCGCGGACTGAGCGGCTTCAGCGGGTTCCTGGTCGGTTCGGTCGCCCTGGGCGTGGTGGCGCGCGCCACCCGGCCGGTCGTCCTCGTCCGGGCGGGCGAAGAGGCGTCGGACGAACACCTTCCGGCCGATGACGGCAGCCCGTCCACCCGAACCGGCTACCGGGACGTGGTCCTGGGCATCGACCTCGGCGACCCCTGTGACGAGGTGATCGAGTTCGCCTTCGAGGCGGCCCGGATGCGCGGCGCGCGTCTGCACGCCGTGCACGCCTGGCAGACACCGTCCCCGCTGGGGCTCGGCCCCGGCGACATCGGCCTGGTGAGCGGCCCGGAACAGGCCGACGAGTGGCTCGGCTTCCTCACCGCCGTCCTGAACGAGTGGCGGGACAAGTACCCCGAGGTCGAGGTCGCCGAGACCGTGACCGCGGGACGCGCCCAGTCCGTGCTGGTCCGCGCCGCCACCGGGGCGAGTCTCCTCGTGGTCGGCCGCCGGACGACCGAACGCCCGGCGGGCCCCCGCACCGGCCCCGTCACCCACGCGGCCATCCATCACGGCGGCTGCCCCTTGGCCGTCGTCCCCCATGAGTAGAGGGCCAGGGCCTGCGCCCCGTCCCGGCGCACCGGGCAGCCTCCGTCGACGTACCGCACGCGGTCCCGGCCGAGGGGGAGTTCAGTCGTGCCGCACCGGGATGGTCCGGGTACCGCTCTTCGTCTCGGGAACCGGGACTGTGATGGTCAGTACACCGTCCTTGTACTGCGCGGTCGCGTCCTCGCCGCGGGCCCCGGCCGGCAGCCGGACGGCACGGGCGAAGGTGCCGTAGCGGAATTCCGTGTGATGCTTCTCGGTCTTCTCCGCGGAGCGCTCCGCCCGCAGCGTCAGCACCCCCTCCGTCACGGTGATCTCGACGTCCTTGGCCGGGTCGATGCCCGGGAGTTCGGCGCGCAGGACGTACTTGCCGTCCGTGAGGTGCTCCTCGACGCGGATGCCATGCACCCCGGGTGTCTGGTGCAGGCCCGGGACACCGCTCTCGATCCAGCCGAACAGGTCCGGCAACGGTGGCCAGCCCGGCCACCGTTCGATCATTCCAGTCATCACGCTCTCCCGAATGCTGGGGCGTATTCCTCTGGTTCCCCCGCTTCTTCGAGCTTCCGCCGACCGTGACAGCAGCCGCCAGGGCCGATCGGCCCTCTGCTCGGCCAACCGGCCCCGGCTCCCGCGGTCCGGCGGCGAATCACGTGGTCTTGCGGCGCCACTGGGGGCCGGTCTGCTCCCATTCCCTGCCCCACTGGTCGTACCTCCGCTGGTCGAGCCGCCACCGCACGACGCGTCCGGCGCCGTACGTCAGGCAGCCGAACGCTGCGGCGGCACCGGTGCCCAGCACGGCCGCCTCCAGCGCGGCCTCGCCGGCGGTCTGCGGCTCCCGCGTCAGCTGTCCCCTGTCGTCCAGCCAGACCGTGACCTTCGATCCGGCTGTCTGCCCGGTGTTCACCAGAGTCCGGCCCGAGCGTGCGGAGCCGTCCGACGCCGTCCAGCGGACCTTCGCCCGGACGCGGTCGGTCATGGTCCCTTTGCCGGCGAGCCCGGTGTCCGTCGTGCTCTCGACGAGCACGCCCCGGACGGCATGGCGTTCGCCGCGCTGCTGTGCGAAGGAGTCGTCGGCGGCCTCGGCGGTCAGCACGCCGACGAGCGTGCCGCCCAGCGCGATCACCGTCCACACGGCCAGCACCGTCCATGCCTCGACGATGTCGTCGTGACGCCGCAGCGAGTTGCTCCGCCACCGCCACAGCAGACGCTTCGCGGGCTTCGTTCGCTGCTCTTCGCGCATCGGACTGCACCTCCTCGTCGTCTCGGACAGGAAGGTGCCATCCGGAACGGCGCCGCGGCAGGGGCCGAACAGGGGGCACCGTGGGGTCGTACGGGGCCATCTTGTCGAGCGGCGGGGGCCGTTCGGCCCCTGCTGCCGGCACGCCCGCGGGCGCAGGGCGGCCGACTCCAGTCCGTCCGGCGGCCGGCCGGGGACCATCAGCCCCTCACGGCGGCACGCCCGGTGCCGCAGGCTCGTCAGGACAGCACCACCCGCCCCGAGTCGCTGCGGAGGAGGAGACCACCATGCAGTCGACGACGATCGACGCCTCCACCCTGGAAGCCTGTATCTCAGCCGCGGTCGCCGCGCCCTCGATCTTCAACACGCAGCCGTGGCACTACCGGCTGGACCCCGAGACCGTCACGCTCCAGGTCCGCGCGGCGCCCGAGCGGGGCCTGCGCCACGTGGACCCCACGGGTCGTGCCCTGCACATGTCGGTAGGCGCGGCCGTGCTCAACCTCCGTGTCGCGGTGGCCCATTTCGGTTGGTGTCCGGTCACCCGCCTGCTGCCCCTGCCGGAGAACCCCGAACTGCTCGCCACCGTCCGCCTGGCCGCCCCCGCGGCCCGCTCCGCCACCGGCCACCGCACCGACCTGTACGCCGCGATCCGACGCAGGCACAGCAGTCGGCTCCCCTTCTCCGGGAGGCCGCTGCCGTCGCAGGTGCGCTCCGAACTGATCGAGGCCGCCCACATGGAGGGAGCGCGGCTCACCTTCCCCACGGCCGAGGACACGACACGGCTGCTGCGGCTGACCGCCGAGGCCGAGCGCCGCAACCGCAACGACCCCGACCGCCGTGACGAGAGTCGCCGGTGGATCCGCCACGATGCCGACGGCCGGGCCGGCGTCGGGCTGCCTCAGGCCACGCTCGGGCCGCAGGACGCCCGTGAACGAGTCCCGCTGCGGGACTTCACCGCCGAACGTCATCCCGAGCGTCTCCCCTCCCAGCCGTTCGAGCCGGAGCCGGTCGTCGCGGTACTCGGCACCCAGCACGACCGCCGAGCCGACTGGATGCGGGCAGGACAGGCGCTGGAGCACGTCCTGCTGGTCGCCACGGTTCACGACGTACGCGCGTCACTGCTGCACCAGGCCGTGGAATGGCCGGACCTGAGGCCGACCCTGAACGGGTCGGCGAGCGTCGCAGGGCACGTCCAGATACTGGTCAGGCTGGGTTACGGCCCGGAAGGCGTTGTGACTCCTCGACGGGCTGTGGACCAGGTGTTCGACCCCGGCGGGCCGGATCGATAGGGCGCGGGCCGCACGGCCCCTTACACCGGCGCCGTGCGGTGTTTCCCGGCCACCGGGGTGTCCTCGGCGCCCGGCGCCCCGGACAGGTCCGCAGGCAGGTGCGGCGACACGTCGAAGGAGTTGCCGAGGCCCGTGTGGTTCAGGATCCACAGAACCCGCGGGCTGTTGATCACCAGGCGCAGTCGCCCGCACCGGCCGAGCACGCGGCTGCGGGTCCGGCACAGGGCTGCGAGGCCGCTGCAGTCGATGAAGGTGACGGGGCGCAGGTCCAGCACCAGCTGCGGCTGCCGTCCGGCGGTGAGCGCGTCGAGATGCGCCGAGATGCGGGGTGCGGTGAGGATGTCGATCTCGCCGCCCAGTTCCACGACCGTCGTACCGTCGACGACGTGTTCCCGCAGATCGGGGGCGGACCGGAGCCGGATCTCGTTCATGAGGCCAGAAAAGTCCCGGTACCGGGGCGCGCGGAAGGGCCGGTCGGCCCCATTGACAGCCCGGGGGTCCCGGTGAAGCGGCAGGGGTGGTCGTCGCTCAGGGGGCCAGCTGGTCACGGCGTGGCACCTCGGTGTCCGAAGCCGGGCTGCCGATGTCGTCGACCCGGTACTCCAACTCCTCGGCGACCGAGACCACTCCGTCGACGGCGCGGCACAGCCGCACGGCCACGGGAACGGTGCTGCCGCGCTCGACGGTGCCGCGCAGGGTGACCCGGCTGTCGACGACGTGCACGGTCACGTCACCTGGTGGGATTCCCAGCGTCCGGATGAGAACGTCCCCGGTGATCTCCTCGCGGATGGCACGGTCCCCGCGCAGGAACACCCGCAGCAGATCGGCCCGGCTGATCACGCCGATCAACTGCCCGGCGCCGTCCACCACGGGCAGCCGCTTGACCCCGCCCTGCTCCATGGCGCGGGCCGCCTCGACCACCGTCCACTCCGGGCGGGCGGTGACGGCCGGGCTGGTCATCAGGCCCTGCGCCGTGGTCGCCTCCGACTTGTCGCGTGCGTCGGGCTGCGGGTGCAGGGCGGGCAGCAACCCGGCGGCGTCGAGTCGGCCCGCCTCCTTGCGGAGCAGATCGGCCTCCGACACCACGCCCACGGGCCGGCCGCCGTCGTCCACCACCGGAACCGCGGTGATCCCGTGCTCCGCGAGCAGCTTGGCGATGTCCGTGAAGGCCTCGTCCCGTCGCACACTCACGACGTCCGTGGTCATCAGCTCTCCTACGGTGCGATGCCGCATGGGTCCCGCCTCCTTCGACGTACTTCCTCACCCTCCACGGTCCGCCACGGCGGCCCGCCCCGCATGGGCCGACCGGCCTGATTACAGAAACCGGCCCGCTCGGCCCTGCCCGTCCCGACGACGGCCGCCGACCGCCCGCCCGGGTCCGCCCACATCACGCACCCCCTCCCGCGGGAGGGGCCACTCTCCGGCGGCGCGGGACCGGTGGACTCTCCCCACTGCCGTCGCTGCCGCCGAGCATGGGACGTACAGCTGCACTGCGTGAAAGTGGGATCGCCTCATGTATGCCAACGACGGCTTCCGCGAACTCTGCCGACAGGAGTGCCTCCGCCTGCTGGCCACGGCGTCCGTCGGGCGCATCGTGCACACGCGTCAGGCCCTGCCCGCGGTTCTGCCGGTCAACTTCTGCCTGGACACGGACACCGCCGTCGTTCTGCGCACTGCGGCGGACTCGGAACTGGCCCGGGCGATCGACGGGGTGGTGGTCGCCTTCGAGGCCGACGAGGTGGATGCCGTCGCGCACGCCGGCTGGAGCGTGGTGGTCACCGGCCGGGCGACGGTGGTGACCGACCCCGCCGAGTTCGGCCGGCTGGCCCGGACGGGGCCGCGCTCGTGGGTCGCCTCCCCGGTGGAGGTCTTCGTGCGCATCGAGCCGGAGCTGGTCACCGGACGTGAACTCGTGGGCGGGCGCACGATCAAGGGGGTGGATCTTCCGGCCTGAGGCGTGGTCGGCACCGCTCCGCGGCCGTTCCGGACAGCCGTCCGCCCGGCAGGAGGGCTCTCCGCCGAGCGGACGCGCGAGGGCAGAATGCCACCGGGCCGCTGTACTCGCACCTGTTCCTCGGCCGGTCGGTGAGGCTCCTCGGCCGGTCAGTGCGGCTGAGGCTGGGCGACCCCGGCTCGGCGGGAGACCGCTCGGCGCACGCCCGTGCCGGTGAAGGCCAGCGCGGCCGCCGCGACCATGCCCAGCAAGGCCAGGCCGACCACGTACGACCCGTACGTGCCGTACAGCGTCCCCATGACCAGCGGCGGCAGGAACCCGCCCAGACCGCCCGCGGCACCGACGATGCCGGTCACCGAGCCGACCTTGTTCGCCGGGGCCAGCAGGGCCACCAGGGCGAAGACCGCGCCACTGCCCGCGCCGAGCGCGGCGGCCAGCGACAGGAACGCCAGGGTTCCGACCGGGGTCAGGGACGGGGTGAGCGACTGCACCAAGGCTCCGGTGAGCACCACGGCCAGGGATCCGCCGAGCACCCGCACCGGGCCGATCCGGTCCGACAGCCAGCCGCCGAACGGGCGCATCGCCACCGCCAGCAGCACGAACCCGGCCATCCGGTTCGCGGCGTCGGCCTGAGTGAGGCCGTAGCCGGTCTTCAAGTACGTCGGGAGGTACACCGAGAACGCCACGTAACCGCCGACGCCACCGCGTACAGCGCTGAGGCCTGCCAGGTGACGGCGAGGCGGCAGGTGTCGGCCAGGCGGCGGCTCGGCGGCTCAGCGGCTTGGCGGCTTGGCGGCTCGGCGGGCACGGTACGGCCGGGAGCGTCGCGCAGCAGCAGCGCGGCCACCACGGCGTACCCGGCCAGCGCACCGGCGGTGATCAGGAACGGGACCGCCATGCTGTACGCCTCCACCAGCTTCACGGTCGTCAGCGCACTGATGGCGGTGCCGCCCATGCCGGCGCCGAAGATCCCGATCGCCAGCCCACGCCGCTCGGGCGGGAACCACGCGCTGACCAGCGGCACGCCGACGGCGAAAGCGGTGCCGCCGACCCAGAGGAAGAACCCGCCGACCAAAAGCGCGGTCAGCGAGGAGTGACCGGCCAGGCCCAGGTACAGCACCGGCACGATGGTGGCGGCGGACACGATCGGGAACATCACCCGCCCGCCGAACCGGTCGGTCAGCGCACCGACCGGGATCCGGCCCAGCGAGCCGACCACCACCGGCACCGCCACCAGCAGTGACTGTTCGAACGAGGACAGCCCCAGACCGTCCTTGAACCGTGGGCCCAGCGGGCTGAGCAACGCCCACGCCCAGAAGTTGAGGGCGAAGCCGATGGTGGCCAGGGTCAGCATCAGCCACGCCCGCCCCGGCACCGTCCCGGTGCCCCGCTCTCTCGCCTTTTGCAGCATTCCGTCTGCCCCTCCCCGAATGCGGTGGCCCGGACCACGCCTTTGGCCGGGATCGGGCCGCGTCCGTGCTCGCGAGCGCGGCGGGCCCTGGGCCGGCGTCTGGCACAACACGCCGCTGCGAGGTGGGCCATCAGGCCCCACTGGACCGGCCGATGGGGCCGTGTCCGGCTGCCGGTCGGGGGTGACGCTCGGCCCCGATGTGGTGCACCGTGGTTAATGACAGGAGTGCACGTGGCCTTCCGTAACGGAGGAGGCTGTGATGTCCGAGCGGCAGTCCCACCCGCCTGGTCCCCAGGACGTGACCGCCCTGGTCGGTGACGCGATCAGGGCTCCCTCCATGCACAACGCGCAGCCCTGGTCCTTCCACTACCTGACCGGCGAGCACCTGTTGCACGTGCGGGCCGACCCGACGCGTGCGATGCCCCGCACGGACCCCCGGGACCGGGCCCTGCACATCGGCTGCGGTGCGGCCCTTTTCAACCTTCGCGTGGCCGCCGCCCATGCGGGACTCGCCGCTGAGGTCCGGGTACTGCCCGACCCCGCGGATCCGCGGCTGCTGGCCGTCGTCGGTCTGGCGCCGAAGCCTGCCCGCACAGAACGGGAGCGCGACCTGGCCCGGCTGCATCCGGCGATCAGGCGTCGGCACACCAGCCGCAACCCCTATTCCGACAGGGACGTACCCGAGCCGGTGCGGCAGGCGTTGCGCGAAGCGGCGGCCGACGAGGGCGCGGAGCTCATGTTCGCCGAGCCCTGGCACGCGGACTTCATGCTGAAGCTGGTGCGCGACGCGGAGAGCCGCGACAGTCTGGAACCCGCGGGCCGGGAGGAGTTGGAGCGCTGGACCCGTCTCGGACCCGAGGCGGACACCGCTGTCGACGGCGTTCCCGAGTACGCCTTCGGGCCGCGTCCGAGCGAGGGAAAGGCGGCCTGGCGGGACTTCGCCGGACGACGGCAGGTGGCCGACCGCGGCACAACCGCCTTCGAGCACACGCCGCACCTGGCGCTCCTGGGCACGCGCACGGACCGGCCGGCCGACTGGCTGTGCGCGGGCCAGGCCCTGGAACGCGTCCTGCTCGAAGCGACCCTGGCCGACCTGGCCACCTCCCTGAGTTCCCACTCACTGGAGAGCTCCGACCTGCGCGAGCTGACCCGCGATCCCGTCAGCGGCATGGGCCACGTACAGATGGTGCTGCGCCTGGGCTACGGCCCACAGGGCCCGGTCACCCCTCGCCGCTCCGTCCGGGACGTCCTGGAGATCGCGTGATCATGCGACGCGGCGCGCTCGCGCCTCGGCCGGCACCCGTGCGGGTGTGACCGCCCGCCGCCGGTAGACCAGGTAGGGCCGTACCAGGTACCCGATCGGCACGCTCCGCACATGGACGAGACGGGTGAACGGCCAGGCCGCGAAGAGCAGACAGGCGCTCAGCGCGTGCAGTTGGAACAGCAGCGGGGCGTCGGCGATCGCCTCCGGACGGGCCTGGAGGGTGAACAGGCCGCGGAACCAGACGGAGACCGTGCTGCGGTAGTCGTAGCCACTGCCGAAGACGTTGTGGGCGGCGGTGGCGGCGATGCCGAGCAGGACGGTTGCGGACAGCAGCGGGAAGAGGAGTTTGTCGCTGCGGTCGGTGCCGAGGCGGATCCGGCGGGTGAGCAGACGACGGGCGCACAGCATGCCCAGGCCGACGACCATGACGACGCCCGCCACCGAGCCCGCCCACACGGCGGTGGTGTGGTACGCGTGCTCGCTGATGCCGACCGAGTCCGTCCACGAGGCGGGCACGGCGAGGCCGGCCACGTGCCCGGCGATCACCATGAAGGCGCCGAGGTGGAACAGCGGGCTGCCCAAACGCAGCCAGCGGTGTTCGAGGAGCTGGCTGGTGTGGCTCGTCCAGCCGAACTGGTCGTGCCGGTAGCGCCAGACGTGGCCGACGGCGAACACCGCGAGGCAGATGTAGGGGAACGCGACCCACAGGAGGAGGTCGCTGCCGGATACGTTCATCGACTGTCCTCCTCGTGTGTCGTGCGGGTCGGCGGAGCCGGTGCGGGCGGGACGAAGGTGCCCGGCGGAGCGAACTCCCCGGCGCCGTACGGGTCGAGGCCGACGTCCTCGCTCGGCGGTCCCTGCGCGTCCAGTTCCGCGACCGCTTCCAGGTCCGCTGCGGTCGGCGGCGGCAGCAGGGTGAGCAGCGCGGCCAGGACATGCCGGTAGGGCGAGTCCGCGTCGGTCAGCGCCCGGTGGATCAGCTGGAGACCGCGCCGGTGCTGACGCAAGGGGGCCTCGCCCGCGCCCGCCCCGGACAGGGCCGCGAACTCCAGCGCGACCGGGAGGTGGTCGGGCAGTTCGCCGCCGTCCGTGTCCCACCCGGCGGCCCGGTAGCGCTGGGCAAGTGCGAGCAGGGCCATGCCACGACGGCGGGTGTCGCCGTGCAGGTAGTAGGTGAGATAGAGGCTGCTCTTGCGGCGCAGGTCGAACATCTCGACGTAGTGGCGGGCGAGCGTGTCGGGGTCCTGGGCCGTGAACCAGTCGGTGAAGGCGGCCAGTTCGGTGGCCGCACGCGACGCGGGGAGGGCCCTGACCGCAGCGGCCACGCCGGGCCGGGCGGCGGCGAGTTCCGGGTCGGGATACTGCAGCATCAGGGACATCAACCGCAGCAGCAGGCTGCGGCGTTCGGCTTCCACCGGGTCCGAAACGGTCCGGCGGCGCACGGCGGCGCGGACCCGGGTACGGACGATGGCCGGCACGGTGGAGGGCAGCGGGCTCATGCGGGGTCTCCTGTGGAGTTGCGGCGCAGGGTGGGGAGGCCGAGCATCACGCGGCGGTCCGACCGCTCGCCGCCGGAGCAGCCGGAGGCATCGACCGGGCAGCGGTTCTCCATCGCGCTGAGCGCGGCGGCGTCCTCGCCGGAATCGGCGAGAATCCGGCGACGCGGTCAGGTCCGTACTTCTCGATGGTGTGGACGTGGGCGGCGGCCATCAGCTCGCTGACCTCGTCCCAGTCGGCGCGCACCAGACCGCCCTTGCCCCGGGCCCGCTTGTACGACCGCGCCTTGGCCGGGTCGCCGGTGATCTCGGCCCAGGCCGCCACCGGGTCGCCCAGCCTGCGCCGCGCCTCGCGCCACAGCTTCAGCAGCGCGCCGCGCACATACGGGTGGCGAACCCGGCTGGGCGAGTACGTGTACCAGGAGAAGGACGCTTCGCGCGGGCAGCCGCGCGGCTCGTACTCGGGGCAGTCCGTGCCGATCGACGGGTAGTCGGTGGCCTGGTGCTCCCAGGTGATGATGCCGTCCTTGACATACACCATCCACGAGCAGGAACCGGTGCAGTTGACGCCGTGCGTGGAGCGCACGACCTTGTCGTGGGCCCAGCGGTCCCGGTAGAAGCCCTCCCACTTGCCGTCGTTCGCGCCGAAGACCGCGCGGCCGTCGGCCGACACCTCGCGGTGCGTCAGCAGTCTGCGGGCCGCGAGCGGCCAGCTCTGTGCGTCGGCCGCCCGCCGCTGTCGTGCGTTCTGGTCCTTCTCCATGGCTGAGAACGCTAGGTTCCGGGCGAGATGAGGTACCTGGGTCCAGTGGGCCCCCGGAAACGGCCTTCCGGCCCAGTCCGCACTGCGGCCGCGGGACCAATGGTCCCTTGGCCGGGGCCGTACGGCGAGCTGTCGGACTCCCGACGGCCCTGCCCATGGCCGACGCCGAGGACGAGCATCGAAAGCGAAGGCGTCCGGGCGAGATCGCGGACGCGTCGTTCGGCGCAGGCGGAGGCAACGATGACGACGGTGGCGCGGCACGAAGTGGGCGAAGCGCAGACATCCGCGTCCGCGTGGCGCGGCTTCACGGGTGAACGCTGGCGTGACGTGATCGACGTACGCGACTTCATCCAGGCCAACTACACGCCTTACGAGGGCGACTCCGGCTTCCTGACCGGCCCGACCGGGCGCACCCGCACAGTGTGGGACAAGGTCAGCGCCCTGTTCCCCGAGGAGCGGCGGCGCGGCATCCTCGCCGTGGACGCCGCCACCCCCTCGACTATCACCTCGCACGCACCCGGCTACATCGACCGGGACCGCGAACTGATCGTGGGCCTGCAGACCGACGCCCCGCTGAAGCGGGCGATCATGCCGAACGGCGGTCTGCGCATGGTCGAGAACGGCCTGAAGGCGTACGGCTACGCGCCCGACCCCTTCGTCACCAGGGTCTTCGGCAGGTACCGCAAGACCCACAACGACGGCGTCTTCGACGCCTACACCCCCGAAATGCTCGCCGCCCGCAAGGCCGGCATCATCACCGGGCTGCCCGACGCCTACGGCCGCGGCCGGATCATCGGCGACTACCGGCGCGTCGCCCTGTACGGCACCGACCGGCTGATCGAGGCCAAGCGCGCCGAGCGGGCTCTGCTGGACGCACCGCCTTCCACGCCGGACGTCATCCGCGACCGTGAGGAACTGGCCGAACAGCTCCGCGCGCTCGCGGAACTGACCGAGATGGCCGCCTCATACGGCTGCGACGTCACCCGCCCCGCCGCCACCGCCCACGAGGCCGTGCAGTGGCTCCACCTCGGGTTCCTGGCGGCGGTGAAGGAGCAGAACGGTGCGGCGATGTCCCTGGGCCGCACCTCCACGTTCCTGGACGTGTACCTGCAGCGGGACCTCGACGAGGGCGTCATCGACGAGGTCCGCGCCCAGGAGCTGATCGACGACTTCGTCATCAAGCTGCGCATCGTACGGTTCCTGCGCACCCCCGAGTACGACGCGCTCTTCTCCGGCGACCCCACCTGGGTGACCGAGTCCATCGGCGGCATCGGCACCGACGGCCGCCCCCTGGTCACCCGCACGTCCTTCCGCTTCCTGCAGACCCTGTACAACCTTGGCCCGGCCCCCGAACCCAACCTCACCGTGCTGTGGTCGCCACGCCTGCCCGAAGGCTTCAAGCGGTTCTGCGCGCAGGTCTCCATCGACACCAGCGCCATCCAGTACGAGTCCGACGAGCTGATGCGCCCACGCACCGGAGACGACACCGCGATCGCCTGCTGCGTCTCGGCGATGGCGGTGGGCAGGCAGATGCAGTTCTTCGGCGCCCGCGTCAACCTGGCCAAGGCGCTGCTGTACGCGATCAACGGCGGCCGGGACGAGATGACCGGCGAACAGATCGCGCCCGAGGCGCCCGCGCTGACCCGCGAGTACCTGGACTACGAGCAACTGCGGGCGGCCTACGACCACATGCTCGACTGGCTCGCGGCCACCTACGTCAACACGCTCGACGTGATCCACTACATGCACGACAAGTACGCCTACGAACGCATCGAGATGGCCCTGCACGACCACCCCGTGCACCGCTTCATGGCGTGCGGCATCGCCGGCCTGTCGGTCGCCGTGGACAGCCTCTCCGCGGTCAAATACGCGCGCGTGAAGGTCATCCGGGACGACACCGGGCTCGCCGTCGACTACGAGACCGAGGGCGACTACCCGGCGTACGGCAACAACGACGACCGCGCCGACGCCATCGCCACCGACCTGGTGACGTCCTTCATGGCCAAGGTGCGCCGCCACCCCACGTACCGCGACGCCGAGCACACCCAGTCGGTGCTGACGATCACCTCCAACGTCGTGTACGGCAGGCACACCGGGAACACTCCCGACGGCCGCCGGGCCGGACAGCCCTTCGCCCCCGGCGCCAACCCGATGAACGGCCGCGACCGGCACGGTGTGGTCGCCTCGGCGCTCTCGGTGGCCAAGCTGCCGTACGAGCAGGCACGTGACGGCATCTCCCTGACCACGACCATCACTCCGGAGGGGCTGGGGCACGACCCGGCCGAGCGCGCGGATCACCTGGTCGGCATCCTCGACGCCTACGTGGCCTCCGACGGCTTCCACATGAACGTCAACGTCCTGAACCGGGCGACGCTGGAAGACGCCATGGAACACCCGGAGGAGTACCCGGAGCTGACGGTCCGGGTGTCCGGATACGCCGTCAACTTCGTCCGCCTGACACGCGAGCAGCAACTCGACGTCATCAGCCGCACCTTCCACGGATCCCTGTGAGCGCGGTGAGGAGGATGACGACCGGCCGGATCCACTCCTGGGACCTGTCCACCGGCGTGGACGGTCCCGGGACCCGGTTCGTGCTCTTCCTGCAGGGCTGCCCCTTGCGCTGCCTGTACTGCGCCAACCCGGACACGTGGCGGATGCGCGACGGCGAGGAGGCCACCGCCGACGAGGTGATGGCCGAGATCGAGAAGTACCGGGCCTTCGTGACCACCGCCGGGGGAGGGGTCACGTTCACGGGCGGGGAGCCGCTGCTCCAGGCCGCCTTCCTCGGTGAGGTGCTGCGCCGCTGCAAGCAGGCGGACCTGCACACCGCCCTCGACACCTCCGGCCTCCTCGGCGCCCGCGCCACTGACGAACTGCTCGCCGACACCGACCTGGTGCTGCTGGACATCAAGTCCTTCGACATCGGCACCTACCGCAGGCTGACCGGCAGCGAACTCGCCCCCACGCTCGGTTTCGCCACCCGCCTCGACCGTCTCGGCGTCCCCGTGTGGATCCGCTACGTCCTCGTTCCCGGCTGGACCGACGACCCGGAAGCCGTGGACGGGCTGGCCGGCTTCGTGGCCGGGCTCGGCAACGTCGACCGCGTGGACGTCCTGCCGTTCCACAAGCTCGGCGCCCACAAGTACGACGCCCTCGGGATCCCGTTCCCGCTGCGCGACACCCCGGTGCCGGACCACGGCCTGACCGAGCGGGTGCGCGAGCAGTTCCGCGAGCACGGTCTCAGGGCGCTCTGACCCACACACGCTTCACCCGGCTGTGCGTCACATATCAGGGGAGGGAACAGCCATGGCCACTGCACGCGTGGTCGTCGGAATGGACGGCTCACAGGGCGCCGTACGGGCGCTCGACCGGGCCGCTCAGGAGGCGCGGTCACGCGCCGCCGTACTGGACGTCGTGTATGCCGTGACCGACCGCGACGCGGCCGCACCGGTTCTGGCGTACGCCGCCTCACGACTGAATGACCGCCGTCCCGGAACGCCGACGCCGCCGCATACGCGTTCACGGAGGCGGAACGCCGCGGCGCCCGCCTGAGTGTTCTGCACGCCTGGGCCTCTCGGCACCTGAGCCCCGAACTGCCGGCCGCGGTGCCCGCGGTCCCGGTGCCCGACGATAACCTGCCGCATCGCTCCCACCGCCCGGTCGTCATCGTCCCCGGCCGCTGTTGAAGGCAGGACATGGTTGGCCCGACCGGCCCGGAGGGAACCCGGCCACGCGCCGGTGCCACGTGGAGCGCGGGCAAGGCGTGGGCGAAGCTGCCCCGTCAGCCGGAACCGCCGGCTGCTCTGAAACACCCGGGCCGGCGAACCGGGACAGACGACCTGCCCGGGGACCATCGGTCCCGACGAGGGACCAGCGGCCCCTGCTGTCGCGCACATGCCGCCTCAAGACTGAACGTGCGTCCGCGAAGGAGGATCCCCCATGTCCCGCACCGTCACCGTCGGCCTCGACGGATCCCCGGAGAGCCTTGCCGCCGCCGACTGGGCCGCACGCGAAGCCCTGCTCCGCGACCTGCCCCTGCGCCTGATGCACGCCTGGCAGTGGCAGCCGTATGTCCATGCACCGCTGGCCGGGGTCACCCTGCCGCCGGAAGGGAGTGACACGCAGCGTGAGTGGGCCGACCGGATGCCCCGCGAGGCCGAGAGCCGGCTCGCGGGGCGTCACCCGGGTCTGAGCATCACCATCGACCGGATCGCCGATCAGCCCGTACCCGCGCTGCTGGCCGCCGCCGACGACGCCGAGCTGCTGGTGCTCGGGTCCCGCGGCCTGAGCGGCGTCACCGGGTTCCTGGTCGGTTCGGTCGCCCTCTCCGTCGTCTCCCGCACCCACCGGCCCGTCGTCCTGGTGAGGACCGGTGAACGCGCCGAGGACGAGCACGTGCCGGACAGCTCCGGGACCGCCTCCACGGCCACGCCGTACCGCGATGTCGTGCTCGGCCTGGATCTGCACAGCCCCGCCGACTCCGTGATCGAGTTCGCGTTCGACGCCGCCTTGCGACGGGCGGCGAACCTGCGCGTGGTCCACGGCTGGAGCCTGCCGCCCTACTACTACGGCTACGGCGGCGCCCTCGACCCCGAGCTCAACGCCGAGCTGGCCGCACAGGTGCGGGCCGAGCTGACCGGCGTGCTGCAGCCGTGGCGGGGCAAGTACCCGGGGGTCGCGGTGACCGAGCAGGCCACGATCGGCGGTGCGGGCCCCCACCTGGTCGACGCATCACGCGACGCGGCGCTCGTCGTCGTCGGCCGCCCCACCCGTCACGCACCGGTCGGCAGGCACATCGGGCCGACGACCCACGCCCTCCTGCATCACGCGGAAGCGCCCGTCGCGGTCGTCCCGCACGACTGACCTTCGACACGGCGGCTCCGAAAGAACGCGGTCGTCTACGACTCCGCCCGGCCGGCGGGTTCCGTGCCTCCCATGTCGAGACGGAACGGCGGGTATACGTCCGTCATCAGAGCGGCGTATGCCACCACCCGCAGACACCAGCGGTTGAGGCCGAGGATCAGGTCGAACAGATCCCTCGGGTACTTCTCCGTGAACGCCATGATCACGGCGGCGATCAACGTCAGCACGCCGACGAGTCCGCCCGTCCACCAGCCGAGCCGGACGCCGCCGAGGAAGAACCCGATGACGACGTAATGGGGGATGGCCAGAAGCCACCACTTCACCAGCACCAGACCGCGGGACAGGCGCTCGGGGTAAGCGATGTCCAGCCGGGTCGGGTACTCGGGTTCCTCACCCAGACTGAACGGCGGATAACGGTCCGTGCCCAGCGCACTGTACGAGTAGTACGCGACCCGCCAGCTCCAGCGCAGCACACCGAGGTTGAAGTCGAACAGCGCGCGTGGATAGCGCTCGGTGAACAGGATCGCGAAGAACGCGACCACGCTTACGGCGGTGAAGGTGATCCAGAGGAAGAACAGCACCACGAAGTGCGGGACGACCAGGATCCACTTCACCAGCCACAGCCACCGGGACAGCGGCGCGCCGAGTACCGCGTTCAGCCGGACGGGACGGTCGGGGAATTCCAGCGAGGCCGCCATGGGCCATCAGCTCCTTGGCCTGCCGATCGGGGCCGTCAGGGAGGGCTGCCGGGACCTCCCGCACCCTCTTGGCGAAGACGGCCGTGCTTGTACGGAGGGGTTACGGCGCGGAACCGTTGCCGTTGCCATGGCCGTAACCGAACCGGGGGGCTGCGGTCAGGCGCATGCCCGTGACCAGGTCCGGGTGGATGCGGACCGCGTAGTCCATCGTGTGCTGCACCCAGGGGCGCAGCAGCGCCTGGTAGCGGGCCAGCTCGCGCGGGTCGGTGACCAGGCGGGCGTATCCCGTGACCACCACGCTCCAGCCGAGGTGGGTGTCGGGGTCGATGGCGTCTGCCTCGTAGGCGACGACAACCCCTTGGCTGTCGGCGCCGCGCGTGTGCGCGGTCAGGGTCGCTCCCTCGTGGGTGCGGATCACGATGTCACCGTCGACCAGGACGTGATTGACGGGCCGGACGGTCGGCAGCGCGTGCCGGGTGAAGACGATCCTGCCCACGGAGACGCTGCCGAGCAGGCGCATCGCCTCCGCGACCGCGAGTTCGACGCTGTGGCGCGGGCCGGTCTCGGTCGCCCGGCCGTCGGTGGTTGCCATGGTGTGATTCCGTACGGAGTCGTCGCAGTTCATCAGATGCCGCCGTCCCGGGCAGCGAGGAGGTCACCCGGACCCCATTGCTGGAGTGGCCCGGGCCGAGTGCGGGTGTGCTCAGACGTCCATCGAACGGTGACTGATCGTGTCGCGCCAGGGCCGTTCGGCCCTTTCTGCGCCGCGCGTGTGCGCAGCTACCGCGGGCCGGTCCTCACCTGGCTTCGCTCGCCCTCATCCGGTCGAATGCGGCCCGCCCCGCCTCCAGCCGGGCGACCGGAACGCGGAACGGCGAGCAGGAGACGTAGTCGAGGCCGGCGGCGTGGAAGAAGTGGACCGAGGCGGGGTCGCCGCCGTGCTCGCCGCAGACGCCGATCTTCAGGTCGGGCCGTTCGGCGCGTCCCTCGGCGACGGCGATCTCGACCAGCCGGCCCACACCTTCGCGGTCGATCGTCTCGAACGGGGAGACCTTGAAGATGCCCTTGTCGAGGTAGGCGGAGAAGAAGGCCGCCTCCACGTCATCGCGGGAGAAACCCCAGGTGGTCTGGGTGAGGTCGTTGGTGCCGAAGGAGAAGAAGTCCGCTTCCCGGGCGATGGAGCCCGCCGTCAGGGCGGCCCTGGGCAGCTCGATCATCGTGCCGACCGGGCAGTCGACGGCGACGCCGGACGACGCGGAGACCTCGGCCAGTACCTGCTCGATCTCCTCGCGCACGAGCCGTAGTTCCTCGACCGTGTCGACCAGCGGAACCATGATCTCGGCCCGCGGATCGCCGCCGGTCCGCCTGCGCCGCACGACCGCCTCGGCGACGGCCCTCACCTGCATGGCGACCAGGCCCGGCGTCACCAGGCCCAGACGCACACCGCGCAGGCCGAGCATCGGGTTCTCCTCGTGCATGCGGTTGACCGCGTCGAGCAGTTCGGCGTCGTGCGCGTCCGGTGGCTCGCCGCGCGCCTCGCGGGTGGCGATGCGTACGGCGAGTTCGGTGCGGTCGGGCAGGAACTCGTGTAGCGGAGGGTCCAGGAGCCGGATGGTGACCGGCAGGCCGTCCATCGCCTCCAGGATGCCGACGAAGTCCTGCCGCTGCAGCGGGAGCAGGGCGTCCAGCGCGCGGTCGCGCTCGGCGTCCGAGCGGGCCAGGATCATCGCCTCCACCAGCTTGCGCCGCTCGCCGAGGAACATGTGCTCGGTGCGGCACAGGCCGATGCCCTCGGCACCGAACCGGCGGGCCCGGGCGGCGTCCTCGGGGGTGTCCGCGTTCGCCCGCACCCCCAGTCGCCGTACACCGTCGGCCCGTTGGAGAGCGCGGGCCACGGCGTCGACCAGACCCGCGGACCGCGCACCGGTCTCGAAGTACCGCATCACCGAGGAGTCGACCAGGGGCGCGGCCCCGAGGTACACGGCGCCTTCGGAGCCGTCGACGGAGATGACCGTGCCCTCCTCGACCGTCGTGCCGTTCGCGGTGAAACGGCGTGCCTGGGTGTCGACGGAGAGTTCCTCCGCGCCGCAGACACACACCTTGCCCATCCCGCGGGCGACCACGGCCGCGTGACTGGTCTTGCCGCCGCGGCTGGTCAGCACGGCCTGGGCGGCAACCATCCCGGGAAGGTCGTCGGGGGTGGTCTCCTGCCGTACGAGGATCACCTTCTCGCCGGCCGCGGCATGCCGTACCGCCTCGGCCGAGTCGAAGACCGCCGCCCCGACGGCGGCGCCGGGTGAGGCCGGAAGGCCGTGCGCGAGTGCCGGGCCGACCGCGTCGGTGTCGAAGCGCGGGAACATCAGCCGCGCCAGTCCGTCGCCGCTCACCCGGGCGAGCCCCTCGTCCGGGGTGATGACCTCCTCGTCCACCAGCTCGGCGGCGATGGTGAACGCGGCTTCCGCGGTGCGCTTGCCGACCCGGGTCTGCAGCATCCACAGCCTGCCGCGCTCGACGGTGAACTCGATGTCGCACAGGTCGCGGTAGTGGGTCTCCAACAGGCCCATGTGGTCGCGCAGTTGGACGTACGCCTCGGGGTTCAGGTGCTTGAGTTCGGCCAGCCCGACGGTGTTGCGGATACCGGCGACCACGTCCTCGCCCTGCGCGTTGGGCAGGTAGTCGCCGTACAGGCCCCGGTGGCCGGTGGCCGGGTCGCGGGTGAAGGCGACGCCGCTGCCGGAGTCGGTTCCCAGGTTGCCGAAGACCATCTGCTGCACGTTGACGGCGGTACCGAGGTCGTCGGAGATGCCCTCGCGACGGCGGTAGAGGCGGGCGCGTTCGCCGTTCCAGGACTCGAAGACGGCCAGGACCGCCCGGCGCAGCTGCTCGGCAGGGCTCTGCGGGAAGTACTCGCCGGTCTCCTGGTGGATCAGGTCCTTGTAGGCCTCGACGAGAGCGGCCAGGTCGTGCGCGTCCAGCTCCAGGTCGTCGGCGGCACCCCGTGCTTCCCTCAGCCGGGCCATCACGCTCTCGAACCGCTCGCTGTCGACGCCCATGACGGTGCTGCCGAACATCTGCACAAGGCGGCGGTAGGAGTCCCAGGCGAAGCGTTCGTCCCCGGAGACCTTGGCCAGGCCCAGCACGGACTCGTCGCCCAGACCGATGTCGAGGATCGTCTCCATCATGCCCGGCATGGAGAAACGGGCCCCTGAGCGCACGGACACCAGCAGCGGATCGTCCCGCTGCCCGAGTCGCCGCCCGGCGGACCGCTCCAGGGTGGTCAGGTGCGCGGAGATCTCGCGGGCCAGGCCCGCCGGCTCGGTGCCGGTGGCCAGGAAGGCCCGGCAGGCCTCGGTGGTGATCGTGAACCCCGGCGGGACGGGCAGCCCCAACCGGGTCATCTCGGCCAGGTTGGCCCCCTTGCCGCCGAGCAGGTTGGCCATGTCCCGGCCGCCCTCGGTGAAGTCGTACACGTGATTCGTCATGGCGGTGTGCTCTTCCTTCCGGGCGCCTGGCCGCAGCCGGGTCACATCTCGAAGACGATGCGTGCCTTGACCTGGCCGCGGAGGATTTCGTCGATGCACTCGTTGACGGTGTCCAGCGGCCGGGTCTCGTAGATCACCCGGGTGCGCCCGGCGGCGTGCAGCGCGAACACCTCGGCGAGGTCCTGACGCGTGCCCACGATCGAGCCGATGACGGAAGTGCCGTTCAGTACGGTGTCGAAGATCGGGACGCGGATGGTGCCGTGCGCCGGGAGGGCGACCATGACCAGCTTTCCGCCGCGGCGCAGTCCGCGGTTCACAGCGGCGAAGGCCTGCTCGTCGACGGCCAGCGCGATCGCCGCGTGGGCACCGCCGTACCGCTTGAGGACCTCGGCGGGGTCGTCCTTGCGGGCGTCGATGACGAGGTCGGCGCCCAGTTCGGCGGCGAGTTCGAGCTTGTCGTCGGTGACGTCGACAGCGGCCACGGTGGCGCCGGCGATCTTGGCGTACTGCACGGCGAGGTGCCCCAGACCGCCGATCCCGGAGATCGCCACGAGCTGCGTCGGGCCGACGCCGGCCACCTTCAGTGCCTTGTACGTCGTGACGCCGGCGCAGGTCAGCGGGGCGGCGTCGCGCGGGTCGATGCCCTCGGGCACCGGCTGCGCGAAGTCGGCGTGGGCCAGCATCTTCTCGGCGTATCCGCCGTCGACGCCGTAGCCGGTGTTCTGCTGCTGCTCGCACAGCGTCTCCCAGCCGGAGAGGCAGTGCTCGCAGCGCCCGCAGGCCCAGCCGAGCCACGGCACGGCGACACGCTGCCCGACTGCCAGGTGGGTGACGCCGGAGCCGAGCGCCTCGACGATGCCGACGCCCTCGTGGCCGGGGACGAAGGGAGGGTTCGGCTTGACGGGCCAGTCGCCGTGGGCGGCGTGGATGTCGGTGTGGCACAGCCCCGATGCTTCGACGCGGATGCGCACCTGGCCGGGGCCGGGGTCGGGATCCGGCCGGTCCTCGATCACCAGCGGTTCGCCGAAGGAGTGGACGACTGCTGCCTTCATGGAATGCTCCTGGGCTGCGTCGGAGACGTCTGTGTGGTTGCGGTTACAGGTTCGAACGGGCCCTCGCGCCGGGGCAGGTCCCGGATGTCCTCGACCGTTGGGCCGATCGGCCCTCAATCGAGCGGGACGACCGCGACGGGGCGGCCCCGTGCTCCCCCGGCCCTCCAGTCCGCCGTCGGTGCCGCTGATGTGCCCCGCCTCGGGGTGGTGGCCGAAGACGGGCGGCAACTGCCAGGCGTGGCGGCCCGAAGTCCCGCCCCGCGGGCGGCCGCCACCATGACCACCGGCCGGGTGGCCCGGACGAGGACCGCCTGGCCCACCGAGCCGAGCAGGAATCCGGCGATCGCGCCGTGCCGTTGGAGCCGAGCACCAGTGCCTCGGCCCTCCCCGCCTCGCCGAGCAGCACACCGGTCGCCGCACCGGAGACCTGCGCGGTGTAGATCACCAGATCCGGATACCGCAAGGAAAACGCCGGATCCAGGCGGGCACCAGGCGCGGCGGCAGACCCCGCCGCTGCGCCTCGCGGGCGGCCCGGGTGAATCAGGGCCGATCGGCCCTGGCCGATCGGCCCCGGTGGGCGCAGGATCGGAGACAGACGGCAGTCATGTGCTGCTCACTCGGCCCAACCGGGCAGCAGACGGCGCAGGTGACGGAACAGGAGCAACTCATGGCGGACGGTGCGCTGGCCGGCGGTGACCCGATCAGGGTTTTCCTGCTGGACGACCACGAGGTCGTACGGCGGGGGGTGCACGACCTGCTGAACGACGAACCGGACATCACCGTGGTCGGCGAGGCGGCCACCGCCGAGCAGGCGCTGGTCCGCGTCCCGGCCCTGCGCCCGCAGGTCGCGGTCCTCGACGTCCGTCTGCCCGACGGCGACGGCGTCACGGTCTGCCGGGAGCTGCGCTCGCGCCTGCCGGAGCTGGCCTGTCTGATGCTGACCTCCTTCGACGACGAGGAGGCCCTGCTCGACTCGATCATGGCGGGCGCCTCCGGCTACGTCCTGAAGCAGATCCAGGGATCGGACCTGGTGTCGGCCGTTCGCACGGTGGCCGCGGGCCAGTCCCTGCTCGACCCCAGCGCCACCACCAAGCTGATGGCCCGGCTGCGCGCGGGCGAGACGCAGGAGCCGGAGCCGGAGGCGCTGCCCGGCCTGACGGACCGTGAACGGGAGATCCTGGCACTGATCGGCGAGGGCCTGACCAACCGCCAGATCGGCCAGCGCCTCTACCTCGCCGAGAAGACGGTGAAGAACCACATCTCCCGTCTGCTCGCCAAGCTCGGCGTCGAGCGCCGTATCCAGGCCGCCGTCATCGCCACCCAGGCCCAGGACCGGCTCAGGCAGGAAGGGCACTGAGAGCCGCCGGGTGGGCCGGGGGGCCGAACGTCCCCGGGCTCACCCCCGTACGGCCCAAGCCCAGACCGGAGCCGCAGCCGCAGGCTGGCAGCGCACCCCACAGACACCGACCGGGAGGGCGACGGACATGACCGTGCGTGTGGGCATCAACGGCTTCGGCCGCATCGGACGCAACTACCTGCGCTGCGTACGGGAACGAGCGCGGAGGGGCACCGGCACACCGATCGAGGTGGTCGCCGTCAACGACATCACCTCCCCGGCCACGCTGGCCCACCTCCTGGCGTACGACTCGACGTACGGCCGTCTCGGCAGCGCGGTCGAGCACGACGACGCCTCGATCACCGTCGACGGGCAGCGCATCGCCGTCACCGCCGAGCGCGACCCGGCCGCCCTGGCCTGGGACGACCTCGGCGTCGACATCGTCATCGAGTCCACCGGCCGTTTCCGCACCCGCGAGCAGGCCGGACTGCACCTGAAGGCCGGGGCGCGCAAGGTGCTGCTGTCGGTGCCCGGCAAGAGCGTCGACGCCACCGTCGTGATGGGCGTCAACGAGGGCAGCTACGACCCGGACAGCGACCACGTGGTCTCCAACGCCTCCTGCACCACCAACTGCGTGGCGCCGATGGTGAAGGTCCTGGACGACAGCTTCGGCCTCGTCAAGGGCCTGATGACCACCATCCACGGCTACACCAACGACCAGGTCGTCCTGGACGGCCCGCACAAGGACCCGCGTCGCGGCCGCAGCGCCGCCGTCAACATCATCCCCACCTCCACCGGCGCCGCCCGCGCCGTCGGCCTCGTCCTGCCGGACCTGGCCGGCACCCTGGACGGCATCGCCGTACGCGTCCCGGTCGAGGACGGCTCCCTGACCGACCTGAGTGTGGTGCTCGACCGGCCGGTGACCGCGGACGAGATCAACGCCGCGTTCCGGGAGGCCGCCGACGGTCCGCTGAAGGGCATCCTGCGGGTCTCCGACGCCCCGATCGTCTCCCGCGACATCGTCGGCGACCCCGCCTCCTGCATCCTGGACGCACCCCTGACCCAGGCACACGGCGAGCTGGTGAAGGTGTTCGGCTGGTACGACAACGAGTGGGGCTACACCAACCGCCTGCTCGACCTGACCGAGTACGTCGCCGCCCGGCTCCCGCAGGTCTGACCCGAGCCGCTCACCCGCCCGAGACCTGTGGTTGCCCCGTCACCCAGCCGATGCAGCCAATCTCCTTCTCCACCGAAATCCCGTCACGGTACGGTGACGGGACAGCGGACGACTGTCCGTCGGCTGGGCACGGGATGCCTGGAGGAATCAGCGGTGGGAAGCTCCGAGAGCGGTCGCGTACGACTGCCGCAGCTGAAGCTCGACGAACTGCTGGAGGAACTGCAGGCCCGCCTGGACGCGGCGCGCGGGACCCAGAACCGGGTCCACAGCCTGCTGGAGGCGGTGCTCTCGGTCGGCCGCGAGCTGGACCTGGAGCAGGTCCTGCGGAGCATCGTCGAGGCAGCGGCGGTCCTGGTGGAGGCCCAGTACGCGGCCCTGGGCGTGATCGGGCCGGACGGCAAGCGGCTGTCGGAATTCCTGACCGTCGGCGTGACCGACGAGCAGATCGCGAGGATCGGGCCGTATCCCGAGGGCCATGGCATCCTCGGTGAGCTGATCCGCCACCCCGAACCACTCAGGCTCGTGAAGATCTCCGAGCACTCGGCCTCGTACGGTTTTCCTCCGCACCACCCGCCGATGAACACCTTCCTGGGCGTCCCGATCCGGGTCCGCGACCAGGTGTTCGGCAACCTGTACCTGACCGAGAAGCGGGGCGGCGCCCACTTCGACGACGAGGACGAGTCCGTACTGTCGACGCTGGCCGTCGCGGCCGGTGTCGCGATCGACAACGCCCGCCTCTACGAGGAGGCCCAGCGGCGCGAGCGCTGGGTGCGGGCGAGCGCGGAGATCACCAGCAGCCTGCTGTCCGGCAGCCCGCGGGGCGAGGTGCTCAGCCTGGTCGCCGAACGGGCGAGGCAGATCGCCGGAGCGGTCCTGTCCCTGGTCGGCGTACCGGTGAAGGACACCGACACGCTCACGGTGGAGCTGGCCACGGGCCGGGACGCCGAGGCGCACCGCGGACTGGTGGTGCCGGTGGACGGCAGCCTGATGGGCGAGGCGTTCTCCGCCGGCTCACCCGTGACGAGCACGGACGTCCTGCGGGACGAGCGGTTCCTGGCCGGCCGGCAGCGCTTCACCGGACTCGGCCCGGCGGTGGCGGTGCCGATCGGCAAGGGCGACGGCGTGCGGGGCGTGGTGCTGCTGGTCCGCGAGGGCGGCCACACGGTGTTCTCGGACAAGGAGACCGAGCCGCTGCAGGCCTTCGCCGCGCAGGCGGCGGTGGGGATGGAGCTCGCCGAGCGGCGGGACGACACCGAGCAGATGGCGCTGCTGGAGGACCGCGACCGGATCGCCCGGGACCTGCACGACCTGGCGATCCAGCGGCTTTTCGCGACCGGCATGACCCTCCAGAGCGCGGGGCGCTTCATCGAGCATCCGCAGGCCTCGGAGCGGGTCGTGCGCGCGGTGGAGGACCTGGACGAGACCATAAAGATCATCCGGTCGACGATCTTCGGACTCCGTACGCGGGAGAACGCCGCGGTGCAGAACCTGCGGGCCCAAGTGGTGCGCGCCGTCGGCGAGGCGGCGCCGGTCCTGGGCTTCGCACCCAGCCTGCGCATGGAGGGCCTGCTGGACACCCAGGTGCCCAAGGAGACCGCCGACCACGTCGTCGCCGTACTCTCCGAAGCACTCACCAATGTCGCCCGGCACGCCCGCGCCGACCGGGTGGAGGTCGTGCTGGAAACCGACGGCCGCGAGGTGCGGCTGACCGTCTCCGACAACGGCGTGGGCATCCCGGCCGACGGGCGCCGAAGCGGCCTGCGCAACATGGCGGAGCGCGCCCAACAGCTGGGCGGCACACTGGAGTTCACGTCCCCGGAGGGCGGCGGGACGACACTGGTCTGGCAGGTGCCGACGGGGCAGGCGTAGGGCGGCGGGCGCTCAGGGGCCGTGGCTCCCGGGCCCGGTTTCACCCCTGGCCCAACCACAGGTCCGGGCCGGCCCGCAGAGCACCGTCGCAGAACGGACGCCGTCGGCCGTTGGGCGCTTCGGTCCCGCGCGGGGGGACGTACGGCCCCGCTGTTGTGCCCGTGCCGCCCCGGACGCGACGGCCCACACTGTGAAGGTGACGGATCCGACCCTGACCCGGAACCGTGCCCATCTGGTGCTGACCGAGCCGATGTGAACCAGCGTTTCCGCAGTTCGGAGAGGTGGTTTGAGATGTGCGGCCGCTACGCCTCCACCCGCGGCCCCGAGGACCTGGCCCAGCTGTTCCAGGTCTCCGAGTGGCACCCGGAAGAAGCCCTGGCACCGAGCTGGAACGTCGCCCCGACCGACGAGGTGTGGGCCGTCCTGGAGCGCACACCGCGTGACGGGGACGAGGACGCGCCGGCGCGACGCCGGCTGCGCCCGCTGCGCTGGGGCCTGGTGCCCTCATGGGCGAAGGACGCGAAGGGCGGCGCGCGGCTGATCAACGCGCGCGTGGAGACCGTGCACGAGAAGCCCGCCTTCCGCCGCGCCTTCGTCACACGCCGCTGCCTGCTGCCCGCCGACGGCTTCTACGAGTGGGAGGAGGTCAAGGACACCAAGTCGGGCAAGACCCGCAAGCAGCCGTACTACATCCACCCGGAGGACGGGCAGGTGATGGCCCTCGCCGGCCTCTACGAGTACTGGCGCGATCCGGAGGTCAAGGACGCCGACGACCCCGCCGCCTGGCTGATGACCTGCACCATCATCACCACAGAGGCCACCGACGCCGCCGGCCGCATTCACCCCCGCATGCCCCTGGCGCTGACCCCCGACGACTACGACGCCTGGCTCGACCCGCGTCACCGGACCACCGACGACCTGCGCACCCTGCTCACCCCTCCGGCAGGCGGCCACCTGGATGCCCGCCCCGTCTCTCCCGCAGTGAACAGCGTCCGCAACAACGGCCCCCAGCTGCTGGACGAGGTCGCCGCCCCCTGACCGCGGAAGGCAGGCGGAGGCGTCGAGGTCGGCATGAAGATATGAACGAGTCTTCATCTGTTCCTTTATTGTGGGGCCATGACTGCCACGCTCACTCCACGGTCGGCCGCCCCCGCCGTGCCCGCGCGCCCCGCAGCCGCGCCCCGCCCGGGCACCCGGCTCCTCGCGCTGCCGGAGGTCCGCCGGGCCGGCGCGGCCACGGCGCTCTTCCTGCTCGCGCTGCCCTTCCAGCTCGCCGGAGCGCCTGCCTGGACCTGGGGCCCGCTGTACGCGCTGGCGTACGCCACGGGTGGCTGGGAGCCGGGCCGGGAGGGGCTGAAGGCGCTCAAGGACCGGACCCTCGACGTCGATCTGCTGATGGTCGTCGCCGCCCTCGGCGCCGCATCGATCGGGCAGGTGATGGACGGCGCCCTGCTGATCGTCATCTTCGCGACGTCGGGCGCCCTGGAGGCACTCGCCACCGCCCGTACCGCCGACTCGGTGCGCGGACTGCTCGACCTGGCCCCCGCCACGGCCACCCGGATCGGACCGGACGGCACCGAACAGACCGTCGCCGTCGAGGAGTTGACGGTCGGGGACATCATCCTCGTGCGGCCCGGTGAGCGCGTCGGAGCCGACGGCCGGGTACTGGACGGCTCCAGTGAGGTGGACCAGGCGAGCATCACCGGAGAGCCGCTGCCGGCCGTGAAGGAACCGGGCGACGAGGTCTTCGCGGGCACCCTCAACGGCACCGGCGCGCTGCGCGTCCGCGTCGAGCGCGACGCCTCCGACTCCGTGATCGCCCGGATCGTGCGCATGGTCGAGGAGGCGTCCGGCACCAAGGCGCCCACCCAGCTGTTCATCGAGAAGGTCGAACAGCGGTACTCCCTGGGCATGGTGGCCGCGACCCTCGCGGTGTTCGGTGTCCCGCTCGCCCTCGGCGAGGACTTCGCCGAGGCGCTGCTGCGCGCCATGACGTTCATGATCGTGGCCTCGCCGTGCGCGGTGGTCCTGGCGACCATGCCGCCGCTGCTGTCGGCCGTCGCCAACGCCGGCCGGCACGGTGTCCTGGTCAAGTCGGCGGTGGTGATGGAACGCCTCGGCCAGGTCGACGCCGTCGCCCTGGACAAGACCGGCACCCTCACCGAGGGCACACCGCGCGTCATCGACGTACGGCCGCTGCCCGCATGCGGCCTGGACGAGAACGGGCTGCTGATGCTCTCCGCGGCCGCCGAGCACCCCAGCGAACACCCGCTGGCCCGGGCGGTGGTGGACGCCGCACACGCACGGCGCCTGGAACTCCCCGCCGCGCGGGACTTCGCGTCAGCGCCCGGCGTCGGGGTGAAGGCGGTCGTCGACGGCCGTACGGTCGAGGTGGGCGCCCCGGCCCGCCTGCTCGACGAACCCGACGAACCCGACGACCCCGACGGCACGGTCGTGGCGCTGACCGAGGAGCTGGAGAAGGAGGGCCGTACCGCCGTCCTCGTGGTCGTCGACGGCGCCCCCGCCGCAGTGCTCGGCATCGCGGACCGGCTGCGTCCCGACGCGGCCGCCACCGTGACCGCCCTCACCGCGCTCACCGGAACCGCCCCCATCCTCCTCACCGGCGACAACCCCCGGGCCGCCGCCCGTCTGGCCGCCGAGGCCGGGGTCGGGGACGTGCGTGCCGGGCTGCTGCCGCAGGACAAGATGAGCGCGGTCAAGGAGTTGGAGGGCGCCGGGCGCAAGGTGATGGTCGTCGGGGACGGTGTCAACGACGCGCCTGCCCTGGCCGCCGCCCACATCGGTGTCGCGATGGGCGGGGCGGGCTCCGACCTGGCCCTGGAGACCGCCGACGCGGTGATCGTCCGCGACGAACTCGCCGCCGTCCCCACCACCGTCGCCCTCTCGCGCCGTGCCCGGAAACTGGTCGTGCAGAACCTCGTCATCGCCGGGGTGTTCATCGCCGGCCTGGTCCTCTGGGACCTGCTCGGCACCCTGCCGCTGCCGCTCGGCGTCGCGGGGCACGAGGGCTCCACGGTCCTCGTCGGCCTGAACGGGCTGCGCATGCTGCGGGACGCGGCCTGGAAACGGGCGGCGACCGACGGGGCCGGCTGACAGGCACCGCCGACGCGGCCGACGGGCCGTCAGCGCCCGGGCGCCGGCCCGCTGCTGCGGCGGACGACGAGATCGACCGGGACCAGGGTGTCGACCTGGGGCGGCTCGGCGGGGCCGTCGAGCCGGCTCAGCAGCAGACGCAGCGAACGCGTGCCGATCTCGGCGAAGTCCGTCCGTACGGTGGTCAGCGGAGGCAGGAAGTGCGCGGCCTCGGGGATGTCGTCGTAGCCCACGACACTCACGTCGCCGGGGACGGAGCGGCCCGCCTCGTGCAGGGCGTGCAGCAGACCGAGGGCCATCTGGTCGTTGGAGACGAACACGGCCGTGACCTCCGGGCGCGCAGCCAGCCGCCGGCCCAGCTCATAGCCGGAGCCGGCGCTCCAGTCGCCGGTCAGCGGAGCCGGGACCTCGGCGCCGGCCGCCTCCAGAGTGGCCTGCCAGCTGCCCAGCCGGTGGTCGGCCGAGGTCCAGCCGGTCGGGCCGGCGATGTGCCACACGGTGCGGTGGCCGAGGCCCAGCAGATGCTCGACGGCCTTGCGGGCCCCGGTCCGGGAGTCGCCGGTGACCTGCTGGGTGTCGGCGTCGAGGCCGTTCTCCAGCACGACCAGCGGGGTGTCGAGGCGGGTGTCCGCCAGGGCCTTGCCCACCCACAGCTGCGGGGCGATCGCGATCACACCGTCCGCGCCCTCCGCCGACAGCCGGTTCACCGCCTCGACCACCGTGTCGGGCTCGGCCGTGTCCAGCGCGATCGAGCTCAGCAGGTAACCGGCCTCCTGGGCCGCCGTGTTGATCGCGGTCAGGATGGAGGCGGGCCCGTAGCGGGCCGCGTCGAAGGAGATCACGCCGAGCATCCGGGTCCGCCCGCTGGCCAGCGACCTGGCACTGCGGCTCGGCCGGTAGCCCAGCGTCCGCATGGCGGTCAGAACCGCCTCGCGGGTCTCGGGCCGCACCGACGGATGGTCGTTGAGGACGCGGGAGACGGTCTGTTTGGAGACCCCGGCCAGCCGGGCCACGTCGTCCATCACGGGACGCGCGCCCGCGAAGTTCCGTCTGCTGCGCCCCCTCGGAGCGGGGCCGTCGGCGGAGCTTCGGGTCATGATGGCTGTTTCCTCGACGTCGGCACGGCGGTGCGGTCCCGCCCCGGCACGATCACAGCATAGGCAGGACCGGCCGGGGCGGGATCCCTCACGAGCGCCGCCTCAGCCCGCCCTGACGGTCCGGGTACGGCTGAGCACCCACTCGGCACGCGTCACGGCAGCCGTCCGAGCCGCCTCCCCGGCACCGCGCGGCACATACACCCCGGCATCGGCGTGCAGCGGCAGGACCCGCACCCGCAGCGCCGCTCCCGCCGGGAGCCGACCGATGTCCCAGACCCGTCCCGAGAAGAACTGGTCGGCGACCAGCGTGTCTCCCCCGTACGCCCGCCCCACGTCCCCGCTCCAGTACAGCCGCAGGACGCTGCCCTCCGGGAGGTCCTCCGGCACATCGACGCGGTACTCGGCGGCCACCGTGTCGAAGTACGGGTGAGCCAGCGGCTGGTCACCTCGATCGGGTCGGGGACGCCGGGCGCGTCGGTGAAGGGGAGGTGGCCCGTCAGCGGGGGAGTGGTGGGCGCGGGGACGCGCAGGTGGTGCGGGCGAGGCATCAGTCGATCTCCGGGCCGAGGTCGGGGGTGTCGGTGAGCCGGGCGCGGGTGTCGGTCGTGGCGTGGAGTTCCAGTACGACGAGGTGGTTGGCGCCCGGGCGGAGGATCGGGGCGGGCACGTACAGGGTGTGCTGTGGGCCGCGGTTCCAGTAGCGGCCGAGGTGGAAGCCGTTGATCCAGGCCTGACCCTTGGTCCAGCCGGGCAGGGCCAGGAAGGTGTCGGCAGGCGTGTCCACCTCGAAGGTGCCGCGGTGGAAGGCCGGTTCGGTGGCCGCGGTCGCGTCGGACGGGTGGAACGGCACCCCGCTGAGGTCGTCCAGCGGCAGCGGGTGGCAGTCCCAGCCGTGCAAGGGGGCGCCGTTGAAGGTGACGGGGCCGAGCAGGCCCTTGGGGTCGCCGATGCGGGGGCCGTAGTTGACGCCGCCCATGTTCTCGACGAGGACCTCCAGAGTGGCGCCGGGGCGGGGGACACGGACGGGCAGGGTCGCGTCGTGGCGTTCGCGTTCCAGAACGCCGACGGGCGCGCCGTCCACGAAGACCTGGGCGCGGTCGCCGACCCCGCCCGTGAAGTGCAGCAGGCCGTCGCCCGCTGCCTTGAACGCCGTGCGGTAGAGGGCGTAACCGGCGTGCAGGCCCAGGTCGTTCATGGTCGCCGGGTCCTCGGTGCGGATCGGCTCGGCCGGCGTGGACGCATACGGGAGGAGCGCGGCACGGCGGTCCAACTCGACTGTGGTGGGCGGGAGTTTGGGCGCCGGTGCGGGGACCGGTTCGGCGGGGACGGGCGCGTGGCGGCCGATGACCTCGCGGAAGGCGTGGTACTTGGGGCCGGGGTCACCGCACTCGGTGAGGGCCGCGTCGTAGTCGTACGACGTGACCGTGGGCTCGTAGGCGTGCTTGTGGTTGGCTCCGTTGGTGAAGCCGAAATTGGTGCCGCCGTGGAACATGTAGATGTTGACGGAGGCGCCCGCGGACAGCAGACGGTCCAGGTCGGCGGCGGCGTCGGCCGCGTCCCGCACATGATGCGGGCCGCCCCAGTGGTCGAACCAGCCGATCCAGAACTCGGCGCACATCAGGGGGCCTTCGGGCTGGTGGGCGCGGAGTTCGGCCAGATTCCTCTCGACCCGGCTGCCGAAGGTGGCCGTGGCGAGGACGCCGGGCAGGGTGCCGGTCGACAGGTGCTCGGGGTTGGCCTGGTCGCAGGTGAACAGCAGCTCCTCGACTCCCCTGGAGCGCAGGGACTGTTCCAGATGCTTCAGGTAGGCGGAGTCGTCGCCGTAGGCGCCGTACTCGTTCTCCAGCTGCACGGCGATCACCGGGCCGCCCGCCGCGGCCATGTGCGGCAGCAGCGGGGGCAGCAGTACGTCGAGGTAGTGGTCGACCGCCTCGGTGAAGCGCGGGTCGCTGGTGCGCAGCTGGATGTCGGGGTCCGCGATGAGCCACGCGGGCAGCCCGCCGTCGTCCCATTCGGCGCAGATGAACGGCCCGGGCCGCAGCAGGACGTGCAGGCCCTCGGCCTGGGCGAGGCTCAGATAGCGGGGGAGGTCGAGGAAGCCGTCGAGGACCAGGGGGCCGTCGCGGTGGGGCTGGTGCAGGTTCCACGGCACATACGTCTCGACGGTGTTGAGGCCCATCAGCCGCGCCTTGCGCAGCCGGTCGGCCCAGAGGTCCGGGTGGACGCGGAAGTAGTGCATCGCCCCGGAGATGATCCGGAAGGGCTCGCCGTGCAGCAGGAAACCGTCGGAGGAGGTCGTCAGAGCGGGCGTGGCGGGAATGGCGGGCATACGGAGGCTTCCCTTCGATGCGAACGGCTTCGGCGGTGGTTCAGCGAGGACGGGCACTGCGGATCAGCGGGGACGGGTACTTCGGATCAGCCACAGGGCCGCCGCGAGGCACAGGGCCGAGACGGCGCCCAGGAGGAGCGGGACTGTGCGGACGCCGGACCACTCGATGGCCTTGCCCAGCGCCGGGCCCGCCACCACGCCGCCGGCCATGGAGGCGGCGATGACGAGGGCGCCGGCCCGGCGGGCCCGTGGGGCGGCACGGTGGAGCCACGGCAGGCCGGTCGGGAAGATCGGCGCGATGAACAGGCCGACACCGGCGTAGGCGTACGGGGCCGGCACCGGAACCGCGGCGAGCAGCAGACAGACCGTCATGCCCGCGCACGAGACCGTGATGATGGTCTGGGCCGAGTAACGTAACGCGATCGGGGCGACGAGGAAGCGGCCGACGGTCATCATCAGCCAGTACACGGAGGTCGCGGTGGCGGCGAATCCGGCGCCGTAGCCGACGGTCGCCAAGTGGGTCGGTTCCCAGCCGCCGACACCGGCCTCGATCCCGACGTGCAGGACGTACAGGGCGACGAACACGGCGAGCACGGAGCCGAGACTGCGGGCGAGGACCGGGCCGCTGCTCTGGCCGCCGCCCTCGCCCTCGTCCGACCCGCCGGGCGTCCCGGACGGCTGCGGTGCCCGGTCGCGCACGCCGCGCAGGCACAGCAGCAGCGGCAGGTTGGCCAGCGCGAAGCCGAGGAACACCGCGGGGTAGTGCGCCGAACCGATCGCGCCGATCAGGGCGGGGCCGAGGATCGCGCCGATGCCGAAGTGGGCGTTGAGGATGTTCAGCATGGCCGTCGAGCGGTGACCGAAGCCGACGGCGAACAGCTGGTTGAGCCCGTAGT
The DNA here is from genome assembly GCF_028369295.1 of Streptomyces sp. HD. Taxonomy (GTDB): domain Bacteria; phylum Actinomycetota; class Actinomycetes; order Streptomycetales; family Streptomycetaceae; genus Streptomyces. The sequence goes on from NZ_JAQMYP010000001.1 coordinate 94,434, forward strand.
CGATCCCGCCGAAGCCGAGCCCGGCGAGCAGCGCCATGGCCAGCGCCGTCGGCCAGTCGGGGGCCAGTGCGAACCCCGCCGCGCCTACGGCCATCAGCAGATACGAGGCACCGAGCACCTGCCGGTTGCCGATGCGGCCGTACAGCCGGTCGAAGAGCAGCACACCGGCCAACCCGCCGACGAAGTGTGCGCTCAGTCCCAGCCCGGCGGCCGACGGGGAGAGGCCGAACTCCTCGCGGAAGGCGGGGATCGCCGGGCCGTACAGGGCCTGGAGGGCACCCATGAGCACGAAGCCCACACAGGAGGCGACCACGGCGGCGGGGCTGAAGACCCGGAGGTGAGGGGGCGCCGACGTCAGCGTCATGGAGAGTGATGTTACCGGTAACATCCGCGCGCTCGTCAAGATTTACGGCGGGCTGATCGATGGTGGGATCCGGGGGGCGGGGGTGCGACGGCCCGGCCCTGTCAGGCCGGGAGGGGGTTGGACTGTCAGTACAAGGATTGGACGTGTAGTCTAGAGGTGGCTCGGTGGGCAACCGTCGGGCCCGGGCGGAGCGAGGAGTGGGCGATGGCGGCCGAGCAGGCCCTGGAATCCGAGCGGGACGCGATCGTTGCCGCGCTGCGGCCGGTCGTGGACGGGCTCGTGGCGACGTTCGGGCCGATGTGCGAGGTGGTCCTGCACGACTACCGGCGGCTGGAGAAGTCGGTGGTCGCCGTGGCCGGTTCGGTGACCGGGCGGGCCGTGGGCGGGGCGATGAGCGAGATCGGCATGCGGATCGTGGCGCGCGGCGACGACGCGGGCGACGAGCTGAACTACGTCACCCGGACCCGCGGCGGCAAGCTGGTGAAAGCGTCCACGATGGTGCTGCGGGACTCCACCGGCACCGTGTTCGGAGCCCTCTGCGTCAACCTGGACGTCACCGCCGTCGGCGACGCCCACGCCCTGCTCGGCGCCCTCGCCGGCCTCGGCGGCACCCCGGCCGAACCGCCGGTCACCACGTTCGGCAACGACATCGACTCCGTCGTGGACGCCATCCTCGACGCCCACCGGCTCCGGCAGAACGGCAGCTGGGCCGCCCTCGACCGCGCCCAGCGGCTGGAGCTGTTCCGGGGCCTGGACGAGCGGGGCGTCTTCGCCGTGCGGCGTGCGATCGAGCAGGTCGCGGCGCGGCTCGGCATCTCCCGCGCGTCCGCCTACAGCTATCTGTCGCAGGCACGCGCCGAGGCCGGGACGGCGGCGGACGGCGCCACGACCGATACGACTTCCTCCGGAGGACACGCGTGACGACCACCACCCCGCCGATCACCCTCGACGACGTCCGCGATGCCGCCGCCCGGCTCAAGGGCGTCGTGCACCGCACCCCGGTGCTGCGCTCACGCACGCTCGACGCACTCGTCGGCGCCGAGGTCTTCCTCAAGTGCGAGAACTTCCAGCGGGTCGGCGCCTTCAAGTTCCGCGGCGCCTACAACGCGGTGTCCCGGCTGAGCCCGGAGCAGCTGGCCCGGGGCATCGCCGCCTACTCCTCCGGCAACCACGCCCAGGCCGTCGCCCTGGCCGCCCGCGAGCTCGGCACCGGCGCGGTGATCCTCATGCCGGAGGACGCCCCACCGTCCAAGCGGGACGCCACCCTCGGCTACGGCGCGGAGATCGTCACCTACGACCGCTACACCGGCGACCGTGTCGCCATCGGGGAGGCCCTGGCGGCCGAGCGCGGTCTCGCCCTGATCCCGCCCTACGAGCATCCGCACGTCATGGCCGGGCAGGGCACCGCCGCCCTCGAACTCCTCGAAGAGGTGGGGGAGTTGGACGCACTGATCACGCCGGTCGGCGGTGGCGGGCTGATCGCGGGCAGCTCCACCGTCGTCAAGGGGCTGCACCCGGGCGCCCGGGTGATCGGCGTCGAGCCGGAGGCCGGCGACGACACCAAGCGGTCCCTGGAGGCGGGGCGGCGCATCAGCATCCCGGTGCCGCGGACCATCGCCGACGGCCAGGCCCTGCACACGCCCGGCGAGCTCACCTTCTCCGTCAACCGGCGGCTCGTGGACGAGATCGCGCTGGTCGGCGACGACGAGATCCGGGACGCGATGCGGTTCGCCTTCGAGCGGCTCAAGATCGTCGTCGAGCCGAGCGGCGCCACCCCGCTGGCGGCTCTGCTCACCGGCCGGGTGGGCGCACTTCCGCGCCGGGTCGGCGTGATCATCTCCGGCGGCAATGTGGACGCCGCGCGCTTCGCCGAGCTCTGCGGGAAGCAGGGCTGAGCGGGCGTCTGCCGATTGGCGGCCCCGGGAGGCCGGGCGGACCATGGAGTGGTAGGGGGTCGGCCAGCCCGCGGCGGTGCCCAGGGCCGCCGGGGAGTCCGGCCCCGGCCGCGGTCGACCGCGGCCGGAAGGGAGCACGTCATGTTGGAAGTGAAGCCCCTCGAAAAGCCGGACGAGCGGCGTGATTTCCCCCGTGGGCACCTCGAAGCGGTCCACATGACGGATCTCGACTTCGCCGTGGCGACCTTCGAGCCCGGCTGGCGCTGGTCGGAGTCCGTGGCCCCGCTCGCGGGCACCGAGAGCTGTCAGATGCACCACAACTGCTACATGGTGCAGGGCCGCATGCACATCACCATGGACGAGGGCGGGGAGACCGAAGTCGGTCCCGGGGACGTTTTCGTGTGCTCGCCCGGACACGACGCCTGGGTCGTGGGCGACGAGCAGGTCGTGGTCTACGACTTCCAGGGGCAGACGGCGAGGGAGTACGCGAAGCCGAAGTAGTGCCGACCGGACCGGCCCGGCGCGTCACACGGTGACGACTATCTTCGCGCGCGCGTGCTCCACCTCCAGGTACCGGATGGCCTCGGCCGCCTCGCTCAGCGGATACGTCCGCTCGACGACCGGGGCGATCTTCCCGGACTCGGCCAGCTCCCGCAGCGCCGCGAGGTTCGCCTTGCTCTGCCGGGCCGATATTTCGAGCAGCCGCTGGTGGCGTGAGAAGGGCGCCACCAGCCGCCGTTTGAGGAAGAGGCCCATCGGTCCGACGAAGCTGCCGCCCTCGTACACCCCTCCGCCCGACAGGACGAGCACCCCGGTGGGGCTCAGTACGCGCCGGAACTCCGCGAGAGAGTGGTTGCCCACCAGGTCCAGCACCACGTCGTAGCGGCGCTCGCCCCGGGCGAAGTCCTCCCGTTCGTAGTCGATGACCCGGTCCGCCCCGAGTGACCGGACCAGGTCCACGTTCCTCGTGCTGCACACGGCCGTCACCTCGGCGCCGTACGCCTTGGCGAGCTGCACGGCGAAGGTGCCCACGCCGCCCGACGCGCCGTTCACCAGGACCGTCTGCCCCGGCTGTACCCGTGCGACGTCCCGCAGGCCGATGAGGGCGGTGTTCCCCGCCAGGGGTATCGCCGCCGCCTGCTCGAAGGTGAGGTTGGCCGGCTTCGGACCCACCTCGCCGTCCCGCGCGCATACGTACTCCGCGAACGCGCCGTCGGCCTCCCCGAACACCTCGTCGCCCGGCTCGATTCCCGTGACCCCGGCGCCCACCGCCTCCACCTGCCCGGCGAAGTCCCGGCCCCGCACTCGCGTCCTGGGCCTGCGCAGGCCCATCATGCCGCGGCCCAACAGCGGGTCACCGCGCATGAAATGCCAGTCGTAGGCGTTGACCGACGCCGCGAGCACCCGCACCAGCACCTCGCCGGCGGCCGGTACCGGTCGGTCGATGTCCGTGAACTCCAGCGTGTCCGCAGAGCCGTACCGGTCCTGAACCACTGCCTTCATGAGTCCCCCCTCCGCTACCGAGGACAGTACGGCCGTTCTCGCACCGCGGACATCGGGGACGAACCCTGAACTTCTCCGGGGGCGATGCCGGGGTTGCCCTGAGGAAACCGATCGGTTTACTCTTTCTCACGGATGGAAACCGATCGGTTTTCTGATGCTCGCCGCGAGCGGCGTGCTTTCCCTCGGGCCTTTCCTCAGGCCCGTCACCCAGTCAGGAGAACCCCATGACCGCCATCGAAGGCTCCGTCGCCCTGGTCACCGGCGGCAGCCGCGGCATCGGCCGCGCCCTGGTCGCCGCCCTCTACGAGCGGGGCGCGCGGAAGGTGTACGCCACCGCCCGCGACCCGCGCACGGTGACGCACCCGGACGCCGTGCCGCTCGCCCTGGAGGTGACCGACCCCGCCTCCGTCGCGGCCGCCGCCGAGCGGGCGCAGGACGTCACCCTGCTGATCAACAACGCGGGCGCCGCGGTGAACGCGAACTTCCTGGACTCGCCCGTCGAGGACGTCCGCCGCGAATTCGAGACCAACTTCTACGGACCGCTCCTGGTCACCCGGGCCTTCGTCCCCGTCATCGAGCGCAACGGCGGCGGCCACGTCCTCAACGTCCACTCCGTGCTGTCATGGATCGGCCTCGCCGGCTCCTACAGCGCGTCCAAGGCCGCCCTCTGGTCGCAGACCAACTCACTGCGCCTCGACCTGAAGCCGCGCGGCATCGACGTCACCGGCCTGCACGTCGGCTACGTCGACACCGACCTGGCCGCCGCCGTCGACGCGCCCAAGGCCACGCCCGAGAGCGTCGCCGCCCAGGCCCTCGACGGGATCGCGTCGGGCGCCTACGAGGTCCTGGCCGACGATCTGTCACGGCAGGTCAAGGCGGGCCTGGCGGCAGATCCGGCCGCCCTCTACCCGCAGCTCGCCGCCGCCTAGCTCGCCGCCGCCTCCTGGCTCGGCACCGCCTGATCGCCCCCGGGGTCCGCGGACCGCCGCCCGATCACACCGGCAGCAGTCGCGTCACCAGCGCGCCGAGCTGCCGGGCGGTGCGGCACTCGTGCATCTCGACCAGCTCGGCGTAGGCGGGCGCGACGGAGTCGCCGGTGCCCCAGAGGGAGTGTTGCTCGGGGTTCAACCAGTAGACCCGGCGGGCCTGTTCGGCGATCTGTCGGACCGCCGGCAGGTTCGGGTCGCTCATGTTGGTGCGGGCGTCCCCGAGGACGAACACGGTGGTGCGCGGGCCGACCGCGTCGCCGTACCGCTCCGCGAACTCGCCCAGCGCCATGCCGTAGTCGCTGCTGCCGTGGTAGCCGGTCAGCCTGGCCTCCGCCTCGATGCGGGCGCCGAGGCCCTCCGGGTCGGCGGTGCCGTGTTCGAGCAGCCCGGTCACCTCGTCGATCCGGTTGACGAAGGCGAACACCCGCACCTTGCTGAACTGGTCGTGCAGCGCCTGCACCAGCAGCATCGTGAAGTCCGAGAAGCCGGACACCGAGCCCGACACATCGCACAGCAGCACCAGTTCGGGACGGACGGGACGCCGCCGGCGCAGCACCGGCTTCATCGGCACACCGCCCGTCGACAGCGAACCGCGCAGGGTCCGCCGTAGATCGATCGTGCCCCGCGCGGCGCGGCGGCGACGGGCCGCGAGCCGGGTCGCGAGCTTGCGGGCGAGTGGCTGAACCGCCCTGCGCAGCTCCGCCAGTTGGGCCTTCCCGGCGTACAGGAAGTCGACCCGGTCGGCGGTCGGCGTCACCGCCCGGCGGGCGATCTCGTCCCGGCCGCGCCGCTCGGCGACCCGGCGCCGCGCCTCCGCGGCCACCAGCGCCCGGAACGCCTCGATGCGCTGCCGGATCTCGTCCTCAAGCAGCCGGTCGGCGAACCCCGAACTCCCGCCCCGCGCCCGGACGTTGTCACGCACACGGGCGAGCAGAGTCTGCGGACGCAGGCGTTCGAGCGCCTGGTACGACGACCAGCCGTCCGACCCCGGCGAACCGTAGCCGCCGAAACCGTCCACCGCCTCGACCGCCAACCGGCCCATCAGCGCCTGGTCGTTGGCGGTCAACGCCTCCGCCAGCCGGTCGCGCAGCTCGGCCCGACCCGCGGACTTCTGCTCCGGCGCGCCGACACCCCGCGGAAAGTACAGGTCGAAGACCGGGTCGAACACCTGCCGCCCGCCGGGGCCGTGCAGCAGCGTCGCCGCCAGTCCCTCGCGCAGCCGCTCCCGGTCCGTGAGCCCGAGTGCCTCGATCGCCCGCGCCGCGTCCACCGTCTCGCTCGTGCCGATCCGGATGCCGTGCGCGCGCAGCGCCCCGACGAGGGACGTCAGCCGCTCCGCCACGCCCGCGGGCGTGGTCACAGGGCGTCCAGATCGAGCTTGGCGCCCGCCTTGAGGACGTCGTCCTGATGCTTGAGGAGCACACCGAGAGTGGCCTGGACGACCGTCTCGTCCAGCGTGTCGGCGCCGAGCGCGAGCAGGGTGCGCGCCCAGTCGATGGTCTCGGCGACCGACGGCACCTTCCGCAGGTCCATCGCCCGCAGCGCGCCCACGACCCGCACGACCGAACGGGCCAGCGCCTCGTCCAGCCCCGGCACCTTCAGCCGTACGATCCGACGCTCCAGCTCCTCGTCCGGGAAGCCGATGTGGAGGAACAGGCAGCGGCGGCGCAGCGCCTCGGACAGCTCCCGGCTCGCGTTGGAGGTGAGGACGACGAACGGCCGGCGGGTCGCGGTGATGGTGCCCAGCTCGGGGACCGTGACCTGGAAGTCGCTGAGCACCTCCAGGAGGAGGCCCTCCACCTCGACGTCCGCCTTGTCGGTCTCGTCGATCAGCAGCACCTTCGGGTCATCGCCCCGGATGGCCGTCAGCAGCGGACGCGTGAGCAGGAACTCCTCGCTGAAGATGTCCGTGCGGGTCTCGTCCCAGGTCTCGTCGCGACCCGCGCTGATGCGCAGCAGCTGCTTGGCGTGGTTCCACTCGTACAGCGCCCGGGACTCGTCGACCCCCTCGTAGCACTGCAGACGCACGAGCCCCGCCCCGGCGACTTCGGCGACGGCCTTCGCGAGCTCGGTCTTGCCGACCCCGGCGGGGCCCTCCACCAGGAGAGGCTTGCCCAGGCGGTCGGCGAGGAAGACGGTCGTGGCGACCGCGGGCGAGGCGAGATAGCCGGTCTCGGCCAGACGTGCGGAGACGTCGTCGACGGATGTGAACAACGGGGCCTCCAGGTCGGCGGCGACAGTGAGGGGCGATCAGGACCGCCCGCGAACATATCTAAGCGCTTGTTCAGTGATGATGTCATGCGGGTTCCGGATACCGGAAGGTGGTAGACCGATCGGTTTCCTGTCGGGCCGCGCCGAGGTAACCTCGCCCGTATGGCCACAACCGACAAGGCGTCCACCAGGGACCGGCTCCTCGACGCGGCGGCCGAGCTCTTCTACCGCGACGGCGTCTCCATCGGCGTCGAGGCGCTGTGCCGGACGGCCGGGGTCTCGAAGCGGTCCATGTACCAGCTCTTCACGAGCAAGGACGAGGTGCTCGCGGCGAGCCTGGAGCGACGGCTGCCGGCGTACGAGGCGCAGCTGACGCCCGGGTCGCAGCCGGCGGGCACACCCCGCGAGGGCATCCTGCGTGTCTTCGAACGCCTGGAGGAAGTGTCCACCGAACCCGCCTACCAGGGCTGCCCCTACCTCGCCGCACTGGTCGAGCTGAAGGACCCGGAACACCCGGCGAGCGTGGTCGCCCGTGGGGCGAAGGAACGGCTGAAGGACTACTTCCGTACGCAGGCCGAGGAGGGCGGGGCACGCGATCCGGAGCTGCTCGCCCGCCAGTTGATGCTGGTCTTCGACGGAGCCAGTGCGCGGGCGGGGGCCCGGGTCGAGACGCTGGGCGGGCTGGCCGTGCCGACGGTGACCACACTGCTGGACGCGGCCGGAATGAAATGACGGGACGGCCGCCGAAGCGACCGTCCCGCACGAGCAGCCCTCTTCACGATGCCACCGCGACCGCCCCGACCGCCGGTGTCCGCAGCATCCGCCGCCCCGTGACCAGGCTGGTCCCCAGCGTCACCGCCGCCCCGACCGCGACGACCGCAGCGCCGATGCCGTAGACCTCGGCCGGCAGGACCGCGTCGGAGCGGACCACGGTGAAGGGGATGATCCCCGCGAGCGCGGCCAGCGCGCCGAAGAAGACGCCCGTGACCGTGAGGATCAGCCCCTCGACACCGACCGTCCCGAGCACCTGCCCCGGTGTCGCGCCCGCGAGCCGTTGCTGCCCGAACTCCCGGCCGCGGTAACTCGTCTCCGCGTACAGCGAGTTGACCAGCATCACGCAGACGAAGACCACGATGATGCCGACGACCGTGAAGTTGAGCGTCTCCAGGTTCTTCGCGTCGATCGACTTCGTCAGACCCGAGGCCTCGACCGCGTCGCTCTCCACCGCCTGCATGGTGAGCGTGGCCGTGGCGACCGCCGTGAACAGGATCAGCGACATCAGGATCCCGGCCAGCCGAGCGGCCCGCTCCCGCAGATTGCGTACGGCGAGCCAGCCGCTCGCCCCGTCCAGCGGCAGCCGGTCCAGCACGCCCTCCAGCAGCCGCGGCGCCATCAGGGCGAAGCCCACCGACAGCAGGATCGCCCCATAGGCGGGCGGCGCCATCAGGGCCGCGTCCGTCGCCGAGAACGCGAAGGTGGAGGTCGCCGACGCCGCACCGGCGAGCAGCGCGGCATACGCGAGGAACTTCCTTGCCCCGCCCCGCTTTTCGTGCCCGCGCGTGGCACGCCGTACGGCGAGGAAGGCGGCGCCCGCCGACGCGAGCAGGGTGATGCCGATGCCCGTCATGAGCGCGATCGGCCCGAAGGAGTGCTCGACGGACCCGGCGACCTGGCCGCTGTCCTGGAACACCTCCAGCAGGGCCCGGCCGCCCAGCATCGCCGGGCCGATCGCCAGCGCAGCGCCCACCAGGGCCACGGCCACGGCCTCACCCACGACCATCCGCTTGAGCTGCGCCGGAGTCGCCCCCGAGCAGCGCAGCAGCTCCAACTCGGCCGTGCGCTGACGGACGTTGACCGTCAGCGTCGAGGCGACCGCGAAGAAGACCAGCAGGGTGCCGTAGCCGCCGACGACGCCCGCCGCGGTGGACAGGGTCTCCGCGCTGGTGGAGTCGACGCGGTCCTGTGCCGCCGTGTCGTGCATCGAGTTGAACGTCATGATGATCGCCGCGCCCAGGAACGCGGACAGCAAAGTGGCGAGGAACCGCCCGGGGCGGTGCCGGATCGACCGCATGGCCAGCATGAACATCGCTCACACCCCCAGCGCCACGTCGTCGCCGAGGTGGGCCAGCCGCTCGGCCACCGCGTCCGGCGTCGGCGCGTCCATCCGCCCCGCCAGCCGGCCGTCGGCCAGGAACAGCACCGAGTCCGCGTAGGAGGCGGCGACCGGGTCGTGGGTCACCATCACGACGGTACGGCCGTGCACCCGCACCGCCTGCTGGAGCAGTCGCAGCACATCGCGTGCGCTGCGGGTGTCCAGGGCGCCCGTCGGCTCGTCCGCGAAGATCACCCGGGGCTCGGTCACCAGGGCACGGGCGATCGCGACGCGCTGCCGCTGGCCGCCGGACAGCTGGTCGGGGCGGTGCCCGAGCCGGTCGCCGAGGCCGACGGAGGTCAGGACCTCCCGGGCCCGCCGCCGGTCGACTCGCTGCCCGGCGAGCTTGAGCGGCAGCACCGTGTTCTGCGCGACGGTCAGCGTCTCCAGCAGGTTGTACTGCTGGAACACGAACCCGATCCGGCCCCGCCGGAACTTCGTCAGCTCGGCCTCGCCGCCCCCGGTCAGCTCGGTGCCGTCCACACGCACGATTCCGCTGTCGGGCCGGTCGAGCCCGGCCGCGCAGTGCAGCAGTGTGCTCTTGCCGGAACCCGACGGCCCCATCACCGCCGTGAAGGTGCCCCGCCCCAGCCCGAGGGTGACCCCGTCCAGAGCGGTCACGGCACTGTCGTGCGCACCGTAGGTCTTGGTGACCTTGACCAGCCGTAGCGCCTCGGCGGCGGGTCCCTTGTCGTGCGTACCTCGTGCGCCTGCCCGGAACATCGTCATCACTCTCCGTCCGGCACTCCCTGTGCCCTGCCGAAGAAGCTACGGAGCGGGCGAGTCGACCACATTGGGCGCAGAACCCGTCTTGCCGGGTGTACTCAGCGACACCCCCGACGGGGGGAGGACCCGCTGACGCGGCGCTCGCGTCGAGGCGGAGGTCATGGCTCCGTGACGTCGGTGACCGGACTGGTGCCGTCTGGTGCCGTGGGAGGCTTCCGGCCGTGGGGTCGATGCCGGTACAGATTTCTCATGACGGACAACGGGGGACAGCGCCACCCTTGGTGGCGGGGATTACGTGAGTCGGTCCAAGGGGCGGACACCGAGTTGTGGCCCGAGGGACTGATGGAGGTCGTGCCGGACGGGTTCGACGGCGCCTACGTACAGTTCTGCGATCTGTATCCCGAGCAGCAGGTGCAACTGCAGCTCCTCTACAGTGCCTCGCAGCGCGCCTTCGAACACAGGACACGGGTCTCGGGGCGGGTCGCGGCGGTGCGGGTGCTCGGCAACGCGCTGAGCGATCCACGGCTCGCCGACGCCAAGCCGAGCGACCACCTGACCCTGTATCTCGACGAGGAGATCGCCGACTTGAAGGGCCGGCTCGCCCAGGACGGCGCGACCGCCGTCAGCCGGGGCCTCAACGTCGGACTCGCCGTCGGCTCGGCCGCGAGCCTCGCACTGCTCGCCGTGCCGGTGCTCTGGGGCGTCGGACTGCTCGGCGCTCTGGGCGTGACGCTGAACTGCACCAACCGCTGGAGTCTGCTGGGCGCGTTCGTGTGCGGCGGCGTCGGCGCGTTCGGGGCCGTGCTGAGCGTGCTGGTACGGCTGCGGGGCAGCGCCGACCAGCTGGCGCGGCGCAAGACGGACGGCCGCGAGGGCCTGGTCGTCCCCGGCCAGATGGCCCGCACCATGCGCCACGAGGGCGTGTACCGGGTCTTCGTCGGCTGGATCCTCGCCCTTGCCGTCTACTTCCTGCTCAGCGGCGGCGTCATGCCGGTCTTCGAACCACCCGCCACCACCGCCGAGATCTGTCCGGCCGCGGGCAGCCCGGGATCGGCCGCCCTGGGCACCGAGTTCTGGGGCTTCTGGTGTGCCGTCGGCTTCGTGGCGGGCTTCAACGAGCGGTGGGCCTTCGGCATCCTGAGCCGTGACTCGACGCGCCGAGCGGGCAAGAACACCTGATTCCGTTTTTGAACGGTTTCAATCCGAGCTCCCTGGCTCTCCAGCAGGCCTCTACCGCTGGGGAGTTCTGTTGAAATTTGCCTCGCATTCGTCCTGATCCAGGCATGGACACCATTCACTTCTGCCACTAGCTTCACCGTCGTTCGAGCTGAATCGTTCCAACTCCGAGCAGCCGAAAGGGACTACGGCATGAATGACGGAGTCGACAGCACACAGGGCGACGGGGTGCGTCGAAGGACGGTGCTCACCACGGCACTCGGCGCCGCACCCCTGGCCGTGGCGGGCGGCATCATGGGAGGCGGTCCCGCGTCGGCCGCACCGGCCTCCCCACGCACCGCGGTCGAGGGCCTGACGGTCGAGCACAGGACCAACCCCCTCGGCGTGGACGCCGCCCACCCGAGGTTCGGCTGGCGCCTGAGCTCCTCGGTGCGCGGCCGCCGCCAGTCGGCGTACCGGATCCTGGTGGCCACCCGCCCCGACCGCCTCACCCCCACCCGTGCCGACGTCTGGAACAGCGGCCGGGTCACCTCACCGGACTCGGTCGCCGTGCCCTACGACGGCCCCGCCCTGCACCCCTCCACCCGCTACCACTGGACGGTCACGGCCTGGGACGAGACCGGCCGCCCCACCCCCGCCGCCCCGACCGCCCACTTCGAGACCGGCCTCCTCGGCACCGACGGCACCGCCGGCTGGGACGACGCTCGGTGGATCACCATGGCCGGCAAGAAACCCAACACCCCCGGCGCCCCGCTGCTGCGCAGACAAGCCGCGCTGACAGGCAGTCGTATACGCACCGCCCGGCTCTACATCACCGCCCTCGGCGTGTACGAGGCCCACGTCAACGGCCACCGCGTCGCCGTACCGCAGGGCGCGGGCACCACCCACGAACTGCTGGCCCCGGGCTGGACCAACTACGACAGCACCGTCAACTACTTCACCTACGACGTCACCGACCTGGTCGCGGGGGAGCACCAAGGCCACGTCACCCTCGCCGCCGTACTCGGAAACGGCTGGTACAACAGCCGTGTCTCCGAGAACAGCACGTACTACTCGGCCACCGGCAACCGCCTCGCCCTCAAGGCCAAACTCCTCATCCGCTACGCCGACGGATCCGAGCAGACGATCGTCACCGCCCCCGGCGACGACTGGAAGGCCACCGACACCGGCCCCCACCGCGCCGACGACATCTACGACGGCCAGACCTACGACGCCCGGCAGGAACTCCCGGGCTGGACGGCGAACGGCTTCGACACCTCTGCCTGGGCGGGCACCGAGCAGCACGACTTCACCAGCAGGTTCCCCGACGCGCGGCTGGTCGCCTACCCCGGCGAGAGCGCCCGCCTGGTGCCGGACCGGGACCGCAAGCCGCACTCCATCACCGTCTGCACCGGCGTGTCCGGGCAGGACGGCAGCCCCAACGGCAAGGGCCGTATCGTCGTCGACCCCGCCCGCACGGTCACCGACCCCGCGGCCGCGGCCACCGCGTCCGTGACACTGCGCCCCGGCGACACCGCCGTGATCGACCTCGGCCAGAACATGGTCGGCGTGCCCCGCTACACCCTGCGCGGCCCGACGGGCGCCCAAGTCACCTTCCGGCCCGGCGAGATACTCAACGACGACAGCGCGGGCGCCGACGGCCCCGTCGGCTCGGTCTACCGGGCCAACCTGCGCGCCGCCAAGGCCACCAGCACCTACTTCCTCAAGGGCGACCCCGACGGCGAGACCCACGAGGACTCGCTGACCTTCTACGGCTTCCGCTACGTCTCCGTCACCGCGACCGACACCGTCACCCTCACCCGGTTCACGGGCCGCGTCGCGAGCTCCGCCCTCCTCGACACCGGCACGATCACCACCGACGACACCGACGTCAACCAGCTGATCAGCAACGTCCGTTGGGGCCAGCGCGGCAACTACCTCTGGGTGCCCACCGACTGCCCGCAGCGCGACGAACGCCTCGGCTGGACCGGTGACACCCAGCTCTTCTGCAACACCGGCCTCTACAACGCCGACGCCGTCAACTTCCTCAGCCACTTCGAGGACGTCCTGATCGATTCCCAGAAGACCTACGGACAGGACGGCGCCCAGTTCACCTGGGTCGCACCCGGCTCCCGCTACAACCAGCCGGTGCCCGCGAGCGGTTGGGCGGACTGCGGGGTCGTCGTGCCGTGGACGGTGTGGCAGATGTCCGGCGACACCACCGTCATCGACCGCAGCTGGGCGGCGATGACGAAGTACCTGGACTGGATCCGGCAGCGCACCGGCGACAACTACGCCGGACAGGGCGCGATCTTCGGCGACTGGCTGGCGTTCCAGGTCACCAGTACCCAGCTCATCAGCGACGCCTACTACGGCTACAGCGCCCGCCTGATGGCCGACATGGCCCGCGCCACCGGCCGCGACGCCGACTCCCGTGCCTACGACGAGCTCTTCTCCCGCATCAAGCGGGCCTTCGTGGCCAAGTACCTCGTCACCGACCCCGCCACGGGCGAGGTCACGGTCCGCTCCAGCCTGGGCGAGGCACCGCCGTGGACCGGCGGCAAACCCGAGGACAACAGCCAGACCGCCCTGCTCTGGGTCCTCAAGCTCGGCTTCTACGACACCGAGGCCCAGCGCCGCCGCCTCGTCGAACTGCTCGCCGAGAACATCGGCAACGACGAGGCCTACAAGGAGGCCCACCCCGACAGCACCCGCGTCAAGTACGCCGAGAACACCCTCTCCGTCGGCTTCCTCGGCGTGAACGTCCTCGCCCCGGTGCTCACCGACGAGGGCCGCGTCGACCTGGCGTACAAGCTGCTCCACCAGGACGCCATGCCGTCCTGGCTGTTCTCGGTGCGCAACGGTGCCACGACCATCTGGGAGCGCTGGAACTCGTACTCCAAGGAGGACGGCTTCGGTCCGGTCGACATGAACTCGTTCAACCACTACTCCTACGGCGCGATCATGGAGTGGATGTACGAGGGCATGGCCGGTATCGCCAAGGACCCGGCCCACCCCGGTTTCCGGCACTTCCTCCTCAAGCCCCACCTCGACCCGACCGGCAAGGTCACACGGGTGACCGGGTCGCATCTCTCGCCGTACGGCGAGATCGTCAGCGAGTGGCACAAGGACGACCGGAAGCTGACCTACCGGGCCACGGTCCCCACGAACAGCACCGCGACCCTGCGCATCCCCACCACCGATCCGTCCACCGTCCGCGAGGGCCGCACCCCCCTCTCCCAGGTCGACGGCGTCGAGTACCTGGGCTTCGCGGACGGCACCGCCTCCTATCGACTCCCGTCCGGCCGCTACGAGTTGACGTCCGAGCTCGCCTGATCCCCGACCAGCACCACCTCAAGGGTGCGCGGGCCGTGCACCCCCTCGACCCGGTCCAGCTCGATGTCGCTGGTCGCCGACGGACCGGAGATCCACGTCAACGGACGGGTCGGGTCGAGGCGTTCGAGGGCCTGCGGGACGGAGGAGACGACCTGCTCGGGGACCCGTACGACACAGATGTGGTGGTCGGGGACGAGCGTGATGCGGCGGCGGCCCTGGTCGGGGGAGCCGTCCAGGACGATGGTGCCGGTTTCGGCGACGGCCACGGCACACGCCGTGACCACGCTGTCCACCCGGTCCAGCTCGTGCGGGGTGCTCTCCGCCCGATCCGCGATCTGCTCCACGTCGGCCGCCGCGAGCCACCCGGAGTCCAGCCCGGGTGGCACGAGCACCGTCCGCGCCCCGCGCGCCGCGAGCATCCCGGCGATCGTCGCCGCGAGGTCACCAGCAAGGCAGCGGTGCACGATCGCCCGGTAGTCCGCGAGGTTCTCGGCCAGCAGATCCACTGTCTGCCCGACACTCCGCTCCCCGTGCTCCCGCAGGTAGTCACGCGGAACCGCCTGGTCGTACGGCGTGTCGTCATGCGCTCCGTCCGGTACGTCGGCCAGCGCCCGCCGCACCCGGCCCAGGATCCGTTCCCTGCTGCTCACTTGGCGGCCCCCTTGCCGTCGTTCCCGCCCTGCGTCCGCTGCCACCAGTCCCGGAACGGCTCGGCGGGCACCGCCGGCAGATCCCGGCTGCCGCTCCACGCCTTACCCGGACCCGGCAGCGACCGCGGATGCAGCCGACGGGTGCGCGAGGCGAGCCGCTGCCCGGCCCGCAGGGCGCCGGGACGGGCGAACGTCCAGCGCGCCGCCCGCATCGCGGCCCGCTCGGCGGCATGTCCCTTCGCCGGCTTGAGCACCACCTTGTTGCCGTTCGCCGTCACCTCGCCGCCCTCCACGACCCGCTCCCGCAGATGCACCAGCACCTCGGGAATGTCGATCGCGACCGGGCACACGTCGTAGCAGGCACCGCACAACGACGAGGCGTACGGCAGTGAGGCGTCGATCTCGCTTGTCACGCCCCTCAGTTGAGGACTGAGGATGGCGCCGATCGGGCCCGGGTAGACCGAGCCGTACGCGTGCCCGCCGGCCCGCTCGTACACCGGGCACACGTTGAGACAGGCCGAACAGCGGATGCAGCGCAGGGCCTGGCGGCCGACCTCGTCGGCGAGCGTGTCGGTACGGCCGTTGTCGAGCAGGACCAGATGGAAGGTACGCGGCCCGTCCGCCGCCTCGGAGTCCGTCGTGCCGGTCCACATGGACGTGTACGGGTTCATGCGCTCGGCGGTGGAGGAGCGGGGGAGCGTCTGCAGGAACACCTCCAGGTCTCGCCAGGTCGGGACGATCTTCTCGATGCCGACGACCGAGATCAGTGTCTCGGGCAGGGTCAGGCACATCCGCCCGTTGCCCTCGGACTCCACGACGACCAGGGTGCCGGTCTCCGCGACCATGAAGTTGGCGCCGGAGATGCCGACCTTGGCCCGCAGGAACTTCTCACGCAGATGCAGGCGGGCGGCCTCGGCGAGTTCGGCGGGCGTGTCCGTGAGGCCCTCGGGTGCCGGGCGGCCCCACTCGCCCATCTCGCTGCGGAAGATGTCCCGGATCTCGCCCCGGTTGCGGTGGATCGCCGGGACCAGGATGTGCGACGGCCGGTCCTTGCCCAACTGCACGATCAGCTCGGCGAGATCGGTCTCGTAGGCGCGGATGCCCTCCGCCTCAAGGGCCTCGTTCAGCCCGATCTCCTGCGTGGCCATCGACTTGACCTTGACGACCTCCGACTCTCCGGTCGCCTTCACGAGGTCCGCGACGATCCGGTTGGCCTCGTCGGCGTCCGCGGCCCAGTGGACCGTGCCGCCCGCCGCCGTCACCGACTCCTCCAACTGCACGAGATACCGGTCGAGATGACGCAGCGTGTGGTCCTTGATCCGCTTGCCCGCCTCGCGCAGTGCCGCCCAGTCCGACACCTCGGCGACGGCCTTGGCCCGCTTGGCGCGGATGGTGTGCGTGGCGTGCCGCAGATTGCCGCGCAGCGTCGCGTCGTGCACGGCCTCGTGCGCGGCCTTCGGAAACGCCGGCATCCCGAGATACGTCCCACTCATACGGCCGGCTCCTCCTCCGTGCTCGCCAGGATCTCCGCGATGTGCACCGGCCGCATACCGGTGCCGAGCCGGGCCATGGTGCCGCCGATGTGCATCAGACAGGAGTTGTCGGCCGCGCACAGCACCTCCGCTCCCGTCGACTCGGCGTTGCGCACCTTGTCCGCGCCCATCGCCGCCGAGACATCGGGGTTCTTCAGCGCGAAGGTGCCGCCGAACCCGCAGCACTCCTCCGCCCCCGGCAACTCGACCAACTCCAGCCCCTCGACCGCCTGGAGCAGCCGCCGGGGCCGCTCGCCGAGCCCCAGCCCGCGCAGCCCGTGACAGGTCGGGTGATAGGTCACCTTGTGCGGGTACCAGGCCCCGACGTCCGTCACCCCCAGCACGTCCACCAGGAACTCCGTCAGCTCGTACGTCTTCGGCACCACCGGCGCCAGCGTCGCCGCGAGTGTGTCCCCGCGCCCCTCGGCCCGGGCCCGCTCACCCATCCGCGGGTACAGCTCCCGCACCATCGCCCCGCACGAGCCGGACGGCGTGACGATCGCCTCGTACTCCCCGAAGACATCGGAGAAATGGCGGGCCAGGGGCTCGGCCTCATGCCGGTAGCCGGTGTTGTAGTGCGCCTGCCCGCAACAGGTCTGCGCCATCGGGAAGTCGACGTCGACGCCCAGCCTGGTCAGCAGTTTCACCACGGCGCGCCCGGTGTCCGGATAGAGCGTGTCGTTGATACAGGTCAGGAACAGGGCGACACGCATCGCGGCTCCTAGTGATCGATCATCGGATGAGTGCAGGGTAATGCGGCAGCGCGGCCGCGGGGAGACCCCGTTCACCCCCGGGCGAGCCGGGCCTCCGCCCCGCTCCAGCGCGCCGCGCCCCCGCGCGGCTCATACCGGGTCAACGGCTGGGTACGGGTGAGCAGGCGCCGCCCGTCTCTCAGGTCGCCGACCAGCCCGTGGGCCCGGGCCTGGACGAGGACGTTCCCGAGGGCGGCTGCCTCGGTCGGGCCGGCCACCACGGGCAGCCCGCAGGCGTCGGCGGTCAGTTGGCACAGCAGCGCGTTGCGCGTGCCGCCCCCGACGACATGCACGACGTCCACCGGATGGTCGGCCAGCCGCTGCGCCTCGGCGACGGCCCGGCGATGGGCGAGGGCGAGCGAGTCGAGGATGCACCGCGTGATCTCGGCGGGCGAGACGGGCACCGGCTGCCCCGAGGCCCGGCACGCCTCGGCGATCCGCTCCGGCATCCGCCCCGGCGCCAGGAACGCCGAGTCACCCGCGTCCACCACCGACCGCAGCGCCGGCACCTTGGCGGCGTCCAGCAGCAACGCGCCCAACTCCGGGTCCCCCCAGGCCCGTACGCACTCCTGGAGCAGCCACAACCCCATGATGTTCCGCAGATACCGGACCGTGCCGTCCAGCCCCAGCTCATTGGTGAAGTTGGCGGCCCGGCTCTCCTCGCTCAGCACGGGCGCGTCCAGCTCAAGCCCCGCCAGCGACCAGGTCCCGGTGCAGATGTACGCGAACCGCTCGCCCTCGGCCGGAACGGCGGCCACGGCGGACGCGGTGTCGTGCGACCCGACCGCCGTGACCGGCACCGGCCCGGTGAGCCCGGCCTCCTCCAGCACCTCGTCGCGCAGTACCCCCGCCAAGTCGCCGGGTTGCCGGAGCGGCGCGAACAGCCCCAGGTCGATGCCCAGCCGGGAGGCGATGCCGTACGACCAGTCGCGCGTGCGGGGGTCGATCAGCTGGGTGGTGGAGGCGTTGGTGAGCTCGGTGCCCTGCTCGCCGGTGAGCCAGTACGTCAGGAGGTCGGGGATGAGCAACAGACGCTTGGCGTGCGGCAGTTGGGCCGAGGCTCGGGCGGCCGTCAGCTGGTACAGGGTGTTGAAGGGGGCGTACTGCAACCCGGTCGCGGCGTACAGCTCCCGCGCGGGCACGGTCGCCCACACCTTCTCGGCGACCCCCTCCGTCCGGGAGTCCCGGTAGTGCACGGGATTGCCGAGCAGCGCCCCGTCGGCATCCAGCAGCCCGTAGTCCACGGCCCAGCTGTCGATGCCGACCGAGTCGACCTGCCCGGCCGCCCGCAGGCCGTCCAACACCCCGGCATAGAGGCCGAGCGCATCCCAGCGCAGCCCCTCGGGCACCCGCACCGGCCGGTTCACGAACCGGTGTGCCTCGGTCAGCTCCAGACTGTCGGGGCCGACGCGGCCGACCATGACACGCCCGCTGGACGCGCCGAGGTCGACCGCGGCGTACGACTTCACGGCCGCGCTCACCGCAGGAAGGCGGCCGCGACGCCGGCGTCGACCGGGATGTGCAGCCCGGTGGTGTGCGTCAGGTCCCCGCCGGTGAGGGCGAAGACGGCGTTCGCGACATGGTCCGGGAGCACTTCACGCTTGAGGATGGTGCGCTGGGCGTAGAACTCGCCCAGCTTCTCCTCCTCGACCCCGTACACGGCGGCGCGCTTGGCGCCCCACCCTCCGGCGAAGATTCCCGACCCGCGCACGACGCCGTCCGGGTTGATCCCGTTGACGCGGATGCCGTGCTCGCCCAACTCGGCCGCCAGCAGCCGCACTTGATGAGCCTGGTCGGCCTTGGTGGCCGAGTAGGCGATGTTGTTGGGCCCGGCGAAGACGGCGTTCTTGGAGGCGATGTAGACGATGTCACCGCCCAGCCCCTGCGCGATCATCACACGCGCCGCCTCCCGCGACACGAGGAAGGAACCGCGCGCCATGATGTCGTGCTGGAGGTCCCAGTCCTTGGCCGAGGTCTCAAGCAGCGGCTTGGAGATGGAGATCCCGGCGTTGTTGACGACGAGATCGACGCCACCGAAGGCGAGCACTGCCGCCTTGAACGCGTCGGCGATCTGCTCCTCGGACGTGACGTCCACCGGCACGGCGACGGCCTTGTCGGCACCGCCGAGCTCCTCGGCGACGGCCTGGGCGTTCTCGGCGTTCAGGTCCGCGACGACCACACACGCACCCTCGCCGACCAGCCGCCGCGCGATGGCCTTCCCGATCCCGCTGCCCGCGCCGGTCACCAGCGCGACCCGCGTCGCCAGCGGCTTGGGCCGGGGCATCCGCTGAAGCTTGGCCTCCTCAAGGGCCCAATACTCGATCCGGAACTTCTCGGACTCCTCGATGGGCGCGTAGGTGGAGACCGCCTCGGCCCCGCGCATCACATTGATGGCGTTGACATAGAACTCACCGGCCACCCGCGCGGTCTGCTTGTCCTTGCCGAAGCTGAACATGCCGACCCCCGGAACGAGCACGATCGCCGGGTCGGCGCCGCGCATGGCGGGGGAGTCGGGCAGCGCATGCCGCCGGTAGTAGGCGGCGTACTCCTCGCGGTACTCGGCGTGCAGCTCCTTGAACCGGGCGACGGCTTCCTCCAGCGGAGCGGTCGGCGGCAGATCCAGGACCAGCGGCCGGACCTTGGTCCGCAGGAAGTGGTCCGGGCACGAGGTGCCCAGGGCCGCGAGCCGCGGGTGCTCGGCGCTGGCGAGGAAGTCGAGGACGACGTCGGAGTCGGTGAAGTGACCGACCTGCGGCCGGTCCTGGGAGGCGATGGCTCGGATGACCGGTGCCAGCGCCGCGGCCCGCTCCCGCCGTTCGGTGGCGCCGAGCGCAGCGTATCCCTCGATCACCGGCCCGAAGGGCTCCGGCTTCCCGCGCTCGGCGAGAAACGCCTCGGCGGTGCGGATGATGTGCAGCGAGTTGCGCTCGCACTCCTCGGAGGTGTCGCCCCAGGCGGTGATCCCGTGCCCGCCGAGGATGCACCCGATGGCCTGCGGATTGGCGGCCTGCACAGCGGCGATGTCCAGCCCGAGCTGGAACCCGGGCCGCCGCCAAGGCACCCACACCACGCTGTCCCCGAAACACTCGGCGGTCAGCTTCTCGCCGTCGGCGGCGCAGGCGAGCGCGATCCCGGAGTCGGGATGCAGATGATCGACATGCGCCGCCTCGACGAGCCCGTGCATGGCGGTGTCGATGGACGGAGCCGCTCCGCCCTTGCCGTGCAGGCAGTAGTCGAAGGCGGCGACCATCTCGTCCTCGCGCTCGACACCGGGATACACCTCGACGAGCGCCCGCATCCGGTCCAGCCGCAACACGGCCAGCCCGGCCTCGGTGAGCGTCCCGAGATCGCCCCCGGACCCCTTGACCCACATCAGCTCCACCTCACCGCCGGTGACGGGGTCGGTGCCGGTGCCCTTGGCGGACGCGTTCCCGCCGGCGTAGTTGGTGTTACGGGGATCGGAGCCGAGCCGGTGGGACCGGGCGAGGAGGGCGTCGGCTTCGGGATGGGGAGACATGAGTGTTCAGTCCTATCCAGACGAGGGTGAGGGGAGATGCTTTTAGGGGCGCGGGGCTGTGTCGATATGCGGCTCCGCCGCGTGGGCGCGACCAGCCACATACGGCCCGCAGTCCGGGGACAACGGAAGACGGCAGACGCTCACGCCCCCCAACCGGCCTGCTGCCCACCCACCCGCTCGGCCACGATCTTCTCGGCCCACCCGGACCGGCGGTAGGCGGCCATGGGATCGGCATCAAGCCCCATCTCTCCCCGTACCTCAGCAAGAAGCGGCCGCACATCCGTGTTGTACGCATCCATCACCACGGCATTAGCCCCGAGCACATCCCCGGCAGCCTGCGCCCCGGCCAGAGCGGCGCCGTCGACCAGCAACGCCTTCGCCGTGGCCTCCTGCACATTCATCACCGACCGGATGATCGCCGGAATCTTCGCCTCGATGTTGTGGCACTGATCGAGCATGAACGCGACGTCAGGAGTGAATCCGCCCCCACGCACGACCTCGTACATGATCCGGAACAACTGGAACGGATCAGCCGCCCCCACCATCAGGTCGTCGTCGGCGTAGAACCGGGAGTTGAAGTCGAACCCACCGAGCTTCCCCTCCCTGAGCAGCGTCGCGACGATGAACTCGATGTTGGTGCCGGGCGCGTGATGCCCGGTGTCGACCACGACCTGCGCCTTCGGCCCGAGCTTCAGGCAGTGCGCGTACGCCGTCCCCCAGTCCGGCACGTCCGTCGTGTAGAACGCCGGCTCGAAGAACTTGTACTCCAGCAGCATCCGCTGCCCGTCCCCGAGCCGCTCGTACACCTCCGCCAGCCCCTCGGCCAGCCGGTCCTGCCGCGCCCGGATGTCGTCCTGCCCGGGATAGTTCGTGCCGTCCGCGAACCACAGCTTCAGATCCCGCGAGCCCGTCGCATCCATGATGTCGACGCACTCCAGCAGATGATCGACGGCCTTGCGGCGCACCACCGCGTCCGGATGACAGATGCTGCCCAGCTTGTAGTCGTCGTCCTGGAAGGTGTTGGAGTTGATCGCGCCGAGCCCCACGCCACGCTCCTCGGCGTGTTTCGCCAACGCCGCGTAGTCGTCGACCTTGTCCCAGGGAATGTGCAGCGCGACGGTCGGCGCCACACCCGTGAACGCGTGCACCTGGGCCGCGTCATCCAGTTTCTCCCGCGGCGTCCGTGGAACGCCGTCCTGGGCGAACACCTTGAACCGCGTCCCCGAGTTCCCGTACGCCCACGACGGCGTTTCGACTGCCTGGGTCTTGAGTGCGGCCTTCACCGCGGCGAGCTCGGTCACTGAGGGCTCCTGTGACGTCGGGACGGAGATCGGACGGAAGTCAACTGAACCGCTCCGCTGTGAAACGATTCAAGACGGGAACGTATGAGCCCCCCGAAGGGGTGTCAAGCCCCGCGACCAAGGCCAACGGTTGTGACTCCCCCGCGACCTTCGCTCATCGAAATCTTTTCGACACGGACCCATTGACGTGACATGCGCTCCATGCCTAACGTCCCGGCAACCAAGTTGAAACCTTTCACGACGCCGTGAGGGCCGTCCCGCCGGCGTCGTCGAGGAGCCCCCATGACCCACCCGTCCACCACGGGTCCGGCCCCGGTTCTGGCGCTCAGGGACGTCTCGAAGTCCTTCGGCGCGGTCCGCGCCCTGCGGGACGTCTCCCTGGAGCTGTTCCCCGGGGAGGTACACGCCCTCGCCGGGGAGAACGGCGCGGGCAAGTCGACCCTGATCAAGGCGCTCGCCGGAGTGCACCGGCCGGACGCCGGCCAGGTGCTGCTCGACGGTGCGCCCGTCGTCTTCCACGGCCCCGGCGACGCCCGCGACGCCGGCATCGCCGTGATCTACCAGGAGCCGACCCTCTTCCCCGACCTGTCGATCGCCGAGAACATCTTCATGAGCCGCCGGCCGAAGCGCGCCCTCGGCCGTATCGACCACAAGGCCACGCACGCCGCGACGCTCGCCCTGATGCAGCGGCTCGGCGTCGAACTCGACCCCGACCGCCCCGCGCGCGGCCTGTCCATCGCCGACCAGCAGATCGTCGAGATCGCCAAGGCGCTCTCCTTCGACGCCCGCGTCCTGATCATGGACGAGCCGACCGCCGCACTCACCGGCAGCGAGGTCGCCCGGCTCTTCGGCGTGGTCCGCACCCTGCGCGAACAGGGCGCCGCCGTCCTGTTCATCTCCCACCGGCTGGAGGAGATCTTCCAGATCTGCCAGCGGGTCACCACCCTGCGCGACGGCGCCTGGATCGCCAGTGAGCCGGTCGAGGACATGACCGAGGACGACCTCGTCCGCCGCATGGTCGGCCGCGACCTCGACGAGCTGTACCCCAAGCAGGACGTGAAGCCGGGCGAAGTCGCGCTCAGCGTACGCCGGCTGACCCGCGAGGGCGTCTTCACCGACGTCTCCTTCGACGTCCGGCGCGGAGAGATCGTCGGCCTCGCCGGGCTCGTCGGCGCCGGCCGTACGGAGGTCGCGCGAGCCGTGTTCGGCATCGACCGCTGGGACGCCGGCGAGGTCTTGGTCGACGCCAGGGCCCTGACCAACGGCGCCCCGTCCACCGCCATGGCCTGCGGGCTCGCCCTCGTCCCCGAGGACCGGCGCGCCCAGGGCCTGGTGATGGACATGTCCATCGAGCGCAACATCGGCCTGACCGGGCTTCGTACGACGGTCAGGGCCGGCTTCATGGACCGCGGCGCCGAACGCAGCCGCTCCCTCGACTGGGCCGTCAGGCTCCAGGTCAAGTACGCCCGGATCGCCGACGCCGTGTCGACCCTGTCCGGCGGCAACCAGCAGAAGGTCGTCCTCGCCAA
The DNA here is from genome assembly GCF_028369295.1 of Streptomyces sp. HD. Lineage (GTDB taxonomy): Bacteria > Actinomycetota > Actinomycetes > Streptomycetales > Streptomycetaceae > Streptomyces. The sequence continues at coordinate 118,046 of NZ_JAQMYP010000001.1, forward strand.
GTGGCTCGCCACCGGCCCCAAGGTGCTGATCGTGGACGAACCCACCCGGGGCATCGACGTCGGCACCAAGGCCGAGGTGCACCGGCTGCTCAGCGAACTGGCCGCCGACGGGGTCGCCGTCCTGATGATCTCCTCCGATCTGCCCGAGATCCTCGGCATGGCCGACCGCGTCCTCGTGATGCACGAGGGCCGCCTCACCGCCGAGATCCCGCGCTCCGAAGCCACCGAGGAAACCGTGATGGCCGCAGCCACCGGGAGGGCCGCCGCATGACGGTGACCACTCCCCAAGAGGCTCCCGTGACCGACGTACCCAAGTCCAGCGGCACCCGCCTGGTCGACCGCGTCTTCAAGATGCGCGAACTCGCCATCCTGGCCGTCTTCGTGGTGATGATCGTCGTCACCCAGCTGGGCAACAGCGAGTTCCTCACCGAGCAGGGCATCAAGGACCTGCTCCTGAACGCGACGATCCTCGTCCTGGTCGCCACCGGCCAGTCCCTGGTGGTGATCACCAGGAACGTCGACCTGTCGGTCGGCTCCACGCTCGGCATCAGCGCCTTCGCCGCCGGAACGTACCTCCAGGACGGCGGCAACCCGGTCGTCGCCGTGCTCCTCGCGGTCCTGCTGGGCATCGGCTTCGGACTGCTCAACGGCCTGCTCGTCAGCCTCGGCCAGGTGCCCGCACTCGTCGTCACCCTGGGCACCCTCTACATCATCCGCGGCATCGACTCCATCTGGGTCGGCTCCCGCCAGATCACCGCGGCCGACCTCCCGGACGGCTTCGTCGACTTCGGCTCCGGCGGCATCTCCGCCGTACCGTGGCTGGCACTGATCGCCCTCGCCGTGCTGGTGGCCACCGCCTACTACCTCAAGCACTACGGCAGCGGCCGCGAGCTGTACGCCCTCGGCTCCAACCCGGAGGCCGCACGCCTCGCCGGCATCCCGGTGCGCAAGCGGATCCTCGCCGCGTACACCTTCTGCGGTGCGCTGGCCGGACTCGCGGGCGCCCTGTACCTGGCCCGGTTCGGCAACGTCGACTCCGGCACCGGCACCGGCTACGAACTCACCGTCGTCAGCGCGGTCGTGGTCGGCGGTGTCGTCTTCACCGGCGGCTCCGGCGGCGTCTACGGCGCGGCGCTCGGCGCGCTGCTGCTGACCTCCATCAACAGCGTGCTGCCCGCCCTCGGCGTCAGCTCCGTCTGGGTGCTCGCCATCAACGGCATCCTGCTCATCCTCGCCATCGCGGTCGACCGGATCGTCGCGCTGCGGGTGGCCACCGCCCTGAAGAAGAGGAACGCCCGCCATGGCTGACTTCTCGCTCGCGCGCGCCGTTCGCTGGGACACGGCGGTCGGCGCCCTGCTCATCGTCGTGCTCCTGCTGTCCTTCACCACGGTCGACGGTTTCGGGAACGCCCTCAACCTGTCGTTCCTGATCGGGAACACCCTCCCGATCGCCCTGATCGCCCTGCCGATGACACTCCTGGTCGTCTCGGGCGAGATCGATCTCTCGGTCGCCTCCACCGCCGGTCTCTCGGGCGCCGTGATGGGTGCCCTGTGGAACCGGGGCATGACGATCGAGACGATCATCCCGATCTGTCTGCTGCTCGGTGTGGTGTGCGGCCTGATCAACGGTCTGCTGGTGACCAGGCTGGGGCTGCCGTCCCTCGCCGTCACCATCGGCACGCTCGCCGCCTACCGGGGCATCGCGCAGATCGTCCTCGGGTCCGACGCGGTGACCGACTTCCCCACCCAGTACCTGGACTTCGCGGCCGGACGCCTCGGCGACACCTTCATCCCGTACGCCTTCCTGCCCTTCCTCGTGCTGCTCGCCATCGCCGTGGCCGCGCTGCACGCCACGCCGTTCGGGCGGTCGCTGTTCGCGATCGGCGCGAGCGAGGAGGCGGCGCGGTTCGCCGGCATCCGGGTCAAGCGGCAGAAGTTGATCCTGTTCACGGTCACGGGGCTGATGGCCTCGCTCACCGGGATCTTCTGGGCGCTGCACTACGCGAGTGCTCGCTATGACAATGCCACCGGTCTTGAACTGTCGGTTGTTGCCGCCGTGTTGCTCGGCGGAATCGACTTCGACGGTGGAAAGGGGACGTTGGGTGGTGCCATTGCCGGCGTGTTCCTGCTGGGGGCGTTGCAGAACGTCATGAGCCTTCAGGACGTTTCCGCCCAGTCCCAGATCGTCGTCACGGGTGTGTTGCTCGTGCTTTCCGTCCTCGGGCCGCGGGTGGCTCGGCAAATCGCCGTTGTGCGTGCTCAATCGTCCGGCTGAAGGCCGTATGTGGCTGGTCGCGCCCACGCGGCGGAGCCGCAAATCGATACAGCCCCGCGCCCCTGAAGGGGCGCTCACCTCAACCTCGTTCAAAGGAAACCGTCATGCGCAAGTCATCCCTCCGCCGTGCCTCCGCCGGCCTCGCCGCCGCGACATCCCTCGCCCTCGCCCTCACCGCCTGCGGCGGCACCACCAAGGAGGACGTCAAGGACGAAGGTGCCTCCGCGGCCACCGCCGGCAAGGCCGACCCGAACGCCGAGCTGAAGAAGGGGCTGACCGTCGGCTTCCTGCCCAAGCAGGTCAACAACCCCTACTTCACCTCCGCGGACAAGGGCGGCGAGGCGGCCCTGAAGGAGCTCGGCTCCAGCTACAAGGAGGTCGGCCCGTCCAGCGCCACCGACACGGCCGGGCAGGTGAGTTACGTCAACACGCTCACCCAGCAGCAGGTCGACGCGATGGCCGTGTCCGCGCAGGACCCGGGCGCGCTGTGCACCGCGCTGAAGCAGGCCATGAAAAACGGCATCAAGGTCGTCACCTACGACTCCGACACCACCGCCGGCTGTCGCAACGCCTTCGTCTCGCAGGCCTCCGCCGAGGACCTCGGCCGCACCGAGGTGCAGCTGCTCGCCGAGCAGATCGGCTACAAGGGCGAGATCGCGATCCTGTCAGCCGCGCAGACCGCGACGAACCAGAACATCTGGATCGACTTCATGAAGCAGGAGCTCAAGGACCCCAAGTACAAGGACGTCAAGCTGGTCAAGGTCGCCTACGGCGACGACGACGCCCAGAAGTCCTTCCAGCAGACCCAGGGCCTGCTCCAGGAGTACCCGAACCTGAAGGGGATCATCTCCCCGACCACCGTCGGCATCAAGGCCGCCGCCCAGTACCTGTCGGGCTCCAAGTACAAGGGCAAGGTCAAGCTGACCGGCCTCGGCACCCCCAACGACATGCGCAAGTACGTCAAGAACGGCACCGTCGAGGCATTCGAGCTGTGGGACCCGGCCAAGCTCGGCGACCTCGCCGCCCGCGCCGCCGTCGCCCTGGTCTCCGGGCAGATCACTGGCAAGGAGGGCGAGACCTTCAAGGCCGGCGACACCACATACACCATCGGCAAGGACGGCGTGATCAGCCTCGGCAAGCCGACCGTCTTCGACGCCAAGAACATCGACCAGTACAACTTCTGAGCCTGGAGCGGTACTTCATGCAGCGCGTCTGTTTTCTGCTCAAGGTCCGTGAGGGCAAGCTCGCCGAGTACCGCGAACGCCATGCCGCCGTGTGGCCGGAGATGCTCGAAGCACTCTCGGCCACCGGCTGGCACAACTACTCGCTCTTCCTGCGCGACGACGGCCTCCTCGTCGGCTACCTGGAGACCGAGGACTTCGAGGCCGCCAAGGCCGGTATGGAGGCCACCGAGGTCAACGCCCGTTGGCAGGCCGAGATGGGCGAGTTCTTCGAAGCCCTCGACGGTGCCCGACCCGACGAGGCCATGAAGCCGCTCACCGAGGTGTTCCACCTCGCCTGACACCCCGCAGGACCCGGCCTCCCCTCCCCTCGCCCCCCACGCCGACAATGGAGCCCCCGAGATGAAGAGACGCACCCTGCTGGGCGCCGCACTCGCCGGAGCCGTCATGACCCCCGCCCTCGCCTCCGGCACCGCCCGCGCCGCGGACCCCGGCCCGTCCCTCACGCTGACCGGCACGACCACGCTCGACACGCAGGCCATCTTCTTCGTGTCGTACGACGGCCTGGTCAACAACAACGCCTTCCAGAAGAACGGCCTGCTGACCTACAAGGGCTACCAGTACGCCGTCTGGTACACCGCCGACCGCAACGCCGTCGTGGCCCGCCGCGCCCTCGGCGCCGGCACCTGGTCCACCGTGAAGGTCGGCCACACCCTGCGCTACGACGACTCCCACAACGTGATCTCGATGGGAATCTCCAAGGTCGACGGGCGCCTCCACCTCAACATGGACTCGCACAGCGACGGCTTCACCTACGTCAAGTCGGTCGCCGGTCTCGTGGACAACCCGGCCGGCCTGAGCTGGACCGCGAGCCGTTTCGGAGCCCCCCAGTCCACCCTGGACGGCCTCGCCCTCACCTCGCAGTTCACCTACCCGCAGTTCGTCTCCACCCCCGACGGCAAGCTCCAGCTCAGCTACCGCGTCGCCGTCTCCGGCAACGGCCGCAACGCCCTCGCCGAATACGACGGTTCGACCTGGACCAACCTGGGGGAGTGGAGCAGCTCCACCGGCACCTACACCAGCGAGCACGGCTCCTCCACCGCCCGCAACATGTACCTGCACGGCATCGACTACGACAAGAACGGCCGACTGCACTCCTTCTTCACCTGGCGCGAGCAGAACGGCGCCGTGATGTGCAACGGCGGCGGCATCACCAACCACGACACCGGCTACGTCTACTCCGACGACCGCGGCCGCACCTGGCGCAACAACGCCGGCACCGTCGTCGGCACCACCGGCGGCTCCGACAAGGTCGCCGTCACCGACAGCGGCCTGGTGATCGACGCGCTCAACCCGGACCACTCCCTGATGAACCAGGAGAGCCAGTTCACCGACTCCGCCGGCCGTCCGCACGCGATCATCAGCTACGTCCCCGGCCGGTTCGGGCAGTGCACCACCGACTACGTCGCCGACCGCACGGCCAACGGCCGCGCCTTCCACGTCCGCAAGAACTCCTCGGGCACCTGGCAGAAGACCGAGATCCCGGTCCCGCTGAACTCCAGCCAGCGCACCAAGCTGATCCTGGACAAGTACGACAACGCGTACGCGATCTTCCCGTTCTGCCGGATAGCCGGAGCCTCCAAGGCCTCCGGGTACACGGACTGGTCGATCCTCTACGACGGCGTCACGGCCGGGCTGAACGCGTTCGGCGAGGTCGTCATCGACGAGACGCGCGTCGGTCAGGACAACTTCCTGTCGATCATGTACCAGGAGAAGTCCAGCGGTACGACGCCCTCGGCGCTGCGCAACCTCAACTTCCGCCTGCCTGCCTGATCGCAGCCGTTGTGGGCGGCTTGACGGTAATGTGAAGGCCTTCCCGCCGCCCCACGTCTCAACTGTCTCCCTGGAGGTCCCTGCCCGATGGCCCAGTCGGTGGGTATCAAGGATGTCGCTCGCGCCGCCGGAGTCTCCGTCGGTACGGTCTCGAACGTCATCAACCGTCCGGACACGGTCGCGACCGAGACCCGGGCACGGGTGCAGTCCGCGATAGACCGGCTGGGCTATGTCCGCAGCGAGTCCGCCCGCCAGCTGCGCGCGGGGCGCAGCCGGATCATGGGCCTGCTCGTCCTCGACATGGGCAACCCCTTCTTCGTCGACGTGGCGCGCGGCGCCGAGCGCACCGCACGCGACGCCGGGCTCGGCGTGATGGTCTGCAACAGCGCGCAGAGCCCGAGCGAGGAGGCCGACTACCTGTCGCTCTTCGCCGAGCAGCGGGTACGCGGCGTGCTGCTCACCCCCGCCGACGCCACCGGCCGCAACATCGAGACGTTCCGGCGGCACAACATCCCCTTCGTCCTCGTCGACCGGGTCGCCGAGGGCACCACCGAGTGCTCGGTCTCCGTCGACGACGTCGCGGGCGGCGCGCTCGCCGTACGCCATCTCGTCGACGCCGGGCACCGCTCCATCGCCTACGTCAGCGGCCCGCCCGGCCTCAACCAGGTCCGCGACCGCCGCACCGGCGCCCTGAACGCGCTGCAGGAGGCCGGTCTCGGCCCCGACTCCCTGCGCGAGCTGCCCACCGAACGGCTCGACGTCGCCGCGGGCCGGGACGCCGGCGCCCGCCTGCTCGGTCTCGCCGAGCGCCCCACCGCCGTCTTCTGCGCCAACGACCTGCTCGCCCTCGGCGTCCTGCAGGCCATGTACGCCGCGGGCGTCGGCGTCCCCGACGACCTCGCGATCGTCGGCTACGACGACATCGAGTTCGCGGCCGCCGCGGCCGTCCCCCTCACCTCCGTACGGCAGCCCGCCGTCACCATGGGCACCCTCGCGGCGGAGATGCTGCTGGAGGAGACGGAGGAGGAGACCGGGACGAGGCGGCACGAGCACCGGCGTGTCGTACTCCAGCCGGAGCTGGTGGTGCGCCGGTCCAGCCTCTCGGCCCGCTGATCCGCCATTCAGTACGATTTCATGATCCCGGGGCTCGGTCGGCGGACGAACATGTGCTGAACTGGGACGCGGCCCGAAAACCCTGCGTCCCGGGAGCCCTGTTGACCGTCAGCTACCGCCAGCCCGGCGTCGTCCTCACCGACCGCCACTTCACCGTGCCCCTAGACCACGGCGCCCCGACGGGGGAGACGATCGAGCTCTACGCCCGTGAGGTCGTCGCGAGCGACAAGGCGCACCAGGACCTGCCGTGGCTGCTCTACCTCCAGGGCGGCCCCGGCTTCGGCGCGAACCGCTTCGTCGGCAGGGGTGCCTGGCTCGGCCGCGCCCTGAAGGAGTACCGCGTCCTGCTCCTCGACCAGCGCGGCACCGGCCACTCCACGCCCGCCAACCGGCAGACGCTCCCGCTGCGCGGCGGCCCCGCCGCCCAGGCCGACTACCTCACGCACTTCCGCGCCGACGCGATCGTCCGCGACTGCGAGGCGATCCGCCGTGAGGTGACCGGCGGCGCCCCCTGGACCGTCCTCGGCCAGAGCTTCGGCGGCTTCTGCACGGTCAACTACCTCTCCACCGCCCCCGAGGGACTGACCGCCGCCGTCATCACCGGCGGCCTGCCCTCGCTCGACGCCCACGCCGACGACGTCTACCGCGCCGCCTTCCCGCGCATCGAGCGCAAGGTCGCCGCGCACTACGCCCGCTACCCGCAGGACGTCGAGCGCGCCCGCCGTATCGCCGACCACCTCCTCGCGCACGACGTGGTCCTGCCGAACGGCTACCGCCTCACCGCCGAGGCCTTCCAGTCCCTCGGCATCGTCCTCGGCGGCAGCGAGGGCAGCCACCGCCTGCACTACCTCCTGGAGGACGCCTTCGTCCGCACCCCGCAGGGCCCGGCCCTCTCGGACGCCTTCCAGGAAGAGGCCCAGGGCCTGCTGTCGTACGCGAGCCACCCGCTGTACGCCCTCGTCCACGAGGCGATCTACGGCCAGGGCGCCCGCCCCACCGCCTGGTCCGCCGAGCGGGTGCGCGCCGAGTTCCCGCAGTTCGACGCGGCCAAGACGCTCGCGGGCGACGGACCGCTGCTGTTCACCGGCGAGACCATCCACCCCTGGATGTTCGACAGCGACCCGGCCCTGCGCCCGCTGCGCGAGACCGCAGACCTCCTCGCCGCCCGCACCGACTGGACACCCCTGTACGACTCCGCGCGCCTCGCCGCCAACGAGGTGCCGGTGGCGGCAGCCGTCTACCACGACGACATGTACGTCGACACCGCCCACTCCCTCGCCACCGCCCGCGCCGTCCGCGGTCTGCGGACCTGGGTCACCGACGAGTTCGAGCACGACGGCGTACGGGCCGGCGGCCCCCGTGTCCTGGACCGGCTGCTCGCGCTCACCCGTGACGAAGCGTGATGTCGTTGTCACACGTTAGGGTGCGGGCATGACCGAGCCGACGATCACTCAGCTGAAGCCCATGCCCGACGACTGGCGGCGCGCACTCGCCGTCGTCGCGCACCCGGACGACCTTGAGTACGGCTGCTCGGCGGCGATCGCCGGCTGGACGGACGCAGGCCGTGAGGTCGCGTACGTCCTGGCGTCCCGCGGCGAGGCCGGCATCGACACGCTGGAGCCCGCGAAGTGCGGCCCGCTGCGGGAGCGCGAGCAGCGGGCCAGCGCCGCCGTCGTGGGCGTGACCGCGGTGGAGTTCCTCGACCACCAGGACGGCGTGATCGAGTACGGCACCGCCCTGCGCCGCGACATCGCCGCCGCGATCCGCCGGCACCGGCCCGAGCTGGTGATCACGCTCAACCACCGGGACACCTGGGGCGGCGTCGCCTGGAACACGCCGGACCATGTGGCGGTCGGCCGGGCCACGCTGGACGCGGCCGGTGACGCGGGCAACCGCTGGATCTTCCCGGAGCTTGCCGCCCAGGGACTGGAGCCGTGGAACGGCGTCCGCTGGGTCGCGGTCGCCGGTTCCAGCACGCCCACGCACGCGGCGGACGCGACGGCCGGTCTGGAGCGCGCGGTGCGCTCGCTGCTGGAACACCGCACCTACATCGAGGTGTTGACGGACGAGGACCCGGAGACGTACGCCCGCCGCTTCCTCACCGGGAACGCGGAGGCGACGGGGGAGCGGTTCGGCGGGAAGCCTGCCGTGGCGTTCGAGTTGTTCAGCCGGTAGTGCCGACCGGCTGACGGAAGAGACGGGGGAGACGGGGAGACGTGAACGATACGGAACTGCTGGCGGACCGCTTCGAGGAGCACCGCGGCCATCTCAAGGCGGTCGCCTACCGCATGCTCGGCTCGCTGTCCGAGGCGGAGGACGCCGTCCAGGAGGCCTGGCTGAAGCTGAGCCGCAGCGACGCGGACGAGATCGAGAACCTCGGCGGCTGGCTGACCACCGTGGTGGGCCGGGTCTGTCTGGACATGCTGCGCTCACGCACCCGGCGCCATGAGGAGCCGCTGGACGACACCTTCGTCCCGGACCCCGTGATCCGGCCGCTGTCGCAGATCGACCCGGAGCAGGAGGTGCTCCAGGCCGACTCGGTGGGCCTGGCACTGCTGGTTGTGCTGGAGGCGCTGGAGCCCGCCGAGCGGATCGCGTTCGTGCTGCACGACATGTTCGCGGTGCCCTTCGACGACATCGCACCGATCGTGGAACGCACCTCGGCCGCGACCCGCCAGCTGGCCAGCCGTGCCCGGCGCCGGGTGCGGGGTGCCACGCCCTCGACCGAGCCCGACCTCGGCAGACAGCGGCAGGTCCTGGACGCCTTCATGGCGGCCTCCCGCGCGGGGGACTTCGAGGCGCTGCTCGCGGTCCTCGACCCCGAGGTCGTGCTGCGCGCCGACTCGGGGCCGCTGGTCCGCGGTGTCGCGGCGTCCAAGGTGGTGCGCGGCGCCAAGCCGGTGGCCGAACAGGCGCTGCTGTTCCGGCAGTTCGCGCGGCACACGCAGTTCGCGCTCGTGCTCGTCAACGGCACGATCGGGATCCTCAACGCCCCCGAGGGCAAGCCGCAGTCGATCATGGCCGTCACCATTGCCGACGGCCGCATCACGGAGATGTACATCCTGGCCGACGCCGAGCGTCTCGGACGCCTGGACCTGACCGGTCTGGACGCCTGACACCTCAGGCGGCCACCGCCAGTGCACCGACCGTACGGCGCGGGCTCACCACCCGCCCGTCCGGGAGGAGTTCACCGGTGTCGTCGAAGACGATGATGCCGTTGCACAGCAGGCTCCAGCCCTGTTCGGGGTGGGCCGACACGATCACGGCGCAGGGGTGCTCGGGGCTGTCGGCGATGGGGCACGGGGGCTGGTGGCTGCACATGACGGCTCTCCTCGGTTTCCTCGATGCGGTGGTGCTCCTGTTTCCGTCGGCTCGTATCTCTGTAGTAGCCGAACTTGTTTTCCGTTGTATGAGAGGGCCCCCACACCGGCGGGACCTCATCGGTGAGGTTTCGTTCCGGGGCAGACATTAGGCTTGAGGGCATGCAAGATCATCCCGTCGACCTCGTCGACCTGCACGGAGACTGCGCGAACTGCTTCGGGCTGTGCTGTGTCGCGCTGCCCTTCACCGCCTCGGCGGACTTCGCGCTGGACAAGGACGCCGGGACGCCCTGCCGCAATCTCCAGGACGACCACCGCTGCGGCATCCACGCCCGGCTCCGGCAGAGCGGCTTCAGCGGCTGCACGGTCTACGACTGCTTCGGCGCTGGACAGAAGGTCTCGCAGGTCACCTACGCCGGGAAGGACTGGCGCACCGCCTCCAGCGAGGACGCCCGCCGGATGTTCGACGTCTTCCCGGTCGTCCGCCAGCTCCAGGAGCTGCTCTGGTATCTGACCGAGGCGCTCACCCTGCCCGCCGCCCGTCCCCTCCACGCAGAGCTGCGCGAGATCCGGGAGACGACCGAGGAGCTCACCCGCCGGACCCCGCGGGAGCTCGCCGAGCTGGACGTGTCCGCTCACCGGCAGGAGGTCAACGTCCTGCTGCTGAAGACCAGTGAGCTGGCGCGGGCGGGCGTACGGGGCCGCAAGAAGAACCGTCGGGGCGCCGACCTGATGGGCGCCCGTCTCAAGGGCGCCGACCTGCGCGGCGCGAACCTGCGCGGTGCCTACCTCATCGCCGCCGACCTGACCGGCGCCGATCTGCGCGGCGCGGACTTCATCGGCGCCGACCTGCGTGACACCGACCTCACGGACGCCGATCTGACCGACGCCTTCTTCCTGACCCAGCCCCAGCTGAACGCGGCCCGCGGCAGCGCGGGCACCCGGCTGCCCGGCTCAGTCGTCCGCCCGGTGCACTGGACAGCGCAGCTCTGACGGCACGCGCTCATCCGTCCGGGACGGGACGCGTGCCGGGTCCGTCGGGGGCGCCGCCCGCCGCTCCAGCCGCAGCCGCAACCCCTCCGGCATCAGCGTCAGCCGCTCGGTCACCCGCAGCCGATAGGCCGGGTCGCCGCGGACCTCGTACCGGCGCAGCAGCAGCCCGAGCACCAGCGTGGCCTCGTGCAGCGCGAACTGGCGCCCGATGCACGCCCGCGCCCCCGTCCCGAACGGCTTGAAGGTGTGCGGCGGCCGGGTGCGTACGGCACCGGGCTCGAAGCGGTCCGGATCGAACCGCTCGGCGTCCGCGCCCCACACCTCGGGATCGCGGTGCAGCATCGCCGTGAGCACCAGCGCCCAGGCGCCCCGCCGCATCGGATGCACCCCGCCGAGCACGGTGTCCTCGCGGGCCTCCCGGGCGAAGGCGGGCGCAGTCGGCCACAGCCGCAGCGCCTCGTCGAGTATCCGGCGCACATACCGCAGCCTCGCCACCTGGTCGTAGGCGGGCACCGCCGTGTCGCCCCAGACCCGGTCCACCTCGGCGCGGGCCCGGGCCGCGACCTCGGGGTGCCGGGAGAGGTAGTGCAGCGCGAAGGAGAGCGCGCCCGAGGTGGTCTCGTGGCCGGCCACCAGGAAGGTGATGACCTGCCGGCGGACGTTCTGCGCGGACAGCCGCTCGCCCGTCTCGGGGTGCGTGGTCTCCAGCATGCGGTCCAGCAGGTCGCCGTCCCCGGGCCCGTCCGTCGTACGGGCGCGGACCAGGTTGTCGACCGTGCGGTTGAGGTAGGCGATGTCGTCCTGGTTGCGGCGCGCGGCACGCCGTAGCAAGGCCTGCACCGGTACCGAGTTGAGGCGCTGGGCGTAGGTGAGCGTGCCGACCATCGCGGTCACGAAGGGATGCGGGCGGGCGCGCTCGAAGGAGCCGAAGTCGTGCCCGAAGCCGGTGCGGGCGATGGTCTCCAGGGTCAGCTTGGTCATGTCGCCGGGTACGTCCACCGAGCGGCCCGCCGCCAACGCGCGGTCCCAGTGGGCCATCAGCCGGTCGGCCACGCCCAGCATCATCGGGTGGTAGGCGGCCATGGCCTCCCGGCTGAACCCGGGCGCCAGGACATCGTGTGCCAACTGCCAGTTCGGTTCGTGGTTGTACGCCGTGAACAGGCCGTCCCCGGCGACCGGCCGCAGATTGGCGACGCCGAGCCCGACATGCTTGGCGAAGCGCGACTCGTCCGCCATGTCGGCCGCGAGTCCGGCACCCCACACGAACACGAACTCCCGGTTGAACGCCCTGCGCCGGAAGATCGGCCCCAACTGCCGGGCGTAGCGCAGGGAGTCCTGCAGCGGCGTACGCCGACTCGCGCCGATGACATCGCCCAGCAGCGGCAGCCGGTGCGGGGGATGCGGGATGCGGGACAGCTCAGGCCAGCCCTGCTCGGCGCTGCGGAATCCCTTCGGGAGCCCGGTCCCGGTCGTCGTCTCCGCCATGACGCGATCTCCCTCGATCCGGCGACACCGTGCGACGCGATGCCTGTTGTACGTGGGTTCAATAACGCGTTTCAGTCTGGTCCCGCTGTTGAATCCACGTCAAGTAAAGTGCGGACATGGCCGCGAACCAGGGTGGGCGCACACGCCGCCGGCTCAGCACCGAGGAGCGTCGTGAGCAGCTCCTGGCGGTCGGGGCACGGCTGTTCTCGGAGAGTCCGTACGACGACGTGTGGATCGAGCAGGTCGCGGAGATCGCCGGTGTCTCGCGCGGGCTGCTCTATCACTACTTCCCGACCAAGCGGGACTTCTTCGCGGCCGTCGTCGAGCGGGAGAGCGAGCGCATGCTGCGGATGACGGCCGCCGTACCCGGGGTCCCGGTGCGCGAGCAGCTCTCCGCCGGTCTCGACACGTTCCTGGAGTACGTCCAGGACCATGCCCACGGCTACCGCGCCTTCCATCGCGCCGACGCCGCCGGTGACCAGGCCGTGCGCAAGGTCTACCAACGGGCCCTGGCCGCACAGGAGGAGCAGATCCTGGCGGCGATGGCGGCGGATCCCGAGTTCGGCCCGGTCTTCGAAGGGCGGCGCGACGTCAGGATCGCCGTACGGGGCTGGCTGGCGTTCACCACGGCCGTGTGCCTGGAGTGGCTGAGGGGTTCGGAGCTCTCCCGTGAGCAGGTGCGCGACCTGTGTGCCCGCGCGCTGCTGGGTGTCGTCACTCCCTGAGCGCCCCTTACTCCTGCAAGGAGATCACATCGGATCGGCGTGGCCGGTTGGCGTGCGGCCCGATCTTCGATAAGTTAGGCAAGCCTTACCTTAGGAGGAACGGATGGGTGACAGCCAAACCTGGGCGGCCGCGCCTTCCGCGGCGGAACGGGCCCGGTCCGTGCTCGCCGCCGCGTGGTCCGTGGCGGTGACCGCGGAGGGCTGCCGCGAGGAACTCGTCGGCGCGCACCGCGTGACCGAGGACGGCCGCGTCCTGCTCGACGTGCCGGAGGACAGTGTGCTCGTCACGGCGGCGATCTGCGCACCCCGCGGGGAGCCGTCCGCCGTCCTGGAGTTCGCCGACGTCGCCCCCGTGCCGGTCCGCAAACGGATCCGCACACGGTTGTGGCTGTCCGGCTGGTTCGCCCCCGAGGAGGGCAGACTGGCCTTCCGGGCGACGCGGGCGGTGCTTCGGCAGCAGTCCGGTGCGGTGGTCGTCGACCTCGACGAGTTCGCCGTCGCCGAGCCCGACCCGCTGGCCACCGCCGAGGCCCGGCTGCTCACCCACCTCGCCGACTGTCACCCGGACGCCGTCGAGCGGCTCACCCGCCTCGTCGACTCCGACAGCCTGCACGGCGCCGTCCGCGTCCAGCCCCTCGCCGTCGACCGGCACGGACTGACGCTGCGCATCGAGCGCGCCCGCGCCCAGGCCGACGTACGGCTGGCGTTCCACCGGCCCGCCGACGACGTCGGTCAGCTCACCGAACGCATGCACACCCTGCTCGCCCAGGCCAGCTCCGCGTCCTGCCCGCGCGCCCTACAGCGGCAGCGCACAGACGGCGACGGGTGACGCGAACGGCTCGCCCGCGAGCCGCAGTTCACCACTGCCCTCGTCGACGTGGAAGACGCTGACGGTGCTCGACCGCTGGTTCGCCGCGAACAGCAGGGTGCCGTCCGGCGACAGGGCGATCTGCCGCGGGAAGTCCCCGGACACCGGCACCGTGCCGAGCAGCCTGAGGCGGGCGCCGTCCGACTCGACGGCGTAGCGCGCGAGGCTGTTGTGGCCCCGGTTGGCGAGATAGGCGTAGCGGCCGTTCGGCGTCACCACGAGCTGCGCCGGATAGCTGGTGCCGGAGCCCGTGCCCGTCTCCTGCTCGTCGCCCACGGTCAGCCGGCCCGAGTCGGCGTCGTACGTGCAGACCGCGACGGTGTTGTCGACCTCGTTGGCCAGATACGCGTACCGGCCGGCCGGGTGGAACGTGAGATGACGCGGGCCCGCACCGGGCTTGGTCTGCGCCCGCGCGACCTCGGTGAGCGTGCCCGCCTTCAGGTCGAGGCGATAGGTGTACACGGTGTCCGTGCCCAGATCGACGGCGAGCACATGGCGCCCGTCGGGGCTGGTGATGAACTGGTGGGCGTGCGGACCCTCCTGGCCGGGACCGGGCGCCGGGCTGGAGTGCGTGACCAGGTCGGTGCGCTCGCCGAGCGCGCCCGAGGCGTCGACCGGATGCACGGCGACGCTGCCCGTGCCGTAGTTGGCGCTCAGCAGCCAGCGTCCGCTCGGATGCACCGACAGATGGCAGGGGGCCGCCCCGCCGGTGCTCCGGCTCCCCAGAATCTCGCGGTCGTCGAGACGGACGGCGGTCACGGCGCCGTCCTCGCGCTCGTTGACCGCGTACAGCGTCCGGCGGTTCGGGTGCAGCGCCAGATACGACGGGTCGCCGACGCCCGTGATCGTTCCGGTGCCGGTGATGCGGCCCGTGGCCGGGTCGTAGGTGGCGAGCCCGATGCCCCGGCCGCCGCCCTCCACGGAGGTGTAGGTGCCGAGGTGGAGCGGGCGCGGACCGGACGGCTCGCGGCTCTCGGTCTGGGCGCTCGGGCGGGTCCCGGGGCTGTTCGTCCCGGAGGTCGCCGGGTCGGCCGCGTCCGGCGTGTCCGGCGTGTCCGCGGGGGCGGGCGCGTCGTCGCACGCCGTGGCCGCCGGGAGTGTCACACCGGCGGCCGATCCCGCGAGGGTGCCGACGAATCGGCGCCTGCTCAGCCCACCACTGCCCATGTCCACACCTCAGGTCGTCGGTCGTCGTGGTCGCGACAGCCACCTTGGCGTGGATCACCCGACGAGCGCAAGAAGGGCAACGGGCGTTGCATGTTGTGCAATGGTGAGCAGGGTCCCGTATCGTCGGCCGGCCCGTGCCATCCCACCGGCCGCCTCGTGCCGCCCTACCAGTCGCCGTCCTCCACCGGCTTGCCCTGGGCGTCCTTGAGCGGCAGCACCTGGCCCGGCGTGGGTGCCTGCCAGGGCTCGTGATCGTCGCCGAGCCAGTCGCCGACCGGCTTCACGGCCTCCAGGGTGTCGGTGGGGGCGAGATCCTCGGCGTCCTCGTCGTAGTAGTCGAACCAGGGCAGCCCCGCGCGTGTGTACGCCGCCCGGTCCACCGGCGACGGCGGGGGAGCCTCGCCGGTGATCCGGCGCCACTCCGGCGGCGTCACCAGATGGACGAAGACCCTGCCGCCGGGACGGTCCTCCCAGTCCGAGAGCGGGCGGTCGTCCTCGTAGACCTCCTGGCGCATCGAACCGCCGACCCCCAGCCCCATCGCCGCGACGGCCCGGCGCGCACGACCCGCCGGAGCGGCCGCGGGCGCCGGAACCGCGCCCTGGGGACCCGGTGCCGCCATGGGCAGCGCGGCGCCGTAGCCGCCGAACTGCGGCATCGCCCGCGCCAGCTCCCCGCGGCGCCGCTCCTCCGCACGCCACTCGGCCAGCCGGGGCTCCGTCAGCGCGAAGGACTGCAGCTGTACGCCGCCCCAGACCTCCTCGCCGGTGACCTGGCCCTCGACGGTCGCGCCCAGTCCCAGCGGCACCGCCACGAACTGGCGGACCGTGCCCTTGCCGGAGTTGATGCCGTCCAGCCAGGGCTGGCGGGGGAGTACGAGGTAGTTCTGCGGCTTGCGGGACAGCCGGTCGCTCCACGGCTTCCCCGAGACCGCGCACACCTTGCCCACCCCGACCTGGAGGGCCGCCGGTTCGGTGGTGCCGCCGAAACTGAGCCACATCGCCTCGCGCAGGTAGACCGGCAGCATCACACCGCCCCGCGCCTTCCACGCCTCGGGAACCGTGTCCGGGTAGTCCGCCACCCGCCGGATCGGGAACTCGCCGAGCCCCGGCGGCAGCGGATGCGTGCCCTTCTCCGGCAGCCGCAGCGTCCGGATGAACCGCACCGCCACACCGCCCGGCAACCGCAGCGTGTCTCCGTCGATCCGTACGTTCGTGTCGGTCATCGGCCCGCTCCTCGCGTCAGGCGCCGACCCCGTCCCGGCGCTCCCTAGCGAGAACGTCCGCCCAGCCCGGTACGGTTCCGCCACAGCTGTTCCTGTACGCCCATGCGCTCCCGCAGCCGGGTCAGACGGGGCATGCGTGAGCGCTGCTCCTGGGAGACACGGTCCAGTTCCTCCAGCAGGCGCCGCGAGCGGTGCTCGGTGTCGAGTTCGTCGAGGATGCGGTTCACCTCGGTCAGGACGGCGCCGTGCAGCTGCCAGTGCCCGGTCTCGCGCTCGGCTTCCTCGCGCAGCAGCAGGGCGAGCTTGTCGCGGGTGCCCGCCGCCGTGCGGAGCTCCGCGGACAGCCGGGACTCCGCCGCGTCGGCGTTGCTGCTGACATGCGTGGTGACCAGCACCGAGAAGCTGACCACCGCGTCGGCGATCTCGGACAGCAACTGGTCGACGACGGTGCCCGTCTCCTTCGCGAACAGCGGCTCGGGCTCACGCTCCTTGGCGAGGTCGGTCAAGGTGCGCGCGAGCACCCGCAGCACGACCGTGCAGATCTCCAGCGTGTCCAGCCCGGTGCGCAGCACCACACGGTGCAGCAGGCTGTCGCGCACCCGCGGATTGAGCCGCAGACTGTCCTCGGCCTGCTTCAGTGCCGCGTCCACCTCGACGATGTCGTGGTCGAGCCGGCGCGCCTCGTGCAGCCGGGCCGCGGCCTGCTCGAACGGCTGTCGGCCGGCGGCCTCCTCGCCGATGCGCAGCATCAACTGCCGCAGCCTGCGGGCCAGTCCCTCAAGGGATTCACCGGCCTCGTCCACCCACACCGGTGGCGCGAGCAGCAGATTGAAGCCGAGCCCGACCACCGCGCCGATCAGCGTCTCCAGAATCCGCGCCCAGGCCGTGTCCCCGACGGTCGTGACCCCGAGGACCAGCATTGCGCTGATCGCCACTTCGGGCACGTACTCGTCGACCCGCACCAGATGCCCGACCGCCAGCGAGGCCACGATCAGCAGCGCCAGGCTCCACCAGGTCAGGCCGACCAGCAGGCTGAAGGCGATGGCCACCAGGACGCCGGCGACCACGGAGTTCACCCGGCGGATGCCGTTGGTGAGGGTGGCATAGAGGGTGACCTGGACGACCAGCAGCGCGGTCAGCGGCGCGGTCAGCGGCGCCTGCTCCGGGCTCAGGCGCAGAGCGATGACATACGCGATCGTCGCCGCGGCGGCCGACCGGAGCGTCTGCACCACCACGGGATCGCGGCGCAGCCTTGCGAGCCGCTCTCGCAGCGCCGTCCCCTCACGTGCCTCTCGCATCCTCGGGCTGTTCCCTTTCCACAGATGCTTCCCACCCACTGATTGCGGAACGTGACGGTCCGCAAGGAACCCCAGATTGATCGCAGCGGCCGCGATACGGCAAGGGGCTGGGCTGGTGATCATCGACACCCGCGCGAGGCCGGGCGGCCGACCGGGCCCTGGGATGGGGAAAACCCCCGCCGTCCCCCTGTGGTGCTCCGCACCCGGAGACGGAGGATCACCGTATGGTGCCCGCCCGTCCGGACGAGCAAGTCTTGGATCATGAGACAGCATCGGACCGGATTAGTGCTGACCCTGTTCATCATCCTCGCCGCCCTGACGACCGGCATCCCGGCCACGGCGGCACCGGCCCCCACCACGGTCGTCGAGGCGCTGGACCGCTCCGCCCACCCGCTGCGGAGCCATGAACCGGGCGGCGACACCGGCGATCTGCGTCCGCTGGACCGGATGATCGGCGATGCACGCGTCGTCGGCCTGGGCGAGGCCACCCACAGCTCGCACGAGTTCTTCGCCCTCAAGGACCGGGTCTTCCGCCACCTGGCCGAGGAGAAGGGCTTCCGCACCTTCGCCCTGGAGGCGCCCTGGAGTACCGGACTGCGTCTCGACGACTACGTCCTGCACGGCAAGGGCGACCCCCGGCGCATCATGCGCGAGGAGTTCCAGCGGGACTACCTGTGGTGGAACAACACCGACTATCTGCGGCTGCTGCAGTGGATGCGCGCGTACAACGTCCGGCACCCGGACGATCCGGTCCGGTTCATGGGCGACGACTTCGCCTGGGCCGGTCCCGAGCTGTACGACGAGGTCACCCGCTATGTGGCTCGCGCGCACCCAGACCTCCTGGCCCGTTTCACCGACCTGTACCGCGGGCTGCGGCCCACGCAGGCCACGGGCGCGTACATCGATCAGTACCTGAAGAAGCCGTATACCGACCGCAAGCAGATGGCGGCCCGGACCGGTGAGGCGCTGAGGCTGCTGCGGCAGCAGTCGCCGGGTGCCGACAGGGAGGCGTACGACTGGGCGGTCCAGCACGCCACGGCCGTCGACCAGACCGCCCGTGGCTATGCCTTCGACTTCGAGGACGAGCGGCAGCTCAGCGCCGCCATGCGCTACCGCGACTCGGTCATGGCCGACAACGTGGCCTGGTGGGCGGAGCACACCGGCACCAAGGTCCTGCTGTCTGCGCACAACGGCCACGTCGCCTACGTACCGGACGACCCCGCCCACTACCCGAAGGTGCAGGGCGCGTTCCTGCGCGACCGGCTCGGTGACGCGTACGTCAGCGTCGGCTTCACCTTCTACCGCGGCTCGTTCAACGCCACCGCACCCGACGAGAAGGTGCAGAGGTTCACCCTGGGACCGGCGGGCCCCGGCAGCAACGAGCGGACGCTCGACCGGGTGCGCCACCGTGACTACGTCGTCGACCTGCGGACCGCGCCGCAGCCGGCCCGCGCCTGGCTGAGGGAGGCGAGGCCGACCCGCAGCATCGGCACGGCGTACCCGTGGCCGGAGTACGACACAGCCCTCGCCCGCAGCCACGACGTCCTGATCCATCTGCACCGGGTGGCGGCGGCGACACTGCGGGACCGGTGACCGCGGCCGCCCGCGCTCAGCCGTACACCTTGCCGAGGAAGGCGGACAGATTGCCCGACGTCCGGGCGATCTGTTCCTCCAGCGTGAGGCTCTCCTCGAAGCGGGCCATGGCTCCCGTCGCCGGTACCTTCTTGCCGCGCACATAGAGGGAACAGGCGAGGTCGGTGCACATGTAGGCGCCGACCGTGTTGCCGTCGCGGCCGGCCGGGCCCGCCTTGCGCGCGGTCATCAGCGAGACGCCGCCCCGCGGGTGGGTCGTCAGGCACAGCGAGCACATGCTGCGGTGCAGGAAGCCGCGCTGGGCGGGCTGAAAGCGCAACGCCACGCCGACGAGCCGTCCGTCGTGCTCGGTGACCAGCTGACTGCGGTCCGGCGCCCCGGGATCCCGCCAGCCCAGGAAGTCCAGGTCGTCCCAAGGGAGTTCGTCGAGATCCCGGGGCACGTACAGGCGCTTGGCCTCGCCCTTCGAGCAGTTGATGAAGGAGTTGCGGATGTCCTGCTCGGTGAGTGATCTCATGGGGGTCTCCAGAGGAGTCGATCGGTAAAGGCCGAAGGCCGAAGGACAGAGACGCCAAAAGGCGAAACCTAGGGGTACTAGGTTAAAGGCTAGGGTAGGCAGCATGATGAGGGGGAGCCAGTGAATTTCGGTCCTGTCGGAAGACCTCGTGCCCGGGCGGCACTGCGGCACGTCGCGGCATCCTCCACGGGGCCCGCCCTCGACCCCGACGTGCGCGTCACCCTCAACTTCCACCCCGACCGGCTGGTGCGGGGCGTGCCGATCCTGCG
The DNA here is from genome assembly GCF_028369295.1 of Streptomyces sp. HD. GTDB lineage: Bacteria > Actinomycetota > Actinomycetes > Streptomycetales > Streptomycetaceae > Streptomyces. The sequence goes on from NZ_JAQMYP010000001.1 coordinate 137,906, forward strand.
CGCGCTGGCCGAGGACGGCGCGTACCACTCGCAGTTCGTCACCGGCACCAGCAACGGCGGCCTCACCGCCCACCCCGGCGGTGACCGCTGGCGCTGGGAGAGCCGGATCTTCGGCGGGGTGTACGACGACGCACCCGCGCACGAGCGTCCGGTGTACGGCGCCCTGAACTTCCGGCACCAAGTCGTCGGCGCCGCCCCGCGGTTCGGCTCCTCGCACTTCCGGCTGACCGGCGCGGCCCTCACCCGCGCCACGTTCTGCTACCCGGACAGCGCCGCCGAACCGACGGACTTCGGCGTTGCCGCCGGGCTGCATCTCGTCGCGCTCGCAGAGTCCGACGAGCAGGATGCCCTCAACGACTACATCGAGGCGCAGATCCACGGCGGGGTCGTCCTGGCCGCCGACGTGGAGGCCGTCGTCCTGGACGCCTGCTACCGCGGCACCCCCGTCGAGATCGCGGCGCGCCTGCTGCCCTGCCCCGTCGAGTGGCACCCCGGCTACCGGCTCACCGTGCCCGAGCTGCGCCGGCACGCGGACTACCGCGGCCAGGAGTACGCCGACCTGGGCGCCCGGATCGCCGAGGACGGCCACCTCGACCCGCGCGTCATCGGGGACGCCGCGCGCACGGGGCGGTACGAGCTCCAGGACCTGAAGAAGGTGTGGCACACCCTCGCCCGCTTCGGTGCCCCACGGGGCGCGGGCACGGCCTACTCCGGTCCGTCCGGGGCGGTCGGCGTCGGCGGCCAAACACCCGGCGTGAGCACCCCCAGTGCGTAGGCCCGAGCCACCAACTCCGTGCGGTTCGCTGCGTCCCACCGTGCCGACAGGCGTCGCAGGTGGTAGTTCACGCCGTCCACCGTGAGGCCGGTCTCGCGGGCGGCCCGGGCGGTGGTGGCGCCGCCGGCGAGGAGTGCCAGGACGCGTGCCTCCATCGGCGCCACCTGCACGGGCCTGCGCTCAGGGGCCTCGCGTTCGCCCAGGATCCGCAGCATCACCAGCAGTGCCGGTGTCTCCTCGACGGTGTCGCTCACCGGGTCCGCCGTCAGCTCCCCGTACCGCTCCGTGCCGCCGGGTGCCCGCCAGCGCACCGACACCTGGTACCGCGAGCGGTGCCGCAGTCGCAGCGCCTCGGCGATCCGCTCCACCTGCGTCGCCTCCTGCGGCCGGAACAACTCCAGCACGTCCCGGCCGCGCAGCCGCCCGGGCGTCGTACCGCACTCCGTGCCCATCGCCGGATTGGCCAGCTGGACCGCGCCGTACACATCGCAGACCGCGATCGGCACCGGTACGCGGTCGAAGACCAGCAGGGCGCGGTTGCGCCACACCACGGCCCCCGGGCGAGACCAGTCCACCAGCACCTCCGGTCGCTCGGCGCAACAGCGACGTACATCCCGGCACTACACAATCATGTAGTGCCGGGCTGCGCGCGGCCGGGGCACGTCCATGACGCTTGAACGCAGTACTTTCCGTACCGCGAAAGGCAGTTGTCGCACCATGCCCCCCACCGCGCTGCACCCGCAGACCATCGACACCCTCCCCGGCGTCCCCGTCGTGGACATCACCGCCGTCGGGCCCGGCCGCACCCCGATCCAGCAGGTCATGGAGCTGATGCGGGAGCACGGGCCGGTGCTCGTGCGGCGGCTGCACGGGCGGGACGCGCTGTTCACCGCGGACCTGGACCTGGTGGCCGACCTCGCCGACGAGAAGCGGTTCGCCAAGCACGTCGGGCCCGCCCTGGAGAACGTCCGGGAGTTCGCCGCCGACGGCCTGTTCACGGCGTACAACGACGAACCGAACTGGGCCAAGGCGCACGACATCCTGATGCCCGCCTTCGCGCTCGGCTCGATGCGCACCTACCACCCGGTGATGCTGAAGGTGGCGCGGCGGCTCATCGACTCCTGGGACCGCGACGCCCGCGCCGGACAGCCGGTGAACGTCCCCGACGACATGACCCGCATGACGCTCGACACCATCGGGCTCGCCGGGTTCGGCTACGACTTCGGGTCGTTCGAGCGGGCCCAGCCCCACCCCTTCGTCGAGACGATGGTGCGCTGCCTGGAGTGGAGCATGAACCGTCTCGCCCGGGTCCCGGGCCAGGATCACTCCGCCGCCGACGCCGCCTTCCGCGACGACTCCGCCTATCTCGCCCAGGTCGTCGACGACGTCATCGCCTCCCGCGCCGGCACCGACCAGCGTGATGCCGAGGACCTGCTCGGCCTCATGCTGACCGCCGAGCACCCGCAGGACGGCAGCACCCTGGACGCCGCCAACATCCGCAACCAGGTCATCACCTTCCTGATCGCCGGCCACGAGACGACGTCCGGCGCGATGTCCTTCGCGCTGTACTACCTCGCCAAGCACCCGACCGCGCTCCAGCTCGTCCAGCGCGAGGTCGACGGGCTGTGGGGCGATCAGGCCGACCCCGAGCCGACGTACGACGAGGTCGGAAAGCTGACGTACACCCGGCAGGTCCTCAACGAGGCGCTCCGGCTGTGGCCGACGGCCGCCGCGTTCAGCCGCCACGCCCTTGAGGACACGATGCTCGGCGGCCGGGTCCCGCTGCGCGCCGGGCAGTTCGTCACCGTGCTCGCGCCGATGCTGCACCGGCAGCCGGTCTGGGGCGACAACCCCGAGCTGTTCGACCCCGCACGCTTCACGCCCGAGGCCGAGGCGGCCCGCTCCGTGCACGCCTTCAAGCCGTTCGGCACGGGTGAACGCGCCTGCATCGGGCGGCAGTTCGCGCTGCACGAGGCGACCATGCTGCTGGCCATGCTGGTGCACCGCTTCCGGCTGCGGGACCACGCCGACTACCGCCTCACCATCAAGGAGACCCTCACCCTCAAGCCCGACGGCTTCACCCTCACCCTGACCCCGCGCACCCCCGCCGACCGTGCGCACACCCCGCTGCCCGGCGCCGCCCCCGCGACCACGGAAGCCGTGACCGACACGGCCGCCCTCCCCGCCCGCGTCCGCCCCGGCACCGGCGCCCTGTTCCTGCACGGCAGCAACTACGGCACCTGCCGCGACTTCGCCGCCCAGCTCGCCGACGAGGCCGCCGCGATCGGCTGCGAGACACAGGTCGCGCCCCTGGACGACTTCGCCGACGGCCTGCCCACCGACCGCCCGGTCGTGATCACCGCCGCCTCCTACAACGGCCGCCCCACCGACGACGCCGACGCCTTCGCCGCCCGGCTGGAGGAGACGGCGGACGCCACGGACGTCACCTACGCCGTCCTCGGCGTCGGCGACCGCAACTGGGCCGCCACCTACCAGCACGTCCCGACCCGCTTCGACGACCGCCTCGCCGAACTCGGCGCCACCCGCCTCCTCGACCGTGCCGCCGCCGACGCCTCCGGCGACCTGACCGGCGCCGTACGTGACTTCACGGTCCGGCTCCGCGCGGCGCTGCTGGAGCGCTACGGCGACCCGGACGCCGTCGCCCCGGCCGACGACGAGCCGACGACCGCGTACGAGGTGCGCACCCTCACCGGCGGCCCCCTGGACGCCCTCGCCGACCGGCACGGACTCGTCCCCATGAAGGTCACCGAGGCCGACGACCTCACCGCCCCCGGGTACCCCCGCCGCAAGCGACTGGTCCGCGTCGCCCTGCCCGACGGTGTCACCTACCGCACCGCCGACCACCTCACCGTGCTGCCCGCCAACGCCCCCGACCTCGTCGACCGTGCCGCCGCCGCGCTCGGCGTCGACCTCGACACCGTCCTGGACATCCGCGCCACCCGCCCGCGCCGCGACGGCCTCGCACTGGACCGGCCGTTGACGGTACGTCAACTCCTCAGCCACCACGTCGAGTTGCAGGAGCGCCCGACCGCCGCCCAGCTCACCGCGCTCGCCGCCGCCAACCCGTGCCCGCCCGAGCGCACGGCCCTGGCGAACCTGACCGCCGACCCGCGTACCCTGGTCGAGGTGATCGAGGACCACCCGGCCCTGCGCGGCGCCCTCGACTGGCCGACGCTGCTCGGCCTCCTCACGCCGCTGCGTCCCCGCCACTACTCCATCTCCTCCTCGCCCGCCGTGGACCCGGCTCACGCGGACCTGATGGTCTCCCTGCTCCAGGCCCCCGCACGCTCGGGCAAGGGCACCTACCGGGGCACCGGATCCGGATACCTCGCCACCGTCGAGCCCGGCGACACCGTGTACGCCCGCGTCCAGCCCTGCCGGGAGGTCTTCCGCATCGACGGCTCCACCCCCGTCGTCATGGTCGCCGCCGGCACCGGCCTCGCCCCCTTCCGCGCAGCGATCGCCGACCGTACGGCAGCCCTGGCGGCCGGCGCCGAACTCGCCCCGGCCTTGTGCTACTTCGGCTGCGACGCCCCCGACGCCGACTTCCTGCACGCCGGGGAACTGCGCGCCGCCGAAGCCGCCGGAGCCGTCTCGCTCCGCCCGGCCTTCAGCGCCGCCCCGCAGGACGGCGTCGCCTTCGTCCAGCACCGCATCGCCGCCGAGGCCGACGAGGTCTGGGAACTGCTCGGCGCGGGCGCCCGGGTGTACGTCTGCGGCGACGGTGCCCGGATGGCGCCGGGCGTGCGGGAGGCGTTCCGTACGCTGTACCGGGAGCGCACGCCGGACGCCGACGACGCGGGGGCCGGACGGTGGTTCGACGGGCTGATCGCGGACGGCCGCTACGTCGAGGACGTGTACGCGGCCGGCTGACCGAGAACGGGAGGGGTGGGCGCACGGTGACGGACTCCTGGAAACGGGCCCGGCGGGCCCTGGACACGGCGGGACTGCCGCCCGGAGATCTCGCCCGATTGCGCCCGCTGTCGGGCGGCACCTACAACACCGTCGAGGAACTTTTCCTCACCGACGGCCGCCGGTACGTCCTCAAGGTGCCGCCCGCGGCGACCGTGCCGGGGCTGACGTACGAGAGCGGACTCCTCGTCTCCGAGGCCGAGTTCTACCGTGCGGCCGCGAAGGCCGACGTGACCGCGCCGCGCGTCGTGGCCATGGGCGGCAACCTGCTGATGACCGCCTGCCTGGGCGCCCCCTGGAACGGCTCGCTCACCGACACCGAACGGACGTCCCTGCGCACGGAGCTGGGCCGCCAGGTCGCCCGGCTGCACACCATGACCGGGCCGGGCTTCGGCTACCCGTCCGGCGCCCTCGGCCCGCTCGCCCCCGACTGGCGCACCGCGTTCACCGGGATGCTGGACGCCGTCCTGGACGACGCCCGCCGCTTCGGGGCCCGGCTGCCGCGCCCCGCGGACGCCGTCGCCCACACGCTCCGGGCCGCTCACCACGCGCTCGACGAGGTCACCGTCCCGTGCCTGGTCCACTTCGATCTGTGGCAGGGGAACATCCTGGTGGACCGTGCGTCGGGGGAGGCCCGGATCGGCGGCCTCATCGACGGTGAGCGCATGTTCTGGGGCGACCCGCTCGCCGACTTCGTCTCCCTGGCACTGCTCGGCGACATCAAGCGGGACGAGGCGTTCCTCGCGGGCTACCGGGAGGCTGGAGGGCGCGCCGACTTCGACGTACCGGCACGTCTGCGCCTGGCCCTCTACCGCGGCTACCTCTACCTGATCATGCTCACGGAGACGGTCCCGAGAGCGGTCGACGCCGCCCAGGCCCGCTGGGTCCGGGAGAGGGTCGCCCCGGAACTTCTGGCGGCCCTGGCCGAGGTCGAGGACCTCACGTCGTAGTCCACAATGGGGGCTGTTGACGCAGGTGGGAACAGGGCTGGTCCGAAAGGAGCCACATGGCGGCGCGGAACGGGCGCACGGTACGGGACCTCAGGAGGGGTAACCGTACGGCCGTATTGCGGCGCCTCTACTTCGACGGCCCCCTCAGCCGCTTCGAACTCGGCCCGGCGACCGGCCTCAGCTCCGGTTCGGTCAGCAACGTCGTCGCCGAGCTGATCGGCGACGGGCTCGTCGAGGAGGCCGGCAGCGTCGACTCCGACGGCGGCCGCCCCCGCATCCTGTTGCAGGTCGTCCCCGCCAGCGGCCACATGATCGGCGTGGACGTCGGCGAGACCCGGGTACGGATCGGCCTGTACGACCTGACCCTCACCGAACTCGCGCACGCGGAACGGCCCTTGGCGCAGCAGCGGTACGAGGTGGACGGCATCGTCGGCCACATCCGCGACGGCATCGACGAGGTGCTCGCGGGCGCCGGACTCGGGCCCGAGCGGCTCCTCGGCGTCGGCATCGGCGTCCCGGGCATCGTCGAGCACACCCCGCGGCTCGGCGCCGTGGTGCACGGGCAGACGATCGGCTGGGACGCCGTACCGCTGGAGCGGCTCCTGCGCGACGGCTCCCAGCTCCCGGACACCGTCCCGTACTTCATCGACAACGGTGCGAAGACCCTGGGCCAGGCCGAGATGTGGTTCGGCGGCGGACGCGGCGCCGACAGCGCCGTCGTCGTGCTCTTCGGTTCCGGCGTGGGCGCCTGCCTGGTCACTCCCGAGGTGGAGCACGGGCGGGCGGTCGAGTGGGGGCATCTGACGGTACGGGTCAGGGGGCGCCGCTGCCGGTGCGGTGCGCTCGGCTGCCTGGAGGCCTACGCGGGCGCGGAGGCGCTGGTGGACCGCTGGCGCGAGGAGGGCGGAAGCGTTCCGGAGGGCGTCGACGAGGAGACCGCGCTCGCGGCGATGCTGGCTGGCGCGTATCCGCCCGAGGGCACCGCGGCCGACCCCGCGGCGCTGGCCGTGCTGGAGGAGACGGCCGAGTACGTGGGCGCGGGACTGTCCGACCTGATCAACCTCTTCCAGCCCGAGCGCATACTGATCGGCGGCTGGGCGGGGCTCCAGCTCGGCGCCCGGTTCCTGCCCGCCGTACGCCACCACGCCGCCTCGTACGCCCTGCGGCACCCGGCCGGGAAGGTCACCGTCGACCTGGGCAGGCTCGGCCCGGACGCGGTCACCGTCGGCGCCGCGATCCTCCCGCTCGCCGACTTCTTCGCCTGCGGCGGCCGCCGCGCCGAGCCCGCCCCCGCGGCCCCGTCGCAGTCCTGGCGCACGGCACTGGCGCAGCGGGTGCCGCGCTGAGGTTTCGCCGCCGAGCTGGGCGGTACTCGCGGGTCCCTCGGACGTCCACGGACGCCCTTGGACGACGCGAAGGAGGCGCACCATGGCCGACGACCGTCGCAACGCGCCGGACCCGAAGAGCGGACCGGTACCGAAGGACCCGCCTGACCAACAGGCGGACGCGGGGGAGGACCCGTGGGAGGTGCCCGTCGAGCCGGCCGACGGGGCCACCGAGGCCGACGACGTCCCCGACACGGACGAGGCGGGCACCGGCCGCAAGGGCACGACGCGGTCGGACACGGTCCATCCCGAACATCCGAAACCCCAGGAGCCGACTGGCTGAGAGCGGCCCTGTGGGCACGGCCCACGGGGCGGGTGTGCGCAGGTCGTCGGGGGCAATGTGCCGGTCAGCCCACCCTGCGGCCCCGCAAGGGCTCCGTCGGCGCGCCCTCACCTCGCTGCAGTCCCCCCAGGAATTCCTCCAGCACATCGGGCGCCGAGTGTTCCGGGTTCCAGCCCAGTTCCGTACGCGCGCGTGTGCAGTCCATCAGCGGCAGCCTGAGGACCGCGTCGAAGAGGTGCGGGGAGGCGGGCAGCAGATGCAGCCCCCACGCGGCGGCGATCGCCGAGCGGGCCGCCGTGCGCGGGAGCCGGACCGGGCGGGCCCCGAGCAGCAGGCCCAGCAGTTCCACGTCGACCGGAGGGTCGGCCGCGAGATTGAACGAGCCGCGGACGTCGGCCTGCACGGCGAGCTGATACGCCCTGGCCGCGTCGTCGGTGTGCAGGGCCTGCACCCGCAGTCCCGGAATGTCGGGCAGGAACGGCAGCAGCTCGGGTCGCACCAGCGGACCCGGCAGGAAGCGGCCGCCGAAGATACGGCGCTGCTCGCTCGCCGACTCCCGCTTGAACAGGAACGCCGGCCGCATCCGCACCACACGCACCCTCGGATGAGCCCGGTCGAAGGTGTCCAGCGCCCGTTCGAGGTAGGCCTTCTCCCGGCAGTACGCGGCGTCGGGCCAGCCGTGTGTCGGCCACGACTCGTCCACGGCGTGGTCCTTCGGCCCTGGCGAGTACGCGCCGACCGACGACGCGTGCACCAATACCGGGACCCTCGCCTCGGCCACCGCGTCGAACACGCGGATACCGCCCAGCACGTTCGTCCGCCAGGTCGTCGCCGGATCGTGCGTCGGCTGGAACGCCCAGGCCAGATGGATGACGGCGTGGGCGCCCGCGAAGAGCCCGGCCAGATCTGCCTGCTCGGACGTCAGGTCGACCGCCGCCCAGTCGGTCTTCGGCGGCGACAGGTCGGGAGTCCGGCGGGCCAGCCCCAGGACGGAGCCGACTTCCGGATCCTCCGAGAGGAGCCGCACCACACTGGTGCCCACATTGCCCGTGGCGCCGGTGACCACGATCCTGCGGCCCGCTTCGCTGCTCACCGTTCCTCCTCCTGGCGAGTGGGGACGGGAGCGTGCGAGTACCCCGTTCGGGGCGCTCGCACGCGTCGGGCCCGCGCTACGCGCCGAACGCGTTCACGCCGGTCAGCTCCGCCGACAGCTCCCACAGCCGTGCCGCCTGCTCCGGGTCGGTCGCCCAGGCCTTGACGCCGGCGCGCTCGTCGCCGTCGACGGCGGGCTCGGCGATGTCGCAGTCCTCCAGATAGACCCCTCCCATGCCGTCGAGCTGCGGTGACGTGGCCGCCCACACTTGCGTGGCCGCGCCCTGCGCGGGGGTCTTGAAGCCCTCGGGGCTGAGCAGGTTGCCCTGCTCGTCGATCCAGCCGCGCTCGACCATCTCTTCCCTGGGGATGTGGCGCTGCAGCGGGGTGAGGATGCCGCCCGGGTGGAGCGAGAAGGCCCGTACGCCGTGGTCGGCGCCCAGCCTGTCGAGGTGGACGGCGAACAGGACGTTCGCCGTCTTCGCCTGCCCGTACGCCTGCCACTTGTCGTAGCCGTGCCGCCAGTGGATGTCGTCCCAGCGCATGCCCGAGAAGTGATGGGCGCGCGAGGACACCGAGACCACGCGGGCACCCCCGGGCTCGATCGCCGGCCACAGACGGTTGATCAGGGCGAAGTGACCGAGGTGGTTGGTCGCGAACTGTGCCTCCCAGCCGGGCCCCACCCGGGTCTCCGGGCAGGCCATGATCCCGGCGTTGTCGATCACGAGGTCGATCGTGCGGCCGGAGGTGAGGAACCGCTCGGCGAAGCCGCGCACGCTCTCCAGGTCGGCGAGGTCCAGCTCGTCCACCTCGACGCCGTCGAGGCCGGAGAGCGCCTCCTCGGCGGTGGTCCGGCGGCGGGCGGGGACGACGACACGGGCGCCCGCCTTGGTGAGGGCCCGCGTGGTCTCCAGACCGAGGCCCGAGTAGCCGCCGGTGACGATCGCGAGCTTCCCGGTCAGGTCGATGCCCTGCAGGACGTCGTCGGCGGTGCTGGTCGCCCCGAAACCGGAGCCGATCTTGTGCTGTGCAGTGCTCATGTGCGGAACGCTACGAATTGGAGCGCACTCGAAGTCAAGCCGACCCTTGGCGCGCGTCCGAACAGGGGAAGCCCCGACCGGATCGGGGGAGTTCCAGTCGGGGCGGTCTGTCGTGGGCGCGGATGGCGGTCGCCTCTCGGCGAAAGGCTCCACAGGGCTTCAGCCGAACGATCGTCCCTGTGGGCTGATGGTGAGGCCCGGGGACACTGTCCCATCCACACCCACGGGTGGTTCAACAGGAAACTACTGGTGAGTGTTCCTGGGTTTGCCGCGTTCTGCGGTGATCTGGGTCACGCACCTGGGCGGCCCCTTCCGGCTTCCGGCCACTCACTTCTCGCGCGTCCAGGCCAGCAGTTCCTCCCTGGTCCAGGTGGTGATCACCCGCTCGGCGGGCACCCCGCACTCCTCCGCCCGCGCGCATCCGTACCGCTGCCAGTCCAGTTGCCCGGGCGCGTGCGCGTCGGTGTCGACGGAGAACAGCACGCCCGCCGCCAGAGCCCGGCGCAGCAGCCGCCGGGGCGGGTCCAGCCGCTCCGGCCGGCTGTTGATCTCCACCGCCGTACCGGACTCGGCGCACGCGGCGAACACCTCGTCGGCGTCGAACTCCGACTCGGGCCGGCCGCGCCCGGTGATCAGCCTGCCGGTGCAGTGGCCGAGGATGTCCGCGTGCGGGTCGCGAACGGCGGTGACCATACGGCGGGTCATCGCGCGGGCGTCCATCCGCAGCTTGGAGTGCACGGACACCACCACGACGTCGAGCCGCCCCAGCAGTTCGGGCTCCTGGTCGAGCGAGCCGTCCTCAAGGATGTCGCACTCGATGCCGGTGAGCAGCCTGAACGGTGCCCAGGTCGTGTTCAGCTCCGCCACCACGTCCAGCTGCTCGCGCAGGCGGTCGGCCGACAGGCCGCGGGCGACGGTCAGGCGCGGTGAGTGGTCGGTCAGTACGGCCCACTCGTGCCCGAGCTCGGCCGCTGTCCGGCCCATCTCCTCGATCGGGCTGCCGCCGTCCGACCAGTCGGAGTGCAGATGGCAGTCCCCGCGCAGCAGCTCCCACAGGCGTCCGCCGTCCGCGGGCGGCTCGGGCGCGGGCCGCTCCTCCAGGTCGGTCAGATAGCCCGGCACCTGCCCGGCCAGCGCCTCGCGCACCACCTGGGCGGTCTTCGGGCCGACGCCCCGCAGCGACTCCAGCGTCCCGGCCTCCGCCCGCGCCCGCACCTCGTCCGCGGGCAGCTCCGCCAGCACCCGGGCCGCTGTACGGAAGGCCCGGACGCGATACGTCGGCGCCAGGGACCGCTCCAGCAGGAAGGCGATCCGGTTCAGCGCGTCGACGGGTTCCATCACCACCTCCGCCTCTGCCTCCAGGGTTCCCCGGCCCTGCCGCGCCCGCACCACGGCGCGAACAGGGCGCGGCTACGCGATCGGCTCACCGCTTCGAGAATGGCCGGAAGAACCCCTGGTGCCCCGAAGGCCCCGTTGGTGCGGGTTGCGCTCTACGCTCTATTCATGACCGAAATCGCGAGCCTGCGCATTTCCCATCCGCGGATCATGGTGCTCGGGGTTCAGCCGGGCACGCCTCCGTTCCGGATCATGGAGATCGATGGCGTCGTCGTCGGAACGACCAGGACCATCACCGAGGTCCTGGAGACCGCCGCCGCCTTCGGCATCATGGTCCACGACCTGGACGACCCGGATGTGATCCGCTGGGTCGGCGGCGACAAGTTCACCTGGCGGCATCACTAGACGGGCAGGGAGGTCAGCCGACCGTCCATTTCTGGTTGGCGCCGCCCGTGCAGGTCCACAGCTGCAACCGGGTGCCGTTGGCCGAGTTGTTCCCGGTCACGTCCAGGCACTTGTCGGCCTGCGGGTTGACGATGTCGCGCGCCGCGGTGACGGTCCATCTCTGGTTGGGGCCGCCCGAGCAGTCCCACAGCTGGACGGTCGTGCCGTCGGCCGTGCCGTTGCCGGTGGCGTCCAGGCACTTGCCGAGCGCGCGGAGTGTGCCGTCCGAGCCCACCGACCACTGCTGCGCGGCGGTGCCGTTGCAGTCGTAGAGCTGGACGGTCGTGCCGTTGGCGGAGCTCGCCCCGGCCACGTCCACGCACTTGCCGGCCAGCCCTCGGACCGCGACACCGCCGGTCGGGCTGTCGCCGGTCGTCACAGAGACGTGGTCCACCACCAGCTGCTGAGGGAAGACGGTGGAGCCGTCGGGGTCGCCGGGCCAGTAGCCGCCCACCGCGAGGTTCAGGATCAGGAAGAACGGCTTGTTGAACACCCACTGCCTGCCGCCCAGGTCCGCGGGGGTGCGCCGCTGGTAGACGGTGCCGTCCACGGACCAGGTGATGGAGTCGGGTGCCCAGTCGACGGCGAAGGTGTGGAAGGCGTCGGCGAAGGCCTGGCCGTTGGGGAGCGAGTAGCCGGCGCCGATGCCGCCCGAGCCCGAGTAGCCGGGGCCGTGGATGGTGCCGTGCACCGTCGAGGGTTCGAAGCCGACGTTCTCCATGATGTCGATCTCGCCCGAGTCCGGCCAGTTCACCGGCGTGCCCAGCATCCAGAACGCCGGCCACATGCCCTGCCCCCGCGGCACCTTCATCCGCGCCTCGATGTGCCCGTACTGGGCGGTGAACTTCCCGGAGGTGTTGAGGCGGGCCGAGGTGTACTGGCAAGTGCCGTACCAGCACTGGTAGTTGGCGGGGTTCTCGCGCCTGGCCGTGATCACCAGATGGCCCTGGCCGTCCAGCGCCGCGTTCTTGTTGCCCGACGTGTAGTACTGCCGCTCGTGGTTGTTGACGTTGTCGCCGGTCTCGATCTGCCACTTCGACGCGTCGACCGCGGCGCCCGCGGGCCCGTCGAAGGTGTCGGAGAACGTCACCGCAGCGGCTGCGGAGTCCGGTTGCTCCGCCTGTGCCGGGCCGATCGCGGCGGACGCGACGAGGACGGCCGACAGAGCGGCGAGGAGAGCGGTGCGGAGCAGGCGTGGGGAGGCCATCGTGCTCCCTTCCGTACGGCGTCCCGCGATGGACGGGTGCGCCGACCGAGGTGGGGGGTGAAGGTGTCGCCACTTGATTTAAGGAGTGAGATAAGGGGACGTCAATACTTTGGTACGGACCAGAACTTGGGTGCCTCCGGGAGCGGGACCCGCGCGCCCGGGATACTTCGTCCCGCGCCGAAGTGTTCGGTTCCTAGGCTGCTCGTCATGAACGCCGCACACATCGGTGAGCTGCTCGCCGTGCTGGGCGCGGGTGTCGCGGCCGGCGCGGTCAACGCCGTCGTCGGCTCGGGGACGCTGATCACGTTCCCGGTGCTGCTCGCGACCGGCCTGCCGCCCGTCACCGCCACGGTCTCCAACGCGCTCGGCCTGATCCCAGGCTCGATCAGCGGTGCCGTCGGATATCGCCGGGAGCTGCGCGGGCAGCGCCGGCGCATCCTGAAGTGGGGCGCCGGCGCCGCGCTCGGCGGGTTCACCGGTGCCTCGCTGCTGCTGGCCCTGCCCGCCTCGGCGTTCGAACGGATCGTGCCGGTCCTGGTGGGACTCGCCCTAGTGCTGGTCGTCCTCCAGCCGCTGATCAGCAGGAGGCTGCGCAGCCGTCGCGCACGGAAGGGAAGGTCCGCGCGCCCCGACGGCGGCCCCCTGCTGCTCGCCGCACTGACCCTCGCCAGCGTCTACGGCGGCTACTTCGCGGCCGCCCAGGGCATCATCTACGTCGCCCTGATGGGCATGCTCCTCGACGACGGCCTGCAACGCCTCACCGCCGTCAAGAACGTACTGGTCGCCGTGGTCAACTCGGTCGCCGCACTGTTCTTCCTCGTCGTCGCGGAGTTCGACTGGACGGCCGTCGCCCTCCTCGCGATCGGGTCCGCAGCCGGCGGCCACCTGGGGGCGACCCTGGGCCGCCGGCTGCGCCCCGCCGTCCTGCGCGGGTTCATCGTGGTCGTCGGCACGGTGGCCATCGTCCAGCTGGTGCTCCGCTAGGAGCGGGGTTCCCCGGCGTGCACCGCGCGGCCCAGCCGACGTCCCAGCAGGAGGTAGCCGATCAGGGCTCCGGTGGTGTTGAGGATGACGTCGTCGACGTCGAAGGCGCGCCCGGTCACCAGCGCTCCCTGTGCGAACTCGACGAGGAGCATCACGGTCGCCGTCAGCAGAAGGACCCGCAGGACGCCGCGTGCCTTCGGGGCGAGGACCGGGACCAGGATGCCGAACGGCACACCCAGCAGCAGATTGCCGCCGATCTGCCGGACGGCGTCCCGCAGTTCGGGCTGGTCCAGATAGGCCCGCAGGGAGCTGCCCGGACTCAGGTTGGTGTGGGTCAGGGCCTCCGACGCGGGGGAGGGCTGCAGGGTGAGCTTCGCCAGGACGACGGCGAAGGCGACCATGAACGCGAAGGCGCAGAGCATGGCGAGGAGCTGGGCGAGAACGCGCAACGGGCCTCGGCCGGATCGCGGGGTGCGCTTCGGCTTGGTGTCGCCTTTCGGCTTCGTGTCGCCCTTCTGCTTGGTGTCGCCCTTCGGTTTGGTTCCGCCCTTGGTCTTGGTTTCACCCTTGGTCTTGGAAGTGCCTGCGGTCTCGGAAGTGCCGGGGCGTGACGCGGCACGCGAACGTGGGGTTCCACGGGCCATGCGATCCTCCAGTCTTCAACTTCCCTTTGTAGTAAGGGGATTACCCCGGTACCGCCATGAGATGTCCTCCCTGTCGCATCCGGTCGCCAGAGCCCGCGGTTTCCTTTCATGCTGTCGGGGCACTCCGGGCGAAGACCGCGCGTGCCGCGAAGGCTGTCACCCGGGGTGGTGTTTGGATGACGCGGAACGGAAGTAACGGACATCCGGCCGCGGAGGTGGCGTATGAACCGGCGTACGACGCTTCTCGTCGCGGCCGAGTTCCTGGCCTGGTGGGCCGCGCTCGCCGTGCTGTGGCTGGTCCTCATCGGCACGGTCGACGCCCTGGAGATGGCCGTCGGCGCGGGCGTCGCCGGCGTGGCCGCGCTCGCCGCCCTCGCCGCACGACAGGCGGTGACCGGGCGGTGAACGGCTGGCTCCTCGCGGCGACCCTCGTGCTCGGCGGGGGAGTGGGCGCCACCCTCTGGGGCGTCGCCACCGGACCGCTGCGGCGCCGGGTCGTGGCGCAGAACCTCTCCACCGCCCTCGCCTGCCCCGGACTGCTCCTGCTCGCCCAGGGCTACGACCGTCCCGCATACGTCGATCTCGCCCTGGTCCTCGCCCTGCTGGGCCCCGTCGGCACCCTCGTCTTCGCCCGGCTGCTCGCCGACGAACTGGCCGCCGACCCGCCGCGCGCCTGGGGCCTGACCTGGGCTGCCGCAGGGCTCGGCGCGGTGGTGGTCCTGGTGCTGTGCACCACGGTCGGGCCGAGCCGCGCGATGGTGAAGCTCCTCGTCACGGGCGCGCTGCTGATCGGCGGGAACGTCGTCGCCTCCCATGCGCTGTCCGGCGGTTTCGCGGAGGTGCGCGGTGGCTGACGCGGTGATCGTCGTGGCGCTGCTGCTGGTCGCCGGCTCCGCGACCGTGGCGGTACTGGTCCGCGACCCCGCCCGCCAGGCCCTGGTGCTGGCCGTCCTCGGCGTCGTACTCGCCGTACTGTTCACCACCGTCCAGGCGCCCGACGTCGCCCTGTCGCAACTGGCGGTCGGCGGCGCCCTCACCCCGCTGCTGCTCCTGCTGTCGGTCCGCAAGGTCAAGCGGCGCAAGGGGCGTGACCGGTGAACCCGCGCACCCGCCTGTGGCTCGTCGCCGTCGGCGGCGCCGGCCTCGCCGCCCTCCTCCTCGCCGCCTGCCTGCGCCTGCCCGCCTTCGGCGGCGCCGGCCACCCGTACGGCGACCGCGCCGTGCACGAGTCCCTCGCCCGGCGCACCGCCAACACCATCTCCTCCGTCAACTTCGACCAGCGCGCCTTCGACACCCTCGGCGAGATGAGCATCCTGTTCGCGGCCGTCGTCGGCGTCGTCGTCCTGCTGCGCCAGACCCGCGACGAACACCGCGCCCGCCCCGAGCCGGCCGAAGTCGCCCCACCCGTACGCCGCTACGCCCTCCTCGTCCTGCCGGTCGCCCTCGTCATAGGCCTCTATGTCGTCGCACACGGCCAGCTCAGCCCCGGCGGCGGCTTCCAGGGCGGCGTCGTCGCCGCGACCGCCCTGCACCTGCTCTACCTGGGCGCCGACTACCACGCCCTGGAACGCATCCGCCCGGTCGGCCTGTACGAGGTCGGCGACGCCCTGGCCGCCTCCGCCTACCTGGTCACCGGCCTCGCGGGCCTCATCGGGGGTACGGCCTTCCTGGCCAACCTGCTGCCGTACGGCATGTTCAACACGCTGGCCTCCGGCGGCACCGTGCCGCTGCTGAATGCGGCCATCGGCATGGAGGTCGCCTGCGCGGTCGTCGTCCTGCTGGCCCGTTTCCTGGACCAGGCCGTCGAGATCGAGGAGGAGAGCGGGAAGTGAGAGCGCCGTGATGGACGTCCTGCCGTACCTCGTCGCCGTATGGATCTTCCTCGTCGGCTGCTACGGTCTCGCCACCAGCCGCAATCTGATCCACGCCGTCGGCTGCCTGTCCGTCTGCCAGTCCGCCACGTACGTCCTGCTGCTGGCCGTCGGCTACCGCGACGACGCCACCGCACCCGTCTTCTCCGACATCAAGCCCGGATCGCGCCCCGTCGTCGACCCGGTCGTCCAGGCCCTCGCCCTGACCGACGTGGTTGTCGGCGCGACCGTCACCGCCCTCCTGCTGGCGCTCGTCATCCAGGTCGCCAAGCGGCACGGCACCGTCGACCCCGACGAACTCTCCGAGCTGCGCGGCTGATGAACGACCTGCTCCCGCTGCTCGTCGCCGCCCCGCTCCTCGGCGCCGCCCTGCTGGTCGCGGGCGGACGCCGGGTGCCGCGTGTCCTCGCCGAGTCCGTGGGATGTGCCGTGTCCGCGGGGACCGCCGGGCTGGCGATCGTGCTGCTGCTGAACTCCTCGCCGCCGATGACCGAATGGGTCGGAGGCTGGACACCCGTCCAGGGCCGCAGCGTCGGCATCGTCCTGGTCGGGGACGGCCCGGGGCTGGGCATGGCGGCCCTGGCCTCCTTGCTGGTCCTCGCGGCACTGGCGTACTCCTGGCACTACTTCGACGAACCCCCGCGCCGGCACGCGGGCTCCTTCCCGGCGCTGCTGCTGCTCTTCCAGGCCGGCATGTGCGGGTTCTCGATCGCGGGCGACCTGTTCAACGCGTTCGTGTGGTTCGAGCTGATGAGCGTCGTCGCCTACGCGCTGACCGGCACCCGGGTCGAGGAGGCCAAGGCCGTGCAGGGCGCGCTGACCTTCGCGGTCGTCACCTCCCTCGGCGCGTACGCCATGCTGATGGGCGTCGCGCTGCTCTACGCCCGCACCGGCGAGCTGGCCATGGCCCAGATCGGCCGCGGCCTCGACGCGCACGGACCGCCGGACGCGCTGGTCCTCGCCGCCTTCGTCCTCGTCCTGACCGGCCTGCTCGTCAAGGCGGCCGCCGTCCCCTTCCACTTCTGGCTCCCCGACGCCCACGCCGTCGCCCCCACCCCGGTGTGCATGCTGCTGTCGGGCGTCATGGTCGAACTCGGGGTGTACGGCGTCTGGCGGGTGTACGGCACCGTCTTCGCCGGACCCGGCGGCATCCCGGCGGCCGACCTGGAGCGGGTACTGCTCGTACTCGGCGCGGTGACGGCGGCGATCGGCGCCGTCATGTGCTGGTACCAGCGGCACATCAAGCGGATGCTGGCCTACTCGACGGTCGCGCACACCGGGCTGTTCCTGATCGGCATCGGCGCGCTGACCCCCGAGGCCGACGACGGGGTCGCGCTGTACGTCCTCGGCCACGCCGGTGTGAAGGCCGCGCTGTTCGCCTGCACGGGCATCCTCCTGGACCGGTACGGGAGCGTCGACGAGCACGCCCTGCACGGCCGGGCCCGGGAACTGCGCGGCGTCGCCGTGCTGTACGCCCTGGGCGGACTCGCCCTCGCCGGACTGCCGCCCTTCGGCACGGGGTTCGGCAAGGCGGTCACCGAGGAGGCCGTGGGCGGCCCGCTCGTCGCGCTGTACGTCCTCGCGAGCGCCGTCACCGCCGGGGCCGTGCTGCGGGCCGCGGCCCGGGTGTTCCTCGGACTGGGCCCGGCGCCGGAGGACGACACCGAGTACGAGACGACCGGCGCCGGGGAGTGGCCCGAGACCCGGCACCGGCTCAGCCGGATCCCCGACACCATGACCGCCGTCCCCGCCGTGCTGCTCGCCGGGGCGCTGGCCGTCGGCGTGGCCCCCGGCTTCGGTGCGGTGGTCTCGCACGCCGTCAACGAGGCCGGGTCCGGCGGGGCCGTGGTGCCCGCACCGCACTGGAGCCCGGCCGGTGTGCTGCTGGACCTCGCCTCCACCGCGCTGGCCCTGGGGCTCGCCGCCCTGGCGGTCACCCGGCCGGGGCTGCTCGCCGCCCCGGACCGGGCGCTGCCGCTCAGGCGCCTGCAGTCCGGGCACGTCGGGGACTACGTGGCCTGGGTGCTGGTGGGCGCGACCGTGCTCGGGGCACTGGCGCTGCCCGGGCTGCTGTCCTGAGGCGTCAGGTCGCGTAGGTCACCTTCACCTCCTTGAAGCCGAGGGAGTGGAGCAGTCCTTCGAGCATGTGGGTGGTGTTGGTCTCCGCGCGAGCGGTCAGCTCGCTCTGCCGGGCGGCGTCACCGATGTGCCGCACCGCCAGTTTCTGCACGGCCTGTTCGCTGTTCGGATTGTCCGAGAACAGGTCGCCGAGGCGGTCGAGGAGACCGCGCTGCTTGGAGACTGCGTAGGAGCGGTCGGGGTCCAGGGACGGTTTGCCGAGGGCGGCGTGCGGCAGGCGCAGGGTGGCGGACGTACGGTCGCCGTTGACCGTGACGTCGTCCTCGCCGACCTTTCCGAGGTCGACATAGGCGTCCACGGTGCCCGCGCCGACGTACAGGGTGCGGGTGCCGCGGATCGCGTCGGGCAGGAACTTGGCGTCCTTCTCCAGGTCCACGACGATCTGGAAGTTGCCGGAGGCGGCGTCGTAGCGGCTCATGTCCTGGATGGACTGCAGCAGTGCGGGACCCGAGCGGTCGTTGGTCTCGGTGCCGAACAGATCCTTGAGACCGGGGATCACGCTCAGCCGGATCCCGGCGAAGAGGACGACGAGCACCAGCACTACGGCACTCACCGCCTTCGCCCAGCCGGGCATGCGCTTGTCGATGCGCTTGAGGGGAGTCGTCATGGCGACGTTCCTCCTTTCCTGTTCAACGAAGTACCCCCAAATCCCGTGCCGGACCTGTCCGTTGGCCGATTGCCGCCCCTGACTGGAGCAGGAGCGGCGCATTAGCGTGGGGGACTGTCCGTACCGGCGCGTCTGGAGACCCGGATGAGCGCAGACAGCACGTCCCGGCCACTGCCTCCCATGCATCGCATCAGCCTCCCCGAGCCCGGTCCGCCCCGGCCCGCCACTCTCGCCACCGGCACCCCGGTGTGGCTCGTGACCCGGTACGCCGAGGTGCGTCAGGTGCTGATGAGCCCGAAGTTCAACCGGAGTTCACTGCATGCGGCGGACGCCCCGCCGCTGCTCGTCGTACCGAATCTGCTGGACTCCCCGGACGGGCTTCTCAACCAGGACGGAACCGCCCACCAGCTGCTGCGCGGCACCGTGCAGCGGGCGTTCACGCCCCGGGCGATCGCCCGCTGGCGCCCCTGGGTCGCCTCCGTGATCGAGGCGCTCCTCGACGACTTCACCGAACAGCACCGCCCCGCCGACATCATCGAGGCGTTCACCCGCCCGCTTCCGGTCTCGGTGATCTGCCGGCTGATGGGCCTGGAGCACGTGGACCGCGAACGCATCCGGCACTGGGCCGACCACGCCCTGTCCGGCGGCGCCCATAGCGCGGCGGAAGTCGCCCTGGCCATGCGGGAGTTCGGGGAGTTCGCCGGTGAACTCGTGGCCGAACGGCGGACGTCCCCCGGCGACGACCTGGTGAGCGGGCTGGTCACGGCGGGGGACGACCTGGGGATCGACGAACGCCGGCTGGTCAGCCTGGTCTGCGGACTGGTCGTCGCCGGACACGAAACGACCATGACGGCCCTCGGCAACGCCGTCGTCTACCTCCTCACCGACGGACAGGCCGCCTGGAAAGGGCTCGCCGAGGACGGGGACGCCGCCGCCACCGCGGCCGAGCAGCTGCTGCGCACGATCCCGCTCAGCGAGGGCCGAGTCCTGCCCGGTCTGATCCGACGCGCCGTCGAGGACACCGAGATCGGCGGCGTACCGATCCCGGCGGGCAGTGTCGTCGCCGTCCAGACCAACGCCGCCGGCCGCGACCCGGACGTCTTCCCGCCCGGCGAACCCGACCTCTTCGCCCCGCTGACCGCACCCAGCATCGCCTTCGGCGCCGGCCCTCACCACTGCCTGGGGGCCTGGCTCGCCCGCATGGAACTCGAACTCGCCCTGCACCGCCTCGCCGCCCGCTTCCCTCATCTGCGCGCCGAGTTCACTCCCGAGACGATCGAGTGGCGGGAGGGACAGATGACGCGGAGTCCGCGCAGGTTGCCCGTGTCGTGGTGAGGTGATCGCCACACATCTCCGACCTCGGATGAGCCGCAACGTTTCTGCGCTGGTCAGTAGCATGTATCCGCCACCCGGAGTGATCATACGAGGAGCGGATCGTGCGAGAGATCGCCGTGTTCAGCGGCAGTGCCCACCCCGAACTGGCGGCGGAGGTCTGCGCTCATCTGGGGGTGCCGCTGAGCCCCACCCGGGTCAGCCGGTTCGCCAACGACTGTCTGGAAGTGCAGCTTCAGGCCAACTGCCGAGAGCGGGACGTCTTTCTGATCCAGCCGCTGGTCCGGCCGGTGCAGGAGCATCTCGTCGAGCTGCTGCTGATGTGCGACGCCGCGCGCGGGGCGTCGGCGCGGCGGATCACCGTCGTCATGCCGCACTTCTCCTACGCCCGCTCCGACAAGAAGGACGCGCCCCGTATCTCGCTCGGCGGGCGGCTCGTCGCCGATCTGATGGTGGCGGCCGGGGCGAGCCGGGTGCTCGCCATGACGCTGCACGCGCCCCAGGTGCACGGCTTCTTCACCGTGCCGGTCGACCATCTGCACGCGTTGCGTGAACTCGCCGCGCACTTCCGGCAGTACGACCTGACCCGTACGACGGTCGTGTCCCCGGACCTCGGCAACGCCAAGGAGGCCGCCGCCTTCGCACGGTTGATCGGCGCCCAGGTGGCCGCCGGCGCCAAGCAGCGGTTCGCGGACGACCGGGTCAGCATCAGCGCCGTCATCGGCGAGGTGGGCGGGCGCGACGTCATCGTCCTGGACGACGAGATCGCCAAGGGCAGCACCGTGCTCGAACTGCTCGACCGGCTGCGGGAGTTGGGGCCGCGGTCGATCCGAGTCGCCTGTACGCACGGCCTGTTCGCGTCCGGCGCGCTGAAGCGGATCGGTGAGCAGCCGGACGTACTGGAGATCGTGTGCACCAACACCGTGCCGATCCCGGCGGAGGAGCGCACCGAGAAGCTGCGGATACTGTCCATCGCCCCGGCGCTCGCCGAGGCGGTGCGCCGCATTCACAACGGGGAGTCCGTCAGCGCCCTGTTCGACGCGCCGGGAACCGAATAGACAGGACGTAGCGGAGCGAAGCTCGGCATCACCCGGATGCTCAGCTAGGCATCATCGGATGCTCAGGAGGGCTCGCCATGGCCAAGGCGAAGTTCGAACGGACCAAGCCGCACGTGAACATCGGGACCATCGGGCACATCGACCACGGGAAGACCACGCTCACCGCGGCCATCACGAAGGTGCTGCACGACAGGTATCCCGACCTGAACCCGTTCACTCCGTTCGACCAGATCGACAAGGCGCCCGAGGAACGGCAGCGCGGCATCACGATCTCCATCGCCCATGTCGAGTACCAGACGGAGCGCCGGCACTACGCCCACGTGGACTGCCCGGGGCACGCCGACTACATCAAGAACATGATCACCGGCGCGGCCCAGATGGACGGCGCGATCCTGGTCGTCGCCGCCACCGACGGGCCGATGCCGCAGACCAAGGAACATGTCCTGCTCGCCCGGCAGGTGGGCGTGCCGTACATCGTCGTCGCGCTCAACAAGACCGACATGGTGGATGACGAGGAGATCCTGGAGCTCGTCGAGCTGGAGGTGCGCGAGCTGCTGACGGAGTACGAGTTCCCGGGCGACGACGTCCCCGTCGTCAAGGTCTCCGCGCTCCGGGCCCTCGAAGGGGACCCGGCGTGGAGCCAGTCGGTCCTCGATCTGCTGGAGGCCGTCGACACGGCCGTCCCGGAGCCGCAGCGCGATGTCGACAAGCCGTTCCTGATGCCCATCGAGGACGTGTTCACGATCACCGGCCGCGGCACGGTCGTCACCGGCCGGATCGAGCGCGGCCGGCTGCTGGTCAACAGCGAGGTCGAGATCATCGGCATCCACGACCAGAAGACGAAGACCACCGTCACCGGCGTCGAGATGTTCCGCAAGCTCCTCGACGAGGGCCGGGCCGGTGAGAACGTCGGGCTGCTGCTGCGGGGCGTGAAGCGCGAGGACGTCGAGCGCGGCCAGGTCGTCATCAAGCCCGGATCGGTCACCCCGCACACGGAGTTCGAGGCGCAGGCGTACATCCTGTCCAAGGACGAGGGCGGCCGGCACACACCGTTCTTCCAGAACTACCGTCCCCAGTTCTACTTCCGTACGACGGACGTGACGGGCGTGGTCACCCTGCCGAAGGGCACCGAGATGGTCATGCCGGGCGACAACACGAGCATGCACGTCCAGCTGATCCAGCCCATCGCCATGGAAGAAGGCCTGAAGTTCGCCATCCGTGAGGGCGGCCGGACGGTGGGAGCCGGTCAGGTCACCAAGATCCTCAAGTAGCCGCCGTCACGCGTTGGCTGACGGTGTCATAACGTGCCGGACGTGGCCTCGGGCTGACCCAGGGCCGCGTCCGGCGTCGGATGCGGAGGCAGCAGCCGGGACAGGCCGGTGATCTTCAGTACGCGCAGGGTGAGCGGGTGGGTGCACACCAGATGCAGCTGCCCGCCGTGGTCGAGCACCCGGCTGCGCGCCCGGTAGAGCAGCCGCAGCCCCGAACAGTCGAAGAACTCGACGCTCCTGAGGTCGATCACGATCCGCGCGTCGGCGTGCGTCGTCACCCGGTCCAGATACGGGGCTATCTCCACCGCCGCGGCGATGTCGATCTCGCCGAGGAACTCCAGCACCAGGTGGTCCCGGTGCCGGTGGACGCGCAGATGCCGGCTCAACGGCGCAGGATCTTGCTGCACGACGACATCGCCTCCAACCTGTTCACTTGCGACGGGCTGCCCAAATCCAGTCCCCGCACTGCAAGTTACCCTCGATCGAGCGAATCTGAGCATGTTCGATTGACATATGTCTTCGAATTGCGACAGATGATTCGCGCGACGAGCGGGACGTGGCTACGACAGTGCGTGCCAGGCCTTGGAGAGTGCTTGGCGGAACTGCTCGGTCTGATGGGCCGTGAGGTCCCGCACCATCCGCTCCTCCAGTTCCCTCACCGCCCCCTCGTGCCGGTCGAGCAGCTCACGGCCCGCGTCGGTCAGCAGGATCAGCAGCTCCCGTCGGTTGCGCGGGTTGCGCTCCCGGCGGACCAGCCCCCGGGTCTCCAGGCTCCGGACGAGATCGGCGATCGACTGCGCCGTCACGAAGGAGTCGCGCGCCAGCTGCGCGGCCGACAGCCCGTCGTGGCGCTGCAGCACGGTGAGCGCCGTGTACTGCAGCGCGGTGATCCCGGACGGCCTGACCAGCTCGTCCAGGTGGGAGCGCACGACGAGCTCCACCTGCTTCACCATGTAAAGAAGCGAGGGCGGTGCCTTGGTTACCTGGGTGTCGAGCATGGGTTCAGCCTAGAGCATTGACAGGAAACCTGTCTGTAATGAGACTGCGGACCAACAGGAATCCTGTTTGTTGAAATCTTGGCGATGAGGCTGAGGAGTGGTGATGACCACCTTCGAGATCGAACCCGGTCGGTTGTTCATCGGGGGCCAGTGGCGCGAGGCCGCCGACGGAGCGCGTACCGAGGTGGTCGACCCGTCCCGGGGTGTGGTCCTCACCACCGTCGCGGATGCCGGTGCCGCCGACATGGACGCGGCCGTGTGTGCCGCGCGCGATGCCTTCGACGAAGGCGCCTGGTCCGGGCTGAGCGGCCGCGAGCGCGGCCGGGTGCTGCACCGGGTCGCCGAGCTGATCAGGGAGAACGCCGACGCGATCGCCGAGCTGGAGAGCCGCGACGTCGGCAAGCCGATCACGCTGGCCCACGCCGTCGACGTCACCAACGCGGCCAACGACTACGAGCACTTCGCGGCCCTCGCCCACTGCCTGGACGGCTCCATCCGCGACACCCCCCTGAACGCCCTCGCCTACGTCCGGCGCCGGCCGATCGGCGTGGTCGCGGCCATCACGCCGTACAACTTCCCGCTGATCCTGGCCGGTTCGAAGATCGCCCCCGCACTCGCGGCCGGGAACACGGTGGTGCACAAGCCGGCCGAGGAGACGCCGCTCAGCGCGCTGTTCATGGCCGAGCTCCTCAAGAAGGCCGGTGTCCCCGACGGTGTGGTCAACGTCGTCACCGGCGGTCCCGCGGCCGGTGAGGCGCTGCTGCGGCACTCCGGGGTGGACAAGGTCGCCTTCACCGGCTCGACCGCGGTCGGTCGGCAGGTCGCGGGCATCGCCGGTGCGTCCCTCAGGCCCGTCACCATGGAGCTCGGCGGCAACGCGGCTCATCTCGTCTTCGAGGACGCCGACCTGGAGAAGGCCGTCGGCGCGATCATCAAGGGCTTCGTCTTCAACACCGGGCAGTTCTGCATGGGCGGCCCGCGGCTGCTGGTGGCGCGGCAGGTCTACAGCACGCTGCTCGGCATCCTCGCCGACGCCGTGCCCGGCGTGCCGCTCGGCGACCCGAGGAAGCCGGAGACCGTCGTCGGCCCGATGGCGGGGGAGCGGCACCTGCGCAAGGTCGAGGAGTACGTCGACCTCGCCCGTAAGGAGGGCGGCCGGATCGTCTGCGGCGGTGAGCGGCTCGACCTCGACGGCGGCTACTACTACAAGCCGACCGTGATCGCCGACCTGCCCAACGACTCCCGCGTGATCCAGGAGGAGATCTTCGGCCCGGTCCTCACCGTCCAGCCCTTCGACTCAGAGGACGAGGCCGTCGCGCTCGCCAACTCCACGCCGTACGGCCTGGCCTCGGGCGTCCAGACCGGCAACCTGGCCCGCGCCCACCGGGTCGCCGACCGGCTGGCGGCCGGCATCGTCTGGGTCAACGACTGGGCGATGCTCGACCCCGCGGTGCCCTTCGGCGGTGTCAAGGACTCCGGGTTCGGCCGCGAGTACGGGCCCGAGGCGCTCGACGCCTACACCACCACCAAGTCCGTCGTCGTCTCGCTCGACTGAGCGCACCGTCAAGGAGATCCGATCGATGTCCATCCCCACCCGTGCCGCCGTCGTCGAGTCCGGCGGAGCGCCCTTCACCCTCTCCGACGTGCAGCTCGACGAACCCGGACCGCACGAGGCAGTCGTCCGCATGGTGGCGACCGGCCTGTGTCACACCGACCTCGGCGTGGCGAGCGGCGGACTGCCCTTCCCGCTCCCCGGCGTCCTCGGCCACGAGGGCGCGGGCGTCGTCGAGGCCGTCGGCCCGGCCGTGACCGGCGTCGCGCCGGGCGACCATGTCGTGCTGTCCTTCACCTCCTGCGGCGACTGCCGCAACTGCCGGGGTGGCCACCCCGCGTACTGCGCGACCTGGCTGCCGCTGAACCTCATCGGCGGCCGCCGGGCCGACGGCACCAGCACCATCAGCCGGGACGGCGAGGCCCTCGGCGGTCACTTCTTCGGCCAGTCCTCCTTCGCCGAGCGGGCGCTGGTGGACGAGCGCAGCCTGGTGAAGGTCGACCCCGAGGTTCCGCTGACCTCGATCGCCCCGCTGGGCTGCGGCGTACAGACCGGGGTCGGCGCCGTCTGGAACGTGCTGAAGCCGGTCACCGGCAGCACGGTCGTCGTCCTCGGCGCCGGAGCCGTCGGCCTGTCCGCCGTCATGGCCGCCGCGCTCACCCCCGCCACCAATATCGTCGCTGTCGACCGGGTCGGCGAACGCCTGTCGCTGGCAAAGGAGTTGGGCGCCACGCACACGGTCAACGCGGCCGAGGCCGACCTCGGCGAGGCGCTCGCCGGGATCACCGGCGGCCAGGGCGCCGACGGCGTCGTGGAGACCACCGGCAACGTCGGCGTCCTGCGCCAGGGCGTGGACGCGCTCGCCGCCCGCGGCACCCTGGTCGTCGTCGGCGCCCCGCCGTTCGGCACCGAGGTCGCCCTGGACGTCAACGGGCTGCTGGGTGGGAAGCGGGTCGTCGGCCTCACCCTCGGCGACGCCGAGACCCAGACCTTCATCCCGGCCCTGGTCCGGCTGGTCAAGGAGGGGCGGCTCCCGCTGCACCGCCTGATCAGCAGCTATCCGTTCACGGACATCGACCAGGCGGTGCGGGACATGGGCGCGGGCAAGGCGATCAAGCCCGTGCTCATGTTCTGAGCCGGCCCAGGTTCAGGCTCGCCTTCCGGTTCGCGTTCCGGCTCAGTCGACCGTCAGTACCAGCTTCCCCGCGGTCCGGCCGGTGTCGCCGAGCGCATGTGCCTCGGCGGCATCGGCCAGCGGGAAGGTACCGGCGATCGTGGGGCGCAGCTTCCCCGCGTCGACCAGCTCCGCGATCGCCTTCATCCCGCCGTGCGAGGAGTCGACCAGCATCCGCAGCGCCCGCACCCCGAGCCGCTCGGCCTCCTCGTAGAGGTCATCGGAACCCACCGGCAGGATCGAGACGACGATCCCGCCCGGGCGCAGCACCCGCAGCGAGCGCGTGGAGGTGTCGCCGCCGAGCGTGTCCAGGACGACATCGACGTCCTTCACGGCCTCGGTGAAGTCCGTCTCCCGGTAGTCGATTGCCTCGTCGACGCCGATCTCCCGCAGGAAGTCGTGCTTGGCCGCGCTCGCGGTGCCGATCACATACGCGCCCCGCGCCTTGGCGATCTGCACGGCCACGTGCCCGACCCCGCCGGCCGCCGCGTGGATCAGCACCCGCTGGCCCGCCCGCACGTCGGCGTACTCCACCAGGGCCTGCCAGGCGGTCAGCGAGACCAGCGGCAGCGCGCCCGCCTGCGTGTGGTCGATCGAGGCCGGCTTGTGCGCGAAGGCGCGGGCCGGCGCGGTGACGTATTCGGCGTGCGAGCCGTGGCCGTACGGGTACGACAGCATGCCGAAGACCTCGTCGCCGGGCTTGAAGCGGGCGACGCCGATACCGACCGCCTCGACCACGCCGGACACGTCCCAGCCCAGGACGAAGGGGGGCTCGCCCAGGAAACCGCCGGTCGCGCGGTGCTTCCAGTCGGTCGGGTTGACGCCGGCGGCGCGGACCCGCACCAGTACCTCGTTCGCGCGCGGCGTCGGGCGCTCGACTTCCACTTCCTCCAGAACCTCGGGACCGCCGAGGACGTCCTGGCTGATGGCTCGCATCGTGTTCACAGTGCTCATGGTGAACCAGCCTGCCGGGGGTCGGCGCGCTGGAAAATGGCACGATTGCCAACCTTCGATAGGATCGTGCCATGGCAGATACGGAGCGGGTCGTGGTGCTGGCCCTGGACGGCGTCTATCCCTTCGAGCTGGGTATCCCCAGCCGGATCTTCGGCGCGGCCGACGGCCGGTACGAGGTACTGACCTGCAGCGTCGACGGCCGCCCCGTGCACAGCAACGCGGACTTCACGATCGGCGTCCAGCACGGCCCGGAGATCCTCGCCACGGCCGACACCGTGGTCGTCGCCTCCATGGCGCCCGCGTACATCCCCACGGAGCTGCCCCCGCAGGTCGCCGACGCCCTCGCGCTGATCCGCCCGGACGCACGCATCGTGTCGATCTGCACCGCCGCCTTCGTCCTCGCCGCGGCGGGTCTGCTGGACGGCCGCAGGGCCACCACGCACTGGCACTCGACCGAGGCGTTGCGGCGCCTGTACCCGCTTGTCGACCTGGACCCGGACGTCCTGTTCGTCGAGGACGGCAGGATCCTCACGTCCGCCGGAGCCGCCGCGGGCGTCGACGTCTGCCTGCACATCGTGCGCACCGACCACGGCAGCGAGCTCGCCAACGCGGTCGCCCGGCGCTGCGTCGTACCGCCTTTCCGGGACGGCGGCCAGGCCCAGTACATCGAGCAGCCGGTCCCGGAGAGTGGCGCCGCGAGCACCGCGGCCACCCGCGCCTGGGCCCTGGAACACCTCGACGAGCCCCTCACCCTGACCGACCTCGCCGCGCAGGCCCGGATGAGCCTGCGCACCTTCGCCCGCCGCTTCAACGACGAGGTCGGCCTCAGCCCCGGCCGCTGGCTGATCCAGCAGCGCGTCGCCCGCGCCCGGCATCTGCTGGAGTCCAGCGACCTGTCGGTGGACCAGATCGCCGGCCAGGTCGGCTTCGCCACGGGCGCCTCCCTGCGCCAGCACCTGCACGCCGCGATCGGGGTGTCACCCCAGGCATACCGACGCACGTTCCAGACAGCGGCCGCCCGGTAGCAGCACGCCTCCGGACGGCGGCCGAACTGGTGGGCGCGCACCTGCCTGGCGGCTGCGTCACGTCGGCGGGCACCTTCCTGTCGGCCGCCTCACGTCAGGCGCACGCTTTCCTGACGGCCTCTCACAGCGGGCGCACGCCTCCCGGACGGCCGTTTCGTGTCAGGCGGGCCCCTCTCTGGCGGCCACCTCACGTGCGGCGCGCACGGTCCAGAGGGCGCCCGGCAGATCCGAACGTTCCCGCCCCGCGCCGCGTCGAAGGATCAAGGCAGCGGGGCGGACAAGGGGGGCGGACATGCGCGGTGGACTCGTGGCGGTGGCGGTGACGGTGGCAGCGCTGGTGGCGACGGCGGTCGTGGGGTGCGGTGCCGAGGAGGATCTGGTCGTGGGGGGGGGGGGGGGGGGCCCCCCCCCCCCCGCCCCCCCCCCCCCCCCCCCCCCCCCCCCCCCCCCCCCCCCCCCCCCCCCCCCCCCCCCCCCCCCCCCCCCCCCCACAAAACCCCCCCCCCCCCCCCCCCCCGTTTTTAATGATTCGGCGACCACCGAGATCTACACTCACAAGCCCTCGTCGGCAGCGTAAGATGTGTTTAACAGACAGGGACAGGGCCCGCCCCGCCTGGGGGTCCCGCCGCCGGCCAGTCCGGCGCCGACGCCGGGGCGCTGACGCCCAGGGTCCAGCCGGGCTGCGGGGCCGGTTCGCGGTCCGCCGGGACGAGGACGCGTACGACGTCCGGCGCCAGGTCGACCAGCGGGGAGCCGAGGGCCGCGCCCAGCGCCGAGGCCGCCACCGGGTCGCAGGGCCCGGCGTCGGGGCGGGCGTGCACCACGAGCCTGCTGCCCTCGCCCAGAAGAGGGGCGACCTCCTGCGGTTCGGCGCCGAGGAGCAGCCGTACGAGTGCCGAGGAGCGGGCCGCTCCCGAGCCGCTCTGCTGTTCGCCGGTGAGGAGGGAGAGGAGCACGGCGGCGACGGAGGCGATGGTGTGGTCGCCGGGGTCGCGGTGCGCGGCGGCGACCCCGAGGACGAAGCCGGGGCCGGCACCGAGGGCGTAGGCGGCCAGGTGGGTGCCCGCGGCGGTGTCGGTGGCGGACGTGGGTGTCCCCGGACCCGAGGGGCGTACGACCTCCGCGAGCTCGGCCAGCGCCCCGCCGGCCGTCCCGTCCGGCTCCCTCCCCGCCGACGCGACCTCCGCGCCCTCAAGGCCGTACAGCACCGCCCAGCCCGCCATCCGCTGAGCCAGCTGCCGCAGCACCGCCCGCACCGGATCCGGGCGGGCGGCCGCGGCGGCCAGGCTCTGCTGGGCCTCCGTCACGCGGCGCAGTTCGGCGTGCCGGGCCTGGGCCATCAGCTGCCAGACGGCGCGGGCCACGCCGGAGAAGGTGGTCTGCGGCGGGACCTCCAGCAGCGGCAGCTCGTAGGTGTCGCACGCCTCCACCAGCGCGCGCGGCACCGTGTCGTGCACGGGCGCGAGACCGAAGCCGAGTGCCGCGCCGCCCGCCGCGACGATCCGCGACACATAGTCGTCGAAGTACGTCCCCGACCCCGCCGCGTCCGGGATGTGCACCCCGGCCGACAGCAGGAGCTCACCGCCCAGCAGATACGGATAGGGGTCGGCCATCTCCGAGGTGTGCGCCCAGTGGATCACCGTGTCCGCGTCCGCCGGGCCGGCGATCTGGCGCAGGGCCAGGTCCGCACGGGCCAGGAGCGCCGCGAGCGGGACCGGTGGGGTGGGTGGAACGACCGGATCCGGCATGTGGATGTTTCCTCCAGTCACGCAGCCACGGATGGATGAAAAGTACACTTCGCAGTCGCTTTCCGGCCACCTAGTGTCGACGTCTGTCACCCCCAAGCGACTTTGTCACCCCCCGCGACTTCGAGCGTTCGATTGAGGGAGGTCCCCGTGGCCGTCGACTACACAGTCATCGTCGTCTACCTGGCCGGGATGCTGGCCATGGGCTGGTGGGGCATGCGCCGCGCCAAGTCCAAGAGCGAGTTCCTGGTCGCCGGACGACGGCTCGGGCCGACCATGTACTCCGGCACCATGGCGGCGATCGTCCTCGGCGGCGCGTCCACCATCGGCGGTGTGGGGCTCGGCTACCAGTACGGGCTCTCCGGCGCCTGGATGGTCTTCACCATCGGCCTCGGGCTCCTCGCCCTGTCCGTGTTCTTCTCCGCCCGCATAGCCCGCCTCAAGGTCTACACCGTCTCCGAGATGCTCGACCTGCGCTACGGCGGCCGGGCCGGTGTCATCTCCGGTGTCGTCATGTGGGCGTACACCCTCATGCTCGCGGTCACGTCGACCATCGCGTACGCCACGATCTTCGACGTCCTCCTCGACATGAACCGCACCGTCGCGATCGTCCTCGGCGGCTCGATCGTCGTCGCCTACTCGACGCTCGGCGGCATGTGGTCGATCACCCTCACCGACATGGTGCAGTTCGTGGTGAAGACCGTCGGCGTGCTCCTGCTGCTCCTGCCCATCGCCGTCGTCAAGGCGGGCGGGTTCGGCGAGATGAAGGCGCAGCTGCCGACCGAGTACTTCGACCCGCTGGGCATCGGCGGCGAGACGATCTTCACCTATGTCCTGATCTACACCTTCGGCATGCTCATCGGGCAGGACATCTGGCAGCGCGTTTTCACCGCCCGCAGCGACAGGACCGCCAAGTGGGGCGGCACCGTCGCCGGCACCTACTGCCTCGCCTACGCCGTCGCAGGTGCCGTCATCGGTACGGCCGCCAAGGTGCTCTACCCCGACCTCGGCAGCGCGGACGACGCCTTCGCGACCATCGTCAAGGACGAACTCCCCGTCGGAGTAAGGGGGTTGGTGCTGGCCGCCGCCCTCGCCGCGGTGATGTCCACGTCCTCCGGCGCGCTGATCGCCTGCGCGACCGTCGCCAACAACGACATCTGGGCGCGGCTGCGCGGCGTCATACGGCCCTCGGAGGAGCAGCACGACGAGGTGAAGGGCAACCGCGCCTTCATCCTCCTCATGGGCCTCGCCGTGATCGGTACGGCGATCGCGCTGAACAACGTCGTCGAGGCGCTGACCGTCGCCTACAACCTCCTGGTCGGCGGACTGCTGGTGCCGATCCTCGGCGGGTTGCTGTGGCGGCGCGGGACCGTGCAGGGCGCGCTCTCCTCGGTCGTCGTGGGCGGCGTCGCGGTGATCGCCCTGATGGCGACCCGCGGCATTCTGGCCAACGAGCCCGTCTACTACGGCCTGCTGGCTTCCCTTGCCGCGTACGTCGCCGTCTCCTTGATGACAAGGCCGACCGACGCGGCCGTACTCGCCGCCTGGCGTGAGCGTCTCGCCGGGCGGACCCCCGAACTCGCGTCCGAACCAGTCCCGGCTCGCCAGTAGAGTCGTAGGAAGATATCCCGCATACGCGATGAAGCGTATGAATCGCAGGAAAGAAGGCATTTCCAGATGACCAGCAACGAGACGCCCCGCGGCCCCGTCGACTCCTCCCGCATCCCGCGGTACGCCGGACCCGCGACCTTCGCCCGGCTCCCGCGCCTCGACGAGGTCGGCCGCGCCGATGTCGCCGTGGTCGGCGTGCCGTTCGACTCCGGCGTCTCGTACCGGCCGGGCGCCCGCTTCGGCGGCAACGCGATCCGCGAGGCGTCCCGGCTGCTGCGTCCGTACAACCCGGCGCAGGACGCGTCCCCCTTCGCACTGGCGCAGGTCGCGGACGGCGGCGACATCGCGGTGAACCCGTTCAACATCAACGAGGCCGTGGAGACGGTCGAGGCGGCGGCCGACGAGCTGCTCGGCACCGGCGCCCGCCTGATGACCCTCGGCGGCGACCACACCATCGCGCTGCCGCTGCTGCGCTCGGTGGCGAAGAAGCACGGCCCGGTCGCCCTGCTCCACTTCGACGCCCACCTCGACACCTGGGACACGTACTTCGGTGCCGAGTACACCCACGGCACGCCCTTCCGGCGCGCGGTGGAGGAGGGCATCCTCGACACCGAGGCGCTCTCCCACGTCGGTATCCGCGGCCCGCTGTACGGCAAGCAGGACCTCACCGACGACGAGAAGATGGGCTTCGGCATCGTCACGTCGGCCGACGTCTACCGGCGCGGTGCCGACGAGGTCGCCGACCAGCTGCGCCAGCGCATCGGCGACCGCCCGCTCTACATCTCCATCGACATCGACTGCCTGGACCCGGCGCACGCGCCCGGCACGGGTACGCCCGAGGCGGGCGGCATGACGTCGCGGGAGCTGCTGGAGATCCTGCGCGGTCTGGCCGGGTGCAACCTGGTCTCGGCGGACGTCGTCGAGGTGGCGCCCGCGTACGATCACGCCGAGATCACGTCGGTGGCCGCGTCCCACACGGCGTACGAACTGACCACGATCATGTCCCGCCAGATCGCGGCGGCCCGGAAGGACTCGGAAGCCAAGTGACTCACGACCACGACCTGGTACTCCGCCCCACCGCAGCCCAGACGGAGGCCGCGCTGAATCCGCCTCCCGGCCGCAACGGCGGAGACCTGGTCGTGGAGACACTGGCGGCCCTCGGCACGACGACGGTGTTCGGGCTGCCCGGCCAGCACGCCCTCGGCATGTTCGACGCGCTCCGGCGGTCCGACCTGCGCTACATCGGGCTGCGGGTGGAGAACAACGCCGGGTTCGCGGCGGACGCGTACGGCCGGATCACGGGCGAGGCGGCGCCGCTGCTGCTGTCGACGGGCCCGGGCGCGCTGACGTCGCTGTCCGCGCTCCAGGAGGCGGCCGCGGCGTCCGCTCCCGTCCTGGCGATCAGCAGCCAGGTCCCGACGGCGGGCCTGGGTGGCGGCCGGCACGGCTACCTGCACGAACTCCCCGACCAGGCGGCCTCGTTCCGGGGCGTGGTGAAGTCGGTCCACACGGTCCGCACCCAGTCCCAGATCCCCTCCGCGATCGAGGCGGCCTGGAAGTCGGCGCTGACGGCCCCGCACGGTCCGGTGTGGGTGGAGATCCCGCAGGACGTGCTGCTGGCCGAGACCTCTGTCCCGGTGGTGACGGGCGGCGACACGTTCCCGGACGAGCTGCCGCCGCGCCCCGAACTGACCGCCGTGGCCGCCGACCTGCTGTCGAAGGCGGCCCGCCCGGCGATCATCGCGGGCGGGGGAGTGGTACGGGCGGACGCGAGCGGCAAGCTGCGGCAGCTCGCCGAGCTGATCCAGGCCCCGGTGGTCACCACCCCCGGCGGCAAGGGGGCGTTCCCGTGGCAGCACCCGCTGTCACTCCAGTCGTGGATCGAGGACCGGTACACCACGGACCTCCTGGAGGACGCGGACGTACTCCTCGTCGTCGGCTCGGGCCTGGGCGAACTCTCCTCGAACTACCACACGTTCAAGCCCCGCGGCCGGGTCGTCCAGATCGAGGCGGACCTCGGCAAACTGGAGGCCAACCACCCGGCGCTGGGCATCCACGCGGACGCGCGCCTCGCCCTGCAGGCGCTGCTGGAAACGGTGGGCGAGCGCCCCGATCCGTCGGCGCCGGAGCGGGTGCGTGAGCTGCTCGCGAAGGTGACCGGCCGCATCGCCGGGCAGGAACTCACCCTGGAGCAGGATGTGTTGGCGTCGGTACGCCGCGCCCTGCCCGCCGACTCCCCGTCCTTCTGGGACATGACCATCCTGGCCTACTGGGCCTGGTCGGCCTTCGACGCCAAGGGCCCCAACCGCCTGCACTCCGCCCAGGGCGCCGGCGGCCTCGGCTACGGCTTCCCGGCGGCCCTCGGCGCGGCGGTCGCGGACCCGACCCGCCCGGTACTGGCGGTTTCCGGTGACGGCGGGGCCCTGTACTCGATCGCCGAGCTCGCCACCGCCCGCCAGTACGACCTGAACGTCACCTGGCTCATCGTCGACGACGGCGGCTACGGCATCCTCCGCGAGTACATGACGGACGCCTTCGGCAAGGCGACGGCGACCGAGCTGACTCGGCCGGACTACGTGGCGCTCGCCGAGTCCTTCGGCGTCCCCGGGGTCCGTACGACCCCGGAGACACTGGAGGCGGACCTCGCGAAGGCGCTGTCCGCGCCGGGGCCCTCAGTGGTCGTACTCCCGGCGGTGCTGCGGATGTTCGCGCCGACGCATCTGACGACGTGATGTCTCGGTGCGAGGCTTCAGTTGTGAATCCTCAGTGCGATGCCTCGGCGTGAAGCCTCAGTATGGTGCTTCGGTGTGAATCCTCAGTGTGGTGCTTCGGTGTGAGGCCTCAGTGTGGTGCTTCCGTGTGAAGCCTCAATGTGATGTCCCGGCGGTCTCGCGCGTGTCGTCGAGGTGGTCGCGGTCGTAGCAGGCGTCGTCCACCGCGGGGCCGGTCAAGGGCAGGGCGAACGGGACGATCGCGAGTGCCTCCCTGCAGAGGCTGGCCTCGGTGTAGCCGGCGATGTTGATACGGCCCCGGTCGCCGTTGTCTGCGTGGGCCGGGGCGGCGAGCGCGAGGGCTGCCATGGTGAGCGCGGCGAGCGCGCTGATCTTCTTCATGGCCGGGTCAACGGCATGGGATCGGCGCAGGTCACTCGGCTGCACAGGTGGTGACCGAGCGCGCCAGGGGCCGACGGTGCCCCTGGCCCGTCCACGGCGGCCGAACAGCCCGGTCGCCTACCAGGTGTCGCCTACCAGATCGCCTCGACCCACTCCGGGTGGTCGATGAACGGGTTGCGGTTGTGCTGGTAGGTGTCGTAGATGACCTCGTTGCGGCGCTCCTCGAAGGAGCTCGGCGGGTCCTCGTCGTTCCACTGCTTGAGGACGGAGAGCTTGCCGATGTAGGGGTTGCTGCCGTTGTTGACCTTCTCGTTGGGCTCAAGGTCGGGCCAGCTGTCGTCGCCCTCGTAGCGCACGGCCATGTAGAGGATCATGCGGGCCACGTCGCCCTTGTCCGCGTCGCGCGGCTCGAAGGAGTCGGAGTCGACGAGGCTGCCGCCGCCGTTGGTGACCGCGCTGCCGCCGTTGTCGAAGTCGAGGTTGCCGCGGATGCTGTTGACCTGGACGTCCGCGGGGCGCAGGTGGTGCAGGTCGGTGCCGGGGCCGATCGCCTCGCCGAAGTCGCCGTGGGACTTGGCCCAGGTGTGCTCGCGGTTCCAGTTGCCGGTGCTGCCGCCGTTGAGGGACTTGCTGCGGGAGACGCCGCTGTACAGCAGGATCACGTTGCTGCTGTTGTTCGGGTCCTGGTCGGTGGCCTTCAGCGCGTTCCAGACCGCCGAGTACGAGATCTTGGTCTGGTCGCTGATGATCGTGTGCAGCGAGTCCTTCAGTGCCGTGCCGGTCTTGCCGATCGCGTCGGCGTAGTACGTGTCGTCGTACTCCGTCGTGGTCGCGGCGGCCGGGGAGGCGGTGAGCGCGGGGGCCGTGAGACCGACCAGGACGGCGGCCGTCGTCAGCGCCACTGACTTCCAGTGGCGGTGGCGTATGTGTGTCGCCAGCATGTGGGGTGTCCCATCTACGCGGGTTGAATGGAGGCGGCACTCGGGAGAGTGACATGGACATGTGGGCATGTCCATGGCCTGAATGTGTCGATCAGGTGTCGTGAACCGGCATATCGCCCCTTGCCTACGCGAGTTGACACGTGGAACGGCCCCGACCTGAAGGTCGGGGCCGTTGTGCCGGTGCCGGGTCAGCTGATGTCCGACGGATCCAGGCGGTAGATCGTCGACGTGCTGCTCTGCGCGGAGGATGTGTCGCTCTGCGAGGAAGAGGCGTCGCTCTGCGCGGAGGATGTGTCGCTCTGCGAGGAAGAGGCGTCGCTCTGCGAGGAAGACGAGGAGCCCGACGTCGAACTCTTGCTGTACTCGCTCTCCTTCACCGCCGTCCCGTTCTTCTGCACCCACTCCGTGACCTCGGTGCTGACGTTGCCGCCGGCGCCAGGGCCGCCGCCCATGCCGCCGCCACCGATCTGGATGTAGTGCAGCTCGCCCTTCTTCACCAGTTCCTTGAGCTTGGCCAGCGTCATCGCCTTGTCGCTGCCGGACCAGCCCCACATGGAGATCACGGGCTCACCGCTGCTGAGGATCAGCTGCGCCGCGCTCTGCGAACTCGACACCGCCAGCAGCCACTTGGCGCCGTCCTGGTGCTTCTTGAGGTACGCGATGAGCTCGCTGCTCGCGCCGCCCATACCGCCGCCGGGGGCGCCGCCCATACCGCCGCCGGGGGCGCCGCCCATGCCGCCGGGCTGGGTGCCGTTGCCGGTGCCCGTGCCGCCGGGGGCCGTACCGCCATCGCCGTTGCCCGTGCCGTTGGGCGGTGTGCCGCCCATCTCGCCGGTGCCGCCGGGGGCCTGGCCGTTCCCGCCGGGGGCTTGGCCGTTGCCGCCGCCCGGCATGGCCTGCCCGCCGCCGTTCTGGCCCTGCTGCCCGCCGGGGAAGCCGCCCTGCTCACCGTTCTGCCCGCCCTGCTGCGTGCCGCCCGGCATTTGGCCGCCGAAGCCACCCCGGCCGCCGCCGGGACCGCCGCCGCCGGGACCGCCCCCGCCGGGACCGCCCCCGAAGCCGCTCCCCGTCGAAGGCCCGGCCGTCGGGTTCGTACCGCCGCCCATGCCGCCGCCGCTCGAACCGGACGGCAACGACCAGGCGTACGCCGCCGGACCCGCGAGCCGGGAGTGACCAGCGCGGTGCCCTGTCCGGGGGCGCCGCGGGCGGGACCGGCGGCGGCACGTCGGGGGTCACGGTCGTGTGGGGATGTGGATCGGTGGCTGTCACCAGCGCATCGTGTGCGGCGGGGGTGGGTGCGGGCTGTGCCGTGGCTGGCGGTTTTGCTGTGGATTCTCAAAGGGGTCTGCAAAGAGGTGCTCGGGTTGGGGGGGGCAGTGGTCCGGCCAGGGAGGGCCGACAGGGGAAAGGTTCACGTCAAACCCGTTGGCCACCGCTGACGGTTCTCGTTCGCTGTCGGTGTGATCAGTTACGGTCGGATTCGCACATGCAGTGATCAATAGAGTGCCGTCAGGAGGCGCCGCTCACGGGGAGGTTGACGGGGGATGGGCTACGTTCTGCCCAGTTGGCTGGACGAGATCCTGGACTTCATCGGGATCAACTGGCCGAATGTCGACGAGGACGACTATCGCGAGATGGCGGACGCGATGCGCGAGCTCGCGGACGCTTTCGACGACCACGCGGGTGAGGCCGTCGGTGCGGTGAACCGTCTCCTCTCCTCCAGTGAGGGCTGGGCGGTGGATGCCCTGCAGGAGCACTGGGACAAGGTGAAGTCCTCGCACCTGGAGCAGCTGCCGGAAGTGGCCCGCCTGTTCGCGGACGCGATGGATGTCGTCGCGGACGTGATCTACGGCATGAAGATCAAGGCCGAGGTCGAACTCGGGGCGATGGCCGCCTCGGTCGGCATCTCCATCGGCCTGGCCTTCGTCACCGGCGGCCTGTCGGCGCTGATCGGCGCTGCGGAGATCACGGCGATGCGGGAGGTGGTGCGCCGGCTCATCAAGGAGGCCGCCGACCAGATCGTCGACCAGGTGATGGCGATGGTGACCGAGCCGGTCGCCGCCAAGCTGGAGAAGATGATCGAGGACGTGGTCCTCGACCTGGCCTCCAGCGCCATCTCCCCGGCCCACGGCGCCGGAGGTGGCGGGGGCGGGGGCCATGGCAAGGGCTCCACGGGGATGCAGCTGAACTCCGCCGGCGGTTCGGCGGGCGGCGGCCCCAGCGGTGGCGGTGGTGCGGGCGGCGGCGGTGGTGGCGGTGGTGGCGCGGGCCGGATGCGGATCGACCACGCCGAGTACGACCGGGCCGCGGGCGACCTGGGCCGGATGAGCGAGTCCTCGCTGACCCGTCTGTCGGGCTCGCTGGACCGTGCCCACAACGCCAACAACCGCACCCGCGGCAAGGACCCCTTCACCCAGGGCATCGATGCCGTGGTGGACGGCGCCACCAAGGGCATGAAGAAGGCCGTCCACCGGATCGTCAAACACACCGGCGAGACCATCCCGAAGAACCTGCGCAACACCTCGGAGAACCACAAGCGCAACGAGAAGGCCAACGAGGATGCCCTGAAGAAGATCATGGGCGAGCGCGATGGCAAGGACGGGCCCAGCTCCCCCGGAGATCGCCTGGGAGGCCCCGGAGGAAAACGCCCGGTAGCCAAGGGGAACAAGTCCGACAGGCTGGCGGATCCCGAGTTGGCCCGACGTGCCCGGGAGAACAGCGACAAGACCAAAGAGGGCGACCCCATCGATATGGCGACTGGAGAAATGCTCCAGTCACAGGTGGATCTGGCCCTGCCCGGTGTCCTGCCACTCATCATCGAGCGAACCCATCTCTCGAATTACCGTGACGGGCGCTTTTTCGGCCCCTCCTGGACCTCGACGCTGGACGAACGTCTTGAGCGTGTCGATGGGACAGGCGAACTGTGGTGGCACGGCGCGGACGGTTCCTCGAAGCGCTACAGCCATGCCCCGGACCTTGTTGGCGAGAGCGTCCTGCCACGTGAGGGGCACCGCATCCCCCTCACATGCGTTCAAGGAACGAGTGGTTGGGACCTGGCCATCATCGATCCTCGGACCGGTTTGACGCGACGATTCCTGCCAACGGACGGAACGACGGCCTCCGAAGACGACACGACCATCTGGTGGCTGGCCGACATTGAAGACCGCAACGGAAACAGCATCTCGTTCCACCGGGACGAGGACGGGACACCGAGCGGCGTCGTGCACAGTGCCGGGTACCACGTAGTCATTGACTCTTCGGACCACCTCGGTCGTGTCTCACGTATCGCGCTGCACGACGGCACGGCTGAGACCGGCGAGACCACAGTGGTGACCTACGGCTACGACGCTGCGGGGAACCTCGCCGAGATCTTCAACTCGTCCGAAGAGCCGATGCGCTTCGGCTACGACAGTGATCACCGCATTACATCGTGGACAGACCGCAACGATTCCACTTTCCGTTACGAGTACGACTCGCTCGGCAGAGTAGTTCGTACCGTTGGGCCCGACGGTTGTCTGTCGTCCACGCTTGTCTACGACGATGAGGGACGACGCACCAGGTACACCGACTCCACCGGTGCAACTCGTACGTTCTTCCTGAACCATCTCGGCCAAGTCATCGCGGAAACTGATCCCCTGGGCAACACCACACACACAGGCTGGGATCGGCACGACAATGTCGTCGCCCGTACCGATGCCCTTGGCCACACCACGCAGTACGAACGCGATGAATGGGGCAATGTCACCGCCATCACGCACCCCGACGGCACCCAGACACTCATCAGCCACGATCCTCGGTTGCACCGCCCGGTGGAGACGGTTCAGCCCGACGGGACAGCCTGGTGTTTCACGTACGACTCGCGTGGCAATCTCACCTCTCAGCAGGGGCCGGACGGAACAACAACGCATCTCGCCTATCACCCCACTGGCGCGCTGGCCTCCATCACCAATCCCCTGGGCGACACCACAACGGCGGAAGCCGACCCGGCCGGCCTCTTCACTACCGTCACGAACGCCCTCGGTGCACAGGTCACCTGCGAGAGAGATGCTTTTGGCCGTCCGGTGGCAATCACTGACGCCGTGGGCGGCACAACTCGTATGGCCTGGACGGTCGAAGGCAGGCTCACTACTCGAATGCTTCCTGACGGGGCATGCGAGACCTGGACTTGGGACGGCGAGGGCAACTGCCTGTCTCACACGACCCCTGAAGGTCATCAGACCCGCTACACCTACGGTCATTTCGATCAGATTGCCACCCGCACCGACCCTGACGGCGCCCACTACTCGTTCACCTATGACACCGAACTTCGCCTCACGCAGGTGGTGGCACCGGGCGGACTGGAGTGGTCGTACGCCTACGATCCGGCAGGCCGTTTGATATCGGAGTCCGACTTCGACGATCGGACCGTCGCCTACCATTACGACGCTGCGAGTCGACTCACCGCACGGACCACCCCGCTCGGCGACTCCATCACCTTCACGCTGGACCCCATGGGCCGTGTCGTGGCCAAGGACGTCTCTGGGGACGTCACGCACTTCAGCTACGACGGACTCGGGCGGATGGTCGCGGCACGCTCCGATGTCTCATCCGTCGAGGTGCGCTACGACGTCCTGGGCCATCCGGTATCAGAAACGGTGGATGGGAGGACCACCGAATTCCGTTACGATGTGCTCGGTCGCCGCTCATTCCGAAAGACGCCGACTGGGGCAGTCAGTACCTTCGCGTACGACCAGGCGGGCAACCGGTCCGAGCTCGCCATAGGCAGCCACCTCATCGCCTTCGCGCATGATCCCCGTGGCCTAGAACTTGCTCGAACCCTCGGTGGAGCGGGCACGCCCAACTCGGTGACTCTCAACTCTTCTTGGGATGACGCGGGCCGTCTGAGGCGACAGACCCTCAACGCGCCTGGGGGCACGGTCCGTGATCGCTCCTACGCCTATAGCGTGGACGGGTTCCCCACTGGGATCACCGATCATTTATCGGGCCAGTCCAAGACGATACGTCTTGATCCTCTCGGCCGCCCGCTCTCCGTATCAGCAGCAGGCTGGCAGGAAACGTATGCCTACGATCAGCACGGTAATCAGACGGAGGCCGACTGGCCGGAACGGGCTGCGGATCCGGACAGCCGCGGTGAACGTACCTACACTGGAACGCGACTCCGTGGTGCAGGCCGTGTCACCTACGAACACGACGCAGCCGGACGGGTCACCTTGCGTCGCAAGACTCGGCTGTCGCGCAAGCCTGATATCTGGCGCTACACCTACGACGCCGAAGATCGGCTGATCTCCTGCACGACCCCGGACGGCACCGTCTGGCGTTACCGCTACGACCCACTCGGTCGCCGCGTAAGCAAACAAAGGCTCTCGGGCGACGGGGGAAGCGTCGTCCAGACCACCCATTTCGTCTGGGACGGTCATCGTCTGGCCGAGCAGACCGACTCGTCCAGCGGGGTCACGCTGACGTGGGACCACGACGGTCATCGCCCGCTGCATCAGTACGAACGTAAGCCACTGGACCAGGGCGAGATCGACTCACGCTTCTTCGCCATAGTCACCGACCTCATCGGTGCACCCACTGAACTCGTTGACGAGAGCGGACAGGTTGCGTGGCACACGCGCAGCACAATATGGGGAACGACCGCATGGAACACTGACGCGACGGCGTACACACCGCTCCGCTACCCCGGACAGTACGCCGATGCCGAGACTGGGCTGTACTACAACCGCTACCGGCACTACGACCCCGAGACCGCTCGCTACACCTCCGCCGACCCCTTGGGCCTGGCACCTGCCCCGAACCCTTGCGCATATGTGAGGAACCCACTCGTGTGGGCAGACCCGTTGGGTCTTTCGCCCTATGCGGGGCCGGGTGGACAGAGGCGCGCATCCCCTGGGCACGTCTTCAGGGGAGGTCAGTACAAGGACCTCAAGGACCCCAATACTGGCCGAAACATCCCCGGAACGGAGATCAACCACGTGCCGCCGGCCTCCGTTGCTCAGCATCGTCTTGGGTATGGAACCGGGCCGGCACTCCAGATGGATTATGAGGACCACCGGGACGTTTATTCAACGGGTTCTTCAAGGGCGGCCAGAGCTTGGCGCACCTGGCAGGATGAACTGATAGCAGGCGGCCGAGTGGATGAAGCCGTACAAATGGATATCGACGATATCCGGAATCGGTTTGGCAACAAGTATGACGGTGCAATCAAGGAAATGATTCAGGGTCTGGGTAACAATCCGGATTACCAAGCACTCAGAACCGTTCCGCGGCAGCTGTATTGAGATATCGAACGCGAGCCTCTAGAGTGCGCACGCAGTAAGAACATGAGGAGTAGCAGTGATCGAGGTCGCACCCCCGGACCGCATGGGTCCTGTCTCCATCGGGATGAGCGTGGATGCTGCAGAAGCGGCGTTGCGTGCCCACGGAGCAGTACGTGTCGGCGAACAGGATGGCTTGCGCCGAGGCGTCGCCTACTATGCCAGCGGCCTGAGTCTCCACGTGCACACGGGAACCGGTGGTTTGGTCAATGCTGTGGAAGCATTCCGACCCATCAACCCAGACGTTCTCAGCCTCAACGGCATCGACCTATTCAGTACACCTGCCCATGAAGTGGAGAGCGTCCTGCGCGGGTTCACGGAGGTCGAGATCGAGGAGCGTGGGTGCATGCTCATCGCTCCAGACCTGCTCCTGTCGCTATGGCGCCCGTATGTGGCTGAATCTTCCGATGATCGCGATGGCTACTATTTCGAATCGGCGCTGGTGGCGAATCCTGGGTATTACGACTGACCCGACCTCTACAGGTAGATCATCCCGAAGGGCCGTGATTCCCTGACGGCAGCGACGAAGGCCGACCACTTGGCGGCGGAGAAAACCAGCGCCGGGCCGTGCGGGTTCTTGGAGTCGCGGACGGGGACGCCGGTGGGGTGGTTGTCGAGGACTTCGAGGCAGCTTCCGGCGTTGTCATCGCTGTGCGACGACTTGCGCC
Organism: Streptomyces sp. HD; assembly: GCF_028369295.1. Taxonomy (GTDB): domain Bacteria; phylum Actinomycetota; class Actinomycetes; order Streptomycetales; family Streptomycetaceae; genus Streptomyces. The sequence goes on from NZ_JAQMYP010000001.1 coordinate 180,354, forward strand.
AGCCGCGCAATGTGGCCGCGTTCGGGATGATGCGCTCAGTCATGGTGCCCGTACTCCTTCGCAGTGGCCCTGAGCAGGGCCAGTGAGTCCTTCAGTGGCATCGCGTCGCTCAGTGCGAGAGCGTAGCGATGCTGCAACTTCCGCACGCCGGACGGGGAATCGTGCAGTTTCCCGACGTGCCCACCCTCGCTGTAGGCCAGGGGCGGCTGGTCCTCGAACCACATCAGCGTGAGCATGCTGCTCATCAGCGGATGAAAACCCACTCCGAACGGCAGCACATGCACGCGGATACGTCCAGTCTCCGCGAGACGAACAACGTGCATGAACTGCTCGGCCATGACATCCCCGTCGGCCACAGGGCGCCGCAGCAGTGTCTCGTCCAGCAGTGCCCACACCACGGGCGTCAGGGGATCGTCCAGGATCTTCGCGCGCTCAAGGCGTGTGACAACGCGCCTGTCACACTCCTCTTCACTCACCGGAGGGAACGCCGCGCCCAGAACCGCACGCGCGTACCTTTTCGTCTGGAGGATGCCCGGGAAGTACGCCAGGGCGAACTCGTGAATCTCCACCGTCTGTTGTTCGAGTACGCGCACCCTCTCGAAGTACTCGGCGATCGAGTCCTCGTCGTCCTGTGGCAGAAAGCTGCTCAGCACATTCCCCGTGTTCAGGGCCGTGTCCAGCCGACGCGCGTCCTCCTTGGACGGCACCCGGCGCCCCGCCTCGATATGCGCGATGTGCGAACGCGTCATGACCGCTCGGTCGGCCGGCTGCTGCTGCGTCAGCCCTGCCGCCTCCCGCTGTTCCTTGAGCCAGTCGCCGTAGATGCTGCCCACCAGATCAACTCCCCTGTGACAAATGCTCTGTCACACGCTTCCCTCTGGCGAGGCTAGCCCGATCCGTCTCACTCTGTGAGTTGATCGCTACAGAACGCGAAACCCCCGCGACCGCGCGACTGGTCCGGGGGCGTGGTCATCAACAACCGCTGGGAGCCGACGACATGAGTCACCGTATCGCCCTACTCTTGGCGCCGCGGCTACCGGAATTCATTCGCAGTGCATCGGCCTTCAGGCCGGTGGTGAAGCGAATCTGATGGTGGCGACGCGGAGTGTCGCGGATTCAGGTCCGGCGGAGCCGGACACAGCAGTTCTCTGCCTGCGGCGCGGAGCGTCGCGCGGGCGGGTCCCGATGGAGCCGGGTGGTGCTCACACCGGCCGGTTCTGCTGTTCGATGTACTGCCTGACCACGGAGAGCGGGGCGCCGCCGACGGTTCCGGCGAAGTAGGACCCGGACCAGAGTTTGTTGGCCCGCCAGTAGTGCCGTACCAGCTCGGGGAACTCCTGGCGCAGGCGGCGGGAGGAGACGCCCTTGAGGGAGTTGACCAACTTGGTTACGGCGACCTTGGGCGGAAAGTTCACCAGCAGGTGGACGTGGTTGTCCTCGCCGTTGAACTCCACCAGCTCGCACTCGAAGTCCGTACACACCGACCGCATGATCTCCTCCATGCGCCTCAAGTGGGCATCGGCGAATACCTTGTGTCGGAACTTGGTCACGAAGACCAAGTGGACGTGCATCACGAACGCACAGTGCCGACCAGTTCTGATGTTCTGCATCTCACCCATAACCCAAGTATGTATCGTGATCGTCATGCAGCTCAGGTACGCCTTCAGGTTGTACCCGGACACCAGCCAGCGGACCGCGTTGGCGAAGGCGTTCGGGTGCGCCCGTGTCGTGTTCAACGACGCGGTCCGCGCCCGTGAAGACGCCCGCAAGGCCCAGCAGCCGTTCCCGAAGATCGGCGAGCTGTCCACGCGCCTGATCACCGAGGCCAAGCGGACAGCGGAACGGTCCTGGCTGGGCGAGGTCTCCGCGGTCGTCCTGCAGCAGTCCCTGCGGGACGCCGAGACCGCGTACCGCAACTTCTTCGCCTCCCTCAAGGGCGATCGCAAGGGCCCCAGGGCCGGCCCGCCCCGCTTCAAGTCACGCAAGGACGCCCGGCAGTCGATCCGGTTCACCGCCAACGCGCGCTGGAACATCACCGGCAAAGGGCGCCTGAACCTGCCGAAGATCGGCGCGGTGAAAGTGAAGTGGTCCCGCACGCTGCCCGCCACCCCCTCCTCCGTCACCGTTATCAAGGACGCGGCCGGGCGGTGCTTCGCTTCCTTCGTCATCGACACCGACCCCGCCGCTGACGCGGCCCGGATGCCCGACACCGGCCGCACCATCGGCATCGACCTCGGCCTGACCCACTTCGCGGTCCTGTCCGACGGCACGAAAATCGACTCCCCGCGCTTCCTGCGGCGCGCGGAGAAGAAGCTGAAGAAGGCCCAGCGTGAGCTGTCCCGCAAGCAGAAGGGAAGCAAGAACCGCGAAGAGGCCCGCCTGAAGGTCGCCCGCGCCCACGCCAAGGTCACCGACGCCCGTCATGAGTTCCACCACCAGCTCTCCACGAAGCTGATCTCCGAGAACCAAGGGATCGCCGTGGAGGACCTGTCGGTGGCGGGACTGGCCCGCACGAAGCTGGCCAAGTCCGTGCACGACGCCGGATGGTCATCGTTCATCAGCATGCTCCAGTACAAGGCGGAGCGGTACGGCCGCACTCTGGTGAAGATCGGCCGGTTCGAGCCGACCTCCCAGACCTGCTCCACCTGCGGCGTCAAGGACGGACCGAAACCCCTCAACGTGCGGGAATGGACCTGTACCGCCTGCGGCAGCGTCCACGACCGAGACCACAATGCCGCGATCAACGTGAAGACGGCCGCCGGACTGGCGGCATCAGCCTGCGGAGCGCCGGTAAGACCAGGAACAATCCCGGCACAGCGCGAAGAAACAGGAAGCCACGGATTCCCGACCGAACCCCGTGCCGCGTAGCGGCACAGCAACGATCGAGAAGGCCAGAATCCTCGGGCTTCAGCCCGAGGTGCAAGTCAAGGTTCCTGCTGGCCCGAATGAGCGAGGCGCTGGCCGATGCCTGTCGTATCGCGGTGAGCCGGGGCGGGCGTCTTTCCCGGCCGAAGTGACACGCCCCCACCACCCCTCAGAAGTGCGTCCCGATCCCGAACGCGCGCCGCAGCCGAGACATGTCCCGTCGGTCTCGGACCCTCGGCTCGTACCCCTGATGGAAGTAAACCTGCTGATCGGCGGGCAGACACGGGACCGTCGTCCCGCTGATCGTGCCTGTCACGAAGCAGGATGAGGGGTACTTGAAAGGGCGCGACGGCTCGGGTGACGCCTGCACCGCGGAGCCGTCCTCGGCGAAGACCAGTGGATGCACATCGATCTCTCGTGCGGCCTCCTGCTCCTGGCGATGCATCACGTCCAGGTCTCCATGCTGCATCCGACAGCGGCTTCGCCGTGGGCGGTTCTGCTCCCCGACCAGGGCGTCGTTCCCCCAGCCGCCACCGATCGGGACGGCGGCCCTCACCTCGCGCAGCAAGGCCGGGACGGTCAACACGTCGTCAGCGGTCATCACACCCTGGGTCATCACCCCCAGAGCCCCTCACACGCGTACAACCTTTCACTCCGCCTCACGAGTCAAGAGGGCATGAATCACGGGACACCGAGCGACAAGTCAAGAGGCATTTCCAGACGCGCCAGAGCGCTCGTCGCGGTGGGGGTGGGTGCGGGCGTGCTCGTGCCGTCCGTCGCGGCCGCCACGCCCGCCGCCGCGGCCACACCCACCGTCAGCTGTACGTCGGCCAAGGAGGGTCTCGCCGACAAGCTGAAGAAGGACATCACCGCGGCGCTCGCCAACCGCAAGGGCACGGTCGCGGTCGGCCTGTACGACCGTGCCACGAACACCACCTGCACGCTGCGGCCCGCCACCGCCTTCGACTCCGCCAGCGTCGTCAAGGTCACCGTGCTGGCCACGCTGCTGTGGGACGCGAAGAAGCACGACCGGTATCTCACCGACCGGGAGGTGTCCCTCGCCAAGGCGATGATCACCAAGTCCGACAACGCCGCGACCCGCACGCTCTGGAAGCAGCTCGGCATGACGAAGATCAAGGGCTTCCTCACCGCCGCCGGCATGACCCAGACCAAGCCCGGCGCGGACGGCTACTGGGGTCTGACCCAGATCACCGTCACCGACGAGCAGAAGCTGCTGAAGCTCCTCACGCAGAAGAACTCGGTGCTGAGCGACAACTCCCGCTCCTACATCCTGAAGCTGATGGGCCAGGTCGTCTCCTCGCAGCGCTGGGGCACGCCGTACGGAGCGCCGTCCGGTGTCTCGGTGGCCGTCAAGAACGGCTGGCTGGAGCGGGCCACCAACGGCTGGCGGGTGCACAGCGTCGGCACGTTCAAGGGCGGCGGTCACGACTACATGGTCACGGTGCTCACCCACGGCAACAGCACCATGAACTACGGCATCTCGACCATCCAGGGCGTCGCCAAGGTCATCCATCGGGACCTGGCGGCCGGTTGACCTTCAAGCCGACCGTTGAGTCGACCATTAACGCGGCGGCCTACCTCGCGTCACCCACCCGTCCTACGGTGACCCCCATGCGCCTGAGAACCGTACTCGCGACCGCCACCGCGGGCCTGGCGGCGGCCACTTGTCTCACCGCCGCCGGCCCGGCGAACGCCCATGCCCGCACGCAGAGCGAGCACGCCATCCCGCAGGGCGGCCACGCCGTCTCGGCCGACAGCCATGCCTGTTCGCCCGCCGTCTCCATCGCCCGCTTCTCCGACGCGCTCGACAAGACGACGTACGACGGCACCTTCGTCGGGAACTTCTCCGCGCTCGCCGTGGACCGCGACGGCTCGCTCGCGGCCGTCTCCGACCGTTCGTCCCTCTTCGGTCTGGACGGGAAGACCCTCGCGCCGCGGTCCGTCGTCCCGCTCGCCGACGAGAACGGCGCCGCCCTCGACTCCGAGGGCCTCGTCGTCGACCGGGACGGAACTCGGCTGATCTCGTCCGAGACCGAGCCCTCCGTGCGCCGCTACTCCCGCGACGGAAAGATCCTCGACCGCCTTCCCGTGCCGGACGCCCTCCGCGTCGCCCCGGCGGGCCGCGCCGTCTCCAACGGCACCTTCGAGGGGCTGACCATGCTCCCCGGCGGTCGCACCCTGCTCGCGTCGATGGAGTACGCGCTCAGCGGCGACAGCTCCGGCATCGTCCGCTTCCAGACCTGGAACCGCACCAAGACCAACCACTTCGAGCTCGGCCGCCAGTACGCCTACCGCGCCGACACCGGCCTCGGCGTCCCCGAGGTCCAGGCGACACCCGACGGCCGCCTCCTCGTCCTGGAGCGCGGCTTCACCTCCGGCGTCGGCAACACCGTCCGCCTCTACCTGGCCGACCCGCGCCGCGCGACGGACACCAGCGGCGTCGAGAACCTGACCGGGCAGGACGACGTACGCCTGATCAGGAAGACCCTCCTCGCGGACATCGCCGCCTGCCCGTCCCTGGGCGCCACCGCCAAGCAGCCCCAGCCGAACCCGCTGCTCGACAACATCGAGGGCATGGCGGTCACGGGGTACTCGAAGGGGCGCCTCAAGGTGCTGCTGGTCAGCGACGACAACCAGAACGCCGTGCAGACGACCCGGTTCTACGACCTGCGAGTACGTATCTGAGTGCCCGCGGGTGGTACGTAGCCGAGCGCATCGCCCCCCGGTTTGTTGCGGCGGGATGAAATCGACGCTCGTCGGCGTTGGTGCCTTCCGGCAGATCAGGACGAACGGAGGGCACCCGCGTGGCAGCGCAGCAGGGGGAGACCAAGGGCTGGGCGCACAGGCTGGCCGGTTATGCGTGGCGCTATCCGAAAGACGTGATCCTGGCCCTCGGGTCGTCCCTCGCCGGTATGGCCGTCATGGCGATCGTCCCCCTGATCACCAAGGTGATCATCGACGACGTCATCGGCGACCACACCCGCGGCATGGCCGTGTGGGCGGGCCTGCTCATAGCCGCCGCGCTCGCCGTGTACGTCCTCACCTACATACGCCGCTACTACGGCGGCCGCCTCGCCCTCGACGTCCAGCACGATCTGCGGACCGAGATGTTCGAGACGATCACCCGGCTGGACGGGCGGCGCCAGGACGAGCTGTCCACCGGGCAGGTCGTCGGCCGCGCCACCAGCGACCTCCAGCTGATCCAGGGCCTGCTCTTCATGCTCCCGATGACCATCGGGAACTTCGCCCTCTTCCTGATATCCCTCGTCGTGATGGCCTGGCTGTCCATCCCGCTCACCCTGGTCGCCCTCGCCGTGGGGCCCGCCCTGTGGTGGATCGCCAAGCGCAGCCGGACCAAGCTGCACCCCGCCACCTGGTACGCCCAGGCCCAGGCCGCCGCCGTCGCGGGCGTGGTCGACGGGGCCGTCAGCGGCGTACGCGTGGTGAAGGGGTTCGGGCAGGAGGAGCAGGAGACCGGGAAGCTCAGGGAGGTCGGCCGGCGGCTCTTCGCGGGGCGGCTGCGCACCATCCGGTTCAACTCCAGGTACACCCCGGCGCTGCAGGCCGTCCCTGCCTTCGGGCAGGTCGCGATGCTCGCGCTCGGCGGCTGGCTGGCGGTGCGCGGGCACATCACCCTCGGTACGTTCGTGGCGTTCTCCACCTATCTCGCCCAGCTGGTCGGCCCGGTCCGGATGCTCGCCATGGTCCTCACGGTCGGGCAGCAGGCCCGGGCGGGCACCGAGCGTGTCCTTGAGCTGATCGACACCGAGCCGTCGATGAAGGACGGCACCAAGGCACTGCCCGCCGACGCCCCCGCGACCGTCGAGTTCGACGACGTGTCCTTCGGCTACGACGACGCCACCAGTCCCGTCCTCGACGGGCTCAGCTTCGAGATACGCCCCGGCGAGACCCTCGCCGTCGTCGGCTCCTCCGGCTCCGGAAAGTCCACCGTCTCCCTGCTCCTCCCGCGCTTCTACGACGTCACGCGCGGCGCCGTCCTCGTCGGCGGCCACGATGTGCGCGAGCTGACCTTCGACTCGCTGCGGGCCGCGATCGGGCTGGTGCCCGAGGACTCCTTCCTCTTCTCGGACACGGTCCGCAGCAACATCGCGTACGGCCGTCCCGACGCGACCGAGGAGGAGATCCGCACGGCGGCGCGTGCCGCCCAGGCCGACCGCTTCATCGCCGAGCTGCCCGACGGCTACGACACCAAGGTCGGCGAGCACGGCCTCACCCTCTCCGGCGGCCAGCGTCAGCGCGTCGCACTCGCCCGCGCGATCCTCACCGACCCCCGCCTCCTCGTCCTCGACGACGCGACGTCGGCGGTGGACGCCCGGGTCGAGCACGAGATCCACGAGGCGCTGAAGCAGGTCATGGAGGGCCGGACCACGCTGTTGATCGCCCACCGGCGCTCCACCCTGAACCTCGCCGACCGCATCGCCGTCCTGGACGCCGGCCGCCTCGCCGACATCGGCACCCACGAAGAACTCCAGCAGCGCTCGGCCCTCTACCGCCGCCTCCTCACCGACCCCGACGAGCTCGGCGGCGTCTCGCCCGGCCACGCCCAGCCGGCCTGCCCGCAGGAGGACACCTCCGTACGCGACGAGCTGGAGGCGGAGTTCGACGCCGAGCGCGGGGTGACTCCCCGGCTGTGGACCGGCGACCGCGAACCCAAGGACCTGGCGCTGTCCGAGTCCCCGGCGACGCCCGAGCTCCTCGCCCAGGTCGACGCGCTGCCCCCGGCGACCGACACCCCCGACATCGACGAGGCGCGTGCGGTGCGCCCGGAGGAGTCGTACGGCCTGAAACGGCTGCTCCGAGGCTTCGGGCGCCCTCTCCTCATCAGCCTCGGCCTGGTCGCGGTGGACGCCGGCATGGGTCTGCTGCTGCCCGTCCTGATCCGGCACGGCATCGACTCGGGTGTCACCCAGGCCGCCCTCGGCGCGGTCTGGGCGGCGTCCCTGCTCGGTGTGCTCGTCGTGCTCGGCCAGTGGGCGGCGCAGGTGGGGGAGACGCGGATGACCGGGCGCACCGGCGAACGCGTCCTCTACTCCCTGCGCCTGAAGATCTTCGCCCAGCTCCAGCGGCTCGGACTCGACTACTACGAGCGTGAGCTGACCGGCCGGATCATGACCAGGATGACGACCGACGTCGACGCGCTGTCGACGTTCCTCCAGACGGGCCTGGTCACCGCCTTCGTCTCGGTCGTCACCTTCTTCGGCATCATGGTCGCCCTGCTGGTGCTCGACCTCCAGCTCGCGCTCGTCGTCTTCGCGACGCTGCCGCCGCTGATCGTCGCCACGTACTACTTCCGCCGGGCGAGCGTGAAGGCGTACGAACTCGCCCGGGAGCGGGTGTCGCTGGTGAACGCCGACCTCCAGGAGTCGGTGTCCGGGCTGCGGATCGTGCAGGCCTTCCGGCGCGAGCGGGACGGCGGCGCGCGGTTCGCCGAGCGCAGCGACAGCTACCGCGAGGCCCGTATCCGGGGCCAGTGGCTGATCTCGGTCTACTTCCCCTTCGTGCAGTTCCTGTCGTCGGGGGCCGTGGCGGCGGTGCTGATCGTGGGCGGGGGCCGGATCGACGACGCGACGCTGACGACCGGCGCGCTGGTGGCGTACCTGCTCTACATCGACCTGTTCTTCGCCCCGGTCCAGCAGCTCTCCCAGGTCTTCGACGGCTACCAGCAGGCCACGGTCTCCCTCGGCCGTATCCAGGAGCTGCTCCAGGAGCCGACGTCGACGAAGGCGGCCGACGAACCGCTGGAGGTGCTGTCGCTGCGGGGCGAGGTCGCGTTCGAGGACGTGCACTTCAAGTACGGCGGTGCCGATGAGGCCGAAGCGGCCCTGTCCGGCATCGACCTGCGCATACCCGCAGGTCAGACGGTCGCCTTCGTCGGTGAGACGGGCGCCGGCAAGTCGACCCTGGTCAAGCTGGTGGCGCGCTTCTACGACCCGACCGGCGGCCGGGTCACCGTCGACGGCACGGACCTGCGCTCCCTGGACATCACGTCGTACCGCCACCGGCTCGGCGTCGTTCCGCAGGAGGCCTACCTGTTCCAGGGCACCGTCCGCGACGCCATCGCCTACGGCCGTCCCGAGGCGACGGACGCCGAGGTCGAGGCGGCGGCCCGGGCGGTGGGCGCCCACGAGATGATCGCGACCCTCGACGGCGGCTACCTCCACGAGGTCGCCGAACGCGGCCGCAACCTCTCCGCCGGGCAGCGCCAGCTGATCGCCCTGGCCCGTGCCGAACTGGTCGACCCCGACGTCCTCCTCCTCGACGAGGCGACCGCCGCCCTGGACCTGGCCACGGAGGCCCAGGTCAACCAGGCGACGGACCGCCTCGCCGGCCGCCGCACCACCCTGGTGGTCGCCCACCGCCTGACGACGGCCGCCCGCGCGGACCGAGTGGTCGTCATGGCCCACGGGCGGGTCGCCGAGGACGGCACGCACGAGGAGCTGGTGGCGCGGGGCGGGCGCTATGCGGAGCTGTGGCGCACGTTCGTCGGGGAGCCGGTCGGCGCCGGGCTGGACTGAGGACGCGGCTTCTGCCGGCCACGGGACTCCCGGGCCCGCAGCCAGGCCGTGGCCTCATCGACCGGCATCGCCGGCGCGACCAGCCAGCCCTGCACGGCGTCACAGCCCAGGTCACGCAGCCGCTCCCAGGTCTCGTCGTCCTCGACGCCCTCGGCGACGACGAGCAGGCCGAGCGAGTGGGCGAGATCGATCGTGCACCGCACGATCTCCGCGTCCTCGGAGTCGACGGCCAGCCTGGCCACGAACGAGCGGTCGATCTTCAGCTCGCTCACCGGAAGCCGTCGCAGGGCCGTCAGGGAGGAGTAGCCGGTGCCGAAGTCGTCCAGTGACACTTTCACACCGTGCCCGGTCAGCCCGGCGAGTGTGTCCGTGGCGCGCTGCGAGCCCTCGCGCAGAGCCAGTTCGGTGATCTCCAGCTGGAGCGCCCCGGGCGGGACCCCGTGCCGGGCGAGCCGGGCGGCGACGGAGCCGGCGAAGCCCGGGGTGCGGACATCGCGCGGGGAGACGTTGACCGCCACCGGGACGTGCAGTCCCTGGGAGCGCCATCGGGCGATCTGCGCGATCGCGGTTTCCAGCACGTATTCGGTGAGGCGGGGCATGAGACCGGCCGCCTCGGCGAGTGGGATGAACTCCATCGGCGGCACCTTGCCGCGCTCGGGGTGCACCCAGCGGATCAGGGCCTCCACCCCGGCGACCTGTCCGTCGAAGCGCACCTTCGGCTGGTAGTGCAGTTCGACCTCGTGCGCGGCGAGCGCGCGGAGCAGATCCCCCAGCAGACCCAGCCGGTCCGGCGCATCCGGTTCGCGCTCGTGGATCTCCATGCCGGTACGGTCCCGCTTCGCCCGGTCCAGGGCCACCTCCGCCCGCCGCATCAGTTCCTCCGCGTCACGGGCGCGGGGACTGTCGGGGAAGAGGGCGAGACCGGCGCTGGACTCCAGGGCGATGGAGCAGCCGTCGAGGTCGAGCGGGATGCCGAGCTCGGCGACCAGGCCGCGCGCCATGCGGATGGCGGACGTCCCGGCATCGGCGATCTGCAGGAGGACTGCGAACGCGGCACCGTCGAGCCGCACGGCCTCCGCCCCGGGCGGCAGCACTCGCCGCAGCCGGTCGGCGAACCGGCGCAGCAGCCCGTCACCGGCCGTGTGCCCGAGGGTATGGCTGACCGATCGGAACTCGTCCAGGGCGATCAGCAGCAGGGCGCCCCGAGTGCCTTTGCGGTCGGCGTGCCGCAGCGCGGGCCCGGTGCGCTCCATCAGCCACTGCCGGTTGGGCAGACCCGTGACCGGGTCGAGGTGGTGCGGCCGGGGCCCGCTGCCACGCCGTGCCGCCCCGTCGCGTTCCTCGGTGGCCGCCCTGCGCCTGATCTCCGTGAAGGCGGCGGACCGTCGCCCGGCGTCGTTCCCGGCCAGTACGGCGCGGAGCGCGGCGGCGGAACGGGTCAGACGTTCGCGGATGACCGGGTCGGTCTCCGGCGGGTCCTCCTGCCGGCGAAACCAGTTCACGCCCGCTCCTTTCCGAGGTCGCTGAACGAGTTGAGCGCCTGCCCGTGCATCCCGAACGTGTCCCGCATCTTCGCCTGTGCCCGGGCCAGGTGCTTGGCCACGGTGCTCGGCGCGACGCCGAGCCGCGCCGCGATGTCCTTCTGCGACCAGCCCTCGCACCAGCAGAGCACGGCGATGGTGCGCTGCCGGCCGGGAAGTCCGGCCAGTGCCCGCATGACGCTCCTGTAGTCCTCGTGCTGTTCGACCAGGGTGGCCGGGTCGTGCGGGGCGACGGTGCGTTCGGTCGCCCAGATCCGGGCCAGCTTGGGCAGCCGGCCGTGCAGACGCCGCCCCCGCTTGATCGAGTCACGGGCGATGACGGCGACGAGCCAGCTGCGCGGGTTGTCGATCCGGTCCCAGGCACGCAGCGCCTGGACGAACGCGTCGGCCACCAGTTCCTCCGCCTGGTGGACGTCTCCGGCCACCATGTGGGTCGCCATCACGACCAGGTCGTCGTAGTGCGCCATGAAGAACCTTTCGCACTCCGCAAGCTGATCGGTCACCGACCGGATCCGTCGTGCGGAATGCGCAACTCCCAGGCGGAACCGTCGGGCTGACGTTCCGTCAGTGAACCGCCCCGGGGCAGTGACCGGGCGATCGTGCGGTACAGCCGCTCACGCGAGCGATCCCGTATCCAGTGGACCCCCGCCGCGACGAGGGCCGCGGTGCCGGTGAGTCCCAGAGTCACAAGTAGGTTCAGCACGTTCTTCCTGTCGCAGTCGTCCGGGGCGGAGTGCGTCGTCATCCAGTACGAAGCCCGAGCCGCGCGCTCCAGCGACAAGGCGCGTGAAATGTGATGCGCATCACGTGTTGCTCCTGTGGTGGCCGTGACCGTGCAACCACCCGGCCTACGTCGTGCGTCCGTACATCAGTACGCTCATTGCCGGTGTGCGGGGAGGACAGGACAGTGGACATGGGTGCGATAGGCCGGCGACTGGTGGTCGGTCTGGCGTTGCTGACCGCGTCCGGAGTGCTCGCGGTCGCGGCGCCGACGGAGGCGCAGGCGCAGACCGCTCCCTCGGGCTGCGCGGGGCGCAAGGTCAGGACATACCCGTTCTCCACCGGCACGCTGTACGTGTACAAGAAGCGGGGGCATGTCTGCGCCATCGTGAAGCCCAAGAACTCGGGGCGGGCGCAGTGGATGATGGTCAGCGTGCAGGCGTACCGCGCCAACAGGGTCGAGGACGAGGGCAAGTACACCAGCTGGGCCGGGCCGGTCACCGTGCATGCCGGGCAGCGCTGTGTGTGGGTCAAGGGCAAGGTCGGGTCGGGGTCCGTGAGCAAGGGCTGGATTCTGTGCTGACCGGCTGATGCCGATTGATTTCGGCCACCGACAGGCCACCTCCGCCGGGTTTTCTCCATCTCCTCTGGTGTGTCAGGGAGTTGCTCCGATAGCTTCCGCACGCACATCTGACTCACCGGGGAGGGTGCATGCGCAAGGCGCTCAGATGGCTGCTGACGCTCACCGTGCTGATCGGCACGCTGGGTACGGCGGCGACGGCGGGCACGGCAGGGGCGGCCACCGCCGCCGGGCCGCAGGCCACCGCCGACATAAAGGAACGGCTGCTCTCCATACCGGGGATGAGCCTGATCGAGGAGAAGCCGTACACCGGCTACCGCTTCTTCGTCCTCAACTACACCCAGCCGGTCGACCACCGGAACCCGTCCAAGGGAACGTTCCGGCAGCGGATCACCGTGCTGCACAAGGACGTCAGCCGGCCGACGGTCTTCTACACCAGCGGCTACAACGTCTCCACGACACCGCGCCGCAGCGAGCCGACCCAGATCGTGGACGGCAACCAGATATCGATGGAGTACCGCTTCTTCACGCCGTCCCGGCCCGACCCGGCCGACTGGTCCAAGCTGGACATCTGGCAGGCGGCCAGCGACCAGCACCGCATCTTCAAGGCGCTGAAGAAGGTCTACGACAGGAACTGGGTCTCCACGGGCGGCTCGAAGGGCGGCATGACCGCCACGTACTACGAGCGCTTCTACCCGAAGGACATGGACGGTGTCGTCGCCTACGTCGCCCCCAATGACGTGGTGAACAACGAGGACTCCGCCTACGACCGCTTCTTCGCGAACGTCGGCACCAAGGAGTGCCGCGACCGGCTGAACGCCGTGCAGCGGGAGGCGCTGGTGCGCCGGGAGCCGCTGGAGAAGAAGTACGCCGCGTACGCCGCCGACAACGGCTACACCTTCCGCACGATCGGCAGCCTGGACAAGGCGTACGAGGCGGTCGTCCTGGACTACGTCTGGGGCTTCTGGCAGTACAACCTGCTGGAGAACTGCGGCAAGGACGACCTGATCCCGCCGGACGCGAAGAAGGCCACGGACGACCAGATCTGGACGTCCATCGACACGATCGGCGGCTTCTCCTCGTACGCCGACCAGGGCCTGGAGCAGTACACGCCGTACTACTACCAGGCGGCCACGCAGCTCGGCGCGCCGACGATCCGGTTCCCGCACATCGAGAAGCAGTACATCCGTTACGGCTACCAGCCGCCGCGGAACTTCATCCCGAGCGACATCCCGGCGAAGTTCCAGCCGCGGGCCATGCGCGACGTGGACACCTGGGTGAAGCGCAACGCCCACCAGATGCTCTACGTCTACGGGCAGAACGACCCTTGGGGCGCCGAACCGTTCCGCCTCGGCAAGGGCGCGAAGGACTCGTACGTCCTCACCGCCCCCGGTGCCAACCACGGCGCCAACGTGGCCGGCCTGGTCGCCGACGAGAAGGCCCTCGCCACGGCCCGCATCCTGCAGTGGGCCGGCGTCCCGGCCGCCGCCGTGGACCGGGCGAAGCCGCTGGCGAAGTACGACGTCAAGCTGGACGTACGTGACATGGAGCGGGAGCCAGCGCTGCGTCCGTGACGTGAGCGCGCGGCCGGTCGAGCCTCACATCGGCCGCGCGCACCCCACCGGCTTCTCGCCGCCCAGCTGGACGTAAAGGGCCGTCGACAACGGGCACCCCGCCCGCTTGCCGGCGGCCTTCGTCACCTTGTACTCCGGCTTCTGCTGCCCCTTGCCGTCGCACGACGTCTCACGGACCTGGCCGTCGCCCGAGCCGTACACGCAGTCGCCGACGATCGTGCGGGGGCCGCCCCCGCCGCCCGGGTCGCCGGGATGGGGCGGGGCGAGGTTGCGCATACAGGCGTAGCCCTGCGAGATCGCGCCGTCACCGTCCTCGTCGGAGGACCGGCTCTGCTCGCTGATGTGCAGCACGAAGTCCGTGGTCCCCGGGCACAGCGGCCCGCCGCTCACCGCCCCGTCATGCCGCGCCACGACCCGTGCCGCCGCCCGCTCACTGGCGCAGGACACCTCGGTGAAGCTCGTCGTACCGAAGGAACTGCACTCGTCGACGCCGAGGAACACCGCGCCGTAGCCCGCGGGCCGGGTCGGCGCCACCTGCTGCTCGCTCGCGGTCTTGTCGAGCCGCCCGTCCTCGTCCTCCGCCGCCCCCGACACCCTCTGGCACCCCGTCAGCAAGCCGATGACCAGCGCAAACAGCGCACAGGCCACCCCCACCACACTTCTCCCACGCATCGCACTCCCCCCGGGTACCCCTGGGCCCTGTCGTCAAATTCCCGCCTGCCCGGCGGGCGGACGACGGGAATTTGACGACAGGGCCCAGCCAAGCGTGGCCCGCGGCAACGGGCGCACGCCAGACGTGTGGGGTCCTTTGCGCCGATTGGGGGTGAGTGAGGTCGGTATATGGCGTACGAGTACTACGTCCGAGGTGTCGGCGACGCTAGCTGCTCCCGTACGACAGGCCGTGCCCGATCGGATACAGGACCCGCGTCGGATCGTCCGCCCGCTGCACCGGTACGGGCAGTCTCCCGCGCGGCGCCACCCGGCCGGCGATCACCCGGGCCGCCGCGCGCAGCTCGACGTCGGTCCACGAGTACGCGGCCAGGTAGGCGGGTGCGCCGGGCAGATGGGCCACGTCGTACGGGTTGCGGATCGCGACGGCCACCACCGGTTTCCCCGTCGCGAGGAGCTGTTCGACCAGTGTCCGCTGGGCGCTGCCCGCGGTGACGTTGTACGTCCCCACCACCACCGCGTCCGTCTCCTGCGCCGCCGCGACGGCCTTGGCGATGGTGGCGGCGGAGGGTGCGGTGCCGGTCGACAGG
The DNA here is from genome assembly GCF_028369295.1 of Streptomyces sp. HD. GTDB lineage: Bacteria > Actinomycetota > Actinomycetes > Streptomycetales > Streptomycetaceae > Streptomyces. The sequence goes on from NZ_JAQMYP010000001.1 coordinate 195,450, forward strand.
GGGGTCGCCGTGAAGCCCAGCTCGGTGAGGGCGGCGGCGAGCACGCCGGTCGGCGGTCCGGTCGTGCCGGACGGGGAGGCCGGGTCGGCGCCGACGACCAGGACCCTGGGGTGGGTGCGGCGGGACAGCGGGAGCAGGGCGCCCTCGTTGACCAGCAGGGTCGTGGTCCGCTCGGCGATGCGGTCGGCGGTCGCGAGGTGGGACGGGGTGCCGACGTTGCGGTCGACACCGCCCTGGCTGGCGTACGGCTCGTCGAACAGCCGCAGCTTCGCCTTCAGCCGCAGGATCCGCAGGATCGACTCGTCGAGCCGCGTCTCGGTCAACTCGCCGCTCTGGACGGCCTTGAGCACCGCGTTCCAGGCGATGTCGAGGGACGGCGGATTGAGGAGCTGGTCCACGCCCGCCTTGAGCGCGAGGACGGGGACGCGGTCGTCGCCGTACTTCGTCCGTACGCCCTCCATGCCGAGCGAGTCGGTCACCACGAGCCCGTCGTAGCCCAGTTCGCCGCGCAGGATGCCGGTGAGGATGGGACGGGAGAGGGTGGCCGGGTCGCCGGAGTCGTCGAGGGCCGGGACCATGATGTGCGCGGTCATGATCGAGTCGATGCCGGCCCGGACGGCGGCCCGGAAGGGCGGCGCGTCCAGGCTCTCCCACTGCTCACGGGTGTGGGTGATGACCGGGAATCCGTAGTGACTGTCGACGGCGGTGTCGCCGTGCCCCGGGAAGTGCTTGGCGGTCGCCGCGACCTGCCTGCCGCGCTGGTATCCGGCCACCTCGGCGGCGACCATGCCGGCCACCGCGGCCGGTTCGGCACCGAAGGAGCGGACACCGATGACCGGGTTGGCCGCGTTGACGTTCACGTCGGCCACGGGGGAGTAGTTCTGCCGGATGCCGAGCGCCCTGAGCTCCTGTCCGGCGATACGGCCGAGGGTGCGGGCGTCGGTGCGCGAGCCGCCGGCGCCGACGGCCATGGCGCCCGGGAAGAGGGTGGCGGGCTCGCCGACCCGGCAGACGATGCCGTGCTCCTGGTCGGTGGAGATGAGCACGGGCAGACCGCGGGGCTGGGTGAGAGAGGCCCGCTGGATGCCGTTGGACAGGTCGGCGATCTGATGCGGGTCGCGGGTGTTGTGCGCCCAGCTGAAGTAGATGATGCCGCCCACGCGGTACCTGGCGACCAGCTCGGCGGCCGTACGGACGCCGATCTCCTTGAGATTGGCGTCGATGTCGGCCTGGTCGGGGGCGGTCGCGGAGTGGCCGTAGACCCGCATCACGAAGAGCTGGCCGACCTTCTCCGGCAGGGTCATCCGGGCGATGAGAGCGCGCAGTTTGCGGTCGTCGGGGGCCGCGGCGTGGGCCCGGCCGCCGATGGTCACGGCCGCGGTGACGCCGGCGGTGGCGGCAAGGACCGTACGTCTTGAAGGTGGTGCGGTGTTTCCCTTGCTTCCCGTACTGGAGTCGCGCACCTGCGCTCCTTCCGTCGTGAAGGAAACTTCCGAGAAGTCACCAATAACCGGGAAGTTTCTGCCGGTCAAGGGAGCGCACGGTAACCGAAAAGGGGCCGCCATCGGCGCAGTTGGAGGGGGGCGCGCCGATGGCGGCGTGCTGCCGGCCGCGGCACGGCGGAGAGGGTGGTCAGCGATCGCAGCCAGCAGCGAGGGCCGACACCGCACCACGGTGACTCTCCGGCAGCTTGCGGGTTGGACGAGCGGGGAGGGGGCTGGGTTCCCGGGCCGGCCGGAATCGGCGAAGTTGGTGAGCAGGGTTTCAGTGGGGCGCGTGGGTTGCGGGCTCGGGCCAGTGCGCCTGCAGCGTGCGTACGGTCTCCGCGATCGCCGGACGCCGGGCGGCCCCCTTGCGCCACAGCGCGTACAGCCGTCGTACGGGGGTGGGTTCGAGCTCCACCTCTACGACGCCGGCCGGCAGCGGGCCGCGGCCCAGACGCGGGATGAGGCAGATGCCGAGACCACCGGCGACGAGCGCGACGAGGGTCGGGTTCTCGTCCGCCTGGTGGACGATCTCCGGCTCGTACCCGACGGCGCGCAGGGTCCGTACCAGCCACTCGTGGCAGACCCGCCCCGGCGGCTGGCACACCCACCGCTCCGCGCCGAGGTCCTCGCGCCGTACGGACGCGCGCCCCGCGAAGGGGTGACCCTCCGGTACGAGCAGCGTGCACCGGTCGTCACCGATCACGGCCTGTTCCACGCCCGGCGGCACGGGCAGCGGCGAGATGTCCCAGTCGTGCACAACGGCCAGGTCCACCGCACCCTTGGCGACCAGACCCATGGAGATGTGCGGGTCCATCTCGCTCAGCCGGGCGTCGACCGCGGGATGCCGCCTGTTCAGATCGGCCAGCACGGAGGGCATCAGCCCGCGCGCGGCCGACGCGAACGCGGCCACGGTCAGCCGCCCCGCGGGCACCCCCCGCCGCTCCTCAAGCTCGGTCTCGGCGCGTTCCACGATGGCCAGCAACTCCTGTGCCGCGTCGACGAGTTGGAGAGCCTCCGCGGTCAACCGCACCCCGCGCCCCTCCCGCTCCAGCAGTACGGTCCTGGTCTCCCGCTCCAGCTTGGCGATCTGCTGCGACACCGCGGAGGGCGTGTACCCGAGCGCGCCGGCCGCGGCGCCGACGGTCCCGTGGACGGAGACGGCGTGCAAGGCGCGGAGGCGCTGGAGATCGAGCACGGAGACCCCCTGGTCAATGACGAGGAACGCGACGACAAGGAACGCAACGAGGATGCAACGAGGAACGCAATGATTAGGAGCGCTTCATCCAATCGTGCAGCAATCATCGCTGGTGCTTCACGGTTCCGGGAAGTGATCCTCGACGCATGCGTCCAACACACCTCGCCCTCGCCGTCCTCGTCGCCGCCGTATGGGGCGTCAACTTCACCGTCATCGAGATAGGCCTCGACCACTTCCCGCCACTGCTGTTCTCCGCCCTGCGCTTCCTGGTGGCGGCGCTGCCCGCGGTCTTCTTCGTGGGCCCGCCCAAGGTGGCGTGGAAGTGGATCGCCGCCGTGGGCCTGGTGCTGGGCGTGGCGAAGTTCGGGCTGCTCTTCGTCGGGATGGACGCAGGGATGCCGGCCGGACTGTCGTCGCTCGTCCTGCAGATCCAGGTGGTGTTCACGGCGATCGCCGCCTTCGCAGTCCTGGGCGAACGGCCGTCACCCCTGCGGCTGTCGGGCATGCTGGTCGCCCTGGCCGGAATCGGAGTCGCGGCCGTGGACGAGGGCGCCTCGGGCCCTCTCGGTGCTTTCGCCCTGTGCGTCGCGGCGGCGGCCTGCTGGGGAGCCTCGAACGTCCTCACCCGCAAGGCGGCACCCCCGGACGCGCTGAACTTCATGGTGTGGGTCAGCACGGTCCCGGTGCTGCCGCTGCTCGGCCTGTCCTTGCTGCTGGAGGGCCCCGGCAGGGACTACGACGCCCTGCGGGCCCTGGACTGGCAGGGCGCCGGCACCGTCGTCTACGTCGCCTGGATCACGACGGTGTTCGGCTTCGGCGCCTGGGGCTGGCTGCTGCGCCACCACCCCGCCTCGACGGTCGCGCCCTTCTCCCTGCTGGTTCCGGTCTTCGGGATGTCGTCGGCGGCGCTGTTCCTGGGCGAGCGGCTGAGCCCGCTGCGCTGGTGCGCCGCGGTGCTGCTGGTGGGCGGGGTGGCGCTGACGTCGGTGACCTTTCGGCGACGGCCCGGGGTCCAGCCCCTGGACGCGGCGGCGCCGGAGGCGGTCGGCGGTCGATCATGAGGCCATGCCCGTAGTCGACATCCCCGGTTCCAAGTCCATCACCGCCCGCGCCCTCTTCCTGGCGGCCGCGGCCGACGGTGTCACCACCCTCGTACGGCCGCTGCGCTCCGACGACACGGAGGGGTTCGCCGAGGGGCTGGCCCGGCTCGGGTACCGGGTCGGCAGGACCCGGGACGCCTGGCAGGTCGACGGCCGCCCGCAGGGACCCGCGGTCGCGGAGGCGGACGTGTACTGCCGCGACGGCGCGACCACGGCCCGCTTCCTGCCGACGCTGGCCGCGGCCGGCCACGGCACCTACCGTTTCGACGCCTCGCCCCAGATGCGCCGCCGCCCGCTGGGGCCGTTGAGTTCGGCCCTGCGCGAGCTGGGTGTGGACCTGCGGCACGAGGAGCAGGAGGGTCACCATCCGCTGACGGTCGCGGCGGCCGGCGTCGAGGGCGGGGAGGTGACGCTGGACGCGGGCCAGTCGTCGCAGTACCTCACGGCGCTGCTGCTGCTCGGACCGCTGACCCGCAGGGGCCTGCGCATCACCGTCACCGACCTGGTGTCGGTGCCGTACGTCGAGATCACGATCGCGATGATGCGGGCGTTCGGGGTGGAGGTGGGCAGGGAGGGGGACACGTTCGTGGTCCCGCCGGGCGGCTACCGCGCCACGACCTACGCCGTGGAGCCCGACGCGTCGACGGCCAGTTACTTCTTCGCGGCGGCGGCCGTGACGCCGGGCGGCGAGGTGACCGTCCCGGGCCTGGGCGAGGGGGCACTCCAGGGCGACCTGGGCTTCGTCGATGTACTGCGGCGGATGGGCGCGCAGGTGACGATGGGCACGGACGCGACGACGGTGCGCGGCACGGGCGAACTGCGCGGCATCACCGTCAACATGCGCGACATCTCCGACACCATGCCGACCCTCGCGGCCATCGCCCCGTTCGCCTCCGGGCCGGTGCGGATCGAGGACGTGGCGAACACGCGGGTGAAGGAGTGCGACCGGCTGGAGGCGTGCGCGGAGAACCTGCGGCGGCTGGGGGCGGAGGTGGCGACGGGCCCGGACTGGATCGAGATCCGGCCGGGTGTGCCCCTCGCCGGCGATACGCAGATCAAGTCGTACGGCGACCACCGCATCGTCATGTCGTTCGCGGTGAGCGGGTTGCGGCTGCCGGGGGTTTCGTTCGACGACCCCGGGTGTGTGCGGAAGACCTTCCCGGGTTTCCATGAGGAGTTCGGGGCGCTGCGGGCGAGGTTGTGACGGGTCGGCGGAGCGATTCCGAGCTGGAGAGGAAGCCGGCGAGGGTTAAAACGATCTTCCCTGTGCGCGTGTTCTCCTCCATCAGGCAGTGCGCTTCGGGCATGCGGTCCAGGCCTTCGAAGGTCTCGGCGATCACCGGCGCCAACGTTCCGTCCGCCAGGCCCGAACCGATGAAGGCGCGCGCGTCGGCCAGGCGTTCCGCGAAGGCCGGTTCCGCCGAGGAGACACGCCCTGAGCCCCGCGCCCCTTTCCCGAGGCCGGGCCGCGATCGCCGCGTCCGAGTGGGAGCGCTGAGGCGTCCGAAGGTTGCGCCCAGGTAGAAGGCTTCCGCACCGGGCAGGTGCTTGACCAGGCCGGTCGCGGGCGTCCTACCACGCCCGGAATCAGGTGGGAGCAACACCTTTGCCGGTCACCCGGTCGTGGGGACACGAGGCGACACGGCCACGACGCTCGGAGCAGCATGCTGAAGTGCTCCTGGGATCTCCGCGACGCCCGCGGCTCCGTTTCGTCCGCGATCTCTCCCTCGGTGGCGTGGGTCTGGTGTCCATCGGTCTCGCCGCTTGGATGATGATCGACAAGAAGGGCGCCGGTGACCTCGCGACCGTCGCAAGCCTCTTCGTGGGAATCGCCTCGCTGCTGTCGGCGCTGGTCGACCTCTTCCGGCAGGAACCCGCCCCCACCGATCCCTGCGCCTATGCCGACGACCTCGCCCACACACTGAGAACGCAGTGGCTGGGCGAAGTCGAGGCCCGGCGGCTGCGCGACCCGCGAGTGCTGCCACTGACGTGGACGACGACATCCCGGCCGGTCATCGACGAGTCCTGGCCGTCGGACTCCGGCGCACGGATCATCCGCGTCCGCATGGACGGCCGACTGGACGGTCGATTCGACGACGCCACCGCACAACTGGCCGACGGATACGCCCGGTTGCCCGACGGCCGACTGGTCGTCATCGGGGAGCCGGGCGCCGGCAAAACGGTCCTGGCGATGCTGCTCACCCTGGGGCTGCTGGACGGCCGCGCCCCTGACGGCCCCGTCCCGGTCCTGCTCCCCGCGGCCTCGTGGGACCCGGTGCGCGAGAGGCTGGACGACTGGATCGTACGCACACTCGCACTGCCGTATTACAGCGGCCGCGAGGAGATCCCACGGACCCTGCTGACACACGGCCTGCTGCTCCCGGTCCTCGACGGACTCGACGAGATCCCCGAGTCGGCGCGTCGCAGCGCCATCCGCGGCATCAACCAGGCGATCGGGGGCGAACGGCCCGTGGTGGTGACCTGCCGTGCCAACGAGTACGAGGATCTGATCCGCGGCGGGGCACCCACACTGCAGCGGGCACCGGTGGTGGAGGTGTCGAGCGTCTCGACCGAGGACGTCGTCAGGTATCTGGAGGACGTCGACTGGCCGGCCGGGACGACCTGGGACCGAGTCTTCGCCCAGCTCCGGGCCCAGCCGGACGGCCCGTTGGGCGCGGCGCTGTCGACGCCGCTGATGGTGACGTCGGCACGGCTGGTCCACGAGCGCGGGGGAGGCGATCCGGGAGAGCTGCTGGACTTTGGGCGCTTCGACTGCAGGTACGCGGTGGAGGACCACCTGATGCGGCAGCTCGTCGACGCCGCGTACGCGCCCGATCCCGTCGATCCCGCCGATGCACCGCAGCGCGGTGAAGGTCGGTGGAGCGCCGAACAGGCCCGTGAGTGGCTCACGTTCCTCGCCTGCTACCTGCACGATCACCGTGAACGTGACCTGGCCTGGTGGCAGATGAGCGAGCGGCTGTTGTCACGGTGGGCAGGGCCCCTCGTGGGTATCGGAGTCGGCGGGACCGTGGCCCTGGCCGGCGTGGCCGGCGTCATGATCTGGGGGCCCGGCGGTTCGGGCGCCCGGAACCTGGGGCTCGCGGCCCTGATCTCCGGCGCCGGGTGCGCGCTGGTGTCCATGCTCGTCTGGTACGCGACTGCCGGTCGTCCGCCCGGGCGGCTCTCCTTCACTTTCACCGGTTCGCTGATGCGTCTGCGGCAAGGCTTCGGCTCCGGAGTGGCACTGGCCGCGATTTTCGCCCTGCCGGTCCTGGCCAGTGCCGCAGTCGTCAACTCCCTCGCCATGCGTGGGTTCGCGGTGGTGGAGTTGTACTGCGAGATGCTGCTCGCCGCCGTGTGGCTGGCGATCGTCGTCGGTCTCGCGCTCGCCGCCCACAACTGGCTGAACGCCCCGCCCGCCCGGGCCGCGCAGACCGGTCCGCACACCGCCCTGGCCCAGGACCGCCGATCAGCCGTGGCGGGAGCATTGCTCGCGGGCGTGGTCGTCGGGCTGGTCGGACTGCCCGGCTGGTACGCCGGAATGCTGTCGGGCGCCGTCCTGCCAAGGCTGCTCACGGGTGGAATGGGTTGGCCCGGAGAGGGGCGCGTGACGCCGTTGGCCAAGCGGGAACTGACCACTCTGCGCGAAGCTCTCAACGACGATCTCTTGGTGATCACCGGCCTCGTCGTGCTGGTGGCGGTCGTCTTCGCCGGACAGGTTCTGCTGACCCGGGCCTGGCCCAGGTTTCTTCTCGTCCGGGCCGTGCTGGCGCTGAGAGGTCGACTGCCCTGGTCGCTCATGGCGTTTCTCGCCGACGCGCGCCGTCGTGAACTGCTCCGGCAGTCCGGTGGCGTCTATCAGTTCCGCCACATCCGACTCCAGGAATCGCTCATGGGCGAGTCGGCGTCCCCCGCCAGGTCGCCCTCACCGCAACCGAACGCGGTGCGGCGCCGGGCCGTGCTGGCTGCGGGCGCCGCAGCGGCAGCCGGTGCGATCACAGCCGGAGCCCGAGTGGTACCGCAGGACATGAGCCTCCGTGTGTTCGACGGCCCCGGCGCCCCCATCACCGGGGTGGCGTTCCGGCCACTGCACGGTCACACCCTGGTCTGCACGGTGGCGATCGGCAGCTCGTGGCAGTGGTGCTGCCAGAGCGGGCGACGCCGCTCCCTGAAGGGGCTGCGCGTGCCTGCCCCGGTGACCTTCCACCCCGACGGCCGGCTGCTGACGGTGGATGAGGACCCCGTCCGAGTGTTGGGGCGACAGGACGCCTTCTTGCTGTCCGACCTCAAGCATCTGCCCGAAGGGGAGCCCGATCCCGGCAGAGACATGTACACAACGCTTGCACTGGACGCCAAGCGCGGTCGGCTGCTCGGGGTATACGGACCCGACCCACTGAATCTGAGGTACGACGTCATCGGGGAGGGGAACGTGGGCCTGTGGCACGTCGGCTCCGATGGCCGGGTCACCCAGCCGACGTCGGCGGAGCTGGAGCAAGATCTGCTTCCCTTCGCGTCGCTCGCCCTGCTCTCCGACGGAAGGGTGGCGGTGCTCTCCTTGATGAACGAGGTGTGGCGATTCGAGCTGCCGGAATTCACGGACGGCACCCGCATGCTGCCGACCGACCGACCGGACGGCCTGGCGGGCACAGCCCGAGCCATCGCCGTCAGCCCTTACGACGGCAGCATCGCCCTCGGCGGCTCCAGAGGCAGCGCACTCTGGCGGTACGAGGGCCAGGACCGGGTCCCGACACCGCTCACGCCCGCGTCCGCCCTCGCCTTCAGCCCGCGGGCACGGCTCCTCGCGACCGGCGACGACTCGGGGCTCGTACGCCTCTGGCGCAGCGACATCCACGACGACGCCCCGCACGTGCTCACCGGCCATACGGGCGCCATCACAGCCATGGACTTCAGTCCCGACGGCACCCGGCTGGCCACCGCCAGCGAGGACGGCACCGTGCGTCTGTGGGACATGCGGCGCTTCGACAAGTGAGGTCGGTGTCTGCGGATGCGATGGGGTACTCCGCCCCGGACAGCCGGGGCATGCCCTCTTGACGCCCTCCGGCACTCGTCGCCGCCCGCCCCACGCCGCCGTTCAGCGCACGGGCACCGCAACCGGGCCCGCGCTGTCGCTGTCGCTGTCGTGGTCGTCGTAGTCCACGATGCCGCTGGTGATATGGCCGCCCACGCCGAGCAGCAGGAAGAGCACGACGAGGACCTTGGCCGCGGTGTCCAGGAGCAGCGGCCGGGTGCCGGAGCGGACCGCGTCCTGCGGAACCGGCTCATCGCCGAACAACCGCTTGGGGTAGGCGGGGGTCAGCATCGTGGCGTAGGCGGTGAAACGCATCTGGTAGCGGGCGACGGCGGCCGTGGCGGCAAAGACCGGCTCGGGCAGCCGCCCCAGCACGATTCCGATGAGCCAGAACACCCAGCCGATCGCGAACCAGCCCGCCTGCGCGAGGTTGTTGATGATCCCGGCCGGGATCATCAGGATCAGGCGGAAGAACACCGCGAGCCGGTTCAGGGGCGTGGCGCGCAGTTCGATCTGTACGGGGTAACCGGGAGCCGAGAACGAGAACGGCGGGTAGCGGTCGACCAGGAGCATCGAGCTCGCGCCGACGCGCGTCCGGTAGGCGAGGACCGCGCCGAGGAAGGAGAAGATCGCGTCCGGCAGCCGTCCCGTGAACAGGGCGGCGAACCATCCGACGATGGTCACGAAGAACGCCGCGACGGAGAGCAGGCAGACCACCACGAACTGGGGCAGAAGCAGCAGCCAGCGCAGGAAGACGGTCCACCGCCGCTGCCGCGCGGCAGCGGGGATGTCCAGGACGGGCAGCCACTCACCGCCCTCGGGGCCGGTAGCGGCCCGAGAATCCCAGCCCGTCGCCATGAAGACTCCTAGGGGTGTCGATGATGCCGCCTGACACCACCATGCTGCGGCGATGTGGCGGCCTCCGCGCCCCACAGAGGCCCAAACGGAGGTGCCCGCCCGCCCCGTCAGCCGCCCCCGCCTCTGCCGAATGGTCCGTTCCGCGTATTGACTCGACTCCACCGATGATTTCCGGGCCCCACTCGGGTCTTCCATGCCGTAAAGACCGGAGCGGGCGAGCCCGGCCGAACCACAGGAGCGACTCCCATGCGCATCGTCATCACCGAGTTCATCAGCCTCGACGGCGTCGTCCAGGCGCCCGGCGGCCCCGAGGAGGACACCGACGGCGGGTTCGCGCACGGTGGCTGGTCGCACCCGTACTTCGACGAGGACGTGCTCGGCCCGGCGTTCGCCGAGGGGCTGGAGAAGGCCGAAGCGCTGCTGTACGGGCGTCGTACGTATCTGACGATGGCCGGCGCCTGGCCCGAGCGCGCCGGTGACCCCTTCGCCGACCGGCTGAACGCCCTGAAGAAGTACGTCGTCACCGACACCCTCACCGACTCCGAGCTGACCTGGAACAACACCACGCGCATCCCCGGCAGCGAGGCCGTCGCCCGGATCCGCGAGCTGCGCGAGAGCGAGGGCGGGGACCTGGCGATGATGGGCAGCCCCACCCTCGTGCGGACCCTCATCCAGGAGGGGCTGGTGGACGAGCTCCAGCTCATCGTGATGCCGGTGCTGCTCGGCGGCGGCAAGTCGATCTTCCCGGCCGACGGCGGGAAGCGGCCGCTGGAACTGGTCTCCACGACCGCCGCGAAGACCGGCGCGCAGGTGTGCGTGTACCGGCCGGCGGTCGAGGGGTAGCGACGGGGGCGCGGGCGTCCTAGGCTCGACCCGACGGTATCTCTGACTCAGTCAAGCATCCGGGGGGTCGACGATCATGACCGTCCACGACATCCGCGCCTTCAACCGCTTCTACACGAACGTCATCGGTGCCCTCGACTACAGCCGCCACCTCTACGCCCCGTACACCCTCACCGAGTCCCGCGTCCTGTACGAGCTCGCGCACTCCCCGCGTACGGACGCGGCCGACCTGCGGGCCGAACTCTCCCTGGACGCGGGGTACTTGAGCCGCATCCTGAACAAGTTCGAGCAGGACGGGCTGATCGAGCGCACGACGTCCCGGCACGACCCGAGGCGCCGGCGCGTCACGCTCACCGCGCGCGGCCGGGAGACCGGCAAGCTGCTGGAGGAGCGGGCGAACGAATCGGTCGGCTCACTGCTGTCGACCGTGCCGGCCGCCGAGCGCCCGCGCCTCGCCGACGCGATGACGACCGTACGCACGATCCTGTCCCACGGCCGCCCCGCCCGCCGCGAGGACGTCCTGCTGCGCGAGCCCGCCCCCGGCGACCTCGGCTGGATCGTGCAGCGCAACGCCTCGCTGTACGCCGCCGAGTACGGCTTCAACGCCGACTACGAGGGGCTGGTCGCGAAGATCGTCGCGGACTTCGCGCAGGACCACGATCCGCATCTGGAGCGGGTGTGGATCGCCGAGCTGGACGGCCGTCCGGTGGGCTGTGTGATGTGCGTACGGGACGAGGCCCCCGCCACGGCCCGGCTGCGGCTGCTGCTGGTCGAGCCCGACGCCCGCGGCCTGGGGATCGGCGACCGGCTCGTCACGGCCGTCGTCGAGTTCGCCCGCGAGGTCGGCTACCGCGAGCTCGTCCTGTGGACCAACGACGTCCTGGCCGCCGCCCGCCGCATCTACCAGCGCCACGGCTTCGTCCTCGTCACCGAGGAACCCCACCGCTCCTTCGGCAAGGACCTGACCGGCCAGGACTGGCGACTGGACCTGCACGGCCCGTCGGAGTGACGCCCCTGACATCCGATTGGCTCCCGATGGCTCCTGATCGCCCGGCCTGATGGGCCTCCCTCCGTTTCCCTGGCAAGGTGGATGCATGAAACTGGCGTTCTCCACCCTCGGCGTCCCCGGTCTCCCCCTCCCCGACGTGCTGCGGCTCGCGACCGAGCACGGCTATCACGGCGTCGAACTGCGCACGCACCCCGAGGAGCCGGTGCATCTGGGGCTCGGGCCCGCCGAACGGGGGGACGTGGCGGCCGAGTTCAAGGCCTCCGGCATCGAGCTGCTGGGCCTCGCCGGGTACGCCCGGGTCGCCGCACCCGGTGACGACGGGCCCGTGATCGAGGAGGTCCGCAGGCTCGTCGACCTCGCCCATGACCTCGGCGCCCCCTTCGTCCGCGTCTTCCCCGGCGCCGACCCCGAGCAGAGCCGCCAGTCGGCGGACGCGATCGCCGCGCGGCGCCTCGGTACGGCCGCGGAGTACGCCGCCGACATGGGCGTACGGATCCTGCTGGAGACCCACGACTCGCACCGCACCGCCGCCGCCGCGATCCGCGTCCTCGGCCTGGTCGGCCACCGCCACGTCGGCTCGCTGTGGGACGTCATGCACACCTGGCTGGGCGGCGAGCAGCCCACCGAGAGCTACGCCGCCCTCTCCCCGTACCTGGGCTATGTCCAGGTCAAGGACATCGCCTCCGCCGACGACACGACCCCGCTGCCGCTCGGCGCCGGGGTGCTCCCGCTCGCCGAGTGCGTGGAGGTGCTCTCCCGGCACGGCTGGGACGGCTGGCTGTGCTGGGAGTACGAGAAGCGGTGGTACGCGGAGGCCGCACCGCTGGACGGGCTGCTCGGTGCGGGGCGGGACCATCTGGCGCGCTTGCTGAACGAGTCGGCCTGAGCGACGCCGGGGAGGGGCCGGAGACCGCGTCCGGCCCGCACGCGGAGACCACGTCCGGCCCGCAGCCGGTAGCCGGTAGCCGGTAGCCGGTAGCCAATAATTCGCTCGCCCGGCGCGCGGGCCCCGTATAGCGTCCCCCCTCGTGCCCGAACCCACCCCGCGCCCCGCCATGCCGTCATGAGTCTCGCCCGTACGTTGATCGACGTACGGCCGCTGCGCACCTCCCCCGTCTTCCGGCGGCTGCTGATCGGACGGACCGTGTCCGTGCTCGGTGGCTTCATGACGATGGTGACCGTCATGTACCAGGTGTGGGACTTGACCCACAGCACGGTCTGGAGCGGTGCGGTCGGTCTCGCGCAGGCGTTGCCGATGGTGGGGGTCGGTCTGTTCGCCGGGTCGTGGGTGGACCGGGGTGACCGGCGGCGGATCTTTCTGGTGGCCACCGTCGGGCAGGCGGTGTGTGCGCTGCTGCTCGCGGTGCAGGGCTTCACCGGGGGTGTCCCGGTGTCCGGGATCCTCGCGCTCGTCGCGGCCGGGTCGTGCTTCGGGGCGGTCGGCGGTCCGGCGGCGGGGGTGTTCGTGCCGCGGCTGCTGCCCAAGGAGCAGGTGGCGGCCGGGCTGGCCCTCAACCACGCCTCCGGTCAGGCGATGATGCTGCTCGGCCCGGCGCTGGGCGGGCTGTTCCTCGGCTGGTTCGGTATCGGCGTCTGCTATCTGCTGGACGCGCTGAGCTTCGGTCTGGCCTTCTACGGCGCGTTCGGGCTGCCCGCGCTGCCGCCCGAGGGCGAGCCGTCGCGGGCCGGGCTGCACGGCGTCCTGGACGGCCTGCGCTTCCTGGCCGGACATCGGGTGGTCCGCGGCGCACTCATCACCGACCTCGCCGCCATGGTCCTCTCCATGCCGGTCAGCCTCTTCCCGCTGGTCAACGCCGAACGCTTCGGCGGCGACCCACGCACCCTCGGCCTGTTCCTGTCGGCCGTCGCGGTGGGCGGCGTCACGGCCACGGCCCTGTCCGGGTCGGTCACCCGGCTGGGCCGACCCAGTGTGGTGATGCTCTGCGGTTCGGGGGTCTGGGGCTCGGCACTGGCCCTCTTCGGACTGATGACCGACCCGTGGGCGGGGCTCGCGGTGCTGGTGGTGGCGGGGGCAGCGGATGCCCTGTCCGTCATCTCCCGCAGCACCATCGTCCAGACCCACACACCTGACGCGCTGCTGGGGCGAGTGACTGCCGCGGAACAGATCGTCGGGCAGGCGGGACCGCATCTCGGCAATATGCGGGGCGGGCTGGTCGCCGGGTGGTCGTCCGGGGCGACCGCACTGGTGACGGGAGGGGTGCTGTGTGTGGTGGCGGTGGGGTACGTCGGGGCGAGTACGCCGGAGCTGCGGGGCGGGGACGGGGCCGAGGCCGGGGCTCCGGCTGAGGGGGTCTGAGCGGTGCGCTCGCGCTGGTGTCGCCCTTTTCGCCCCCGCCGAAGGCAAGTTCCGGCCGCTCCTCGGCTGATCCCCAGCCGACCGATCACACGTCCGGCACGATGACCGCATGGCACTGAAGAACGGCGGTCGATGGAACCACAACATCCATTACCATCCCCGCATCCTCCACGCCGTCCCCGACGGCGCCCGGCGAGCCCTCGACGTCGGCTGCGGCGAGGGCATGCTCGCCCGCGAACTGCGACGGACCGTGCCGCACGTCACCGCGATCGACCTCCACGCCCCCAGCATCGAGCAAGGACGCGCATACGCGGACGATGTCGACTACGTCGTCGGAGACTTCCTCACCCACCCCTTCGAGCCCGCCTCGTTCGACGTCATCGCGTCGGTTGCCACCCTGCACCACGTGGATGCCACCGCCGGGCTGGCCCGCATGCGCGACCTGCTGAGGCCGGGCGGTGTCCTGGTTGCCGTCGGGCTCGCCCGTAACACCCTGCCCAAGGACCTGCCGCGCGTCGCCGCCGCAGTCACCGTCGGTGCCGTCCACCGCGCGGCCAAGGGCAAATGGCAGCACCCGTCGCCCGTCGTGTGGCCACCGCCGGTGACGTACCCGGAGATGCGCGCACTGGCCGCCGAGATCCTGCCCGGCTCCGAGTACCGCCGTCACGTCCTGTGGCGCTACAGCATCGTCTGGCGCAAGCCACAGGACTGAGCGGCCTCGTCCCCGGGGACTGCGCCGGAACACGGTCGCCTCAGCTCAGCGGCGTTGGTTGACACAGGCGGCGTGGAAGCGGCCCGGACGGGTCGTCCTGCTGGTGGAGCTGCCGTAGTCGTACGGCTCCCACTTGTCGTTGTCCTCGATGATCCGATCGCAGGCCAGGCACATGGTGACGCCGGTGAGCGCGTCGTGGTGGTGGCTCAGCGACATCACGGATCGGGCAATCAGCCTGACGCGCTCCGTCTCACCGCGCAGGCCTGCGGCTTCGGTGGCGTTCATGCGGTGGCGCGATACTTCGACTGCGGCGAGCGCCACCTGGGTGGGCACGTCATCCCGAGGTTTGCCCGCGGCGAGCTTCTCGATCTGCGGGATCAACCGCTCCAACTCGGTGCGGAAGTCGACCTCGAAGCTCTTGACGGTCTGGTGTCCCAGGAGCGTGGTCTGGTCGATGAACCAGGACGCGGAGGCGCGCATCGCCGCCATGCTCGGATCCGGCGCGTCCGCCTCAGCGCTTGTGTTCATCGGGGCACAACCTGTCCTGCACGGCGGCACGGACACGTGCGTGGCGGGCTCATGGACATCAGTGGCGGCGGCCACCGACTGCCCGGTCACGCTGACCGTGCCGCGGTCCTCGATGACGGTGCCCGAACGGTCCACGGTGTAGATCCGCATGGTCATCCTTACCCCGCGCGATGTCGGGGTTGTAGCGTTCGTCAAGTCGACGCTCCTTGTCAGCGTTGGCCGGCCCCGGAGTCGTTCGCGCGACTGCCGGGGCGTACTTGGTGACCAAGGCGTGACAGCGAGGACGTACGGTCGCGGCTGCCCAAAGCGAACTGACCGTTGTCGCCGCGCTGTTCGCGCTCCTTGTCGACCAGATGTGAGAACAGCGTGACGCTGCGCGACGGGGCCAACGCTCACAGATTTGTGAGCGCTGTGAGCGTGACCTACAGGCCGATCCAGGTTGCCATGTGGTTGAGCGTGTCCGGGGTGCGGCGCGACAGGTGCACCAGCCCGGTGATCGTCTCCCGGGCCGCCGGGTGATAGCGAGTCTGCTCGGGTGCCACGCGCCGAGCCTCGACCAGCGACTTCAGCGCTCCTTCGGTGTGCCCGGTCTCCATCTCGGTACGCGACTTGTCGATCAGAAAGTGGGCACGGCGGGACGTGGCCAGTTGCGACGGCAGCCTGATCTTCCTGGCCTGTTTGAGCGCGTCGTCGTACTGGTGCATCTCAACGGCGGCGGACATCTTGTGCAGGGCGACGTTCGTGGGGCCGAAGCTCAGCCAGTGCACATCCGAGGCATCGCCGATGCGCTCGGCGATTCGGCGCGCCTCCGAGATGTGCATTTTCACTGCCGACTCGTTCTCCGCTCGCGCGGCGATCACGGATCCTCCGAGATGCAGCTGACCGGAGACGGCCAACGCCTCGCGCGTCTCGTCGGCTTGCCCGATCAGCCCGTGACCGGCGGCGACGAGTCGCTGCCCGATCCGGTACTCGCCCTCGCGGAAGTAGACCAGTGCCCGCATGTACTGGCGTACGGCTGACAGGCACGGATCCGAGGCACGCTGTGCCGCCCAGTCCATGCGGTCGAGGGCGACGGCGGAGAGGTCGTAGTAGCCGAGCTTGACGCTGATGTCGTGTGCGGTGCGATACGCGGAGGCGAGCGACTGCCACAGCCTGGTGGACGGCGTCGACCAGGCTGTGTGAGTGAGATCGGCGACAAGGCCGGGCAGTTTCCGCGCAGCGCTTCGCAGGTGTGTGGCCCGGACCTCCTGGCACAGCTTGTCTGCACCCGCGATGAGCCGTTCCGCCGGTTGCACAGCCAGTTCCGGGTTGGGGCCGAGGTCGTACAGGTCGAGGGACTCGCGGATCGGGCGTATCAGCTCGGCGAGCCGGTCACGCTGCAGTTCGGTCACGTACGGCTGGCCGGTCAGCACGGTGACATCGATGCTGAGCGCCTTTGCGCAGGCAGCCACAAAGTCGGCGGTGGCGGGACGGGCCCCGCACTCCACCTGGTTCAGCAAGCTGTAGGAGTAGGGCAGCCGACCAGCCAACTGGCGTTGCGTGAGCCTGGCCAGTCGGCGCTGGTCCCTGATACGTGCGCCCGTGTGGTTTTCGTCCAGCGTGGGCATGCAGGTCTCTCCGTTCTGGGCAGCCACTTTGAACAGTACCCAAATGCGGACTTCTGGGGGCTTCCATCCGCCCGACTCCCTGCTGAGCAGCGACGGTTGCGTGTGGTCGGATGGGCACATGACGACAACTGCCCGTGTGCTCTACCTGTTCGGCTCGGCGGCCCCTCCTGTCTTCGATGTCGCGGAGGTCATCCGGGACGCGCAGGGGCGCGGCTTCGATGTCTGCCTCGGTCTGACCCCGACCGCGCAGCACTGGCTCACGTCGCAGCTTGCCGAGCTGGAACGACTCACAGGTCACCCCGTGCGCAGTGAGTACAAACTGCCGGGTGAACCGGACGTGTGGCCGAGGGCGGACGTCATCGCCGTGGCGCCGGCCACCTTCAACACGGTGAACTCGTGGGCGCTCGGCCTCACCCACGACCTTGTGGTGGGCGTCGTCGCCGAGGCCATCGGCAAGGGCATCCCGACGGTGACGATGCCGTGCGTCAACGCGGCCTACGTACAGCACCGCCAGTTCGATCGCAGCATCGACGAACTGCGTGGCATGGGCGTACGGGTCTTGTACGGCGAGGGCGGCTTCGTGCCCAACCGGCCGGGCCAGGGCAAGCCGAAGGAGTACCCGTGGCACCTGGTCCTCGACGCTGCGCAGGAACTCGCCCAAACCTGATCGACGGCTCACCGTGCGCTTGATGCGTGCGGGAGTCGCACACGCCCGCCCTCTGGCCGACACTTCACGGTCGGCCAGAGGGCGGGACCGCACCACGGCTGCCCCTATTGGGCGCGGGCGTGCCAAGCAGTAGGGATGCGGCTGGTGCGCTCCCGCGCCTCGTCCGGTCGGCGGACTTGTCGTCGCGCCGGGCACCGGATCTTCCCCCTCAACGAGCTTCCTGGCCGCAGGCCCCCGCCCCTACCCCCGAGGCCCCCCAGAAGACCCCCGAACCATCAGCTCCCCCCGAATCGTCGCGATCCCCCCGGGCGGCGCCTCCTCACGCCCCATGGCGATCCGCCCGGCGCGCGCCCCGGCCTCCGCCAACGGCAGCCTCACCGTCGTAAGGGAAGGCACCGCGTCGATGCTGAACGGGAGGTCGTCGAAGCCGGCCACGGACACGTCGTCCGGGATTCGCAGTCCGGAGTCCCGCAGGGCCGCGCACGCGCCGAGCGCGACGGAGTCGTTCGCCGCGACCACGGCCGTCAGGGACGGATCCCGGCGCAGCAGCTCCAGGGTCGCCTCGTAGCCGGACTGCCGGTCGTAGCGGCCGTAGACCGTCCAGGCGGCGTCCTCCTGGATGCCGTGCGCTTCCAGTGCCGCCCGGTGGCCCTCCAGCCGGTGCCGGGTGGTCGTGCGCTCCTCCGGGCCCGCGATGTAGCCCAGCCGCCGGTGTCCCAGGCCGATCAGGTGCTCGGTCAGCTCGCGGCCGCCGCCGCGGTTGTCGAAGGTCAGCGCGATCGCGCCGGTGTCCGGCGACGGCGGCCGCCCGCACAGCACCACCTTCGTCCCGGCGTCCGCCAGCTTCCGCAGCTTCGACGCAACCGCCGCCGCGTGCGGCTCGTCCTCCACGGCACCGCCGGTCAGCACGACCGCGGCCGCCCGCTGTCGCTGCAGCAGGGTCAGATACGTCAGCTCGCGCTCCGGGGAGCCGCCCGTGTTGCAGACCACCGCCAGCCGCTCACCGCCCGCACGGCCGCCAGGACCGCCGATCTCGGCCTGGATCGCGCTCGCCATGATCCCGAAGAAGGGGTCGGCGATGTCGTTGACCAGGATGCCGACCAGATCGGAGGTGGCGGCGGCCAGTGAGCTCGCCGGTCCGTTGAGGACGTAGTCCAGCTCGTCCACCGCGCGCAGCACCCGCTCCCGGGTGGTGGCGGCCACGGGGTAGTTCCCGTTCAGTACGCGCGACACCGTCGCGGGGGAGACCTGGGCGCGGGCCGCCACGTCCGCCAGGGTCACCGTCATCTCGTCGTCCTCCGGTCGCGCATCTCGTCGTACCACCTCGTACGTGCTCGTAGACAGGTCGTCACGGCCCACGGTTCCAGGTGCGTCGAGCGAACCTTACGGCCAGAAACCCCCGCTGTTCGTCCCCTCGAACAACTCAGGCTGGTCACGGTCTTGTCCGGACCACTGATCAGAGGCTAGCTTCTTATCTAATAGAAAGCGCTTGCTGCGACGCTCACCAGTGCACGACAGGGCGATACGCGGCGCAGACCCCGCGTGCGAAGGGAAAGACGTGACACGCAAGACGGTGCGTATCGCCATGAACGGTGTGACGGGGCGCATGGGCTACCGCCAGCACCTGGTCCGCTCCATCCTGGCCCTGCGCGAACAGGGCGGCCTCGACCTCGGCGACGGAACCGTGCTGTGGCCCGAGCCCGTCCTGGTCGGCCGCCGCGAGCACGCGCTGAGGGCGCTCGCCGAGCAGCACGGCCTGGACCCCGAGAACATCTCGACCGACCTCGACGCGGTCCTCGCCGACCCGACCGTCGAGATCTACTTCGACGCCCAGGTCACCTCCGCCCGCGAGGAGGCGATCAGGAAGGCGATCGCCGCGGGCAAGCACATCTACACCGAGAAGCCGACGGCCACCGGGCTGGAGGGCGCCCTGGAGCTGGCGAAGCTCGCCGCCGCGGCCGGTATCAAGCACGGCGTCGTCCAGGACAAGCTCTTCCTCCCCGGCCTGCTCAAGCTGAAGCGCCTCATCGACGGCGGCTTCTTCGGCCGGATCCTGTCCATCCGCGGCGAGTTCGGCTACTGGGTCTTCGAGGGCGACTGGCAGACCGCCCAGCGGCCGTCCTGGAACTACCGTGCGGAGGACGGTGGCGGCATTGTCGTCGACATGTTCCCGCACTGGGAGTACGTCCTCCACGAGCTCTTCGGCCGGGTGAAGTCCGTCCAGGCCATCGCCACCACCCACATCCCGCAGCGCTGGGACGAGAACGACAAGCCGTACGACGCGACGGCCGACGACGCCGCGTACGGCATCTTCGAGCTGGAGGGCGGCGCGATCGCCCAGATCAACTCCTCCTGGGCCGTCCGCGTCAACCGCGACGAGCTGGTCGAGTTCCAGGTCGACGGCACCGAGGGCTCGGCGGTCGCGGGCCTGCGCAACTGCCGCGTCCAGCACCGCTCCCTCACCCCCAAGCCGGTCTGGAACCCGGACATCCCGGCCACCTACTCCTTCCGCGACCAGTGGCAGGAGGTCCCGGACAACGCCGAGTTCGACAACGGCTTCAAGGCCCAGTGGGAGCTGTTCCTGCGGCACATCTACGCCGATGCCCCCTATCACTGGGACCTCCTCGCCGGCGCCCGTGGCGTCCAGCTCGCCGAGCTGGGCCTGAAGTCGTCGGCCGAGGGCCGCCGTATCGACGTACCGGAGATCCAGCCGTGACCATCCGACTCCCCGACTTCAAGGGCGGGTTGAGGGCGTACGAGCCCCGCGCCGAGCCACTGGCCGTGACGCCGGGCGCGCCCTTCACCTCCCGTACGGTCTTCTCGGCGGCGCACGTCGTCGCCGACCCGTACGCCGACACGACCCCCGACTCGCCCGCCGCCGTCGACTGGGACGCCACCCTCGCCTTCCGCCACCACCTGTGGGCCCACGGGCTCGGCGTCGCCGAGGCCATGGACACCGCCCAGCGCGGGATGGGCCTGGACTGGGCGGGCGCCGCCGAGCTGATCCGCCGGAGCGCCGCCGAGGCCAAGGCGGTCGGCGGGCGGATCGCCTGCGGGGTCGGCACCGACCAGATCGCCGCCGGGTCTCTCGTGGAGGTCCGGGCGGCGTACGAGGAGCAGCTCGCGGTCGTGGAGGCTTCGGGCGCCCAGGCGATCCTGATGGCCTCCCGCGCGCTGGCCGCCGCGGCCTCCGGGCCGGAGGACTACCTGGAGGTCTACGGCCACCTCCTGCGCCAGTCCGCCGAGCCGGTGATCCTGCACTGGCTGGGCCCGATGTTCGACCCGGCGCTGGAGGGCTACTGGGGCTCCGCCGACCTGGACGCGGCCACCGACACCTTCCTGGAGGTCATCGCCGCGCACCCCGACAAGGTGGACGGCATCAAGGTGTCCCTGCTGGACGCCCAGCGGGAGATCGACATCCGCCGCCGCCTCCCGCAGGGGGTGCGCTGCTACACCGGCGACGACTTCAACTACCCGGAGCTGATCGCGGGCGACGAGAAGGGTTTCAGCCACGCCCTGCTCGGCATCTTCGACCCGCTGGGCCCGCTGGCGGCCGAGGCGGTGCGGGTGCTCGACACGGGGAACGTGTCCGGCTTCCGGGAGCTGCTCGACCCGACGGTCGAGTTGTCCCGCCATCTCTTCCAGACCCCGACCCGCTTCTACAAGACGGGCGTGGTCTTCCTGGCCTGGCTGTCCGGCCACCAGTCGCACTTCACCATGGTCGGCGGCCTCCAGTCGGCCCGCTCCCTCCCGCACTTCGCCCGCGCCTACGAACTCGCCGACGGACTGGGCCTGTTCCCGGACCCGAAGCTGGCGGAGGAACGGATGAAGAACCTGCTCGCCCTGTACGGAGTGGCCCAGTGAGCACCAGCCCAGCAGACCTCGCGCGCTTCTCGATCAACCAGATGACCGTGAAGCAGCTGTCGATGCCCGAACTGGTCGAGGAATGCGGCCGGCTGGGCATCGGCAACGTCGGCCTGTGGCGCGAGCCCGTCCAGTCGTACGGCCTGGAGGCGACGGCCAAGCTGGTCCGTGACGCGGGCCTGACGGTCACCACCCTGTGCCGCGGCGGCTTCTTCACCGCGATCGACCCGGCCGAGCGGGCCGAGGCCCTGGACGACAACCGCCGCGCCGTCGACGAGGCGGCGACGCTGGGCACGGACGTACTGGTGCTGGTGTCCGGCGGGCTGCCCGCCGGCTCCAAGGACCTGCACGGCGCGCGGGAGCGGATCGCCGACGCGCTGGCCGAGCTGGGCCCGTACGCCGAGGAGCGCGGCGTGAAGCTGGCCATCGAGCCGCTGCACCCCATGTACGCCGCCGACCGGTGTGTGGTGTCGACGCTGGCCCAGGCCCTGGACCTGGCGGAACGCTTCCCGGCCCGGCAGGTCGGCGTCACGGTGGACACGTACCACATCTGGTGGGACGACAACGCGCCCGCGCAGATCGCCCGAGCGGGCGCCGGCGGCCGTATCCACACCTTTCAACTCGCCGACTGGACCACCCCGTTGCCCGAGGGCGTCCTCACCGGCCGCGGTCAGATCGGCGACGGCTCGATCGACATGCGGGAGTGGAAGGGCTACGTCGAGGCGGCCGGGTACACCGGCGCCATCGAGGTGGAGCTGTTCAACGACGCGCTGTGGGCGCGCGACGGCCGTGAGGTGCTGGCGGAGACGGCGGCACGGTTCGTGGAGCACGCGGGCTAGCGGACGCGGGCCGGCGCCCGCGGAACCCCACGCCGGCTCCTCACGGGGGTGGGAGCAGGGTGCCCAGCGGCCCCAGGTCGAGGTTGAGGTCCTCCAGCGTGAGCCCGTAACGGTCGCACAGCTCGGTCATCCGGTCGTGGAGGAGCATCAGGGTCAGGCCGAGGCGCTCCTCCTGCTCCTCGGTCAGATCGCCCTGGTCGACACGGTGCAGGGCCTGGCGCTCCATCAGCTGGCGGAGGAGTTCGACGATGGTGAGCACCAGTCTGACCAGGTCCCGCTCCACGGTGTCGGGGTCGGTGTGCAGGCGGCGCGCGGCGCTCCGCCCCCCGGTCGGCGGGGCCACGTCGTCCGGCTGAGCGGGCAGCAGGGAGAACGCCCGGTGCGCGGCCTCCGCGACCTCGCGCAGCCGGTCGGCGGGCGGGCGCTCAGCCGGGCCCGTCACCGTGGCCGCCGTTCTCCGTCGGCGTCCGCTCCGGGAGGACGAGCGCCCACTGCTCCTCCATCTGGTCGCGGACGGCGACCACGACCGCGCGCAGCGAGATCCGCACCAGGTCGATGTCGGCGACCGACAGGACGAGATCGCCGGTGAGTACGACGCCGCCGCTCAGCAGCCGGTCGAGCAGGTCGATCAGCGCCACCTGCCGTCCGCTGAGGGGGCGGTCGTCGTCGTACGCGCCGTATTCGGTCACCGCTGTCGCGCCCCTTCGGGGGGTGCCGTGAAGGAGTACGGCGCCCATGGCCCGGTGACCTCCACCCGTACGCCGGGCAGGTCGTCGGCGGCGTGCAGCATACGGTCGTGGAACTCCTCGGCCGCGTGGCGCGGGACGAGATAGGCGTCGTTGGCGACGTTCTCGCCGGGGACGTGGGCCAGGGTTCCCTGCTGGGGACGGTGCCGGGCCCGCTCCACCGCAAGACCGCGCGCCCGCTCCTCCGTCCGCCGTACGGCCTCCTCGGCGGCCCGCCAGGTGTCCTCGCGTGTCTGACGGTGCTGCCTGCGGCGGCGCAGGTACGCGCGTCCGGGGGCCGGATCAGCCGGGTCGGCCGGGTCGGCCGGTCCGGTGGCGGAGGAGCCGTGCGCCGCGGGGGAGGGGGGCGGCTCGGACGCGGGTGGGATCTCGGCGTACACCTTCACGCCCCACTCCACGTGGTCGTCGAACCGGTCCAGCAGCGCGGTGAAGGCCTCCTGCCGTTCGCTCAGCATCCGCTCGACACGGCTGTCGTCGAGGTACACCGTGGTCAGCCGCAGGGGGAGGACGGTGGTGCGGGCGGCGAGGGTCTCGATGACGAGGTGGTGGGCCCGGGCCGTCGACTCCAGCCAGTCGAGATCCTCCAGCCGCGCCCTCAGGGCCGCCTCCGAGAACTCCTCCCCGGGCACCGCGCTGACCGCGGCGGCCACCGCGCCCGAGCGGACCAGGGTGACGGGCGCATCCGCCACGCCGCGGACGTCGGCCAGCGCCGCATGTGCCCGCTGTGCCGTCGGGCCGGACGACCTGACCACGGCGTAGGCGTAGCTCAACCGCCGGCCGTTCACGGCTCTCGATCCCGGTCCTCGGCGACGTCCTTCTTGCGGCGGGCACGCCGTGGCTCGGCGCCGGACTCCCGGTCCGTTGCACGGGACGGGCGTCGGCTTCCTGATCCGCGCTCGGACAACTCGCCCGCGGACTCCGCCTTCTCGGCCTTCTCGACCTTCCGGCGCAGCTCCTTCACCTCGGCGCGCAGTCGCTCGTTCTGTTCCTTCAGGGAGTGCCGTTGGTCGGCGCGGGAGGACAGCGCCGGGTCGTGCTCCCACCAGTCGATGCCGATTTCCCTGGCCTTGTCGACCGAGGCCACCAGGAGCCGCAGCTTGATGGTGAGCAGTTCGATGTCCAGCAGGTTGATCTTGATGTCACCGACGATGACGATGCCCTTGTCGAGGACGCGCTCAAGGATGTCGGCGAGGTTCGCGCTGGATCCCCCGCCGCTGTACGGGGACAGCGCCTGCGACGGCGTGGAGCGGGTGGGGACGGGCTCGGTCACGGCGTACTCGACCTCGTTTCCGGGAGCACCCACGGTCACCCACGGTCACGCATGTCCGACCGAGTTCATCCACGGTCAGACACGGCGCCGGCGCGTCGGGCGGGGTGCCTCGTCGGTGTCGTCGTAGCGGTCGTCAGGCTCTCGGTCTTCGTCCTCGGCCTCGTCCTCGGCCTCGGCGTCCTCCTCGTCCTCCTCGCTCTCCTCGTCCCAGTCGTCCTCGTCGTCCTCGGCGGAAGCGTCGGCGGCAGGGGCCTCTTCCTCGTCCTCCTCGTCGTACTGCCCCTCGGGCTCTTCGCCCTCCTCTTCCTCCTCTTCGTTCTCATCCTCCTCGTCGTACTCCGCCTCCGGCTCCTCCTCCCGCTCGGCGGCCTCGACCTCCTCCGGTTCCCGGACCACCTCGCCCTCGCGGATCTCCCCGCGCCAGCCTCCGGTGGCCTCCCCGCGCATCATCACGAAGGTGCGGTAGAGCTTCAGATCGAGCCGGGCGCGGCGCCCCTGGGCCCGTACCAGGCCCCCGACCCGCTCCACCGGCCCCTTGGGGAAGTACCGCAGGACGAGCAGCACTTTGGTGAGGTTCTCGGTGAGCGGATGGAAGGTGACGACGCCCTGGGTGGTGGCGTGGTCCCCGGTCGACGTCCAGGCGATGCGCTCGTCGGGTACCTGTTCCGTGATGATGCCCCGCCAGTGCCGGTTGGACTTGGCGATCTTCACATGCCACTTGGTCGTGGTGTCGTCCTGTTGCTCGATGCCGACCACGCCCTTGGCGAACCGGTCGTACTCCTGGAACTGCGTCCACTGGTCGTACGCCTCGCGCACGGGCACGCCCACATCGATGTCCTCGATGATGGTGAGCCCTTTGCCCATGGTGTCCGGGTCGCTGTCGGCGTCCTTGTCCTTGCTCTGCCCGGGCAGTTGCCCGGCGACGTCCTTGGCCTTGTCCAGCACCGCGTCCTTGGCGTGCGAGGCCGTCTCCTTCGCGTGCGAGGCCGTGTCCTTCGCGTGGGAGGCGGTCGAGGTCAGCGCCCCCATGCCGGACGGGAGGTGCTCGCCGAGCTTCTTGCCGCCCCGGGCCACCGCGGTGGCCAGGCCGCGCGGGCCCACATGGGCCTCGCCCAGCCGGCGCGCGCCCTCGCCGAGCCGGTGCCCCATGCCCTCCAGCATCAGCTGGAGACGGGCCTCGACATAGTGCTCCATCTCGTCCTTCAGCCGATTCGCGCCCGGTACCCGCTCGCCGGCCTTCGCCAGGGTCCCTGTGCCGCCCGAGCCGCGTCCCGTCGCCTTGCGCTCAGCCATCGTCCTGCCTCCTCGACCGCGCGGCGCCGCTGCGCGAGCGGCTCTGTGACGTGGAGGTCTTCCGCTTGCGGGGCTGCTCCTCGTCCCGCCCCGACGTGCCACGCTGCGTCTTGCCGCGTCCCGCGCCGCGGGACGCCTCCGCCCCGGACTTCTCCCGGGCCTTGCCGCGCGCCTTCGCGCGGGGTTCCTCGCCGTCGCCGTTCGCCTCGTCCGGCTCCTCGTCCGGTTCCGTCTCGGCTTCGTCGTCGGCCTCGGTCTCGGTCTCGTCCTTGCCCCCGGTGTCCTCGCCTCGGTCCGTGTCCCGCTCGCCCTGGTCCTGGGCCTTCTCCCGCAGTCCGGCGGTGCGCTCGTGCAGAGCGTCGGCCAGGCTGTCGGCCTTCGCGCTCAGGACGGTGGTCGCCGCCGCCTTCCCCGCGTCGGTCAGTTCGGAGCGCACCTGGTCGGTGAGGGTGTGCACGAAGGGGGACTGCTGGAGGGCCTTGCCGACCTGCCCGGGCTTGATTCTCGATCCGGCGAGCAGCGCGCCGAGGCTGATGGCGAGCTTCGCCTTCTTGGTCCGCCCCAGCACATAGCCGCCCAGCAGGGCCGTGCCGATCTTGGCGTTGTTCATGACCATGTCTTCTTTCCTCACCAAGCAGCAGCAGCCCACGACCCGTGTGTCACGGCGCTGGCTGTCCGCCCTGTCGCAGCTGGTAGGCCCTGATCTCCTCCAGGCGGTTCAGCAGTGCTTGCTCCTGCTCCGCGAACTCCTCGTCGTCGATACGGTCCTCGTCGCGCGCCCGCTCCAGGTTCACGAGCGCCTCCTGCACGGGAGCCGGGTCGTAGAACTCGTCCTCGGCGGCCCGGACCACTTTGTCGAGCACCCAGCCGACGCCCTCGACGGGAAGGACCGGCAGCGTCAGGATCCCGGTGACCAGTCCCACAGCGCCTCCTCGCGCTCCTCGTGCTCCTCGCGCGTCGAGCCGTTCACACGAAGCTGTACGGCGGCAGGGGGCCCCGCAGCCGCAACTCGACGCCCTCGCCATAGCGTTCGGCCAGCTCCTGGCCGGTTTGGCCGAACTCCTCGGCGCGGTCCTCCTCCACCAGGAAGGACGCGCTCACGAAGTACTGCTGCGACGGCGGCGCGACCTGCTCGGCCTCGGCGAGCGGCCGCAGCGCGGCGAGGACCTCCTCGCCGAGGGCGTCCTGCCGGCCCTGCACCTCCTGGGCCACCAGTTCGCCGAGCGCCAGCCGGTCCTCGTACGTCCCGCCGCCCTCACGGGTCAGCTCGTTCAGCTCACGGGCCCGCGCGTTCTGTTCGAGGACGGCACGCAGCACCGTGTCCTCGTCGAGGACTCCCTTGACGTTGAACTCCGCCCGACCGGCGAGTTCGTCCAGACGCTGTGCGAACAGCTGCTCCCGCTCCTCCAGGACGGCGCGCACGGCGTCCTCGTCCTCGGCGACGAACCCGAAGCTGAGCGGCAGGGTGGGGCCGTCGGCCCACAACCGCTCCTGGACCGTGTGGTGGGCCTCCAGATCCTGGCGGGCCACCGAGAGGTCGTCCGGGGCCTCGCTGACGACGGCGCACAGGGATCCGCCGCGCACCACGCTCAGCTCTTCGGGCGGGTCGCCCACCCCCTTGCCCTCGCCGAGATCCAGTGGGTGCGAGTCCTTGGTGATCGCGTACACATACACGGGCATCGGCTCGCTCACTCCTCCCGGTCCTTCGCGGAGCGGCGTTCCGCGTGACGTTCCGAGCGGCGTTCGTTGCGCTCGTGCCGTTTCTCGCGCGCCGGCCTGCGCTCACGCTCGTCGTGCTCGTCGTCGTCATCGTCGCCCTTGAACGACTCGGTGATCGCCTCGACAGCGCCCGACAGCGCCCCTTTGCTCTTACCGTGGGCCCCGCTCTCGACGGAGCCCTCGACGATGTCGGACAGCTGCGCGGGGGCCTTGCGCCCCGACTCCAGATCCAGCCGGTTGGCGGCCTCGGCGAAGCGCAGATACGTATCGACACTGGCGACGACGACCCGCGCGTCGACCTTGACCAGTTCGATGCCCACCAGGGACACCCGGACAAAGGCGTCGATGACCAGACCCCGGTCGAGGACGAGTTCCAACACGTCGTAAAGGTTTCCCGAACCGCCATTGGCGGCGGGCGCACCACCACCGTTGCCCTGTGGCACCACAGTCACGGTGACATCCCTTCCGGCCCGACTTCCCGGCGAAAGGGTGAGCGACCTACTGGTCGTCCCTCCTGTCCACCTGCGCGCGCGTGTAGCGACGCCCGCGCTCGTACGCCAGCAGCTTCCCCTCCGGGTCCAGAACCACTTGGTAGCTGGCCATCACGCTGGTCGTCTCGGGAATGCGTTCCAGCTCCACGACCTCGACATCGGCTTCCCAGCCCTGATCCGTCGGCCTCAGCGAGGAAACCGACTCGGGAGCCCTCCCCAACAGCTCACTGAGTTGTTCGATCGCGGACCGCATCGCTTCAGCGGCGGACACTCGCGCCTCGGCGGACGACTGCCGTCGTGATGAGGAACGTGCCTTTCGCGGCTCACGATCATCGCTCGTGATCATTCACCCTCTCGGAGTACCCCTCAATCATCGGCCCCACACGCAGCCCACGCCACTCGGCTCATGCCACGCACCGCTACTTGCCGGCCGCCCTCTTCGTCAGCACCGCCAGCACCACCGGAATCACCGTCTCCACGATCCGGGACACCGCCCCCGGCGGCAGCCCCGTCCGGTGGGCCACCGCGGTCGCCACCCGCTCGGCCTCCTCGGCCAGGACCCCGGCCATGAGGCCGCCCGTCGCGAAGCCGCCCACCGTGGCCACGCCGGTGAGGGGGGCCTCGTGCGGGGTCGCGACGGTCTGCGCCTCGCCGGAGAGTGCCGCCACGGTCGTACCGACCAGCTGCCGGGCGCCCGCCTCGTCCGTCCCCAGCAACCCCGCGATGTCCCCGATCCGGTCGTCGCCGAGCTCTTCGAGCACGTCGTCCTGGAGGGACGTGAGGGGGTTCTCGTCTACCTCTGACATGTCTGAAACGCTACGACTGTGGCGGTTCCTCGGCACGCCGAAAAAAGTCCCCGGAGACGTACAACCCTTCCCGCACCTCGCCGGTCGTACTTGGCATCAGGACTTCTGGAGGGGGATCTGGGGGGATCACGAGGGTCCTGATGGGAGGGGAAAACCCGAGGGGCTCGGTCGACGGACCGGGCCCCTCGAAACGTTCCCCTCAGAAAAACACCCCGCAGCGCAGCAGCACATTCGCGTACGGCCGTGCCTCCCCGGTCCGCACCACCAGCCGTGCCCCGGCCGACAGTTCCTTCAGCCGCTCGTGGGTGACCAGCTCCAGCCCGGGAAACTCCCCCTCCAGCAGCGCGGCCGCCGCCGGATTGGCGTCCTGCATCTCCTTCGCCGCCGTCGCGCCCTCCACCACCAGCTCGGCCAGCAGGCCGTCCAGTACGACGGCGAAGGACGGCACCCCGGCCCGGAAGGCCAGGTCCACGACCCGGGGGCCGTCGGGTATCGGCATGCCTGCGTCGCACACCAGCACGCCGTCGCCGTGGCCCAGCTCGGCCAGGGCACCGGAGAGATGACGGTTCAGAATTCCGGCCTTCTTCACAGCGACCCGCCTTGCGAGGACACGCCGGGTGCGGTGCCCGGCCCTTCGCCGGGGGTCCGGCCCGCGGCGGTGCCGCTGTCGGATGCGGCGTCCCCAGGATTGGCACAGCACAGCGACTCGACCTCCGCCGCGGTCGGGAAGGACTGCTGCGCGCCCTCCTTCGTGACCGCCGCCGCCCCGACCCGGGCCGCGTACGCCGCCGCCTCGGCCAGGTCGGACCCCGTCCCGAGCTTCCAGGCCAGCGCGGCCGTGAACGCGTCGCCCGCGCCCGTGGTGTCCACCGCGGCCACCTTCACCGACGGCACCCGGGTCACGCCCTGCGCGGACGCCACCAGCGCGCCCTCCGCGCCCAGGGTCACCACCACCGAGCGGGGCCCCTTGGCGAGCAGGATCCGGGCCCAGTCCTCCGGCGTCTCGCCCACCGCTGCGTCGCCGAGGATCACCTTCGCCTCGTGCTCGTTCACGATCAGCGGGTCGCAGGCCGCCAGCACCTCGGTCGGCAGCGGGCGGGGCGGGGACGGGTTCAGGACGAAGCGGCTGCCGTCCGCCAGGTTGCGGACCACCTCGACGACCGTCTCCAGCGGGATCTCCAGCTGGGCCGAGACCACCCGCGACGCCTGGAACAGGCTGGCCGCCGCCCGGACGTCCTGCGGGGTCAGCCGGCCGTTCGCACCTGGCGAGACCACGATGCTGTTGTCCCCGGACGGGTCCACCGTGATCAGCGCGACGCCGGTCGGCGCACCGCCGACCAGGACACCCACCGTGTCCACGCCGGACTCCCGCTGCGAGTCGAGCAGCAGCCGGCCGTGCCCGTCGTCGCCGACGCGGGCCAGCAGGGCCGTACGGGCTCCGAGCCGGGCGGCCGCGACCGCCTGGTTGGCGCCCTTGCCGCCCGGGTGGACGGTCAGATCGGAGCCGAGCACGGTCTCGCCGGCCCCCGGCCGACGCTCGACACCGATCACCAGGTCGGCGTTGGCCGACCCTACGACCAGGAGGTCGTAGTCGTACATGAGGTTGCTCCCCTGATAGGTCCCCGTGGTGACGTGAGGCGGACGGCCGTCATGAGGCACAGGCCCGTTCATGGGCCGGTTCACGCGCCGGTTCATGAACCCATGCTCCTTCAACGGCCGTCCGCCCGTTCGCCGTTCACCGATGTCAGCCGCCGAAGCCCGCCACGTTCTGCTTCGTGACCACCTTCACCGGCACCATCACCGACTTCTCCACCTTTTTGTCCTCGGCCGCCCTCACCGCGTTCTGCACGGCGATCCGGCCGAGCTCCGCCGGCTGCTGCGCCACCGAGGCGTACAGCGTCCCCGCCTCGACCGCCTTCAGGCCGTCCTCGGTGCCGTCGAAGCCGATGACCTGCACGGACTTGCCGGCCTTGGCGCCCAGCGCCTTGATCGCGCCGAGTGCCATCTCGTCGTTCTCCGCGAAGACGCCGTCGATGTCCGGGTTGGCCTGGAGCAGGTTGGACATGACGTCCAGGCCCTTGGTGCGGTCCCAGTCGGCGGGCTGCTTGGCGACGACCTCGATGTCCGGGTACGCCGTCAGGCCCTCGGCGAAGCCGGAGCCGCGCTCACGGCTGGCGGAGGTGCCGGCCTGGCCCTGGAGGATCACGATCCTGCCCTTGCCGCCCAGCTTCTCGGCGAGCGCCTTGGCGGCCAGCTTGCCGCCGGTGACGTTGTCGGAGGCGACGAGCGCGGCCGAGTCGGCGTTGTTGACCGCGCGGTCGACGGCGACCAGCGGGATGCCCGACCTGTTGACGGCCTTCGCCGCCGGGGTCACCGCGTCGGAGTCCACCGGGTTGACGATGATCGTGCCGAGGCCCCCGCTGGTGAAGTTCTGCAGCTGGTTGGCCTGCTGCGAGGCGTCGTTCTGCGCGTCGGTGACGGTGAGGTCCACGCCCAGCTTCTTCGCCTCGGCCTGCGCACCGGCCCGGATCTGCACGAAGAACGGGTTGTTGAGGGTCGACAGCGACAGGCCGATCTTCTGGCTCTTCGCCTCCGACGTACCGACGTGCAGCAGGGAGGTGGCACCGACGACCGCCGCCGCGACCACGGCCGCGAGGACGTACGTCGCCGCCTGCCTGCTCTTGTTCCCGCCGCCGCCCGTGGTCACCGGGGTCGCTCCCGCCTTACGGCGCACCGTGTCCAGCAGCACCGCCAGCGCGATGACGACGCCGATGACGACCTGCTGCCAGAACGCGGACACGGACAGCAGGTTGAGGCCGTTGCGCAGCACCGCCAGGATGAGCGCGCCGATCAGCGTCCCGGACGCCTTGCCCGTGCCACCGGCCAGCGAGGCGCCGCCGATGACCACGGCCGCGATGGCGTCGAGCTCGTAGCCCTGCGCGGCCTGCGGCTGCGCGGAGGACAGCCGGGCGGCGAGCACGATGCCCGCGGCGGCGGCGAACAGTCCGGAGAACGCGTAGATCGCGAGCTTCTGCTTCTTCACCCGCAGCCCGGAGAGACGGGCCGCCTCCTCGTTGCCGCCGATCGCGTACATCGAGCGGCCGATGTACGTCCGCCCCAGCACGAACGCCGTGATCAGCCCCATGCCGACCATCACGAGCACCGGCACCGGCAGCCAGCCGCCGAGCGTGTCGCCGAGATGCGAGACCGAGTCGGGCAGGGCGATGGGCGAGCCCTGCGAGATCACCAGCGACAGACCGCGGGCCACCGACAGCATGGCCAGCGTCGCGATGAACGGCGGGAGTTTGCCGTACGAGATCAGAAAGCCGTTGACCAGGCCGCACGCTATGCCGGTCGCGACGGCCAGCAGGACGGCGAGGAGGACCGGGACGCCTTCCGACGTGGCGCTCCAGGCCAGGACGGTGGCCGACAGGGCGGCGACCGAGCCGACCGACAGGTCGATGCCCGCCGAGACGATGACGAAGGTGACACCGAAGGCGAGGATGGCGGTCACGGCCGCCTGGACGCCGACGTTGAGGAGGTTGTCGGCCGTCAGGAAGTCGCCGGACAGCGCCGACATCGCGACGACGAGGACGATCAGCGCGGTGAGCGCGCCGTTGTCGAGCAGAAGACGGCGCAGGCCGCCCGGGGCGCCACTCGCGCCCGTCGTGCTCTTGAGCGTGTCAGTGGCCACGGGTGGCCTCCACATCCGTAGTAGCGGGGTCCGTTGTAGTAGGGGTGCTGACGGCCAGGGCCATCACGGCGTCCTGGGTCGCCTCGGCGGCGCCGAGTTCGCCCGCGATCCGGCCCTGGGCCATCACCAGGACCCGGTCGCTCATGCCGAGCACCTCGGGCAGATCGCTGGAGATCATGAGTACGGCGGCGCCGGCCGCGGTCAGTTCGTTGATGAGCTGGTAGATCTCGACCTTGGCGCCGACGTCGATCCCGCGCGTGGGCTCGTCGAGGATGAGCACCTTGGTGTCGGCGAGCAGCCACTTGCCGATGACGACCTTCTGCTGGTTGCCGCCGGAGAGGGTGCGCACATGCTGGCCGAGCCCGGCCATCCGCACGCCCAGCTGCTGGGCGATCCGCCCGGCGGCCTCCCGCTGCCCCCTGAGGTCGACGAGCCCCGCGCGCGTGGCCGAACGGAGCGTCACCAGGCCCAGGTTCTCCTCGACGGACGCGTCCAGGACCAGCCCCTGGCCCTTGCGGTCCTCGGGGATCAGCCCGATGCCCGCGGTCATCGCCGCATTGACGTCGTACTTGGCGACCGAGGCGCCGGAGACCTTCACGGCGCCCTTGTCGTACGGGTCGGCGCCGAACACGGCCCGCACGAGCTCGGTACGGCCGGCGCCGACCAGCCCGGCGATGCCGACGACCTCACCGGCGTGCACCCGGAAGCTCACGTCGTGGAAGACGCCGTCCCTGGTCAGCCCCTCGACGGACAGCAACGCGGCGCCCTTGTCGGGCCGTTCGCGCGGGTACTGCTGCTCGATCGAGCGCCCCACCATGAGCCGTACGAGTTCGTCCTCGGGCGTGGCGGCCGGGACCTGCCCGACGCTCCTGCCGTCCCGGACGACCGTGACCCGGTCTCCCAGGGCGGCGATCTCCTCCAGGTGATGCGTGATGAAGACGATGCCGACGCCGTCCTCGCGCAGCGTGCGCACGATCGCGAAGAGCTTCTCGACCTCCTCGGAGGTGAGCACGGCGGTCGGCTCGTCCATGATGAGCACGCGCGCGTCCAGGCTGAGCGCCTTCGCGATCTCGACCATCTGCAGCCGCGCGATGCCGAGTTCACGCACCCGCGCGCGGGGCGACACGTCGACCCCGACGCGCTTCAGCAGGATCTCGGCGTCGGCGTCCATCCGCTTCCGGTCGATCATCCCGAGGCGGCGCGGCTGGCGGCCCAGGAAGATGTTCTCGGCGACCGTCAGATCGGGAACGAGGTTGAACTCCTGGTAGATGGTGGCGATCCCGAGGCGCTCGGAGTCCTGCGCACCGTGGATGCGCGTCTCCTCGCCGCCGACCAGGATCCGCCCGGCGTCGGGCGTGTAGGCACCGGAGAGCATCTTGATGAGGGTGCTCTTGCCGGCGCCGTTCTCACCGAGGAGCACGTGCACCTCGCCCCGGCGCAGATCGAAGTCGACGCCGTCCAGCGCGACCACGCCCGGGAAGGTCTTCCGTATGCCCTCGATGCGCAGCAACTCGTCCGGGTTGCTCACGAAGTGCTCCTTTGCACTGGGGTGGAGTTCACTGGGTGGGGTTCTCGCCGCAGGAGCGGCGTACGACGAGTCGGGCGGGGAGGGTGACGGACTCGCCGGGCCGCCCCTCGATGCGGTCGACCAGGGCGCGTACGGCGGCCCGGCCCAGCTCGCCCGTCGGCTGGGCGACCGCGGTGATCGGCGGATCGGTGTGCACGAACCACGGGATGTCGTCGAACGCGGCGAGCGCGATGTCCTCGGGAATCCGCAGCCCACGCGCGCGTACGGCGTCCAGCGCGCCGAGCGCCATCAGGTTGTCGGCCGCGAACACGACCTCGGGCGGCTCGGGCAGGTCGAGGAACCCCTCGGTGACCCGCCGTCCGCTCTCGGCCTGGAAGTCGCCCTGGCCTATGTAGGCGTCGGGGAGTTCGAGCCCGTACGCGCCGAGGGCCTCGCGGAAGGCCTCGATCCGTTCCCGTCCGGTGGTGGTGGCGGCGGGCCCCGCGATGATCGCGAGCCGCCGGTGCCCGAGCCCGTGCAGATGCGCCACGAGATCCCGTACGGCGGCCTGCCCGTCCGCCCGTACGACCGGCACGTCCACGCCCGGGATCCACCGGTCCACGAACACCATCGGCGTCCCGGCCCGCACGGCGTCCAGCATCAGCGGGGAGCCGCCGTCGGTCGGGGAGACGAGCAGCCCGTCGATACGCCGGTCCAGCAGGTTCCGCACGTGATGGTCCTGCAGATCCGGCCGCTCGTCGGCGTTGCCGATGATGACGCTGTAGCCGAGCGCGCGGGCCTCCTCCTCCACGGAACGGGCCAGTTCGGTGAAGTACGGGTTCATGACGTCGCTGATGACCAGGCCGAGGGTGTGGGTCTGGTCGGTGCGCAGGGAGCGGGCGACGGCGTTCGGGCGGTAGCCCAGGGTCTCGACAGCGGCCAGCACGCGCGTGCGTGCCTCGGCGCTGACCGACGGATGGTCGTTCAGGACGCGCGACACCGTGGCGACGGATACCCCCGCCTCGGCCGCGACGTCCTTGATGCTCGCCATCGCAGCTCCACCTCCTTGTGGATGCTCGTGGAATCGATTACATCGATGTGTAGGGAGGATTGGAATCGATTACACGGCCGATAATCAACCCCTCAACCACATCCCGAAACCGGATCGTGATGTCGCGGCGCGGCGGGGCCCGAGGTGTGAGTGGCGGAACTCGGTGAAACGCTCGCGTCAGGCGGTGGCGTAGTCGGACAGGGCGGGCTCCAGCAGGCCGAAGGCCTGGGCGGCCTCGGCGGCGATGACACGGGCGATCTCGTCATCGGGGCGGCCGGCGAGCGTGAGGGCCTGGATGCGGTGGAACAGCACGCGGTGGACGGTGCCCAGCAGGCCGGCGGCGGTCTGGACGGTGATGTCGTCGGGCTGGGCGTCGGTGATCTCGGCGAGCGTCTGGGCCAGGTGGTGTTCGCGCTGCTCGTGCAGACCGTGCAGGCAGCTGGTCAGGGTGGGGCTGTCGGCGATCATGCGGGCGAACTCCTGGCCGGAGAACCCGGCGACCGGGTCCTGGGCGGCGGTGGCGTCGGCGAACGCGCGGCGCAGTGCGGCCAGTGCCGATTCGCCCGGGTGCCGGGCGGCGACGGTGCGGGCCAGGGAGGTGGCGAACTCCTCCTGGTGGTCCAGGGCCAGTTCTTCCTTGCGGGCGAAGTAGTTGGTGACGGTCTTCTTGGCGACGCGGGCGGCGGCGGCGATCTCGGCGATGGTCGTCTGTTCGAAACCCTGGGCGATGAACAGCCGGGTGGCGTGGTCGGAGATGAGCTGCCGGGTCTCCTGCTTCTTCGCCTCGCGCAGCCCGGTGGCCGGGGCGGACGTCTGGGTAGCCATGGCGCAATCTTACCCTCGTAGCATTTTTACGTTGACACCTTCAGGGGGCCTGGACTAACTTTACGACCGTTGTAAGTTTGCGTCGGTAGGACGCTCGATCGAAGGCTGGGGCACGCGCCCGTGCCCCAGCCTCACCGCAACCCAGGGAGCCTCGTGCAGTTCACCGCCTCCACCGTCTCGCTGACCGTTGACGACGTCACCGCCTCCCAGGCGTTCTTCACCTCCCACCTCGGCTACACCGTCCAGCAGGCCGCCGACGGCTTCGCCTCCCTGGCGCGCCCCGACGCGGTCGATGTCGTCCTGCTCGCCCGCGGCATCCAGGTGCTGCCGCCCGAGCAGCGCGACCGGCACGCCGACGGCCTGATCCTGGCCTTCACCCTCGAAAGCGGCCTGGCAGAGCAGGAGAAGCGGCTGCGTGACGCCGGAATCGAGATCACCATGCCGCTGCGTCAGGAGCCCTGGGGTGAGCGGCTGTTCCAGGTCACCGACCCCAACGGCGTGATCATCCAGTTCGTCGAATGGTCCACTCCCGAGCAGGGCTGACCCACGCCCAAGGCAAGGCCCCTGACGGGCCGTGGGTCAGGGGCGGGCGTAGGGCCGGGTCATGATCTCCATGTTGTGGCCGTCCGGATCGTCGAAGTACGCGCCGCGACCGCCGAACAGGCGGTTGATCCGACCGGGCTCGGTGTGGCCGGGGTCGGCGTAGTAGGTGATCCCGACCGCTTCCAGGCGGGCGATCATGGTGTCGAACCGCTCGTCCGGCACGAGGAACGCGTAGTGCTGCGACTGGATCGGCTCGTCACGCTTCTCGTAGTAGTCGAGCGTCACGCCGTTGCCGAGGTCGACGGGGAGGAACGGCCCGAAGGGAGCGCCGATCTTCAAGCCCAGGATCACGGCCAGGAACTCGGCCGACAGCTGCCGGTCCCTGGCGTAGACGGCGGTGTGGTTCAACTGGACCGAGGTCTCCGGCAGTTCGGATGCGGTCTGGTGCTGCTGTTCGTTCGGCATGTGGGTGGTGTGTCTCCGAGGTTCGGGATCCGCTGGGACGGGCGCCGCGAACGGGCGCCAGGCAGAAGAACTCGGAGAGGGGGCGGGGCTCGTGCCCGCCTCGCGCTCACGCCGAGGCCGGGAGCCCCACTCGTGCATGGCCCATGGCCGACCCGGCAGTCACCCGACGGACCTTAGTGATCGTCGTGGGCCGGGGCAACGCCGTTTCCCGGCTCCGCACCGTTGCTGACCTCCGCACCCCCGCTGTCACACCCGGCCGGTACCGTCGGGTCATGTCCAACCAGGCGGGGAACTCCACAGGCGAACGGCGGCCGGCCGTGCTCGAAGGTGTCCTGGAGCGGATCACGTACGCCAACGAGGAGAACGGCTACACGGTCGCCCGGGTCGACACCGGCCGGGGTGCCGGCGACCTGCTCACCGTCGTCGGCGCGCTGCTCGGCGCGCAGGTCGGTGAGTCGTTGCGGATGGAGGGGCGTTGGGGGTCCCATCCGCAGTACGGCAAGCAGTTCAGCGTCGAGAACTACACGACACTCCTTCCCGCCACCGTCCAGGGCATCCGCCGCTACCTCGGCTCCGGCCTGGTCAAGGGCATCGGCCCGGTCTTCGCCGACCGCATCACCCAGCACTTCGGGCTGGACACCCTCAAGATCATCGAGGAGGAGCCGAAGCGGCTGATCGAGGTTCCGGGGCTCGGACCCAAGCGGACCAAGAAGATCGCCGACGCCTGGGAGGAGCAGAAGGCGATCAAGGAGGTCATGCTCTTCCTCCAGACCGTCGAGGTGTCCACCTCCATCGCCGTGCGGATCTACAAGAAGTACGGCGACGCCTCCATCTCCGTCGTGAAGAACCAGCCCTACCGGCTGGCCGCCGACGTCTGGGGCATCGGCTTCCTCACCGCCGACAAGATCGCCCAGAGCGTGGGCATTCCGCACGACAGCCCGGAGCGCGTCAAGGCGGGGCTCCAGTACGCGCTGTCGCAGGCCACCGACCAGGGCAACTGCTTCCTGCCCGAGGAGCAGCTGATCGCCGACGCGGTGAAGCTCCTCCAGGTCGACACCGGGCTCGTCATCGAGTGCCTCGCCGAGCTGGCCCAGGTCCCCGAGGACGACGGCGACCCCGGTGTCGTACGGGAGAAGGTCCCCGGCCCCGACGGCGGCTCGGACGATCCCGTCACCGCCGTCTACCTCGTCCCCTTCCACCGTGCCGAACTCTCCCTCTCCGCCCAGCTGTTGAGGCTGCTTCGGACCGACGAGGACAAGATGCCGGGGTTCCATGACGTCGACTGGGACAAGGCGCTGGGCTGGCTGAAGGGCCGTACGGGCGCGGACCTCGCCCCCGAGCAGGAGGCCGCCGTCAAGCTGGCCCTGACGAAGAAGGTCGCCGTCCTCACCGGCGGTCCCGGCTGCGGCAAGTCCTTCACCGTGCGCTCGATCGTGGAGCTGGCCCGCGCCAAGAAGGCCAGGGTCGTGCTCGCCGCCCCCACCGGCCGCGCCGCCAAGCGCCTCGCCGAGCTCACCGGCGCCGAGGCATCCACCGTCCACCGCCTCCTGGAGCTCAAGCCCGGCGGCGACGCGGCCTACGACAAGGACCGCCCCCTCCAGGCCGACCTGGTGGTGGTCGACGAGGCGTCGATGCTGGACCTGCTGCTGGCGAACAAGCTGGTCAAGGCCGTACCGCCGGGTGCCCATCTGCTCTTCGTTGGGGATGTCGACCAGCTGCCCAGCGTCGGGGCGGGAGAGGTGCTGAGGGATCTGCTCGCCGACGGCAGCCCGATCCCGGCCGTGCGCCTCACGCGGGTGTTCCGGCAGGCCCAGCAGTCGGGCGTGGTGACGAACGCCCACCGGATCAACGCCGGGCAGCATCCTGTCACCGACGGCATGAAGGACTTCTTCCTCTTCGTCGAGGACGACACGGAGGCGGCCGGACGGCTCACCGTGGATGTCGCGGCCCATCGGATTCCGGCCAAATTCGGGCTCGATCCACGCCGGGACATCCAGGTGCTGGCCCCCATGCACCGAGGGCCGGCCGGCGCGGGCACCCTGAACGGGCTGCTCCAGCAGGCCATCACGCCCGGCCGCCCCGATCTGGCGGAGAAGCGGTTCGGCGGGCGGGTCTTCCGGGTCGGCGACAAGGTCACCCAGATTCGCAACAATTACGAGAAGGGGAAGAACGGCGTCTTCAACGGCACCGTGGGTGTGGTCACCTCGCTCGACCCGGTCGACCAGCGCCTCATGGTGCTGACCGACGAGGACGAGGAGGTTCCGTACGAATTCGACGAACTGGATGAATTGGCGCATGCGTACGCGGTGACGATTCATCGTTCACAGGGAAGTGAATATCCCGCAGTGGTGATCCCCGTCACCACCGGAGCATGGATGATGCTCCAGCGGAACCTGCTGTACACGGCGGTGACCCGCGCCAAGCAGCTGGTCGTCCTCGTGGGTTCGCGCAAGGCGATCGGCCAGGCGGTGCGCACCGTGTCGGCGGGGAGGCGCTGCACCGCACTCGACTACCGGCTCGCGGGCCGCTGAACCCCCGGTTCGGCCCGCTTCCGGACCCCCTTGTGACCTGCCATTTCGTGAGGCAGCGAAAAAAATGATCGATCAAACGAGTCGTGAAGGTCACAGAGCACTTCCAGATGGGGAAAACAGGGGGCAGGATGGCAGGTTGGCGGCACTGAGTGCCGCCGATAGGCCCAATGGTCGACCCCGAGTGCACTCTCCTGAGCCAAATGGGGGAGGGTAGAGACAGTCAGGGCAACCTCGAAGATGAGGCACAACGTCGGTGAGGGAAGACGTGAGCGACAACTCTGTAGTACTGCGGTACGGCGACGGCGAGTACACCTACCCGGTGATTGACAGCACCGTCGGCGACAAGGGCTTCGACATCGGCAAACTCCGCGCCCAGACCGGTCTGGTGACGCTGGACAGCGGCTACGGCAACACCGCCGCCTATAAATCCGCCGTCACCTACCTCGACGGCGAGGCGGGCATCCTCCGCTACCGCGGCTACCCGATCGAGCAGCTGGCGGAGCGCTCCACCTTCCTGGAGGTCGCCTACCTGCTGATCAACGGCGAGCTCCCGACCGTCGACGAGCTCGCTTCGTTCAAGAACGAGATCACGCAGCACACCCTGCTGCACGAGGACGTCAAGAACTTCTACAAGGGCTTCCCGCGCGACGCCCACCCGATGGCCATGCTGTCGTCGGTCGTCTCGGCGCTGTCCACCTTCTACCAGGACAGCCACAACCCGTTCGACGAGACGCAGCGCAACCTCTCGACGATCCGCCTGCTCGCCAAGCTTCCGACGATCGCGGCGTACGCGTACAAGAAGTCGATCGGCCACCCGTTCGTCTACCCGCGCAACGACCTCGGTTACGTCGAGAACTTCCTGCGGATGACCTTCTCGGTGCCGGCGCAGGAGTACGACCTCGACCCGGTCGTCGTCTCCGCCCTCGACAAGCTGCTGATCCTGCACGCGGACCACGAGCAGAACTGTTCGACCTCGACGGTCCGCCTGGTCGGCTCGTCGCAGGCCAACATGTTCGCGTCGATCTCGGCCGGCATCTCGGCGCTCTGGGGCCCGCTGCACGGCGGCGCCAACCAGTCCGTCCTGGAGATGCTGGAGGGCATCCAGGAGAGCGGCGGCGACGTCGACTCCTTCATCCGCAAGGTGAAGAACAAGGAGGACGGCGTCCGCCTGATGGGCTTCGGCCACCGGGTCTACAAGAACTTCGACCCGCGCGCCAAGATCATCAAGGCCGCCGCGCACGACGTCCTCTCCGCCCTCGGCAAGTCCGACGAGCTGCTGGACATCGCCCTGAAGCTGGAGGAGCACGCGCTCTCCGACGACTACTTCGTCTCGCGCAGCCTCTACCCGAACGTCGACTTCTACACCGGTCTGATCTACCGGGCCATGGGCTTCCCGACCGAGATGTTCACGGTCCTCTTCGCCCTCGGTCGCCTCCCGGGCTGGATCGCCCAGTGGCACGAGATGATCAAGGAGCCGGGTTCCCGCATCGGCCGCCCGCGCCAGATCTACACGGGCGTCGTGGAGCGCGACTTCGTTCCCGTCGAGCAGCGCTGAGCCTCGTATCAGGAGCCTCGTGCCTGACTCCGGTCGGGTGCGGGGCTCTCGTGTTGGTGCGCCCAGCAGGGATGCGCGGATAAAGAAGGCGCCCTGGCGGCGGTCCCCCCACGGGCCGACGTCCAGGGCGCCTTCCCATGTCCCGGTGCGGATTCCCCCCACGGGATCCGGCCGGGCGTCTGAGAGAGCAGCGCCTGAATCGCTGTCTTTCTGTGTTGCCGTTTGAGCAGAACGAGCAAAACTCGACGTACTCATGTATGCGGTTGTGGTCTGCGCTCTGCCGGGACAGCGCACGCTCGGGAGGGCCGCTCAAAGCTTCCCTGCGTACGTGCCCCGGCAACGCAATTCCGAGGAAGTCCCCCAAGACATCCTCAGATGTCAGCAAGCGCCCCCCAAGACGCCGTCTGACATCGTCAACTTAGACCTTCGAACCCCTTCGATGGTTACCTTCACATCACTGTGATCTGCGTCTCTTGCATATGTCCGTTAGTTGCGCAAGAGCCCCGATATGGCGATCGGGGTCCAAGCGTAAGGATGATGCGTGAGCCTTGTGAAGAGCTTATGTGAGCTGGGCGTAGGACTCCAGAGGGCCCTAGCGGGGTTCTTACTACGAATTCACCGGAACGTCCGCAGTCGCAGGCTGTTCGTCACCACGAACACGGACGAGAAGGCCATCGCGGCCCCCGCGATCATCGGGTTCAGCAACCCCGCCGCGGCCAGCGGCAACGCGGCGACGTTGTACCCGAAGGCCCACACGAGGTTGCCCTTGATGACGGTCAGCGTCCGCCGGGACAGCCGGATCGCGTCCGCCGCCACCCGGAGGTCCCCGCGCACCAGCGTCAGATCCCCGGCTTCGATCGCCGCGTCCGTCCCCGTCCCCATGGCGAGACCCAGATCGGCGGTGGCGAGTGCGGCCGCGTCGTTGACGCCGTCGCCGACCATGGCGACACACCGCCCCTCGCGCTGCAGCCGCCGTACCGCTTCGACCTTGTCCTCGGGCAGGACCTCCGCGATCACCTGATCGATGCCGACGGCCTCCGCGACGGCCTCGGCGACCGTCCGGTTGTCCCCGGTCAGCAGCACCGGAGCCAGGCCCAGCGCGCGCAGTTCGCGCACCGCCTCGGCGCTGGTCTCCTTCACGGCGTCCGCGACGGCGACGACACCGCGCGCCGCTCCGTCCCATCCGACCACGACGGCCGTACGGCCGTCCCTCTCGGCCTCTTCCCGCGCGCGGGCGAGCACGGGTGGCAGGGCGTCGTAAAGGCGCCCCACGGCCACCTCACGGCCCTCCACGCGCCCGCGGACGCCGCGCCCGGGGACGTTCTCGAACCCCTCGACCTCCGGCAACCGCCCGAGCCGCTCCTCGGCGCCCGCGGCGACCGCCCGCGCGACGGGGTGCTCGGAGGCGTGCTCGACGGCGCCCGCGAGCCGCAGCACCTGCTCCTCGTC
Source organism: Streptomyces sp. HD (assembly GCF_028369295.1). GTDB lineage: Bacteria > Actinomycetota > Actinomycetes > Streptomycetales > Streptomycetaceae > Streptomyces. The sequence continues at coordinate 237,450 of NZ_JAQMYP010000001.1, forward strand.
GGTGCCCTCGGCGACGTACACGCCCTGAAGGGCCATGCGACCCGTGGTGACCGTGCCGGTCTTGTCCAGGACGACGGTGTCGACCCGGCGGGTGGACTCCAGTACCTCGGGGCCCTTGATGAGGATGCCGAGCTGGGCCCCGCGTCCCGTGCCGACCATGAGGGCCGTGGGTGTGGCCAGGCCCAGCGCGCACGGGCAGGCGATGATCAGTACCGCGACGGCCGCGGTGAACGCGGCGACCGTGTCGTCGGTGATGCCGAGCCAAGCCCCGAAGGCGGCGACCGCGAGGACGATGACCGTCGGGACGAAGACCGCGGAGACGCGGTCGGCGAGCCGCTGCACCTCGGCCTTGCCGTTCTGCGCGTCCTCCACCAGCTTCGCCATCCGCGCGAGCCGGGTGTCGGCGCCGATCCGGGTCGCCTCGACGACGAGCCGTCCGCCCGCGTTGACCGTCGCACCGGTCACCGCGTCCCCGACCGTCACGTCCACCGGCACCGACTCGCCGGTCAGCATGGCGGCGTCCACCGCGGAGGTGCCTTCGACGACGGTGCCGTCGGTGGCGATCTTCTCGCCGGGCCGTACGACGAACCGGTCGCCGACGGCCAGCCGGTCCACGGGGACGCGCGTCTCGCGGCCGTCCCGCAGCACGGACACGTCCTTCGCACCCAGCTCCATCAGGGCACGCAGCGCCGCCCCCGCGCGGCGCTTGGCGCGGGCCTCCAGATAGCGGCCGAGGAGGATGAACGTGACGACGCCGGAGGCCACTTCGAGGTAGATCTGCGAGGCGCCGTCCGTGCGCGCGACGGTGAACTCGAAGTCGTCGCGCATGCCCGCCATGCCGGCGTCGCCGAGGAACAGCGCCCACAGCGACCAGCCGAACGCCGCCAGGGTGCCCATCGAGATCAGCGTGTCCATGGTCGCCGTACCGTGCCGGGCGTTCGTGAACGCGGCCCGGTGGAAGGGCAGCCCGCCCCAGACGACGACCGGCGATGCGAGGGTGAGCGCGAGCCACTGCCAGTCGTCGAACTGCAGGGCCGGGATCATCGACAGCAGGACGACCGGGACGGCGAGCAGGGCGGAGACGGTCAGGCGTTGGCGGTGGGCGGCGAGTTCGGGATCTTCCGGGGCCTGGCCGGTCTCCTGTGGTTCGGGTGCCGGGGGAGCGGGCTCCTCGGCGGTGTACCCCGTCTTCTCCACCACGGCGATCAGGTCGGCGACCTGGATGTCCGCGGGGTGGTTGACCTTCGCCTTCTCCGTCGCGTAGTTCACCGTGGCGGTGACGCCGGCCATGCGGTTGAGCTTCTTCTCGACGCGGGCGGCGCAGGAGGCGCAGGTCATCCCGCCGATGAGCAGCTCGACGTCGGAGGTGGCGGCCCGAGCGGCTGTCCCGGCTATCGGCGGTTGGTCGGCGGTGCGGGTCATGACGCCGGTGTCAGGCCTTGCCGACCAGTTCGAAGCCGGCCTCGTCGACGGCGGCGCGGACGGCCTCCTCGTCCAGCGGCGCCTCGGAGACGACGGTGACCTCGCCGGTCGAGGCGACGGCCTTCACCGAGCTGACGCCGGAGAGTTCCGAGATCTCGCCGGATACGGCGCCCTCGCAGTGCCCGCAGCTCATACCGCTCACCTTGTAGACGGCGGTGACGGGGCTCGGGGTGTCGGTGTGGGCGGTCATGTGGTTCTCCTCGTCGAGGCGTGTGGGGCTGAGGGGCCCACGGGGGCCTTGCCTACCCCAACGGTATACCCCTACGGGGTAGCAGATTCCGGTCGGGCCTGGTTCAGTGCGCGGTGATGTGTCCGAGTCTGGCGCCGACCAGCGGGTCGAGGTAGCGGGTCAGGGCGTTCTTCAGCTCGCCGACGTAGGCGTCGCGCTCGGCGCCCTCGTGGGCGAGGACCAGCTCCAGGCCGGCCTTGTACAGGCCCAGGCACATATGGGTGGTCCGGGTGAGGTCGGCCGGGTCCGCGTCCGGCAGGAACGAGGAGAGCAGGCCCTCGATCCGGGACAGCAGGGTCGCGTGCAGGGCGTCGTGCTCCTCGGCGATACGGCCGGGGATGTCGGGGCCGTGCATCAGCGCGAAGAACACCGGGTGCTCGCAGTTGAAGGCGATGAACCGGTCGACGGCCTGGCCGACGGCCTGCTCCAGCGTGGTCGCGGGGTCGACCGGGCCGAGCGCCTCGCCGTAGGTCTCGCGCATCTCGTGCATGAGCCGGTCGCCCAGCTCGATCGCGATCGCCTCCTTGTTCGGGAAGAACTGGTACAGCGTGCCCGGTGAGACGCCTGCCTCGCGGGCGATGGCGTTGGTGCTGGCGGCCGTGTAGCCGGTCGTGGTGAAGACGGTGGCCGCGGCCTCCAGTAGCTGGGCGATTCGGCGCTCACCGCGGGCCTGGCGGCGGCGCGGCTGGTCCTTGTCCTGGCTTGCCTGGCTGTCCTTCTCCCGGTTGGCGAACACGCGTTATCCCCAGTTCTCCGAACGCGATTGACAAACGCGAGAGGTCGCTCGCATTCTTGAAACGCGAGCGATGTCTCGTGTTCGCCAGTCTATGGCAGTGACGGCTCCATGCTGCCCGGCTGTGCACAGGATGGATCAGGGTGAAGGGGACACCGCACAATGACTGAAGTCAACAGGCCGCCCCGTGTCGGAGGCTGGACCCGATTCGTGACAGCCCGCCCTCGGTTGTCGCTGCTCGTGGCCCTGGTGATCACCGCGCTCGCCGTGGTGGCGGGCAGCGGTGTCGCCGACCGCCTGGGCAGTGGCGGCTGGGAGGACCCGCACGCCGACTCGACGTACGCGACCAAGGCGCTGGAGCGCGAGTTCCCCGCCTCCCAGCCCAATCTCCTGCTCCTCGTGGACGCCGGTAGCGCCTCCGTGGACGACCCGGCGGTCGCCGCCGAGGCCAAGCGGATCGCCGCGCGCCTGGCCGGGGAGAAGGGCGTCACAGGTGTCGGCTCCTACTGGCAGGCGGACCCCGGGTCGGCTGCCGCGCTCCGCGCCGAGGATGGCCATGAGGCGCTGATCGCCGCCCGCATCACGGGCGAGGAGAAGGAGATGGGGGAGACCCTGGACCGCATCGCGCCCGAGTTCCGGGGCACGCACGGTCCGGTGGAGGTCGGCGTCGGTGGCCCGGTCGCCGTGCGGCACGAGATGCAGACGACCATCCAGGAGGACCTGCTGCGCGCCGAGGCGATCGCCCTGCCGGTCACCCTGGTGCTGCTGGTGATGGTCTTCGGCAGCGCGGTCGCGGCCCTGCTGCCCCTCGGTATCGGCATCGTCGCGATCCTCGGCACCAATGCCGTGCTGCGCGGACTGACCGAGTTCACCGATGTGTCGGTCTTCGCGATGAACCTCACCACGGCACTGGGCCTCGGCCTCGCCATCGACTACGCCCTGTTCATCGTCCGCCGCTTCCGCGAGGAACTGGCCACAGGCGCCGAACCGTTGACGGCGGTCGCCACGACTCTGCGCACCGCCGGCCGCACGGTCCTCTTCTCGTCCCTCACGGTGGCCGTCTCCCTCGCGGCGATGCTGCTCTTCCCGCAGTACTTCCTGCGGTCCTTCGCCTACGCCGGGATCGCGGTGGTGCTGCTGGCCGCGGCGGCCGCCCTGATCCTGCTCCCGGCGGCCCTGGTCCTGCTCGGCCACCGGGTCAACTCCCTGGACCTGCGCCGCCTGTTCCGGCGCGGGCGGCAGAAGGACTCCGCTCGCGCAGCCGGTGCCGCGGAGGGCAGGGCATGGGCCCGCATGGCGAACCTCGTCATGCGCCGCGCCCCGTTCTTCGCCCTGGGCACCACCGCCGTCCTGGTGCTGCTCGGACTGCCCTTCCTGGGCGTGAAGTTCGGCACGGCAGACGACCGTCAGCTGCCGTCGAGCGCCGAGTCCCATGTGGTGCAGCAGCACATCCGCGACGGCTTCCCGGGCAGCCCGGGCGGTGGCCTGGAGGTGCTGGCCGAGGGGCGGGCGACACCTGCGCAGTACGCCGACTACAAGGAGCGGATCGCCGCCCTCCCGGATGTGGTCCGGGTCGACGGGCCGCTGGTGCGGGGCGACTCGGCGTACTTCACGGTGCTGCCCAAGGGCGAGGCGGTGGACGTCCCGGCCCAGCACCTGGTCGACGAACTGCGCGCCGCACAGGCGCCGTTCGACACCAAGGTGACCGGCACGGCAGCCGTCCTGGTCGACTCCAAGGACGCGATAGCCGAAAGTCTGCCGCTGGCGGCCGCCTTCATCGCCGTCGTCACCCTGCTGCTGGTGTTCCTGCTGACCGGCAGTGTGCTGATCCCGATCCAGGCGGTAGTGCTCAACGCGCTGAGTCTCACCGCGATGTTCGGCGCGGTGGTCTGGGTCTTCCAGGACGGCCACCTCTCCGGCCTGCTTGGCTTCACCAGCCCCGGCTCGATCGAGACGACCCTCCCGGTGCTGATGTTCTGCGTCGCCTTCGGCCTGTCCATGGACTACGGCGTGTTCCTGCTCTCCCGCATCAAGGAGGAGTACGACACGACGGGCGACCACGACCAGGCGGTCCGCCACGGCCTGCAGCGCACCGGCGGACTGATCACGGCGGCCGCGGTGATCCTCGCGGTGGTGATGGTCGCGATAGGCACCTCCCGGGTGACCAACACCAAGATGCTCGGCCTCGGTATCGCCCTGGCGGTGCTGATGGACGCGATGATCGTCCGCAGCCTCCTGGTCCCGGCGGTGATGCGCCTGACGGGGCGGGCGACCTGGTGGGCGCCGGGGCCGTTGCGGCGGTTCCACGAGCGGTTCGGGGTGAGTGAGGGAGGCGACGAACCGACGACGACTGCGGAGGAGGAGCGGGACAAGGTGGCGGTGGGCGGCTAGCGTTCCGCAGGGCAGGATGATCTCCGCGGACGGCAGGGATGCCTTGGCCGACGGCCACGGCCCACCAACTTCTACTGTCCCGACGACACCGGCCGCGAGAGAGCTGAAGGGGCGCGCCGGTGTCGAGAGTGCGAGCGTGCGGAGGCCCGAAGGGTCGAGCACGGTCGTGCTCTCGACACCGGCATGTGGCGCCCCGTAGGCGAACGGAGCCAAAACAGAGGAGCGCGGGGATGCGGGCAGTCGTGTTCGAGCGGTACGGGGAACCGGCCGAGGTGCGTGAAGTGGCCGACCCGCAACCCGCGCCCCACGGAGTGACCGTGCGGGTCGAGGCGACCGGGCTGTGCCGGAGTGACTGGCACGGCTGGCAGGGCCACGACCCGGACATCACACTGCCGCATGTGCCGGGGCATGAACTCGCCGGTGTCGTCGAGGCGGTGGGCGACCGGGTGACCGCATGGCGCCCCGGCGACCGGGTCACCGTGCCCTTCGTGTGCGCCTGCGGCAGCTGCGCGGCCTGCGCGGCCGGCGACCAGCAGGTGTGCGAGCGACAGACCCAGCCGGGCTTCAGCCACTGGGGTTCCTTCGCACAGTACGTGGCGCTGGACCACGCCGACGTCAACCTCGTCGCCGTGCCCCAGGGCATGTCCTTCGCGACGGCGGCCTCGCTCGGCTGCCGGTTCGCCACGGCGTTCCGGGCGGTCGTGCAGCAGGGCCGGGTGGCGGCGGGGGAGTGGGTCGCGGTGCACGGCTGCGGCGGGGTCGGTCTGTCGGCCGTGATGATCGCGGCGGCGTCCGGCGCGCGGGTCGTCGCGGTGGACGTCTCCCCGGCGGCCCTGGACCTGGCGCGGAAGTTCGGGGCGGCGGAATGCGTGGACGCGTCGGGCACACCGGACACGGCGGCCGCCGTCCGTGCCCTGACCGGTGGCGGCGCCCATCTCTCCCTGGACGCCCTCGGCTCCCCCGTCACCTGCGCCGCCTCCGTCAACGGCCTGCGCCGCCGGGGCCGGCACATCCAGGTGGGCCTGCTGCCCTCGACATCCGGGACGACACCCGTCCCCATGGCCCGCGCGATCGCCCTCGAACTCGAACTCCTGGGCAGCCACGGGATGGCGGCGCACAGCTACACGCCGATGCTGGAGCTGGTCCGGTCGGGGATGCTGCGGCCGGATCTGCTGGTGACGTCGACGATCCCGTTGGACGCGGCACCCTCGGCACTGACGGCGATCGGGACAGCGCCGGGGGCGGGGGTGACGGTCATCGAGCCGTGGAGCTGAGGGCGGTCCACTCGTGGTCGAGGATGGCCATGAGGATCTCGTCGACCCACTCGCCGTCGTGTATCTGGGCATCGCGCCGGACGCCCTCGACCACGAAGCCGACCTTCTTGTACACGTGCAGGGCACGGTGGTTGAAGCCATAGGCGCCCAACTGGATGCGGTGCAGGCCGAGTTGGCCGAAGCCGTGGTCGACGATCAGGCGGATGGCCTCGGTGCCGATGCCCCGGCCGCGGCCCCGGGGGCCGATGAGTGTGCGGAACGTGCAGGAGCGGGTGTCCGGATCCCAGCCGCACAGGACGACTTCGCCGAGTACCTCGCCGGTGGCCCGGTCGGTGACGGCGAGGTCGAGACGGTCCGACTGGCCGGACGTGGAGCCGTACCAGGAACGCAGCCGCTCGCGGGTGATCTCGGTGCCGGGGTCGAAGGCGAAGTGCTGGACCTCGGGGTCCGTGACGATCTCCCACATGACCTCGGCGTCGGCCTCGCCGAACGGCCGCAGCACGGTCTTCGGGCCGGTGAGCGTGGGCTTGACGGAGAAGTTCATGGGGTCACTGTGCCCCACGCCGAAGGGTGGGGCACAGGCGGTGTTCCGGGAGGTCAGTCCGTCCGTCGCCCACGGTTGCCGGGCCTCGACGCCACCCACGCCCGGACCGTGTCGGGGTACCAGAAGGGCTTGCCGCCCTCCACATGGTCGGGCGGTGGCAGCAGCCCGTGCTTGCGATACGACCGCACGGTGTCCGGCTGCACCTTGATGTGTGCCGCGATCTCCTTGTAGGACCAGAGAATTCGGTCGGTCATCGGTTGCACCTCCCTGCGTGCGCCGCGGCGGCGACCGGGGGCGGTCGTCGGGGGGACCGGGCGCTGCGCTGGCGATCACAAAGCCTGTGACCGGTCAACGACACAGAGTGAGAACGGGGCAGGGGCTGTGTACGGGGTGTGACGCAGAGCTCGCGTACATGTGACATGCGTGACAGGAGGGGTGCGCTTGTGACAGAGGTGCAGCAGACGCGCCCACCGGGGCAAGGGCGCGGTGAGTTGACACAACGGTGGGCCGGACCCGCTGCGCCGGGCCCGACCCACCAGCTCCCCCGCATCCTGCGGCTCCGCCGAGGGCCACAGACTGCATTCAGCGGAGCTGGTGGGTCTTGGAAAAATGCGCACTGCGCTCGGATGCGAGGACAAGACTCGTCGCCTCGCCCGCCAGCCGGTCCGACGCCGGTGTCCCGACCGGTACCTCTCGCGCCGCCGTGAACTCGCGCGGTGTGCACCCGGTCATCGCCTTGAACTCGCCGCTCAGATGCGCCTGGTCGTAGAACCCGCAGACCGCCGCCGTCTCCGCCTGACCGCGCCCCGCCGCCAGCAGCCTGCGTGCCCGTTGCAGCCGCAGTACGCGGGCCGCGGCCTTCGGGCCCAGCCCGATCTGCTCCCGGAACCGGTTCTCCAGGTGCCGTACGCTCCACCCCACCTCGTCGGCGAGCCGCGGTACCGGCATCGAACCGCCCGTGCGCACCAGCTCCGCCCAGGCTCGCACCACCCGCGCCGAACAGGGCGTACCCGCCTGCGACCACCGCGCGAACACGTCGTCCAGCAGCCCGAACCGGTCCGCCCAGGTCGGCAACGCGGCCAGTGCGGCGGCGAGTTCACCGACGCGGGTGTGCAGGGCGTGCGGCAGGTCGTCGGGGTCGACGGTGCGGTTGGCGAGTTCGTACTGCGGCGTCCCGAACAGCGTGAACGCCGCCCACGGCATCAACAGCACCTCGATACCGGCGAGCCGCCCACTGTGCTCACCGACGGCCGGGGTGGTGGTGGGCCCGCAGTACACGGAGACGAGGGTGTCCGCAGGGCGGCCGGGGCGCGTGATCCGTACGGGTTCACCGAACCCGAGCAGCAAAGTCGCCGCCCCGATCGGCACCTCCAACCGTCGCCGAGGCCGCTCCAGCGCCAGCCGCACCCCGCGATAACTCATCACCCCGGGCCGCAGTCGGGGGTGGGGCAGGGCGTGAGCGACCTCCCAGGCCCCCCAAGGCCCTTGCCCAGCCCGCACCCGCACGGCACCAGTCATCCCCCCATACTGCAACGCCCCTTTTAGGGGCGCGGGGAACTGCGCGACAAGCCACACACAACCCGCACCCGCACAATCACAGAACCCGGCACCCCGCTAGGCGCCAGTTCACGCCCCGCACGACCTCAAAAAGGCCCGAGTCCGACGCGCAATAGGCAGCGGAGCGTCCGGCGCACACGGATACATGTCCTGCTCGACAATCGCGAACAGATCCACGTCCAGCTTCTGCGCAGCCTCCAGGACAGGCCCCAACGCGGGCACACCCGAAGGCGGTTCACACATCACACCCTGAGCCACGGCCGGCCCGAACGGCGTCCCCTTCGCCCGCACGTCCGCCAGGATCTCCGGATCCACCTGCTTCAGATGCAGATACCCGATCCGCGACCCGTACGTCTCGATCAGCTTGACGCTGTCCCCGCCGCAGTACGCGTAGTGCCCGGTGTCCAGGCACAGCGACACCAGGTCGGAGTCGGTCCCGTCCAGGAACCGGACGACGTTCTCCTCGCTGTCGATGTGCGTGTCGGCATGCGGATGGACGACGATCTGCAACCCGTACCGCTCCCGCACCTCCCGCCCCAGCCGCTCGGTCAGCGAGGTCAGGTTCCGCCACTGCTCGGCGGTCAGAGTGCTCGGCTCCAGCACCTCACCGGTCTTGTCGTCCCGCCAGAAGGACGGGATGACGACCAGGTGCTTCGCCCCCATCGCCTGCGCGAGCACCGCGTTGTCCGCGACGTGCGCCCAGGTTTTCTCCCACACGGCCGCACCGTGGTGCAGCCCCGTGAACACCGTCCCGGCCGACACCTTCAGGCCGCGCTTCGCCGTCTCCTCGGCGAGGACCGCGGGATCGGTCGGCAGGTACCCGTACGGGCCCAGCTCGATCCACTCGTAGCCGGACTCGGCGACCTCGTCGAGGAAGCGCAGCCAGGGGACCTGGGCGGGATCGTCGGGGAACCACACACCCCATGAGTCGGGGGCCGAACCGATCCGGATGCGGGACAGTGAGGACTGAGGTGACAACGACGTCATGGCGCTCAGCTTCGGCACGCACGGCAAGCGCTGTCAAGGTCTGGTCCGAATGTCTGGACAAAACATTGACAGGGATGTGTGCGCCGGACTAGAAAGCCGGGAGAGCCGATACGAAGGGAACGCGATGGCGTACGACCTGATCACCATGGGGCGGATCGGAGTGGACCTCTACCCGCTGCAGACCGGTGTCCCGTTGCCGCAGGTCACGTCCTTCGGCAAGTTCCTCGGCGGCTCGGCGACGAACGTCGCGGTCGCCGCGGCCCGGCTGGGACGGCGGACCGCGGTGATCACCCGCACCGGCGACGACCCCTTCGGCGCCTATCTGCACGAGGCCCTCCAAGGCTTCGGCGTGGACGACCGCTGGGTCACCCCGGTCCCCGGCCTGCCCACGCCGGTCACCTTCTGCGAGGTCTTCCCGCCGGACGACTTCCCGCTGTACTTCTACCGGCGGCCCAAGGCCCCGGACCTGGAGATCGACGCCCATGAGCTCGACCTCGACGCCATCCGCGACACCCGCATCTTCTGGATCACCGGCACCGGCCTGAGCGAGGAGCCGAGCCGTACGGCGACGCTGGCGGCGCTTGCCCACCGCGCCAAGTCGGGCACGACCGTCTTCGACCTCGACTGGCGCCCCATGTTCTGGACGGACCCGGACGCCGCCCGCCCCTTCTACGCCGAAGCCCTCAAGCACACCACCGTCGCCGTCGGCAACCTCGACGAGGTGGAGGTCGCGACCGGCGTACGCGAACCGCACGCCGCCGCCCGCGCGTTGCTGGACGCCGGTGTCGAGATCGCCGTCGTCAAGCAGGGGCCGAAGGGCGTCCTCGCCGTCAACAGCGCGGGCGACCAGGCGGAGGTCCCGCCGCTGCCCGTGAACGTCCTCAACGGCCTCGGCGCCGGTGACGCCTTCGGCGGCTCGCTCTGTCACGGGCTGCTCGAAGGCTGGGGCCTGGAGAAGATCATGCGGCACGCCAACGCGGCCGGTGCCATCGTCGCCTCCCGTCTGGAGTGCTCCTCCGCGATGCCGACGCCGGACGAGATCGAGGCCGCGATCGCCGCGGGAGCCGTCAAGTGAGCGTCGACATCGCGGAGCTCGTCCGCCTGCGCACCCAGCGGCCCGAGGCGATCGCCGAGGCCGCCGCCCGCCGCGCCCGCCGGCCCCTCCTCGGCGACTCCGGCCGGCTGATGATCGTCGCCGCCGACCACCCGGCCCGCGGCGCCCTCGGCGTCGGCGACCGGGGGCTCGCCATGGCCAACCGCGCCGACCTGCTCGAACGCCTCTGCCTGGCGCTGTCCCGCCCCGGCGTGGACGGCGTCCTCGCGACCGCCGACATCCTGGACGACCTGCTCCTCCTCGGCGCCCTCGACGGCAAGGTCGTCATGGGCTCGATGAACCGCGGCGGCCTCCAGGGCGCCGCCTTCGAACTCGACGACCGCTTCACCGGCCACCGCGCCGAGGACATCGAGCGCCTCGGCTTCGACGCCGGCAAGCTGCTGCTGCGCATCGACTACGCCGACCCGGGCTCCCTCACCACCCTGGAGTCCACCGCCCGCGCCATCGACGACATGGCCGCGCGTCGGCTCCCGGTCTTCGTCGAGCCGTTCATCAGCCACCGCACCCCGGAGGGCAGGGTCAGGAACGACCTGTCCGCCGAGGCCGTCACCAGGTCCATCGCCATCGCCTCCGGCCTGGGCGGCACCTCCGCCTACACCTGGCTGAAGCTGCCGGTCACCGACAACCCCGACGACATGGCCGAGGTCATGGCGACCTCCACGCTGCCCGCCGTACTGCTCGGCGGCGAGGTCGGGGACGATCAGGAGGGGGCATACGAGAAGTGGCGCGGCGCGCTCCAACTGCCCACTGTGCGGGGCCTGGTGGTCGGCCGTTCGCTGCTCTACCCGGCAGACGGGGACGTTGCCGCCGCCGTGGACACTGCCGTAGGACTGCTGTGAGGTCCCCATGACCACGAGCCGTACGTTCCACCCACAGAACGCCTCCGGCGCGGGTAGCCGCTTTGCTTTGGCAGGAGCGAAGTGCGAGCGAAGACTCCCCGCCCGCTACGGCCCCGCGCCGGAGGTCCCCGCCCCGCAAGTGAGCGGGCACACTGAGGTTCCCGGTACGTGCCGTCGAGTCGTGCGGGCGGTGCAGCCGTACGGGAGTGGCGGATCTGCTTCCATCCGGCCCACCTAGAAAGCACAGGGGGTTACCGATGACCTCAACGACGAGGCTCACGGTCGCACAGGCGCTCGTCCGCTTCCTGTCCGCCCAGTACACCGAGCGTGACGGCATACGACAGCGCCTGATCGGCGCCACCTGGGGCATCTTCGGCCACGGCAACGTCGCCGGGATCGGCCAGGCGCTCGTCGAGTACGCCGATGTCATGCCGTACCACCAGGGGCGCAACGAGCAGTCGATGGTGCACGCGGCGGTCGGCTACGCCCGGCAGTCGGGCCGGCTGTCCACGCACGCCGTGACCACCTCCATCGGCCCGGGCGCGACCAACCTCGTCACCGGCGCCGCCCTCGCCACCATCAACCACCTCCCGGTCCTGCTCCTCCCCGGCGACGTCTTCGCCACCCGCCCCGCCGACCCGGTCCTCCAGCAGCTCGAAGTGCCGTACGCCGGCGATGTGTCGGTCAACGACTGTCTGCGCCCGGTGTCCAGGTACTTCGACCGGATCACCCGCCCGGAGGCCCTGATCCCGTCCGCCCTCCAGGCCATGCGGGTCCTCACCGACCCCGTCGAGACCGGCGCCGTGACGCTGGCGCTCCCGCAGGACGTGCAGGCCGAGGCGTACGACTGGCCGGACGAGCTCTTCGCGGAGCGCACCTGGGTGGTGCGCCGCCCGGGCGCCGACCCGACCGAACTCGCCGAGGCGGTACTGGCGATCAGGTCCGCCCGCCGGCCCCTGGTCGTCGCGGGCGGCGGCGTCCACCACAGCCGCGCGGAGGCGGCCCTCGCCGAGTTCGCGGAGGCCACCCGTATCCCGGTCGCCTCCACCCAGGCCGGCAAGGGATCGCTGCGTTACGACCATCCCCAGGATGTCGGCGGCGTCGGCCACACCGGCACCGCGACCGCCGACGAACTCGCCCGCACCGCCGACCTGGTGATCGGCGTGGGGACGAGGTACACCGACTTCACCACCGCCTCCGGCACCCTTTTCGCGGGCGAGGGCGTCCGCTTCCTCAACCTCAACATCGCGCCCTACGACGGCCACAAACTCGCCGGGATGCCGCTGATCGCGGACGCCCGCACCGGCCTGGAGGAGCTGACCGAGAGGCTGGAGATGCACGACCACCGGGTCGCCGGCTCCTACGTCACCGAGTACACCGAGGACAAGGAGCGCTGGGAGCAGCGCGTCGACGCCTGCTACGAGGCCGACGAGCCCGACGTACGGCCGACGCAGCCGCAGGTGCTGGGCGCCCTGGACGCGATCGTCGACGAGACGGACGTGATCATCAACGCGGCCGGCTCCCTCCCCGGCGATCTGCACAAGCTGTGGCGGGCGCGCTCGCGGGACCAGTACCACCTGGAATACGGCTACTCCTGCATGGGCTACGAGATCCCGGCCGCGATCGGCGTGAAGCTGGCCGCGCCCGAGCGCAACGTGTGGGCGCTGGTCGGCGACGGCACGTATCTGATGATGCCGACGGAGATCGTGACCGCCGTGCAGGAGGGCGTCGCGATCAAGGTGTTGCTCGTGCAGAACCACGGGTACGCGTCCATCGGCGGCCTGTCGGAGGAGACCGGAGGCGAGCGCTTCGGCACGGCGTACCGCCACCGCGCGGACGACGGCACGTTCACCGGCGCCCCGCTCCCCGTCGACCTGGCCGCCAACGCCGCGAGCCTGGGCATGCGGGTGCTGCGTGCGAAGACCGTGAGCGATCTGCGCGAGGCGCTCGCCGAGGCCCGCGCGGCCGACACTCCCACATGTGTCTACGTCGAGACCCAAACGGCAGACACAGTGTCGGGCCCGCCGCCCGCGCAGGCCTGGTGGGATGTTCCCGTGGCCGAGACCGCGACGCGACCGTCGACGGTCAAGGCACGTGAGCTGTACGAACGGCACGTCTCGACCCGACGCCGCCATCTGTGCTGAATTTCCCGGAGGATAACCCCCGGACCCCCAGCAGAAAAGCAGGTCGGCCGACGTGACGCCCGCGGACAGCGCGAGGCAAACCTGAGTGGAGGAGTAACCGGTCATGACGAAGATCGTCAACCACTGGATCGGCGGCAAGACCGCCGAAGGCGCGTCGGGCACGTTCGGGCCGGTCACCGACCCGGCGACCGGCGCGGTCACCACGAAGGTCGCCTTCGCCTCCGTAGAGGAGGTGGACGCCGCCGTCGCGGCCGCGAAGGAGGCGTATCTGACCTGGGGCCAGTCCTCGCTGGCCCAGCGCACCTCCATCCTGTTCAAGTTCCGCGCCCTGCTGGACGCCCACCGCGACGAGATCGCCGAGCTGATCACCGCCGAGCACGGCAAGGTGCACTCCGACGCGCTCGGCGAGGTGGCGCGCGGTCTGGAGATCGTCGACCTGGCCTGTGGCATCAGCGTGCAGCTGAAGGGCGAGCTGTCGACGCAGGTCGCCAGCCGTGTCGACGTCTCGTCCATCCGGCAGCCGCTGGGTGTCGTCGCGGGCATCACGCCGTTCAACTTCCCGGCGATGGTGCCGATGTGGATGTTCCCCATGGCCATCGCGTGCGGCAACACCTTCGTGCTCAAGCCGAGCGAGAAGGACCCGTCGGCGTCGATCAGGATCGCCGAGCTGCTCGCCGAGGCCGGGCTGCCGGACGGCGTGTTCAACGTCGTGCACGGCGACAAGGTGGCCGTCGACCGCCTCCTGGAGCACCCCGACGTCAAGGCCGTCTCCTTCGTCGGCTCGACCCCGATCGCCCGCTACATCCACACCACCGCCTCCGCCAACCACAAGCGCGTCCAGGCCCTGGGCGGCGCCAAGAACCACATGCTGGTCCTGCCCGACGCCGACCTGGACGCGGCCGCCGACGCCGCCGTGAGCGCGGCCTACGGCTCCGCGGGCGAGCGCTGCATGGCCATCTCCGCGGTCGTCGCGGTCGGGGCGATCGGCGACGAGCTGGTGGAGAAGATCCGCGAGCGCGCCGAGAAGATCAAGATCGGCCCGGGCAACGACCCGACCTCCGAGATGGGTCCGCTGATCACCGCCGTCCACCGCGACAAGGTGGCGTCGTATGTGGCGGGCGCGGCGGCCGAGGGCTGCGAGGTCGTCCTGGACGGCACCGGCTACACCGTCGACGGCTTCGAGGACGGTCACTGGATCGGCATCTCGCTGCTCGACAAGGTGCCCACCACCGCGAAGGCCTACCAGGACGAGATCTTCGGCCCCGTCCTGTGCGTGCTGCGCGCCGAGACCTACGAGGACGGCGTGGCGCTGATCAACAGCTCGCCGTTCGGCAACGGCACCGCGATCTTCACCCGGGACGGTGGCGCCGCCCGCCGCTTCCAGCTGGAGATCGAGGCCGGCATGGTCGGCGTCAACGTGCCGATCCCGGTCCCCGTCGGCTACCACAGCTTCGGCGGCTGGAAGGACTCCCTCTTCGGCGACCACCACATCTACGGCAACGACGGCACGCACTTCTACACCCGCGGCAAGGTCGTCACCACCCGCTGGCCCGACCCCGCCGACGCCCCCACCGGCGTCGACCTGGGCTTCCCGCGCAACCACTGACGCCGAGCGCCGTCACCGGCGCCGCGCGTCCGGGGCCGTCCGTATCGCGGACGGCCCCATTTTTTTGTGACCCCGCGCTGCGGTTCCCGCACCGCCGGAAAGCCGCCCCGTACGCGGCCTTGACGCAACGCTAACGCGCGAAAAGACGGCCTGCGTCAACGAATTCCGTAGGTGAACACCCATTGACGTAACGGTTTCCGTCAATGTTGCATCCCCCTCGTGACCGACACCCTCACCCCTGTCGAGGGCGCCGTCGTCCAGGCGTCGGACAGCCCCAAGAAGCTCAAGCGCTCCATCGGCGTGGTCGGCGGCACCCTGCTCACGCTCTCCTGCGTGACGCCCGCCTCCACCCTGTTCGTGGTCGTCCCCGACCTGTTCGGCTCGCTGGGCACCGCCACCGCCCTGACGATCGCCATCGGCTCCCTCCTCTGCATCGCCGTGGCGTTCTGCTACTCGGAGCTCGGCACCCTCATCCCCAGCGCGGGCGGCGAGTACGCGATCGTCTCCACGCTGGCCGGACGCCTCGCGGGCTGGCTGGTCTTCGTCCTGTCGCTGCTGGTCGTGATGGTCGTCCCGCCGGTGATCGCGATGGGCACCGCCGACTACCTCGCCCCGATCGCCCACCTGGACCCGGCCATGACCGGCGCCGGCGTCATGCTGCTCGCCACCCTCGCCGGACTGCTCGACCTGCGGGCCAACGCCTGGATCACCGGCGTCTTCCTGGTCCTGGAGGTCATCGCGGCGGGCGTCGTGGCGGTGCTGGGCTTCGCCCACGCCGAGCGCGGCCCCGGCAGCCTGGTCTCGATGGAGGTGGCCGGCGCGGACGGCCGTACGGACACCGTGACGGCCCTGCTGGTCGTGTCCGGGCTGGCGATCGCCCTGTTCGTCACCCAGGGCTTCTCGACGGCCGTCTACCTCTCCGAGGAACTGGAGAACCCGCGCCGCAACGTCGCCCGCACGGTGCTGGCCACCCTCGCCATCTCCGCCGTGATCATCCTGGTCCCGGTCGTGGCCATCACCCTGGGCGCCTCGGACATCGGGGAGCTGACCGGCGGGGACATCTCCGCCATGGTCACCGCCTGGTCCGACACGGCGGTCGGCACCTTCGTCAGCCTCTGTGTCGCCCTCGCGATCATCAACGCGGGCATCGTCATGGTCATCCAGAACTCCCGCGTCCTGTTCGCCTCGGCCCGTGACAAGGCCTGGCCCCAGCCGGTCAACCACGTCCTCGCCAGGCTCGGCCGCTTCGGCTCCCCCTGGGTCGCCACCCTCGCCGTCGGCGTCCCCGGCGCCGCCCTGTGCTTCGTCGACCTCGACACCCTGTACGGCGTCACCGGCGTCTCGGTGACCGGCATGTACCTGCTCGTCGCAGTCGCCGCCCTGCCGGCCCGTCGCGGCTCCCACCAGCACACCCCGGCCTGGCGGATGCCGCTGTGGCCGGCGATGCCGGTGCTGCTGATCGTGGTGCTGGTGTACATCCTGAGCCGGCAGGAGCCGGAGTATCTGCTCTGGACGGGCGGCATCACGGCCGTGGCCACCCTGTACTGGGCGCTGTACCTCCGCCCGCGCCGCGAGACCCGTTGGCTGGTGACGCTCCCGGAGGACGCGCGGACCTGAGCTGAGGCGGCGACGGGCCCGGCTAGCCCCGGCCGGGACCCCGGCGGTGGACCGGGAGCCACCCGACCGCGTGATCGACGGCCGCCCTGAAGGCGAACAGCCGTGCCGTGGCCCGGCCCACCCGCGCGGTGCGGACGCGGGCCCCGCTCCGCTCGAAGGCGGCGCCGACGGCCGCGAAGTCGCTGTCGTCGAGCGCCACGTCCGTGTAACTCCACCAGGTCCGGGCACCCTGGTCCCTGATCACGCAGTGGTACTCACGCAACGGCCGCTCCGGCACGCGGTACTCGGCCAGATGGAACGCCGTGCAGGAGGCGAAGCCCACGCCGAGGAGCAACACCTCGGCGCCCAAGTCGTACAGCCTGGCCAGCGGGGAGTCCTCGCCGAGGTGGCAGCACGGCGCATGGCCGGAGACGAGCTGCCGCGCGAGCGGGCCGATGGCCGCGAACGAGGTCTGGGGATGACCGCTGCGCAGCGCCTCCGGATGCGTACGCACCTCCTCGGTGAGCCGCCCGGTCGACCGGGCCGGGGTGCGCGCGGGGTCGAACGGAGGCATCCGGCCGCGCAGTTCGGCCACCTGTTCCGCGGTCAGCCCCCGTACCCGGCGCTGATAGGTGGGGGAGGTGTCGGAGTTCTCCGGGGTGAAGGTGGGCACCACCAGAGTGCCCGCCGGGCCGAGGGCGGTCCGCAGCGCGCGCACGACTGCCCGGCTGCCTCCCTGGACCGGGCCCAGGCCGCGCAGGGAGGAGTGGGTGAGCAGGGCCGTGCCGGGCCGGATCCCGAGGGCGTGGAGTTCGGCGGTCAGGGTCTCCTCGTCCAGGGTTTCCTCGTCCAGGGTTTCCTCGTCCAGGGCCGACCGGTACACGGGGCCGTCGGATCTGCGCGCCATGATCCCCCTGTCAGCTCCCGTGCCCCTGGGCGGACTCCGGGACGCGGTCGCGGAAATGGCCGATCAGCTCGGTCAGGTCGGGGCAGTGGACCGACGGGTTGTCGAATCCGCTGCCTGAGCGGAAGCGATGGGCGTACAGGCCGCCGCCGCACACCCGCACCAGCGGGCACGCCCGGCATGTCGCGCACAGGTCCGCGAGCCCCCGTCGCCGTTCGCGCAGTCCGGGGTGGTCGGCGACCTCGTCGAGGCTGTGGGAGAAGACGTCCATGCCGGTCGCCGGTGCGCCGTCGTAGGCCGTCTTGAGCGAGTCCGCCTGCTCGATGGTGCCGTCCGTCTCGATCACCACGTGATCGACCGAGGCCGTCCCCAGGGACTCCACGAAACTCGGGCCGCCCGCGAGGAGGCTGAGCAGCGAGGCGAAGAGCCGCACCGGCACGGGACGCCCGGTCGCGAACCACTCCTCCGCGATGGTGATCAGCCAGTCGGCATATGGAGTGGCCCTGTCGTCCGGACGGGCGGGCGGACGGTCCCAGGTGGCGTGCGGCAGCAGGAAGTCGATCCGGGGAGGGGCCAGTTCCAGGAGGGCGGAGTAGACCCGCAGCGGATCGTTCTCCGGATCGACGGTGCACAGCAGCCCGGCGAACAGATGCCGGTAGCGGGGCCGGCGCAACAGCCGTACGCCGCGCACCACCTGGTCGTGACTGCCGCGGCCGTCCCGGAAGCGGCGGTGCCGGTCGTGCGCCGACCGGTCGCCGTCCACCGAGACACCGACCTTGATGTCGTACTCCCGGAAGAGCTCGCAGAAGCGCTCGTCGAGTCGTACGGCGTTCGTCTGGATACGAAGGTCCAGCTCACAGTGGCCCGGCAGGGCCCGGCGCAGTTCCTCCGCCATGTGGCGCAGACGGTCGTGCCCCGCGAGCAGCGGCTCACCACCGTGCAGGATGACGTGCATGGTGCCGATCCCGTGCGCGGCGGCGTGTTCGGCGATGCGCGCGGCGGTCTGCGCGACCACCTCGGCGGACATCACCGGCGGCCGGCCGTGCCAGCTCTGGTCGGCGTGCTCGTAGACGTAGCAGTGGTCGCAGGCCAGATCGCAGCGACTGTGCACCTTGAGGACGAGTTGCCGCAAAGGTGTGGCGTGGGCCACCTCGTCCGCCTCAGATGCAGGAACTGAACGTGGCGGGCCAGCCTCGGTCATCGTCGTGTGCCTCTGCCTCGGGTGCCGGGTCTGTCATCGCCAGGGGTTCCGGGGTGGGGTGCTCGGTCGTCGGCGAGGGCTGCTCATGACTCGTCGGTGGCGCGAGCGCTGCGCATTTCGACTTCGGCCGCTCGAAGGCAGTGAACGATTCGCTCATGGGTATCTCCTACGGCATCGATCACGCGTACCCGGATATACAAGTTGTCGAGCAGGGAGATCGCCGCCACCGAAAGACGGGCCACATGCACCCCAGGGTGCTCGCCCGCCACGGTGAGCGGCGAGCCGGGGCCCAGCGCGTTCAGGTCGAAGTCCTTTCCGATGC
Source organism: Streptomyces sp. HD (assembly GCF_028369295.1). GTDB lineage: Bacteria > Actinomycetota > Actinomycetes > Streptomycetales > Streptomycetaceae > Streptomyces. Next base: position 256,373 of record NZ_JAQMYP010000001.1, read on the forward strand.
GCAGACCCAGTGATTCGAGCCTGGCAATGGCGGCCTCGAATCCCGTCCACTGGATATCCGCGGCGGGAATCTGCTCGCCTTTCGGCTGCACGTGGTAGTCGACGCTCTCCAGGATGGCGCTGTGCATACCCCCGTTGCGGACTCGGACGACCCAGACCAATCTGCTGCTCATGGCCCGGTTGTCCTTGCTCACATACCCGTTCCAGCCGACGATCGGCCTGACCGTCCGTGCGTACTGGGCGCGGGCGAAGACAAAGCCGATCGCCACGGCCAGCAGACTCGACAGCGCCTCCTGGGTGAACAGCGAGAACCGCCACGGCCAGTGCCCTCTGCTGTCCGGGGAGAGATTCCCCCTGGTTATTTCCCAGATCGCCATGGAAATCAGCACGGCGACCAGTGCGAAGGGTGTCGTGTAGAGAAGCGGGCTACGTCGTATGCGGCGCTGGCGGTCGTCGAGATGCCCTGATCCCGGCAGAACGGTGCCACGTGTCATGTGGTTGTTCCCGCTTTCGTTCAGCAGGGCATTCAGTGCCGCACAGTTTGACAGGGGAGGAATCTCCCGCCCAGGTGCTTTTCCGGACATCGTGTGGCCGGCCCGCGTACCACGGATGCGGTACGCCGAGGTGGCCTCGTACGCCCCTGGGAGGTCACCCGGTTCGCTCTCTGGTCGACAACTCCCCGACAGGTTCACCCCGTACCGTTGAAACATGGATCTTCGACTGCCCGGACTGCGGGGGCGGGGGCGGAAGCCGCGGTGGTGGGTCGCCGCCGCGGCCTGCGTCGTCGTCCTCGCCGGGGCCGGGACATGGACGGCCGTCGCCGATGACGACGCGCCACGGGTGCACAACACCGAGCGGGTCATGGACATGGGGGGCGGGGTGCGTATCGACACCTCGTACTTCACGGCCGGATCCGGTGGGCGCCGGCCCGCCGTCCTCCTCGCGCACGGCTTCGGCGGCAGCAAGGGCGACGTACGGCAGCAGGCCGAGGACCTCGCCCGGGACGGGTACGCGGTACTGACCTGGTCGGCCCGCGGGTTCGGCAGGTCGACCGGGAAGGTCGGGCTGAACGACCCGAAGGGCGAGGTCGCCGACGTCTCCAGGCTGCTCGACTGGCTGGCCGAACAGCCCCAGGTGGAGCTCGACAAGAAGGGCGACCCGCGCGTCGGCATGGCGGGCGGCTCCTACGGCGGCGCCATCTCGCTGCTGGCCGCCGGCCACGACGACCGGGTGGACGCCATCGCCCCGGCGATCACGTACTGGAACCTCGCGGACGCCCTGTTCCCCAACGGCGTGTTCAAGAAGCTCTGGGCGGGCATCTTCGTCAACTCGGCAGGCGGCTGCGAGAAGTTCGAGACGCGGATCTGCCAGATGTACGACCGGGTCGCCGAGTCCGGCATCCCGGACGCTCAGGCCCGCACCATGCTGGAGGAGCGCTCCCCGTCGGCCGTCGGCGACCGCATCAAGGTGCCCACCCTGCTGGTGCAGGGCCAGTCCGACTCCCTCTTCCCGCTCGGCCAGGCCGACCAGGCCGCGAAGGCGATCAAGGCCAACGGCGCCCCCGTCGACGTCGACTGGATCTCCGGCGGCCACGACGGCGGCGACATGGAGACGGGCCGCATCCAGGCCCGCGTCCAGTCCTGGTTCGACCGCTACCTCAAGGGCGACAAGAGCACCGACACCGGCCCCGCCTTCCGCGTCACCCGCACCGGGGGCGTCGACTCCACCGACGGTCAGGCCCTGCTGCGGGGCGCTAGCGCGGACACCTACCCCGGCCTGGAGAGCGGCCGTGAGTCCGTCGCCCTCACCGGCCGCGAGCAGAGCTTCGCCAACCCGGCCGGCGCCAACCCGCCCGCCGTCTCCGCCCTGCCCGGCCTCGGCGGCACCGGCGGACTCGCCCAGCTGTCCTCGCTCGGCGTCGGGGTGTCCCTGGACTTCCCCGGCCAGTTCGCCCGCTTCCAGTCGGCGCCGGTCGGCGACAACCTGCGCATCACCGGCTCCCCGACGGCGACCGTGCACGTGAAGTCGACCAGCGAGGACGCGGTGCTCTTCGCCAAGGTCTACGACGTCGGCCCCGACGGCACCCAGCAGGTGCTGCCGTCGCAGCTGGTCACACCCGTGCGCGTCGAGAACGCGGGGTCCGGCAAGGACGTGACGCTCACGCTCCCCGCCATCGACTACGGCATCGAGAAGGGCCACCGGCTGCGCCTGGTCCTGTCCTCCACGGACCTCGGCTACGCCTCCCCGGCCGCACCGGCGACGTACACGGTCTCCCTGAAGGGCAACCTGTCCGTCCCGACCGCCCCCGGTGTGAGCACCGCCGCCGCCCCGCTGCCGTCCTGGGTGTGGTGGCTGCCGCTCACCGCCGTGGCGATCGCCCTCGCCCTGCTGCTGACGGCCCGCCGCCGCACCGCCACTCCCGCCCCCGACCCCGAACTGGCCGAAGTCCCGCTCCAGATCACCGACCTGAGCAAGCGGTACGCGGGCTCGCAGGACCGGTACGCGGTACGGGACCTGTCGTTCCGGGTGGAGAAGGGGCAGGTACTGGGTCTGCTCGGCCCGAACGGCGCGGGCAAGACGACGACCCTGCGCATGCTGATGGGCCTGATCAAGCCGGACGCCGGTGAGGTCCGGGTCTTCGGCCACGCGATCCGCCCCGGCGCACCCGTCCTGTCCCGGGTCGGCGCCTTCGTGGAGGGCGCGGGCTTTCTGCCGCACCTGTCCGGCCGGGAGAACCTGGAGCTGTACTGGCAGGCCACCGGCCGCCCGGCCGAGGACGCCCACCTGGACGAGGCCCTGGAGATCGCCGGCCTCGGCGACGCACTGGCCCGCGCGGTCCGCACGTACTCCCAGGGCATGCGCCAGCGCCTGGCCATCGCCCAGGCCATGCTCGGCCTGCCGGACCTGCTCATCCTGGACGAACCGACCAACGGTCTCGACCCGCCACAGATCCGCGAGATGCGCCAGGTGATGATCCGCTACGCGGCCGCCGGCCGCACGGTGATCGTCTCCAGCCATCTGCTGGCTGAGGTCGAGCAGTCCTGCACCCACCTCGTGGTCATGGACCGCGGCCGGCTCGTGCAGGCGGGCCCGGTCGCCGAGATCATCGGCTCCGGCGACACGCTGCTCGTCGGCACCGCCACGGCGGTGGAGGAGCCGGTCGTCGAGAAGGTCGCCGCCCTGCCGGGCGTGGCCTCGGCCGTACGCACCGACGACGGGATCCTGGTCCGGCTCGACCCCGACGGCAGCGCACAGCGCCTGGTCGCCGAACTCGTCCGGCTCGAAGTGCCCGTCCAGTCGGTCGGCCCGCACCGCCGACTGGAAGACGCCTTCCTCACCCTGATCGGAGGCTCCGCATGAGCACACTCGTCGAGAGCACTGCGCGCACCGAGGTCGCCTCCGGCTACCGGGCGGGCCGTACGCTGCCGCTGCGCGTCGAGCTGATCCGGCAGCTGAAGCGACGCCGTACGCAGGTCATGTTCGCCATCCTCGCCGTCCTGCCGTTCGTGCTGGTCGCGGCGTTCGCGATCGGCGGCGAGCCGGACGGCGGCGGCGACCGCATCACCCTGATGGACACGGCCACGGCGTCCGGCGCCAACTTCGCCGCCGTCAACCTGTTCGTCTCCGCGGGCTTCCTGCTGGTCATCCCGGTCGCGCTGTTCTGCGGGGACACGGTCGCCTCGGAGGCCAGCTGGTCCTCCCTGCGCTACCTGCTGGCCGCCCCCGTGCCCCGGGCCCGCCTGCTGTGGTCCAAGCTCGTGGTCGGACTGGGGCTCAGCCTGGCCGCGATGCTGCTGCTGCCGTTGGTCGCGCTGGGGGTCGGCACGGCCGCGTACGGCTGGGGTCCGCTGCAGATCCCGACCGGCGGCTCGCTCGACACGGCGACGGCGGCGCAGCGCCTCGTCGTGGTCGTGGCGTACATCTTCGTGTCCCAACTGGTCACCGCGGGACTGGCGTTCTGGCTGTCGACCAAGACCGACGCCCCGCTCGGCGCGGTCGGCGGCGCGGTGGGCCTCACCATCGTCGGCAATGTCCTCGACGCGGTGACCGCCCTCGGCGACTGGCGCCACTTCCTGCCTGCGCACTGGCAGTTCGCGTGGGCGGACGCCGTCCAGCCCCGCGCCGAGTGGTCCGGCATGATCCAGGGCACCGCGATTTCCGTAACGTACGCCCTGATCCTGTTCGCGCTGGCCTTCCGCGGTTTTGCCCGCAAGGACGTGGTGTCGTAGGTCAACGGAGGATCACCCACCGGTCTCGACGGCCCGTCACCGTGCCCTCTTCGAGACTCATCCGCAACGCTCCGTAGCGCACGTTCCGGCCCCCTGGCCCGTCACAGTCACAGAAGTCGACGTCAACGGACCAAGGGGGCACGGACGATGGAGCGATACCGACGACACCGACGACACCGAATGCGCCGGGCACACCGAGTGCGAGGGCTCCTCGCACTCACCGCGGCGGCCGGACTGCTGCTCACCGGCTGCGGCGCGAGCGACAGCGGGGACACCTCGGCGGACGACGGGAAGAACGGCAACGCCCTCCCGGCCCCCGGCTACGACCACAGCAGCGGCGGCACGAGCAGCGGCGGGGGCACGGGAACCGGCGGCACGGGCGAGCAGAACGGCACCGACGACTCGGAGTCCCGCGAGTTCGCCCCCGCCCCCGACCACCTCTCCACCTTCGCCCTGGACGTCGACACCGCCTCCTACGGCTACGCCCGCCGAACCCTCGCCGAGGGCCGGCTGCCCGACCCGTCGACGGTCCGCCCCGAGGAGTTCGTCAACAGCTTCCGCCAGGACTACGACCGTCCCGACGGCAACGGCTTCACGGTGAGCGTCGACGGCGCCCGCACCGACCGCGAGGACTGGTCCCTGGTCCGCGTGGGCCTGGCCACCCGCCCCGCCGCCGATTCCGGCGAACGCCCGCCCGCCGCCCTCACCTTCGTCATCGACATCTCCGGCTCCATGGCCGAACCGGGCCGCCTGGACCTCGCCAAGGACTCCCTCGGCGTGATGACGAACCGGCTGCGCGACGACGACTCGGTCGCCCTCGTGACGTTCAGCGACGAGGCCGAGCGGGTCCTGCCGATGACCCGCCTCGGCGGCAACCGGGACGACATCCACGACGCGATCGACAGCCTGGAACCCACCGACTCCACCAACCTGGGCGCGGGCGTGGACACGGGCTACGAAACGGCCGAGGAGGGCCTGCGGGAGGGCGCGACGAACCGCGTCGTCCTCATCTCCGACGCCCTGGCCAACACCGGCGACACCGACGCCGACACCATCCTCGAACGCATCGCCTCCGAACGCCGCGAACACGGCATCACCCTCTTCGGCGTGGGCGTCGGCAGCGACTACGGCGACGCCCTGATGGAACGCCTGGCCGACAAGGGCGACGGCCACACGGTGTACGTCGCCGGCGAGGAGGAGGCCAGGAAGGTCTTCTGCGACGACCTGCCCCGCAACATCGACCTCACCGCCCGCGACGCCAAGGCCCAGGTCGCCTTCGACCCCGAGACCGTCACCGACTTCCGCCTCATCGGCTACGACAACCGTCAGGTCGCCGACGAGGACTTCCGTGACGACAGCGTCGACGGCGGCGAGATCGGCCCCGGCCACACGGTCACCGCGCTCTACGCCGTCCGCACCAGGCCCGGCACGGAGGGCCACCTGGCCACGGCGAGCGTTCGCTGGCTCGACCCGAAGACCCGCACCCCGCACGAGGAGTCCGGCCAGTTGGAGACCGACTCCCTGGAGAACTCCGTCCGCCGGGCGAGCCCCCGCTTCCAGGTGACGGCCACGGCCGCCTACTTCGCCGACGCCCTCCGCCGCGGCGACGACCGCTGGACCAGCCTGCCCGGCACCACGGACCTCGGCGAACTGGCCGACCGCGCCGACGAGTTGGCGACCACCACGGAGGACGAGGAGGTACGCCGACTCGCCGACGCCATCGGCCGGGCGAGCGAACTCACCGGTCAGGACTGACCGGCGCCCCCGCACACCGAGGGCACCGCCCGCTGCAGCCCTTTCAGATGCAGGACGTCCAGCTGATGGCCGTACGCCGACCGGGCGGCCGCGACGTACAGCCGGGGCTCGCAGGACGGCGAGGTGCGCAGCCGCTGTGTGTCCTTCAGCGTGTCCAGCAGCTGCGTGGTGATGCGGTCGAGGATCGGGCGTACCTCCTTGACCAGGTCGGGGCGCTCGGTGGGCCGCTCCTCGGGGTGGGCGTCCCAGCGCGCGTACAGGCCGCGCTGGACCAGCTTGTTCGCCTCGATCTGGTCCCGGAAGACGGCCCGCACGGCCTGCGGGTCCAGCCCGAGCCCGGCCGCCCGCGCGCCGACGTCGTCCAGGATCTGCTGCTCGCGCACCGGGTCGTCGATCGGCTTGTCGGTGCCGTACTTGGCGGCGGCCACCTTGTCGGCGACCAGCAGCCGCTCGGCGAACAGGTCGGTCAGCGGGGTGAGTCCGGGGGTGACGGAGGCCGCCCGCACCGGAGCCGAGGGGGACGCGGCGGCCGGTGCGGCGCCGGTCAGGGACACGGCCGCGGCGGCGCAGGCGGCGACCAGGGCGGACCGGAGACGTCGGGAGTGCACGAGGTTCCCTTCAGTGGGGGATGGTCGTACAGCAACGTACCGACACGCCCACGTTCTCTGTGCCCGACCCATTGACCTTCTGTTACGCATGAGTAAGTTGACTCCCGAGTAAGTCCGACTGGCACGGGAGCCGACATGGGCGTACGCAAGGATCTGAAGCGGGCGAAACAGCGCGCCGATCTGCTGGACCGCACCAGGGTCGAGATCGTCAAGGACGACCAGGGCGTGGTCCGCGAGGCCCGCACCCCGCCCCTCGCACCGCGGCCCGCCACCGGCACCACCGCCGACCTCCCCTTCACCAACGCGTCCGAGGCCCCCGACGCCGTCGTCCTGCGGCGCAAGCGGGGCGGCACCTGGCACCCCGTCACCGCCACCGCCTTCGCCCGCGAAGTCACCGCCGTGGCCAAGGGGTTGATCGCTGCAGGGCTCGAACCCGGCGGGCGCGTGGCCGTCATGTCCCGCACCCGCTACGAGTGGACGGTCCTGGACTTCGCCATCTGGGCGGCCGGCGGCCAGACCGTCCCCATCTACGCCACGTCCTCCGCCGACCAGGTGGAGTGGATCGTCCGAGACTCGGGCGCCCGCCATGTCGTCACCGAGACGCAGGAGAACACGAAGACGGCGGCGACGGGCACGGCGCAGCACCAACAGCCCCCGCGCATATGGCAGTTGGCTGAGACATCAGCTGCTGCGGCAGCGGGTGACGCCCTCGCCGAGCTCGCCGCCCTGGGCCAGGACGTCCCCGACGACGAGGTCGCCGCGCGCCGCGCGGCCCTCACCCCCGACACCATCGCCACCGTCTGCTACACCTCCGGCACCACCGGCCGGCCGAAGGGCTGCGTCCTCACCCACGGCAACCTCCACGCCGAGGCCGCCAACACGGTCGAGCTGCTGCACCCGATCTTCAAGGAGGTCACCGGCCAGGAGGCCTCCACCCTCCTCTTCCTCCCGCTCGCCCACATCCTCGGCCGCACCCTCCAGATCGCCTGTCTGATGGCCCGCATCGAGATCGGCCACTGCCCGAGCATCAAGCCCGACGAACTCCGACCGGCCCTCCAGGAGTTCCGGCCGACCTTCCTCGTCGGCGTCCCGTACCTCTTCGAGAAGATCCACGACACCGGCCGCGCGACGGCGGAGAAGATCGGCCGCGGCGCCTCCTTCGACCGCGCCGACCGCATCGGCGTCCGCTTCGGCGAGGCCTACCTGAACAAGTTCCTCGGCACCGGCAAGGGCCCCGGCCCCGGCCTCTACGCCGCCTGGGCCCTGTACGACCTGCTGGTCTACCGCCGTATCCGCAAGGAGCTCGGCGGCCGGATGCGCTATGCCATCAGCGGCGGCTCCCCGCTGGACCGCAACCTCAACCTGTTCTTCTACGCCGCCGGAATCATCGTCTACGAGGGCTACGGCCTGACCGAGACGTCGGCCGCCGCCACCATCGTCCCGCCGCTGAAGCCCCGCCCCGGCACGGTCGGCCAACCGGTCCCCGGTACCGCCGTGCGCATCGCCGAGGACGGCGAGGTGCTCATCAAGGGCGGCATCGTCTTCGGCTCGTACTGGAACAACCAGGCCGCCACCGACGCCGTGCTCCAGGGCGACTGGTTCGCCACCGGCGACCTCGGCGCCCTCGACGAGGACGGCTACCTCACCATCACCGGCCGCAAGAAGGACATCCTCGTCACCTCCGGCGGCAAGAACGTCTCCCCGGCCGTCCTGGAGGACCGCCTGCGCAGCCGCCCGCCGGTCGGCCAGTGCATCGTCGTCGGCGACAACCGCCCCTTCGTCGCCGCCCTGATCACCCTGGACCCGGATGCGGTGGCGCACTGGCTCGCCGTCCGCAAGAGGCCCGCCGACACTCCGATGGCCGAGGTGATCCGGGATCCCCGGATCCGCGCCGATGTCCAGAAGGCCGTCGACTACGCCAACGAGGCGGTCTCACGCGCCGAGTCGATCCGCGCGTTCACCCTGGTCGAGGGCGAGTTCAACGAGGACAACGGCATGCTCACACCGTCCTTGAAGGTGAAGCGGCATGCGGTGATGTTGGCGTACGCGGGGGAGATCGAGGCGCTGTACGGCAACCCTCGTCAGTAGCAACTCGAAATAACGCAATCAGGGTTGCTGGAGGGGGCAATATAGTCAGTATTGAATGTGAACATAGCGCCTCGTGAATGGACAGGTATATGCGGGTGCTGCGGAGGGCCTGGGTGGGGTCGGCGTCTGTGTTGGTGTGCGTTTCAATGCTGGCTGGGTGCAGTAGTGATGGGCTGAAGGATCTGGCCAGGTCCGGACAGGCCGAGGAGGCGCGTAAGAGCGTCAAGCAGCGAATGCGGGAGTATGCCCGTCGAGTTGGGGAGGAGCACCCGGATCTTCATGTGACGGTAACGGAGACAACCGATGTGTGCTCAGGTGGGGGAACGCCTCCTGTGTTCGATCCGGATCCTCCAAAAAAGCCTGACATGTCGTGCTACATGAGGATGTACTCGTATTTCACGTCCGGGGCGGACACCGATGCCGTGCTGTGCCGGATAGCGAAAGAAATGAAACCCATTTACCCGTCCGACAGTGCAGTGGCCGAAGCATGTAAAGGTAAGGCCACTGGCCTCCATGGTGTTCTTGACGGCAAGAGCATCGCATTCGAATGGATCCCTGCGGACAAGGTGGCCGAGGGCTCTGGCCGCCTGACAGGGGAATACTACGAGGATTCAGCAAGCGATCCATCGGGTGTCGACCTGGAAGCTGCGGCCAAAAAGCACGGGGGCATTTTCCTTCTCAGTGACACGAGGAACTACCTCAGCTGCACCAAGTTCGGTGACGGCGGCGGCAGTGAGGACTACTCCTGCACGCCGAGCGGTGAATGACCGGACGACGAAAGGGCCCTGGCGGGGGATCCCGCCAGGGCCCTTTCTCAGCAGGTCGTCAGGTCGGGTCAGGGTGCCCAGCCGTTCAGACTGGCTTCGAGCACGTCGGCGTACAGGCGCGCTCCGGCGATCTTCGGGTGGAATGACTGAGCGGACAGCCCGTAGTCCTTGAGCAGGGGGAAATCGACGGCCGGCTTGTCGCTGTCGACGAGCTTGGTGACGATGCCGTGGATGCTCTCCGGGTCGCCGCAGATGCCCTTGCCGTTGAACTTGGCGATGGGGTTGGCGAACTTGGCGTCAATGCCCTTGTTCTTGGCATCGGTTACCGCGTTGCCCATCTCCTTGGCCAGATGTGTGGCCACGGTCCCGAGCCACTGGGTTGTGGCGGGAGAGAGCCCGTACGGCAGACCGATGTTCAGCTTCAGGCAGCTCCCGTCGCCGGAGACCAGGACGGGGTAGCCCATGAGGAGGATCCTCGCGTTGGGCGCCTTTTGCCGGATCTTCTCGATGGTCGCCAGAACATCTCGGCGTACGACGGAGGTGATCAGTCCCGGTACGGCGTCCTTGAACGGCTTCCCGAAGAACTGCTCATCTCCCGCGACCTTCGTGTCATCGAAGTTTTCTTGGTCGAAGATCGAGTCGGCACAGTTCCTGTCGCCCGCCAGAATGCACTTCTGGATGATCGGGGTGAAGCGTGCGTCGTTGCCGCCGATCGACATGGTGACCATGGTGGTGTTCTGATCCAGGTATCCGGCCTGGAGCTGCGAGAGTTCACCGTACTGGCCGTATTGGTCGATGTTGTAGCTGCGGGCGCCGGAACAGGCGACCATCTTGTAGTCCAGGCCGGTGCTGTTGGTGTCGGCGAGTTCTCCGATCGACTTGGTCATGCCCGGCAGCGTGGCCTGACGAGACCACGCCTTGTTGGAGCGGTGGCAGGCATCCCGCGCGGAATCGCTGGTGCTCGAACGGTAGTTGCTCTCCGGGTAGTAGTTGGTGTTTCCCTCGGATGCTCCTTCGCCGGAGGAGAACGAGTCACCCAGGGCGACGATCTGGTCCGCGGGCTTGCGGGGGAGCTTCTGGAAAGCGACCGCGTCCCAGGCGACGTCCTCAGTGCCGTCGCCGTCCTGGGTGAAGTTGCTCAGGGACACGCTCGGGGTGCCGGTGAAGTTGAAGACACCGAGGTTGACCCATGAATTCTTCTGGGTTCTCTGCTGGATCGCACGATTCGGTGAAGTCGAGTTCGACCCGCCCACCGTGTATACCGCTTGCCGGGTGTGCGCACCGTGGTCAGGGACGTGGACCAGGACGCGGGCCCAGCCGATACCGGACTGGCCCAGGGTCCACTTTCCGGTCACCTTCATACGGCCGCTCAGGCTGGGGTGAGTCTCCGGCTGCCGTGTGTGCGCGAACCAGAAATGATCCCCGTATCCTGCCCCGATCTGATGCGTGTCGATCTTGCTCGGGTACGTCGTCATGGTCAGCGTCGAGTCGTCGGGGCGTTCCATGGTGGTATTCCATGATCCGAAGCTGAAGGCGAACGTTCCGTCGGACTCGACAGGGCCGCAGCCTCTTGCCGTGGATCCTGTGGGTGTGGTGCCCTTCGGGAGGTTGTCGACGACCAGAGTGCCGTCCGGGAGGCCGCTGGAACAGCGGGGCGGGTAGGCCTTTCCGTCCGGTTGTTCGCCGTAGCTGGTGTCGAACCGGTGGACGCCGTTACCGCACTCGGCCAGGGTCTGGCAGTCCTTCCAGGTGGGCGCGGCATGGTCCCACCAGCAGTGCAGCCAGTGCGGGTTGGTCTCGCTGGTCCCGCTGTCAAGGGTGCATGCCCCCTGGCCCTGGTCGTTGGAGTCGTTGTCGCCGATCTTCGACGGGTCGCAGTGGTTCGTCGAGTCGCAGAACAGGTCGACGGGGGGCTGGGCGTTGCTGCGGGCACCGATGGTGTTCCACCAGGCGGACAGGTAGCCGGGCTTGAAGTCGCCCGGGGCGACCAGGGCTGAGATCGGGCGCGCGGCCCAGCCGATGACCTTCTCCTCATAGGGCCAGTCCTGCGGGTGTGCGGCGTGGCTGTAGTCGTCGCCTCCTCCCGCGCCTTCGAGGAACATGGGGCGGTTGGCCTTCCACAGCGGGTTGGCCGGGTTGTTGGTCCACCCGACACCCTTGTGACCGGCGGAGTCGGCCGTCGTGTGGAAGCCCGAGTTGTAGGCCCACAGGGCGAAGAACCAGTTCTCGATGTACTGCGGGTGCCTGTTGTTCAGCGTCAGGCCCGCGTTGTAGGTCTCGTTCCACTTGTGGGACAGGATCTGCGCGCCCGCCGCGATGTTGACGGTGTAGTCGACCGCCACGGCCTGCTGCTTCAGGGTCGAGAGGGTGTCCTGACCCTTGTTGGGAAGTCGCATTCCGTCGGTGGCCTGGGTGATGCCGTAGCCGCAGTCGGCGTCGAACCAGTTGATCGACCACGGGTCGTTCTGCTGGCCGGAGGCGGCGTAGTCGACACCGTAGTAGTTACCGACCAGGGAGTTCGCGGTGACTCCGGGGACGGCGAAGCGGGTGGCCTGCCACATGTTGGATTCCTGCGCGGTGATGCCGAGCAGCACCTGCGAAGGGATGTGCCACTTGTCGGTGACGTCGGGATCCTCGTTGTCGAGGGTTCCGTTGGGGTCGCCGGCCAGCACGATGGGCTGGAACATGGATTGCGGCGTGTAGGCGCCGATGCCCGTGTCTTTCCAATTCGCGGGGCGAGTCAGGTTGAGTTCGCCGACGACCGCCTGATCCACTGCCCATTCCACCTGGCGCGGGTTCGGCTGGAACGCCTGGAGCTTGACGTCGTTGCGCGGTACGGAGCAGGTGCGCTCGTCGGCCTTCTCGCTCGGGTCACTGGCGCTGCCGGGCTTGGGGTCGGTGAATGCGGTGATGGCCTGGGTGCGGGTCATCTGGGTCGACATGCCGTCGCTGTCGATCTCGCCGCTGCTGTCGCCCTGCGGCTCAGCTCCGGGAAGCGACGGGGAGACGCCGCCGTCGTGGCCGGCGCTGGGAGTTACGTCGAGGATGGCCTTCTTGTCCGTGGCCAGGGACTTGAGGTTCAGCCGGGCGGGGCGCGCCTGGTCGGCGTCCTCGGGGTTGATCAGTGTGGTCTTTCCGTCCGACCACTGGGTAGTGGCGGCGGACAGTCCATGGCTGGAGACCAGCGCTCCCTTGGTGAGGCCACCCGGGTTGGCGACGGCCCTGGGCAGCGTGCTCTTCGTCTTCGCCTCACCGGTGATGAAGACATTCCCCTTGGCCGAGGAGGCCAGATCCCATGCGTCGAGGTTGCCTTCGGCCAGGGTGACCGGCTTCGCCGTTCCCTTGATCCGCTTGGCCCAGGACTTCGGCGTCTTGTCCGCCTTCTTGTCCAGCTCGCGATCGATGAACGTGACACCGCCGTCTGCGTCCGCGGTGATCTGGAACGGCACCGTGCGGGTGCGGGCCAGCTCGATCTCCTTGCTGCCCTTGATGCGGACGAGCTTGTTGCCGTGTGCGGCAACGATCCCGCCCTCTGCGGGCACGGCGGAAGTGACCTGTCCCGGGAGCACGGCCGGCTTTGCGGTCCTGCCGGTGGCGGCGTCAACCGTGATGAGACGGGTCTTCTGCTCTGTGTCTCCGTCGTGGGTGAGCTGGGTGAAGACAGCATCGTCGCCATTGCCGCAGCCGGGACTGAAGTAGGCCAGTGAGGCGCTGTGGGGGAGCTTGGTCACCTTCCCCGAGTCGAGGTTGACCAGGGCGGTGAACGCGCCGCGCACCATCAGCTCGGGTTTGTTGGTGAACATACGCGGGGCGTAGGCGACGGCGGCGTACTTCCCGGATTCGGTGACGCAGTGATTACCGATCCAGGTGTCGGAGGCGAAGCCTTCCTCGTACAGGGTGGCCGCTGTTTTCAGGGCATAGCCGTCCTTGGCCTTTCCGGTGAGGACATGCAGCCCGGTGCCGTCGCCGGAGATGGTGACGATGCGGTCGTCGCTCTTCTGGTAGTCCGCGCCGAGGATTTGCTCACGGTCCTTGGCGGGTATGGCCGATGGCTTGAGCTTGACCGGATTTCCGTCAGTGGTGTCGGTGGCCCAGCCGTCTGCCGCATTCGGGGGTGGTGTGGGTTCCGCTGCTTGTGCGGTGGTGATGAGCGATGTTGTCATCGCTAAGGCTGCCGTGAGGGCAGCCAGCGTCACGGCTTGTTTGTGTCTCATTCCCGTCTTTCGTTAGTAAGTGATGACGGAGTCGATGTACACCTTGAGATCTTCCTGGCGCACTTCAGTGGCATGGGACCCCACGGCCTTGGACTGCCGGCCGACGGCCGCGGGTTCGATGGAACCGAAGTCGAATTCGGCGCTGTATGAGACGCCTTCGGAGCTGACTGTGATCTGCGTCTTGTACCGGAGGGCTCTACCCGCGTCGTTGCGGACGTTGCAGGCCACATTGATGCCGTACTCGCCGGGCGTGACCCGTGCTTCGACATTGCCCAAGGTGACGACCTTCGTGTCACCGAGGTAACTGATCACCGGTGTCGGTTCAGGCGTGGGTTCTTCGGTCGGTTCGGCCGCCGGCGACGGTGGGGTGGTCACAGATTCCGTGGCTCTGTCCGGAACGGTCTGACCGGTGGTGCAACCAGCGGTACCGATGATGGTGGCGGCGATGGCTGCGCCGTACGCGATACGGCGCAGTCCGCCACGAGTGGTGGTCAGTTGCATCCGGACATCGTGAAGTAGTTGTCGACGACGACTCCGGAGCCGTCCAGCATGTATGAGTACGCCTTGCCGCAGCCGCCGCGCTTTTGGTACACGGGTCCCGCGTAGGTCTTGTAGTACCCGAAGTCTTCCTTGACGGGGTCGGCCGTGAAGTTGGACCAGAGCTTGATGCCCATGTTGCGGGTGTAGCCGGTGTCGTTGAACAAGACGCCGCAGATGTATTTGTCGTACAGCTTGTTGGAGCCGCTGTACTTGCCGTTCCACCACAGGTAGAGGCTGGCGTTGTTGCCGTAGCGCGCGGCGCCGGCGGAGATGGTGTAGTCGGAGCCGCAAACGTTGGCGGCAGCCGCAGTCACAGCGGTGTTGTTTTCCAGAAGGGTCTTGCCGTCGGCGCCTTCGATCATCTTGAGGTCCTTATTGCCTCTGATTTCGATGATCTTCGGTTCCTTGGTGCCGGGGTCAGCGGCGGCGCCGGCGCTCGTAGCGGTGGCGGCGGTCAGGGCCAGGGCTGCGGCGGCGATGGCCGTACGTAAGACGGAACGCTTGAACACGGATCCCCCTTGTCATGTCCCCGATTCGGAAACGTGTGCGACTGTATCTCCTTCGGATGTCCCGCAATAGCGTGTTGAGCTGGTCTTGAGCTTTGCGAACACGGAATGTCTCCCTCCCTTTCCTCGCGTCGTGGGCCATCGGTTTCCTTACGCCGAGGGAGGGTTGGTTTTCGATCACTCGTAGGACCGAAAGAGCCAGGGATCAGGGGCTCGTTCGGGCGCACTCCATTGGTGCGACGGCGGCAGATGTGACTACCTATCACTAAGTGAGAGGAGCTGCGCCGAGGAGGAAGCATGGCCCCTGACCGTCGCCGGTCCACCCCCAGAGGACTGGCGTTCATCACCGCCGGAGTGGTCGCCTCGACGGCGCTCGCCCCGGGCACGGCCTTCGGGGCCGACACCGCACCCCATCGCGAACCGCGGCATCCCGAGCCCATGACGCAGTCGGCGCCGCGGGCCCAGGAACCCCCGGGACCGCCCGTCGACGACCGCCCGGCGCCGCGCCCCGATCCCGTCACGTCACCCACGTCACCCATGTCACCCACGCCGCCCGACCCCGCGCACGCCCCGCAGGGAGTGGCCGCGTACGGCCCCGCGTTCGGGGCGTTCCTGCACTACGGCCCCGTCGGGCTGGAGCGCATGAAGCAGCTCAGCCGCTGGCTGGGCGGCCATGAGCTGCGGGTGGGGCACACCTATCTGCCGGGGGACCTGTGGAGCAACATCGAGGGCGCGCACGGCTTCCTCGACAGCTGGGCCGAGTGGCGGCGGGCCAAGGACGACCGGATGCTCGTCCTCAACGTCCCGATGATGGAACGCAACGAGGAGCACCTCTCCGACGCCGCCGTCAGAAAGCTGCTGGGGCAGGCCGCGTCCGGCGCGTTCGACGACCACTTCGAGGTGCTGGCGAAGCGGCTGGTCGCCCTCGGTGTGCCGGACACGGTCGTCGTGCTCGGCTGGGAGATGAACGGCATCACCTACACCCACCGCTGCGGGCCCGACCCCGATGCCTGGAAGCGGTACTGGCAACGCATCGTCACCGTCATGCGCTCGGTCCCCGGACAGAAGTTCAAGTTCGACTTCGCCCCGAGCCGGGGCATGGACGCGATCCCCTGGCCCGAGTGCTACCCGGGCGACGAGTTCGTCGACGTCATCGGCATGGACGCCTACGACCAGCCGCACGGGCTCGACTTCGACGAGCAGGTGTCCGAGCCGTACGGTCTCCAGCACCACGTGGACTTCGCGCGCAAGCACGGCAAGCCGATCTCGTATCCGGAATGGGGCCTGTTCCGCAACGGCGACAACATCAGGTACATGCTGCGCATGCTCGCGTGGATGGACCAGTACAAGCCGCTGTACAACACCATCACCGACTACTGCCCGCACGGCGTCTGGCTGTGCTCCGACAACCCCCACGCCTCCGCCCTGTACCGCGACCTGCTGTCCAGCCCCCTGCTGCCCCGGCCGGAACCCGGGCCGTCGGCCACCACCCCGACCGTGCCCACGGCCTCCCCGGAACCGGGCAAGCCGGCCGGCCCGAGCCCGACACCGGTGCCGGCCGAGCCGTCGGCACCACCGGCCACGCCCTACCGGTGATGCGCGGGACCGTGGCTGCCGCGCAGGACCGTCTTGGCCCGGTGGCGGACGGCAGCCTCCCCGGCGGCGGCCGCCAGCAGCGGGGCGGTGCGGCGCCGGGCCAGCAGGAAGCGCTGGTTGACGACCGTCTCCGGGTGCCAGCGGTGCTTGTACGGCTCGTCGCCGCGCAGCAGGCTCAGCACCCGGCGTCCGTCGAGGGACTTGAGGTGCTCGCTGGACGCGTGCAGCAGCATCACCGCCACGTCCACCTTGCGCTGCCGCAGCTGCGGATCGAGGCCGTACAGATAGGTGCCCGCCAGTCCCCCTGACAGCAGGTTCACATTGACCGCCATCACGGCCCCTTCGAGCAGGAACTCCATCACCGCCGCCTGCCCGGACCGGGCCATCGGGGCCACCGACCGGACCAGGTGCTCCAGGAACCGCGGCCGCATGTGCTCCGACGACATCCGTCTGCCCTGCCACTGCAGCCGGTGCAGTTCGAGGAGCCGGCGCAGCGCGTCCTCCGTCTCGTCGGGGCGCACCACACGCCACTCGACGCCGAGCCGCGTGAGCCGGTTCACCTTGTTGCGCAGCCGCTGGGCGTGCCGCGACGACAGCCGCTCCGCCAGCTCGTCCATCGCGACGGCGGGCAGCTCCAGGCAGACCGAGTCACGCATCCGGAGCCGGGGCCCGCGCCAGCACAGGTAGACCCGCTCCATCGCACCGCCCGGCCGCACCTCGCGGAAGTCGACCAGGGCGGTGCGGGCCAGGTCGGTCAGCGCGTCCGCCAGCGCCCCGGCGCCCGGCGCGGCCACCGCGTCGTCGATGAGCACATCGCACAGGTCGGTGATGGCGCCGCCGAGCGGCACCAGCGCCGGCAGCGGATGGTGCACCCGCATCAGCGGGGCCGCCGCCACCAACTCACCGCCCCTGCGCACCAGGACGAGCCGCAGCCGGCCGGGCGTGCCGTACGACAGCCACCACGAGTGCAGCCAGTCGTGGCTCTGGAACGGCGTCGCGGACGGGCACGCCCGGTGCAGGCGCTCCCACTCCCCGGCCAGCGCCGCGAACTCGCGCTCGTCCGTGCAGAGCTCCACCGACAGCGCGCGGCCGGGCGCGGTCACCCGAGGGTTCCGTGGGCGTCGGCTGCGCCTGCCGGTCCGGGCACCGACGCCCGGCCCGTGTCGTCGCCGTCCTCGCCCCGCCGCGGCCTGGCCAGCAGCGCGAGGCCGCCCAGCAGACCTCCGGCGCTCGCACCCACCAGGGCGGTCAGCGCCGCGGACGCGGACGACGGTTCGGTGGGCGTCAGGGCGCGGGAGAGACGCTCCAGTTTGATGCCGGTGTCGTCCTTGGTGTGGTCCGCCTGGGTGAGCAGCGCCCGGGACACGGCGTTGGCGATGTCGACCGCCTGACCGGGGCTCGACGACGTCGCCGAGACCGCGATCATCGGCGCGTCCGGCGAGGTCGCGACGTCCACGCTCTTGCGCAGCGTCGACACCGGTACGCCCGCCCACACCTGCGCGTCCCCGAGCACCGCGAGCTGGGTGGCGACCCGGCCGTACGCCTGCGCGAAGCCGAGCGCGTCGGCGCGGTCGGCGTCGGTACCGCCGTTGGGCACGACGACGACGGAACTCGTCGCCGTGAACTCCGGCGGCCGCAACAGGCCGTACGCGCCACCGGTCACGGCACCGAGCAGCGCGCCGGCCGGCAGCCACCACCACGGGGACGGCCGGGTGAGGCGGGCGAGGTCGAACAACGGGGGGCGCCCAGCGGGGTTGTCCGTCATGAGGGACTCACTTCCGAGGTCGAGCCGGACAGAGCGGCCGTGTACAGATCCATCAGCTGCCGGGCGGTGCCCTGGATGTCGTAGCGGTGCACGGCGTCCGGCACGGTCCGCTCGCCCGGGCCCGCCGCCCGCAGCCTCAGCAGTTCCCGCGCGTAAGCCCCCGCGCCGCCGGTGACGCGCCGGGCCCCGGGTGCCGCGTCCGGCGGCAAGTTCTCGACGGCCGGGCAGCTCGCGTACAGCACGGGCAGCCCGGCCGCCAGCGCCTCCACCACGGCAAGGCCGAAGGACTCCTCCGGCGACGGCGAGGCGAGCACGTCCATCGCGGATAGCAGGGAGACCAGGTCGGGCGCCTCGTCGCGGGAGTCGGGCAGATACGGACGCTCGCCCGTCAGCACCACCCGGCCCGCGACCCCCAGATCCCGGGCGGTGCGCCGCAGCGCCTCCTCCTCGGGCCCGCCACCGACCAGCAACAGCCGTACGCCGAGCGGCAGCAGGGCCAGCGCCCGCAACAGCACGTCGAAGCGCTTGCCCGGGGTGAGGCGCCCGACCCCGCCGACGACGAACGCGTCCTCGGGCAGCCCGTGGAACGCGCGGGCCTGTTTGCGGCGCGCCTCGTCGTAGTGGAAGCGGGCCGCGTCGATGCCGTTCGGGATGACCCGGATGCGCTGGCCGGGCACACCCCAGTGCCGCAGCCGTTCGGCCACCGTCGGCGAGACGGCCACCGTGGCACGGCCGAGGCGCTCGCCGGCCAGGTACAGGGCACGGACACCGGCGCTCTGCGGCCGGCCCTCAAGGTGGGTGGCGCCGATCGAGTGCTCGGTGGCCACGACGGTCTCGACCCCCGCGAGGCGCGCCGCGATCCGGCCGTAGAGACAGGCCCGGTACAGATGGGTGTGCACCAGGTCGTAGCCGCCGGAGCGGATCAGCCGGGTGAGCCGGGGCAGCGCGCCGATGTCGCGGTTGCCGGTCATCCCGAGGTGCGTGACCTGGACACCGTCGGCGGTCAGGCCCTCGGCGACCGGGCCGGGATTGGTCAGGGTCACCACGTCGCACTGGGCGGGCAGATGACGCAGCAACAGGCGCAGCTGCTGTTCCGCACCGCCCACGCCGAGGCCGGTGATGACATGCAGGGCTTTCACACGACCTCCAGGGCATGGGCGTCCAGGGTGCGGCGGCGGACCCGGGCCAGCCGGCGCTTCAGCTCCAGCCGGGCCGGGGTGTCGGACTGCCCGACGTGGATCCGGGGCAGCGCGAGATCGCCGGAGCCGGCCGGGCCGGGGGCGATCGCGCAGGCGTAGCGGTAACCGGCGTGGCGTACGGCGTCGGTGGCGCGCTCGTCGAGATGGCCGTACGGGTAGCAGAAGCCGTCGACGTCGTCGCCGGTGAGGGCGGTGAGCAGGTGCCGGCTCTCGCCGACCTCGGAGCGCACGACCTGGTCGTCGGCCACGGTCAGGTCGGTGTGGGTCAGCCCGTGGGAGGCGATCTCCATGCCGGCGGCCCGGGCGAGGCGGATGCCGTCCGCGTCGAGCAGCGGCTTGCGCGGGCCGCTCGCGTCCCAGGCGTTCTCGCCGCCGAGCATCCCGGCCAGCACGAACACCGTGGCCGTGAAACCCCGGCGGCGCAGCACCGGCAGGGCGGCGGTCACGAAGTCGGCGTACCCGTCGTCGAAGGTGAGCCCCACCAGGCCGCGCTCCGCGCCACGGGCGCGCGCCGCGAGCAGCTCCCGCATGCTCACCCCGCGCAGACCGCGACCGGCCAGCCAGGCGAGCTGCCGCTCCAGACGGGCGGGGGTGACGGTGATGTTGTACGGGTCGTCCGGGCAGTCCGAGACCGAGTGGTACATGGCCACCCAGGCGGCGGGACGCCGCTTCGGTCGTGTTTCCGCGGCCGGTTCGGGGTCGGGTTCGGCCGCGCGGGGCGCGGCGGAGATGTCAGCCACCATGGCGAAGCTTTCGTGTGAGCGTGCTGGGGAAGGAATGCGTGACGGAAAGCAGAAGGGACCTGGTGCCGGCCGCGTCGAGGAACCAGGCCAGCAGCAGGAACACAGCGGTCGCACCGGAGCAGCAGGCGGCGACCGACGCCGCGGGCGAGTCGAACAGCCCCGCACAGACCAGCCCGGCCCCGGTGGCGCCGAGGGCCGCGCACACCGGCCGGGCCAGCTCGACGACGACCCGGCGGACCCGCACCGGCACACTGCGCGGACCCAGGCCGTGCAGCAGGAGCAGCGCCGTCAGGGTGATACCGGCCGCGTTGGCTGCCGCGATACCGCGCGCACCCCAGGTGCCCACGGCCCAGGCGCTGATCACGACGGTGGCGAAGGCGCCCACGCCCATCGCGCCCAGCGGGTACCAGGTGGTCCGCCCGGCCGAGAAGTACGACCGCACCAGCGCGCCCACCAGCGTGTGTCCGAGCAGCCCGAGCGCGTACACCCGCATGACGGCGGCCGTGGCCGCGGTGTCCTGTGCGGTGAACGCGCCCCGCTGGAACAGCAGTTGGATGATCTGCGGGGCGCACGCCACGACCACGGCGGCGCCGAGCAGGACCAGACCGGCCATCAGCACCAGATCCCGCTCGACCCGTTCCCTGGCCCGCAGTGTGTCGCCCTCGGCGATGGCCTGCGCCACCACCGGGAAGGTCACCACGCACACCATCAGCGACAGCGACATCGGCAGCTGGGCGACCTTCTGCGCGTAGTTGAGATGCGAGATGGCCCCGGCGGGCAGCCCGGAGGCGAAGAAGCGCTCGATGAGGACCTGCGACTGCCGGCACAGGGTGAACAGCAGCACCGCGCAGACGAGACCGAGCGCGAGCGACCGGCCACCGGGCCCCTCGTACAGGGACGCGGACGTGGGCGGGCACGGGGATGCAGGTGGGCACGGGGATGCGGGCGGGCACGGGGATGCCGGCGCGGGCCGGGGCGACCGCCCGGCGATCCGCCGCCACAGGGACGGCGCCTGTACGACGGCCATCAGGCACCCGCCGAGCGCGACCCCGAGCGCGGCGGACCGTACGCCCCAGCGCTCGCCGACGACGAACATCGTGGCGATGATCGCGATGTTGTAGCCGATGTAGATCGCGGCCGGGGCGAGATAGCTGCGGTGGGCCCGCAGCGCCGCGCTGCAGTACCCGGCCAGCCCGAAACTCAGCACGCACGTCGCCGTCAGCCGCGTGCAGGACACGGCGAGGGACGGGTCGGTCAGACCGGGCGCGAGGAGAGAGACCACCAGCGGCGCCCCGGCCGCGAGCAGGGCGGCGGTGCCGGCCAGCGCGAGGCACAGCCGGGGCAGCGAGGCGGCGACCAGGGCTCGTACGGGGTCGGGGGAGCCGAGCGCGAGTGCCCGTCGCGCCAACGCCACGCTGAACGCCGGCACCAGCACGAACGCCATGCCGTCCTCGATCAGCAGCGTCGCCGCCATCTCCGGCACGGTCCAGGCCACCAGGAACGCGTCGGTGCCCGCCCCGGCACCGAAGAGGTGCGCGAGCGCCTGGTCCCGGCCGAGGCCCAGGAGCGCGCCGGCCATGGAGAGGGTGGCGGAGAGGAGGGTCGCCTTGGCGAGGAAGCGGGCCGAGGGGGTGGGGGCCGGTGTGGGGCGGAGGCCGGGGGTGGTCAGGGTTTTGACGCCGGTGCCTTCGGGGGTGGCCGGTGCGGGGTGGTCGCCCGGCATCCCGGTGGCCGGGTCGGGCGTGCCCCCGGTCGTCGCCGGCCCGGGCCTCACCGCGGGCCCGATTCGGCGGCCCCGGTCGGCGTGCGCTCGGTCGAGGGGCGTCCGGTCGGCGTGCCTTCGGCGGACAGCGCCCACCAGGCGGCGAGGCCGAAACAGACGGCCGTCAGGGCCGTGGAGGGCCCGCCGATGTCGGCGTACAGGAAGTTGACGAGCTGCCACACGAGCAGCCCGCACACCGGGAGCGCGCAGTCGTGGACGCGTCCGCTCCCGCCCAGTCGGCGCAGTGCGCACACCAGCAGGGCCAGCCAGCTGCCCACCACCGTGACCAGGCCCAGCAGACCCTGCTCGCTGAGGACCAGCAGGTACATGTTGTGCGGGGACAGCAGCGGCACCCGCCGGTAGGCCTGGCCCGCGCCCGAGGTGTCGCTGCCCGAGGACAGCGCGAGCGAGGCATGTCCGTCCCGGTGCGCGGGAAAGGCCTTCAACCCCACGCCCGTCACCGGGTGTCGGTGCCACATGTCGGCCGCCGCCGCCCACATCGTGTACCGGTCGACGACCGACTGGTCCGGCGCGTCCGCGACCCGGGTGATGCTGGTCAGCCGGTCCTGCAGCGCGGTCGCGCCCACGCCGAGCCCGCCCACCAGCACCACCGAGGCCGCGACCGCCGCCGCGAATACCGCGACCGCCCGCCGCACCCCGGCCATCAGCAGCTGTGCCCCGCAGGCGATCGCCGTGGCGATCCAGGCACCCCGGCTGAAGGACAGCGCGAGCGGCACGAGCAGCACCAGAGCCGCCAAGGCCGCCACGACCCGCGCCCGCCGCACCCCCGAGCCGAGGGCGAGCCCGGTCGCGGCCACCACTGCGAGGGCGACGACGGTGGCCATCCCCATCACGTCGGCCGGCCCGAACGTCCCCACCGCCCGGATGTAGGCGCCTTGATACGACGCCCCGGTCCCGGTGAGGTACTGGTGCACCCCGACGGCCCCCTGCCACAGCGCGAGCCCGACCAGGGACCACAGCACCAGCCGGGCGCCCCTCCGGTCGCGCACCAGCAGCAGCACCGCCACCGGCACGAGCACGAACACCTGCAGGTGGCGGGCGAGTCCGACGATGGCATCAGTGCTGGTCACGGCCCCCGTCGCGGCGACCGCGACACCCACCACGGGCAGTCCGAGCACGACCGCCGCCGTCCGCGACAACGGCCGCCGGGCCCGCCGCGCGGCCCGGAGCACCGCACACAGCACGGCCAGCCCCGAGGTCAGGTCGGCGGCCGTGACATGGCTGTCCGGTGCGACCGGCAGCCCCAGCAGGACGACCACTGCCACGACCGGCAGCGTGGACAGCACGGGGCCGGCCCGGCGCAGCAGCGGCGCGGGCAGCGACGGCACCAGCGGGGGAACGGTCACCGGGGGAGTGGTCGCCGAGGGAGTGCTCACCGGCGCTCAGCTCCCCGACGGCCGTACGAACTGTGCCGCCGTGCGCGCCAGGATGCAGATGTCCTGCCACAGCGACCAGTTGTCGATGTAGGCGTTGTCGTAGCGGCACCGGTCCTCGATCGAGGTGTCGCCGCGCAGCCCGTGGATCTGGGCGAGCCCGGTGATCCCGGTCCGCATCCGGTGCCGCGCCGGATAGCCCGGGTAGGCGCGGCTGAACTTGGCGACGAAATAAGGCCGTTCGGGCCGGGGACCGACCAGGCTCATGTCGCCGCGGAAGACGTTCCACAGCTGCAGCAGCTCGTCCAGCGAGGTGCGGCGCATGAAGTGGCAGAACCGGCTCATGTCCTGGTCGTCGGCCACACTCCAGCGGGTCGCCGCCTCTTGCGCGCTGGCGGGCCGGTGGGTGCGGAACTTCAGCATGGTGAACGGCCGCCCGTCCTTGCCGATCCGCTCCTGCCGGAACACCACGCCGGGCCCGTCCATGGCCCACAGCACGAGCGCGCACACCAGCAGCACCGGGGCCGCCAGCACCAGCATCGAGCCCGACAGCACCAGATCGAGCACCCGCTTGCCCGCACTGCCGTGCCGCCGCCCGCCGCCCGCACCCAGCGACCTGCGCGAGAACCCGGCCAGCTGCCCGGCCCGGTCACGGCGCCCGTCGAAGCCGTACGACGGATCCGCGTCCAGCTCCCACACCACGCACCCGTACGCGGCCAGCCCGCGCAGCAGCACGGCCTTCTCCACCCGGGTGGCGGCCCCCACCACCAGCAGCGTCTCCACCCCGTTCTGGATCTGCGCCCGGCGCGCCTCCAGCACCGTGGTGAGCACCGGCAGTCCGAGCTCGTGGCCGGGATCGCCGAGGATCTCCAGGTCGTCGGCGACCAGACCCACCGGACGGACGCCGCAGCCCGGGGTGCGCAGCAGCGTGGCCGCGACGCGCCGGGCCGTGGCGAGCGGACCGACCACCAGGGCGGGACAGGGCCGGTGCCGCAGCGCCCGGCGCCGCAGCATGTGCACGGCGGCACGGCCCGCGCAGGCGGCCCCGCAGTGCGCGGCCAGCGCCGCGACCAGCACGGTCACCGGGAGCGACCGCAGCGGGGAGAGCGCCAGGACCGCCGCCCAGCCGACGGCGATCCGGCCGCAGACGACCGGGATCTCGTCGAGGGCGCCGGGGACGATCGAGGTGTCGTACAGCGAGGCCCGCCGGTTCAGACCGAGCACACCGAGCGCCAGCAGGGCGAGGACCAGCGGATGTCTGTGCGGCGCGGGCACGACCAGGGCGGCCGGCAGGACGGCGGCGCCGTCGGCGAGCCACAGCAACACCGGGGTCCGCCGCGGGCGACGGACCGTCCGCCCGGCGAACGGCCGACGCCCGACGGCCAGGCCACCCGGGGCGGGAACGGAGAGGGCGCCCTCGGGCGCCCGCTGCTGCCCCGCGGGCGAGGCAACGGAACTTTCCGCGGTCATGTGGCGATGCACTTCCTGCCCTCGTTGGGTACGACCGGCGTGGGGACGACGCCGAGCAACTCGCGATACACGTCGGTTACCGCCTCCGTGGCCCGCCGCAGGTCATGGGCGGCAAGCACATGGGCACGGCCCTGGGCGCCCAGTTCCGCGCGCAGCGGCTCGTCCCGCAGCAGCGTGGTGAGCGCCCGGGCCAGCGCGCCGGCATCCTCCGGCGGCACCAGGCAGGACGGCGGGTGGGAGGGCGGCAGGCTCTCGCGCGCCCCGTCCACGTCCGTCACGACGACCGGCCGGGCGCACGCCATGGCCTCCAGCGGCGCCAGCGCCATGCCCTCCCAGCGGGACGGCAGGACCACGATGTCGGCGGCCCGGTACCAGGGGGCGGCGTCGGCGGCGGCCCCGGCGAACTCCACCGACGCGGGCGCCCCCGAGCGCAGTCGCTCCGCGTCCGGCCCGTCGCCGACCAGCATCAGCCGCGCGCCGGGCACTCGCCGCACCACCTCGGGCCAGGCTGCCAGCAGCACGTCCTGCCCCTTCTGCCGGCACAGCCGGCCCACGCACACCACGAGCGGCCCCGCCCCCGACCGCGCCCTGTCCCCGTCCGGCCGGAACCTGCCGGTGTCGACACCGTTGGGGACCACACGCCACGAGGCGGCGATCCCGCACCCCTCACCGGTACGCCGCTCGGCCTCGCTCACACACAGCACCCGCGTCGCCCACCGCGCCCCGAACCGCTCCCAGCCCAGCGCCAGTCGCGCGACGACACCACTCGCGGCCTCGAACGACCAGGCGTGCGGCTGGAAGACGGTCGGCACCCGGCCGTGCACCGCGAGCCGTGCCGCGAGCCCCGCCTTCGCACTGTGCGCGTGCACCAGATCGGGCCGCACCTCACGCACCAGCCGCGCCAACAGCCGTACCTCGCCCGGCAGTCGGGGCCCCGGCACACGGGTCGCCTCCCAGCGCAGCACCGTGCAGCCAGGCACACGCAGGGACTCCGTCAGCGTGCCGCCCGCCGGACAGGCCACCGTCACCCGCAGCCCCGTGGCGACCTGCGCCGCCACCAGGTCCGTCACGACCCGCGCGACACCGCCCGCCACGGGCTGCGCGACATGCAGGATGTGGGGCGCCGAAATACGCATGACCGAGGCTGCCCTTCCACAGAAAAGAGTCCGAACCAGCGCGGCACCAGCCACTTATCCATATTTATCTGCCAAGCAGCCGATCATGTCGGAACATCGGCGCGTTCCGAGTTGTTTCTCGCGCGATCCCACCCGATTGGAGCCGCCGCACCCGTGATGCCCACGGTGTTCGGCACAACGGGTCTTTTCGTATGAGTTCCTGGAAGTTCTCGGCCGCAGAGTTTCCCGAGCGACACCCTCTCGTTAGCCCAGGAGAACCGAGACCGAGTCACTCGCGGCGCCTGTGCTGTGAAATCCCTTGCGGCGTACGCGAGTTACGGAAGTCGAGTCACCAGGAAAGGAACATGATGAAGAACCTGAAGGCTGCCGCGGTCGTCGCCGGCTCCCTCGCCGTTGCCGGTGTCGCCGGTCCCGCCGCCGCGGTGGACGTGCCGGCGCAGGGCCTCGTCGACAACGGGAAGACGGTCGCCCGCAGCCTCCCCGCCGCCGCCAAGCTGCCGACGGGCTACGTGGGCAACAACGTCAAGAGCACGGCGGACGGTGTGAAGAAGGGCGTCAAGCGGTCCGGCGTGGTGAAGACCCCTGTGTTCGGCGGCACCCTGCCGAACCCCGTCGACGGTCAGCTGCTCGGTGGACTCCCGATCAACAGGTAGGCGATCAGGCAGGCGACTCGTTCCTCGACTTCGTCGCCCATCGGCTCGTTGTTCCGGGCCGGCTCCGCACTGCGCGGAGCCGGCCCTTCGGCGTTTTGGGGTTTTCGCTTCATTGGGCCAAATGAATGATGTGGGGTGACCGTGGCCGGGGCAGCGGCGTTAGTCCATTTGAATGGGCGCTTATTCCTCCTTGCCGGCGCTCCCTCACTGTGGCCCTGGCCGCGCTACGACGCGGCCGGGGCCACAGTCTTTCCGGGACTCGAAAAGATGAAGACGGGGCCGCACATAGCCGAGGGCGGTCCACCGGACATCCGGCGGACCGCCCTCGGCGTGAGGCACTGCTCAGAACAGCAGGCCGCCGACGTACGGGGCGTTCTGCTGCTGGTTGATCGTGGCCGTGTCGCAAGCCGCGTAGTGCGAGTTCGGCGCGGCCACGCCGCCGAGGACGGCACCGTTGGACCACGGGGCCAGGCAGCGGGCGTCGAGGAGGGCGCCGTTGACGACGGCGATCCCCTGCTGCGGTTCGTTCACGACGACCGGGGCCGACGAGAAGCCGCTACCGCCCTTGACGGTGGTGGTGTCGTTGTCCGCGGCGGCGGTGCCGCCGGCCGCGAGGACGATACCCGCGGCGATGGCGGAAATGGCCGTAACCTTGTTACGCATGAGCTGAGCCTTTCCGGGCTGCGTATGGGGGTTACCTGCTCCGAATTGCTCGGATCAGGAGTCAGAACAGCAGGCCGCCCTTGTAACCGGCGTTCTGCTGCTGGTTGATCGTGGCCGTGTTGCAGGCGGCGTAGTGCGAGTTCGGTGCCACGACGCCGGCGAGGACGGCCCCGTTCGACCACGGCGCGGCACAGCGCAGGTCCACGACCGTGCCGTTGGCGACGAGAATCCCCTGCTGGGGGGCGTTCACGACGACCGGGGACTGCGAGAAGCCGCTACCGCCCTTGACGGTGGTGGTGTCGCTGTCGGCCGCGGCGGTACCACCGGCCGCGAGGGCGATGCCGGCCGCGAGGACGGAGATGGCCGTAACCTTGTTACGCATGTTTGTGCCTTTCCGGGCTGCGTTGGGGGATTAACCTGCCCCGAATTTCTCGGAGGCAGAGGTCAGAACAGCAGGCCGGCGATGTACGGGGCGTTCTGCTGCTGGTTGACCGTGGCCGTGTCGCACGCGGCGTAGTGCGAGTTGGGCGCGGGGACGCCGCCGAGGACGGCACCGTTGGACCACGGGGCGAGGCAACGACCGTCGACAAGGCTGCCGTTGAGGACGACAACACCCTGCTGGGGCTCGTTGACGACGACCGGAGCCGACGAGAAGCCGGTACCGCCGGTGACGGTGGTCTTGTTGCCGCCGTTGGTGCCGGTGCCGCCGCCGTTGCCAGTTCCGCCGCCGTAGCCGCCGGCGGAGGCGATGCCGGCGGTGCTGATGACGGTGCTGAGGGCGAGGGCCGTGATGACCGCGAACTTCCTGGGCAACTCGGTTCCTTCCTGAATTCACGGTTGCGCACGCTTACGAAAAGGAAACCCGTATATGCACGCATAAGTCACGGCGGGAACATTCAAACGTGGGCAGATTCCATCGGATGGCGCAACCTTGCGTGCCCGAAATCTCTGTGGAGTTCCGGGAGTGACATGCATCCGGCCCACCGGCAGGGTGCGGGCCGGTGGGCCGGAGTGTGGTTCGCGGGTGCCGAGAACCGGATCAGAGTGTCAGAATTCCGGGACCAGAGACTTGTACGGTTGCCGCGTCGTCACTGGGACTTGGGAAGGAAGGAGCCGATGCCGGACGCGGTCGGCGCCTTCAATGGGTGGACCTGGACGGAACCGCTTCCGATCGCGTTCTTCACCGGAATCGTGGGCCGCTTGGCGGCATCCGGGTCCATTCCGTCCAGGTACACACCGGACATTCCCACTGCACTCTTGTTGTTCTTGTCGAACGCGCTGCCCTTCGCGACCCCGCCGTCGCGGGCCAGCCGCGTCACGGCGTCGGCCGCGGGCAGGATCGCCGGGCTCACCTTGGTCGGAGACATGAGCCCGAGCGGGCTGGTGGAGATCCCCGAACCTCCCGTGGCGGCCACCGCAGCCGCGGCGGAGCCGCCCACAAGACCCGCACCGATGGCCAATGCCGCAGTGGTGAAAACTGCCTTCTTCATGATTCACCTCGCTGGAAAGTACCTCTGATCCGACGGTTGGAGAACATAGCAGTCCAAGGCCCATGTAAAAGCGACGCGTTGCTCCATACGCGTGAAAGTGGCGGGGGTGAAGAATGGAATGCACAGAGGCATTCGGAGGGATTGACATCTGGTCGGCGAATCGATTGATCGTATGGTGCACACGGCCCAATTCGATCGCCTGAACGAGCTGTATACGGTTGAATTGGGAAACGTGGCAGGTGGCCTACCCTCGCCGCCATGACCATCGACACCGCCACGTTCACGCCGACCTGGTCTGAGGAGTTCGACGCCCCGATCGCATGGGGCGCCAAATGGGTCGGCGACCGGTCCAGCGCCTACCGCCACGGCGATCACAACCCGGACGACAACAAACTCGACTGGCTCGACCCCGGCTGTGTGACCGTCGCGGGCGGCATGGCCACCTTCACCGCCACCCCGGCCGGCCGCACCCTTGAGAACGGCCGGCCGGCCTGGCGCACCGGGCTGCTCACCACCGAGTACTCCGCCGAGGGCTTCCAGGTGCGCACCGGCGACCACATCGAGACCCGCGTCAGACTGCCCTCGGCCACCGGGGCCTGGCCGGCGCTGTGGACCTGGAAGGACGGCGCGAACGAGATCGACTCCTTCGAGTACCACCCGGACAACCCCGACCTGCTGGAGCTGTCCAACCACGTCACCTGCTCCCCGGCCTCCTCGGCGTACCACACCGACGCCGACGCGATCGGCCCCGACCGGTGGGTGACCATCGGCACCCGCTACGGCGCGCGGTGCGTCGAGTGGTACGTCAACGGAGACCGCGTCCACTGCGACGGCACCGGCGTCGGCGCCGACTGGTCGGCGTACCTGATCCTGAACCTGTCGCTCAGCGCCGGCGAGCACCACCCGGCCCCCTGCGGTCCGGCGCCGGTCACGTTCGCCGTCGACTACCTCCGCGTCTACCGCGAGGCCTCCCGGTGGTGACCCCGGCTCCATCCCCGTCCCGGGCCCCCGGCTCGGCCCTGGCCCCATCCCGTGCCTTCGCCCTCCTGCTGGTGCTCACCGGGGCGGCCGGCCTGCTCGCCTCCTGGGTCATCACGCTCGACAAGTTCAAGCTGCTGGAGGACCCGGACTTCACCCCGGGCTGCAGCCTCAACCCGGTGCTGTCCTGCGGCAGCGTGATGGAGAGCGACCAGGCCGAGGCCTTCGGGTTCCCCAACCCGATGCTGGGTCTGGTGACGTACGCCGTCGTGATCTGTGTCGGCGTCAGTCTGCTTGCCGGGGCCGCCTTCCCGCGCTGGTACTGGCTGACCTTCGAGACCGGATGCCTCTTCGGGATCGGGTTCGTGTCCTGGCTGCAGTTCCAGTCGCTGTACCGGATCAACGCCCTGTGCCTGTGGTGCTGTCTGGCCTGGCTCGCGACGATCGTGCTGTTCTGGTACGTGACGTCCTTCATCGTGCGCAGCGGCTTCCTGCCCGCGCCTGCCCCGGTGCGGACGTTCTTCGCGGAGTTCACCTGGATGCTGCCGGTGCTGCACACCGGGATCGTCGGGATGCTGATCCTGACCCGCTGGTGGGACTTCTGGACGAGCTGACGATTGCACCGTATGGGCGCCCCCGCGGTGACCGTGGGGCACCCCGGACGGTTACTCGTACGAACAGCCGAACCGTACGAGGAGTGAGCGATGGCCGTCAGTGCAGACGGGATGTCGGTGGGTCCGGCGCAGGGGGCGGGCACCCCGAGGAACGGTGAGCCGGAGCGGCGGACACGGCGGGAGTTGGCGCGGCTGCTGTTCGGCTCCGCGGCCGTGGCGCTCACGCCGGTGCTCGCCGCCTCCCGGCCCTCGGAGTCCGCGGACCGGCGGCCGCGCGACATCCCCTTCGACGAGACCTACCGCGGCCGCCGTATCCAGGGCACCCCGCTGCCCCTCGCGGGACTCACCGCCCTCGGCGCCGACTGGCGCGTCACCGTGGACGGCCACCCGCTGCATCTGATGCGACGTGCCGACGGCACCTGGCTGAGCATGCTCGACCACTACAGCTGGTACCGGACTCCGCTGGAGGCGACCCGAGCGGCCGTCGACGAACTCGGACCCCGCAGGCGGCTGCGCGACTGGGCGCCCGGACCGTTCGACGGCGGGCACCCGCACAGGGAGGCGGAGTATGGCGTACGTGCGTAAGAACGTGAGCAGGCTGACGCGCACCGAGCGGCGGCGGTTCATCGAGGCGCTGCTTGAGGTCAAACGACGCGGCGAGTACGACGAGTTCGTACGGCTGCACATCGTGCACTTCCGCGGCGACGGCGACCGAGGTCTGCGTGCCGCCCATATGACCCCCTCCTTCCTGCCCTGGCACCGGCAGTTCCTGCTGGACATGGAGAACGCCCTGCGCCGGGTCGACTCCTCGGTGACGGTGCCGTACTGGGACTGGACCCGGGACCGGTCGGCCACCTCGCTGCCCTGGACCGACGATCTGCTCGGCGGCAACGGCCGGCGCGGGGACCGGCAGGTGGTCACCGGACCGTTCGCCTACGCGGGCGGCCGGTGGACCCTCAGGGAGAGCATCACCGACATCAACTTCCTCACCCGTGACCTGGGCCGCGCCCGGGACCCGATCTCCCTGCCCACCCAGAGCGATCTGGACTGGGCGCTGAGGGACCCCGTCTACGACGTAGCCCCCTGGGACTCGACGGTCACCAGGGGATTCCGCAACAAGATGGAGGGGTGGGGCAACGGCAGGATCCCCTGGCACAACCACAACCGGGTGCACCGCTGGGTCGGGGGCGCCATGCTCGGCGGCGCGTCCGTCAACGATCCCGTGTTCTGGCTGCACCACGCCTTCGTGGACATGCAGTGGCAGCGCTGGCAGCAGCGCCGGCGCAACCACCGCTACCTGCCGGCCACGCCACCCGGCCGGGGCAGCGCCCAGTACGGGCGGATCGTCTCCCGCCACGAGCCGATGCCGCCGTGGGACGTGACGCCGGACGAACTGGAGGACCTGTCCGGGATCTACCGGTACGCCTGACCCCTCAGGGCAGCCGTCGTACCGGGGAACCCGCCAGGTACGCCTGGATGTCCTCGACCGCCTGGCCGTAGTACGTCGCGTAGTTGGCCTGCGAGACATAGCCGAGGTGGGGTGTGGCGAGCAGGCGGGGGGCCGTGCGCATCGGGTGGTCGGCGGGGAGGGGTTCGACGTCGAAGACGTCGACGCCGGCGCCGGCGATACGGCCCTCGTGCAGGGCGGCGAGCAGGGCGTCCTGGTCGACGATCGCCGCGCGCGAGGTGTTGATCAGGTAGGCGGTCGGCTTGAGCAGGGCGAGTTCGGGTGCGCCGAGCAGGCCGCGGGTGCGGTCGCTCAGGGCGAGGTGGACGGAGACGTAGTCGCTCTCGGCGAGCAACTCCTCCTTGGACGCGGCCAGATGGACGCCCACCTCGTCGGCGTACTCCTTGGTGAGGTTCTGGCTCCAGGCGCTGACGTGCATGCCGAAGGCGAGGCCGACCTGCGCCACCCGGCTGCCGATCTTGCCCAGGCCCAGCAGTCCGAGCCGGCGGCCGTGCAGGTCGGCGCCGACCGTGCTCTGCCAGGGGCCGCCGCCGCGCAGGGCGTCGCTCTCCACGACGATGCCGCGGGCCAGACCGAGCAGCAGGGCCCAGGTGAGCTCGACGGGCGGGGTCGAGGAGCTGGCCGTGCCGCAGACGGTGACGCCGTGCGCCTCGGCGGCGGCGTAGTCGATGACCGAGTTGCGCATGCCGGAGGCGATCAGCAGCCGCAGCCGGGGGAGGCGGGCGATCAGGGAGGCGGGGAAGGGGACGCGTTCCCGCAGGGTGACGACGATGTCGAAGTCCGCGAGGGCGTCGGCGAGGGCGTCCTCGTCGGGGAAGTGGGTGGTGAAGGAGACGACCTCCACGTCGTCCGCGAGCGGCGACCAGTCCGCGACCTCGGTCGCCGCGTTCTGGAAGTCGTCGAGCACAGCACAGCGCAACCGCACGGCAGTTCCTTTCCATGGCCAGGGAAACGACTTTACGTAACGTGCTTGCATCTGCGGAGCGCGGATCATCGGCCTAGAGAGAGGGCCCACCTTGTCACCACGCATCCTCATCACCGGAGGCAGCGGCTTCATCGGCGGGCATGTCGTCGCCGCCCTGCGGGAGCCGGGCGGCGGCATACCGTCCGGGGTCCGGCTCCTGCTGCGTGACCCGGCAGGCCACGGCTCTGCCGACGGTGGCCCGGCAGCGGACGTCGTACGAGCGGACCTCGCCGACCCGGCCTCCCTGCGCGGTGTCTGCGACGGCGTCGACGTCGTCCTGCACTGCGCCTCCCACGTCGGCGACGACGAACGGCTCACCGAGACCGTCAACGACCACGGCACCCGCGCCCTGGTCGAGGAGGCGACCCGGGCCGGCGTGGCCCGTGTCGTCTACGTGAGCACGGCCGCCGTGTACGGCCGAGGCCCCTTCACCGACGCCCCCGCGCACGAGTTGCCGCTCGCGCCCGCCTCACCGACCAGCCGTTCCCGAGCCGCCGCCGAACGGCATGTGCTGGACGCGGGAGGGGCCGCACTGCGCCCGCATCTGGTGCTCGGGGCCGGGGACCGATGGGTGGTGCCAGGGATGGCCGCCCTGACGGGAATGCTGTCGGCACGTCTGAAGGGGTGCACCGCCCGGCAGTCCGTCGTCGACGTACGGGCGTTGGCGCGCGCGGTAGTCGCCGCGGGGCTGTCGGAGCAGGCCCTGACGGGTGCGCATCACGCCAACCACCCGGAGCCGGTGGAGAGTTCGGACCTGATGGACACGGTGGCCGACCGGCTCGGCCTGCGGTTGCCGGACCCGCCCCTGGACCTCGACCAGGCCCGGACCCGGCTCGCCGCGAAGCCGCGCGCACTGCACCACCTCGGCATGCTCGCCGTGGACCACTGGTTCGCGGACGGCGGCTTCTGGGCGCGCGTGGGCGTCGATCCCGGGACGGGATTCACGCAGAGCCTTGCACAGCACGCCCCGTGGTACCGGGAGTACCGGGAGGTCCTGGAGCGCTGACGGCAGGCACGGGCGGGGGTGCGGAACTCCTCCCGCTCCTCGTCCCCGCTCCTCGTCCCCGCTCCTCGTCCCGCACCTCCTGGCCCCTTCCGATACACAGGACCATCGTGAATACCAAGCGCGCACTGACGGACAAGATTGCCCTGGTCACCGGGGCCGGCCGGGGCATCGGCAGAGGCATCGCCGAGCGGCTTGCCCGGGACGGGGCGCTGGTCGCGGTCCACTACGGCCACAGCACGGCCGCGGCGCTGGAAGTCGTCGCGGAGATACGCAAGAACGGCGGACGGGCCTTCCCGGTCTGGGCGGAGCTGGGGGTACCCGGCGACGCCGACGCCGTGTTCGCCGCCTTCGACGCGGGGTTGCGGGAGCACACCGAGGCGGAGGCGGATAAGGACGCGGCTGCGGAGGAGGCGGCTGTGGAGGAGGAGGTGGCTGTGGAGGTGGCGTCCGGCGGTCGGGTCGGCTCGCTCGACATACTCGTGAACAACGCAGGAGTGAGCGGTTCGGGGCCGATCGGGGAGGCGGTGCCCGAGATCTTCGACCGCATGATCGCCGTAAACGCGAAGGCGCCGTTCTTCCTGACGCAGCGTGCGCTGCCGCGGATGCGGGACGGCGGGCGGATCATCAACATCTCCTCGCTCGCCTCACGGCGCGCCTTCCCCGAGTCCGTCGCGTACGCCATGTCCAAGGGCGCGCTGGACACGATGACCCTGTGCCTGGCGAAGGAGCTCGGTGGCCGTGGCATCACGGTCAACACGGTCGGGCCGGGGTTCATCGAGACCGACATGAACGCCCGGCGCAGGAAGACCCCCGAGGCGGCCGCCGCCCTGGCCGAGCGCTCCCTCTTCAACCGCATCGGCCGGCCGTCCGACGTGGCGGACGTGGTGGCGTTCCTGGCCTCCGACGACTCCCGTTGGATCACGGGGCAGTACCTCGACGTCAGTGGCGGCACCGATATGTGACGGGTGAGGGCCGGGGTGATGGCCTTGGGCGATGGCCTGAGGGACGGGCGCGGCGACGGGCGGCGCGAGGCGGTTCAGTCGCGGGGCAGATGACCGTAGAGGAAGGCGTGTACGCCGGCCGCCGCGATCTCGTGGGTCTCGGCGTCGGAGAGTGCGCCGAAGCCCGTCCGCCCCCGGCCCCAGGTGTTGGTGACCAGCACCACGAAGTGCTGGGCGGTGAGTTCGGAGTCCCGAACCTGGAGCAGCCCGCGCTCGGCGAGCCGGGCCATCCGGGCGGCGAGGGTGCGCTGCACGCGCAGGGGCCCGGCCTTCTGCCAGGCGTCGTGGAGGGCGGCGGGGAAGTTCTCGCCCTCGGCGTTGATCCGGGCGACGATCGCGACGTGGTCGGCGAACTCCGGGCGCGGCCGCACCCAGTCCTCGGCGAGCCCCACCAGGTCGGCCTCCAGATCGGCGGCGCTCGACGTGCCGCCGAGGTGGCGCTCGATCATCGCCTCGTGGGCGGCGGCGACCTGCTCCGAGCTCTCGATGAGGACGGTCGCGAAGAGCTGTTCCTTGTTCTCGAAGTGGTTGTAGATCGTGCGGGTCGACACACAGGCCTCGGTGGCGATCACATCGATGCTCGCCCCCTGGTAGCCGACCCGCCCGAAGACCTTCCGGGAGGCCCGCATGATGGCCTGCCGCTTCTCCGGGAACCCCTTGCGCGGCCGGTTCTGCCCGCCGTCCGACCTGGTCATCGTGGTACCTCCGCATCGATTACAACGACCACTTTACTAGTTGCAATGCACGTTGTACTTTACCGGGGTGAGTGGTTCGCACACCGGTATGAACTTCGCTCAAGCAGGGAGGTACCCCATCGGCACCGGCCTCGTCGTCCCCGTACAGGGACTTGGCTGTATGCGGATGACCGAACCCGCCGCGGCCACCGGCCCGTCCGAGGCCGCCGCCGTCATCAACCGGGCGCTGGACCTCGGCGCCACGATGATCGACACCTCCGACATGTACGGCCGCGGCCGAGGCGAGGAACTGGTCGGCCGGGCCCTGCGCCACCGCCGCGACGAGGCCGTGCTGTGCACGAGGTTCGGTGTGGTCCTCGGCCCGGGTGACAGCTGGTGGGTGCGCGGCGACGCCCCCTTCGTACGGGCGTCCTGCGAGGCCAGCCTGAAACGCCTGGGTACGGATGTCATCGACCTGTACTACCTGGCCCGTCCGCACGTGGACGTGGAGCTGGAGGAGACCGTCGGCGCCATGGCCGACCTGGTCGCCGAGGGCAAGGTGCGCCACATCGGCCTCAGCGAGGTCAGCGGTGAGGAACTGCGCCGCGCCCATGCCGTGCACCCGATTTCGGCGGTGCAGTCGGAGTGGTCGCTGGGCGCCCGCCGGATCGAGGCGATGGTGCCGGTCTGCGCCGAACTCGGCGTCGGCGTGGTGCCGTTCTCACCGAACGGCCGCGGTCTGCTCAGCGCCCGGGACGACCGCTCGGCGCAGCTCGCCCGGACCTTCCCCGGCCGGGAGGGACTGCCCGCCGTACTGCGCGAGATCGCCGGCGAACGGGGCGTACGCCCGGGCCAGATCGCGCTGGCCTGGGTCCATCACCGGGCCAGGGTGTGGCGGGTCCCGGTCACCCCGATCCCCGGCACGAGCCGGGTGGACCACCTGGAGGAGAACGTCGCCGCGGCGGGCATCGAGCTCACCGACGACGAACTGGCCCGGCTCGACGGCGTGTCGGCCGGGACGGGCGGGTGAGCCGGGACCGGCCGGCCGCATGCGTTCACGCCCTGGTGAAGCCGTTTGACGAGCCTTTTTGACGAAGCCCGTTTGGCGAGGCCGTTTGGCGAAGCCCGATCGACGAAGCCCGATCGACGAGGCCGATCGGCGAAGCCCGTTCGATGCGGCCCCGCATGAGAACAGTCCGCATGAGAACAGCCCCTATTGGAGGAGCACCCAGCATGTCCGCACACCCCCTGAAGCTCGTCGTCATACTCGGTTCCGTCCGCGAGGGCCGGTTCGGTGAGGTGGTGACGAACTGGTTCGCCGGGCCGGCGAAGGAGCACGGCGCCTTCGACGTCGAGGTCGTCGACCTCGCCGAGACGGAGCTGCCGCTGGCCCTTCCGGCGATACCGCCCGCCATGGCCACCGAGGAACTGCGCCCGGCCGGGATGCTCCCGCTCTCCGCGAAGCTGGCCGCGGCCGACGCGTTCGTCGTCGTGACCCCCGAGTACAACCACAGCTTCCCCGCCTCCCTCAAGGCCCTCATCGACTGGCACTTCACCGAGTGGCAGGCCAAGCCGGTCGGCTTCGTCTCCTACGGCGCCCAGAGCGGCGGCCTGCGCGCTGTCGAGCAACTCCGCCAGGTCTTCGCCGAACTGCACGCCGTCACCGTCCGCGACGGGGTGGCCTTCCCGTTCTACTGGGAGGCGTTCGGCGAGGACGGCAGCCCGAACGACACCGACGGCACGAACGGCGCCGCCAAGGTGATGCTGGACGAGCTGGCCTGGTGGGGGAGGGCGCTGCACGAGGCGCGGGCGAAGTCGCCGTACAGCCCGCA
The DNA here is from genome assembly GCF_028369295.1 of Streptomyces sp. HD. Taxonomy (GTDB): domain Bacteria; phylum Actinomycetota; class Actinomycetes; order Streptomycetales; family Streptomycetaceae; genus Streptomyces. The sequence continues at coordinate 293,487 of NZ_JAQMYP010000001.1, forward strand.
GGCCTGAACAGCAAGAACGCCGTCCTCCTTGTCTCAAAGTCGTCAACGACGGATCGGTGAGTTCTAGGCTCGGGTGCGCCATGTGATCCCGAAGGAGCCAGAACAGCAGTGACGGACAAGCGAGTTTTCATCGTGACCGGCGGCGGTACGGGCATTGGGGCGGCCACCGTGCGTCTGCTCCGCGAGGGCGGCCACCAGGTGGTCGCCTCCGGTCGGCGGAGCGAGCCGTTGCGACGCCTCGAAGAGGAGACCGGGGCGCTCGCGTACCCGTCCGACGTGGGGGATCCCGAGGCCGCCGACGGTCTCGTCCGGGCCGCCCTGGACGCGCATGGACGACTCGACGGACTTGTGCTCAACGCGGGCATCGGGCGCGGGGGAGCCGTGGGCGACCTGTCGTTGGAGGACTGGGACGAGGTGATGCGCACCAACGTCACCGGCCCGCTGCTGCTCCTGCGCGCGGCGATCCCGCACCTGGTGCAGGCGCGCGGGGCGGTGGTCGCCGTCGCCTCGGTCGCCGCGTTGCGCAACGGCACGGCCAACGCCCCGTACGCCACGTCCAAGGCCGCCCTGCTTCAGCTCTGCCGTTCCGTCGCCGTCGACTACGGGCGGCAGGGGGTGCGGGCCAACATCGTGTGTCCGAGCTGGGTGAAGAGCGAGATGGCCGACCGGCGCATGGCCCGCTTCGCGGCGGAGGCGGACCTGCCGGGGGACGGCGTGGGAACCGCCTACGAGGAGGTGACCAGGGTCCTGCCCCTGGGGCGGCCGGGTGAGCCGCGTGAGATCGCGGAGGCGATCGGCTGGCTGCTGTCCCCGGCGGCGTCGTTCGTCAACGGCGCCGTACTCACCGTCGACGGCGGCGCGACGGCCCTTGACCCCGGGGCACTGGCCTTCGACTTCCATGTCGCGCCACGCCGCGACGACGACTGACCGTAGGTTGGGCGCCCCCGGCAGGACTCGAACCTGCGGCCAAGCGCTTAGAAGGCGCCTGCTCTATCCACTGAGCTACGGGGGCCGGTTGTGGTGGCCTCGTTCGTGGTGCCCGGGTGTGGGCTGATCCGTGACGTTGCCGGGGACAAGGATAGGGCTCCCGCATCCGTGTCCCTGCTGCTTCGCCTCCGTGGCTCGATGTGGAGGTTCGGTGAAGCGGTCCTGATAATCGCAGGCAGGTACGAATCGTGCACCGCTTTTGGCCTCTTGCGCCCCGGGTGTTGTGCACTCGTTATGCCTGGACTGTGTCTCTGTCCCAGTCGCCCCTTCCGTCCCTTGTGTCCCGTCGGCGCGCAGACATGCTCATATGCTTCAGAATTCCCCTAAAATTGGGCATTCTTCGCATGTGGTGACCTTGGACGTACGGCCTCAGCTGCTCGACGCGATCTCCGCCCTGCGCGACTGTGTCGCCGCCGCACGCTTCCCGCTGCCCCTGGCGGGGGCGCCACGCGCGCGTGCCAACCGCGACGAACTCCTCGCGCAGCTCGACGACTATTTGGTGCCCCGCCTGAGAGAGCCCGAAGCGCCCTTGCTGGCCGTGGTGGGAGGATCCACCGGGGCCGGGAAGTCGACGCTCGTCAACTCCCTCGTGGGCAGACGTGTGACCGAGGCGGGCGTACTGCGGCCGACGACGCGGACTCCTGTGCTGGTCTGCCATCCGGAGGACCATCACTGGTTCAGCGGGATGCGCGTACTGCCCGGCCTCACACGCGTGTGGGTCCCCGAACACGATCCCGCCGACGAACTGATGCTGCCCGGCGAGGATCCCGTGCGCGTGCTCCGACTGGAGACCGCCGACACACTGCCCCCCGGGATCGCCCTCCTCGACGCGCCCGACATCGACTCCCTGCTCGCCGACAACCGTGCCCTCGCCGCCGAACTGATCTGCGCGGCCGACATCTGGGTGATGGTCACGACGGCAGCCCGGTACGCCGACGCCGTCCCCTGGCACCTGCTGCGCACCGCCAAGGAGTATGACGCCACCCTCGTGACCGTCCTGGACAGGGTTCCCCACCAGGTCGTCTCCGAGGTGTCGCGGCAGTACGGCGCACTCCTCACCAAGGCCGGCCTCGGCGAGGTACCCCGCTTCACAGTGCCCGAACTGCCCGAGTCGGCCTGGGGCGGCGGGCTGCTCCCGGCCACGGCCGTCGCACAGCTGCGCAACTGGCTCGTCCACCAGGCCCAGGACCCGACGGCACGCGAGCACACCATGGCCCGTACGGCCAACGGGCTTCTCGACTCCCTCAAGGCCCGCATGCCCGAACTCGCCGCCGCGGCCTCCTCGCAGTACGCCGCCGCACTGCGACTCACCGCCGCCGTCGACGCGGCGTACGACAGCGAGTACGCGCGCGTACGCAGCCGTCTGCAGTCCGGCGCCGTGCTCGCCGGCGACGCCCTGAAGCGCTGGCGCGCCTTCCCGCTCGACTGCACCGCCGGCGAGCTCCTCGACTCGCTGGTGGAGAGCCTGAGCACCCTCCTGCTGTGCGCCGTCACCGCGGCCGACGAACGCGTCGACGACGCCTGGCGGCGCGAACCGGCCGCCGAGGCACCCGAGCTGACGGGCCGGGACCCGAAGCCGGAGACCGTCGAACACCGCATCGGCATGGCCGTACGGCGATGGCGGCGGGAGCTGGAGGAGTACGCCGAGGACGAGGTGAACGACGTCGAACGCGGCGTCGTCCAGGACCCCGAGGTCGTCGCCGCCCTCGTCGCCACCGCGCTGCTCGGCGCCCGCCGGGCACGCTCCGCGGGGGAGGGGCTCGCCGAGCGGATCGGCGCGCACGGGGCGCTGCGGCTGCGCGACCGGGCCGGGCGGCTGCTCGCCGAGCACCTGGACCGGGTCATGCACAACGAACGCGAGCGTCGGCTCGCCCCGCTGGACGGCCTGGAGGTCCACCCGGACCCCCAGGCAGAACTCATCGCCGCGCTGTCCGTACTGCAGAAGGAGAGGTGACCGGTGACTGCCGTCACTGACCAGGACCAAGCGGAACAGGGCCGGACGCAACACCCCGATCGCCCGGAGGACAGCGTCACCACGAACGAGGACACCGCTCCCCAGAACGACGAGCGTGAGAACGACGCCGCGGACGCCCCTTCGGAGGGCGCTTCCGGCGCTTCCGAGAACGGCCACCCGGAGGACGGCGTTCGCGCGGAGGGGAGGCCCCGCGAGGGCGGTGACTCCGCCACGGCCGACGGCTCCGCTGCGGCCGAGGAGCCGGAGAAGCGCAAGCTCTGGCGGAAGCGGGGCAGGCGGGACGAGCCGCCGACCGACGGCCACGCACGCGTGGACGACGGTGACCGCCACGCGCGCGTGCAGAGCGGTGACGGCCGCGCGCGCGGGGGCGACCGCGGTGCCGGCGGCGCCAAGGACGGGGGCGCGTCCCGCCGTACGGCGTCCTCGGCCCGTAAGGAGACGTCTGCTCGTAAGGAGTCGTCTGCCCGTAAGGAGACGTCTGTGCGCAAGGAGGCGCGCAAGGAGACTCGTCCGCGTACGGAGCCGGCCTCCCGCGCGGACACCGCCTCCGACGCGGAGTCCTCGACCCCCTGGGACGACGGGCTGATCGCACGGCGCGTGAACGAGGGCGCCGCTGCGGAGCAGCCCGTCGTGGAGAAGCGGGCCTCCACGCAGCAGCACCATGTGACGCCGCTCGCCTACGACGGGCCGCTGCGGTCCCGGCTCGACGCGCTGCGTGAACTGGTCGGGCTCTCACGCCCCCGGCTCGACAGCAAGACTCTCGCCGAGGCGGGCAAGGTGCTCGACGAGGCGGCGTCGCGGCGCAGGCTCTCCGGGCAGCACACGGTCGTCGCCATCGCCGGGGCCACCGGCAGCGGCAAGTCTCAGCTGTTCAACGCGCTCGCCGGGGTGACCATCTCGGAGACGGGCGTACGACGGCCGACGACGGCCTCGCCCCTGGTGTGCAGTTGGAGCGACGGCGCGGTCGGCCTGATCGACCGGCTCGGCATCCCGCCCCGGCTGCGGCGGCGTCCGGCGCAGAGCGCGGCCTCGGACGGGCAGCTGCGCGGGCTCGTCCTGGTCGACCTCCCCGACCACGACTCGGCGGCCGTGGCCCACCGTGAGCAGGTCGACCGGGTGCTGGCGCTGGTCGACGCGGTCATCTGGGTCGTCGACCCGGAGAAGTACGCCGACGCGGTCCTGCACGAGCGCTATCTGCGGCCCATGGCGGGCCATGCCGAGATCATGTTCGTCGTCCTCAACCAGACCGACCGGCTGCCCGGTGAGGCCACCGACCAGGTCCTCGACGATCTGCGGCGACTGCTCGACGAGGACGGCATCGCCCTGGGCGAGCACGGCGAACCGGGCGCCACGGTGCTCGCGCTGTCCGCACTCACCGGGGACGGCGTCGGTGATCTGCGCGAGGCGCTCGGCCAGTTCGTGGCGCAGCGCGGGGCCGCGGCCCGCAGGATCTCGGCCGATGTGGAGGCCGCCGGGTGGCGGCTGCGGCCCGTGTACGCCGCGCGCCGGCGGACCGGGCTCAGCGAGGAGGACCGGGACGACTTCTCCGCCCGGCTCGCGGACGCCATCGGCGCCACCGCCGCGGGCGAGGCCGCCGAGCGGGCGTGGCTGCGCAACGCCAACCGCGCGTGCGGGACGCCGTGGCTGCGGCTGTGGCGCTGGTACCAGGACCGGGGCGAACCCCCGACGGGACGGCTGTCCCTGCGCGCCCAGACGGACATGGAGTCCACCGCCCGCCAGCGCGTCGAACAGGCGGTGCGAACGGTGGCCGAGCAGGCCTCGGCCGGGCTGCCCGCGCCCTGGGCGCAGGCGGTGCGCGAGGCGGCCGTACGGGGCGCCCAGGGGCTCTCCGAGGCGCTGGACGAGCTGGCCGCGCGGGCCGGCCTGCCGCCGGGGCGGCCACCGCGGCCGGGCTGGTGGCCGGCGGCCGTCCTGGTGCAGGCCGCCATGACGGTCCTTCAGGTCATCGGCGGGCTGTGGCTGGTGGCCCAGATCATCGGGGTCATGGCGCCGAACCTGGGCGTGCCGGTGCTGCTCATGGTGGCCGGCATCGTCGGCGGTCCACTCGTCGAATGGGGCTGCCGGATCGCGGCAAGAGGACCGGCCCGGCGCTACGGCATGGACGCGGAACGACGATTGCGGGAGGCGGCGGCCGGGTGCGGGCGGGCCCGGGTACTGGATCCGGTGGCATCCGAGCTGCTGCGCTATCGGGAGGTTCGCGAGCAGTACGGGCGGGTGATGGGAGTTGGGGGCAAGGTGAGGTGAGGTGATCTGGGGGCGGGGAGGCGGTTTTTGACGGGGCGTTCCAGGGCGACGGGGTGCCCTGGGGTGGTGGGGGGCGTCCTGGGGGCGCCGGGTTTTGAGGTCGCCGGGCTCTGGGGCCGCGGGGAGGTTGGCTCCGCGGGAGTGCTGGGGCCGTGGGAGTGCCGGGAGGGTCGGGTTCTGGGACGGCCGGGGCCCGGGGCGGTCGGGTTCTGGTCCGGTCGGGGCCGGGGCCGGGGTCGGGGCCGGGGGCGGGGGCGGCGGGAGGCTTGGCCTGGCGGGGGGCCCGGATTGGCCGGGTTCTGGGGCGGCTGGCCCCTGGGGCGGAGGGGCCCGGGCGGCGAGGCTCCCCGGGCCGCGGTGCTTGGGCCGCGGGTGCTTGGGCTGGTGGGTTTCCGGGGCGGTGGCTGTGGGATCACTCGTTCGGGTGGCGGAGATATCCACAGGTGAGTGGTGGTCCACAGGGCTCAGCGGGTTCGGCTCGGCGGAGGCAGTCTGGCTTCGCGGCGATCGCGACGGGCGCGGTCGATCGCGGTGACGGCGGTGCACCGGCACGGATCGGGGCGTACCGAGGGCGAACGGGGGACGTCCGCGGGCGTGCCGGGGCGCGCGGCCGTCATGTCGGACGCAGCCGTACGGGACGGGCCCGTACGCGTATCCGCCCGGCCGGAGCGGCCGGGAGAGGGAGGGGTTCGAGATGAACGAGACGACCATCTGCGCGGTGGGCAACGTGGCGACACAGCCGGTGTACCGGGAACTCGCGACGGGACCGTCCGCGCGCTTCCGGCTGGCGGTGACCTCGCGCTATCTGGACCGGGGGAAGAACGAGTGGACCGACGGGCACACCAACTTCTTCACGGTGTGGGCCAATCGGCAGCTCGCGACGAACGCCGCCGGATCGCTGAACGTGGGCGATCCCGTCGTGGTGCACGGCAGGCTGAAGGTGCGCTCGGACGTCCGCGAGGGACAGAGCTGGACCTCGGCCGACATCGACGCGGTGGCGATCGGCCACGACCTCGCCCGCGGCACCACAGCGTTCCGGCGCACCCCACGGGCGGAGGCGGGAGCCACCGCGGCACCGGACCGGCCCGAGCCGGACTGGGAGACGCCGCCGTCGGGCGAAGGATCCCAACAGGCCCCGGAAGCAATGGCAGTGACGTGATGTCAGTCACTCTCCGGAGCTGAGTCCGGCTGAGTCCGGCTGAGTCCGGGCTGACTCTGGAGTCGGCTCCTGAGCTGACCGAAGTGCGGCTTATCGACGAATGCGTTCCCAACGACCCCGGTGGATTTGTCGATAAGCCCTGCTCGCAGGGGATCTTGGCGATAACGATTCCGAGAAGGATCGGCCCTCTGGCGGGATCGCAGGGAAGCGTGGTGCGCCGCGTCCTTAGGATGCCGGGCATAGCTCATGGGGTTTGTGATTCTGCTGGTGGGACCTTCCCCCCACGTCAACGGGTCCTGCTCGAAGGGGAATTCTGTGTTTGCTGCGTTCGCTGCGCTGTCGGTGCGAGGGCGAGGGGTGGCCCGCCTTGCCGCCTCGACCCTGGTGTCCGGGCTCGTCGCCGCCTCGGTGATGGCCGGTGCCGGCCCGGCCGCAGCCGACGGCGCGGCACAGAGTCAGGGCGGGGCGACCGCCACCATAGGCGGCCTGAAGACATACGGCGCGGCCGTCGTCCACGCCGACTCCGGCGACCAGCAGATCTCGGCTGGCCTGTTCGAGATGTCCGTCGACGGTGGCGGCACTCTGCAGACGTACTGCGTCGACATCCACAACCCCACCCAGCGCGACGCCAAGTACCACGAGACGTCCTGGAGCGGCACGTCGCTGGGCGCCAACAAGGAGGCCGGCAAGATCCGCTGGATCCTGCAGAACTCCTACCCGCAGGTGAACGACCTCGCGGCACTCGCAGGCAAGGCGGGCGTCAAGGGCGGCCTCACCGAGCAGGACGCCGCGGCCGGTACCCAGGTGGCCATCTGGCGTTACTCGGACGGCGTGGCCGTCGACGCCCTCGACCCGCAGGCCGAGCAGCTCGCGGACTACCTGGAGAAGAGTGCGCGGGGCGTGGCGGAACCCAGGGCGTCGCTGACGCTCGACCCGCCCGCGGTCTCCGGCCACCCCGGTGAGCGGCTCGGCCCGGTGACGGTCCGCACGGACTCGGAGAGCGTGACGGTGACACCGCCGGCGGACGCGGCCACCAGCGGGGTGCGGATCGTGGACAAGGACGGCAAGCGCGTCACGTCCGCGGCGGACGGCGGCCAGGTGTACTTCGAGGTGCCCGAGAAGGCCGCCGACGGCCAGGCCGAGCTGACGGTGCAGGCCTCGACGACCGTGCCGGTGGGGCGCGCCTTCGCCGCCGAGAGCCGTAGTCAGACGCAGATCCTGGCCGGCTCCAGCGAGTCGACCGTCTCGGCGACGGCCGGCGCGACCTGGGCCAAGACCGGTGCGATACCGGCTCTGTCCGCGGTGGAGAACTGCGACAAGGGCGGCGTCGACATCACCGCGGCCAACGAGGGCGACGCGCCGTTCACCTTCGATCTGCTCGGCATCGAGTACACCATCCCGGCGGGCGAGTCGCGGACGGTGACGGTCCCGCTGCAGGAGGACCAGGCCTACGACTTCACCATCCGGGGCGCGGCCGGCTTCGAGAAGCGGTTCACCGGAGTGCTGGACTGCATGACGCAGGCGTCCGAGGCCGACGCGGCGGGCCCCGCCACCCAGACCCTCAGCGAGCCCAGCCCCGCCACGGTCGGAACGGCGTCGGACGACACCAACCTCGCCGCGACCGGTGGCTCCGACATGACGCCCCTGATCACCGGCCTCGCCATCGGCCTGGTCCTGATCGGCGGCGCGGCCCTGGTCCTCGTACGCAAGAAGGAAGCGCCGACACAGGACTGAGAAATTCAGGCCTGAGGACCGAGGGCCGAGAACTGAGGTCCGAGAATTGAGGCCCGAGAACTCAGACCCGAGAACTGAGAACTGAGCGTCCGACGGGTCGCAGACGCCGGTCAGGGGCCTGACCCGCTCTCGTGGGTCAGGCCCCTGACGTCAGACACCGGTGCGTCGCATCGGCGGGACCCTAAGGCCGCTGCCACGGCCCGTACTCCACCGGTGGGTCCTGCCGTGGAGCACCGGTCCGCACCCGGCAGCCCCCCGGTGTGTCGAGCGGCTGCCGCTGGGATGCGGGCTAGAAGGCCCCGTTGTTGCAGCCCATGGACGAGCCGATGTGGGTGTCCTGGCCACCCGAGTTGCCCTCGCCGTTGAGCGCGTTGCCGAGCACGCCGTTGAGCAGGCCCACCTGGCCGAGGACATCGAGGTTCAGGTCGTGCGACTTGCAGTTGGAGCTCTGCAGGACCGAGTTGCCGTGACCGTCCATGCCCTGAGCGGTGGCCGTGCCGGTGGTCAGGAGGCCGACGCTGCCAAGGGCGGCGACCAGGACGGAAGCCTTACGAAGCTTGTGCATGCCATCTCCGGTGAGGTGAGGTGTGTTCGATCCGTGGCGAATCGACTCCGTACAGTCACACGAGAGGTAATATGAAAAGTGATGAAATGTCCCACAGGCGCGCCGTGAGTCGCCGCCAGCGTCACGAGTTGCACCCGGCTGGGTCAGCGGCCGCGGATCCGTGCCTTACGCCGATACCGGCTGCTGACGCCACGTGCCGTCGAGTGGACGCCCGCGGTGGACCCGATCCGGTCACGTGATGCGACCAGTCGCGTCCTCGGCGCCGCCAGGTCCACGTCCACCGGCACGCCATCACGTTTGACCACGCGGCCTGCGACGAGAACGGTGTCCACCGGGCCGGGGTGGCCGGCGCTGACGATGGTGGCGGCCGGGTCGGTGACCGGGAAGACGGTCAGGTCGACGGCGCGTAGCAGGATGATGTCGGCGTCCTTGCCATGAGCGACACCATCGGAGCCCTCGCGCACATCTCCACCGTCGAGGTCACCCCCATCCTGACCGGCGTCAAGAGGACGGGACTGGTCCGACCGGGCAGCCGGGGAGTCCCTCACTGACTCCCACGAGCAGCGACGGTCCGGGGTGCTGGGACGAGACCCACAGGCGATCCATGGGGATGATCTCGTCATCGCTCCGGATGAACGGCCGACGGTCGGTCCAGTCGACGAGATGGAGGGTCTTCCAGTGCAGACCACTCGGGCCCTCGTCAGCGAAACCCCAGGTCAGAGCCCCCCGCCCATACGCGTTTCCCCCCAGGGGTGGCGGTCGGGCAAGATGGGGTGTATCTGCCCACTGCCTGATTTCAAGCTGCCGGACGGTTTCTCTTGGCTGAGTACATCTACACCATGCGCAAGACGCGCAAGGCAATCGGCGACAAGGTCATCCTTGACGACGTCTCGCTGAACTTCCTGCCCGGCGCGAAGATCGGTGTGGTCGGCCCGAACGGAGCCGGTAAGTCGACCATCCTGAAGATCATGGCGGGGCTGGAGCAGCCGTCGAACGGCGATGCCTTCCTGTCGCCGGGGTACACCGTCGGCATCCTGCTGCAGGAGCCGCCGCTGAGCGAGGACAAGACCGTCCTGGAGAACGTCCAGGAGGGTGTCGCCGAGGTCAAGGGCAAGCTCGACCGGTTCAACGAGATCGCCGAGCTGATGGCGACCGACTACTCCGACGCGCTGCTCGACGAGATGGGCAAGCTCCAGGAGGAGCTCGACCACGCCAACGCGTGGGACCTCGACGCTCAGCTGGAGCAGGCCATGGACGCCCTCGGCTGCCCGCCCGGCGACTGGGCCGTCACCAACCTCTCCGGTGGTGAGAAGCGGCGTGTGGCGCTGTGCAAGCTGCTGCTGGAGGCCCCCGACCTGCTGCTCCTCGACGAGCCCACCAACCACCTCGACGCCGAGTCGGTGAACTGGCTGGAGCAGCACCTCGCCAAGTACGAGGGCACCATCGTGGCCGTGACCCACGACCGGTACTTCCTCGACAACGTCGCCGGCTGGATCTGCGAGGTCGACCGCGGCCGCCTGCACGGCTACGAGGGCAACTACTCCAAGTACCTGGAGACCAAGCAGACCCGTCTCAAGGTCGAGGGCCAGAAGGACGCCAAGCGCGCCAAGCGGCTCAAGGAAGAGCTGGAGTGGGTGCGGTCGAACGCCAAGGGGCGGCAGGCCAAGTCCAAGGCGCGTCTGGCTCGGTACGAGGAGATGGCCGCCGAGGCCGACAAGATGCGGAAGCTGGACTTCGAGGAGATCCAGATCCCGCCGGGCCCCCGGCTCGGCAACATCGTCGTCGAGGTCACCAACCTCACGAAGGGCTTCGGCGACAAGGTCCTCATCGACGACCTCAGCTTCACCCTGCCGCGCAACGGCATCGTGGGCGTCATCGGCCCCAACGGCGCCGGCAAGACCACCCTCTTCAAGATGATCCAGGGTCTGGAGACCCCGGACTCCGGCGCCATCAAGGTCGGCGAGACCGTCAAGATCTCGTACGTCGACCAGAGCCGCGCGAACATCGACCCGAAGAAGACCCTGTGGGCGGTCGTCTCCGACGAGCTCGACTACATCAACGTCGGTCAGGTCGAGATGCCGTCCCGCGCCTACGTCTCCGCGTTCGGCTTCAAGGGCCCCGACCAGCAGAAGCCGGCCGGCGTGCTCTCCGGCGGTGAGCGCAACCGCCTCAACCTGGCGCTCACCCTCAAGCAGGGCGGCAACCTGCTGCTCCTCGACGAGCCGACCAACGACCTCGACGTCGAGACCCTCGGCTCCCTGGAGAACGCGCTGCTGGAGTTCCCGGGCGCGGCCGTGGTCGTCTCCCACGACCGTTGGTTCCTGGACCGAGTGGCCACGCACATCCTCGCCTACGAGGGTGACTCCAAGTGGTTCTGGTTCGAGGGCAACTTCGAGTCGTACGAGAAGAACAAGATCGAGCGCCTCGGTCCGGACGCCGCCCGTCCGCACCGCGCCACCTACAAGAAGCTGACCCGGGGCTGATCGGTCTTGCGCCACATCTACCGCTGCCCCCTGCGCTGGTCCGACATGGACGCGTACGGGCATGTCAACAACGCGGTCTTCGTCCGCTACCTGGAGGAAGCCCGTATCGACTTCCTGTTCCGCCCGGAGAAGGACTTCCGGCAGGGGTCGGTGGTGGCGCGGCACGAGATCGACTACAAGCGGCAGCTCGTCCACCGGCACGCGCCCGTGGACATAGAGCTGTGGATCACCGAGATCCGCGCCGCGTCCTTCACCATCACCTGTGAGGTGAAGGACGACGACGTCGTCTACGTCCGGGCCTCGACGGTGGTCGTCCCCTTCGACTTCGAGGCCGAGCGGCCGCGCCGCATCACCGCGGAGGAGAAGGAGTTCCTCCGCGAGTACATGGACGACGAGACCGGCGCGGCCGGCAAGGCCGGGAAATCCGACGAAGCCGACGAGGAGGAGGCCGTCGCCGCATGACGGTGCTCCACCTCGCCGACGAGGGGGAGGCGGCGGATCTCGCGGCCTTCCTCTCCCGGCTGCTCCACTACGACCGTGGAGCCGCGGTGCGTCTGCAGGCGGCCGGCACGGCGCTCGCCGTCTTTGGACGACCGCCGTCCTTCGAGGTGCTGGCCATCCGTGCCGTACGGCTGGCGAAGCCCTACGAGAACGGGCTCGACGTCACCCTGGACGTGACCGTCTCCGCGGGTGAGCTGCTGGAGTCCGTCGACGAGTCGGCGGCCACCGCCGTCGTACCGGACGCCGTGACCGGGCCGCCGTGGGCCGGGGTGCTCCCGCCGCGCGGCGGATGGCGACCGGTGCCGGGGCTGCCCGCGCCCGACGCCCTGCGGGCGATGATCGGTGCGGGGGTCGCCGAATTCCGGTCCCGTACGCAGGAGTTGGCGCCCGAGCTGCGTACCCGGACCGAACTCGACCGGATCGGGCGGGAGATCTGGTCCCGGACCGTCGGGGACACTCACCTGCCGGTACGGGCGGTGCACGCGGCCCAGTCGCTGGGATTCCTGCGTGCCACGGGGGAGCTCGCGTTGTTCTCGTCCGGCGCGTGGCTACGGCTGCGCACACCGTACGGGTCGATCGCCGTACGACGCGCGGGACTCGGCGCGCTCGACGTCAGCGTCCGCTGACAGCCACAGCCACAGCCACAGCCACAGCCACAGCCACAGCCACAGCTACGGTCGCTGTCACACCAGCGGCCAGGGCGTGGTGGGGTAGGGACATGGCGGTGCCTCGGGCAGGGGTGCGTGAAAGGTGCGTGACAGCCGACCGCCTCGCGCACCGTCAGCCGGCTCACGGCCGCCTGCTCGGCGAGCTCGCCCTCCGACGGGAGGGGGGCGTCAGGCGGGCCGATACGGATGGGGCGGGTGCCGGAGCCACCGACGCTCGCCGGAAGGCTCAGCCCGCCGTGTTCACCATCGACGCCGCCGCGTAGGTCAGGTAGTTCCACAGCGTCCGCTCGTGCTCCTCGGAGAGGCCGAGCTCGTCCACGGCGACCCGCATGTGCTTCAGCCAGGCGTCGTGCGCCTCGCGGTCGACGGTGAAGGGGGCGTGGCGCATGCGCAGGCGGGGGTGGCCGCGGTTCTCGCTGTACGTGGTCGGACCGCCCCAGTACTGGATCAGGAAGAAGGTCAGGCGCTCCTCGGCCGGGCCCAGGTCCTCCTCGGGGTACATGGGCCGCAGCAGCGGGTCCTCGGCGACACCCTCGTAGAAACGGTGGACGAGGCGGCGGAAGGTCTCCTCCCCGCCGACCTGCTCGTAGAAGGTCTGCTCCTGAAGCGTGCCGCGCCGAATCTCATTCACACGGTCCATGGTCTCAGACGCGACGACCGAGGACTCCAGGCTTAGGACCAGCCGACCGGCCCTCGCCCAGGGACGGCCGCCTTGAGCCACGTATTCCGGACAGTCCGGCAGGGCGCTCGCCTCGCACCGGCTCCCGCAGGACAGTGGACGTATGAGCGCGCACGCCCTCGACCGGGATCTGGAGGACCTCGCCGCCTCGGCGCGGGCCGCGCTGGTGCGTGAGATCGACATGAGCGGGGCCTGGGACGACGACCCCGTGTGGCGGGAGGCCTTCGCCGCCGTGCCCCGGCATCTGTTCGTGCCGTACTACTACGTCGGCGTCGCCGGCGGCTACGAGCGGCGGTGGGGCCAGAACCCCGACCCGGGAGAGCGCGAGCGCTGGGTGCGCGGGGCGTACGCCGACACCCCGCTGGCCACCCGGCTGCGCGACGGCGATCTGGTCTCCTCCAGCAGCCAGCCGTCCCTGATGGCGATGATGCTGGTCGCGCTGGAGGTGAAGGACGGCAACAGGGTCCTGGAGATCGGTGCGGGAACCGGCTACAACGCCGCACTGCTCGCCCACCGGCTCGGCGACGACGGCCTCGTCACCACCGTCGACCTGGAGCCGGAGATCACCGAGTCGGCGCGGCAGCACCTGGCCGCCGCCGGACACCACCCCGCCGTCGTCACCGGCGACGGCGCACGTGGCGTACCCGAACGCGCCCCCTTCGACCGGATCATCGCCACCTGCACCCTGACGTCGATCCCGCGCGCCTGGCTCGCCCAGTGCCGCCCCGGCGCCCGCATCCTGACCCCGCTCGCCACCGGCCTGGTCGCCCTCGCCGTATGGGACGCCGGGCACGCCGAGGGGAGCTTCCTGCACACGCCCGCCTACTTCGTGCCGCTGCGCGGCGGGACCCGCGCCGAACCGGGGTCCACCAACCTGGGCGGACTGCCGCGCCGGGCCCGCGACCACGAACTGTTCCGCTTCCTGCTCGCCCTGACCCGCGGCAGCCTCGATCCACAGGAGGCGTACGCCCTGTGGGAGCGCGAGGGGCAGCCGCAGCGGGAGCGGTACGGGATCACGGTGAGCGGCGAGCACGCGTGGGCCTGGCTGGACGACCCCGAGGGGCCGTACGCCTGGGCGCTGCCGGGCTGAAACGCCGGCGGGCCGTCGAACGCCGGGGGCTTCATGAACGCCGGCCGGGGGCTTTGCGAATGCCGGGAGGGGGCTGTCGTACGGCGATTCCTCGCCGTACGACAGCCCCCTCCCGATCTCTCGGTCTCCCGACTCTCGATCTCCCGACCTCAGGGTCGAGCCGCGCTCGCTGCTAGCCGCGGCGGATCGTGATCGTCGTCCACGCGCCCACGTGCACCCGGTCGCCGTCCTGCAGCGGTACCGGCACGAAGGGCTGGATGGGCTCCTCGGAGCCGTTCACCGTGGTGCCGTTCGTCGAGTTCTGGTCGACGACCGCCCAGGTGCCGTCCGGCTGCTGGACCAGGACCGCGTGCTGGTGCGAGACGCCCGGGTCCTCCGGCGGCACCGACAGGTCGATGTCGGGGGTGTCGCCGGTGGAGTGGCGGCGGCGGCCGATGGTGACCTGGTTGCCGGTGAGCGTGCGCTGCTGCTCGGGCGAGTACGCGGGCAGGTTGAGGCCCGCCGCCTCGGGGCCGGAGCGGTGCATCATCGCCATGAAGTACTCACGGTCCGGACCGATGGTCGCCAGCCACGTCGTCGGCTGCTGCGGGTAGCCGGGGCCGGGCGGGGGCGGGGCCTGGGTCGCGCCGGGCTGCGGGTAGCCGTAGCCGCCCTGCGGGGACCCGCCGGGAGCGCCCGGGGCCGACCCGGGCGGGGAGATCACCCAGTCGTCCTCGCCGCCGCCGAAGGACGGGCCGCCCTGCTGCGGACGGTTCGGATCCTGCCCGAACCCGGGCGGGGCCGGCGGCGCGGCGGGGCCAGGGCCGGGACCGGCCGGCTGGAACGCCTGCGGGGCACCGCTGGTCGCGCCGGGACCACCGGGCGGGGTGGGGCCGGGCGGCGGAGGAGCCGGCCGCGACGGGTCGCCGCCGAAGCCGGAGGGGGCGTTGAACCCCTGACCCGGGCCGCCAGGTCCACCGGGAGCGCCAGGTCCACCGGGACCACCGGGGCCGCCGGGGTTGGTGTTGCCCGGACCGCCGGGACCCGGGCCGAAGCCGCCGGGGCCGCCCTGCCCACCGGGACCGGGGCCGAAGCCGCCGGGGCCGCCCTGCCCACCGGGACCGGGGCCAGGACCGCCGAAGCCCGAACCCGGACCACCCGGGCCGCCGGGGCCGGGGCCACCGGGGCCGCCAGGCCCGCCGAAGCCCGAGCCAGGGCCGCCCTGACCACCGGGGCCGCCAGGTCCACCCGGCCCCTGCGGCTCCGCGCCGAACGGCGGGATCGGTTCCGCCGGGCGGTTCACCTGGGACGGGCGCGAGCCCTGGTACTCGTACGAGTCACCGCCGCCGAACGACGGCGGGGGGCCCTGCTGGAAGTGGGAGGGCAGACCCGGGCCGCCGGGCGCCGACGGGGGCGGGGCGGCGGGCGTGTACGACGTCGCCGTGTTGGTCAGGAAGTTCCACCGGCACTCCTCGCAGAACGGCGCACCGCCCTCACGCGGCGTACGGCACTGCGGGCAGAGCTCCGGCTCCGGTACGCCGGACATCGGCGGCGGGCCGCCGGGCTGACCGGTGTTCGGGCCGCCGAACGGACCGCCGGGGCCACCAGGCCCACCGGGGCCGCCGGGCGGCGGGAAGCCATAGCCACCGCCGGGCGGGGGCGGCGGGGGAGGGGGCGGAGGTACGGCACCGGCCATGCGGTGACCGCAGACCTCGCACCAGTCGTCGGAACCCGACTGGTGTCCGTTCGGGCAGGTCGGCATGTCGGCGCTTCCCCCTCTCCTTTTCCGGCCGCTTCGACCGGACTTCTCCAACCCCAAGGGGTCAGGCTCGGTGCTTTCCAGGGTCCTGCTGAGTCAGTACTGAGTCACTTCTTTACACGAACAGTCTTTGTCGACCGTGTTTCGAGAGTCATCTCGTCGGCCTCCGCGACCTTCGCCTTCAGTCGCACAGTACCCGCCGCGGCATCGACCACGTCCACCACCTTCGCAAGGAGTTTCGCCGTATCCGCGTTCCCGGAGACGCTGGCGAGCTGAACGGCGCGGCCCAGTTTCGCCGTTGCTCCATCGATATCCCCCGATTTGCGAAGATCAAGCCCTTGTTGGATGACTTGTGCAAGTTCGGCCTGGCCGGTGTAGTGGGCGACCTGGGGGTTGATCGACGTCGAGGCGACCATGTCGTCGGTCCATACGGCCCTCACCAGGCCCTGGGCGCCCAAGTTCGTTGCGGAGCCGTCGGGTTGCGGGATGACCAGGGAAACCCGTGCGGCGAGCATCTCCCGGCCGATCTCCGCGGCGGGTACTTCGACGCAAACGTGGTAGTCACGGGACTCGTCCCCCCAGGAGCCGGTGGGGTAGTCCCCGGCGCGCGGGCCGGCTTCGGTGCGCCGGTCGGTCAACTCCTCGACCGTCGGCGCGACTTGCTTGACGAACCTGATGGTCGTGCCGACCGGCGTCCACACCCGCAGGGCGACGTCCGCGACCTCCTTGCCCATCGCCGTCTCCATCATCTGTGTGAAGTCGGCCGCGAGACCGGCCGGGTCGGCGACGATGTCGGCGCTGCCGAGCAGGGCCGAGGCGATGCCTGTGACTTCTTTCACTTCCCAGTCGGTGCCCACTCCACGCGCGTCACAGGTGAAACGTCCGGCACAGGAGTCGAGCGCGGCCCTGAGATCCTCCGGCGACTCGTGCTCGTTGCGGCCGTCGGTGAGCAGGATGCCGTGCCGGATGGCGACGTCCTCCGAGGACAGCAGCCGGTCGGCGAGCCGCAGCCAGGTGCCGATGGCCGTACCGCCGCCCGCGCTCAGCCTGCGCAGGGCCTGTTTGGCCTGGTCGCGGGTGCCGGCGTCCGCCACGGCGAGGCGCCCGCCGCCCGGGTACACCTCCTTGGCCACATGTGTGCCGCCGATCACCGCGAAGTGGACGCCGTCGCGCAGCGTGTCGATCGCGGCGGCCGTGGCGTCGCGGGCGTTGCGCATCTTGGTCGGCGGGTAGTCCATCGACCCCGAGCAGTCGACCATGATCGCCACTGCGGCGGACGGGCCCTGCCCCGGCGCGTAGAGGTGGGGCGCCGCGACCGCGCTTCCGATGGTGCCGCCGCCGGTCGAGGTCACCGTGACGATCGCGTTGACCTCGCGACCGCCCTCCGGCAGGTACTCGTTCTGGTACACGTCCACCGAGAACTGCGGCACATTCGACTTCGAGAAATTGGCCATACGTTCTCAAATCCCCCTAATGAACCCCGTAACGGGGTCATGGCTGTCGACGGACCGGTCCCCTCCGGTCCGATGAGGCGCCGCCCCCGCGGCAGGCCTCAGGCCGATCCTGCCCCCATCGGCGGCGCCGGGAACGGCAGGACGGCCACTGTTACGTTGTCGTGGCCCCCGCCGTCGAGCGCGTGGCCGACCAGTACCTGGGCGCAGTGCAGGGGGCGCGCGGCGGCGTCGAGGGGTACGACGTCGGCCATGTCCTCGGCGGCCTCCGCGTAGTTCCACAGCCCGTCCGTGCACACCACCACTACACCCGGCCGGTCCGGCTTGAAGGAAGCGGTGTGCGGCTCCAGTTCGTAGGCGTCCGCGCCGAGCCAGCCCGTGATGGCGTGGGCGCGCTCGTCGGCGTACGCCTCGGCCTCGCTCATCAGACCCGCGGCGACCATCTGCGCGGCCCAGGAGTCGTCCTCGGTGAGCCGGGCCGGGGGAGTGCTGCGGTCGACCGGGACCCAGTAGGCGCGGCTGTCGCCGACCCAGCCGACGATCAGCAGCTCGGGCGTCACCACGGAGCCGACGATCGTGCAGGCGGGGGCGTTCTGGTGCGGACCCTGCTCGCGGGCCGTGGCCGGTTCGTTGGCGAGCGCGTTGACCGCGTTCGAGGCGGCGACGATCGCGTCGTGCAGCGCCTGCTGGGGGTGCGTGCCGCGCGGCAGGGCGGTCAGCAGCGACTCGCTCGCGGCCCGGGACGCGGCCATCGAGGCGTCGTCGGGGCGGGTCGCCGAGGACACGCCGTCGCAGACGACCGCCAGGACCGCGGGACGGCCGTCGGGCAGCGCGGTGCAGCCGACGGCGAACGCGTCCTCGTTGCGGTGGTGGCGCAGTCCGCGGTCGCTGACCGCGGCGACCGGGCCGGTGTCCTGCTCCATGTGGTCGCGCTCGCGCGGCTGGGCGTGCCCGCAGTTCTCGCAGTACCCGTCGAGGTCGACCCGGCCCGCACGGCAGGCCACGCACACCTTGGTGCCCTCGCGTGGGGGCGGTACCTCGGCGATGCGCGGGTCGGGCGCCTGCAGCGGGTACTCCTCGGGCTCGGGGGGCTCCGGGGGACGGTCGAACCGGACGCCGGAGGCCGGGGAGACGGGGGACCCGGTCGGGGCGGGGGGAGCGGCGGGGGCCGGGGGCACCGGTGCGGTGAGGGGTGGGGACTGCGGGGGCGGGGGCGTGCCCGGGGGCACGGAGTGACCGCCGGGGGGTGTGCCCTGGAGGTCCGTCGGCGGCTGCGCGGGCGCCGGGACGCCGGAGCCGTCCGGCGCGGGCGTGACGGACCAGCCCGCGACCGGCGCGGGGGGCGGCATCGACGAGCCGTTCAGGGCGATGGTCGGGTGGTCGTCCGGCCGTACGGGCACGGCGGACAGGTCGTATCCGCACGCACCGCAGAAACGGTCACTCGAATCGAGCGGCCATTCGCAGCTCGGGCAGGCGGACAACTGGGGCATCTGCGACATCAACTACACCCACGTCCGGGGGCGGTAACGGTTTGCACGTTCCACCAGGTCGATCCTCTCCTCGCCGCCCCGCGCGAGCCGGGCCAGCATGCGGTACGAACGCTCCAGACCGAAACGCAGTCCCCGCTCGTCCAGGCCGCTGCCGAGCAGCGTCCGTCCTCCGGAGGCGGGTAGGGCGGAACCCTGGCCCCCGGAGAGTATCCAGTCCAGCGCGCAACCGAGGACTTCCGCCGACAACTGCTCCCGGCGCGCCGGGTCCAGACCATATGCGTCCAGCGCCTCCACCTGCCCCGCGGCCGCGGTCAGATCGTCCAGGAACGGTACGTCGGAGGCGACCGCCGTGCGTTGACGCAGCCGGGCGCGGACGGCCGCCACGCGTGCGGCCGTGTAGTGGATGGAGCTCTCCGGAACCGACTCAAGAGTCCCCACGGCGCCACGGCGGTCACCGGTCGCCAGCTGGACCCGGGCGAGACCGAAGGCGGCGCTCACATAGCTCGGGTCGGTCGACCACACCAGACGGTAGTACTCGGCGGCGTTGTCCAGCTGGCCCAGCACCTCCGCGCACATGCCGAGGGCCAGCTTGGGGGCGGGCTCGCCCGGGAAGGCGTCGTAGATCGCGTCGAAGGCGAGCGCGGCGCCCTCGTGGTCGCCGGTGACCAGCGCGGCCACCCCGCGGTACCAGACGACCCGCCAGTCGTCGGGCCGCTCGTCCTCCAGCTTCAGCAGCGCCTCGTGCGCGGTGCTCGTGTCGCCGTTCTCCAGCCAGGCCCGCACCTGCCGCAGCCGTGTCTCGGTCGACGGCGCGGGCGCGGCGGCGAGGGCGCCGAGCAGCTCGGCCGCCGCGGTGGTCATCAGACCCGCGAGGAACCCGGCGTTGGGGTCGGACGGGTCGACGTGGGGGACCGGGAGCGCCAGGGCCGCGGCGGAGGTGCTGACGGCCCTGACGATGCCGGGCGAGCCGGCCGGGAGCGCCTCGGCGGCTGCGCCACCGGGAGCGGCGAAGGGGTCGGCGGCGGTGGCGGGTGACGGCGCGGAGACCGCCTTCCTGCCGGTTCGCACCACCCGTGCCCCCAACCGCGAGACCTCGCCGTTCAGCTTCGGGAACAACTCCGTGTCCGTGACCCGCACCTCGGGCCCGAACAGCGTCGACAGCGACGGCCGTGCCCGCCCCGACTGCAGGGACACGACCTCGCGCAGCACGCCCGTCAGCTGCTCCGTCATCTCCTGCGCGGAGGCGAAGCGGCGGGCCGGGTCGGGGTCGGTGGCGCGGACCAGGAGGCGGTAGAAGGACTCGTACTGGCGGAAGACCTCGATGTGGTCGGGGTCGGGCAGCGAGTCCACGTAGACGTTGGTGTAGCCCTGGAAGTCGAAGGTCAGGACGGCGAGGGTGCGCGCGACCGTGTACAGGTCGGACGCCACCGACGGGCCGACCTCCGCGACCTCCGGCGCCTGGTAGCCCACCGTGCCGTAGATGGCCGACTCGTCGTCGTCCATCCTGCGCACCGCGCCCATGTCGATCAGCTTGAGCTGGTCCTCGGTCTGGATGGCGTTGTCGACCTTGAAGTCGCAGTAGAGGAGGTTCCGGCTGTGCAGATGCGCGAGGGCCTCCAGCGCCTCGATGCCGTACGCGCACGCCTGCTCGACCGGGAGCGGGTCGCGCTTGCCCTCGGGGGAGCGGCGGCCGTTGGCGATCTCCTTCAGCGACTTGCCGCCCACGTACTCCATGACGATGTAGCCGTCGAGCGAGCCGGTGCGCTTGTCGAGATGCTCGACGAAGTTGTAGATCCGCACGATGTTGGCGTGCTCGATCTCCGCGAGGAAGCGCCGCTCGGAGATCGCCGCCGCCATCGCGTCCTGGTCGCCGGTGTCCAGCAGGCCCTTGAGCACCACCCACCGGTCGGAGACCGCGCGGTCCACGGCGAGGTAGATCCAGCCGAGCCCGCCGTGCGCGAGACAGCCCGCCACCTCGTACTGGCCGTGCACGATGTCCCCGGACTTCAGCTTCGGGATGAACGAGTACGGGTGCCCGCACTTCGTGCAGAAGCCCTCCGTACGGCCCGGACGCTCCCCGCGGGCCCGGCCGACGGGCGCGCCGCAGTCCGAGCGGGAGCAGAACCGCTTGCGCTCGGGCACCTCCGGGTTCTCCAGCACCATCGCGCGCGGGTCGGGCCGCGGCACGTCCGGCACCTGGACCAGGCCGGCGCCCAGCCGGCCGCGGCCGCTGGAGCCGGCCGTGGAGCCGGAGCTGCGCACCGACACCGAGCGGCCCGTGGAACGGCCCGACAGCGAGCGCGACAGCCGTCCCGACACCGAGCGCCGGGACTTCGACGACTGCGACGACGTCCGCGAACTGCCGCGGCTGGTCGAACGGGAGCTGTCGCTGCCCGAACCGCGCCCGCCCTTGCCGCCGCCGGTCACCCCGGTGGGCGGCGAACCGACCATGCCGGTCGCCGAGACGACCGGGGCGAGACCGCAGGTGTCGCAGTACAGCTCCCCGCCGCCCATGTCCTCGTACGTCCCACCGCAGTCCGGCCGCTGACAGCTCTGCTGTGCCTGACTCATGACGACGACTCCCCCCTCAGAGCCTTTGAAGAAATCCCCGCCTGCCCGCCGGCGCCTGGCACGCACTCCCCCAGAGGGGGGACCCCCGGCCGCGTTGCCGGACCACCCACGTGGCTCCTCCCCCATGTGCGAACCGCGCTTCGCACGGCTCGGGCGGGAGGTGCCCCCACGACACCGCCGGGCCCGCCCTCCGGGCGGACGACGGGGGTTTCTCCACAGGCTTTCACCCTCATGCTCCCCCGCGATCCTCCGGCCCGCGCGGCCCCGGTACGCGTGGGCCGCCGAGTAGTTCGGCGGCCGCGTGCTGGTAGCGCAGGACGGCCTGTTCGGCGACGCGCAGGTCGCAGGGGGCGCTCCACAGCATCCGGCGGGCCGCGTCGTAGCGCTCGATGAGGAACGGGTCCTCCGCGAAGCCGTGCCGGGCGACCTTCGCCTTGTACGCGTCGAGGCGCCCGCGCAACTCGGCACGGACCGCCAGCGGCGCGGTGACCGCGGTCAACGACTCACGCGCGCGCAGCAGTTCGTCCTCCGCCTTCTGCTCCAGGGACTCAAGGAGCGGGGACAGGCGGTGCCACTGGGCGTGTCTGCGGTACTCGGCGGCCGTCGCCAGCTGCTCCTGCAGCACGGTCGGCGGGCCGCTGACGACCGGCACCTCCGTGGCCGCGATCTTCGCCAGCACCTCACCGCGCGCGGTACGCGCCTCGGCGAGCGTACGGTCCGCGCGGGACAGCACGTCACGCAGCTTGACCAGGCGCTGCTCGGCATCCTGACGGACCGTCAACACCGCGTCGATCTCACGGCGTACGTCCTCCAGGGCGCGCGCCTCACGGTCGTAGACCGTGGTGTCCGGCCTGCCGCCGCCGGGCGCCGAACTCCCCTGCGTGGGAAGCCAGTATGCGAGCGGGTCGGACACCACCTCGGCGCGCAGGGTGGTGAGCGTGCGCGTGATGCGTTCCAGGTCGTCGCCCGCCGGGTGCTCGCCCGGCCGTACGCCGACGGAGTGCGCGAGGCGGCGGGTGCGCTGGAGTTCCGCGGCGAGTAAATCGATACGGGCGGGCAGCGCCGACCAGACCGCGTCGGCGGCGACCACCATGTCCAGCGACGTCGCGTACAGCTCGTTCATCCGGTCCACCAGGGTGGCCAGCGAGAACTGTTCGCTGAGCTTGCTCGAACTGCCCTGCAGCGTCGGGGCGTTGGCGGTGGCGGTCGCCGATCCGGCCACCGTCACGGATTCGCCGCGCAGCAGTTCCGTCAGCTCGACCAGGTCGTCGCGGCTGGACCAGCGGCGCCGGGCACGGATGTCACGGGCGGAGCGCAACGCGTCCGTGTACGCGTCGAAGTACGCCCACAGCAGCGTGATCGACGCCTCCGCGGCCGCCCAGCGCTCCTTGGTGACGCCCGTGAGCTCGGCACCCTCCAGCAGTCTGCGGCCCGCGTGGTCCTGCAGGGCGAGGAGCGACGTCTCGATCGCCTCGTGCTCCGCGCCGAGCCGCGCCAGCGCACGGTCCACCTCGTCCCGGTCCATCACCGGCCCGGCGGGGTCCGTGACGCCCATCGATCACCTCTCGCTGCGTTGTGGTCCTGGTCTGTCTCAGTGGTCGGTTACTTGTAGTCGGCCTCGGGAGCGGTCGCCGATGCCGATTTCTTGTCGCCCTGGTCCATGGTCGGGTGGAGCCACTTCTCGTACGAAGCCTCCCAGCCACCATCCTTGATGTAGTTCTCCAGCGTCCGGTTGACCTGGCGTACCAGATCGTCCGAACCCAGCTTCATCGCCACGCCGTAGTACTCGTCGGTGAACAGGCTGCCCTTCAACTCCACCGTGGGATCCTGCGCGGCCTGGCTCGCGGCGAGCGCGCCGTCCGTCACGACCGCGTCGACCTCTCCGAGCTGCAACTTCACCAGGCAGTCGAGCTGGTTGGGGACGGTGGTCCTGATGTCGGTGGAGGCGGGAAGGTCGCGATTCTTCCTGCCCGCTTCCAGGTTGTCGTACGCCGTGGAGCCCTGGGCCGAGCACACCTTCTTGTCGGCCAGTGTCTTGTTGAACCCGGTGATGGCGGAGGTCTTGGGGGCCAGGACCTGCTGGCCGGTGACGAAGTACGGGGCGGAGAAGGCGACTTGCCCGATGCGGTCGCAGTTGATCGTCATGGTGCGGACCACCATGTCGACCTCGCCCTTCTGGATCGCCTCGATACGACGGCTGGTCGGGATCGCCTTGAACTGCACCGCGTCCCGGTCACCGAGGATGTCCTCGGCGATCCGGTGCACCAGGTCGATGTCGAACCCCTCCAGCTCACCGGCGGGGTTGTTCGGGTCGAGGTAGCCCCAGCGGTAGCTGTTGGTGTCGACGCCCACGATCAGACGCCGGTCCTTGCGGCTCTTGATGGCGTCGACGGTCGGGGTGCCGCCGCTGCCGCCGGACGGCGACAGGCTCTGGTCCTGCGGGTTCTCGCAGTCCTCGGCCCGCACCTGGCTGCCGTGGGCGACGCCCTGGCCCCCGGTGGCCGCCTCCCCGAGTCCGCCGTGCTGCTGGGACAGCGGCAGCAGCAGCGCGAACCCCAGCGCCAGGGCGCAGACGACGGCCATCGCGCCGACGCCGCCCCAGCCGCGCAGTCCGGCCCGCAGACGCCGCCACGGGCCGCTCGTGCCCCGGAGGCGAACCGAGTGGGCGCCTGCGTTCGTCGTCGTGCCGCGTGCGTTCATCGTCGTGCCCCCTCTCACCGGTATTCCGACAGCCTGCGGCCGATGCCGAGGACCGCGCCGGTCGCGCCCAGCACCGCGAGGACCGCGGCGCCGGTCGGGAGTCCGGTCAGCGAGTCACGGCCGCCGCTCGCGGCCTGCTTGAACTCGTTCTGCTCGTGCGTGAGCGCGGCCGCGAGTGCCTTGTCGACGTTGTCGAAGCACACGCTGGTCGGCTCCTTCGCGGCGCCGATGACGCGGTCGCGGGCGGCCTGGTAGTTGCCGGAGTTGTTGTCGTCGCGGGCGAGGCTGTGGCGGTCCTTCCAGACCTTCATGAAGCCGTTCGCGTCCTGTACGGGCTTCTTCCCCGCCGAGTCGTCGGCGAGGCCCGCGGCCCGGACCAGCGACTTGCCGAGCTGGTCGATCTGCTGGTCGTAGCCCCACTCGTAGGCGTCCACGGCCGAGCCGTCGCCGAGCGTCTTGGAGTCCGCGCCCCGGCGGACCAGGGTGAGGTTCTCGTCGCTGCGGGCCGTGAGGGAGGCGATGCGGGCCTCGTGCAGCACGTCCAGTGAGCGGACGCCGTGGTCGTACGAGTCGTTCAGGCCCGCGCGCGCGACGGTGTGGCTCACGGCGAGCCAGAGCAGGACGACCGTGGCGGCGGCCGTGGCGGTGACCAGGCCGTGGTTGAGGACCCTGTTGGTGCGCTGGTAGTTGCGGCGCTGGGCCCAGGTGAGGGCGGCCAGGGCGAGGAGGCCGAGCCCCGCGGCGGCCCAGGGGAACGACTTCGCGTCCGCGTAGTCGGCGCGCAGGCGCTGGTTCTCCGTCTGGTACAGCTTCTCGGCGGCCGGCAGCATCTTCTGCTGCATCATCTCGTTCGCGGCGCGCAGGTAGGCGCCGCCCACGGGGTAGCCCTGGCGGTTGTTGGCCCTTGCCGTCTCCACCAGGCCTTTGTACTCCGGCAGCAGTCTGCTGAGTTCGGCGATGGTGTCCGCCGAGGTGGAGCCCGGTTCGGAGTTGGCGGCCGCCTTGACGAGTTTGGCGGCTGCCGTACGGATGTCCCGCTCGTAGCCCTCGCGCATGGCGGGCTTCTCCTGCAGACCGGCGAGGTAGCCGCTGGCCGCGGCGGTGTTGGCGTCGGCGAGAGAGCGGTAGATGTCGGCCGCGTCGGAGCTGAGGGGCTGGCTGCGGTTGAGGACGTCGTCGGCCGCGGCGGCCCGGTCGGTCATCTGCCAGGCCGCGATGGCACCGAAGGCGACGACGAGGAGGGCGAGGAGGGCGCCGATGATCCGCAGGCGGCCGGGCTCCGTGGTGGCGGCTGCGCGGAGCTGGTCGAAGCCCTCGGCGAAGGCGGTGCGGCGGGGCTGGGTTCCGGCCGGGGGCGCCGGTGGTGGTGGCGCGTGGCCCGTCGGTGTCTGTGTCACTGCTGACCTCCCCCGTGGTCATCCTTCGGCGCAAGTATCGCTGCCGGGACTGACATCCGCACCGGCCTTCACTGGATCTTGATCGGATCGCAGCGCGGACCCTGAGCCTCCGACACCCCGAAACACGCCCCGCACGTCCCCCTGCCCATGAATACGCCGGGGGAATCGGTTCGGTTCCATGTTCGGGGGCCGGGAGTGCGATGCGTGCCCGAGGGGGCTCGGGCAGTCTCGGCCCGTCCGGCGTCCGGGGTCGTGGGCTACGGCTCGAAGTGTTGTCGGAGGCGTGTGTGGGCCTCCGACGGTGCGCCCGCCGCGTCCAGGCCCAGCAGCGCCGCACCGAGCACCGGACTCGCCGTGACCACGCTCGGTACCGCCTTGGGGGCGCGAGAGGCGAGGCGGTCGTGGATGCCGTCGATCAGTTGGGGGTGGCGTGCCGCCAGGACGCCTCCGCCCAGCAGGACGGGTGTCTCCTCCTCCAGCAGGTCCAGACGGGTCAGGGCGACCGTCGACATGGTCACCACCTCGTCGGCGAGGCGGTCCACGAGGCCGCGGGCGACGGCGTCGCCGGCTGCCGCCGTGGCGAACAGGACCGGTGTCAGTTCATGGCGGCGGGTCTCCTCCACCGACCCCAGGTGCAGCGCCTCGATCAGGGCGTACATGGTGGGCAGTCCGAAGTGGGCGGGGAGGGCGTCGGCGAGGGATGTGGCGGCGCCGCGGCCGTCCTCCGCGCGGGCCGCGTGCCACAGCGCCTCCTCGGCCAGGCCCCAGCCACCGCCCCAGTCCCCGGAGATACGCCCCAGCGCGGGGAAGCGGGCCGTACGGCCGTCGGGGCGCATGCCCACGCAGTTGATGCCGGCGCCGCAGACGACGGCCACACCGCGGGGCTGCGTGACGCCCGCGCGGAGGATCGCGAAGGTGTCGTTGCGCACCTCGACGGTCGAGCCCCACGCGCGTGCGTGCAGCGCGGCCGCCAGGGTCTCCTCCTCGATGGGGAGGTCGGCGTTGGCCAGGCACGCCGAGACGTGGTCGGCGGAGGCCACACCGGCCGAGGCGAACGCCTGCTGCACCGCCTGGGCCAGGGTGTCCATCGCCCGTTCCACGCCCACCGCCGGTGGCCGGAACCCCCCGGCGCGGGCCGTGGCGAGGACGGCTCCGTCGGCCGCCACCACCGCCACGTCGGTCTTGCTGTTGCCCGCGTCGATGGCGAGGACATGTGCGGTCATGCCCACGCGAGGTGCTCCCGGTTGTGTGCGATCAGCTGGTCGGTGAGGTTCTCGGCGTACTCGTACTGGCCGATGAGGGGGTGCGAGAGCAGGGCCTTGAAGACACGGTCGCGGCCGCCGTGCAGGGCCGCGTCGAGGGCCAGGTCCTCGTACGCCGTCACCTGGGCCGTCAGGCCCGCGTACAGGGGGTCCGGGGTGGACACGGGGAGGGGCCTCGCGCCGCTCTGGTCCACCGTCGCCTGTACCTCGATCACGGCGTCGTCGGGGAGGAACGGGAGGGTGCCCCTGTTGTACGTGTTCACCACCTGGTGGGGACTGCCCGCTCCGTTCAGCAGCGCAGCCGCCAGGTCCACCGCCGCCTCCGAGTAGTACGCGCCGCCTCGCTTGGAGAGCAGCTCCGGCTTCTCGGACAGGTCCGGGTCCGCGTACAGGGCGAGCAACTTTCTTTCCATTTCCGCCACTTCCGCGGCGCGGGACTGTTTGGTTCGCAGCTCGCGGACCACCTCGTCATGTGCGTAGTAGTAACGGAGGTAGTAGGACGGGACCACGGCCAGGCGGTCCAGGAGGGGGCGGGGGAGGTGCAGGTCCGCGGCGATGGTGTCGCCGTGGTCGGTCAGGAGTTTCGGCAGGACGTTCTCGCCCTCGGGGCCGCCCAGGCGTACCCCGGTCTCCCAGGTGAGGTGGTTGAGGCCCACGTGGTCGAGGTGGACGTCGGCGGGGGTCACGCCGAGCAGGGCCGCGAACTTGCGCTGGAATCCGATCGCCACGTTGCACAGGCCGACCGCCTTGTGGCCCTCCTGGAGCAGCGCACGGGTCACGATGCCGACCGGGTTGGTGAAGTCGATGATCCAGGCGGTGGGGTTGGTGCGGCGGACCCGCTCGGCGATGTCGAGGACGACCGGGACCGTGCGCAGGGCCTTCGCCAGGCCGCCCGCACCCGTTGTCTCCTGGCCCACGCAGCCGCATTCCAGGGGCCAGGTCTCGTCCTGCTCACGGGCCGCCTGGCCGCCCACCCGGAGCTGGAGAAGAACCGCGTCGGCGCCGTCCACCGCCGCGTCCAGGTCCGTCGTGGTGGTGATGGTGCCCGGGTGGCCCTGCCGGGCGAAGATACGGCGGGCCAGGGCGCCGATCAGTTCCAGACGGTCCGTCGCCGGGTCCATCAGGACCAGTTCCGTCATGGGCAGGGTGTCCCGGAGGCGGGCGAAGCCGTCGATGAGTTCGGGGGTGTAGGTCGAACCTCCGCCGACCACGGTGAGTTTCATGATCAACCCTTTACTCCGGTTAGCGTGACGCCCTCTACGAACGCCTTCTGGGCGAAGAAGAACACGAGGATCACGGGGGCCATGACCAGTACGGTCGCGGCCATGGTCAGATTCCAGTCGGTGTGGTGCATGCCCTTGAACGACTCCAGGCCATAGGACAGGGTCCATGCGCCCGCGTTTTCGGAGGCGTAGATCTGGGGCCCGAAGTAGTCGTTCCAGGCGTAGAAGAACTGGAAGAGGGCCACTGCCGCGATTCCGGGGCGTGCCATCGGCAGGACGACCCTCAGCAGGGTCCGGACG
Source organism: Streptomyces sp. HD (assembly GCF_028369295.1). GTDB lineage: Bacteria > Actinomycetota > Actinomycetes > Streptomycetales > Streptomycetaceae > Streptomyces. Next base: position 321,725 of record NZ_JAQMYP010000001.1, read on the forward strand.
TCTCCGCAGCCGTCCACCCGGGCCGCGTCCAGGTATTCGTTCGGGATCGTCATCAGGAACTGGCGCAGCAGGAAGATGGAGAACGCGTCCCCGAACGCCATCGGAATGATCAGGGGCCACAGGGTGCCCGAGAGGTCCAGTTGCTTCGCCCAGAACAGGTACATCGGAATGACGACCACCTGGGGCGGCAGCATCATCATCGAGATGACCAGCATCATCGCCAGATTGCGGCCGCGGAAGCGGAACTTGGCGAGCGCGTAGGCCACGGGGATCGACGAGACGACCGTGAGGACGGTGCCGAAAACCGCGTAGAGGAGGGTGTTCCGCCACCACGTCAGGAAGCCCGGTGTGTCGAAGACCCTTGCGTAGTTTCCCCACTCCCAGGTGTCGGGGATCAGATCCCGGCTCAGTGCCTGGCTGTCGCTCATCAGCGACGTCAGGAGCACGAACACGAAGGGAAGCGTGAAGAACAGCGCCGCTGCCACGCCCAGGGAGTGCACAGCTATCCAGTGCAGCAGCGCCTTTCGGCGGGCCGTGCGTTCGGCGGGGGACGCCGAGGTCGGCAACTCGACCGGCTTTTCCAGTACTTGGGTCATCAGTCACCTGCCTGGATGAGACCGCCGCGGCGCCGCATCAGAAACGCGGTGAACACCATGGAGAGGGCGAAGAGGACCAGCGCCACCACACACGCCGAGCCGTAGTCGAAGCGCTGGAATCCGAGGTTGTAGACGAGCTGGGGGAGCGTCCAGGTCGAGTTCTCCGGATAGCCCGGCTCGAACGCGGTGCCGGCGCCCTGGATGACGCCCGATGCCACCTTTCCGGCGATCAGCGGCTGGGCGTAGTACTGCATGGTCTGGATGACGCCGGTGACGACCGCGAACATCACGATCGGCGAGATGTTCGGCAGCGTGACGTAGCGGAACCGTTGCCAGGGCGAGGCACCGTCCAGTTCGGCGGCCTCGTACTGCTCCTTGGGAACATCGAGCAGTGCGGCCATGAAGATGACCATCAGGTCGCCGACGCCCCACAGGGCGAGCAGGGTGAGGGCGGGCTTGGACCAGGAGGGGTCGTTGAACCAGGCCGGTGCGGGAATTCCGATGCCTTCCAGAATGGAATTGACCGGTCCCGTACCAGGGTTGAGGAGGAACGCGAACGCCATGGTCGCCGCGACGGGCGGGGCCAGATACGGCAGGTAGAACAGGGTCCGGAAGACACCTGTACCTGTTTTGATCTTGGTGATCAGCATGCCGATCCCGAGTCCGAACAGGACGCGCAGGGTGACCATCACCAGGACCAGCCACAGGGTGTTGCGCAGTGCCGGCCAGAAGTAGGGGTAGTCCTGGAAGACGTAGGTCCAGTTCTTCGCCCCGCTGAAGGTGGGCGGCCGGAACCCGTCGTAGTGCATGAACGAGAAGTAGACCGTCGAGATCAGCGGGTAGGCGAAGAAGAGCGAGAATCCGATGAGCCACGGCGACAGGAAGGCGGCGGTCTTCAGTGCCGCCTTCCGTCGCTTGGCGCGCAGTGTGTATGTGGTCACGACTACTTGGCCTGTGCGATGTCCGTGTCGATCTGCTCGGCCGTCTTCTTCAGGCCGGCCTTGAGGTCGGAGACCTTGCCGCTTTCGTAGTCGTAGCCGAACTTCTCGATCGTGACGAGGTACACGCCGCCGTTCACGGATGCCGGGGAGGTCTGCGAGTCCGGGTTCGCGGCGATGTCCAGGAACGTCTTGAAGCGCGGGTCGTACTTCAGCTTCGGCGACTTCAGGGCCTTCAGGGTGGAGGGCACGTTGTGGATGGCGTTGGAGAAGCCGACCACGGCGTCCGTGTCGGTGGTCATGTACTTCACCAGTTCCCAGGCCGCGTTCTGCTTCTTGCTGGTGGCGGGGACGCCGGCGATCGTGCCGGTGATGTAGCCCTTGCCGTACTGGTCGGCCTGGTCGTCCGGGACGGGCAGCGGGGCCACCCCGATCTCGAAGTCCGGCTTGGCCTCCAGGGCCATTCCGAGCCGCCATTCACCGTCCAGCTGCATGGCCACCTGGCCGGTGTGGAAAGGATGCTTGGGTCCCCATTCGTCGCCCAGTCCCGAGCGGTACTTCTCCAGCTTCTTGTATCCGCCGAGTTCGTCGACGAGCTTCTTCTGGAAGGTGAAAGCGGCCGCGAACCCGGGGTCCTCGGCGACCATCGACTTGCCGTCGGAGCCGAAGTACTTCGGTGACCACTGGGCGAAGAGGTGCTCGGTCGTCGACTCCCAGCCGTGGTAGTTCGGCATGAATCCGAGCTGCTTGTACGAGTCGCCCTGGGTGATCGTCAGTTTCTTGGCATCCGCCTCGAATTCGGACCAGGTCCTGGGCGGGCTGGTGATGCCCGCCTTCTTGAACGCCGTCTTGTTGTAGTAGAGGCCGTAGGCGTCACCGAGCAGCGGGACCGCGCAGCGGTTGCCCTCGTACTGGGTGTACTCGTTCATCGCCTTCGGAAACGTCTTCTCCGGGTCGATCCCCGCCTTCTCGAAGAACGGGTTGAGGTCGACCAGAGCCCCGGAGGAACAGAACTTGCCGACGTTGTTCGTGGTGAACGACGAGATCACGTCGGGTGCCTTGTCGCCGCCCGCGCGCAGGGCCTGGTTGATCTTGTCGTCGGTCATGTTGCCGACGACGTTGACGTGAATGTTGGGGTGCGCCTTCTCGAATCCGGCGACCAGGGCCTTGACCGCCGCCACCTCGCCGGGCGCGCTCCAGGCGTGCCAGAAGTTGAGGGTCGTCTCCGCGGAGGCGTCGTCGGTGGCGCCCGCGTCGGACTGGCCGGTGCAGGCCGTGGCGAGGAGGGCGAGGGAGGCGGAGGCGGCGAGTGCGGTGGCCGCCTTGCGGGACACCGAGGGTATGGCTTTCCAGGACTTTCCGGGCATGACGAGGTCTCCCAAGGGCGGGACGGGGTGGGTGAAGGAAGGCGGGGGGTGGGTCGAGAGGGGCGGGGCGTCAGCGTGAGGTGTCGAAGACCTCGTCGCGTGTGGTCGCGAGCGCGCTCTCCAACGCGCCCCGCAGCACGGGATGTTCACGGACGTCACCGACGACGAGCCGGGGCCGGGACGCGGCCAGCTCCTCCAACTCGTCCTGGACGAGGTTCCGCAGCACCTCGCCTCCCGCGGTGAGGGAGGCGCCGCTGAGGACGACCAGCTCGGGGTCGAGGACGGAGACCAGGGAGGCGAGACCGGTGGCCAGCCGGGTCGCGTAGGTCGACAGCAGGAGCCGGTGCAGGACGGTGTCCTCGGCCGCGGCCCGCTGGACGAGGGTGGCGGCGGCCTCGGCGTACGGCCCCGACGGGATGTTCGTCATGCCGATTTCGCGCGCGAGCCGGGGGACGGCCTGTGAACCGGCCAGCTCCTGGTAGCCGCCACTGTTGGCTTTGGTTACCTGGCGGACCAGGGGTACGCCCGGAACCGGCAGGAAACCCACCTCGCCCGCACCGCCGGTCCAGCCGCGGTGCAGGCGCCCGCCGAGGACCAGGGCGGCACCGAGGCCGCCCTCGTTCCACAGCAGTACGAAGTCCTCGTGGCCGCGGGCCGCGCCGAGCCGCTGCTCGGCCACCGCCGCGAGGTTGACGTCGTTCTCGTACTCGACCGGCATCGGCAGGGCCGCCGCGAGCTCGTCGAGCAGCGCGGGGGTGTGCCAGCCGGGCAGATGGGAGGCGTAGCGCAGTCGGCCCGTGTTGGGGTCGAAGGCGCCGGGGGTGCCGATGACGAGCCGGTGGACGTCGTCGCGGGCGAGACCCGCCGCCTTCACCGCGCCGTCGAGGGCGTCGGTGACCTGCCGGACCACGGGGTGGGCGGGGCGTCTGCCGGGGGTGAGCAGTTCGTACGACCCGACCGTGCGGCCCGTGATATCGGCGACGGCGGCGAGGATGCGTTCGGGGGTGACATCGAGCCCCGCGGCGTACGCGGCGGTCGGATTGACCTCGTACAGCTGGGCGTTGGGTCCGGGGCGGCCCTCCGTCGTGCCGGTCGCCAGGACGAGACCGGCGGCTTCCAGACGGGCCAGCAGCTGGGACGCGGTCGGCTTGGACAGGCCGGTGAGCTTGCCGATCCGCGTGCGGGACAGGGGCCCGTGCTCCAGGAGGAGGTCGAGGGCGGCACGGTCGTTCATGGCGCGCAGGACGCGTGGGGTGCCCGGCGTACCGGCGGTTCCTGCCATGGGATCGACACCTGCCTCTCGGCTGACCAGCTTCTCAGCTATCTACGACGGAAGTCCATCCAGGATCACTGTTAGGAAAGTTTCCTATCGAGTTGTCCAGGAAGGTAGACCCGAGGGGAAGGTGGCGTCAAGAGAGGTCTATACCAGGTGGCCCAGTCGTTACCCGGTGGTGCTGTGCTGCGGTGTGCGCTCGCGCCGGGGGAGCAGGAGCGGGGTCGCCAGCATCAGGGCGCCGGCCAGGGCGATGGCGATGCGCGGGCCGGTCATCGCCGCCAGCAGACCCCACAGTGCCGTCATGGCCGCGGTCGTCGTCCTGCCCGTGACCTGCCATGCCGACAGGGTGCGGGTGATCCGGTCCGGCGGGGTCCGGTCCAGGCGGGTGGTGGCGAGCACGGGGGTGAAGACGGCCATACAGGTGATCAGGCCGAACTCGACGGCCATGACGAGGACGAGTCCGGACATGCCCGGGCCGACGAACGCCAGGCCGATCGCCCAGCAGGCGCGCAGGGCGCCCGCGGTGCGCAGAACCCGGTGCCGGCCGTAACGGGCGACCAGGCGGGGCGAGAGACGGGAGCCGAGCAGGCCGCCGAGGCAGGGCACGGCGAAGGCGAGCCCGTACTGCCAGGGGGTGAAGCCGAGTTGGCCCAGCATGAGGACGGCGAGCAGCGGGGCCGGCGCCATGATCAGGGCGTTGACCAGGATCGTGTTGAGGAACAGCGGGCGCAGGGTGGGGTGGGTGAGGATGTGTCGCCAGCCTGCGGCGAGGTCGGCGACCCGCAGTGCGGGCGTCGCCCGCGGGCTCGACGGGGCGTCAGGGCCGGACTGGTGCCTTTCCTTACCGCTCTGCAGCCCCTGTCCGCCGCACTGTTGCCTTTCCTTACCGGTCTGTCGCCTGCCCTCCGTGATCTGTTGCCTTTCTTTACCGGTCTGTCGCCTGCCCTCCGTGCCCTGTTGCCTTTCTTTACCGGTCTGTCGCCCGCTCTCCGTGCCCTGTTGCCCTTCCTTACCGCTCCGCCGCCCGACCTCGCCGCACTGTTGCCCTTCCTCACTGCCCTGTCGCCTCCCCTCCCCGCCGATCGCCCGGATCCCCAGCGCCGACAGCAGATAGCTGACCGCGTCCGCCAGTACCGTCGTCATGGGGCCGAACACGCCGACCGCCACGCCCCCGAGTGGTGGTCCGAGTGCCGTGGCGGTCCACATGGTGGCCTCGAAGCGGCCGTTCGCCACGAGCAGGTCCTCCGGCGGCACGAGGGATTTCAGAAACGCCCCGCTCGCGGCGGCGAACGTGATGTCCGCCGCGGCGACCACCACCGACACCACCAGCAGCTGGCCGAGACCCAGCCCGCCCAGCGCGAACGCGGCGGGAATGCTCAGCAGGGCCGCGCACCGGAGAAGGTCCGCCGCGACCATCACCGGCCGCTTCCGGCGGACCTCCACCCACGCCCCGAGCGGCACCGCCACCACCGCCCCCACCGCGAGCCCCGAGGCCGCGAGCAGCGCCACCTCGGTCGCCCCGGCGTGCAGCACGAGCACCGCTATCAGCGGCAGCGCGTCGAAGGCCAGCCGCGTCCCGAACGTACTGACCGTGTACGCCGCCCACAGCCACCCGAACCCTCGCCCCAACGACCGCTCGCCCACCATGCTCAGCCCCGCCCCCAACCTCACGTTGACCGGAGTCATCCAAGCGACAGGCGATTCCTCAGATCAAACAACCAACGGGCGTCCACGGACACAACCACGAGTTGTGCACCTAGGATGCCGCCGTGGACCTCGACGCCGTGCGTACTTTCGTCGCCGTAGCGGACGGCGGCCGGTTCCAGGACGCCGCCGTGACCCTGTCGATCACCCAGCAGGCCGTCTCCAAGCGCGTCGCCGCGCTGGAGAAGCGCCTCGGGGTCCGGCTGTTCACCCGTACCGCCCGCGGGGCCCGGCTCACCATCGACGGGCAGGCGTTCCTGCCGCACGCGCGTGCCCTCCTGCAGGCCGAGGAACGGGCCGTCGCCTCCGTACGCCCCGGCAGCCGTGCCCTGCGCGTCGACGTGATCGGCCGACGGCTCGCCCCGGCGGTCCTGCTGCGCGGCTTCCATCGCGCCCACCCCGACACCGAGCTCGATGTCGTCACGCTCTTCGACGCCGACGCGGCCGTCGCGGCCCTGCGCGCCGGCACGATCGACGCGTCCTTCCGCGCCGTGACCGTGCCCGGGCGGCAGTTGCCCGAAGGCATCGAGGCGGTCCGCGTGTACGACGAGCCGCTGCAGCTCCTGACCGGGCCGGGGCACGTTTTCGCCGCCGCCCGCTCGGTGACGCCCGATCGGCTCGCCGGGCACCGGATCTGGATGCCCGGCATCGTCGAGGGCACCGAATGGGCCGCCTACTACGACGCGCTCGCTGCCGAGTTCGGGCTCGCGATCGAGGCGACCGGCCCCGACTTCGGCACCGAGCCGCTCGTCGACACGATCGCCGACTCCGCGGTACTGGCGACCTTCGTCGGCGCGGACACCCGTCTGGTCTGGCCCGCCGACCAGGACCTGCGTCGCATCCCGCTGCGCGACCCGGCCCCGGTCTACCCGCACTCCCTGCTCTGGCGCGGCGACAACCCGCACCCCACCCTCAAAGCCCTCCGCGCCCACCTCGCCGCGGCCCGCTCCGAGCGCCCGGAGGCGGAGACCTGGACGCCGGCCTGGGCGCGGTGATCGGTTCCGGCGGTGCCACGACCGGTTCCGGCGGTGCTACGACCGGTTCCGGCGGTGGCACGACCGGTTCCGGCGGTGCCGTGACAGGCCCCGGCGGTGCCGTGACTGGTTCCGGCGGGGTCGTGACCGGTCGTGGCTAGGCTGCGCGGATGACGCGTGACCGTCGCCGCGCACTGCTCGCCCTCGCCTCGCTCGCCGTGATCGTCGCGGGTGTGTCCTTCGTCTTCTGGGCGACACGGCCCGTGCAGCACGGCGAGTGCCTGGTCGCCTACTCCCGGGTCTCCACCATCGGCAGCAAGCCGCCGACCGGGCGTGAGCTGGACGAACTCGCTCAGCGGCTCCACGAGGAGGCCATCGCCGAGGGTCGGTGCGAGCCGCCGTGGCCGCGGTGGCGGGGGTGGGTCGACTGACGCCGGCCGAGGGCGGGCGGGGCGGCCGAGAGCGGCCGAGCTACGCGCCGGCCGCCTGCACGCGGGCCGCCTGCACGCCTGCTCCGGCCCTGCGCGCCCCCACATCCACCTGCTCCCGCCCCGCACGCCCGCACGCTCTGCCCTGCGCGCCCCACATCTGCACCCGCCCCGCCACCGGGCCGCCTGCTCCCGCCCTCGGCCCGGTCGACCTACTTCGTCACGCTCGGCGGCGTCAGCGGAGTGGCTGCCTGGGCCTGCGGTGACGAGGTGTTGGAGTATGCCGACGGGGCCGACATGCCCGCCGTCGGGTCGGCCGTGGCCGTGTCCTCGACGGGGAGCACGGGGCGGCCGACGATCCGGATGTCGGCGGCGTCGAAGGCGCGCTTGATGCGCCAGCGCAGTTCGCGTTCGACGGTGAGGGACTTGCCGGGCATGGTCTTCGCGGAGACGCGCACGACCATCGAGTCCAGCAGCACGCTGTCCAGGCCGAGAACCTCGATCGGGCCCCAGAGGAGCTCGTTCCAGGGCTCCTCCTTGCTCATCGCCTCGCCGACCTCGCCGAGTACGGCCTTCACGCGGTCAAGGTCCTCGGAGGGCCGGACGGTGACGTCGACGCCGGCCGTGGACCAGCCCTGCGAGAGGTTGCCGATGCGCTTGACCTCGCCGTTGCGGACGTACCAGATCTCGCCGTTGTCGCCGCGCAGCTTGGTCACGCGCAGGCCGACCTCGATGACCTCGCCGGAGGCGACGCCCGCGTCGATCGAGTCGCCGACGCCGTACTGGTCCTCCAGGATCATGAAGACGCCGGAGAGGAAGTCGGTGACCAGGTTGCGGGCGCCGAAACCGATCGCCACGCCCGCGACACCGGCGGAGGCCAGCAGCGGGGCCAGGTTGATGTCGAAGGCGGACAGCACCATCAGCGCGGCCGTGCCCATGATCAGGAAGCTGGCCACCGAGCGCAGGACCGAGCCGATCGCCTGCGAGCGCTGACGGCGCCGCTCGACGTTGACCAGCAGGCCCCCGATGGCGGTGCCGTCCACCGCCTGCGCGGTGCGGTTCATCCGCTCTATGAGCTTGGTGATCGCCCGCCGGATCACCACTCTCAGCACGCCCGCGATCACCAGGATCAGCAGGACCTTGAGACCTATCGCGAGCCAGGTCGACCAGTTCTGCTCGACCCAGCTCGCAGCCTGGGTCGCGCTCTCGTGGGCGTCCTGGATCGAGGGGACCGACGGCGTCTGACTCTCCGAGGGAGACGGTGACGGCGTGGAACCGACGGCCAGTAGGACGGCGGGCAGGGACACGGCGGGTACCTCCAGTGCAGCGGCCCGCCCCACCGGCAGATGGTCAAGGGCGGTCAAGGTCACGAAAAGGTCACCGGCGGGGCAGGCTCACCACACTATCGGGGCACGGTGTGTGGATCGTTGCCATGTTCGAGGGAGGAAACGTGCCCACCCGGGGATGAACTGGTGGGATGAACCGTTCGTCATCCGGGGGATGAATCAGATGTGGTCGAAAACACTCCCAGCCCGTTACCGGGACATGGTGGCGCTTTCACCAGGCAAGAGGGGAGACTGACTACAGATCGTCCCGGCGCGAGCCACGCGCCGCCGACGCCCAAGGAGGCATCCGTGCCGCATGTCCTGGTCCTCAACGCGTCGTACGAGCCTCTTGGCGTCGTACCGCTCCGCCGCGCGCTCGTCCTCGTCCTGGAGAACAAGGCCGTATGCCTTGAAGAGTCCGGCGCCTTCCTGCACAGCGCAACCGTCACAGTCCCCGCACCCAGCGTGGTCCGGCTCAAGCGATTCGTCCGGGTTCCCTATCGGGGGCCCGTTCCTCTTACCCGCAGGGCGCTCTTCGCGCGCGACGGGGGCCGGTGCATGTACTGCGGTGGCGTCGCAACCAGCGTCGACCATGTCATTCCGCGCAGCCGCGGGGGCAAACACGTCTGGGACAACGTGGTGGCGTCCTGCCGCCGCTGCAACCACGTGAAGGCCGACCGACACCTGTTCGAAATCGGCTGGCGGCTGCGCCACAAACCCGCTCCACCCACCGGTCTGGCCTGGCGCATCATCGGCACCGGGCATAGGGACCCGCGCTGGATGCCGTACTTGCAACCGTACGGCGCGGACGACGCCTTGGCCCGGATCGACGGCATTTCTGCCTGACGACCCGGGCTTTCGCATACCTGGCGTACGCCTGCGCCATGTGCGCGCACGCGCACGCCGGGTATGCGGCGATCCGGCCCCGAGGGTCCCCCGTGCCCCCGGGGTCGGACGGTTGCGGCCGTACGGCCGTGCTCACACGTACCGCAGCTCCGCCGGCCGCACCGACCGCCGCAGCAACGGCAGTGACGTGGCCGCGGCCAGCAGGCAGGCGGCGTAGACGACCACCGGAACCAGCACCGGCACCAGCGGCACGGGCCCGACCGGGTCGTCGATCAACTTGGCCCAGCCCACGTAGATTGCCGTCCCGCCCGCGCCCGCGAGCAGCACCGCCGGTGCGAGCGGCAGCGCGGTCTCCAGGAGCAGCGCCCGGCCGAGCACGCTCTGCGGCACTCCGGCCGCTGCCTGCGCGGCGAGCCCCCGGCGGCGGGTGGCCAGCGACTCGGCGGTGCCCACGGCCAGGGCCGACAGGGTCAGCACCAGGGCGACGAGGACAGCGGCGCCGGAGAGGCTGAGACCGGTGGTGTAGTACGACCTGTTCTCCGCCAGGTGGTCGGTGTGGTCCACGACGTGCAGCAGTACCAGGCGGATGCCGGCGAACGCTGTGCCCACGACCGTCACCAGCAGCACCGCCGCATGCGTACGGGCCGTCGCCCACGGGTCGTCGCGCAGCCGCTCCGCCGCGATGAGCAGGGCCGGCCGCCGGGCGCGGGAGGCGAGCGCGGTGCCCAGCCGCCGGGACGACCAGCCCGCCAGCCATACGGCTGATACGCCGATCAGCAGAGACACCGCGAACACCGTCAGCGGGCCGAGAGCGAGGGGGAGGGGGTCGCCGAAGTGCATGGTCAGAACGACGCACACGGCCAGCACCGCGAGCAGCACCGTCACCGCCAGGAACGCCCGCCCCGGACCCCGCGTCGACCGCACCCGCCGTACCCAGCCCAGCGGAGAGGCGACGACCCGGCGCAGCGACAGCGCGCTCACGGCCGCGCCCAGCACCGGGACGGCCACGGCGACCAGGGCGATGCCGAGCCATGCCAGGGGCTCGGGGTGCTGCCACAGGCGCAGCAGGAGCAGGACGGCGAAGACCGTGGCCACCGACGAACCGGCCAGGCAGGCCAGCCCCGCCTCCAGAGCTGCGATCCGCCGGACCTGACGGGGCGTGGCCCCCGCGAGCCGCAGCGCAGCAACTCGACGGTCGCGGTGCACTGCCCCCACACGGGCGCACTGCCCGAGGAACCCGAGCACCGGGACCAGTAGCAGCAACAGCGCGATGATCACGCCCTGCCGGTCACGGGAGTGATCGAGCAGTCCGGCGCCGACGGACACGGAATACTGCCCGTCGATCGAGGTGATCACGGCGACCGCCAGCCCGATGCCGGTCGCGAGCGCGGCCCCGAACGCCGTGAGCGTCACCCGCCACCACTCACGCCGGTCGGAACCCCGGGTGAGCAGCCAGGCCAGCCGAAGGTCGGCTCTCATACGGTCACCTCCGGGGAGGCCGCGGTGGTGCCGGTGAGCCGGCGGCCGGGCCTCATGGCGTGGGCGGCGTGGGCCCCGTGGGCCGGCATCGCGACCCGGGCTGCGATGCCCCGGGCGCCGCAGGACTCGTTCCTCATACCGCCACCCCCAGCGGCGCCACGGCCCCGTCGGCCATCCGCACCTCACGGTCCGCATACGCCGCCACCTGCGCGTCATGCGTGATCAGCAGTACGGCCGTGCCCGACTCGCGGGCCGTGTGCACCAGGGACGTCATGACCTGCTCGCTCGCCAGCGAGTCCAGCGCCCCCGTCGGCTCGTCGGCGAAGACGACCTTCGGGCCGGTGACCAGGGCCCGGGCCAGTGCCACCCGCTGGGCCTGGCCGCCGCTCAGCTCGCCGGGCCGCAGCGCCTCCTGCCCGCGCACCCCGAACCGCTCCAGCCACTCGCCGGCCGCCGCCTGCGCCTCCTGACGGCGGGTGCCCGCGAGGAGCAGGGGCAGTGCCACGTTGTCGACGGCCGTCAGCTCGGGGATCAGCTGTCCGAACTGGAACACCACACCGAACTCCGTACGCCGCAGCTCGCTCAGCCGCTTCTCGGGCAGCCGATCCAGCCGCTCCCCGCCGTCCCCGCCGTATGTCACCGAGCCGCTGTCCGGGCGGACGATCCCGGAGAGGCAGTGCAGCAGCGTGGACTTCCCGCTGCCGCTCGCGCCGGTGACCGCGAGGATCTCGCCGGCGCCCAGCTCGACGCCGGCGCCGCGCAGCGCCTGCGTCCTGCCGTGCGCCTTGACGAGGTCACGGGCCGTCAGCAGCGGCACCGCGGCTCCCTCCTCGCCGCTCGTACTGCTCCCCCTTGGGCGCTCTTTGTCGCTCATACGGCGTCGACCTCCGCGGTCAGGGTGGTGAGCCGGGCCGCCGTGGTCGTCATCCAACGGAGGTCGGCGTCGAGGTGGTTGAGGGCGTAGTCCGCCGAGAGCACCGTCGCGAGATCGGCGCCCTGCGCGGTCTTGAGCGCCGTGAGCTCCCGCATCCGCTCCATGTGGGCGGCGCGCTGGGCGCGCAGATAGGCCTCCGGGTCGCCGCCGGACAGGATCGAGACGACGACCTTGGCGAAGATCTCGTTCGTCACGAACGGCGCGGGCGGCGCGATCTCCCCGGCCCACCGGGCCAGTTCACGCGTCCCGTCCTCCGTCGAGCGGTACATCGTCCGCTCCGGTCCGCCGTCCGAGTCAATGCCCTCGACCTCGGCCTGACCGTCGCGGACCAGGCGCTGCAACGTCGTGTAGACCTGCCCGTAGGCCAGCGGACGGGCCTGCGGGAAACGTTCGTCGTGGCGTCGCTTGAGGTCGTAGCCATGGCTCGGCCCCCCGGCGAGCAGCCCCAACAGGATGTGGCGGGTGCTCATGCCGATCATTATGCACTGAGTACATGTACTGAGTGAATAGTGGTCGGCGGTCGGTGATCGGTGATCGGTGATCGGTGAGAAGGGCTCAGGACGGCTGTCGACCGGAAGGAATGTGACTAGAGGCACGTTGTTCCTCTCTGTACGTCTGCCATCGCGCCCGCTGGGTAGGGCTGCGATAACCGCGATGCCGTACTCGACAAGGAGGCTCCCGTGGCCACTGCATCGGCCCTGTCCAAACCTGAGGCGCTCATCGAGCCGGAGATGCACGCCTGCGTCTTCAGCGCCGAGGGCGCCTGCTTCGAAGCCCCCCTCACCAGCGAACCACCCCTCCCCGACGCCGAGCCCCTCACCAGCGAGCCACCGCTCGCCGACGCCGCGCCACTGACCAGTGAGGCAGCGGCCTGGGATACGGGTATGGACACCGGTATGGACATGGACCTGGATTACCCGAGGCCGTAGATGACAGCTGAGCGGTCGGCCGAAGCCCCTGCCGAGGAACTGTCCCGGCTCGCCGAGCTGCACGGCGTCGCCACCTCCTACCAGCCGTCCGCCGACCGCACGGTCACGGCCTCCGCCACCGCCCTCACGCTCGCCCTGGCCGCCCTCGACGTCGACACGAGCACGCCCGGAGCCGTCCGCGCCGCCCTCACCGGGCGGGAGCGGGAACTGCGCGAACGGCTGCTGCCGCCGACGGTGGTGTGCTGGAGCGGCGCCGAACCCGAGGCCCTGGCCGCGCTGCCGTCCGGCACCCGGCTGCTCGTCGAGACCGAACAGGGCGAATCCCGCACCACCGCCGGCCAACTCCCGCCCGGCGTCCACCGCCTCACGGCGACCGCCCCCGACGGCCGTAGCGCGACCAGCCACCTGGTCGTCGCCCCGCCCCGCCTGCCCACACCCCCCGGACGCTCCTACGGCCTCCTCGTCCAGCTCTACTCCCTGCTCTCCCGCCGCTCCTGGGGCATGGGCGACCTGGGCGACCTCGCCGAACTCGCCGAATGGGCCGGACGGGCGCTCGGCGCCGGATTCGTGCAGGTCAACCCGCTGCACGCGGCCGTACCCGGAGCCCCGACCGACCCCTCCCCGTACCGCCCGTCCTCCCGCCGCTTCCCCGACCCCGTGCACCTGCGGGTCGAGGACGTCCCCGAGTTCGCGTACGTCGAGGACCAGGAGCGCGTCCGGGGCCTGTCGGCACGGGCCGGGCTGCTGCGGGAAGCGGTGCTGGCGAAGGGCGCTTTGATCGACCGCGACGCGGTGTGGGAGGCCAAGCGCGAGGCACTGGAGCTGGTGCGCGAGGTACCCCTCGGTCCCGGGCGACGCGCCGCGTACGTCGACTTCCTCGCGCGGGAGGGGGAGGCGCTGGAGGACCACGCCACCTGGTACGCGCTGGCCGAGGTGCACGGCTCCGACTGGCAGCGCTGGCCGGAGGGGCTACGGGACCCGCGATCACCCGAAACCGCCCGCGCGCGGGGCGAGTTGATGGACCGGGTCGACTTCCACTGCCGCCTCGCCTGGCTCACCGACACCCAGCTCACCGCCGTCCAGCGGGTCGCGCGGGAGGCGGGCATGCCGGTCGGGATCGTGCACGATCTCGCGGTCGGGGTGCATCCCGGGGGCGCGGACGCCTGGGCGCAACAGGCGTACTTCGCGGCCGGCATGTCGGTGGGCGCCCCGCCGGACGCCTTCAACGCGCGCGGCCAGGACTGGGGGCTGCCGCCCTGGCGCCCGGACCGGCTGGCCGAGTCGGGCTACGAGCCGTACCGCCGCCTGCTCCAGGCGTTGTTCCGATACGCCGGCGCCCTGCGCATCGACCACGTCATGGGGCTGTTCCGGCTGTGGTGGGTGCCGCAGGGGCACGCGCCGACGGAGGGGGCATACGTCCGTTACGACGCCGAGGCCATGCTCGCGATCCTGGTGCTGGAGGCCTCCCGGGCCGGGGCGGTGGTGATCGGGGAGGACCTCGGCACCGTGGAGCCGGGCGTGCGCGAGGCACTGCGCTCCCGGGGTGTCCTCGGCACCTCGGTGCTGTGGTTCGAACGGGACTGGGACGGCGACGGCCGCCCCCTGCCGCCGGAGTCCTGGCGCGCCGACTGCCTCGCCACCGCCACCACCCACGACCTGCCGCCCACCGCGGCCCGCCTCACCGGCGAACACGTCGAACTCCGCGACGGTCTGGGCCTGTTGACCCGCCCCCTGGAACAGGAGCGGGCGGAGGCGGCGGCGGACACGGGGGAGTGGCTGGAGCTGCTCTCCCGCCTCGGCCTGTCACGGGGTGCGTGGGGCGGGCACTGCGCGTCGGAGGAGGAGGCCGAGATCCAGGCCGTCCACCGCTTCCTGCTGCGCACCCCGGCCCGCATGGTCGGCGTCTGGCTCCCGGACGGCGTCGGCGACCGCCGCCCGCAGAACCTGCCGGGGACATGGGACCAGTACCCGAACTGGCGGCTGCCCGTCGCCGACGCGGAGGGACGGGCGGTGACGTTGGAGGAACTGGCGGCTTCGCCCAGGGTGCGGGCGTTGGTGGAGGTGCTGCGGGAGGAGAGCCGGCGGGGGGATGCCTCGCGGGAGTGACGGTGCGCGGCGGGGAGGCGGGGTCGTGCGGGGGCGGGTGCGTGCGCTCGCCGACGGCGGCACCGCCGGGTACGGCCGGGAGGCTCGGCGGCGGGCCGCGACGCATACGGCACCCCGGGCGCGCGGCCCCTCATGGCGTTCTGTACTTTTGGGATCGTGGACAAGAAGAACGCCCTGCGCGCCGGCGCCCTGGCTGCCGGTACGACGCTGATGATGCTGCTCATGTCGTCCCCCGCGCTCGCGCTCACGCGTGACGACGGCGACGACCCCGGTCAGGGCCTGAGCGTCATCGAGACGCTGGGCCTCTACGTCCTGGCCCCCGTTGCCCTGTTCGTGGTCATCACCGGCCTGGTGATGGTCCTCGACAGGTCCAAGTCCGAGCACCGTGTGGTGAAGCCGGGGGCCAAGGCCTGATCCACCGCGGGCTCCCCGCCGGGCCCGCCGTGCACCGAAGCCGAGGGCGCTGCCCTCGCACACGTACGCGTATCCGCCGTACGTGTGCGAGGCCGGCGCCCTCGGTGTGTTCCCCGGCGGGCGATGTTCCCCGGATCCCCGGCCCTCGCCGCTCTCACGCCGGGTACGGCGCCGTCAGATACCGCTGCACCGTCGGCGCCAGCCACGCCACGACCTCCTCGGGGGCCAGCTCCACGGCGGGCGGAAACCGCAGCACATAGCGCGTGAGCGCCAGCCCGAGCAGCTGCGCCGACACCAGCGCGGCCCGCGCCGGGGCCTGCTCGGGGTCGGGGCACACCCGGCGGGCGACCGGCAGCAACTGGTCCCCGAAGATGCCCCGCATGCGCTCGGCCCCGGCCTGGTTGGTCGCACCGACCCTGAGCAGGGCCGTCAGCACCTCGTTCTTCTCCCACATGGCCAGGAAGTGCGTCACGAGCGCCCGGCCGGCGTCCTCCTTGGTCAACGACGCCGGGTCCGGCAGCCGCAGATCGATGGCGACGGCCGCCGCGAACAGGCCCTCCTTGTTGCCGTAGTAGCGCATCACCATCGACGGATCGATGTTCGCGTCCTTGGCGATGGCGCGGATGGTGGCCCGCTCGTACCCGTCGGAGGCGAAGCGCTCGCGGGCGGCGTCGAGGATCGCCGTGCGGGTGGCTTCGGAGCGACGGGGTGGAGTGGGGGCCGGGTCGGGGGTGGCGGCCTTGCGCTGAGTCATGTCAACGATCGTAGGCCAACGAATGTGGGCCAACAAGTGTGGGTCAACGTATGTGGGTCAACGCATGTGGGCCAACAAGTGTTGACATGCTCGACGTGCCCTCCTATCGTTGCCAACAAGCGTTGGTCAACGAACGTTGGCAAACGAATGTTGGCATTCAGGAGGCCACCATGCCCGGCACCCACAGCGCTCCCAGCACCCACCCCGTCACCCACCCCGTGATCGTCGTCGGCTCCGGTCCCACAGGCCTCCTCCTGGCCGGCGACCTGGCCGCCGCCGGCGTCTCCGTCACGCTCGTCGAGAAGCGCCCCCACGAGATCAGCAACCTCTCCCGCGCCTTCGGCGTCCACGCCCGCACCCTGGAGCAACTCGACGCCCGCCCGGCTCCCACCGCCCCCCTCGACGGAGGTGTTGCGCACGCACCCGTTTCGCGGAGTCTCGCCGACGAACTGCTGGCCACCGGCGACACCATCACCGAGCTCCGTCTCTTCCGGCGCCTCTCCCTCGACCTGGGCACGCTGCCGTCCCGTTTCCCGTTCCTGCTGATCACCCCGCAGTACGAGGTCGAGCGGCTGCTGGAGCGGCGGGCGCGGGAGCTGGGTGTCGAGTTCCTCTTCGAGAGCGAGGTCGTCGGACTGCGGCAGGACGGCGCCGGGGTCGACCTCGATGTGCGTGGCCCGGACGGGGCGGTCGTCACCCGGCGCGCGGCCTACGTCGTCGGCACGGACGGTCACCGCAGCGCCGTACGCCAGGCGCTCGGTCTGCCCTTCCCCGGCGTATCGGTCATCAAGTCCCTGTTCCTCGCCGACGTCCGGCTCGCCGAGGAACCGGAGAGTGTGCTCACCGTCAACGGCGCGGACGACGCCTTCGCGATGATCGCGTCGTTCGGCGACGGCTGGTACCGCGTCATGGGCTGGAACCGCCGCCACGAGGTCCCCGACGACGCCCCGATCGACCTCGACGAGATCAGGGAGGTCACCCGTCGCGCCCTGGGCACCGACTACGGCATGCATGACGCCCGTTGGCTCTCCCGCTTCCACAGCGACGAGCGGCAGGTCCCCGAGTACCGGGTGGGCCGGGTCTTCCTCGCCGGGGACGCCGCGCACGTGCACTCACCGGCCGGCGGTCAGGGCATGAACACCGGCCTCCAGGATGCGGCCAACCTCGGCTGGAAGCTCGCCGCGGCCGTCCAGGGCCGGGTGCCCGAGGGGCTTCTGGACAGCTACCAGGCCGAGCGCCACCCCGTCGGCAAGGCCGTGCTGCGCAGCAGTGGAGGGCTGGTCCGGCTGGCGCGGGCACAGAGCCCGGCGCTGCGTGCCGTACGCGCCCTTGTCTCTGCCTTCGTGGGCGCGGCCAGGCCCGCGCAGCGCGCCGCTCTGGCCCAGGTCTCCGGCATCGGCTTCAGGTACCCCGCGCCCCGCGGTGCCCACCGCCTGACCGGCACCCGCGTCCCCGACGTCGCCCTGGAGGGCGGCCGCCTCTACGAGGCCCTGCGCGGCGGGCGGTTCGTGCTGATCACCCCGAAGGACTCCGACCCGTACGAGAACGAGGGCTCCCGCAAGGAGCGGGTGACCGTGGAGCGTTGGGCGGGCGACCGGCGTACGACCGTGCTGGTCCGCCCCGACGGATACGTGGCCTGGGCGGCGGAGGCTGCGGACGCGGCGGCGGTCGAGGCGGCGCTCGCCGCGCACCTGGGTGGGTGAACTACCGGGATTCGGGTGCCCCCGCGAGCAACTCCCGTAGCAGGTCGGCCAGTTGGTCGGCCTGTTCGGCGTCGAGGGCGGACAGGGCCTCGGTCTGGACGGCGAGGCCGGCGCCGACCGCCTGGTCGATGAGGTTCAGGCCCTTCTCGGTGAGGGTGACCTGGAGGCCGCGGCGGTCGTGCGGATCGGGGGAGCGGCGCAGCAGGTCGGCGCGTTCCAGCTTGTCGAGGCGGCCGGTCATGCCGCCGGTGGTGAGCATCAGCGTCGCCGAGAGCTGGCGAGGCGAGAGGGTGTAGGGCTCGCCGGAGCGGCGCAGGGTCGCCAGGACGTCGAACTCGCCACGCGAGATGCCGTAGGGGGTGTACGCCTTGTCCATGCGGTCGCCCACCGTGCGGGACAGGCGGTAGATGCGCCCGAAGACCTCCATCGCCTTCGTGTCGAGGTCGGGCCGCACGGCCGCCCACTGGTCGATGATCGCGTCGACGGGGTCCTTGCGCTGGGGCGGGCGTGCACTCATGGGTCGAGTATCGGGCGCCGAACGATCACCCGCAAGAAAGTGGCTAGCCAAAAAGTAGCTTACTAGAAAGTAGCTCTGCGAAAAGTGGCTTGACTGGAAGTGGCTTAGGGCTAAGCTATTTTCATGGCCTCCAACCGTGTCGCTCTGATCCTCCTCACCGCCCTCGCCCCCGTCTCCTGGGGTACGACCTACGCGGTCACCACCGAGTTCCTGCCGCCCGACCGCCCCCTGTTCACCGGCCTGATGCGCGCCCTGCCCGCCGGTCTGCTGCTGCTCGCAGTCACCCGTGTCCTCCCGCGCGGCGCCTGGTGGGTGAAGTCGGCGGTGCTGGGCGCGCTGAACATCGGGGCCTTCTTCCCGCTTCTCTTCCTCTCGGCGTACCGGCTGCCCGGCGGTATGGCGGCCGTCGTCGGTTCGGTGGGCCCGCTGTTGGTCGTGGGTCTCTCGGCGTTGCTGCTGGGGCAGCGGCCGACGGTGCGGAACGTGCTCACCGGGGTCGTGGCGGCCTTCGGCGTCAGTCTGGTCGTACTGAAGGCGGCCGGTGCGCTCGACCTCGTCGGCGTGCTGGCGGCCCTGGCGGCCACGGCGTCCATGTCGGCCGGCACGGTCCTGACCAAGCGCTGGGGGCGCCCTGACGGCGTCGGCCCGCTCGCCCTCACCGGCTGGCAGCTGACGGCCGGCGGCCTGCTCATCGCCCCGCTCGCCCTCCTGGCCGAGGGCGCGCCGCCCGCGCTGGACGGCCGGGCGGCCGCCGGCTACCTCTATCTCGCGCTGGCGAACACGGCGGTCGCGTACTGGCTCTGGTTCCGCGGCATCGGCCGCCTCACCGCCACCCAGGTCACCTTCCTCGGCCCGCTGTCGCCCCTGACCGCCGCGGTGGTCGGCTGGGCGGTGCTGGGACAGACGCTGACCCCGCTCCAGCTCACGGGCATGGCGCTCGCGTTCGGGGCGACGGTCGTGGGGCAGGTGGGGGCGGGGCGGGGTGCCGTACGGTCGTCCGGGGCTCGATTGTTCAGTTCTGCTGAAGAAAACCATCGGAAAGTTTCGATGGACGTGACAGGTGGCGCGCTGCGACGGTAGATCGACCGACCGGCACCCGGCCGACCAGGCCGACCAGGTCGATCACCGTCCAGCGAAAGGATCTCCGTGACCGTCGTCCTGCCCAGGACAACCACCTCCACCCCCAGTCCCACTCCCACCTCCCTCCCCCGGGCGACCGCCCTCGGTCTCGCGCTCGCCGCCCTCGCCACCGTCGTCTGGTCCGGCAGCTTCGTCACCTCCCGCGCGCTGCACGACAGCGTGCCGCCGGTGCAGCAGGCGTTCTGGAGATGGCTGGTGGCGTTGGCCGCGGTGGCGCCCTTCGGGGCGCGGCAGGCGTGGCGGCAACGGGAGGTGATCCGCCGTCATCTCGGCTTCGTGGCCATCGCCTCGCTCCTCGGCGTCACCGTGTACAACACCCTGGTCAACCAGGCGGGACTGACGACCCCCGCCGCCAACATGGGCATGATCATGGCCGCTTCGCCGGTGCTGATGGCCGTGTTCGAGCGGGCCTCAGGAGTACGGCTGGGTGTGCGCCGGGTAGCCGGGCTGCTGGTGGCCTGCGCGGGCGTCGTGCTGCTGATCGGGAGTGGTGCGGGCGGGGCCCGGTTCGCGGCGGGGGACCTGTGGATGGTGGCGGCGGCGTGCTGCTTCGGGGCGTACAGCGGCCTGTTGCGCCGCAAGCCGGCCGAACTGGGCGGTACAGCCTTCCTGTTCACGACGTTCCTGCTGGGTACGGCCCTGCTGCTGCCGGCGCAAGGGGTGAGCGTGGCCGTGCAGGGCGGCTTCGACCCGACGCCCGGGACGGTCCTGCCGATCCTCTACGTCGGGATCGCCTCGTCCGCCGTCGCCTTCTTCGCCTGGAACAGGGCGATCGCGCTGGTCGGCCCGAGCCGCGCCGGGGCCGTCTACTACCTCCAGCCGGTGTGTGTGGCCCTGCTGTCCTGGGCCGTCCTCGGTGAGGCGACCGGCTGGACGCAGGCGGTGTGCATGGCGCTGATCCTCGGCGGGGTCGTGCTGGGGGCGGCGTCGCGTCGGTGACGTAGGTTGCCGCCATGGTGGAGTGGGACATCCGGAAGCTGCAGATCCTGCGGACACTGCGGGAACGGGGGACCGTCACCGCGACCGCCGAGGCGCTGCGGATGACGCCGTCGGCCGTGTCGCAGCAGCTGACCAATCTCGCCAAGCAGGTCGGCGTTCCGTTGCTGGAGGCACACGGGCGGCGGGTGCGGCTGACGGACGCGGCCCGGCTGGTGCTGCGGCATGCCGAGGCCGTGTTCGAGCAACTGGAGCGGGCCGACGCGGAGTTGGCGGCCTATGCGCACGGCGAGGTAGGGGAGGTGCGGATGGCGGCCTTCTCCACGGCGGTGCCCGCGCTGGTGGTGCCGGCCGTGCGGGCGCTGCGGAAGACAGCGCCCGGGGTGGCCGTACGGGTACGGGAGGCGGAGGCCGGGGAGGCGTACGAGCTGCTGGCCGCCGGGGAGGTGGACCTCGCCCTGTCGCTGGCGGCGCAGGCACCGACGGTGGGCGACGCACGCTTCACCCGGGTGCCGTTGCTGGCGGATCCCCTGGACGTCGCCCTCCCCAAGGAGCACGGCCTGGCGACCCCCGAAGGACGACAACGGCTTCGGCTGGCCGACCTCGCCGGGGAGGACTGGATCTTCGGCGGCAGCGGGCCGTGGTCGGACATCACCCGGGGGGCCTGCGAGGCCGCCGGCTTCAGCCCACGGCAGGGGCATTCCGCGGCCGGGTGGACCGCGATTCTGGCGATGGTGGAGGCGGGGATGGGGGTGGCGTTGGTGCCGCGGATGGCCGCCGTGGGGAGAAGCGGCGTCGCGATGCGCGAGGTGGGGGAGCCGCGGCCGGTTCGGCATGTGGTGGCGGCGGTGCGCAGGGGTGGGGAGGACTCCCCGGCGGTGGGGAGGGTGCTCGACGCCCTCCGGACGGTGGCGGCGACATAGCCGGGGGCGTCAGGCCCTCATTCCCATCCGCGGACTCGGGGTCACTCCGGCGTGAACTCGTACTGAAGTCCGTGGAGATGGCCTGCCTTGATCATGACGGTGGCTTCGATGGGACGCTGGTCGTCGCTGTGAACGAGCTGTTGAGTCAGCGGGAACTCAGGACCGGCGGACCTCGTACAGGAAGCAGCCGTACTCGACGGCCCGGACGTGGACGAGTGCCACCGCCGGGTCGTCGAACGCCTCCCGGAACGCCGCCTCGAAGTCCCCCTGTTCCGGGTGTTCCGGCACGAGCCGCCCGCCCAGGATGTGCCCCTCGGCCGAGTAGCGCCGCACCGTGCGGTGGGCGTTGGCGAAGGGCAGCGTGTCCCCGTCCGGCCCCGCGCACTCGTCCGCGTGGATGAAGACGGGACCCTGCTCGTCGTAGGCCCCCGGAGCGGCCCCCGTCTCCGCCGCCCAGCGGCGCAGGGGAGCGTACGAGACCAGGGCGATCCGCTCGCCGGGCGTGCTGCGGCGCAGGCAGCAGCGCAGCGGCGCCCCGCCCTCGTCGTCGGTCACGGGAACCGTGCGGCGCCCGGCGTCGTCGACGGAGCGCAGCTCCTTCAGGGCCGTCGGTTCGATGGGTCGTACGAGGTATGCCGTCATGGCCCCAGCCTCACCCGCCCGTGCCCCGTCCACCGGCGGTAAACGGACATCGCGCTCCGTCAGGTCACGTGGAAGGATGACCGAACCGCCGAACCTACACATATCGAGGAGATGACCGCGTGCCTGGCACAAACCTGACTCGCGACGAGGCTCAGCAGCGGGCCCAGCTGCTCACCGTCGAGTCCTACGAGATCGATCTCGACCTCTCCGGCGCGCAGGAGGGCGGTACCTACCGGTCTGTCACCACGGTGCGCTTCGACGTCACCGCGACCGGCGCGGAGTCGTTCATCGACCTGGTGGCCCCGACCGTGCACGAGGTGACGCTGAACGGCGACGCGCTCGACCCGGACCAGGTCTTCGAGGACTCCCGGATCGCACTGCCCGGCCTGCTTCAGGGCCCGAACGTCCTGCGCGTCGTCGCCGACTGCGCGTACACCAACACGGGTGAGGGCCTCCACCGTTTCGTCGACCCCGTCGACCAGCAGGCGTACCTGTACACCCAGTTCGAGGTCCCGGACGCGCGTCGCGTCTTCGCGTCCTTCGAGCAGCCCGACCTGAAGGCCACCTTCCAGTTCACCGTGAAGGCGCCGGAGGGCTGGACGGTCATCTCCAACTCGCCCACCCCGGAGCCCCAGGACAACGTCTGGGCCTTCGAGCCGACGCCGCGCATCTCGACGTACATCACCGCGCTCATCGTCGGCCCGTACCACTCCGTGCACAGCGTCTACGAGAAGAACGGCCAGTCCGTCCCGCTCGGCATCTACTGCCGCCCCTCGCTCGCCGAGTACCTCGACTCGGACGCCATCTTCGAGGTGACCCGGCAGGGCTTCGACTGGTTCCAGGAGAAGTTCGACTACGCCTACCCGTTCAAGAAGTACGACCAGCTGTTCGTGCCGGAGTTCAACGCGGGCGCGATGGAGAACGCCGGCGCGGTGACCATCCGCGACCAGTACGTCTTCCGGTCCAAGGTGACGGGCGCGGCGTACGAGACGCGCGCGGAGACCATCCTGCACGAGCTGGCCCACATGTGGTTCGGCGACCTGGTCACCATGGAGTGGTGGAACGACCTGTGGCTGAACGAGTCGTTCGCCACCTACACCTCCATCGCCTGCCAGGCGCACGCCCCCGAGTCGCGCTGGCCGCAGGCGTGGACCACGTTCGCCAACCAGATGAAGACGTGGGCGTACCGCCAGGACCAGCTGCCGTCGACGCACCCGATCATGGCGGAGATCAGCGACCTGGACGACGTGCTCGTCAACTTCGACGGCATCACGTACGCCAAGGGCGCCTCCGTGCTCAAGCAGCTCGTGGCGTACGTCGGCATGGACGAGTTCTTCCGGGGCGTGCAGGCCTACTTCAAGCGGCACGCGTACGGCAACACGCGCCTGTCCGACCTGCTGGGCGCCCTGGAGGAGACCTCCGGCCGCGACCTGAAGACCTGGTCGAAGCTGTGGCTGGAGACGGCGGGCATCAACATCCTGCGCCCCGAGATCGAGACGGACGCCTCCGGTGTCATCACGTCCTTCTCGATCCGCCAGGAGGCTCCGGCCCTCCCGGCCGGCGCGAAGGGCGAGCCGACGCTGCGCCCGCACCGGATCGCGGTGGGCCTGTACAACCTGGACGAGGAGTCCGGCAAGCTGCTGCGCGACGAGCGCATCGAGCTGGACGTGGACGGTGAACTGACCGCCCTGCCGCAGCTGTCGGGCAAGCGCCGCCCGGACGTCGTCCTCCTCAACGACGACGACCTGTCGTACGCGAAGGTCCGCCTGGACGAGCAGTCCCTCGCCTTCGTCACCGAGCACCTCGGCGACTTCGAGGCGTCCCTCCCCCGGGCCCTGTGCTGGGCGTCGTCCTGGGACATGACGCGTGACGCCGAGCTCGCCACCCGCGACTACCTCTCCCTGGTCCTGTCGGGCATCGGCAAGGAGTCCGACATCGGCGTCGTGCAGTCGCTGCAGCGCCAGGTGAAGCTGGCGATCGAGCTGTACGCCGCCCCGGTCACCCGCGAGGCCCTGCTGACCCGCTGGACGGACGCCACGCTGGCCCATCTGCGCGCGGCCGAGGCGGGCGGCGACCACCAGCTGGCGTGGGCTCGGGCGTTCGCGGCGACGGCCCGTACGCCGGAGCAGCTGGACCTGCTGGAGGGCCTGCTGGACGGCTCCCACTCCCTGGACGGCCTGGCCGTCGACACGGAGCTGCGCTGGGCGTTCGTGCAGCGCCTGGCGGCGGTGGGCCGCTTCGACGAGACGGAGATCGCGGGCGAGTACGAGCGAGACAAGACGGCGGCCGGCGAACGCCACGCCGCCACGGCCCGCGCCGCCCGCCCGACCCCGGAGGCCAAGGCCGAGGCCTGGTCCTCGGTCATCGACTCCGACAAGCTCCCGAACGCGGTCCAGGAGGCCGTGATCGGCGGCTTCGTGCAGACCGACCAGCGTGAACTGCTGTCCCCCTACACGGACAAGTTCTTCGAGGTCGTCAAGGACATCTGGGACTCCCGCTCCCACGAGATCGCCCAGCAGATCGCGGTCGGCCTCTACCCGACGCTCCAGGTCTCGGAGGAGACCCTGCAAAAGACGGACGCCTGGCTGTCGTCGACGGACCCGAGCGCGGCCCTGCGCCGCCTGATCTCGGAATCCCGGGCGGGCGTGGAACGCGCGCTCAGGGCCCAGGCGGCGGACGCGGCGGCCGAGTAGCAGTAACGGTCGTAATACGTACGCCGATGAGGGCGCCCGGTGCAACTGCGCCGGGCGCCCTCGTCCATGGGAGGGTGCTCGGCCGAGTTCAGCCCACTCCGCAGCGAGCGAGTGCAGCACGAACCTGGTCGAGCCCCTCCACTCTCCGCTTGTCCCGGTCGGGCATCTGGTCGCCCAGGCGCCAGCGCCAGGCCGAGAACATCGCCCAGTTCAGCGCGCGGCACCCGTGAATCAGGCCGTGGTCGGCCCCCGCATAATGCTTTCCCACTTCTTCGGGCGCATGGGCGAGGTCGAACTCGACAGGCCCACGGCAGCACGTGGCGAGGTCCACGAAAAGCGGCCCTCTTCTCGTGTTGAGGAGGTTGCCCGGATGCGGCTCGCCGTGCAGCAACTGGTCGCCGGCTCTCTCGATGCCGATTGCGGCGCTCAGGCCGCTGAGGGTGTCGCTGAGGAGTTCCCGGTCGGAATCGGGCAGCTCGGGGGACTGCTCCCGGTCGTTCACCACTCCGAGCGCCCCGGCGACTCGATCGGTGAAATGCGGTGCGTCCAGATCGAGCCGACCCGAGGCGCTGGCTCAGCCACCGGAGCGTCGGCGCCGACGAGGCGGCGGGCAGCCTCGATTTCGAACTCGGAATCAGCCAGATGCGCTGAAGGCGCGACCCGAGCCAGCACATCGCAAGGGACCAGACGAAGCGCCACACGGTCCGAGTCGTGGACGACGACCACATCGTCGACCTGAACGCCCAGCTCCGAAGCGGTCGCCCGTCCTGCCTCAACTGCGCGCCGGAGTTCTAACGGCTCCATCCTTCCTCGCGCAGACGGACGGCTGGCTGTCGTGCGTGAGCAGTCGTACGACGGGGAGGGGGACCAGGCGCCGCGGCACCTGGTCCCCCTCCCCGATTCACACCTGTCGTCCGCAGCTGCCTGCGTGCCGACGTCAGCCCTTCAGCTCTTCAGCTCGGCCGCCACCAGCTCCGCGATCTGCACGGCGTTCAGCGCGGCGCCCTTGCGGAGGTTGTCGTTGGAGATGAACAGGGCGAGGCCGTGCTCGACCGTCTCGTCCTGGCGGATGCGGCCGACGTAGGCCGGGTCCTGGCCGGCCGCCTGCAGCGGGGTCGGGACGTCGGTGAGGGCCACGCCGGGGGCGCCGGCCAGCAGCTCCTTGGCGCGCTCCACGCTGAGCGGGCGGGCGAAGCGGGCGTTGACCTGGAGAGAGTGGCCGGAGAAGACCGGGACACGCACACAGGTGCCGGAGACCTTCAGCCCGGGGACCTCCAGGATCTTGCGGGACTCGTGGCGGAGCTTCTGCTCCTCGTCGGTCTCGTGCAGACCGTCGTCCACGATGGAGCCGGCCAGCGGCAGGACGTTGTACGCGATCGGCGCGACGTACTTGTGCGGCTCGGGGAACTCCGCCGCCGAACCGTCGTGGGTCAGCTTGGGTGCGTCCTCGCCGACCTTCTTGACCTGCTCGAACAGCTCGTCCACGCCCGCGAGACCCGAGCCCGACACGGCCTGGTACGTGGCGACGACCAGCGCTTCGAGGCCGGCCTCGGCGTGCAGCGGCTTCAGCACCGGCATCGCGGCCATCGTCGTGCAGTTCGGGTTGGCGATGATGCCCTTGGGGCGGTCGGCGATGGCGTGCGGGTTCACCTCGGAGACGACCAGCGGGACCTCGGGGTCACGGCGCCACGCCGAGGAGTTGTCGATCACCACGGGGCCCTGTGCGGCGACCTTCGGGGCCAGCGCCTTCGAGGTCGCGCCGCCCGCCGAGAACAGCACGATGTCCAGACCGGAGTAGTCGGCGGTGGCCGCGTCCTCCACCGTCACGCCGTCCAGGACCGTCCCCGCGGAGCGGGCCGAGGCGAACAGGCGCAGCTCGGTGACCGGGAAGTTGCGCTCCGTGAGGATCCTGCGCATGACCGTACCGACCTGACCGGTGGCTCCGACGATTCCGACCCTCACGGCGACTCCCTCTAGGCGTTCCTGCATGGCTGCGGCCTTTCCATCATGCGGCCGACCCTGGTCCGCCTGTCCAATTCTTTGCGCTTCATACCCGCCGACCGGGCCACCCCGACCGGCCGGACGGTACCGGAACTCCCGTCCGCACCCGCGCTGAGCTGCAGAAATTCGCCCTACGGCGACCTCGTGCCGCAAGCTGTGCGGCACTCGCGTGTCGGTGTGACGTACACCTCGCGAAAACTCCCGACGACCCGGTCGAACGTTTCCGTGCGCTGCGGCGTCGTAGAGGAAACGCGGTGAGGGGGTGGCTTGTGCTGCGCAGAAAGGCCCGCCGTGCCCGGGAGGACGATCACACCGATCCCCTGGACGCGGCTCAGGAACGCCGGGTACGGGCGGTGCTCGCGCTCGGCGGCGTGCCGCAGACGGACCTGCTGGACGGGGTACAGCAGGTACGTCTGCGGCTGCTGGAGCGGGCCGCGAGCGGACGTGAGGCGCCGCGGGACGTGTCGGCATGGGCGGCGGTCGTCGCCTCCAACCTCGCCATGGACTGGCACCGGGCGAAGAAGCGGCAGGAGCGGCTCGGCGAACGGCTCGCCTCCCTGCGCCAGACCGAGCACCCCTCCGGCGAGGACACGAGCCTGCTCTCCCTCGCCGTCGCCCAGGGCCTGGACGAGCTGCCCGACGCCCAGCGTCAGGTCCTCGTCCTGCGCTTCTACGGCGATCTCCCCGTGCGCGACATAGCCGAGGAGCTCGGTATCCCGGAGGGCACGGTCAAGAGCAGGCTGCACACGGCGGTACGGGCCCTGCGCGCCCGCCTGCACGAGGACGAGGTGGTGTGACATGACCGCCGAGAACGACAACCGTGAAGGCCGTACCGGTGTCGACGCGCTGATGGCCGCGCTCACCGACGAGCCGCTCGGCGACGAGGCGCGCGCGGACGCCGCCTTCATGGCCGAGCACCGGTCGGCCGCCGCGGATGTGGCGCTGCTGCGCGAGCAGCTGGAGATCATCGGGCACGCGCTCGCCGAACCACCGGCGCCGGTCCCGGTCCCGGAGCCCGAGCATGCCCCCGCCCCCGCCCCCGCCCGCGTACGCCGCCCCGCCCGCGTCCGGCACCGGATCCGAACCGTCGCCCTCGGCTCCCTCGCCGTGGCCGCCGCCGCGTCCGTGCTGGTCGGCCTGGGCTGGCTGCTGACGCACGCCGGGTCAGGCGACGCCATGAACTCGGACGCGGGCGGCGCGGCCGACAGCAAGGCGGCCGCCTCACCGTCCGTCGGCGCGGACTTCGGCAGCCCCGACTACCTCGCCTGCTCCCGCCTCGTCGCCGAGGGCGTCGTCACCGCCGTGGAGCCGGTGCCAGGCACGACACAGGAGCGGATCACTCTGCGCGTGACCCGCGCCTACCTGCCGGAGAAGCCCGGGAAGAACGGGGACAAGGTGACCTTCGAGATGGAGAAGGACTCCGTCCTCAAGGGCGAACACCTCCTGGTCGGCATCCCCCGGGACGCCACGACCCCGGACGTCTGGTTCATCGGCGAGGAGGACATCGCCCCGGAACGGGCCTGGATCACCGCTTCTCTCCGCGAGGCGCCCAAGCCGACCTGCTGACGGCAAAGGGCGGGCGCCCCTACGGACGCCCGCCCCCATTGCCGTACTCGAACGAACTACGGCGTGACCTTCTCGATCTTCACGCTGCCCGTGCCCGCGACCGTGCCGCGCGCGTTCAGCAGCTGGACCTGGCCGAAGAACGCACGGCCCTCGGGCGCCGCCGCGGCGGCGGTGACGCTGCCCGTGACGGTGGCCGAGTCACCCGTGCCGAGCTTCACCGGCGCCGACTCGTCGACCTTGACGGTGCCGAGCGCGGCGGAGAAGAACACGTCCAGGTAGTCGTACGCCGTCGAACCGGCCGGAATCGAGTAGCCGATGACGTCGATCGTGTACGTCCCGGCGGCCGGGTTCGCGACCGACACCGCCTCCTCGGAGTCACCGTCGGCGGAGCTTCCCACCTCGGTGCCGGCGGCGTTGCGGACGACCAGGTCGAGGTCGGCGGCGGCGTCGGAGACGTTGCCGATGGAGACGTCGAGCGAGGTCGCGCCCGCGGGCACCTCGACCGTGGTGGTCTGCGTGGCGCCCTGGGCGATGGTCGGACGCGCGGTCTTCGACGAGCCGAGCGGGCCGCCGGCCAGCTTGCCGTCGATCGCGGCGTACTTGTTGGTCACCTTCCAGGAGGCGGCGGCCGGGGTGCCGACCTTGGCCTCGGGGACGGTCACGGTCTCCGGGTCGAAGGCCGCGCCGAGGACGGTGACGTCCAGCTTGTACGGGTTGTCGAGCAGCGGCGACGTACGGCGCGACTCGACCTCGATCTCCCAGACGCCGGGCTGCGGGTCGGCGTAGGAACGCACGTCCGGCTTGCAGCCGTTGCCGGCGAGGTAGTTGTTGTAGCAGTACGGCGTGCCGGTGTTGTCGGACGGGGTGCCGTACGGGTGGATGGCGATGAACCGGGTCTGGCTCTTGTCCTTGAGCCCGCCGATCGCGACCTCCAGCGACTTCGCGCCCTCGGGGACGGTGACGAAGTACGACTTGGTGCTGTTGCGCTGCACCGAACCGGACGCCGAGTAGCTGTACTTGAGCGGCGCGGAGACCACGACCGTGTTGAGGATCTGCTTGTCGACGCCCTCGGTGCGCGGGTCGTCGACCTCCAGGATCGCGCTCTTGAGACCGGCCGAGGACGGCTTGGCGGCGACCTTGACGGTGACCGGCTTGTTCAGGCCGAGGCTGATCTCGTCGGAGCCGACGATCCGGAAGGTGCCGCCCGCGTTGTTCTCCAGGTTCAGCTCGTGCCGGATCGCCTTGTCCGAGCCGGACGTACGGGTGATCGTGACGTCGTACGTCTTCTTCTGCCCGGCCTTGAGGCCGCCCTCGCGGTCGTAGACGCCCGTGCCGAAGCCCGGCGTCTTCAGGAGCTGGTCGATCGCGGTGTCGACCGGCGCCTTCACCGTGTACTCGTGGGCGGTGGCGCCGTCACGGATGGAGTCCCAGGCGTCCTCGATGTTGATGAGGCCGGCACCCTCCTCGTACGCCTGAACACCCTTGATGTGGTCGGCGGTCGAGGTCAGCGCGGTGCGCAGCTTCGCCGGGGTGAGGGCGATGCGCTTCTGCTTGGCGGCCGACAGGAGCAGCGCGGACGCGCCCGCGGCCTGCGGGGACGCCATCGAGGTGCCCTGGAGCATGCCGTAGCCGGCCGGGAGCGGGTAGCCCGCCTCGGCGACCGGGGCGCCCGGCAGCCAGGTCTGGATGCTGTTGATCGCGGCACCCGGGGCGACCAGGGTCGGGGTGAAGCCGCCGTCCTCACGCGGGCCGCGCGAGGAGAACGGCATCATCGCGTACTTCTTCTCCACGGCCGAGCCGTAGTTGGCGGCCCAGGTCTCCTTGGAGATGCTCGCGCCGACCGAGATGACCTTGTCGGCGAGGCCCGGGTCGCCGATGGTGTTGGCGCCGGGGCCGGAGTTGCCGGCGGAGATGACGAGCTGGACGCCGTAGGTGTCGATCAGGCGCGTGTAGAGCTCGGCGCGGGCGTTGTTGCCGTCGTTCAGCGCCGGGAGGCCGCCGATGGACATGTTGACGATGTCGACGCCGCGGTTGGTGACGAGGTCGATCATGCCCTCGGTGAGCGCGACGTTGGTGCAGCCGCCGGTCCAGGTGCAGGCGCGGGAGGAGACGAGCTTGGCGCCCGGTGCCTCGCCGTTCATGTCGCCGCCGAACAGGCCGTTGGCGGCGGTGATGCCGGCGACGTGCGTGCCGTGCTCGGACTCGATGACGCCGATGTTGACGAAGTCGGACTTCTTGCCGACCCAGTCGCCGCCCAGCGGGTCCATCGGCACGTCCTTGCGGATCTGCACGACGAACGGCTGCCGCTCGGCGACGTCGGTGGCCGGGTTGTCGGTGCCGAAGTACCCGATCTGGTAGCCGTCCTTGTACGGCTTCATCGGGGTGTCGTCACCGAAGTCGTTGTTGTTGTTGAGGTCGACCCGGACCGTGCCGTTCGCCGCGTCGTAGAGGACGCCCCACGAGTCGGTCTTGTCGCCGTCGCGGTTGGCGTCGCCCGCCGCGTCGCCCCCCGTGGTGTACGACTCCAGGAAGGTGCTCACCTGGTACGAACCCGCGGGCGCCGTCCAGGTCTTGCCGCCGTAGGTGAAGGTGGGCCCGGAGACGGAGGTCACCATCGGGCGCCAGGTGCGGTCGCTGTCGAGCAGCGGGTCGGTGGCGGTGACCCAGTCGACGATCTTCCGCTCACCGGTGGTGGTCTTCTGCAGGGCGGGATGCCCGAGGTCCACACCGCTGTCGAGGATGCCGATGGTGATGCCACGGCCGTCGGACTTCGGATGGTCCTCGACGAAGTCGACGGCGCCCGTCTCGAACGACGGGTTGTACGGGTTCTCGGCCGGAGTGTTCTTGTCCGGGGCCGAGGCCGCGACGGCGGCGGCCGACGACTGCTTCGTGTCGACGGCGGGGTCGTCCAGGGGTATCTCCTCGCGCAGGTCGATGCCGTGCACCGAGGAGAGCTTCGCCGCGGCGGCGATGGCCTTGTCGGCCTTGCCGGTGGGGACGGTCGCCCGGACGTAGCCGAGCTTGTCGTAGGTACGGCCCACAGAGCCGACCGCGTCCAGCTGCTCGGTGACCTTCTCGGTCTGGCCGGGCGCGGTCGCGATCATCATCGTGACGTTCTTGTCGCCGTCGGCCTTGGCCTCGGCGAGCAGGTCGGCGTCGTCCGAACCGAGCTTGTCGTGAGCGGACTTGACGCTCGGGTCCGTCGCGGCGGGCGCGGGGTCCACGGCCAGGGCCATGGGTATCGGCCCGGCTGCGGAGAGCGCGGCGACGAGACCGGCGGCCACGGCTATGCGGGCCGCGCGTCTCGCGCCGGGCTTAGGTTCGCGCTGGGGGGTGAGGGTCATCGGCATCCCTTGTTGGTAAAGGAGCATCTGTCGTCCGGAATGCGATCCCGGACGACCGCACAGCTTTATGCAAGGGAAGGATGTTTGGGAAGAGTTGACCGAATCGAAATGGACGGATGGGGAAAACCCCCGACGAACTTTGGGGAGATCAGCCGCAAACGGGACATGTCGACGGTGGCGCTAATGTCCGTACGTGCGGAAAAACCTGAGGGTGGCGGCCTACGCCATATGCGTACGGGACGGGCAACTCCTCCTGGCCCGCTCCCCGGCGCCCGGCGGCGGCCATGAGTGGGTCCTGCCGGGCGGCGGCATGGAGCACGGCGAGGATCCCTACGACACGGTCGTTCGGGAGGTGGAGGAGGAGACCGGCTACCTCGTCGAGCCGACCGGACTGCTCGGCCTGGACTCCGTCCGCCGCAGCTTCCCGGGCCGCCGCCTCCGCCGGGCCGTGGACCACCATGGCCTGCGGCTCGTCTACGAGGCCAGGATCACCGGCGGCGAACTCCGCCACGAGACGAACGGCTCGACGGACATGGCGGCCTGGCACCCGCTCGACACGGTGACCGACCTGACCCTCGTCCCCATGGTCGTGAAGGGTCTGGCGCTGTGGCGTGAGCGCCCGGCGACGGGACGGGTACCCCGGAAGATGAACGCTGAGTGACCGCGTCCCGGCCGTTGAAGGAGCGGCCGTGGACGCGGAAGGTGGGCGAAGATCCACGTACGGTGATCGGCGTTGCCCGTTGCCGTCATGTTCATGTACAGGTCATCCCCGGTGCCAACGATCCACAGTGAGCGGGTCGTTCGCCTGAGGCGGACGCTCGCGTCCTGTTGCCGACGCGTTCGCACTCGGGGAGATCGCGCATGTCGCGCATACGCTCTGTCGCCAGCTCCGCGGTGGGGGTCCACCGCCGCACCCTGCTCGCCGCCACCGGAGCGGTCACGCTCTCCGCGGGCGTCGGCTACGCCCTGCGGCCCACCGACAGCCAGGCCGCCACCACCGCCGACCCGGCGGGCGCGCCGAACGCCGCCGCGGGCGCCGCTGCCGCCGAGGCCCCCGCCGGCGCCTCCCGCAAGTTGCCGGTCGCCCTCGCGCCCTACACCCGGGGGACCACCCTCGCGAACGTCGCCACCCCGACCGGCACCGGCGGCTACCGCCGGCTCGCCGACGGACCCGGCTGGCGGCGTGTCGTGCGGGAGAACCTCGCGTCGGCCAAGGCGGGCCGCGAGCAGCGGCGTACGGCGCTCGCCGCCTTCGTGCAGCTCACCGACCTGCACCTGATCGACGCCCAGCACCCGCTCCGCCTTGAGTACCTGCGCTCGACGGACGTGCACGCCTGGCGCCCGCAGGAGGCCCTGACCGTGCCCGGCGCGGTGGCGCTCGTGGAGCGGATCAACGCGCTGCGCTCAGGCCCCGTCACCGGCGCCCCGCTGCACTTCGCCATGACCACCGGCGACAACACCGACAACAACTGCAAGTCCGAGCTGGACTGGTTCCTGAAGGTGATGAGCGGCGGCCGGGTCACCCCCAACACCGGTGACCCGCGGCAGTACGAGGGCGTCCAGAGCAGCGGCCTGAAGCTGTACTGGCAGGCCGACGACAGCATCCGCGACGCCGACAAGCAACTCGGCTTCCCGCACATCGAGGGCTACCTGGCCGCCGCGATCCGCGAACTGCGCAGCCCCGGCCTGAACATCCCCTGGTACTCGACGGTCGGCAACCACGACGCGCTGCCGCTGGGCACCTACGCCTCGCACAGTGACTCCTACCTCACCGACCTGGCCGTCGGCGGCAAGAAGCTGATGAACGTGCCGGCCGCCGACGCCAAGAAGCTCCAGGACTCCCTCAAGCAGGACCAGGACCCGAGGGGCACCGTCTTCAAGGACTTCCTCAAGGCCCACGCCCGCTCGATGCGCTCGGTCACACCGGACGAGGGCCGCGCCCCGTTCACGCCCCGCGAGTACGTGCAGGCCCATCTGAACCCGGCCCTGCGCGGCCACGGCCCGGTCGGCCACGGCTACTCGACGGCCAACCTGGAGGCGGGCACCCAGTACTACAGCTTCCGTATCGCCGACGACGTCATCGGCATCAGCCTGGACACCACCAACCCGGGCGGCCACTACGAAGGGTCCATCGGGGCGGCCCAGTTCAAGTGGCTGGACAAGACGCTGCGGGACAACAAGGACTCGTACGCGATCATCTTCAGCCATCACACGAGCGAGACGATGGACAACCTGCGTCGCGACCCGGCCCGCCCGAACGAGCGGCGCGTCGGCGGTGCCGAACTGCTGCAGCTGCTCGGCAGCCACCGCAACGTTCTCGCCTGGGTGAACGGCCACATCCACAAGAACGTCATCACCCCGCACTCCGCCTCCGGCGGCCGCGCCTTCTGGGAGATCTCCACCGCCTCCCACGTCGACTTCCCCCAACTCGCCCGGATCATCGAGGTGGTGGACAACAAGGACGGCACGATCTCCCTGTTCACCACCCTGATCGAGTCCGCGGCCCCGCACCGCACGAACTTCACCGACCTCTCCCAGACGGGCCTGGCCGCGCTCTACCGCGAGCTGTCCCTGAACGCCCCCGGCGCGCGCTCGACCCTCGGCGGCGACCGCAAGGACCGCAACACGGAGCTGGTACTCAAGAAGGGCTGAGAGCCGCCCAACTGCCGTACAGATCCTCAACCTTCGTCTCGCCCTCCGGGTGAGTCTCCTTGATCGAACCGAGTGCGAGATGGAGGGGAAGACATGACTGAGGACGGCCGCCATGCCCTGGCGTTCAACTTCAACGGGGACTGGTCGGGGGACAGCCACGCCGTGGTCGAGGCGGAGTTCTGCGGTGGGTGACCGTCCCGTCCATCGCGGTTGTCCGAATCCGGCTCAACCGCCGTACGGCGCCTCAACCTTGGCGTGAGCCCCAGAGTCTCCACCCCCGACCACGCTCGACATGAGCGGGAAGACAGGGGGAGAAGACATGAGCGTACGTACGACCCGCACGGCACTCGTGGCGGCGACGGCGGTGGCACTGTCCGTGGCCCTCGCGGCCCCGGCCCTGGCGGCGGCACCCGCCAGAGCCGACCACGAGGCGACCCGCAAGGCGATCGAGGCCGCGGTCGGGGACGGCGTGCCCGGAGTGACGGCCACGGCGAAGGACCGCCACGACACCTGGTCGGCGACGGCCGGCGTCGGCAACCTCAAGACGGGAAAGCCACGTTCGGCCGACGATCGCTACCGGGTGGGCAGCATCACCAAGACCTTCGTCGCCACCGTGCTGCTCCAGCTGGAGGCGGAGGGCAGGCTGTCCCTGGACGACAGGGTGGACAAGTGGCTGCCGGGCCAGGTGCGGGGCAACGGCCACGACGGCAGCCGGATCACCCTGCGCCAACTCCTCAACCACACCAGCGGCATCTTCAACTACACGGCGGACGACGACTTCGGCCGCACGTACTTCCTGAAGGACGGCTTCTTCAAGCACCGCTACGACACCCAGAAGCCCGAGGAACTGGTCGCGCTCGCCATGACCCACAAACCGGACTTCGAGCCGGGGACGTCGTGGAACTACTCCAACACCAACTTCGTGCTCGCCGGAATGGTGATCGAGAAGGCCACCGGACGGCCGTACGGCGACGCGATCCGGGACCGCATCATCAAGCCCCTGCACCTGACCGCCACCTCCGTCCCCGGCACCCGGGTGACGGTGCCGGGACCCAGCAGCCGGGCCTACTCCAAGCTGGCCGAGACGACGACAGGGCCGACGTACGACGTCACGAAGCTCAACCCGTCGCTCGCCTTCTCGGCCGGCGAGATGATCTCCAACTCCACCGACCTCAACCGCTTCTACAGCGCCCTGCTGCGCGGCAAGCTCCTCCCGCGCGAGCAGCTGACCGAGATGACCACGACCGTCCCCGTCGACGAGACCAACGGCTACGGCCTCGGCCTGATGAAGGCCAAGCTGACCTGCGGCGTCACGGTCTGGGGCCACGGCGGCGGCATCCACGGCTCCCAGTCCGAGGGGGTCACGACCGAGGACGGCCGCCACTCCCTGGCCCTCAACTTCAACGGCGACTGGTCGGGGGACACGGTGGCGGTCATCGAGGCCGAGTTCTGCGGAAAGGCGCCGGCGAGCGCCGGTCACCGAGCGGGCTCCGGTCCCGAGGTGATGTTCGCACCGCCTCGCATCGGCTGACCGACCCCGGAGTCAGGGCCTCGCGTCTCCTCCGACGCAGGTAACGAATGCCGTCCACGCCGTGGGGGCAGGCGGAGCGCGGGGCCGGTCCGGTGGGGTTCTTGGAGCCGCGGATGGCGACGGCCGGCGTCAGGTGGGCTGTCTCGACGCAGTTCTGGCCGGTGCCGTCGCGCGAGCTCATCCCGGAGTTCGACGACTGAGCCTCGTGACCGTCAGGGCCAGCAGCCCCGCTGTTCCGTAGGCCATATAACCGGCGCCCCGCCGGTAGAGACCGGAGCGGTCCTGCTCCTGCGCGTACTTCTGCTGGTCGTACGTCCTCGTGCCCGTCGAGCGGCCGCCCTCGGTGCTGTAGGAGACCGCGCAGGTGTAGCCGCGTCGCATGGGGCCGGGGTGCGACTCGCCGTCCTCGCCCAGTTGGAGGCCGGGGCACTCCGGGGCGCCGTAGGACGACGCGCCCCTCGCCAGCGTGACCAGGCCCCACAGCAGCGGCAGCAGGAACAACGCCAGCAACACGCCTCGAAGTTCACGTCTCATCCCGCCCAACCTAGCCAGGGTGCCCACGGCGCGAGGAGGGGCCGCCGGTGACTGGCCCCGGCGGCCCCTCCTCTCCCCTCCTGGCGCTGCGTGTCCCCGGTCCGTCACTACCGGGGACTATCGAGGCAGCACCACGACATACGCGGCCGGTTCGCGGTCCGCCGCCGCCATCAGGGCCGTACGGACCACCGCCGCCTGCTGCTCCATCCCGTCGCGGAGCTTCTTCGGGGTGATGTAGACGACCGTGATGCCCAGGCGCTCCAAGTGCTCGCGCTTGCGGGCGTACTCGGACCACAGGGCGTCCTCGTCCTGGCGGGGCGCCCGGGTGTCCAGTTCCACCGCCACCGCCTGCTCCGGCCAGTAGGCGTCCAGGCCGCCGAGGTGCGGGCCGCCGGGCAGCCGCAGGTCGACGTTCCAGACGGGGTCGGGGAGGCCGTAGACGTGGACCATCTCGTAGAGGCGGTCCTCGGCGATCGCGCGGCCCTCGGCGAGCAGGGAGTCCACCGCGTCCACCACGTGCGGGCGGGACAGCAGCTTCGCCTGGTTCAACTCCCGTACCACCGAGGCTGGTTCGCAGTGGCCGCCGCGGACGGCCTCGGTCAGCAGCCGGCGTACGGCGCTCGCGTCCGTCAGTTCGGCCACCGCGTCGGCCAGGGCGCGCGGGACCGGCGCGACCGGGAGGCCCGTCACCTGCTGTGGGGCGGGGAGCGCGGGGGTGCGCAGGATGCGGGCGCAGCCCGTCGAGCGGAGGCGGCGCATGCGGGGGACCAGGACGTCGATCGTGTCCAGGGCGGTCAGCGGCGGCGTGGCCGAGAAGCCGTGCAGGGTCAGTGCCGCGAGGCCCGTGATGACCGCCTCGGGGTAGGCGGGGGCGTGGGCCTCACCCGCGTTCGGCTGGGGCGGCACCCCCGGCGAGCGTTCCCGCGCCGCGTACATCAGCACCGCGTGCAGGCGCTCCTCGCTGGTCGGCGGGCCGGGGTGGAGCAGGAAGACGCCGGGGAGGAGCTGCTGCCAGGGGCCGCCGGGGCGGCACTGCTCGTTCGTCTCGGCGGCCGGGACGCCGTGCGACTTCAGCTGCGCGGCGGTCATGACACGGCGGTGCACCTCGGAGAGATGACGCAGGGGGCGGGGGGAGAGCGGGGGGACCGGGGTGTTGTGGTTCATGACCCGGAGGTTCCCGCGTCCGATCCGCTCGCTAACCGCTGTTACATGCCCGTCGACAAAAACGGACAACCTGGCACTAAAGGACGGGTGTTCGGATGCCGAGTAGACGCGGAAAACCCCTGGTCCGTTCGGGTTGGACCAGGGGTTACGGCTGCTATTGCCTGAATTCCGTAACGGTCACGGACGGCCGTGATCGTTGGCCAAAGGTCTTATGCGGTTGACGCCGATCCCGACCCCGACTCCGAATCGGCCCCCGCGTCACACGCCTGCCCCCGCAGCCCCCGCGCCAGATCGTCCCGCGCCTCCAGCACCAGCCGCCGAAGCGCCGGTGCCGCGTCCTCGTGGGCCGCGAGCCAGGCGTCCGTCGCGTCCAGGGTGGCCTGCGACTGCTGGAGCGCCGGGAACAGGCCCCGGACCACGTCCATGCCGATCTGGATCGACCGCTCGGCCCACACCCGCTCGATGGCCGCGAAGTACTTCCCGGTGTACGGCGCCAGCAGCTCCCGCTGTGACGGCTGGCCCCAGCCCGAGAGGGTCGCCTCGACCAGCGCGTTCGACAACGCGTCCGACTCCACGACCTGCGCCCACGCCTGCGCCTTCACCGCCTCCGACGGCCGCGCGGCCAGGCAGCGCACCTGGTGGCGCTTGCCGGACGCCGTGTCGTCCCGGGCCAGTTCGGCCGCCAGCACCGATTCGTCCGCTACCCCGTGCGCGGCCAGCGGCTCCAGGAACGCCCAGCGCAGCTCCTGGTCGACGTCCAGCCCCTCGATCTTCTCCGTGCCCTCCAGCAGACCCCGCAGCAAGCCCAGATCCTCCGCACCCGGCGCCACCGAGGCGAAGAACCGCGCCCACGCCAGCTGCTGCTCACTGCCCGGCTCGGCGGCCCGCAACTCCCGCAGCGCGCCCTCGGCGAGCAGCCGCTCACCGGTCGGCCGCCACTGCGGCGCCACATAGTTGACCAGCGACGAGTTCGCCCACGCCTGCAGCATCTGCAGCACACCGATGTCGGACTCGCGCCCCGCGAACCGCAGCACCAGGTCCACGAAGTCCCGGGCCGGCAGCAGCGCGTCCCGCGTCATGTTCCACAGCGCCGACCAGCACGAGGCACGCGCCAGCGGGTCGGTCACCGAACCCAGGTGCTCCCGCAGCGTCGCCAGGGACGTGGCGTCGAAGCGGGTCTTGCAGTACGTCAGGTCGTCGTCGTTGACCAGCACCAGCTCCGGCGCCTCGGCACCCGCCAGCTCCGCCACGACCGTCCGCGGACCGTCGACGTCCACCTCTGCCTGCGTGTACCGCTCCAGGGCCCCGCCCTCGCCCCGCCGGTACAGGCCCACCGCGACCCGGTGCGGACGCAGCTCGGGGTGTGACTCCGCGGCCTCCTGCACCACCGCCAGCTCGTCGATGCGGCCCTCGGCGTCCAGCAGCACCTGCGGGGTCAGCGAGTTCACGCCCGCCGTCTGCAGCCAGGACCGCGCCCACGCGCCCATGTCCCGCCCGCTGGTCTCCTCCAGCACCGACAGCAGATCGCCGAGGCGCGTGTTTCCGTACGCGTTCCGCTTGAAGTAGCGCTGCGCGCCCTCAAGGAACGCGTCCTGTCCGACGTACGCCACGAGCTGCTTCAGCACGGAAGCGCCCTTGGCGTAGGTGATGCCGTCGAAGTTGAGCTTCGCGTCCTGCAGGTCACGGATGTCGGCGGTGATCGGGTGGGTGGAGGGCAGCTGGTCCGCGCGGTACGCCCACGACTTGCGGCGGTTGGCGAAGGTGATCCAGGCGTCCTTGAAGCGGGTCGCGCCGACGTTCGCGAACGTGCCCATGAAGTCCGCGAAGGACTCCTTCAGCCACAGGTCGTCCCACCACACCATGGTGACCAGATCGCCGAACCACATGTGCGCCATCTCGTGCAGGATGACGTTCGCCCGGCCCTCGTACGACGACCGCGTCACCTTGCCGCGGAAGATGTACTCCTCCCGGAAGGTCACCAGCCCCGGGTTCTCCATCGCGCCGAGGTTGTACTCCGGCACGAACGCCTGGTCGTACTTCCCGAAGGGGTACGGGTAGTCGAAGTGGTCGTGGAAGAAGTCCAGGCCCTGCTTGGTGATCAGGAAGACGTCGTCGGAGTCGAAGTAGGGCGCGAGACCCTTGCGGCACATGGCGCCGAGCGGGATCCGCAGCGTCGTGCCGTCGGCGAGGGTGCGCTCGTAGGAGTCCGTGACGTAGTGGTACGGGCCCGCCACGACACAGGTGATGTACGTCGAGATCGGCTTCGTCTCGGCGAACCTCCAGGTGCCGTCCGCGCGTTCACCGGCGCCGTTGCTCCACACCGTCCACTCCTCCGGTGCCCGCACCTCGAAGCGGAACGGCGCCTTGAGGTCCGGCTGCTCGAAGTTCGCGAAGACCCGGCGGGAGTCGGCCGGCTCGTACTGCGTGTAGAGGTAGACCTCGCCGTCCTCCGGGTCGACGAACCGGTGCAGGCCCTCACCCGTGCGGGAGTACGCGCACTGGGCGTCCACGACGAGCTCGTTGTCGGCGGCCAGGTCCTCCAGGGTGATCCGCGAACCGTCGAAGACCTCGCGCGGGTCCAGATCCCTGCCGTTGAGTGAGACGGCGGTCACACTCGGCGCGATCAGATCCGCGAAGCTGCTCGCGCCGGGCTCGGCGCAGCGGAAGCGGATCGTGGTGACCGAGCGGAAGGTGCGCGGCGCCCCGTCCTCCGCGGCCGCGTCGCCGACGGTGTCACCGACGGCGGACCGCACGTCGAGGGACACGTCGTAGCCGTCGACGGACAGCAGGGCGGCCCGCTCCCGGGCCTCGTCACGGGACAGATTCTCACCGGGCACGGGCGGCACTCCCTCGGGTGGTGTTCAGTATGCGGACAGCCTTGATCCTGCCATGCGCGCCCGACACCGGGCAGCCGGGAATGGGCGGACCGGCCAGGAGTGTTCCCCGGGGTAAACGCTTCCTCCCGAGGAGAGACATGTCGGACAAGACCCCCGTCGACTTCTGGTTCGACCCCCTGTGCCCCTGGGCCTGGATGACCTCGCGCTGGGTGCTGGAGGTGGAGAAGGTCCGCGACATCGAGGTCCGCTGGCATCTGATGAGCCTGGCCGTCCTCAACGAGGACAAGCTGGACGACCTCCCCGAGCAGTACCGGGAGCTGCTGGAGACCAAGGCGTGGGGTCCCGTCCGGGTCGTCATCGCCGCGCAGGAGGAGCACGGCGCCGAGGTGCTCGGCGACCTCTACACCGCGCTCGGCACCCGCATCCACAACAAGGGCGAGGGCCCCGAGAAAGAGACCGTCGCCGCCGCCCTGAAGGACGTGGGCCTGCCCGACTCCCTCATGGACCACTGGGACGGCACCGCCTACGAGCCGCAGCTGCGCGCCTCCCACAAGGAGGGCATCGAGCTGGTCGGCCAGGAGGTCGGCACCCCCGTCATCGCCGTCCCCGGCGATGACGGCGAGCAGATCGCCTTCTTCGGCCCCGTCGTCACCCCGGCCCCCAAGGGCGAGGAGGCCGCGAAGCTCTGGGACGGCACCCTCGCCGTGGCCTCCGTACCGGGCTTCTACGAGATCAAGCGGACCCGGACCAAGGGTCCGGACTTCAGCAACCTGTAGGGCGAGCACCAGGGCCGGGGCCAGTGCCGGGGCTAGTCGGACTCGGGCTTGGGCAGGTTGCCGCCGACATGGCGGTTGCCTCGCTGCTGGACCCGCCGGCACTTGCCGTTGGTACAGCGGAGCACGGCCGCCTTGCGAACGTGCTTCGGTATCTGGCTCTTGACCTGCTCCCACTCCTTCTCGGTGAGCGGGTCGAACTCCTCCATACGGTCGCCGCAGTTCGGGCATCGCTTGGACACCATCCGAATCCCCCCTGTGCCGTGCGCAGTACGGTGACCGGAGCGTAGGTCCGCGCGGGGCCGTGGCATCAGCCCGGAATCCGTCCTGCCAGGGCGGATTCCGGACGTCACGCCCCGGCCGCGGTCTCCTCCTCGCGGAACCTCTCGGGCAGGGTGCCGCGGTCGCTCATGTTCAGGTGCCGGTAGTACGTCAGACAGCCCTTGACGGTGCAGCGCCAGTACCAGTCCACGTAGTGGCGGGGATCCCCTTTCTCCGCCCGGACCGCCGCCTTCTCCTCGGCATTGAGCGGCCGGAACACCTGCATGCCCCCACACGTAGGGCACGCCAGCCGGAACGTCCTCATCAGCCCCTCCTAGCCATCACCGCCAGATCCGGGAAGTCGGTCACCACCGCGTCGACCCCCATCCCGTAGTACAGCGCGTACTCGGCGAACGCGTCCCCGAAATCGTTCGCTCCGTCACCGCGCCGGAAATCCACCGGAAGGAACTGGTTCTCCGCCCGGAAGGTGTACGGCCCCACCCGCAGCCCCGCCGCATGCGCGTCCGCGAGGACCGGCGTCCCGACGAGCGACGACTTGTCCGGACCGATCCAGTCCGCGTACTCGGCGATCCGCGCCAACCCCGCCGGGGTCATCATGTCCCGGTACGTCGTCGGATCACCGGCCGAGACCAGGTCGTACGGCCCACCCGTCGTCCCCAGCGCCTGCCACAGCGCCACCCCCAGCCGCTCGGCCGCGATCCGCTGCAGGCTCGTCGGCTCGAAGGACTGCACGACACACTCGCGCCGGCCGAGCCGGTTCCGCCGGATCGCCGCCGCCAGCTTCGGTTCCAAGGGCAGTCCCAGAGAGCGGAAGTACGTCGGGTGCTTGGTCTCGGGGAAGACGGCGATCGTCCGGCCGTGGGCCCGCGACAGCCGGCGCGCCAGGTCCACCACCTCCTGGAAGGTGAGCACCTCCGCGCGGCCGTCGAACACCGTGTTGCGGTTGCGGACCAGCGGCAGCCGCTCCACCGCCCGCAGCGTCTTCAGCTCCGCCAGCGTGAAGTCCTCGGTGAACCAGCCGGTCACCGGACGCCCGTCCACGGTCTTGGTGGTACGGCGGTCCGTGAACTCCGGGTGCGACGCCACGTCCGTCGTCTGCGAGATCTCGTTCTCGTGCCGGACGACCAGGACGTGGTCCTTCGTCGGGACGAGGTCCGGTTCGATCCAGTCGGCACCGGTCTGCACGGCGTAGGTGTAGGAGACCGCCGTGTGTTCGGGACGCCAGCCCGCGGCGCCCCGGTGGCCGATGACCAGTGGGTGCCGGCCGGTCGGGGCTTGCCCGGCCGCGTGTGCCGGTGCGGGGACGGCGGCGGCCGCCGGGGCTGCGGCGGCCGCGAGCAGCAGAGAACGGCGTCCGAGATGCATATGACTCCCTTGTGTCGTCGGCTCGTTCACGCGCGCGCCGTGTGCCGGGCATGAGCCAGCCGGGCCAGATGGTCGGCGTAGGCGTTCGCGTAGTACGCCGCCCGGGCCGCGTCCGGCTCCACGACCGCCGTCGGCTCCGTCCAGGCCGCCGCGTCCAGCGCCACCCCGTACCGCTCCGCCGCCGCCAACACCGCGCCCCGCGCCCCCACTTCACCCTCGACCACCCTGAGCGGACGGCCCAGAACATCGGCGAGCAGCCGCATCCAGGCGGGGCTGCGCGTGCCGCCGCCGCACACCGCGAGGGTGCCCGTCAGCCCCGCCGCCTCCAGGCAGTGGCGGGCCGCGTAGCCGATGCCCTCGCAGGTGGCGCGGATCAGGTCCGCCTTCGTGGACTCCAGGGAGACACCGGTGAGTTCGGCACGCAGCCGGGGTTCCACGAACGGGGCCCGCTCACCCGACGGGGCGAAGTACGGCAGCACGCGGACGCCGTTCGCACCGGGCGGCGTCTCGGCGAGCAGGGCGTCGACCTCGTCGTGGTGGACGCCGGTCGTGGAGAGCACCCAGTCCAGGGCCGCCGTGCCGACCATCGCGGGCATCGCGCGCAGCCAGTGGCCGGGACGGTCCGTGGAGATGTACAGCCCGGCCGGCTCGCCCTTCAGATCCAGGTCCGTCGTGGCGACCAGGCTGGCCAGGCAGGTGCCGACGATCAGCAGACCGTCGCCGGGGGACGTCACACCCGCGCCGAGCGCACAGGACGGCAGATCGTATGGGCCGTTCGCCAGCCGTGTCCCCGAGGGCAGCCCCTCGCGCGCCTCGGCCGTCGTGACCGGATCGCCGATCGGCGCGAGCAGGCCCCGGCGGTGTGTGAGGCCCAGCAGCTCCACGACCCGGTTGTCGTAGGCCCGGGTGCGCGGGTCGAGGAACGGCATCGACGCGTCCGAGACGTCCGTCGTCGCCGGGGCGCCGGTCAGGCGGCGGAAGACCATGTCCTTGCAGTAGAGCGCCGTGGCCGCGGCGTCGAGGGACGCGGGCTCATGGCGGTCGAACCAGGCGAGCAGCGGGCCCGGACACCCGGGGAACATCGCGCTTCCGGTGCGGCGGAACACCGTCTCGAACGTGCCGTCCGCCAGCCACTGGTCGAGCAGCTCGTGCGCCCGGCCGTCCATCCAGGAGGCGGCGGGCCGGACGGGGCGGCCGTCCTTGTCGACCAGCCAGACGCCGTCGCCCTGGCCGGTGAGGCCGGCCAGCTCGACCGGTTCCGGGATGCGGGTGGTCAGGGCGTCGAGTACGCCCATTACTGCTGTGTACACCTCCTCCATGTCCTGCTCGACGTGACCGGCGTGGAGTGACAGGGCCACCGGGTGTGCCTCTACGGCCAGTTCGCGACCGGTGTCGTCGAACGCGGCGGCTTTTACCGTGGATGTGCCCACGTCGATGCCGATGTACATTCCAACCCACCTCTTTGGCTTGGTCGGCTGTGCAGTGCTTTTTGCGGCTGGGGTGCCGAATGTTCGGCTCTTTCGCCTCCGGGGCGCCATATGCCGGTGTCGAGAGCACGACCGTGCTCGACCCTTCGGGCCTCGGCGCGCTCGTCCTCTCGACACCGGCGCGCCCCTACGGCTCTTTCGCGGCCGGTGTCGTCGGACCAGTGAGGTTGGTGGGCGCTCACCCGGCCCGAACGTGCCTCAGGTCAGGGCGTGCGCCAGAGGCTCTCCCCGCGCCCAGCGGCCCACCTCCGCCGCTGCGATGGCCGCCGCCTTCTCCGCCACCGCGCGGGACGCGCCGCCCAGGTGTGGGGTCAGTACGACGCGGTCGG
This sequence comes from Streptomyces sp. HD, assembly GCF_028369295.1. Lineage (GTDB taxonomy): Bacteria > Actinomycetota > Actinomycetes > Streptomycetales > Streptomycetaceae > Streptomyces. Next base: position 366,214 of record NZ_JAQMYP010000001.1, read on the forward strand.
CGAGGGCGTGCAGCCGGGAGGCCGGGGGCAGCGGCTCCTGTGCGTAGGTGTCCAGGGCCGCCGCCGAGACATGGCCGTTCTCCAGGGCCTCGCACAGGGCGTCCTCGTCCAGCAGCGGGCCCCTTGCCGCGTTCACGACCACCGCCCCCTGCGGCAGGAGGGCCAGTTCGCGGGCGCCGATCAGCCCCCGGGTCTCGGGGGTGAGACGGGCGTGCAGGGTGATCACCCGGGAGACGCGCAGGAGTTCGTCCAGGGACGCGACGCGCAGGCCGTGGATCTCGCCCTTGACGTACGGGTCGTACACCATCACCCGCGCCCCGAAGGCGCACAGCACGCGCGCGACCCGGCTGCCCACCGCCCCGTAGCCGACCAGCCCGACCGGCAGGTCCTCCAGCTCCAGACCGCTGTGCTCGTAGGTGTAATAGGTGGCCCCCTCCCAGCTGCCCTGCCGGGCGAGGAGTTCATGGGCCTGCGGGATGCGGCGCAGGGCCGCCAGCATCAGGCCGACCGTGAACTCGGCGGTGGCGGCGGCGTTGCGCCCGGGGGCGTAGCAGACGCGGACGTCGTGGCGTTTGGCCGCGTCCAGGTTCACGTTCACCGGGCCGCCCCGGCACACCACCACCAGCTTCAGATCCGGGCAGGCGGCGAGGACCTTCTCAGTAACCGGCCCCATCTGCGTGACCAGGACCTCCGCCCCGGCCAGCGCCTCGATCATCTGGTCCTCGGCGTCACTGGCTTCCTGAACCTCGGCCACCGGCCCGAACGGCTCCAGCGGCCAGCCGAGCTTCAGTTCCTTCACGGTCGCCCGTTCCGCCTCGTGCTCCACCGCCCGCATGATCAACGAAGGAAGGATGAAGTGGTCACCAGCGGCCACGATACGTACCGGTTCGGTCATTTGCTGTCCTTTCCGAAGCCTTGCAAGCTCTTACAAGTTGCCGCGCCATCTTGTGAGTTGTGAAGACCATGCATGCGAAGCGGGCATTCAAGTACCGCTTCTATCCGACCGATTCCCAGGCAGCGGAGCTGTCGCGCACGTTCGGATGCGTGCGGAAGGTCTTCAATATGGCGCTGGCGGCTCGCACGGAGGCGTGGACGCTGCGGCGGGAACGAATCAACTACAACGCCACATCGGCGATGCTGACTGCGTGGAAGAAAACGGAGGAACTGGCCTACCTCAACGAAGTTTCCTCTGTCCCGCTCCAACAGGCGCTGCGGCATCTGCAGACCGCGTTCACGAACTTCTTCTCGAAGCGGGCCAAGTACCCGCGGTTCAAGTCGCGTAAGAAGTCGCGGAAGTCCGCCGAATACACCACGAGTGCGTTCCGCTTCCGTCATGGCGAGCTGACGCTGGCCAAGATGGTGGAACCGCTGGAGATGGTGTGGTCTCGGCCGCTGCCCGAGGGTGCGCAGCCGTCGACGGTGACAGTGTCCCAGGATGCGGCCGGCCGCTGGTTCGTATCCCTTCTCGTCGAGGACCCTGACGTCAAGCCGCTCCCCGGCGAGGAAACGGCGGTTGGTATCGATGCGGGGTTGGAGCACTTGCTGACCCTCTCGACCGGGGAAAAGATCACCAACCCCCGGCATGAGCGAAAGGACCGCGCGCGCCTCTCGAAGGCGCAAGGGGAGTTGTCCCGCAAGGCCAAGGGAAACGGTGCCAACCGTGCCAAGGCCTGCCGGAAGGTCGCCCGTATCCACGCTCGCATTTCCGACCGCAGGCGCGACCATCTCCACAAGATCACAACTCGACTCGTTCGTGACAACCAAACGATCGTGATCGAGGATTTGAGTGTTCGAAACCTGATGAAGAACGGCAAGCTCGCCCGAGCCATCTCTGACGCGGCCTGGAGCGAGTTCCGCAGCATGCTGGAGTACAAGGCCCAGTGGTACGGCCGCGAAGTGATCGCCGTAGACCGCTGGTTTCCCTCCTCCAAGCTGTGCTCGAATTGCGGAATGCTGCAAGACGGGATGCCACTGCACCTGCGTACCTGGACGTGCTGCGGATGTGGAACCAGCCACAACCGCGACGAAAACGCGGCGAAGAACCTTCTGGCCGCCGGGCTGGCGGTGTCGGCCTGTGGAGCCGGTGTAAGACCTCAACGGAGCACTCCGAGCGGGCAGTCGGCGATGAAGCAGGAAGCCCTACGGCGCGAGCTGTAGGAGTCCCCTCCGTCAGGAGGGGGGAAGTCAACGGAGGGAGTCTCCCGTCTCGGCGTCGAAGACATGGGTGAGGTGAGGGTCGGCGGTGAAGTGGACGCGGTCGTCGTGGACGAGGCGTACCTCGGGGGCCGTGAGGACGACCAGGGGGCTGTCGACGCCGCCCAGGGCGAGGGTCGCGATGCCCGACTCCAGGAGGGGTTCATGGGCGATGACGCGGGCCGTGAGACCGCCGCCCTCGCCGGTCAGGGCGAGGTCCTCCGGGCGGATGCCGACCACCACCTCCCGGCCCGCCTCCACCGGTACCGGCAGCGCGAGTCGTGCCGTGTCCGAGAGGCGGGCGTGGCCGTCGTTCGTCGTCACGCCGGGGAGGAGGTTGATCGCGGGCTCGCCCACGAAGTCCGCGACGAAGACGTTGGCGGGGCTGTCGTAGATCTCGTACGGGGTGCCGAGCTGCTGGATCACGCCGTCCTTCATCACCGCGATCCGGTCGGCCAGGGAGAGGGCCTCCTCCTGGTCGTGGGTGACGAGGATGGTGGTGTGGCCCAGGTCGCGTTGGATGCGCTTGAGTTCGCGACGGGTCGTGTCGCGCTGGGCCGCGTCCAGGTGGGAGAGGGGCTCGTCGAGGAGGAGTACGTCCGGTTCGCGGATCAGTGCGCGGGCCAGGGAGACCCGCTGCTTCTGACCGCTGGACAGGCCCGCCGGGCGGGCGTCGAGGATGCCCGTGAGGTCGACGCGTTCGGCGATCTCCCTGACCTTGCGGTCTACGTCTCCCCGGTCGGCCCGCCTGCGTGCCTTCAGGCCGAAGGCCAGGTTCTCCGCCACCGTGAGGGGCGGATAGAGGGCGTAGTTCTCGAAGGCGACCCCGATGTTGCGCTGTTGCGCCGGGCGGGCGGTCACCGACGAACCCCCGACCAGGATGTCGCCGCCGGTCACCGTCTCCAGCCCGGCGATCATCCGCAGGGTCGTGGACTTTCCGCAGCCCGAGGGGCCCAGCAGACCGAGCAGCTCGCCGGAGCGGAGGGTCAGGTCCATGCCGCGTACGGCGTCCACCGGCGGGCGGCCCCGCGTCGAGAAGGTCTTGCGCAGATCACGTAGCTCCAGCTCGGTCATCGCTGCCCTTCGTCACGATCGGTGCCCCAGGACCTGTCCGGGCGCAGACTTCGTAGGTGACCTTGTGCTCGTCCAGGTCCCGCAGCGCCTCCGCCGACGCCCCGTCGTCCACGAGGAGCAGGTCGAAGCGGGAGAGGGGGACCACCCGGTGCAGGGCGACCCGGGCGAGCTTGGTGTGGTCGATCAGCAGCACGTTGCGGGCGGCCGCGTCGAGCATGGCCCGCTTCACCGACACGATGTGCTGCTCCTGGTGGTAGGCGTAACCCCCGTGCACGGCCGACGTCGACGCGAAGCACACGTCCACCCGCAGCTGCTCGATCGCCTCGACGCAGGACACGCCGAGGAAGGAGGAGTGCAGCGGGTCGTAGTCGCCGCCGAGGGCCATCAGGTGGATGCCGCGCTGGTCGGAGAGGAGGTTGATGGCCTCCAGGAAGTTGGTGACGACCGTGAGGGGGGTCACCTCGCCTACGCGCAGCCCGCGGGCTATCTCCAGGGTGGACGTGGAGTCGTCCAGCATGATCGCCATGCCGGGCTCGATCAGCTGCAGGGCGCGGGCGGCCACGGCGGCCTTCTCGGCGCGCATGGTCTTCAGCCGGTACTGCACGTTCGACTCGAAGACCCCGGAGGGCTGAGCGGTCACACCGCCCCTGGACTTCCTCACGATGCCCTGCCGTTCGAGCTCGTCGAGGTCCCGGTGGATGGTCATCAGGCTGACGCCGAAGCGCTCGGCCAGTTCGGCGGCCGTCGCCGAACCGTCGGCGAGGACCTGCTCGGCCATGGCGGCCTGACGGGCGGCGGGGCCCTGCGGACCGCTGCTGTGGTTGCTCATGGTGTCTCGATCCGTCGTCCTGGACGCTGCGGCCGGTCGGCCTCGAACAGCAGCAGGTTCTCAGGCCGGACCGACAGGCGTACCGGATCGTCGGGCCGAAGGCTTGCCGCCTCGCCGCGCGGCACCACCAGCGACACATGCAGCTCGCCGAGCCGGACCGTGACCTCCACCGACCGGCCGAGCACCTCGGTGACGTAGACGGTGCCGGAGAGCTCGTGGCCGGGGCCCTCGCCGAGGGTGAGGTCACGGGGGCGTACGCCGATCAGCACCTTCGTGCCGGGGGCCGGAGGCGGAGTGGGAGTCAGGGCCGGGGTCGCAGTCGGGGCCGCGTCGGTGCGGATCGGCAGCTCGACCTTGCCGTCCGCGGAACGGAAACCGCCGTCGGAGGTCACCGATCCCGGTAGGAGATTGATGCGGGGACGGCCGAAGGCCCGCGCCACCTCCGTGTCGTAGGGCCGGTACCAGATCTCCTCCCGTGTCCCCGTCTGCACGATCCGCCCCTCCCGGATGACCCCGATCCGGTCGCCCAGCGCCAGTGCCTCCACGGAGTCGTGGGTGACGTAGAGGGTGGTCGTGTGCCGTACCGCGCCGATCGCCTTCAGCTCGGCCCTCATCTGCTGGCGCAGTTTGGCGTCCAGGTGGGAGAGGGGTTCGTCGAGGAGGAAGGCGCGGGCCGGGCGGACCAGGACCCGGCCGAGGGCCACGCGCTGTCGCTGGCCGTTGGAGAGCCGGCCGACCGGGCGGTCCAACAGGGCCGAGATGCCGAGGAGTTCGGCGACCTCGCCGATCCGCTCCCGGGCCCGGTCCGCGGGGAGGCGGTGGCGCGGGGAGCGGAGCGGCGAGGCCAGGTTGTCGTAGGCCGACTTGTGCGGGTAGAGGGCGTAGCTCTCGAAGCACATCGCCACGCCACGGTCGTACGGCTCCACGCCGCGCATGTCCTTGCCGTCGAGCTCGACCGTGCCGGCTTCGGGGGTCTCCAGCCCGGCGATCGTCTTCAGGGTCGTGGTCTTGCCGGCGCCCGACGGGCCGAGAAGGCAGAAGAACTCGCCCTCCCGTACGTCCAGTTCCAGGTCGTCGAGTGCGGTGACCTTGCCGTATGTCTTGCGGACGCCCGACAGCCGGATCATGACTTCACCGCCCCGAACGACAGGCCGCGCACCAGATACCGCTGGATCGTGAGCGCCAGCAGCAAGGGCGGGACCACGGAGACGAGCGCGGCGGCGGCCGTGAGGTTGTACTTGGGGCGGTCGCCGCCGAGGAAGGACAGTGCGCCGACGGTCACGGTCTGGGCCTCGTTGGAGGTCAGGATGAGCGGGAAGACGAAGTTGTTCCACGCGAAGATGAAGGCCAGCAGGGAGACCGCCGCGACCCCCGGCTTCACCAGCGGCAGCGCCACCCGCAGGAACGCCTGCTTGCGGGTGTAGCCGTCCAGCAGTGCCGCCTGCTCCAGCTCGGGCGTCAGATCGGCGAAGTACGACCGCATGATCCACACGATCAGCGGCAGCGTGACCAGCTGGAGCACCCACACCATGCCGACGTACGTGTCGAACAGGCCGAGCTTCTGGTAAAGCACGAACAGCGGGATGATCACCGTGAGTTCGGGCGCGAACCGGAACGACAGCAGCGTGAACATCAGGTTCTCCGAGCCCTTGAACCGCCAGCGCGCCGAGGCGTACGCCGCCGGAAGCCCCACCAGGAGCGACAGGACCACCGCGCCCACCGACACGACCAGGCTGTTGACGAAGAACCGCACGAACGGGATGCCCTCGCTGTCGCCGAGCACCGTGCGGTAGCCGTCGAGGGTGGGGGAGAAGGAGAAGTAGGTGGAGAAGAGCTCGTTGGCCGGCTTCAGGGACAGGATCACCATCCAGGCGATCGGGAACAGCGCGAAGACGAAGTAGAGGATGAGGGCGGCATCCGCCAGCCACCCCGACAGCCGTTTCCTGACGGTCACTTGGCAGCCACCTCCGCCGCCTTCCGCTGGATCTTCCCCAGGTGCTTCACCAGCACCATCGCGGCGAGATACACCACGGCCCAGAGCACGATCGTGTAGCTGATGCCGAACGAGTACCGCTGGAAGCGGATCGCCTCCAGATAGGCGCGGATCTGGAGGACGACCGTCGAGTCACCCGGTCCGCCCTCCGTCAGGGCGTAGATGATGTCGAACACCTTCAGCGAGTCCATGAACCGGAAGATCACCGCGACCAGCACGTACGGCCACAGCATCGGCAGCGTCAGCCGCCGAAAGGTGTACCACCAGCCCGCCCCGTCGACCGCCGCCGCCTCGAAGGGGGATGTGGGCAGCGAGCGCAGCCCGGCCAGCGCCAGGATCGCCACGAACGGCGTGTACACCCACACGTCCACGGCGATGGACGACAGCAGCGCGCCGGTCGGGGTGTCCGTCCACTGCACCCCGCCCAGCCCGAAGGGTCTGAGCAGGTGGTTCACAACGCCGACCGACGGCTGGAGCATCAGCTTCCAGATGATCGCCGCGATCACCGGCGCGATCATCAGCGGCAGGATGAGGATCTTCTCCAGCACCCGCCCGACGACCGTCGACCGGTGCAGCAGCAGGGCGACGGCCACGCCGAGCACCGTCTCCACGGCGGCCGCCCCCACCGCGTACAGCACCGTCACCCACGCCGAGTTCCAGAAGGCCTCCTGCGTGAACACGGTCTCGTAGTTCTCGAACCGCACCATGTCCGGCTGCGGCTTGCTCGCCGAGAAGTCGAACAGCGTGTAGTAGAGGCCGAGCCCGAAGGGGTAGAGGATTCCGCAGGTCAGCAGCAGGGCGGGGACGATCAGGACGTACGGGCGAAGGGCGAGGCGCCATCCCATCGCGCTAGCCCACCTTGTCGGCGAGGTCGCCCGCCAGCCCGTCCAGCACCGACTTCGCGCCCTTGCCGCCGTAGATCTCCTGAAGGGCGGCGGCCCAGCTGGTGGTCGCGTCGAAGAACTGGGCCTGCGGAGTGAACTGGATCTTCGTCTGGTCCACGACGGCCTCGAAGGTCTCGATGAAGCCCGGCAGGTGCCTCATCTTGTCCTTGTAGGCGGCGGCGTCGGCGATCGACTTGCGCACCGGGTCGATGTGGTTGTGCGTGACCGCGCTCTTGAGCAGGTGCTGCTTGCCGGTCGCCCACTGTAGGAACAGCCAACTGGCGCTCTTCTTCTTGCTCTTGGCGTTCATGCCGAGCGACCAGATCCACATGTTGGTGGCGAGGGAACCGTCCGGACCCTTCGGGCCGGGATGGAAGGCGATCTTCCCGGAGGCGGGGCTCGCCCCCTCCACCGCCTGGAAGTAGGCAGCCGTGTCCGCGTCGAACAGCATCCCGGCCTTCTTCGCGCCCAGGTCGCTGGAGCACTGGTACCAGGTGTACGACGTCCAGGACGGCGGCCCGCCCTGCTTGACCATGCCGGCCCAGTCCTCGGTGAACGCGACCGCCTCCGGGGTGTTCATGGCGGGTGTGAGCTTCCCACCCCGGACTGTGAAGTCCTTGAGCCCGTTGCGGGCGTACATGGTCATGAAGCCGGGGTGGATGGTCGCCCAGCTTCTCGATCCGCGTACGGCGATTCCGTACATGCCGTCGAAACCGGCGCCCGGCGCCTTCTGTTTGATGGCCCCGGCGATCTCGCGCAGCTCGTCGAAGCTCTCGGCGGGCTTGAGGCCGAGCTTCTTGAAGACGTCCGTGTTGTAGGCGACCACGTTGGTCTCCCAGCCCCACGGCAGCGCGTACTGCCCGCCCTGTCCGAGCGGCGCGCCCGCCTTCAGGGACCACTGGTCGGCCTGGAGGAGGTTCGGGAAGAAGTCGGCCTGGTCCCATTCGGCGCCGGTGGCCGAGGAGTTGCGCATCCAGGGCCCGAGGTCCTCCAGCCAGCCCGGCGGTCCGTACTGCCAGACCATGTACGCGCCGAGCATGAAGACGTCGTACGAGGCGCGTCCGCTGGACAGGTCGACGGTGAGCTTGTCGAAGTAGTTGTCCTCGGGGAAGACGTCGTACTCGACCTTGATGCCGGTCTTCTCGGTGAACGACTTCAGGTCGGCGATCAGCGCGTCCGTGTACGGGTGCTTGTTCAGCAGCGCCTTGACGGTGGTGCCCTTCTCGCGCTTCCAGTCGAAGGAGCCGGTGACGTCGTCCGCCGCCGAGCCGTCGCTCTTGTCGTCGTCATCGCCGAATCCGGCACCGCAGGCGGTCAGGAGCGGCGTGGCGGCCAGGGCGGCGCTCAGCGCCAGGAAGCGGCGGCGGTCGTGCACGTGCATGTCCATCCGTGACCTCCACGTGGGGTTCGGCCATCCGGGTTGCTCGTGGTTAACGCGGCGAGTCGACTCGTTAACAGAGGGTGGAACGGCGGAAGTTGGGCGTCAATCCCTCGCGCAGGGGAAAATCTCAGTGCAGAGTGTGAAGTTCACGGATCGAGATGTGCGGGAGGTCCGGATGACGCATGAACACGACGCATGGCTCGGGATCGACCTGGGGACCCAGAGCGTCAGGGTCCTGCTGGTCACCGGGGACGGCACGGTCCTCGGCAGCGGCTCGGCCCCCCTCGCCGGACGGCGGGACGGAGTGCGGCACGAGCAGGATCCCGCTCAGTGGTGGGAGGGGCTGTGCGCGGCGTCCCGGGCCGCGCTGCGCGGGCGCTCGAAGGACACGGTCGGCGGGCTCGCGGTGTGCGGGACGTCCGGGACCGTGCTGCTGACGGACGGGGCGGGGCGGCCGATGAGCCCCGCGCTGATGTACGACGACGGGCGCGCCACGGTTCAGGGGGCGCGGGCGCGGATGGCGGGGTTCGGGGTGCAGGACACCTGGGCGTTGCCCAAGGCGCTGTGGCTGACCGAGAAGTACGGCCACGGCCGGGTCACCCACCAGCCCGACCTGATCGTCTCCCTCCTCACCGGCGAACTGCCCCCGGCCGACTCCAGCCACGCCCTCAAGACCGGCTACGACCTGGAGCGCGACGCCTGGCCGGCCATGCTGCCCCGCCTCGGCCTGCCCGACCCGGCGATCCCGGACGTCGTACGCCCCGGCACCCCCCTCGGCGAGGTCTCCGCGTCCGCCGCCGGCGCCACCGGCATCCCGGCCGGCACCCCCGTCATCGCCGGGATGACCGACGGCTGCGCGGCCCAGATCGCCTCCGCCGCCCTGCGCCCCGGCTCCTGGAACTCGGTGCTCGGCACCACCCTGGTCCTCAAGGGCGCGGCCCCGACGCCGGTCCGGGACCCGACCGGCGTGGTCTACAACCATCGTGCGCCGGACGGGAGTTGGCTGCCCGGCGGTGCCTCCAGCGTGGGCGCCGGCGTGCTCACGGCGGCGTTCGCGGGCGCCGACCCGGCGGCCATGGACACGCTGGCCGCCGCCTACGAGCCGTCCGGCGCCATCACCTACCCCCTCGTCTCACCGGGCGAACGCTTCCCGTTCCTCGCGCCGGACGCCTTCGCGCTCGTCCTCGGCGAGCCGGAGTCCGACGCCGACCTGTGGGCCTCGCTCCTCCAAGGCGTCGCCTTCACGGAACGCCTGTGCCTGGACTACCTGCACCACCTCGGCGCCCCGCTCGACGGCCCCCTCACCTTCACGGGCGGCGCCGCCCGCAGCCCGTACTGGAACCAACTGCGCGCCGACATCCTGGGCCGCCCGGCCCGCGTACCGCGGCAGACGGAACCGGCCCTGGGGATGGCCGCGTTGGCGGCGTACGGCGCCGGGGCCGTGTCCCACCTGCCGGAGGCCGCGGAGGGCATGGTCCGCATCGGCACGACCGTCGAACCCCGCCTCGACCGCACCGCCCGCTTCGCCGAGCCCTACGCCCGCCTCGTCGACGAGCTCACCACCCGGGGCTGGCTCCCGCCCCCGGTCGCGGCGCACGCGCGTGCCCGGCTGGACGTGGATACTGCGGAATCTTGACTTTCTCCCCCCGTCTAAAGGCGGGGGGTTCCAGCGGTCGCCCGCTGAGGTTCCTGCTTCACAGACGACCGCCCCGTCCGGGAGGACTCCCGTTGAGGTCTCACGCCGTCTCCACAGGCAGACGCCGCCAGCCCGGCGGCCAGGATGTTACGTGCCGCGTTCACGTCGCGGTCATGCACGGTGCCGCACTCGCACGTCCACTCGCGGACGTTCAACGGCAATTTCCCGCGGACCATTCCGCAGGTTCCACACAGCTTCGAGCTGGGGAACCAGCGGTCGATCACGACGAGTTCGCGCCCGTACCAGGCGCATTTGTACTCCAGCATCATGCGCAGGTCCGTCCAGGCCGCATCCGAGATGGCGCGCGCGAGCTTGCCGTTCTTCAGCAGGTTGCGGACGGTGAGGTCCTCGATCACGACCGTTTGGTTCTCACGGACGAGCCGAGTCGACAGCTTGTTCAAGAAGTCCCGGCGCCGGTCGGCGATCCGCGCGTGGACCTTGGCGACGCGACGCTTGGCTTTCTCCCGGTTCGCCGAGCCCTTCATCTTCCGCGACAGCTCCCGCTGGGCCTTTGCCAGGCGGGCGCGGTCGCGCCGCTCGTGCTTCGGGTTGGTGATCTTCTCCCCGGTGGACAGGGTCACCAGCGACGTGATCCCGGCGTCGATGCCGACCGCCGCGTCCGTGGCGGCTGCCGGGGCGATGGTGTCCTCGACGAGCATCGAGACGAACCAGCGTCCGGCCACGTCGCGGGATACGGTGACCGTCGTGGGCTCCGCGCCCTGCGGGAGAGGCCGCGACCAGCGGATATCCAGGGGCTCCGCCAGTTTGGCCAGCGTGAGTTGTCCGTCGCGCCACTTGAAGGCGCTGCGGGTGTACTCGGCCGACGCGCGGGACTTCTTCCGGCTTTTGTACCGGGGGTACTTGGCCCGCCTGGCGAAGAAGTTCCCGATCGCCATCTGAAGGTGCCTCAGCGCTTGCTGGAGCGGGACGGAGGACACCTCTGAGAGGAAGGCGAGTTCCTCGGTCTTCTTCCACTCCGTCAGCGCGGCGGACGACTGCACGTAGGAGATCCGGCGCTGTTCGCCGTACCAGGCCCGGGTGCGCTCCTCCAGCGCCTTGTTGTACACGAGACGGACACATCCGAACGTGCGGGACAGCTCAGCTGCCTGCTCGTCCGTGGGGTAAAAGCGGTACTTGAACGCCCGCTTGACCTGCTGCGTCACGTCTCACACGTTATCGGATTCCGTGTGAGCGAGGGGCGTAGGCTGGTGACGGCCGGTCCGCCCTGGCGGTGAACCGGCTTTCCCTGCCCTGCACCGCAGGAGCCTCGTTTCCTCCCCGGCCTGAAGGCCGGGGTATCCACAAAGGAGACACCGGATGAGCACGAGGAGGAAATACGGGCATGGGCACGAGCACCGGTACGACGCTGCTGCTGGCGCGGCACGGGCAGACGGTCTGGCATGCCGAGAACCGCTATGCCGGCGTCAGCGACGTACCCCTCGCCGACATTGGGCGTGCCCAGGCCGAGGCCCTCGGCCGCTGGGCCGGCGCCCACCCGGTCGACGCGATCTGGACCTCGCCCGTGTCCCGTGCGGTCATCACCGCCGACCCGGCCTGCCGGGCCCTCGGCCTCACCCCGCGACGCGAACCCGACCTGCGCGAATGCGACTTCGGTGTGCTGGAGGGCCGTACGCTCGCGGAGTTCGCGGCCGAGGCCCCCGCGGCGGCGGAGGCGTTCCGCACGGACCCGGTGGCGCACCCGTTCCCGGCGGCCGAGAACCCTGCCGCCGCGGCTGAACGCGGCGCTGCCGCCCTGCGCCGGATCGCCGCCGCCCACCCCGGCGAACGCGTCCTCGTGGTCGCCCACAACACCCTCTTCCGTCTGGTGCTGTGCACACTGCTGTCGATCCCGGCCCGGGAGTACCGCAGGGTGTTCCCCCGGCTGCGGAACGCGGCGATCAGCGAACTCCGTGTGGACAGCGCGGGATCCGCGGCGCTCCTTTCGCTCAATGTGCCCTGCGAGCCGGACCTCGCACAGCGCCATGTGCCCTGACGGAGATCGGCGCCTCGGTCGCAAGCCCTGCCCGCATGCCTCACCGCCTTCGGCCGCCAACGGCGGCCCGGCGCCGAGGACTTGTCCGGGATCCCGTGTTGAGACGGTGCCGGCGCCACCACAGCAGGGCGAGCAGCGGGACGAGCAGTGCGGGCAGCAGACGGAGCGCCCACGTGCGCGGGGACACGGGCTCCTCGGGTGCGCCGAGCCCTGCCGTCCGGCGCGGGGTCGGTGAGCCGGACCCTGCCGTCCGGCGCGGGGTCGGTGAGCCGAGCCAGACGGTCTCATCCCCGTCGGCGGCCGACGGTGCCTTCAACGAACGGTCGATACTCTGCGGGAGCCCTGCGAAGTCCATGGTGAAGCGCTCGTCCGGGACCTTCTCGATGGGGATGCTGGTGAGGTCGACACCGCCGTAGACATAGGTGCGCACGTAGGTGGTGTTACCGCGCGTGGTCCTGTCGGTGACCTTGAACTCGCCCTTGGTGTACGAGTCGACGTACCGGTCGAAGGTGTCGGTGGGCTTCCAGCCGTCGGTGGTCCGCCAGGCGTCGATGTCGCCGCTGTCGATGAGGTCGTCGTACGTCGTGTCTTTGGTCCGGCTCAGGTCGCGGTACCACTGGGCGGCGACCCGGGCGAGATAGACACGGCGCAGCGCTGCGTACTCGGGGGCGGTGTTGATCGCCTTCTTGAGCCTGGGGAGGATCAGGCTGCGGAAGTGCTCCTCGTTGTGGTCCTCGGTGGCCTGGTCCTGCTGGGGGCACGAGCGGGCGGACGACTGGCCGTGGCTCGCCAGGTACTGGGTCTCCATCTTCACGTCGAGAGGGGCGTCGAGGATGTAGAGCTTGTCGCCCTCCTGGTGGACCGACGCCGGTGCAGGCAGGATCCAGTTGCGGAACGACAGGCAGTCGCCCTGAACTCCGTCCCAGAACTTCCGGCCCAGGGCGCGGTGGGGATGGATCAGTTCACCGACCGTCTTCTTCATCCGCAGATCGGCCTCCAGCAGGACGCGCCCGGCATCCGTACGTCCCAGCCGGTCGTCGACGATGCGGTCCGGCTCGTCGGGGTTGAGGTTGACCCAGAAGTCCTGGGGGGAGAGCGAGAGCCAGACGAAGAAGGCGTCGGAGCTCTGCCGGGCGGCGTTCAGGCCGGTGGATGTCCGCAGGTCGCCGTTCGTCGGGGTGCGTCGGGCGCTGAACGAGTACTGCAGCCCGCTTGCGTCACCAGGGTCCGACAGGTACCGCAGTTGCAGACTGGAGAAGTCGATGCCACCGGGGGCGGTGCCGGGCATGGCCAGCGCCTGGCTGAGTCCTGCGGGAGGTGGGGACGAGGCGGGGGACTCCTCGTCGCCGCAGGGGTTGGCCGCGGCCGCTGCGAGGACCAAGGCGTTCGTGTGTTCGCCGGCTGCCTGAGAGTCTTTTCCAGGCGTGCAGGGATTCTGGTGGTTGAACGCGGACCCGAGCTTCTGGCCCACCTTGCCCGTAGCGTCCTCCAGGGACTGCTTCGCGGCCACGAGGTACTGGCCCAGTTTCTCGCGGGATTCCTTCCCTCGCGCTTTGGTCTCGCCATCGGCCGCCTCAATCGTCTCGCTGATCAGTTTGTTGATCTTCCATTCCGGCGTGCCGTGCTCCTTTCCTTTCCTTTCGATCCGGATGATCTTGCTGTCGAGATCCTTGACTTCGGCTGAGTTGATGTCGTAGGGGGCGGCGAAGGAAGTTGGTGTGTCGGGATGGTAGAAATTCGCGCACTCCCAGCACTGTTGGCGCTCGGACGACCCGTGAAGCTTGGCCTGCACGGAGATGTGAAGGCTGCGCAGGATATCGCTGATGACGCCTTCGGAGTGCTCGCGGCCCGGAACGTTGAGGGCGCTCAGGGCGAACACGCTCGACGTGCCCTTCTTCCCCTTCAGATCGGCAAGGTCCTCGGGGGTGAAGTAGGGGGCCACGGACTGGAGGTCGACCTCTGTGGCCCGCCAGACACGGCCGCCCATATTGATGTTCTTTTCGAAGAGGTCCGCGCGTGCCTCTTTGTTCACTTTCCGTGGATCGATCCATTCCACGGCGGCGTTCCGCCCCGCACTGAACGCCTGGAGTGCCTTTGATTCGGGCAGGTTTTTATAGTAATTCCAGCGCAGTTCGAAGGCTGGGAGCAGAACGGGGAGCAGGAGCGGGTTCTCGTCCTTGAACTCTTTGGAGAGGTCGACGCCTTTCGCCGCGCCCGGGGGCCTGCGGTCGTCGGCCGTGGTCGACTGCACGGCGCCCAGGGACACCGCGAGGCACAGTGCCAGCGCGGTCAGTCCTCGTAGCCATGCGCGTACGACCCGCGTGCGTTTGATGTGCAGCTCCATCTGTCGTCCCACCCTCCCCCAGGGACAGCTTCAACGGCCGCCCGTTGCAACGGATTTGACGTGACAGGCAGTGGTTTGGCCGACGGTGCGCACGGCTGGGCCTGTCCATGCCGGACACCGTTGCCCGGCTCCGTGAAATTCCGGTGAAGCCACCGGGGCCGACGTCACGGGGTGCCGCTGCTCGTGGCCGGGAAGGCGCGCGGGAGGGGCTGGCGGGAGACATGGGAAGCCCCCGCGAGTCAGGTCCTCGCGGGGGCTTCCGTCATTCCGCCTGCCGTTCGTGAAGGGTGAGAAGACGATCACGAGGCAGGACGACCAAGGGGGGCGCCGGGCAGGTCAGGGCGCGAGCAGCAGCACGTCCGCACGGGACTTGGCGGCCTCGTAACGCCGGGCCACGTCCTGCCAGTTGACGACCTCCCACATCGCCTCGATGAAGTCGACCTTCTGGTTGCGGTACTGGAGGTAGAAGGCGTGCTCCCAGGCGTCGAACACGAGGATCGGCGTGGCGCCCTGGCCGACGTTGCCCTGGTGGTCGTAGACCTGCTCGACGATCAGCCGCCCGCTCAGCGGCTCGTACGCCAGCACGCCCCAGCCCGAACCCTGCGTGGTCGCGGCGGCCTTGGACAGCTGCGCCTTGAAGTTCGCGAAGGACCCGAAGGACTCGGCGACGGCATCGGCCAGCTCGCCCACACCGTCCCTCTCCAAGGGCTCGCCGCCGCCGTCACCGGTCATGTTCTGCCAGTAGATGCTGTGCAGGATGTGCCCGGACAGATGGAAGGCCAGGTTCTTCTCCAGCCCGTTGATCGACCCCCACTGCTCCTTGTCCCGCGCCTCCGCCAGCTGCTCCAGCGTGTCGTTGGCACCCTTCACATAGGCCGCGTGGTGCTTGTCGTGGTGCAGCTCGATGATCTCGGGGCTGATCACGGGCGCGAGCGCGGAGTAGTCGTAGGGCAGGTCCGGGAGTGTGTAGACGGGCATGAAGGGTCCCCTCAGAGCTCTTGTTGCAAGTAGCTTGCAATAACAAGCTAGCAGCAAGAGGGGGGAGGTGGAGGGAGGGGGAGGGGAGGGGGCGGAGGCAGGGGCGGCGCGATCTACTATCGGCAGTCGTGGCAAGGGATGTCAGGGAGGAATGCCATGGGTCCTGAGATCGCCGAACTCGCCCGCACCGCCGGTACCACGGTGGTGGCGCTGATGGCCGGTCAGGCTTGGGAGTCGGCCCGTGACGGCGTCGTCGCCCTCTGGCAGCGGTTCCAGCCCGCCCGTGCCGAGGCCGTCGGCGGCGAGCTCGAAGCCACCCGCGACGACCTGCTCCTCGCCCGCCGGTCGGGCGACACCGACACCGAGGCCGAGCTGACCGCCGAGTGGCAGGCGCGGGTCCGCCGGCTGCTGCTCGCCCAGCCGGAGGTCGCCGACGAACTGCGCCGCATTCTGGCCGAGTTGAGCCCCGAGCTCCCGGAGCGGCGCCCCTCGGTGGAGATCCGGCTGAACGCGGAGGCCTCCGGCAGTGGCCGCGTCTACCAGGCCGGACGGGACCAGCACATCACCGAGCGATGAACCGGTCCCGTCCTGATTGGCTCTGATCAGCCTTCGTTGGACCTGTCAGCCTTCGTCGGACCTGGTCGGACCTGGTCGGACCTGATCAGCCCTTGGCCCGAGCCCGCTGCCAGAGGTAGCCCACGGCTGCCAGGGCCACCGTCATGCCGCCCGTCGAGTACAACTGCACCCGCGTGTCCGGCTCCCGGGCCATCAGTACGAAGATCGCGGCCATCCCCGCCAGCGCGACCCACGTCAGCACCGGATACGCCCACATCCGCACGACCAGTTTCTCCGGCGCCTCCCGCTCCAGTCGGCGGCGCAGCCGCAGTTGGGAGACGGCGATGAAGATCCAGACGACGAGGATGACCGCGCCGATCATGTTCAGCAGCCAGGGGAAGACGTCGTCCGGCCGCCAGTAGCTCAGCACCACGCACACGAAGCCGAAGACCGAGGAGGCGAGGACCGCGATCCTCGGGACCCCGCCGGACACCCGGCCCAGCGCCGCAGGGCCCTGGCCGCGCTGGACGAGGGAGTAGGCGATGCGCGATGAGCCGTAGATGTTGGCGTTCATGGCGCTCAGCAGGGCGACCAGGACCACCACGTTCATCAGCTGGCCGGCGCCGGGGATGCCCAGGTGGTTGAGGGTGGCGACATACGGGCCGACCTCGACGATGTCCTTGGAGTCCCAGGGGACCAGGGTCACGACGACCGCCATCGAGCCGATGTAGAAGAGGGCGATGCGCCACATGGCCGTGCGGACCGCGCTCGCGACACCGCTGACCGGGTTCTCCGACTCGGCCGCCGCGATGGTGACCGTCTCCATGCCGCCGTAGGCGAAGACCGAGGCGAGCAGGCCGATGATGAGCCCCTCGCTGCCGTGGGGGAGGAAACCGCCCGCACCGGTGAGGTTCGCGGTGCCCGGCGCGTCCGTGCCCGGCAGGACGCCCGCGATGGCCAGCCCGCCCAGGACGAGGAACAGGCCGATCGCGCCGACCTTCAGGGCCGCGAACCAGAACTCGAACTCACCGAAGTTCTTCACGGCGGCCAGGTTCGCGCCGCAGAACACGACCATGAACAGCGCCACCCACGCCCACTCGGGCGTGTGCGGCAGCCACGTCGTGACGATCTTCGCCGCACCGATGCCCTCCAGGCCGACGGCCGTGCAGAGCAGGATCCAGAAGGACCAGCCGGCGGTGAATCCCGCCCACGGACCGATCGCCCGCTCGGCGTGCGCCGAGAAGGAGCCGGAGGAAGGGTGCGCGGCCGACATCTCGCCCAGCATTCGCATCACCAGCATCACCAGGAGGCCGGAGAGGACGTAGGCGACGACGATCGAGGGACCAGCGGCGGCGATACCGGCGCCGGACCCGACGAACAGACCCGCGCCGATGACACCGCCGAGGGCGATCATCGACAGATGGCGCTGTTTGAGACCGTGGTTCAGTCCGGGGGAGACGTCGTCCGCCTGCGGAGGCGCCTGAGGCGTGGTGTTGGGCATGGGCGCGGCTCGTCCAATGCGTCAGAGGGCAAAAACGCCCACAGTCTGGGCAGCCTCTCCGCTCAGAAGGAGAGACTGCCCACTATGCGGACACTCGCCGCACTGTACGTGGTGTGACGATTACGCGGCGGTGGTGACCGGTGTGTAGTGCGAGGCGTCGCCCTCGATCGAGTAGCTCTCCTTGCCCTCGACGCCGACCGGCACGTCACCGGCGAGGGTCACCCGGTGCAGACGGCGCGGCAGGCCGTCGTAGTTGTCGATGGCGTAGTGCTGGGTGATGCGGTTGTCGAAGACGACCAGCTGGTTCTCGGACCAGCGGTGGCGCAGGATGTTCTCCGGCCGGGTGACGTAGGCCTGGAGCAGGTCGAGGATCTTGCGGGACTCGCCCGGGGAGAGGCCCACGATCCGCTGCGCGAACCCGCCGATGTACAGGCCGCGTTCACCGGTCAGCGGATGGACCCGGACGACCGGGTGGACCGTGCGGTACTTGATCGACGTGAACTGGGCGCGCTGGGCGGCCTGCTCCTCGTCGATCTCCTCGTCCGGTACGGCGTAGTCGTAGTCGTTGGTGTGCTCCGCCCACAGGGTGTCGGCCAGCTTCCGCAGCGGCTCGGGCAGTTGGCGGTAGGCGGCCGCCGAGCTGGCGATCAGGGTCTCGCCGCCGTACGGCGGGATCGTGACGCTGCGCAGGGTGGTGGCCTGTGGTGGGTTGAGGACGAACGTGACGTCCGTGTGCCAGTGGTTGGCGGCGCGGCCGCGCTCGCTGTCGACGGGCAGGACGTTCGGGGCACCGGAGAGGGAAGAGACCGTCGGGTGGGCGGTGGTGACGTCGCCGAAGTGGCGGACGAAGGCCTGCTGGGTCTCGTCGTCCAGGTTCACGTCGTCGAAGACGAGCGCCTTGTGGACGTTGAGGGCCTCGCGCAGAGCGGCGACCGTCTCCTCACCGAGGGGCTGGGAGAGATCGACGCCGACGACGCGGGCGCCGATGTTCGCGGTGACCTTGTGGATTTCGATGCCGGACACGGGCGGGTCCTTTCAGACGAGGGCGTTTTCCCGGAGGGCGTACTGGTTGGCGGGGCGCGGGAGGCCGTAGCGCTCGCGCAGGGTCTGGCGGGGGCGTTCGTCGTACGCCGCGCGGAGCAGGCCGCGGGCGCGCAGGACCGGGACGACGTGGTCGACGAAGGCGTCGAGGCCGGAGGGCAGGACCGGCGGCATGATGTTGAAGCCGTCGGCGGCACCCTGCGTGAACCATGTCTCGATGGCGTCGGCGACCTGCTCGGGCGTCCCGACGAAGGTGAGGTGACCTCGGCCTCCGCCGAGCCGCCCGATGAGCTCCCGCACGGTGAGACGTTCGCGCCGGGCCAGTTCGACGACCAGCGTGTAGCGGCTCTTGGCGCCTTCGACGGCGTCCTCGGACGGCAGATCGGCGGGGAGCCGGCCATCCAGCTCCAGTGACCCGGCGGGCAGTTGAAGGAGACGTTCGAGGTTGGCCACCCCGTGCACATGCACGATGTGGTCCTCCAGCGCCTGCTCGTGCGCCCGCGCCTCGGCCTCGGAGGAGCCGATCACCGGGACGATGCCGGGCAGCACCTTGATGTGGTCGGGGTTCCTTCCCTCGCCCGCCGTGCGGGACTTGAGGTCGGCGTAGAAGGCCCGCGCGTCCTCGATGGTCTGCTGGGCGGTGAACACGGCCTCCGCGTACTGGGCGGCGAAGTTCTTGCCGTCCTCGCTCGACCCCGCCTGCACGAGCAGCGGATAACCCTGCGGGGTGCGGGGGACGTTGAGGGCGCCCTCGACGCTGAAGTACGTCCCCCTGTGCCGGGGCGGATGGATCTTGGTGTCGTCGCCCCACACGCCGGCCGCCTTGTCGGCGACGATCGCGTCGTCCTCCCAGCTGTCCCAGAGCTTCAGGGCGACATCCAGGAACTCGGCGGCACGGGCGTACCGCTCGGCGTGCGCGGGCTCGGCGTCCAGGCCGAAGTTGCGGGCGGCCTCCGCACCGGCCGTGGTGACGATGTTCCAGCCGGCCCGGCCACCGCTGATGATGTCGAGGGAGGCGAACTTGCGGGCCAGGTTGTAGGGGGAGTTGTAGGAGGTGGAGGCGGTTGCGATGAGGCCGATGTGCTCGGTGGCCGTCGCCAGCGCGGTGAGCAGGGTGAGCGGTTCCAGAGCGCCGGCGGGCCGCTGGGCGAGGTTGCTCCACAGCTGCGGGCCGTCGGCAAGGAAGAGGGAGTCGAAGGTGCCGCGTTCGGCGGTGCGGGCCAGATCGACGTAGTGGGCCAGGTCCACGTGGGCGTGGGGGTCGCTCTCCGGGAGCCGCCAGGAGGCCTCGTGATGGCCGGTGTTCATCAGGAAGGCGTTGAGATGGAGCTGTCTGGTCATGAGTGGTCCTCTGTTACGCCCAGCGCGGCCAGCAGCCGCTCTCGGTAGGCGCCGAGCAGTGGGTCGCGGTAGGAGCGCGGATGCGCCCGGTCGATGGTCAGGTCGAGGCCGATGCGCCCCTGGTCGAGCACGAGCACCCGGTCGGCCAGCACGATCGCCTCGTCCACGTCGTGGGTGACGAGCAGGACGGACGGCCGGTGTCGCACCCACAGCTCCCTGAGCAGGGCGTGCATCCTGATCCTGGTGAGCGCGTCCAGTGCGCCGAACGGCTCGTCGGCCAGCAGTAGTTCCGGCTCGCGGACGAGGGACCGGGCCAGCGCGGCGCGCTGCTGCTCGCCGCCGGAGAGCTCGTTGGGCCAGGCCCGCTCGCGGCCCTTCAACCCGACCTCGGCGAGCGCCTCGCGGCCCTTGCGTTCCGACTCCCGGCCATCGAGCCCGAGCAGGACGTTGGGCAGGACGCGCCGCCAGGGCAGCAGCCGGGAGTCCTGGAAGACCACCGACACCCGGTCCGGCGCCGTGAGCTGCCCGCTGCCGGTGACCTCGTGGTCGAGACCGGCGACCGCTCTGAGCAGGGTGCTCTTGCCGGAGCCGCTGTGGCCCAGGAGGGCCACGAACTGCCCGGCGGGGATGTCCAGGTCGATGCCGTCGAGGACGGTGCGCCGGTCGAACGAGCGGGTCAGGGAGCGGAGTTGGACCGCGGGACGGGTCAGCTGCTCAGTGTGCGGCGCCACGACAGCACCCTCCGTTCGATGAGACGGACCGCGCTGTCGGAGACGAGGCCGAAGACGCCGTAGACGACCAGGCCGACGAGGATGACGTCCGACTGGCCGTAGTTCGTGGCCTGGAACATCATGTAGCCGAGGCCGCTGGTGGCGTTGATCTGCTCCAGGACCACCAGACCCAGCCAGGAGCCGGTCACGCCGAGCCGGAGCCCCACGAAGAATCCGGGCAGCGCGCCGGGGACGACGATCTCCCGGATGAAGCGCGCCTTCGACAGGCCCTGCACCTCGGCGAGTTCGACGAACCGGTGGTCGATGCCGGACAGCGCGGCATGCGTGTTGAGGTAGATCGGGATGTAGACGACGATCGCGATGATGGCGATCTTGAACGTTTCGCCGATGCCGAGCCAGAGGATGAACAGCGGGATCAGACCGAGGGTCGGGATGGCCCGGTTGAGGTTGACCGTGCCGTCGATCAGCGCCTCCCCGGTGCGGGTGAGCCCGGAGGCGAGCGCGAGCACGACACCGGCGGTCAGACCGATCGCGAAGCCGGACGCGGCCCGCTGCAACGAGGTGAGGATGTCGGTGATCAGCGTCCCGTCGGTCCAGAGGTGGGCGCCGGTCTCCACCACCGTCCAGGGCGCGGGGACCGCGGCGGGGTCGAGCGCCTCCGCCGCGGACGCGGCGGCCCACAGGGCGAGCACCAGCAGGGGCCCTGCGAGCCGGGCGGCGGGCAGGCGTTTGCCGGGGGCGAGCCCGCGGCGGCGTGTGCGGGGCCGCTCGTCCGCGACGACGACGGCAGCCGTGTCCAGGGTGGTCGTGGTCATGGCGGTCACTTCCGGTACTCGGCCGGTACGGACTTCGCGGCGATGCCCTCGAAGCGGTGGTCGAAGAGCTGGGCGACATCGAACTTCTTCACGAAGCCGCCCTCCGCGAGCAGGTCCGCGGTCTCCTGCTCCCACTCGATGGCCTCGTCCCAACTCGACGGGAACAAGGGCTTGTTGGCGAGCTCGGAGATGCCCTTGGCCTGCTCCGGGGTCAGGTTCTGCGTCTTGACGTAGAACTCCTCGTTCCAGACGTCCGGGTTCTCGTACGTCCACACCTGGCCCTTGGCCCAGTGCGGGATGTAGGCGGCGACCGCGGCGGCCTTCGCCGGGTCGTTCAGCACGGAGACCGGCGCCCACAGCAGATTGAGCAGGTCGACGACGTCCGTGGTGATGGTGCGGGCGCCCTTGGACTCGTACTGCGCCAGATAGGCGGGCGCCTGGGTGTTGCCGAGCGGGGCGATGTCCACCTGGCCGGACTGCAGGGCCGTCAGGAACTGGTTGCTGGTCAGCGGGACCAGATCCACCTCGTCGTACTTCAGGCCGGCCTTCTTCAGCGCGCGCAGCAGGACGACGCCCTGCGCCTGGCCCTGCGAGAAGGCGAGCCTCCTGCCCCTGAAGTCCTCGACCGACCGGATGTCGCTGCCGGGCTTGGTGGCGAAGAGGTAGTTGGGCTTGCGGGTGATGTCGATCGCGACGATCTTCGCGTCGAAGCCCTGGTAGTACGCCTGGATCGGCGGGATACCCGCGTTGTTGGCGAGGTCCAGGGACTTGGCGCGGAAGGCGTTGATGACGTCGGGGCCGGCGCCGATGTTCAGCCAGTTCGACACCTTGAACGGCAGGTCGTCCAACTCGGCCAGCCTGAACTGGAGTTGCTGGGTGTTCTGGAACGAGGCGATCTTCAGGCTGGTCCCGGCCGGGACCTTGGCGGCGATCGGGGCGGTCGAGGCGCCCTCGGCGGCGGTGGCGGCGGTGGTGGATTCGGCGCAGCCGCTCAGTCCGGCGGCAGCGGCGGTGACGCCGAGCAGTGAGGTCAGGAACAGACGGCGGTCGACGCCCGGGGCAGGCAGGGAAGGCATGGCAGGACTCCGTAAGCCAAAGTGACGGGAATGCATGCGGAATTCCGGGCAGCAGAAAGCCGGGGTGGGGTAATTCACGCAGGAGGAAATGAGCGCTTCACACGCGGCGACGTGTCAGCAACAAAGGGTGCGACAGCTCACGAACAGGCTCATGAGCAGGATGTTCCTGGTCATCGGTGGCCCCTGTCAACATTCCGAGTTTCTGAATTAAATAGCCTCAGGTGACGCGGCCAGCGGATCCCGGTAGAGCACGTCGAGCGCCACCGAACCACCGGCCACGGCGAGCACGGAATGCGGGAAACTCGTCGGCACGACGGCCGCCGCGCGTTCGTCCCCGACCCCTGCGCGCAACGCGTCGAGGCAGTCCTTCCGGTGCGCGACCCCCATCTCGGTCACCACCACCGTCTCCGGATTGAGCACGTCGAGCAGCAGCCGAGCCGCCCGCCCGACGGCACCCGCCCGCTCCACCAGCAGCCGCACCGCCTCCCGGTCGCCCGCGTCCGCGGCCGCGACCACATGCGCCGGGTTCACCCCCTCGATGACGCCCGCGTCCCGCGCCCGACGGCACAACGTCCGCTCGCTCAGCTCCACCTGGAGGCAGCCGACGCGCCCGCACTCACAGCTCTCCGTACCGCCCGGAACCGGCAGATGAGCGATGGTTCCGGCCTGGGAACGGGGTCCGTGGTGCACTTCGTCATGCGTGGCGAACGCCGCGTCGACGACATTGCCGACGAACAGGTGCAGCACGCTCCGGCTGCCGCGCGCCCGCCCGAACAGCCGCTCCGCGTTCACCAACGCCCGCGCGTGCCCGTCCACATGGACCGGCAGCCCGGTGCGCGCGCCGAGCGCCTCCCGCACCGGGACCTCGCGCCAGCCCAGCAGCGGGTGTTCGACGACGGTCCCGGATTCCCGGTCCACCCAGCCGCCCGCGGCGAAGCCGACACCGAGCGGCCTGCTGCCCGGCGCCGCGGCCAGCAGCGCGGCCAGCCCGTCGGCGGCCCGGGCCAGGACGCCGTACGGCTCGGTGGCACCCGCATGCTTCAACTCCCGTTCGGCGACGACCCGGCCGCGCAGATCGAGCAGCGCCACCGTGGTGTACGGCACGGCCACGTGCACCCCGACCACCACGAACCGCGAGTCGTCCAGGTCGACGGGTACGTGCGGCCGGCCGACCCCCTTGGACCGCCGGGGCGCGGTGGCCTCCCGGATGAGCCCGAGCTCGGTGAAGCGGGCGCAGTAGTCCGTCACCGAGGCCGGTGACAGCCCGGTCAGCCGGGCGATGGTGCTGCGCGCGACCGGCCCGTGTTCGAGTACGGAGCGCAGGACGACGCTGGCGCTGGTCCGGCGCCGGTCGCGGTCGGCGACACGGGGGATCGGGGACGAAAGGGTGGGTGCCGCGGTACGGGGCATGGGGAACTTCCTCGGGAGCCGGTCCGACACTGCGCCGTCGAGCGGGCGAGTCGTGACCGGAGCTACCGCGGCCGACTCACCCCGGACGGCGACAGGCGGCGGCGCCCACGCGTCGCAGGTCGACATGGCGACGCGACGAGAAGTTCCGGGACTGGGCGACCATGCGCTCGAAGCTAGCAAAGCGGCCGGTCGCTGCCCAGACGGCGACCGACGGGCGAGACGGCCCCTTCTCACCTGGGCAACACGTTGGTCATCGGGGCGACGCGATTGGAGAATCCCTACAGTCGGCTCCGGGGCCGACATGTGAGCCCTGCGTCCCCGCCTCAGTGACCGGCATCACCCCGTACCCGGTGTAACCCCCACCTTTTGTTCGGAGTCAACCAACCCCACGATCAGGCCTTTGTCGACGACTGACGGTGAGGGACCGAAACACCCTGGGATAGCGTCACAGCGTCCCGTACCGCCCCTTACCTTCGCGGAGTCCCCATGAGCACCGCTGCCGTCGCCCCCGCTCGCCCCGGACAGGTCCTCGCCGACCTGCTCCCGGCCTCCCGCGTCCGCGACATCGCGCTCGTCGTCGGCGGCGCCGCGTTCACCGGCCTCGCGGCCCAGATCTCCGTGCCCGTGCCGGGCTCCCCGGTGCCGGTGACCGGCCAGACCCTCGCGGTGCTGCTGGTCGGCACGGTCCTCGGCGCCGGCCGCGGCTTCCTCTCCCTCGCGCTGTACGCGCTGGCGGGCATCGCGGGCGTGCCGTGGTTCGCGGACGGCACCTCCGGCGCCGCGGCCCCGTCCTTCGGCTACATCCTCGGCATGATCCTCGCGTCCACCGTCGTCGGTGCCCTGGCCCGCCGCGGCGCCGACCGCACCGCGCTGCGCACGGCGGGCGCGATGCTGCTGGGCGAGGCGATCATCTACGCCGTCGGCGTCCCCTACCTGGCCCTCGCCACCGGCATGTCCGCCTCCGCCGCCATCGCCGCCGGCCTCACTCCGTTCCTGATCGGCGACGCCCTGAAGGCCGCCCTGGCGATGGGCGCGCTGCCGACCGCCTGGAAGCTGATCAACCGCTGAGGCGGTAGTTCCCTCGAACGCAAGAGGCTCGCCGGACGGTCGTCGTACGACTGCCGCCCGGCGAGCCTCTTGCGTGTCTTGGCGTTGCCCGGTCCCGGTGGGGCTCAGCCCTCCTGTGACCGCCGAGGCCGCCGCAGCTGCGACCACCACAGCCCGGCCGCGCCCACCGCGATCAGCGTCGCGCCGGCCGCGCCCAGCGGCAGGACGTCACGGCCCATGCCGGTCCGGGGCAGCTCGTCGGCGCCCGGTGCGACCGGCTTGTTGTCGGTGCCGAGGAGCAGCGGGGTGGCCGGGGCGTCGGGCGACGGGTTCGTCGTACCGAACGGCACCGGGCCCTGCTGCCAGTACGTCTTCTTGCCGTCGGCGGTCTGGACGGGGAGGCAGATCTTGCCGGTCTTGCTCACGTCGTACGTCGCGTCGACGGCGTACGACTTCGACTCACCGGCCGGCAGATTGTCGACCGAGCAGACGAAACCGCTGTTCGAGCCCTCCGGAAGACTGTTTTTCTCGATCGCCGAACAGCCCTCGACATTCTTCACCGTAAGGCCGTCGAAACCGACGACCAAAAGCCTGATCTTGCCGCTTTCCTTGGTCCCTTCGTTCTTCACCGTGGCGGTGATGTCGGTCTTCTGTGAACTGTTGTCCACCGAGATTTTCTCGGGCAGCTCGGTGGTCAGCTTCACCCCGGCCGGCGCCTCGTCGATGACCTTTCCCCCCTTGTCGCTTCCGGGTACCTGGTCGTCCGCGCCGGCAGTCGTCGAAAGGATCAGCACTGCCGAGAAAGATGCCGCGACCAGCGATCCCGCGATGGCCGTCGTGCGACGAGAACTCATGTTCGCCCCCCTTGCCTGCGCCTGAATTCGCAGTACTTGAAGAGCTACCACAAGATTTCTCCGCACTATGCTGGTACGGCACGAAGTGTGACCATTGTGTTTCAGTCGAGGATGTCTGAGACGCGGCGGAGGGGGTGCAGCGGATTGCCGGGGAATACGGGAAACGCGGGGAATTCGGGAAGTGCGGGCAGCACGGGAAACACGAGAAGCGGCGGGCTTCCGGGTTTACTGGTGACGGGGCGCTACCGATTGGTCGAGAGTATCGGCCAGGGGGGAATGGGACGCGTGTGGCGAGCCGTCGACGAAGTGCTCGACCGCCTGGTCGCCGTCAAGGAGATGCGCATCGACGGCCTCGACCCGGAGGACACCCGCACACGCCGCGAACGCACCCTGCGTGAGGCACGGGCGACCGCGCGGATCGACCACACCAACGTCGTCCGGGTCTACGACGTGGTCGACGAGGGCGAACGCCTGTGGATCGTCATGGAGTTGGTGGCCGGCCGCTCCCTGGAACGCATCATGGCCGAGGAGGGCCCCCTGGGCCCCGGCGAGGCGGCTCGGATCGGCATGGGCCTGGTGGCGGCACTGCGCCAGGTCCACGCCCGCGGCGTCCTGCACCGCGACATCAAGCCGGGCAACGTCCTGGTCGAGGCGGAGGTGACGAACGGGCGGGGCCGGGTGGTCCTGACCGACTTCGGCATCGCCGCGATCCAGGACGCCAAGGCCCTCACCATGGTCGGCATGCTGGTCGGCTCGCCCGACTACATGGCCCCCGAGCGTGTCTCCGGCCGCCCCCAGGGCCCGCCGTCCGACCTCTGGTCCCTCGGCGCGACGCTGAGCGCGGCCCTGGCCGGCCGCTCCCCGTTCTCCCGCGACACGACCCTCGCCACCTTGCACGCGGTCCTCTACGAGGATCCCGAACTCCCGCCGACGGCAGGCCCGTTGCGCGACCTCCTCGCCGCCCTCCTGGAGAAGGACCCGTCGTCCCGCCCCGGCCTGGACGACCTGGAGACGGCCCTGCAACCGGTCGCGTTCCCGACGCCGGATCCCGTGAGGGAGGCGCCCACCCCCGCCCTCCTGGAGGCACCCGCCCCCACCGCACGCGACCCCCGCCGGCCGGACGTCGTACCTGACGCCGTACAAGACGCGATACCGACGCATCCGTACCCCTCGACACCGGCCGAGGACACCCACACCGAAGACCTGCGAACCGAGGGCGTACGACACTCCTCGCCGCCCTCTGCCCAGACGGCCCCGCCGACCCCGACCTCGGCCCCGGACGCCACCTCCACCACGCCGCCCTCCTCCGCCCCTTCCTCCTCCTCCGTCCCGTCCTCCTCCACTGAACGGGCCTCCGAACCCCGCACGGAAGCCCGTTCGGAGTCCCCCTCGGAGCCTCGCTCCGAAACCCCGGCCGCCCACCCCGGTGGCACGGCCCCCAGCGGCACAGCACCCAGCCGTACCGCCCCCCGCCGCCCCGGCGTCTCCCTGGTCCGCGCCGAAGCGGTGACCGAGCGTCGGCCGGCCCCGGAGCCCGAGCCGGTGTCGGCACCGGCACCGGCACCGGATGGCTCCCGGCCGAACACCGCCATGCCGCCCGGCGAGCTCCCCGGCCCCCCGGTCCCGGCCGAACCCCGACGCGGGCGGCGCCGTACGGGACGTGTCGCCGTGGCCGTCGGTGTGGTCGCCGCGGGCACTGTCGTGGCGGTCGTCCTGGCGACCAACTCCGGGGCGCCGAAGGACGACAAGGCCGGTTCCTCACCGTCGCAGAGCTCCTCGGCCGCGTCCTCGCCGGGCGCGGGCCCTTCGGAGACGGTCGAGGGCACGTCGAGGCCGAAGAGCCTGCCGCCCGGGTCGCGCCGGGAGGCGGGCGGGTTCGCGTGGGTGCCGCCCGAGGACTGGCGGCGGGACGTGAAGACGGGCTCGGAGGTGCACTACACCTCACCGGACGCCCAGCAGGAACTCGCCGCCAAGTCGTCGTTGGCCCGCGACGACCTGATGGACTCCTGGCAGAGGTCGGAGGAGAACGCCCGGCAGGGTCAGTACCGCAAGATCCGCCTGGAGCGGACGACGTTCCGCGGGCACCCGGCGGTCGTCTGGGAGTACACCTTCACCCTCCAGGGCGCCCCCTGGCACGCCCAACTGCTGGGCTTCACGGTCGACGGCAAGTCGTACCAGATCAACACGTGGTACCGGCCGGAGGTGGAGGGGGAGGCTCTGAGGACCTACGAGAAGGTGA
>NZ_JAQMYP010000010.1 GCF_028369295.1 Streptomyces sp. HD
CGAGGAACGCGACTACATGTACGCGGAGTACGCCAAGGACCCGCGGATGCGCGCCAACATCGGCATCCGCAGGCGGCTGGCCCCGCTCCTCGACAACGACCGCAACCAGATCGAGCTGTTCACCGCGCTGCTGCTGTCGCTCCCCGGCTCGCCG
The DNA here is from genome assembly GCF_028369295.1 of Streptomyces sp. HD. Lineage (GTDB taxonomy): Bacteria > Actinomycetota > Actinomycetes > Streptomycetales > Streptomycetaceae > Streptomyces. The sequence continues at coordinate 155 of NZ_JAQMYP010000010.1, forward strand.
ATCCTCTACTACGGCGACGAGATCGGCATGGGCGACAACATCTGGCTCGGCGACCGCGACGCCGTCCGCACCCCCATGCAGTGGACCCCCGACCGCAACGCCGGATTCTCCTCCTGCGACCCGGGACGGCTGTTCCTGCCCACGATCATGGACCCCGTCTACGGCTACCAGGTCACGAACGTCGAGGCGTCCATGGCGTCGCCGTCCTCGCTCCTGCACTGGACCCGCCGCATGATCGAGATCCGCAAACAGAACCCCGCCTTCGGACTCGGCACCTACACGGAACTCCAGTCCTCCAACCCGGCCATTCTCGCCTTCCTGCGCGAATACGAGGACGACCTCGTGCTGTGCGTGCACAACTTCTCCCGTTTCGCACAGCCGACGGAGCTGGATCTGCGCGAGTTCAACGGGCGGCATCCGGTGGAGCTGTTCGGCGGGGTGCGATTCCCGGCCATCGGTGAGCTGCCGTACTTGCTGACCCTCGGGGGCCACGGCTTCTACTGGTTCCGGCTGCGCAAGGACGCGGCCTGAGAGCCGGGGGGGGGGGGGGGGGGGGGGCCCCCCCCCCCCCCCCCCCCCCGAAACCGCTCAGCTCGTGGCAGCGTTACGCGTCGACCTTCTCCATGATCTCGTCGCTGACGTCGAAGTTGGCGAAGACGTTCTGCACGTCGTCGCTGTCCTCCAGAGCGTCGATCAGCTTGAAGATCTTCTTGGCGCCCTCCTCGTCCAGCTCGACCTGGACGGACGGGACGAAGCTGGAGTCGGCGGAGTCGTAGTCGATGCCGGCCTCCTGGAGGGCGGTGCGGACCGCGACCAGGTCGGTGGCCTCGCTGATGACCTCGAAGGACTCACCGAGGTCGTTGACCTCCTCGGCGCCCGCGTCCAGGACGGCGGTGAGGACGTCGTCCTCGGTCAGCTCGCCCTTCGGGACGATGACGACGCCCTTGCGGCTGAACATGTAGGAGACCGAGCCCGGGTCGGCCATGTTGCCGCCGTTGCGGGTCATGGCGACGCGGACGTCGGAGGCGGCGCGGTTGCGGTTGTCGGTGAGGCACTCGATGAGCACCGCGACGCCGTTCGGGCCGTAGCCCTCGTACATGATCGTCTCGTAGTCGGCGCCACCGGCTTCGAGACCGCCACCGCGCTTGATCGCGGAGTCGATGTTCTTGTTGGGAACCGACTGCTTCTTCGCCTTCTGGACGGCGTCGTAGAGAGTCGGGTTCCCTTCGAGGTCGACGCCGCCCATCCGCGCCGCGACCTCGATGTTCTTGATCAGCTTCGCGAAGAGCTTGCCACGCTTGGCATCGATGACGGCCTTCTTGTGCTTCGTCGTGGCCCATTTAGAGTGGCCGGACATCTGCCTGTCTCCTTCGCGTAACCCATCTATGAACGAACGCCAGAGATCCTACAAGGACTCCGCTGTCCGGTTCGCGCGCACCATGTCGGCGAACAGGCCGTGCACGCGGTGGTCGCCGGTCAGTTCCGGGTGGAACGACGTGGCCAGCGCGTTGCCCTGGCGGACCGCGACGATGTGACCGTCGTGCTCGGCGAGGACCTCGGTCTCGGCGCCGACGGACTCGACCCAGGGGGCGCGGATGAAGACGCCCTCCACAGGATCGCCCGCCACGCCCTTGATGTCGACCGCCGCCTCGAAGGACTCGTTCTGCCGTCCGAAGGCGTTGCGGCGCACGATCATGTCGATGCCGCCGATCGTCTCCTGGCCCGAGCGCGGGTCGAGGATCTTGTCGGCGAGCATGATCATGCCGGCGCAGGTGCCGTAGACGGGCATGCCGCTCCGCACGCGCGCGCGTAGGGGCTCCATCACGCCGAACAGGACGGCCAGCTTGGAGATGGTCGTGGATTCGCCGCCGGGGATGACCAGGCCGTCGATCTCGGCGAGCTCTTCGGGGCGCCGCACCGGCCTGGCCACGGCGTCGACCGCGGCCAGGGCGATGAGGTGTTCCCGTACGTCGCCCTGGAGGGCCAGGACGCCTATGACAGGAGTGTTCATGGGGCGGGTTACCTGTGCTTACCAGCCGCGGTTGGCGTAGCGCTCGGCCTCGGGGAGGGTGTCGCAGTTGATGCCGACCATGGCCTCGCCCAGGTTGCGGGACGCGTCCGCGATGATCTTGGGGTCGTCGTAGAAGGTGGTGGCCTTCACGATGGCGGCGGCGCGCTTGGCCGGGTCGCCGGACTTGAAGATGCCGGAGCCGACGAAGACGCCCTCGGCGCCGAGCTGGCGCATCAGGGCGGCGTCGGCCGGGGTGGCCACGCCACCGGCGGAGAACAGCACGACCGGGAGCTTGCCGAGCTCGGAGACTTCCTTGACCAGCTCGTACGGAGCGCGCAGCTCCTTGGCGGCGGCGTACAGCTCGTTGTTGTCGAAGCCGCGCAGCTTGGCGATCTCGTTCTTGATCTGGCGCAGGTGGCGGACGGCCTCGACGACGTTGCCGGTGCCGGCCTCGCCCTTGGAGCGGATCATGGCCGCGCCCTCGGCGATGCGGCGCAGGGCCTCACCGAGGTTGGTGGCGCCGCAGACGAAGGGGGTCGTGAAGGCCCACTTGTCGGAGTGGTTGACCTCGTCGGCCGGGGTGAGGACCTCGGACTCGTCGATGTAGTCGACACCGAGGGACTGCAGGACCTGGGCCTCGACGAAGTGGCCGATGCGGGACTTGGCCATGACCGGGATGGAGACCGCGTCGATGATGCCCTCGATCATGTCCGGGTCGGACATGCGGGCCACGCCGCCGTCCTTGCGGATGTCGGCGGGGACCCGCTCCAGGGCCATGACGGCGACCGCGCCCGCGTCCTCGGCGATCTTCGCCTGCTCCGGAGTGACGACGTCCATGATGACGCCGCCCTTGAGCTGCTCGGCCATGCCGCGCTTGACGCGGGCGGTACCGGTCTCGGGAGCCTGGTTTTCGGAGATGGACACGGGTGACCTCACACGGTGTAAAGAGGGTTACTGCAAGCACCGAGGAAACGGGAGTGGACCAGGCCACAGCAAGGGCCAATGGAAAGCCGGTGGATCCTTTTCCCGTTGCGTGGCGCGAACGTGCTGGTCAGGCGGCCCGGTCGACCAGTGCCGCGGGCGGCTCGTCGTCCATCTCGAAGGCCATCGGGAAGGGTGCGTGACCGGCCAGCCGGAACCAGCGGACCTTGCGGTGCCGGCGCAGTGCGCGGGCCGCGCGTACGGCGTCGTTGTGGAAGCGCCGGGCCATCGGCACCCGGCGGACCGCCTCGGTCAGCTCGCGCGCGGCCTCCTCTCCCCCGGGTGCCTCCCGTACGACCTCCACCTGCGGCGTCTCGGCGAACACGGCGCGCAGCGCCTGGCTCAGCTCGCTCTCGGAGACCTCCCGCTGCTCCTCCTCGGCCTGCCGGGCGGCGTGAGCGGCCTCGTACAGGACGATCGAGGCCGCCGGATCCAGTACACCGGAGGTGGCCAGCTCCTGGGCCACGGAGGCGCGGCGCAGCAGCTGGGCGTCGAGCGCGGCGCGCGCCGCGTCGATCCTGGCGTGCAGCCGGTCGAGGCGGCCCGCGGTCCAGCTGAGGTAGAGGCCGATCGCGACGAGGGCGACGAGGATCCAGATGAGAGTTGCGGTCACGGGCCGCACACTAGCGACGCGGGGTCAGCCCCGTGTCGCGCGGGGCGGTCGGTGTGGCTGTCGCCGACGTGGCTGCCGCCCTCGGACGGGCCGAGCGATGCCGACCGGCACCGGGTGACACGAGCCGGTGCGGCGGCGGCGAAGCCCTCTGGGGCGAGGCCTGTCGAGGCTCTCCGGCCTCAGTCCCGCGCCAGCCCCAACCGGGCCCGCAACCCGCTCCCGCCACCCCCGGCGCGCTCGTCGGCCGCCACGGCCGCCGCGCCCGCCGTCACCGTCTCGTACACCGACAGGATGTCCGCGCCCACGGTCGACCAGTCGAAGCGGCGCACATGCACGCTCCCGCGCTCCCGCAGCTCCGCCAGGCGGGCCGGGTCCTCCAGGAGGCGTACGGCGGCCTCGGCGAGGGCGTCGGCGTCCTCGTTGGTGAAGAGTTCGCCGGCCGCGCCCTGGTCGAGGACCTGGGCGAAGGCGTCCAGGTCGGAGGCGAGGACCGGGGCGCCGGCCGACATCGCCTCGACCAGGATGATCCCGAAGCTCTCGCCGCCGGTGTTGGGGGCGACGTACAGGTCGACGCTGCGCAGGAAGCGGGCCTTGTCCTCGTCGCTGATCATGCCGAGGAACTCGACCCGGGAGCGGAGCTCGGCCGGGAGGGACGCCACCGCCTCCTCCTCGTCGCCCCGGCCGGCCACCAGGAGCCTGGTCTGCGGGCGGGCGGCGAGGATCTTGGGCAGGGCCCGCATCAGCACCGGCAGGCCCTTGCGGGGCTCGTCGATGCGGCCGATGAAGCCGATCGTGTCGCCCTGCCACTCGGGGTTGGGCTCGGCCTTGGCGAAGAAGTCGACGTCGACGCCGTTGGGGATGACGACCGCGTCGCCGCCCAGGTGCTCCACCAGCGTGCGGCGGGCGTACTCGCTCACCGCGATCCGGGCGCTGATCTTCTCCAGGGCCGCCTGGAGGATCGAGTACGCGGCGATCATCGCCTTGGAGCGGGGGTTGGAGGTGTGGAACGTGGCGACCATCGGGCCCTGTGCCGCCCAGCAGGTCAGCAGGCCGAGCGACGGCGAGGCCGGCTCGTGGATGTGGACCACGTCGAACCGGCCCTCGTGCAGCCAGCGGCGCACCCGGGCCGCCGACAGGAAGCCGAAGTTCAGACGGGCCACCGAGCCGTTGTACGGCACCGGGACGGCGCGGCCCGCCGAGACCACGTACGGCGGGAGCGGGGTCTCGTCGTCGGCGGGGGCCAGGACGGACACCTCGTGGCCGAGCCGGATGAAGTACTCGGCGAGGTCGCGGATGTGGAACTGGACGCCGCCCGGGACGTCCCAGGAGTACGGGCAGACGATGCCGATCCTCACGGACGCTCACCTGCCGGGCCGTCGGACGGCCGTGGTTCGAGGTCGGCGAGCCACAAGCGCTGGAGCATGTGCCAGTCCTCCGGATGTTCGGCGATTCCCGAGGCGTAGGCATCGGCCAGCGCCTGTGTCATGACAGACGTCTTCTCGGCCCGGGTGCCTGTCTCGGGTACCTCCACCGGGGGGTGGACGCGGCCCTTCATGACGGGTGAGTCGTCGTACCAGAGCGTGACCGGCAGCAGCAGCGCGCCGGTCTGCTGGGCCAGCAGGGCGGGTCCCGCGGGCATCCGGGTGGCCTCCCCGAAGAACTTGACCTCGACGCCGGAGGCGGACAGATCGCGTTCGGCGACCAGGCAGACCAGGCCGCCGTCGCGCAGCCGCCGGGCCAGCGTGCCGAAGGCGGTGCCGCCGCTGTGCGGCAGGACCTCCATGCCGAGGCCCTCCCGGTAGGCGACGAAGCGGTCGTAGAGGGTCTCGGGCTTGAGGCGCTCGGCGACCGTCGTGAACGGCGTCCGGAGCTTGGTCGTGACCCAGGCGCCGGCGAGGTCCCAGTTGGCCATGTGCGGCAACGCGAGGATGACGCCCTGGTCGGAGGCGATCCCGTCGGTCAGGTAGTGCACGTCCTTGGGCTCGAAGCCGCCCTTTATCCGCTCGGCGCTCCACGCCGGGAGCCGGAAGGACTCCATCCAGTAGCGCAGGTACGAGCGCATGCCCGCGCGCGAGAGCTCGGCGAGGCGCTCCGGGCTCGCGTCGGGCACCACGCGCGCGTAGTTGCTCTCCAGGCGCTGGACGCCCTTGCCCCGCTGCTTCCAGGCGAGGTCGGCGATGGTGCGGCCGAGCCGTACGGCGGCGGGCTCGGGGAGCTTCTTGACGGTGCCCCAGCCGAGGCCGTACAGCGCGTCGGTGAGCCGCTCCTGGGCACTCACTTCGCTGCCTCGCTCCCATGAGAGGCGTTCTGCTGAGAGGCGTTCTGCGACTGCTCCTGCGCGGCCGCGGCCTCCGCCTCGGCCGACTCGCGGCGGACCGTGACGACGCGCTGGATCAGTGTCACCAGGCTACCGACCGCGACGATCCACAGGGCGACGGGCAGCAGGTACTGGATGCCGGGTACGCCGAACTTGTGCAGGCCCGCGAAACCGGCCGCGACCAGCGAGATCACCAGCCGCTCGGCGCGCTCCACGAGGCCGTTGACGGCGACCGGCAGGCCGATCGACTCGCCCCGGGCCTTGGTGTACGACACCACCTGGCCGCTGACCAGGCAGAAGATCGAGACGGCGCACAGCACGAGGTCGTCGCCGCCGCCGGCGTACCAGAGGATGAAGCCGCCGAAGATCGCGCCGTCTGCGACCCGGTCCAGGGTGGAGTCCAGGAAGGCGCCCCAGCGGCTGGAGCGGCCGAGCTGGCGGGCCATGTTGCCGTCGACGAGGTCGGAGAACACGAAGAGTGTGATCACGACCGTGCCCCAGAAGAACTCGCCCATGGGGTAAAAGACCAGCGCGCCCGCCACCACACCGGCCGTGCCGAGGAGCGTGACGGTGTCGGGGCTGACGCCCCGCCGGATCAAAAACGCGGCGAACGGTGTGAGGACACGCGTGAAGAATGCACGCGCGTACTTGTTCAGCATGGCCTTCCCGAGGGTCGGTGTGGCGCCGTGCGGCCCTGCTGGCCACCGGCTGGCCCATCGTAGCCACGCGCGCGTGAGTGCGACCGCCGGGCACTCGTACACAGGCTGAGCGGCCTGTTCCACCGGCGCCGGAAGGCAGGATCACGTCCGCCGTATGGACGCACCGTGACGGGAGTGGAAAGCTCGAAGGACCGCGGGCGTCACCGGAGCCGCCATCGCACGCGGATCGGTATGTCCGCGCCCACAGTGACCTCACCGTGCACGGGAGGCAGGATCATGGGCGACAAGGCGAACGCACACCCCGGAGCCGCCGGCAGGGCTACAGCGGCCGACCACCCCGCGTCCGTACGGAATGTGGTGCTGGTCGGCCACTCCGGATCGGGCAAGACGACCTTGGTGGAAGCTCTCGCGCTGACCGCGGGGGCAGTGAACCGGGCGGGCCGGGTGGAGGACGGCGGCACCGTCTCGGACTACGACGAGATCGAGCACCGGCAGCAACGTTCGGTGCAGCTCTCCCTGGTGCCGGTCGAATGGGACGGCATCAAGGTCAACCTTCTGGACACCCCCGGATACGCCGACTTCGTCGGGGAACTCAGGGCCGGTCTGCGAGCCGCGGACGCGGCCCTTTTCGTCGTCTCGGCCTCGGACGGCGTGGACGGCTCGACCCGCATGGTGTGGGAGGAGTGTGCGGCCGTCGGCATGCCGCGCGCGATCGTCGTCACACACCTGGAGGCCGCGCGGGCCGACTACGAGGAGATGACGCGGATCTGCGCGGAGGCCTTCGGCGGGGACGACCCCGACGCCGTGCTCCCGCTGTATCTGCCACTGCACGGCCCGCAGGGCCCGGACGGGCACGCGCCCGTGACCGGACTGACCGGGCTGCTGTCGCAGAAGCTGTTCGACTACTCGTCCGGGGAGCGCAAGGAGGCCGAGCCGGGCGACGACCAGCTGCCGGAGATCGAGGAGGCCCGTAACCGGCTGATCGAGGGGATCATCGCGGAGAGCGAGGACGAGACCCTCATGGACCGGTATCTGGGCGGCGAGCAGGTCGACGTCAAGACGCTGATCGACGACCTGGAGCGAGCCGTCGCGCGCGGCACGTTCTTCCCCGTCCTGGCCGCCGCCCCCGCGGCCGACGGTGCCCGCCACGGCCTCGGCACGGTCGAGGTGCTGGAGCTGGTCACGCGGGGCTTCCCCACCCCGCTGGAGCGCGAGGCGCCCCGGGTCACCACGGTGGACGGCAAGCCGCGCGAGCTGAAGCCGTGCGATCCGGACGGGCCGCTGGTCGCGGAGGTCGTGAAGACGGCGTCCGACCCGTACGTCGGCCGGGTGTCGATGGTGCGCGTCTTCTCCGGCACGCTGCGCCCCGACGAGACGGTGCACGTCTCCGGGCACGGGCTGGCCGACCGCGGGCACGAGGACCACGACGTCGACGAGCGGATCGGCGCCCTGTCCGCGCCCTTCGGCAAGCAGCAGCGCACCCTCACCCACTGCATCGCCGGTGACCTCGCGTGTGTGGCGAAGCTGAGCCGCGCCGAGACCGGGGACACGCTGTCGGCCAAGGACGACCCGCTGCTGATGGAGCCCTGGCAGATGCCCGACCCGCTGCTGCCGCTGGCCATCCAGGCGCACAGCAAGGCGGACGAGGACAAACTGTCGCAGGGTCTGTCCCGGCTGGTCGCCGAGGACCCGACGATGCGGCTGGAGCAGAACCAGGCCACCCACCAGGTCGTGCTGTGGGCCCTGGGCGAGGCGCACGCGGACGTCGCCCTCGAACGGCTGCGCAGCCGGTACGGCGTGCAGGTCGACGTCGTACCGCACAAGGTCTCCCTGCGGGAGACGTTCGCGAGCAGGTCGGCGGGCCGCGGGCGGCATGTGAAGCAGTCCGGCGGGCACGGACAGTACGCGATCTGCGAGATCGAGGTGGAGCCGCTGCCGGGCGGCTCGGGCATCGAGTTCGTGGACAAGGTGGTCGGCGGGGCGGTGCCGCGGCAGTTCATCCCGTCGGTGGAGAAGGGCGTGCGGGCGCAGGCGGCGAAGGGGGTCGCGGCCGGCTATCCGCTCGTCGACGTCCGGGTCACGCTGCTCGACGGCAAGGCGCACTCGGTGGACTCCTCCGACGCCGCGTTCCAGACGGCCGGTGCGCTGGCGCTGCGGGAGGCGGCGGCCGACGTGAAGATCCATCTGCTGGAGCCGGTCGCCGAGGTGTCCGTGCTCGTCGGTGACGACTACGTGGGCGCCGTGATGAGCGACCTGTCCGGGCGGCGCGGCCGCGTCCTGGGCACCGAGCAGACCAGCGGTGGCCGCACCCTCATCAAGGCCGAGGTGCCCGAGATCGAGGTCGGCCGGTACGCCGTCGATCTGCGGTCGCTGTCGCACGGCACCGCGCGGTTCAGCCGGTCCTACGCCCGGCACGAGCCGATGCCGCCGCAGATCGCGGAAAGGATTCGTGAAGAGGCGTGCGACGCCTCGTAGTTGGCGCCCGGCGCCACCAAGTGACGTTTGGCGACGTCACCCAGCAGCTGTTGCGGAATGCTCCCCTCCGCGTCGGCGGGCGGCTTCGGCCGTCCGCCGACGGTTGTCGGTGGCGGAGGATACTCTGATCATTGATCAACAGGTGTGCACAGCGCGGAAGTCGGGAAGGCCGCAGAAGCGACAGTGCGGCGATCGGGGGCGGGAATGACCGTTGAGGGCGGTTACGCGGACATCTTCGGTCCGCAGGTGCCTCGTACGGCCGGCGAGGGCCAGACGGCGACGTTCGCGCTGGCCTCGGCGGCCTATCGGGACAACCCGTACGAGGACATCAAGAAGGCCGACAACGAATGGCACAAGACCGACGTCAAGGCCGGCCGCAAGTGGGCGAAGATCTTCCGGCCCAACCTGGGTGAGGCCTACTCGCGGGCCGTGGTCGACCGCATGCTCGGCCCCGGCCGCAAGCCCCTGATCCAGTCCTTCGGCACCGAGCCGCAGGTCGTGGTCGAGCACGCCCTGGCCGCCAACAACATCCGCAAGACCCGCGACCGGATGCTCAGCGCCATAATGGTGATCTGCGGCGTGCTGTTCCTGCCCGGCCTGCTGGTGTGGCTGCTGATCTTCCAGCTGCGCACCATCGTCGCCAAGGCGGACCAGAAGCGGGGCGGCGCGCTCGCCTCCGCGCTGCTCATCGGGGCAGGGGCGCTCGCCGTGCTGTTCCTGGTCCGGATGCCGTTCACCGGCTTCTGGGCCTGGTATGCGCGGGCCTGCGTGGTCATGCCCGTGATCGGCTGGTTCTGGGCCAAGCAGGTCTGTGAGCGCACCGCGAAGGACCTGCGGGGCCGGTGGGACAGTCTGCTGGCCGGCAGCAGCGTCGGCGCGAAGGTGCCGGAGGCGGTGCCGACCAGCCCCACCGAGACCCAGGCGGAACAGCTGCGCCAGTCCCTCGCCAAGCTGAGCGCCGAGCAGCAGTCCAACTCCGTGTTCTACGCCGGGCCCAAGGGGATACTCGGCATGGGCACCCGCTGGGGCAGCTGGCAGCTGGCCGAGGACCTGGTACCGGCCGATCCCACCCGGGAGATCCACCCCTTCCGCAGCTGGGACGTCATCCGCTCGATCCACGACCAGCTGCGCATGCTGGAGCGCGGTCCCCTCAACACCGGTGGTTTCCCCAAGCCTTCGATACGGCACTGGGTCGTCACGCCGATCGCCGAGGGAGCGAAGGCGGTGTCCCGGCCGGAGGGCACGGACGTCGAGGCGTACCAGGTCAAGTCGCACGCGATACAGGACATCTGCAACAAGCAGCAGTTCGGCAGCGGTGACCGGCACTACCTGGGGGTCCAGTGGACGCTCTGGGACGGGCAGTTGATCATCACGATGCTGATCACGGTGACCGTGCTGCACGAGACGCTGCGCATCGAGGTGACCGGGCATGCCCTCGGTCCGGTGAACGGGCTCTTCCAGGAGAAGCCCGAGGCGCCGACCAAGGAGGTCTCCAAGTCGCTGAAGCCGTGGGAGACCCGCAAGATCAAGCTCCCGCTGGTCAACAGCGACGAGGTGGTGCGGCTGGCGGTCCGGGCCCCGATCTCCTGGTATCCGCCGCTGCTCAACTGGCTCGGCGGGACGATTGGGCTGCCCGAGCCGTTCGGCCTCCGGCACGCCTGGGCGGATCAGCCGTGGCGGCACCGGTTCATGGCCGACGACGCGCTGCGGGCTGCTACGCCGGTGCTGCGGGTCGTGCACGCTGCCGCGATCAAGGTCCTGGACGAGAACGGCGTGAACACCGAGAAGTTCGGTACCCGGTCGTCGTTCCTGAGCACGGCCGTGCAGGATGCGTCGCCCCGGAAGGCAGACGTGTACGACGCGTAGGGCTCCGCCGGTCGAGCCGCATGAGGTGGGTCTGGGCGACCGTCCCTGGGGGCTGTGCCCCCAGACCCCCCATCGGCCTCAACGGCCTCGTCCTCGAACGCCGGACGGGCTGATCACCGGCTTCTCAAGCCGTCGGCCAAGCCTCCGCCAGCATCTTGCGTGTGTCGGCGAGGAGCTGCGGCAGCACTCGTGTGTGCCCCACCACCGGCATGAAGTTCGTGTCGCCGCCCCAGCGCGGAACGATGTGCTGGTGCAGGTGGGCCGCGATGCCGGCGCCGGCGACCGTGCCCTGGTTCATGCCGATGTTGAAGCCATGGGCGCCGGAGGCGGTGCGCAGGGCCGTCATCGCCTGCTTGGTCAGCGCGGCGAGCTCGATGGTCTCCGGCTCGGTGAGGTCGGTGTAGTCGGCGACGTGACGGTAGGGCACCACCATGAGGTGGCCGCCGTTGTAGGGGTACAGGTTGAGGACCGCGTAGACCTGCTCCCCGCGCTTGACGACCAGGCCGTCCTCGTCGGACTTGGCCGGGATCGAGCAGAAGGGGCAGCCGTCGTCGGCGCCGGGGCCGGTCGGCTTGTTCTCACCCTGGATGTAGGCCATCCGATGGGGCGTCCACAGGCGCTGGAACGCGTCCTGGATCCCCACTCCCCACTGCTGCTCCGGCTCACTCGTCATGCGTGCAGCATATGGCTTCGTCCGTTCGTGGCGTGTCGCCGGGGCTCGCACTCGGTCGGCCGGGGCCAAGCTGGGTCGGTGGACGATGACGCTCGTTTGGCCCGCTGGCGGCGGCACACCGAGATCCCTCTCGTCGTGGCGTCGTTCGTCTTCCTCGCCTCGTACGCGGTCCGCGTGCTGGGCGACGGTCATCTGTCGGAGAGCGCACTCGACCTCTGTCTCGCGCTGACGTTCACCGCCTGGGCCCTGTTCGGCGTCGACTACGCCGTGTGCTGGCGGCTCAGCGGGCAACGGCTGAGCTTCGTACGGACCCATCTGCTGGACACCGTCGTGGTGCTGCTGCCGCTGCTGCGGCCCCTGCGGATCGTGAAGCTGTACGAGACCGTCCAGCGCCGGCACGGACGACCCCGCCTCAGTCTGTACGCGCGGGTGATCGTCTACGCCGGGATGGCCGCCCTGCTGCTCGGCTTCACGGGTGCCCTCGCCCTCTACCAGCAGGAGCGCGGGGCGCCGGGCGCGACCATACGGACCTTCGGGGACGCGGTGTGGTTCACCTGCTCGACCCTCTCCACGGTCGGCTACGGCGACGTCACCCCCGTCACCGAGCGTGGACGCGTGATCGCGGTCGGGGTCATGGCCGTGGGGCTGGGCCTGCTGGGCGCCGTGACCGGCACGTTCGCCTCGTGGCTGCTGCAGGTCTTCTCCCGGGAGGACGACAAAAGGCCCCCGGGGAACTGAACTCCCCGAGGGCCTTCGACGATCAGGGCGCCGGATCAGACCTGCGCCCGCTCCTCGACGACCTGCGCGATCTTCGCGATGGCGTCGTCGAACGGGATGCCGTTCTCCTGCGAGCCGTCGCGGTAGCGGAAGGAGACGGCGTTGTTGGCCATGTCCTCGTCGCCCGCGATGACCATGAAGGGCACCTTCTGCTTCTGGGCGTTGCGGATCTTCTTCTGCATACGGTCCGAGGAGGAGTCGACCTCGACACGCAGGCCCTTCTTCTTCGCGGCCGCGGCGAACTTCTCCAGGTAGTCCACGTGCCCGTCGCCGATCGGGATGCCGATCGCCTGGACCGGGGCGAGCCAGGCCGGGAAGGCGCCCGCGTAGTGCTCCAGGAGCACCGCGAAGAACCGCTCGATGGAGCCGAACAGCGCACGGTGGATCATGACCGGACGCTGCTTGGAGCCGTCCGCGGAGGTGTACTCCAGGTCGAAGCGCTCCGGCAGGTTGAAGTCGAGCTGGATGGTCGACATCTGCCAGGTGCGGCCGATGGCGTCCTTGGTCTGGACGGAGATCTTCGGCCCGTAGAAGGCGGCGCCGCCCGGGTCCGGGACCAGGGGCAGGCCCTGCTTCTCGGCGACCTGGCGCAGCGTCTCGGTCGCCTCCTCCCAGACCTCGTCTGAGCCGACGAACTTCTCCGGGTCCTTGGTGGACAGCTCCAGGTAGAAGTCGGTCAGGCCGTAGTCGCGCAGCAGGCCGAGGACGAAGGTGAGCGTCTTGTCGAGCTCCTCCGACATCTGCTCACGCGTGCAGTAGATGTGCGCGTCGTCCTGCGTGAAGCCACGCGCACGCGTGAGACCGTGCACGACACCCGACTTCTCGTACCGGTACACGGTGCCGAACTCGAAGAGGCGCAGCGGCAGTTCACGGTAGGAACGGCCGCGCGCGTCGAAGATCAGGTTGTGCATCGGGCAGTTCATGGGCTTGAGGTAGTAGTCCACGCCCTCGTCGAGCTGCATGGGCGGGTACATGCCCTCGGCGTACCAGTCCAGGTGCCCCGACGTCTCGAAGAGCTTCCCCTTCGTCGCGTGCGGGGTGTAGACGAACTCGTAGCCCTCTTCCTCGTGCCGGCGGCGCGAGTAGTCCTCCATGACCCGGCGGATGATGCCGCCCTTGGGGTGGAAGACGGCGAGGCCGGAGCCGATCTGCTCCGGGATGGAGAACAGGTCGAGCTCGTTGCCCAGCTTGCGGTGGTCGCGCTTCTCGGCCTCGGCCAGGAAGTCCAGGTACGCCTTGAGCTCGTCCTTGGACGGCCAGGCGGTGCCGTAGATGCGCTGGAGCATCGGGTTCTTCTCGCTGCCGCGCCAGTAGGCGGCGGCGTTGCGCATCAGCTTGAACGCCGGGATCGCGCGGGTCGACGGCAGGTGGGGACCGCGGCAGAGGTCCTTCCAGCACAGGTCGCCGGACTTGGCGTCCAGGTTGTCGTAGATCGTCAGCTCGCCGGCGCCGACCTCGACGTCCGCGCCGTCGTCGGACGAGGCGGAGCCCTTGAGGCCGATCAGCTCCAGCTTGTAGGGCTCGTTCGCGAGCTCCTCGCGGGCGGCCTCGTCGGTGACGACGCGGCGGGCGAACTTCTGCCCCCGCTTCTGGATCTCCTGCATCTTCTTCTCGATGGCCTTGAGATCCTCGGGCGTGAACGGCTTCTCGACGTCGAAGTCGTAGTAGAAGCCGTCCTTGACGGGCGGGCCGATGCCCAGCTTGGCCTCGGGGAACAGCTCCTGCACGGCCTGTGCCATCACGTGCGCGGTGGAGTGGCGGAGGATGTTGAGACCGTCCTCGGAGGAGATCTCGACACCCTCGACCTCCTCGCCGTCGGCGAGCACGTAAGACAGGTCCTTGAGCTCGCCGCCCACGCGCGCGGCGATGATCGAGCGCTCGCCGGCGAAGAGGTCGGCGGCCGTAGTGCCCGTCGTCACCACGCGCTCTTCCCGCTCGGAATCGCGTTGGATGATCACACGGACGTCTGACACCGGTCTCTCCTGACTGAAGGTGGGCCGCACTACCCCGTACGGCATGGCACTGCGATGCCTAAGGATCCTACCGAGCGCAGCACACCCTCCGCGAAACCGCTGCTGTCAGTCCCCGTCGTCCTCCCCGCCGCAAGCCTCCTCGAAGAAGTCCAGATCCTCCTGCAGCGACTTCATCAGCCGGTCCCGCTCGGCCTCGTCCACCTGTACCGGTACGACCCCGCAGGCCCCGGTGACCTTGCGGAAGCCGCCGCGGCTCTCCAGTCGCCCGTGCACGCGCACCGGCAGTCCGACGAGGTGGGCGTGCCCGGCGATGCGGTACGCCTCCTCGTCCAGGGTCAGCCGGACGTGCGGAATCTCGGCGCCGGCGAGGACGCGCAGCCGTACGCTGCCCTCCCCGCGCGGCCCCGACCTGCGCATCCGTACGACCGTGCCGGTGATCCGGACCGGCACGGACGGTTCCTCGCGCAGATAGCGGGCCCCTGCCTCGCGCAGCACGGGCAGGTCGCCCGGCGAGAACTCGACGGGCTCGACACCGGCCGCGCAGTCCTCGGGCACCCCGGCGGCGGGCGCCCACTCGACGGCGATGCGCGCGCCCTCCGTACCCCGCACCAGGGCGATCAGCGCCTCGGTGAGCTCGCGGCTGACGCCCGCCTCGACGGCGCCGTCGAAGGCGTCCATGCCACCGGTGGCCCGCTGGTAGTCGATGGCCTCGCGAGCGGCGTACAGGGCCTGATGGAGGCGGACGGCAAGCGGGCGCCCCGCGCCGACGGGCACGAAGGCGGCGAGTCGGCGGCCGCCCGCCCCGGAGCCGACGAGGACGCTCTCCAGCATCGCGGCGGCCGAGCGGCGGTGCCGGGCACCGTGATAGCCCGCACGCGCCCGCGTGGCGAGCGCCGCGGCGAGAAGCATCTGGCGGGCGGCGGTGCGCAGTTCCTCCTCCACCGTCCAGGGCGCGGCGCCGGCAGGCCCGCTCGGCGCGTCCCGCCACCAGCGGACCTCGTCGCTGGGCACCGCGAGCCCGACCAGCACCTCACGCGCGGAGGGCATGCCGCTGCGGGAGAGGGCGACGAGCGCCTCGCCGAGCAGGTCGTCGCTGTCGGGGAAGGCGCGGGACTCGGGGACCAGCAGGCTGGTGCCGTTGCCGCCGGGCCCGGGCGGGGTCCAGCGGCCGTAGCGACCGGCCGCTCCCCCGCGTCGCTGCCAGCCGTGCCGGCGCAGCAGGGCGCTGAGCACGGCGGGGTCGACGTCGCCGGGCTCGGGAGGACGGTCCCAGGACGCGTCGACCGGGTGCGGGCGCACTGGCCGTACCGGTTCCTCCAGGGGGCGGTGCGTCATGGTCTGCCTCCCGTCCCGACCCGCGTCATGATCTCGCAGAGCGCCCGGTCGTCGAAGATGCGTGAGGTCGGTATCCGCACGCTGGTCCGCCGCCGCCCGGTGATCGCGTGGCCGGCCAGGTTGACCCAGTAGCAGCAGTGCCGCAGGTCGAGCCGGTCGTGGCCGGCACGCAGCCACTGCTCCTGCGACCGGGGAACGATCATCACGACCAGGATCTTGTGCACGGAGACAGGGGTACGGGCGAGCTTCGCCAGGTGGTCGTTGTCCAGCGTGAAGGAGAAGAAGCGGCCGGGCGGGTTCGGCGGGAGCTGGTACGTCGCCTTGAGCTGCACCTTGATGGTGACCTCGTCGTCGACGGTGTGCCCGGGCGCGCTGTGGCTGACGTGCCAGTCGATGCCGTTGTCCGGAAATGGCTGGGACAGCGAGCATCCCGCCGCCGCCGCGACGGCGTGCAGATAGCCCACCTGCAGTGTCTCCATGCAGGCGGTGGTGGCGAGTGAACCGCGATGGGGGCCCGTGCGCTCGGGCAGCAGCCCGCCCCGCTCGGGCTGCGCTATCGCCATGACCAACAGCCTTCCAAGCAAAGTGAATCCCCGAACCGGGCCGCTGAACTGCAAAGACCCGCACTCCTGTTGTGTCCTTCCGGCGTACGGCGCAAACGGCCCGGGTATCACCAAACGGGCAGAAGACGGTACGTCAGCTGCCGTGGGTGAACGAGGGGTTGTGTGGATATGGCGTGCTGGTACGAAGGCCCGCTGGCGGCATTCGACACGGAGACGACAGGCGTGGACGTCGAGACCGACCGGATCGTTTCGGCGGCCGTCGTCGTCCAGGACGCGCCGGGCACCCGGCCGCGGGTGACCCAGTGGCTGGTGAACCCGGGTGTGCCGGTGCCGGAGGCGGCGACGGCGGTGCACGGACTGGCGGAGGATCATCTTCAGCGCAGTGGCCGCTGGCCGGCGCCGGTGATGCAGGAGATAGTCGAGGAACTGGCGGCGCAGGCCACGGTGAACCGGCCCATAGTGGTGATGAACGCGCCGTTCGATCTGACGCTGCTGGACCGCGAGTTGCGCCGTCATCGCGCCTCGTCCCTGGACCAGTGGTTCGAGACGACGCCGATGCGGGTGCTCGACCCGCGTGTTCTGGACAAGCATCTGGACCGCTATCGCAAGGGCCGCCGCACCCTGACCGACCTGTGCGCGCACTACGGCGTCACGCTGGACGGCGCGCACGACGCGGCGGCCGACGCGCTGGCCTCACTGGAGGTCGTCCGGGCGGTGGGCCGGCGTTTCGCGGCCCGCCTGGAGCGGCTGTCCCCCGCCGAACTGCACACGCTCCAGGCGGTGTGGCACGCGGCACAGGCACGCGGCCTGCAGGCGTGGTTCGCGCGCAGTGGCAGCGAGGAGGCGGTGGACCCGGCGTGGCCACTGCGCCCGGATCTGCCGGCGGCGGCTTGAACAGCGGAAAAGCCGGTCCGCATCAAGCGGACCGGCTTTCTCCCGGTGGGCGATACTGGGTTCGAACCAGTGACCTCTTCGGTGTGAACGAAGCGCTCTCCCACTGAGCTAATCGCCCGGGAACGCACTGAACAATACAGGTCCCCGCGCGTTTCCTTCAAACCGCTTGATGACCGTCGGCCAGGTACGCCAGCAGGCCCCGCCGCCCGGCGCGCATCATCAGCCAGTGGTTGGCCCGGAAGACCGGTCTCCCGGGAACGGCAAACCGCCTGAGCAACGGTTTGTTCACATCGACGACCTGGTCGTAGCGAGCCAGGGTCCCGCCGCCCTGCGGGGTGACAAACCACCGCGCCCACCCGTCGATGTCCCCGGACATGGCGATCTCCAGCACTCCGGCCTCCCGGTCCCGCCGCACCTCCCGCGCGGTGAAGACGATGTCGTACGGCAGGACGGAGCGGATCCGGATCACACCGGTGGTGTCGCTGAGCTTGGTCACCTCGCGCACCTGGGGCCACCAGCGGGGGTAGTCCTCGGGCTGTTGCAGCACGTCGTAGACGGTGGTCGGCGGTGCGGGCAGCGCCCACAGGCTGCGGAAGCGGTAGTGGCTCCAGTCCATGGGCCGAGTCTGCCCCGGGGCAGCGGGTTTCCCCCGCATCTGAGTACGTTCTGAGTACGTGCACTCATGCCGTGCGGCGTGACGCGGACCACACTCCAGGCATGACGCACTTTCCGCCGCCGGCCGAGGAGTTGCGGCTCCTCGACCTGGAGCTGCACCAACTGGACACCCGCCGGGCCCAGTTGCTGCATCGCCGAGCCTGGCTGGTCACCGCCCTGCAAGCGGCGTCGGCCCAGCCGGCCCCGTCCCCCTTCGCACCGCCGCATCCCGAGACCGCGCCGCGCCCCGAGACCTCGGCGCCGCGGGTCCAGAACGTCCTGCTGGTGCTCGGCGGCGTCCTGCTCACCATCGCCGCGATCGCGTTCACGCTGGTCAGTTGGGGGCACATGGGGATCGCCGGGCGGGCTCTGGTGCTCGGCGGGCTCACGGTGACGGTGCTCGCCGCGCCGGTCGCGCTGCTGAAGCGCGGGCTGCGGTCGACGGCCGAGTCGGTGGCGGGCCTCGGTCTGGCGCTGACCGTGCTCGACGCGTACGCGCTGCACGAGGTCCGGTTGGCCGACGTCGACGCGACGGGCTACATCGCGGCCGTCTCGGCGGTACTGGCTGCCGTGTGGGCGGCGTACGGCCTGCTGCCGCGCGCCTCCGAGCTGCGTCTCCCCCTGCCCGCCGCACTGGTCGCCGCCCAACTCCCGCTCGTCCTGTGGGCGGTGGCGGCCGACGCGGACCTGTTCGGGATCACGGCCGCCCTGCTCGCGACGGCCGGGATCGACACGGGTGTGGCACTCCGGGTGCCCGTCAGGACCGTACGGATCACCGCCATGATCGGTGCGTACGGCATGGGCGCCTGGGGTGTGTGGGCCGCCGGCTGGCTGTCCTGGACGGCCACCGGCCCGAGCGCCGCCGCCGGGGCGGCGGCGCTCCTCCTCTTCGCCGCGGGCATCGCGGTCACGGCGGCCTGGCAGCAGGTCGCCGAGAAGCAGGCGGGCGGCCTCGCCGTCGCCGCCGGTCTCCTCACGGTCGCCGCGCTCGGCGGCACGGCCCGCTCCGTGCTGCCGGAGGCGTGGACGGTTCCGGCCTATCTGGTGTGCGGGATCGCCCTGCTGGCGGCGGTGCGGGTGGACCGGCTGCCGCAGGCGGTGCGGAGCGGACTCGTCCGGGCCTCCGCCGCCGTACAGGGGCTTGCTCTGCTGTGGACGTTGCCCCTGGTGGGGATCGCGCTGCTGGGTCCGGTCGGGTGGGTGGAGCGGGTGTGGTCCGGGGTGCCGGGTGACGTGCGTCAGGCGGTGACGGTGGACGCGCCGTGGCCGTCGGATGCGGAGACCGTTCCCGTCGTCCTGGCACTCGTCGCCGTCGTACTGCTCCTCGCGGCACGTGACACGGTCTGGCGGCCGCGGGCCCTGACCGGTGTGCTGGTGCCGGCCTGGGCGACGGCGCTGGTTCTTCCGGCGGTGCTCGAAGTCCCGTACGCCGTGGGCCTGGTGGCGCTCGGCATCACGACGGCCGGCGCCCTGGCGGCGGCCGCGTGGATACGACCGGCCGAGCACCCGGAGGCGGAGGAGCCCTCAGAGGCAGCGGCCTCACCTCAGGCACGGCCCCCCGTCGACTTCCCCACCGCCCGCCTGACCGCCACGGTCCTGGCCCTCCTCACCTCCCTCCCCCTCGCCTTCCTCTCCCTGACCGCCGAGCCCGCCACCCTCACCGTGCTCTGCGCCCTCACGGCGCTCTTCGCGGCGGCCTCCTGGAAGCCGCATCTGGCCCCGGCCACGGCCCCGGCCACGCTCGCGTACGCCGCCGCGCTGGCCTGCGCGACAGGTGCCGCGGCCGGTTGGGGACCGCAGTACACCGCCCTGCTGGTCCTGGCGGTCCCGGGGGCGGCGGCCCTGCTCGCGGCACGGCTCGGTGACGCGCGGGCGACGATCCCGGTCGAGGTGGCGGGCGCGCTCGCCGCACTGCCGGCCGTCGGGCTGGCGGCGGCCTCGGCCGACCTGCCGATGGTCGCCCTGGTCCTGGCGCTGTGCGGCGTGATCACCGCCGGGGTGGCGATCCGCCCCGACCGCCGCCCCGTCGCCTACGCCTCCGCCGCGCTGTTCGTGCTGGCCACCTGGGTGCGCCTGGCGGCCTGGGACATCGGGACGCCCGAGGCGTACACGGTGCCGGTCAGCGTCCCGGCCCTGCTGGTCGGCGCCCTGCGCAGGCACCGCGATCCGGAGACCTCGTCCTGGACGGCGTACGGCCCCGGCCTCGCCGCCACCCTCGTCCCCAGTCTCCTCGCAGCCTGGAGCGACCCGCACTGGACGCGCCCCCTCCTGCTGGGCATGGCCGCCCTGGCGATCACCCTGCTGGGAGCCGGCCACCACCTCAGGGCACCCCTCCTGCTGGGCGGCACGGTCCTGGCCCTGGACGCCCTGCACGAACTGGCCCCGTACATCGCCCAAGTGACCGACGCACTCCCCCGCTGGGTCCCCCCGGCCCTGGCCGGCCTCCTGCTGCTCGCTCTCGGCGCAACGTACGAGCAGCGCCTCAGGGATGCCCGAAGGATGCGGAACTTCTTGGGCAACATGCACTAGAACGCCGCCCAGGGGCGCGGGGAACTGCGCGACCAGCCACAACCGGCCCGCAGTTCCCCACAAACCGTCACAGCCCGTTACGGCATTCGATCCCCAAGCAGCGCCAGATTCTCGATAGCAGCCAGCCCATACAGCGCCGTGTCGTTGGTGGACACCCAACTCGCCTCGCTCCCCGCCACAAGCGCCACCGGCCCGCTCAGCTTCTGGGTCGTCCAGGGCGCCGACTCCTTGTAGCCGTCGGAGTTGTAGAACTTCTCCCACGCACGCTTGGCCAGCTTCTCGTCCCCCGTCTTCACGGCGGCGTACGCGTCGAGCCGCGAATGCCCCTGGAAGAGCAGCAGCGAACCGAAGTCGGCCCCGTACCGCGCCGCCTGCTCCGCCTTCGTCGCGTTGAAGTAGCGGCAGTAGTCGAAGTACGCCGCGTTGAACTCGGGCATGTCGACGAGATCGATGAGCTCGGCGCACAGTTCGTTGAGACCGAACACGGCGGACAGGTGCGAGACCCCGACGACCGCCTTGTCGGCGATGGCGAACTTGCCCGTGTCGAGGTCGTAGAGCCCGTTCCCCTGCACGAATCCATTGGGCTGGGCGGCGATCGTCTCCATCGTGGACAGCACACGCGCGCGTGCCTTCTCCCACTTCGGCCCCTTGCGCTCCCACTCCGTCAGCCACGCCGACACCAGTCCGCTCCAGTCCGTGCCGAAGCCGATCGACAGCGCGTGCCGGTCGGGCGTGTACGGCTCGGTGCGGATCTTGCGGATCGGGTCGAGGACGAGGAAGGTCTCGTCGGAGTCGACGTTGGCGTGCATGAGGTCGCCGACCCGCTCGTCCGCCGTGAGGAAGTAGTAGTAGCGCCGGTACGTGGTGTTGGCGATGCGCTGCTGCTTGGCGCTGTCGGCGTAGTGCTGGACGCCGTGCCGGGTGCCGAGGCCGGCCCACTTGCCCAGGTGGTAGACGTCGACCTCACCGGTGTGCCGGGTCATCGCCTCGGCGAAGCGGAAGATGTCCGCGCGACCGGAGCGCAGATACGCGAACCACAGCCACAGATCCGGCGAGAGCTCGGAGTTGTCCCAGGCGTAGCCGCCGACGTCGTACCGCCACTGGTGCCTGACGGTGTCGTAGCTGTGCATGATGTCGCCGTAGTCCCAGAAGCCGTACCAACGGCGTTGCTCCACCTGGTCCTTGTAGTAGGTGAAGAGGAAGTCGAGATGGTCCTCGATCTTCGCCTTGGCGGGCGTGGACCGGTCCGGCTCGGAGTACAGACCCGGCCCGAACACCTTCGCCTTGATGAGCTGCCTGGGCGGCGCGGCGAGCTGCGGCAGTACCCGTACGGCGTCGACCTGTCGGGCGAGCGCCTCCGCCGAGGGCGTCGACTCGTTGGCCCAGAACAACAGCTCCGACGTACGGGCGATGCCGTAGGGCGTGCCGAACTCCGGCTCGTAGTCCTCATAGGTGATGTTGAGGCCTTCGAGTTGCTCGGGGTAGGTGTCCTGGCCCATGCCGTCGTGGTAGAAGCGCAGGTCCATGGGCTGCGCCTCGGGCGACCAGAGCCACATGGTGACCTCGGCCGCGTCGGTGTGGGCGCCGCGGATGTCGAGCTGGGCGGGGAACTTCTCCCAGAAGTCCCGCAGCCCGAACGAGAGCCCGCCGCCGACCCCACCGACGTAACCGAATCCGGAGGCCCGCCTGCCCCCGCCGGCGCCGATCCAGCCGTGGCCCTTCTTGGTGCGCTTGCGCAGGGTGAAGCCGTCGGCGGAAAGCTGGGAGAGGGTGTAGTCGCCCCACTCGGGGATGTACTGCAGCCGGGTCGTCACCCGCTGGTCCCAGGTGGCCGGGTCGGGCAGCTTCTCCCCCGCGAACTGCGCCGCCTGTACGGCAGCCCCCGGGTCGCGGCGCAGTCCGGTGATGCCCTTGACGGCCTCGCGGAGCAGGCCGGTGCCCTCGCCGCCGATGCGGATGTGACGGTCGTAGGACTCGTCGCGCATCGGCACGGTGAAGCGCACGCCGATGCCCCGGATGAAGTCGCCGCTCGCCCTGCCCGGCTCCTGTGTGCCGTCGTAGGTGATGGTGTGCACCATGCGGAAGGAGTCGGCGCCCGCGTAGAAGTAGAGCCGGATGGAGAAGGGCAGCCAACTGCGGCTGCCCTTGCGGTGCTTGCCGTCGATGCGGACGACCGCGCGGACCGGGCCCTCCTGCTCGACCGTGACCTCGGAGATCGCACCCTCGAAGCGCTCGGTCTTCACGGCGCCCTGGTCCTCGTCCTCGATCTCGGGCTGCCGGATCAGCACGAGCCGCCCGTTCCTGGCGATCTCCGTGGAGCCCCGGGTGACCGACTTGACGAGGGTCGCGCCCGACTTGCCGATCTTCGCGGTGATGACACCGGTCGAGACGTCGATGGTGCCGCCGCTCTTGTCGACGGTGACCTTCCTGTCCGGTACGGCGGCCTCACCGGCGGCGAGCGTGAGCTTGCCGCCGCCCGAGCTCACCGCGTGGGCCGTCCACTTCAGGGAACCGTCCGGCCAGTAGGCGATCGGCCAGGACTGCACGGGCACGGCCTTGCCCCCCGCGTCCGTCACCGCGAACTTCTGGTCCGCCTGGTACACGCCCTTCGGCCAGGGGACACCGACGGTGGAACCGGGCGCGGCGCCCAGACCGCCGTCCTCCAGCCAGTCGAGGGTCACGGGATCGGCGTCGGCCGCCTCGGCTCTCGGCGCGGCAGAAGCGTCCTTCGCCCCCAGCGCCCAGCTGAACTGCGCTGCGGCTCCGGCGACCGCGGCCGCCTTGAGGAGGGACCTTCGGGGGATGGGAGACATGAGAGTTCAGCCTTTCCTTTCCGTGCGGGAAACATTTCCTTGCAACCGGGCAGGGGCATGACAGACAGAGGTGCGGCGCTCAGGGCGCCGGCCTGGAGAAGGAGCACCGCCGGTCAACGGTGCCGGTACCGCTCCTCGACGGCGACGGCCGCCGCCGCGACGGCCCCGAGCACGGGGACCGCCAACGGCGCGGCGAACCAGGCGGACGCGGCCACGACCGCCAGTCCGCCGATGATCAGGAAGGACCCGGCGGGGTCGAGCACGGCACGCCGCCCGGCACCGGCGAGCAGCGCCCGCCAGTCGGCGTCCGGTGTCCAGGAGGCCGCCGCCCGCAGCAGTGCCACGACGCCCCCGATCAGCGCGAACAGCCCGATCGCCCCGACGAGCGGCCCACCGGGAATCCCGGCCTGCGCGGCCTGGACGTCCACCCGGACCGCGGCGGCCACGGCCCATCCGGCAAGCCCGACGAGCCATCCCCGACGCACGGCGACCCGGAAGTCGGCGACGAACTCCCGCAGACCACCGCCCTCATGAGCGATCCGGCGACGCAGATGCCGCGCCCCGGCGGCGAAGGCCGCCGGCCAGGTCACCACGCCGAGGGAGGCCACGCCGATCCACACCCCGGTGAGCAGGCACTCGGCGAACACACCGAACCGCTCGGCGAACACCGACTCCCCCCGAGCCGTACGAGCCTTCACCCGCGCTTCGGCCATCGTGACCGCCCCTCAGCCCTTCAGTCCGGACGTCGCCATACCGTCGATCAGATACCGCTGGAAGGCCAGGAAGAAGGCGAGGACCGGCAGCAGGGCGACGAGCGACATGGCGATCATGCCGCCGTAGTTCGCGAGCCCCTCCTGGTCGACGAACATCTTCAGGCCGAGGGAGACGGTGTACTTGTCGGGCTCGTTGAGGTAGATCAGCGGGCCCATGAAGTCGTTCCAGGAGTTGATGAAGGTGAAGATCGCGCTGGTGATCAGGGCCGGCCGGCACAGCGGCAGCATGATCGACCAGTAGATCCGGAAGTGCCCGCAGCCGTCGAGACGCGCGGCCTCGTCCAGTTCCTTGGGCAGGTTCCGCATGAACTGCACCATCAGGAAGACGAAGAACGCCTCCGTGGCGAGGTACTTCCCCAGCAGCAGCGGGGTGTAGGTGTTGATCATCTCCATGTTGCGGAACAGCACGTACTGCGGGATCAGCAGCACGTGGTACGGCAACAGGAGCGTGCCGATCATCAGCGTGAACAGCAGGTTCCGTCCCGCGAACCGGATCCTCGCGAAGGCGTACGCCGTCAGCGAGCAGGACACCACGATCCCGATGACCGAGCCGACCGCGAGGAAGAGCGAGTTGAAGAAGAAGGTGGAGATTGGGATGTCGGCGATGCCGTCGGCGAGGCTCGTGTAGTTGGAGAAGGTCGGGTCGCCCGGGAGGAGATCCAGGCTGCCGACGATGTCCTCGCTGCTCTTGAACGAGCCGCCCAGGACCCACATCACCGGGTAGAGGATCACCGCGAGAATCAGCAGGGACCCGATGTGCCAGGCGACGGATCCGGGCAGCCTGCGGCGCAGTGCCCCGGCCCGGGCGGAGGGGGACGGCTCGATGTCGGTCGCGCTCATCAGGCGCCCTCCTCGTAGTGCACCCAGCGCTTCTGGGACCAGAACAGCACCGCCGTCACCAGGGCGACCGCGACGAGCAGCATCCAGGCCATGGCGGAGGCCAGACCCATCCGGCTGTTCTCGAAGCCCTGGACGTACAGATAGCAGGTGTAGACCATCGAGCCGTCGGCCGGACCGCAGGCGTTGCCTCCGGCGCCGCCGCCGACGATGTACGCCGAGCTGAAGATCTGGAAGGAGTGGATGGTCTCCAGCAGGACGTTGAAGAAGAGGACCGGGGAGATCATCGGCAGGGTGATGTTCCAGAACCGCCGGAACTTGCCCGCCCCGTCGACTTCGGCGGCCTCGTACAGCTCGCGCGGGACCTGCTTGAGCCCGGCGAGGAAGATGACCATCGGGGCGCCGAACTGCCAGACGGTGAGTGCCACCAGGCTGTAGATGATCAGGTCCGGGTCGCCGGTCCAGCCGCCGACGCCGATCCCGAAGATCTTCTGGGTGCGGTCAACGATCGCGTCGTCCGAGAAGATCGCCTTCCACACGATCGCGATGGAGACGCTCGCGCCGATCAGCGACGGCGCGTAGAAGGCGGCCCGGTAGAAGGCCTGCCCCCGCCGCTTCTGGGCGAGCAGCAGCGCCACACCGAGCGCCGCGAGCAGCTTGAGTGGCGTGCCGACGACGACGTACCAGAGCGTCACCTGCACCGAGTGGCGCCAGCGCGGGTCGCCGAACATCTCGGAGAAGTTGTCGAGCCCGATCCACTTGGGCGCGTCGAAGAGGTTGTAGTCGGTGAAGGCGAAGTAGAGCGAGGCCACCATCGGGCCCGCTGTGAGCAGCAGGAATCCGGCGATCCAGGGGGACATGAAGAGATAGCCGGCCAGGTTCTCCCGACGGACCCGCCGCTTGAGGGCGGGGGGCCGCTCGGGCTTGACCGGTCCGTGCCGCGGCTCGGAGTCCTTGGTCATGCCCTCCATCGCGGGGGCGTGTGTCACGGCGGTTCCCATCAGCTCGCGAGAGCCGTCTTCGACTCGGTGAAGAACTGCTTGACGGCGTCGTCGACCGAGCGCTTGCCCAGGCCCAGCTCCTCACCGATGCGCAGGAACGCGGACTCGCAGATGTCCGCGCCCGCCGGGTGCGGGGTGATGGGCTCCAGGACGCCCGCCTCGACAAGGGACGTCTCATAGGCGGCGATCGCCTTGTTGACCTCGTCCGTGGGCTGGAAGGCGTCGAACTGGGCCTGCGTCGCGGGCACCCCGCGGTCGTAGCCCATGATCTTGGCGACCTCGGGGTCGTGCACCATGAAGTCGATGAACTGGGCGACTTCCTTCGCGTGCTGGGTGCGCTTGGAGGCGCTGAGCATGAGGGAGCCGAGGTACTGGCCGGTCTTCTTGCCGTCCGTGGTCGGGATGGGGGCCAGCCCGTACTCGCTCTTGCCCTCCGACGTGTAGCGGATGGTGAAGTTGTCCCAGGTGAACTCACCGGCGGAGAGTTCCCCGGTGACGGCCGACTTGGGCTTGATCTGAGCGACCTTCTTGACGTCGGCGTAAAGACCTTCGTCCACGCTCTTCTTGGCCTTCGTCCACCAGTCCGTCAGATCCGCCTCTGTGAAGCCGAGTCCGTCGACGGTGAAGAACGCCTTGCCGTTCTGACGCAGGAAGAGATCGTAGAGATACATCACGTTGTACGGGCCGGTGTCCCCGGCGCGCCCCGCCTTGTCGCGGATCTTCTGCATCGCCGCGTGGTAGTCGTCCCAGGTCCAGCCCTGTTCCGGCTTCACACCCGCCTTGGTGTAGACGGGCTTGTCGATGACCAGGGACATCGAGTTGGAGCCGACCGGGACACCGAGGAGCTTGCCGTCGATCTCGCCGAACTTCTCCAGGCCCGCGCGGAAGCCGTCCATGGAGAGGTTGCCGGCCTTGACCTGCTCGCCGAGATCGAGCAGCACATTCCTCGCGTCGTATTTACGCAGAAATCCAATCGCATTCTGGAAGACGTCCGGCGGATTCCCGCCGGAGGCCTGGGTGTTGAACTTCTTCCAGAAGTCGAGGTACGGCTGAAAGTCCGTCTTGACCTTGATCTTCGGATACTTCTTCTCGAAGAGCGCGATGGTCTTGTTGATGCGCTGGGCGCGGTCCTCGGCACCCCACCATGCGTAACGGATCGTCACCGTCCCGTCGGCGGAGGTCCCTCCGTCGCCCCCGCATCCGGTGGTCGCGGCCAGCCCGAGCGTGGCCGCCGAGACGCCGGCCGCCTTCAGGATCGTGCGCCTGTCGACATTCCTGTTGGTTCCCACAGTCGGGCCCTCCCCGCAGCGTCGATGCCGTCTGCATGAATCGTTTCAAGTAAGCGCTTGCTGGCACAAGTTACGGAGGGCCTCGGAGTGCGTCAATGATTCGGACAGGAATTTCTTGTGGGCCTGCGCGGCGAGTTGACGACGTGTGAGGTCAGGTCGACCGGCACGGCTGGGCGATGTCGCAGGTGAGGGGCGCGCGGTCGGCGGACCGAACGGAGAGCTGCCATCCGCGGGGGTGCGTGGTCGACGCGGAAACGACGGCGGCCCGCCTGCGCTGTCGCAGGCGGGCCGCCGGTCCGGGTGGGCGATACTGGGTTCGAACCAGTGACCTCTTCGGTGTGAACGAAGCGCTCTCCCACTGAGCTAATCGCCCGGACGCAGGAAGAACATTACCCCATGTCAGGGGGTGCGTGTGACCAGCGCGAACCCGCACCGGCCGACGCCCGCACCCCCGTCGCGGATCACTGGTCCTTGATCTTCCAGGGCATCACGATGCCGAACTTCCACACATAGATACCGACGAGCACGGCCACGATCACCAGGCCGATCGACGTCAGGATGATGTTGCGGCGGCGCACCCTCGGATCGAGCGCCTTCTGGGCGGCCTCGGTGACCTTGCGCTTGGTCCAGCGAAGCACCAGCTGGGCCCAGACGAACTCGGTCGCCCAGACCGCCATGCCACCGAAGATCACGACCCACCCGGGGCCGGGCAGCGGCAGCATGATGATGCCGGCCACCACGATCGCCAGGCCGATGATGAAGACACCCACCTGCCAGCTCAGATGCAGGGCCCTGCGCGCCTTGATGAACTCCGGCGCTCTTGAGCCGAGCCCCTGCTCGCCGTCGTCCTTCACACCGTCCACTTCGGTCTCGTCAGTCGCCACGGCAACCTCGCCAGGCTCGTTACTCCCCGTGTTCATACGGCCAAACCCTACCGGACCGAAACCAGTCACCGGAATGGGCGTACCTCGCGAACAGGTTCTCGGCCGGAAGAGTTACGTAAAGACACGCAAAACACTCAGAGGGGTTTACAACGGCACCGTAGGTGGCATGTCGATTTCGCCGACGTGCGAATCCCCGAGCGCACACTGAGCGAAAGGCCCTGGCGCTTATGAACACCACGGTCAGCTGCGAGCTGCACCTGCGCCTCGTTGTGTCGAGCGAGTCCTCCCTGCCTGTCCCCGCAGGCCTGCGGTACGACACGGCCGACCCCTACGCCGTGCACGCCACCTTCCACACCGGAGCCGAGGAGACCGTCGAGTGGGTGTTCGCCCGCGACCTTCTCGCGGAGGGCCTGCACCGGCCCACCGGAACCGGCGACGTCCGCGTCTGGCCGTCGCGCAGCCATGGCCAGGGCGTCGTCTGCATCGCCCTGAGCTCTCCGGAGGGCGAGGCGCTGCTTGAGGCCCCGGCCCGGGCTCTGGAGTCGTTCCTGAAGCGGACGGATGCCGCTGTGCCTCCCGGCACGGAGCATCGCCATTTCGATCTCGATCAGGAGCTCTCGCACATCCTGGCGGAGAGCTAGGGCGAGACTCCCGCAAGCCGCCCGGCGCCGTCGACTCGGGGTGACGGCTCGGGCCAGGACAACCGCATACGGCATGCATCAGCGCCGCCTCCGCACCACCGGAGGCGGCGCTGATGTGCGCGCGTGTGCGGCGACCCCGGGACGGCGGCGGAACGGACCCCGTGGGTCGGCCCACGCACACCGGGCCGTCGGGCCCCGCGGGAACCGTCGGCCCTCCCCCGGCGTTGTAATCGACGTCACCAGCGGGGGCGGGGACGGTGCGGCCCCGGCGGATGGCACTACCATCGGCCAGCATCGGCGGGCGCCCGCCCGACCCCCCAGGCCAGGGAGCGAAACGTGCTGATCACCCATGACGCCCGGTGTGCGCTCGATGCCGTGGTGGATCTGGTGAACACCGCACCGGAGGCAGACGAGACTCCGGACGGGCTGCCGGACGTCGCGGCTCTCGAAGGTTTCGTACAAAAGCACGAAATCAGCGATGTCGGGGTTCTCTCGGAGTTCGATCTGTCGGCGGTCCGCAAGGTCCGCAGCCGGTTCTCCGCGATCTTCGCGGAGCCGGACCCCCGGCGCGCGGCCGGACTGATCAACGAGCTGGTCGCCAACGCGGGCACCACGCCCCGTCTCACGGACCACGACGGCTACGACTGGCATGTGCACTACTTCGCCCCCGGTGCCTCCGTGGCCGACCATCTGGCGGCCGACTGCGGCATGGCCCTCGCGTTCTTCGTGGTGGCCGGGGAGCAGGAGCGGCTGCGGCGCTGTGAGGCGCCGGACTGCCGGCATGCCTTCGTGGATCTTTCCCGCAACCGGTCGCGGCGCTACTGCGACAGCCGCACCTGCGGAAACCGTCTGCATGTGGCCGCCTACCGAGCGCGCCGCAAGGAAGCGGCCGGCTGAGCGACGTTCGTCGGCGGGCCGACACGACAGGTCCGTCAACGCGGACCCCGGCGGGTGGCGCCGGGGACCGCGGGTACGGCTCACAACAGCAGCAGGTCGTGCAGCGCAGCCATGAGCAGCAGACACCCGATCACCGCAAGGAAGATCATCAGCGGTGGCTGGGAAAGGGCGAAGAGGCACCCGCGAGGCTCGTCCTGAGGTGGAGCGGCCTCGCTTTGAGTCGTGTCCAGCATCTCGCGCCGATGATGGCGCAAATACCGCTTGCCGCGCGATCAACACGCCCGGAATGAGCGGGAGTTCGCCGGATTCCGCGATGTCCGGTTCGAGTGATGATCACTTACGGACGTGCGGCGACCCACTGTGTCGTTTCAGTCCGGCACACGCAGGTCATATGCCGTGCTTCTTCAGGATGGCCTCGATGTCGCTGAAGTCGTCGCCGGCATCGGCTCGGGGTGCGGTCGCGGGCCGGGTCGACCGCCGGGAGCCCGGACCCAGCGAGGGCGCCGAGGCCTGCGGGGCCACCGCGTCGCGCTGCGGGGCGGAGCGGGTCCCCTTGCGCTCCTTGCCGGTGCCGCCCCGGCGGCGCTCCACGGCGCGGGTGGTCGAGAACAGCAGCCAGGACAGGCCGAGGACACCGAAGCCCGCCCAGGCGGTCGGGCTGAAGGCGGTGTCCGCCAGCCAGTCGACGACACCGGTCATCACCAGCCCCAGAGGGACCAGCGAGTACGCGGCGATGCGCGTGGCCGCGAGGAAACGCTTGCGGTACGCCGTGACCGCCGCGATGCCCAGGCCGGCCGCGGCGACGGCGGAACAGACGGTCTCGGCAATCATCCGGTCCTCCAGGCAGGCTGGGTCGGGTCAGGGGCACTTCGTCCCTTCCATCCTGCACCGTGGCAACCCCGCGCGGCCATGCCTGGCCGGGACATCAGGGACATCTCCGGGTCGCCTCCTCCGAAGGTGCCGGTGGAAGGCGTACGCCCCGGGCGACGCGCACCGAAGCCGGGAGCCCCTCTCGCCTCGAACCCGAACCCTGAACCGAAACCGACCGAACCCGAACCCGACAGCGACGGCGACGGCGACGGCGACGAAGTGCCAGGTCGGATTGGGGCGTGCGCGCCGGGGCTGGGAGACTTGGGCCATGAGCGACTCCTCCCCCGACCGTCCCGCCGCCGTCCTCGACGTCTGGTGCGAGCTGCAGTGCCCCGACTGCCGCGCCGCCCTGGACGATCTCCGTGCCCTGCGCGCCCGCTACGGCGACCGGCTGGAGCTGCGGCTGCGGCACTTCCCGCTGGAGAAGCACAAGCACTCCTTCGCCGCCGCGCAGGCCGCGGAGGAGGCGCTGGAGCAGGGGCAGGGCTGGGCGTACGTCGAGGCCGTGCTGGGCCGGGTCGAGGAGCTGGACCGTAAGGGGGAAGCCTTCCTGGTCGAGGCTGCCCGGGAACTCGGCCTGGACGCCGAGGAGTTCGACACCGCGCTGATCGACGGCCGGCACATCCTGATCGTCGACGCCGACCAGGCCGAGGGCAAGGCGATCGGCGTGACCGGCACCCCGACCTATGTGATCGGCGGCGAGCGCCTCGACGGCGGCAAGAGCCAGGAAGGGCTGCGCGAGCGCGTCGAGGAGATCGCGGACCGGCTGCTGGCCGAGCAGCCGGGCTCCTGACCGTCCGCTACAGCAGCGTCTTGTAGAAGGCGTACAGCGTCGTCTCGTAGCCGAGCGACTCGTAGAGCCGCTCGGCCGGGGTGTTGCCCGCGAAGACGTTGAGCCCGATGTCCCGGTGCCCGGCGAGGATCGCCTGCACCTCGGCCAGCAGCATCAGGGTGCGGCCGTGCCCCTTGCCCCGATGGGCCGCGGCGGTCTCGACGTCGTAGACGTAGGCAAGGTCCTCGCGTGCGCCGACCCACAGGGTACCCACCGGCGTCGCCTCGTGTTCGAGGACGCTCAGGAACGTGTCCGGCGTGCGAAGGCCCTCCGGCAGCAGCGCTGCATGGTCCCGCTCGGACTTGGCCCGGGCCTCGGCCTCCGGAACCCCGCGCTCGACCCAGCTGCGGATGTAGTCCTCATGGCTCTTGTCCAGCCAGGCCCCGTACTCCGCCTCCGTCATCGGCCGCGCCCGGCTGCCCGGCGGAAGATCGGGCGGGGTCTCACCGAGGGCCTTCGCCATGCCGCGGTTGCGTACGGCGTACCCGAGCGCCGTGACGAGACGCAGCGCGGGTACGGCGTCACCGGGCACGGTCGCCTCGATGCGCCGGCAGCCCCAGCCGCGCGCCACCTCCTCCGCGGCGAGGGCGGCCACGGTGCCCCGGCCGCGACGCCGGTCCGGTTCCTCGATCCGCAGCTGCGCTATCCGGGCCACCCCGTCACCGAAGACGGGATGCGTCCCGAGGTGAAGATCGCCCACGGGACGGCCGTTCACGCACACCTGATAGCGGCGCGAACGTGTCCCGTCGTCATTGTGCTGAAGCGGCTCGGTCGGCCGCAGGGTCGTGGTCATCAGGGGTGTTCTACCCACCGCGCCCGGCCTACGGCAGCTGATTTTCCCCCGCTCCTACGGATCCAGGTCCTCCCCGGACCGCTCGTCGAAGATCCGCATCGCCTTGGCGGTCACCGGGCCCGGCGCGCCCGGCAGTTCGCGCTCGTCGACACGGTGCACGGCCTGGACGTCCCGCAGGGTGGAGGTGAGGAAGACCTCCTCGGCCCGCGCCAGCACGTCCAGCGGCAGGTCGGTCTCCTTGGCGCCGGTCCACTCGATCGCCAACGCGCGCGTGATGCCCGCGAGGCAGCCCGAGGGGAGCGGCGGGGTGTGGATCTCGCCGTCCAGGACGACGAAGACGTTCGAGCCGGTGCCCTCGCACAGCTGCCCGACCGTGTTGCCGAACAGGGCCTCGGTGGCGCCCTGTTGGCGGGCGCGGGCGAGGGCGACGACGTTCTCGGCGTAGGAGGTGGTCTTCAGGCCGCTGAGCGCGCCCCGCTCGTTGCGCGTCCAGGGGACCGTGACCACGGCCGTGGAGTCGGGCCGGCGGGTGGTCTCGCCGAGGGCGACGACCAGGGTCGGGCCGTGTTCGCCGCGGTCGGAGCCGAGCGGGCCGTGGCCTCCGGTGTAGGTGATGCGCAGTCGGCCGAGCGGCATCGGATTCGCTTCCAGGACGGCGGCGCAGGCGCGGCGCACCTCGTCGTGGTCGGGCTCGGGCAGCCCGAGGCCGTGCGCCGAGCGCGTCAGCCGGTCGAGGTGCCGGGTCAGCGCGAACGGACGGCCGTCCACGGCCTTCACCGTCTCGAAAATGCCGTCCCCCACGGTCAGCCCGTGGTCGAAGACGGAGACACGGGCGGACTCTATGTCCTGCAGCCCGCCGTCGAGCCAGATCCTCACGATTGCAGTCCCTCTCCACTCACCACGTTCACCCCCGACGCTACCGCGAGCAGTCGCGACGCCTTCAGTTCGGTCTCCCGCCACTCCCCCTCGGGGTCCGACCCCCAGGTGATCCCCGCGCCGGTACCGAACCGCAGCACGCCATCGCCCCGGTCGATCCAGAAGGTACGTATCCCGACGGCCAGCTCGCCGACACCCCGGTCGGCGTCGACCCACCCGACGCCACCGCAGTACGGCCCACGGGGCGCCGTCTCCAACGCGTCGATGATCCGCAGGGCACTGGACTTCGGCGCACCGGTCACGGACCCCGGCGGGAAGGCGGCGTCGAGCAGCTCGGGCCACCCGGCGCCGGAACGCAGCTCGCCGTGCACGGTCGACACCAGATGGACGAGCCCCGGATGCTTCTCCACCGCGCACAGATCGGGCACGGTCACAGTCCCGGTGGCACACACCCGCCCGATGTCGTTGCGCACCAGGTCCACGATCATCACGTTCTCGGCGTAGTCCTTCTCCAGCAGGTCCGCCTCGGTGCGTCCGGTGCCCTTGATCGGTCCGGACTCGACGACACGCCCGTCACGCCGCAGGAAGAGCTCGGGAGAAGCGGTGGCGATCTCGACGCCGTGTTCCGGTAGCCGGATCGTTCCTGCGTACGGCGCCGGGTTGCCCCGGGCCAACAGCGCGGTCAGGGCGTCCACGTCGGCGCCGGGCCCGATCGGTGCGCTCAGCACCCGGCACAGATTCGCCTGATAGACCTCGCCGGCCGCGATGTACTCACGGATGCGCCTTACGCCCGCCGTGTACGCGGCGCGGTCGAGCGAGGACGTCCAGTCACCGGCCGCCGGGCCCACCCACTCCCCCGGCACCGGGGCGGGCACGGGCTCCTCCCGTACGTCCTGGAAGCGGGCGCAGGTCAGACCGCCCTCGAAGTCGGCGCAGACAGCCCAGAAGCCGCCGGAGTCCAGTGCCGCGGGGTCGCTGGTGACATCGAGGAGGCCGGTGGCGACTCGGGCGCCGAATCGGGCGAGAGGAGGGAGGTCGAGCACGCAGTCGAGTCTATGGCGGGTGTCCCGCGAGTGACCTGGCCATGTCCCTTCGAGGACCTTCATCGGGTCCCTGAGCAGGTGCAGCGCAGCACGCTGCACAAACGCGTTTTTGTGCTGGCCCCGGAATCCGCTAGAGTTCAACTCGTCGCCGGGCCGCGGGAGCGGATCGAAACGACAAGCGGACGTAGCTCAGTTGGTAGAGCGCAACCTTGCCAAGGTTGAGGTCGCGAGTTCGAGCCTCGTCGTCCGCTCGATGGAAACAGGGGATCTTCCCGAGCCCCTGCACTCCTGGTGGAGTGGCCGAGAGGCGAGGCAACGGCCTGCAAAGCCGTCTACACGGGTTCAAATCCCGTCTCCACCTCCAAGGACGATTAGCTCAGCGGGAGAGCGCTTCCCTGACACGGAAGAGGTCACTGGTTCAATCCCAGTATCGTCCACTGGATCTTCGACAGATCATCGAAGGTCTGACCCGCGCGATTAGCTCAGCGGGAGAGCGCTTCCCTGACACGGAAGAGGTCACTGGTTCAATCCCAGTATCGCGCACGCAGCATCCCGTGATCGTCCGCTCGACGGTCGATCACGGTCCCGAGGACGATTAGCTCAGCGGGAGAGCGCTTCCCTGACACGGAAGAGGTCACTGGTTCAATCCCAGTATCGTCCACACACCGAAGCCCCCGGTCGATGACCGGGGGCTTCATCGTGCCTGGCGCGGCTCAGCTGGAGAACAGCATGTGGCCGAAGCTCTTGTGACGCTTGTGGCCGTAGTGACCGCCGTGGTGGCCGCCGTGCTGGGCACCCCAGGCCGGGGCCTGCGGAGCGGCCGGGTACGCCTGCGGGGCTGGCGGGGGCGGCGGGGCGGGCTGGGACCACTGGGACTCCATACGGGCCAGCGCCTCCAGCTCGCCGTAGTCGAGAAAGATCCCGCGGCAGCCACTGCACTGCTCGATCTGAACGCCGTTGCGGTTGTACGTGTGCATCGGCGCATGGCACTTCGGACACTGCATGGTCGGCTCAACTCCTCGCCGGTCGGTCCTGCTTCGCGTATCGCCAGGACAGACTCTGTCCGGCGGCAGTCGGTTGCACCCTACTTTGCGTATCCGTGAGCCAACTCAGGGGGGACGGACCGCATTCGGTCACAGGCGTCGACGAGAGACTGCTCGACCTCGTCGAGGAGCCGGCCCTCCGCCGCCGCCTTGGTGATCGCCCGGGCCGCGGTCTGCACGGTCAGCGCGCGGGCCGGCACGTCCAGCGCGGGCCAGGGGTCACCCTCGGCGGGGACAGCCGGACCTCCGGCGGCACGGTACGCGGCCAGGAAGCGGTCCCACTCCTCGGGCGAGAGCAACCCACAGGCGTACCAGGCGGCCGGTCGGCCCAGATCCCAGGCCGGTACGCCTACGCCGAGATCGTCGACGTCTATGAGCAGCCAGGGTCCGTCCGGGACCGGGTGACGGACGAGTTGGCCGAGGTGCAGGTCGCCGTGGCAGAGGGTGACGGCGTCGGGCTGGGGGGCCTCGGCGCGGGCCCAGGCGGGGAGGTCGTCCCAGGCGCGGAGCACGGAGGCGGTGCCGACGGTCCCCGCTGCGTCGGCGGCGGCCCGGAGACGGGAGACGGCGAGGGCGGCCTTGACGGGGCCGCGCATCGGGGGCAGCGGAGCGGGGGCGGGGGTTCGGTGGAGGCGGGCGAGCAGGGTTGCGGCCGCTTCCCAGGGGGCCGCGTCGGGATCTTCCGGGTCCACCGGGGTGCCGTACGGCCAGAAGGTCACCAGGCGGCCGTGCAGGTCGACGGGGTTCGGGCTGAGCGGGGGCAGGAGGAGGCCGGGGAGGTGTGCGGCGGCGGTGAGGCGGGGGGTGAGGTCGGCGGCGGTGACGTCCGGGGCGTGAGCCTTGGCGACCGTGTCGACGTGCCGGACGACGGTGACGTCGGGGCGGTCGGCGAGCGTGACCGTTGCTCCGCAGGGACAGGCGGACGTGCGTGAGTGGGCCGCGACCTCGGCTCGTGCGGTGAGGTCGGGCAGGAGGGGGTTGGGGGTCACTGGGGTCCCTTGGGTGCGGATGCTTTGCGGCGAGAGTACGCGGGGCCCACGACCGGCGGGATGACTCCGTCGACCGGGGTGGATCACCAGGCGCCGCTCTCGGGCACTCCGGCGTTGAGGCGGGCGCAGCCGGGGCCTGCAGCCCTCGGCCTCCCCGCTTGGGCCCTGATGGGGCCCCGCCCTCAAACGCCGGACGGGCTGAATGATGCAGGCCGCCGCCAAGACATGCTCGTAGCATGAGCGGCCCCCGCGGACAGGAACGAGCGCCCGCAGGCATCCCCGGCCCAAGCGCCGGAGGCACCCGCACAGGCGCCGCCGGACAAAAACAATGCCGGCGCAGCTCCCCAGCTGCGCCGGCATCTGTGCCGTCCGCCGCACCCCCGTCCCCACGGGGTTTCATGGGTGGATGTCCCCGCCCGGACCGCTCTTCCGGGCCTGGGGTCGCCGCTCAGCGCCCCAGCATCACGCCCACGGACGACGCCTGTGTGGCCACTGTCTCCCAGCCGTCGAAGACGAGGAGGAGAAGGGCCGCCAGGGGAAGGGCCATGAGCGTCGCCACCAGGGGGTGGCGGCGTCCCTGACGGCGGGGGCGCAGCAAGGTGCGCTCCTGCATGCGGATCATCGTCCGCGGTGCCGTCTGAGCCATGGTCCCTCTCCTGACCTGTGTCAGTTGTCGTTGGCAGCGGCGGGTGTCTGACCTCGGGGGACGAGTGCTGCACCCGCCGCTTGACTTCAAATCTAGGCGTGCGACCACCCCGGCACGTCATGCCCTCGTACCGATTACCGGGCCTCCCGGAGGATGAGCCGTCACCTGCGAAGTACTCCCCTGGGTGGAGACGAGGTCCTAGGTCTCGGGGTCTTCCCGGAGGGGAAGCCCGGTGTGCCCTGCTTTCTCCGGGATCCCCTCCGGGCCCTCTCGGCGCTTCTCTAGGCGCCGGTTTCCGAGCTGTCCTCCCGCGGCACGGGCTGCTCGACCAGGGCCAGCACCCGGTTCGCCATGAAACGGGCCGTACGCACGACGGACCCGTTTCTCGTGACTTCGCTCACTTCCACGACACCACGCCGTACCGCCGTCTCCACCCGGCGGCCCGCCCTGCTCGCCACCACCTCATAGGTACGCGTCGTGTCCCCGGCGTCCACCACTATCTCCACGCGATCACCCTTCACGGGCCCAATCCCCCTTCTGTGACGGCTGGTTGGGAGCCCGAACAGGCATAAGTCGCCCTGCTCACCCACCCTCTGACCACCCTTCAAGTCTCCCACCCACCACTGACAATCCATCGGCCCGAGAGGGCGCGGCCTCTGCGCACGGCGGCCCGTGGAAACGTAAGCTGTGGCTCGTCAGACGGACCGGGCAGCGGGGATGAACATGGCGATGATGCGCCTGAGGCGCGAGGACCCGCGCGTCGTCGGCTCGTTCAGGCTTCACAGACGGCTGGGCGCGGGCGGCATGGGCGTCGTCTACCTGGGCTCCGACAAGAAGGGGCAGCGGGTCGCGCTGAAGGTGATCCGGCCCGACCTGGCGGAGGATCAGGAGTTCCGGTCGCGCTTCGCCCGTGAGGTCTCGGCGGCGCGGCGGATTCGCGGTGGCTGCACGGCCCGGCTGGTCGCCGCCGACCTGGAGGCGGAGCGTCCCTGGTTCGCCACGCAGTACGTGCCCGGCCCCTCACTGCACGACAGGGTCGCCGACGCGGGTTCGCTCGGCGCGGCGGAGGTCGCCGCCATCGGCGCCGCCCTGTCCGAGGGGCTGGTCGCGGTGCACGAGGCCGGCGTGGTGCACCGGGATCTGAAGCCCTCCAACATCCTGCTGTCCCCCAAGGGCCCGCGGATCATCGACTTCGGCATCGCCTGGGCGACGGGGGCCTCGACCCTCACCCACGTCGGCACGGCGGTCGGCTCCCCCGGCTTCCTCGCCCCGGAGCAGGTGCGCGGCGCCGCCGTCACCCCGGCCACGGACGTCTTCTCCCTCGGCGCCACCCTCGCCTATGCCTCGATGGCCGACTCGCCCTTCGGGCACGGCAGTTCAGAAGTCATGCTGTACCGCGTCGTACACGAGGAACCTCAGCTGAACGGCGTACCGGACGCACTGGCTCCGCTGGTACGGGCGTGTCTGGCGAAGGACCCGGAGGAGCGGCCCAGCACGCTGCAGCTGTCGCTGCGTCTCAAGGAGATCGCGGCCCGGGAGGCGCAGGGCCTCTCCGACGTACGCCCGCCCGCGCCGCGCTCCGCCGAGACGGACCGCCCGACCGGGCGGCTCGCCGACACGTTCGGGGACCAGCAGCGCGTCCAGCGACGCGGTCAGGGCGCTCCCCCGCAGCGCGGCATCGGCATGCCCCGCAACGGCGGCGCCTCGCGTGGGCCCGGTCCCGCGCGCGACGCGGCGGCGTCCAGGGGCGGTGGCCCTCCGCAGAGCGGTACGGCGTCGTCCCGGTCCGGGACCCGGCCGGTGCCCCCCGCACGGTCCGGCCCGCGCTCGGGCAACGGCAACCGACCCGCCCCGCGCAGCGGCACCGCCCGTCCGGCGCCCCGGAACACGGGGACCGGCCGACGGCCCGCCAACCCGCAGCTGCTGCGGCAGCGGCTGTTCGTGTTCGTCGTGGTGACCCTGCTCGTGGCGCTCGGCATCGCCGCTGCTCAGGGCTGCCAGGGGCCGGACCGTGGGCTCGGCGACGACAAGGATGTCGTGCGGCGGCAGGAGAACGTGGAGCAGGGCTACTCGCCGGCGGACGGGGATCTGAAGTCCGATCGGTACGAGACGACGTTCGACATCTCGGATTAGCCGTCATCTCCGAGTAGCCGCCATCTGCGAGTGGCCGTCCGGCCGCACAGCCGCCCCGGCGTCACAGGGCGGGCAGGATCCGTTCGAAGAACTCCCGGTCGCCGTCGAAGACGGGGTCCAGGGTCTGGAACTCCTCCGGTGTGACCCAGCGGGCCTCGGCGACCTCGTGCGGGTCGGGGACCAGCTCTCCGGTGTCGGCGCGGGCCGTCCACCAGTGGAGCCGGAAGCGGCCGTCGTCCGTCTCGGACTCCCAGACCTTCGCCAGGGGCACCACGGTGAGGCCGACCTCCTCGTGGACCTCGCGGACGACGGCCTCCCGCTGGGTCTCCCCCGGCTCGACCTTGCCGCTGAGCGGCTGCCAGTAGCCGGGGCGTGCGACGGCGGGGCCGCGGCGGATGGCGAGGACGCGGTCGGCGCGCAGCAGGACCGCGACGATCGCCTCGCGCTGCGCCATCGCCGCGGGCCCTAGATCTGGGGGCGGCCGGTGGCCACCGCGTAGAAGGCGACCGCGGCCGCCGCCCCGACGTTGAGGGAGTCGACGCCGTGGGACATCGGGATGCGCACCCATTCGTCGGCGGCGACCAGGGCCTGGGTGGAGAGGCCGTCACCTTCGGCGCCGAGCATGAGGGCGACCCGGTCCATCCGGTGCGGGGCGGCCTCGTCGAGGGTCTTGGCCTTCTCGTCGGGGGTGAGGGCGAGAAGGTTGAAGCCTGCCTCGCGGACCGATTCGAGGCCCTTGGGCCAGGTGTCCAGGCGGGCGTACGGCACGGAGAAGACCGCGCCCATGGAGACCTTGACGCTGCGGCGGTACAGCGGGTCGGCGCAGTCCGGCGAGAGCAGGACCGCGTCCATGCCGAGGGCCGCCGCCGAGCGGAAGATGGCGCCGATGTTGGTGTGGTCGTTGACCG
Organism: Streptomyces sp. HD; assembly: GCF_028369295.1. GTDB lineage: Bacteria > Actinomycetota > Actinomycetes > Streptomycetales > Streptomycetaceae > Streptomyces. The sequence goes on from NZ_JAQMYP010000010.1 coordinate 39,743, forward strand.
ACTCCATGACCACCACCCGGCGGGCGGAGCGAAGCAGTTCGGTGGCGGTCGGGAGCGGCTTGCGCTGCATCGACGCGAGGGCGCCGCGGTGCACGTGGTAGCCGGTGACCTGCTCGGCGAGGTCCGGGCTGACCGCGTACACCGGGGCCGGGAGCTCGTCGATGACGTCGCGCATGACGTCGACCCACTTGGCGGAGAGCAGCATCGACCGCATCTCGTAGCCGGCTTCCTTGGCCCGTCTGATGACCTTCTCGCCCTCGGCGATGAACAGGCCCTCGGCCGGTTCGCGCTTGCGACGCAGGTCGACGTCGGTCAGGCCCGTGTAATCGCGCAGGCGCGGGTCGGCGGGGTCATCGACGGTGATGAGATCGGCCACAGGGTGATACTGCCTTGTCCTGGGTGCGGTGCCAACGGCTTGGCACGGTCGGGTTACCCGCGGTTACGCGGCGGGCTCAGGCGGAGGGGTTCGGTCCGACGTTCACGACCTGGCCGATGACGATGACCGCCGGCGGCTTCACCTCGTGGGCGAGCACCGTTTCGGCGACCGTGGCGAGGGTCGCGTCGACCCGGCGCTGGGCGGCCGTCGTGCCCTCCTGGACCAGGGCGACCGGTGTGTCCGGGGACTTGCCGTGCGCGACGAGCGTCTCGGCGACCTTCCCGATCGTGCCGACGCCCATGAGGATCACCAGTGTGCCGGTCAGCTTGGCGAGCGACGGCCAGTCGACCAGGGAACGCTCGTCGTCGGGGGCGATATGGCCGCTGACCACGGTGAACTCGTGGGCGACGCCCCGGTGGGTGACCGGGATGCCCGCAGCACCCGGGACCGAGATCGAGCTGGAGATGCCGGGCACGACCGTGCACGGGACACCGGCCTCGGCCAGCGCCTGGACCTCCTCCATACCCCGTCCGTAGACGAAGGGGTCGCCGCCCTTGAGCCGGACGACCGACTTGCCCTGCTGGGCGTACTCGATCAGCGCGTTGTTGATGGCCTCCTGGGCCATGAAGCGGCCGTACGGCAGCTTTGCCGCGTCGATCACCTCGACGCTGGAGGGCAGCTCGGCGAGCAGGTCGCGCGGGCCCAGGTGGTCGGTGATGACGACATCGGCCTCGGCGAGCAGACGCCGGCCGCGCACGGTGATCAGGTCGGGGTCGCCGGGGCCGCCGCCGACCAGGGCCACTCCGGGCGTACGGGTGCGGTGGTGCGGGGCCACGAGGGTGCCGTCGCGCAGGCCCTCGACGACCGCGTCGCGGATGGCGGCGGTGTGGCGGGGGTCGCGGCCCCGGGCGTCCGTGGTGAGGACGGCCACGGTGACGCCCTCGCTGTGGCCGGTGGCCGGGGTCCAGGCGGTCGCGGCGTCGGCGTCGTCGGAGCGGACGCACCAGACGCGGTGCTGCTCCGCCTCGGCCGAGGCCCGGGTGTTCGCCTCCGTGTCGCCGGTGGCGATCAGGGCGTACCACGCGTCCGAGAGGTCGCCTTCCTCGTACGTCCGCTTCTGCCAGGTGATCTCGCCCGCGTCCGCCATGGCCTGGACGGAAGGGGTGACCTCGGGGGACACAAGGAGGACGTCCGCGCCCGCCGCGATCAGGGCCGGGAGGCGGCGCTGGGCCACCTGGCCGCCACCGAGTACGACGACGCGGCGACCGGTGAGACGGAGGCCCACGGGGTAGGCGGGGTGTTCGGCCATGAGGTGCGGCTCCTCGGACAGGCGTGCGGTGGGCGCTACGGCTCTGGAGCGGCCCTGACGTGCGGATTTTAGATTGCGTTCAGCGTAAGGCGGGGGTGGGGTGGGCGCGACGGTGCGCGTATCCACCCCACCCCCGGTCCCGGTCTACTTCTCCGTGACGCCCGCGGAGTCGAACGTCGCCACCTCGTGCATCGCCCGCGCCGTGCTCTGCACCAGCGGCAGGGCCAGCAGCGCGCCCGTGCCCTCGCCGAGGCGGAGGTCCAGGTCGACCAGGGGACGCAGGCCGAGCTTGTTCAGGGCGGCCACATGGCCGGGCTCGGCGCTGCGGTGGCCCGCGATGCAGGCGGCCAGGACCTCGGGGGCGATGGCGCGGGCCACCAGGGCGGCGGCGCCGGCGCTGACGCCGTCCAGGATCACCGGCGTCCGCAGGGATGCGCCGCCCAGCAGGAGCCCGACCAGCGCGGCGTGTTCGAAACCGCCGATCGCCGAGAGGACGCCGATGGGGTCGGCGGGGTCGGGCTGGTGGACCTCGATGGCGCGGCGGACGACCTCGGTCTTGCGGGCGAGGGTCTCGTCGTTGATGCCGGTGCCACGGCCGGTGACCTCGGCCGGGTCCGTGTCCGTGAAGACGGAGATGAGCGCGGCCGACGCCGTCGTGTTGGCGATGCCCATCTCACCCGTCAGCAGCGCCTTGTTGCCGGCCGCCACCAGGTCGCGGGCGGTCTCGATGCCGACCTCGATGGCCTGCTTGGCCTCCTCGCGGGTCATCGCGGGGCCGGTCGTCATGTCGGAGGTGCCCCCGCGGACCTTGCGGGGCAGCAGGCCGGGGGTGGCCGGGAGGTCGGCCGCGACGCCGACGTCCACCACGCACACCTCGGCGCCCACCTGGCCCGCGAAGGCGTTGCAGACCGCTCCGCCGCCCAGGAAGTTGGCGACCATCTGGGCCGTCACCTCCTGGGGCCAGGGGGTGACGCCCTGGGCGTGCACGCCGTGGTCGCCGGCGAAGATCGCGACGGCGGCGGGCTCGGGGATCGGCGGCGGGCACTGCCGGGACAGGCCGGACAGCTGCGCGGAGATGATCTCCAGCATGCCGAGCGCACCGGCCGGCTTGGTCATGCGCTTCTGCCGCTCCCAGGCCTCGCCGAGCGCCTTGGCGTCCAGCGGGCGGATCTGGGCGACGGTCTCGGCGAGCAGGTCGTGCGGCTCTTCGCCGGGCAGGGCGCGACGGCCGTACGTCTCCTCGTGGACGACCCACGACAGCGGGCGGCGCTTGGACCAGCCGGCCTGCATCAGCTCGGGCTCGTCCGGGAACTCGTCGACGTACCCGACACACAGGTAGGCGATGACTTCGAGGTGCTCGGGCAGCCCCAGCGCACGCACCATCTCGCGCTCGTCGAAGAAGCTGACCCAGCCGACGCCCAGGCCCTCGGCGCGGGCGGCGAGCCAGAGGTTCTCGACGGCGAGCGCGGCGGAGTACGGCGCCATCTGCGGCTGGGTGTGCCGGCCGAGGGTGTGGCGGCCGCCGCGGGTCGGGTCGGCGGTGACGACGATGTTCACGGGGGTGTCGAGGATGGCCTCGATCTTCAGTTCCTTGAACTGCTTGGCCCGGCCCTTGGGGAGGGACTTCGCGTACGCCTCGCGCTGGCGCTGGGCCAGTTCGTGCATCGTGCGCCGGGTCTCGCCGGAGCGGATGACGACGAAGTCCCAGGGCTGCGAGTGGCCCACGGAGGGCGCGGTGTGGGCTGCCTCCAGGACGCGGAGCAGCACCTCGTGCGGGATCGGGTCGCTGCGGAAGCCGTTGCGGATGTCGCGGCGCTCGCGCATGACCTTGAGGACGGCCTCGCGCTCGGCGTCGTCGTATGCGGGCGCGGCGGGGCCGGTGGACTGACGTGCTTCTTCCACTGCGGCCGTGCTCTCTTCTTGGGGGTCTTCCTGGTCGGCGGCCCGGGTGTCCAGGTCCTCCGCGTGCTGTACGACGTCGGGGTCGCCCTCGCGCGGTGCGGGCACCGTGGCGACGGCGGCCGGTGCCTCCTCCACGGGGAGGACGATCGGCTGCGGCGGGGTCGGCGCGAGGTGCGGCGTGGTCGGCACCGAGCCCTCGACCGGCACGAACTGGCCCACGGGCGTGGGCTCCAGGGGGGCGCCGGACGGGAGGGCGTCCGGCTGGGCCGGTGCGGCCTGGTCCTCGGGGGCCGGCGCCGACTGGGCCGCGGGCTGGAGCTGCGGCCCGGCGGGCTCGGCGACGAACGGCTCGGGGGCCTCGGCCGGTACGGCGTCCGCCGGGACCGGCTGCGGGGCGGGGCTGGAGGCGTCGGGGCCCGAGGGGTCCGGGACGGCGGCCACGGCGAGCGGCTGAGGGGCCTCGGCCGATTCGGCGGTCACCTCCTGGGGCTGCTCTGCGTCCGGCATCTGGGCCGCGGGTTCCGCCATGTGGGCCTCCGCTTCGGGGGCGGTCGCACTCGCGGCCACCGCCTGTGCCGCGACGGCCGCGTCGGCGGGGACGACGGCGGGAGCGTCGTCCTGCGCCGGCTGCTGGGATTGCGCGAGTTCCGGGGCCGCCACGGCGTCGGGAACCGGCTGCGGGTCCTGAGCCGCCGCCTCCACCGGAACGGAGGGCTCGGGCTGCTGCTGGGCGGCCTCGGCCTGCTCGACGTCCCCGGCTTGCGGAGCCGGTTCGGGGGCTACGGCGACGGAGGCGTCCTGAGTGGGCTGCGGGGCCTGGCCGACGGGCTCGGCGTCCGCGGGCCGGGGGGCCTGCGCTGCTTCGGGGGCCGTCGGGTCGGGGACGGCTTCCGGGGTCGGCTGGACCTGAGCCGGGGCGGCGACGACGTCCTGGGCCGCAGCCTGGGGGACCTCGGCGACGGGCAGGGCCTCAGGTGCCTGGGGGACCTCGCCGACGGGGAGCGCCTCAGGTGCCTGGGCGACCTCGGGCGCGGGCGCGTCGGCGACCTGGGCGGGGGCCCCGGGCGCGGCTGCGTCGACAACCGGGGCGGCCTCGGGGGTCTGCTCCGCGTCGGCGGCGGGCGCCTCGGGCAGCTGCGCGGGCTCGGGAGCGGGCGCTGCCACGGCCTCAACGGCTTCCGGAACGGGCACCGCCGCAACCTCAACAGCCTCAGCCGCAGGCACCGCAACGGCCTCAACGCCCCCAGGAACCGGCACCGCCGCAACCTCAACAGCCTCAGCCGCAGGCACCGCAACGGCCTCAACAGCTTCCGCAACGGGCACCGCCGCGACCTCAACAGCCTCAGCAGCGGGCACCGCAACGGCCTCAACGCCCCCAGGAACCGGCACCGCGACAGCCTCAACGGCCTCGGCAGCGGGTGCCTCGGCGACCTCCGCCGCCTCAGCAGCAGCAAGTTCGGCATGCTGTGCGGCCTCAGGGGCAGGCACGGCCTCGCCGGTCTCCGCCACGGGAACCGCGGCGGCCTGGTCGCCCGCGACGGGAGCGGCCTCGGGGGCCTGCTCGGCCTCGGGCGCAGTGCCCTCAGCGGCCGTCGCGCCCTCCGTGACCGGAACGTCTTCCGCAGCCTGCTCGGGCTCGACGCCCTGGCCGGCCTCCGGGTCGGCCCCGTTCACCGGGACCTCCCCTCCCTCAGCACCGGGCGGATCGGCTGCCGGTACCTGTGCAGCGTCCGGCATCTCCCCGGCGCTCACGGCATGCCCCGTACCCGGAGCGTGACCGGCCGCCACGGCCGGGTCCACGGCGACGGCCGGCGCGGCGTGGGCGGCCTGCGGCACCTGGCCGCCGGGCACACCTTCGTGCGGCACCGGCACCTCGGCCACGGCAGCCTGCGGTACGTCGGAGTCGGCGGCCTGTGCGTCCGCGTCAACGGCCGGCGCGTCCGCCACCACGGCCGGAGCCGCCTGTGCCACACCCGCCGACTGCCCGGCCGGGACAACCGTTTCCGCAGTCTGCACCCCCGCGCCCACCGGCGCCGGAGCCTGAACCTGGGCGGCCTGCGCGGGCGCGCCCCACGGCGAGGCCGCCTGCGGAGCCGCCGCCTCGCGGTGCTGCGGGACGTCGAGGTACTCGGGGCCGGTCGCGCCGGGATGACGTGCGGGGACGCCGACGGCGCCGCGGTCGGCGAGAGAGCGGACCGGGCTGGCGGAGGCGTCCGGGATGGGCGGGCCGAGATGCAGCGGACGCCGCGGAGTGATCGGCGGGATCGGCGTCGTAGGAGCCGTCGGTCCCGGCACGCGGACGGCGCTGAGGTCGACCGAGCCGCTGTCGCGGCCGGAGATCTCATGGGCGTCCGGCTCGTGCAGGGTCTCGACGACCGGCTCCGGGGCGGGCGGGGCGACCTCGTTGCCCCAGGCACCCTGGGAGCCGGGCATCAACAGGTCTTCGTCCTCGGCGGTGGTCTCGGAGAGGTAGGTGTACGCACCGGGCGCCGCGGGGACGCCGGGCTGCTCCACCATGCCTGCGCTCTCCGGCAGTCCCTCGCCCGGGACCTGGCCGGTGTCGGTCATGCGTACCCCTCGCCCATCGGTTAGTGCTTCTACGACCAGCTCACCCGGGGACGGCGCACCGACCGCCCCGTAGTGAAGAACGAGCGTGCGTGCCCAGCGGCACGAACGACCCGTCCCAAAAAGGCGACAAAGCCATTGAGTGGCATTGTCGTGGCCATTCGGCCGTCGCGACAGGTTGATCCGCGACAGGTCGCTGTGGACTGCGCCACGTTGCGCGTCCTCCGGTTTCGCCGTACCACACGTACCCCAAACGGGGCGTGTTTTTCCGGACATTGACCGACGAAAAGTCGGGTGACCGAGTGCGGTACAACGATCGGCCAGCCTACCGCGCGCGGTACGACAACAGGATCACGGGGACGGGCGCACGGTCATACCGTGCGGTCGGGCAGCACGCCGCTGAGCAGGAAGGAGACCGTGCGCTCGCGCTCCGTCCAGGCCCGCGTGTCGAGTTCGACGGACTGCAGGAGGGCGCACTCGACGTCGTACCCGTGCGAGGTGAGGTCGCGGCCGATGAGTTCGGCGGCGTCACGGGTCGCGGCGTGGGTGACGATGCGCTGCGGGCGCCGGTCGGCGACGGCGGAGACGACGGCCGCTCCCCCGCCCCCGACGCGTACGACGTCCGGTTCCGGGAGGTTCTCCAGGATGTGCGGGGCGGCGCCCTGGACGATCTGCAGCTGGACCCCGAATTCGCGCGCGTTGGCCTCGGTGCGCTCGCAGGCCCGGGGGTCGTTGTCGACGGCGATGACGGCGGCGCCGGCCCGGGCGGCCTCGGTGGCGAAGGCGCCGCTGCCGCAGCCGATGTCCCACACGAGGTCGCCGACGCGCGGGCCGAGCCGGGTGAGTTGGGCGGAGCGCAGGGGTTCCAGTTCGCCCTCGCCCATGAGTCCGCCGTAGGACTTGGCCGGCAGGGTCCAGCCGCGCGGCGCCGCGGACGGGTCGCGGCCGGCGATCCATCCGCCGCCCTCCACCGCGGCCGCCTTGCCGCCGATGACGATGACGACGTTCGGGTCCCGCCAGATGTGGTCGGCGGCCTTGTCGGAGGTGACGACGGTGACCTGCTCGCGCTCGGTGCCCAGTTCCTCGCAGATCACGAAAGTGCGGTGGACGCCCTCAAGGAGCAGACCGAGTTCGGCGGGTCCGGCGCCCGGTGAGGTGAGGACGGCGACCTTGGTGTGGGCGCGGCACACGTTGACCGCGCGTCGCAGGGTGCGGCGGTGTGCGACGACCACCTGGGCGTCGTCCCAGGGCATGCCGGCCCGGGCGAAGGCGGCGGCGACCGAGGAGACGGCGGGGACGACCTCGACCTCCAGGCCGAACTCGGGTGCGCGCAGGGTGCGTACGACTCCGAAGAAGCCGGGGTCGCCGTCGGCGAGCACCACCGCGGTCCCGCGGTGGCCGGCGATACGACGCGCGGCGAGGGCGACGCTGCCGAGGCGGATGCGCTCGGCGGCGGGCGGCAGCTCGGGGAGCGCCAGGTGGTGGGCGGCACCGGCCACCAGCGTGGCGGCACCGAGGGCGGAGCGTGCCGCGGCGGTCAGTGGCGAGCCGTCCCAGCCGATCACCGTGACGCGGTCGGCCATCGTCGTCAGTCTCCAGGGTCAGCGCAGGTCGTCGTGGGGTCAGCCCCAGGGGCGGGCTCCGTGAGGGTACCTGGTCGCCGGGGTGGCTCCCTCGGTCCTCGTGGGTTGGATTCCCGTCAGTTCCACTCGCCGAACGAGGTGAAGCCGCCCGATTGGTCGCCGACGCCTTCCAGGTCCTCGGGCAGCAGGCTCCAGACGATGAGGTCGGTGCGGACGTCGGTCCACTCGCCGCTCCCGGTCCTGGTTCGGGCTATCCAGGCATTGCGCAGCACGCCCTCGCTGATACAGCCGATCTTCTGCGCCACCTGCTGGGAGGCGGTGTTGTCGGCGGCCGTGCGCAGTTCCAGGCGTTCGAACTTCTGGTCGTGAAAGAGCCACTGGGCGGTGGCCAGGGCGGCCTCGGAGGCATAGCCCTCGCCGCGGGCCCAGGGGGCGATGACGTAGGCGATCTCGCTGGAGCGAACGCGCCAGTTCGTGTTCTGCAGGTGCACGATGCCGACGAGGCGCTGGGTGAGGAACTCGCTGACGGCGAAGACGATGCCGCGGCCCTCGCTGCGTTCGGCCGGGGCGAGCCGGGTGATCCACTCGCGGGAATCCGCCTCGCTGTAGGGCTGCGGAGCGGATGTCCAGGCGGTGACCTGCTCGTCGTTCATCATCTCCGCCAGCTCGGGCACGTCGTCCTCGTCGAGGGGGCGCAGCACCAACCGCTCCGTGCTGATGGAGATGTTGGGGAAGGTGCTAGTCATGCGCCGCTCCGTAACCTTCGGAAAACCCGTCAGGGCCTGCTGAACTGCCCAGCATGCAGCATGAAAGCACTGAACTGCACCACGGGGTCCACACCAGGTGAAGGAGTGGACCCCGTGCGTGGCGATACGCGTTAAACGCACCGTCAGATAACGGTTGACCTCTTAGAACGCCGCGACGACCGCGCCGTCGTACTTGTCCTCGATGAACTTCTTCACCTCGGGCGAGGTGAGCAGCTTCGCGAGCTTCTTCACACGCGGGTCGTCCTCGTTGCCCTTCTTCACGGCGAGGAAGTTGCCGTACGGGTTGTCCTTGGGCGACTCGGCGGCGATGGCGTTCCTGGCCGGGCTGAGGTCGGCCTCCAGGGCGTAGTTGCCGTTGATGACGGCGGCGTCGACGTCGCCGAGGGAGCGCGGCAGCTGGGCCGCCTCAAGCTCCTTGAACTGGAGGTTCTTGGGGTTGGCGGCGATGTCCTTGGGGGTCGCCGAGTAGCCGGCGCCCGCCTTGAGCTTGATCACACCGTTGGCTTCGAGCAGCTTCAGCGCGCGGGCCTCGTTGGTGGTGTCGTTCGGCAGGGCGATCGTGGCGCCCTTCTCCAGGTCCGCGAGCTTCTTGACGCCCTGGGAGTACACGCCGAGCGGCTCCAGGTGCACCGTGGCGTTCGGCACGGCGACGATGTCGGTGCCGTTCTTCTTGTTGAAGTCGTCCAGGTACGGCTGGTGCTGGAAGTAGTTGGCGTCGACCTCACCCTGCTGGACGGCCGTGTTCGGCGTCACGTAGTCGGTGAACTCCTTGACCTCAAGTTCGAGGCCGGCCTTCTTCGCGAGGTTGTCCTTGACGTAGGCGAGGATCTCGCCCTGCGGGGTGGGCGTGGCGGCGACCTTCAGCGGGGCGCTCGCGTCGGAGCCGGAGTCCTTGTCCGAGCCGCACGCGGTGAGCCCGAGGGTGAGGGCTCCGGCGGCGAGGACGGCAGTGGTGATCTTGGCGGTGTTACGCACGAAAAGTGCCTTTCCTGATGGGTGGTGCGACCCCGACTTGGGTGTGCGGGGAGTACTGGGGGCCCTGGGGGCTCTGGGCGTCCGTCCGGGATGGTTCAGACGGTCTTGGTCGTCGCCGTGGACGCCTTCAGCAGCCGCAGCTTCGGTGCCGGGCCCGACTGGCCGCCGCGGCGGTGCAGGGAGCGGGCCGCGTAGTCGCCGGCGAACTGGATGAGGGAGATGACGACGGCGAGGATGGCGACGGTGAGCCACATCAGCTCGGTCTCGAAGCGCTGGTAGCCGTAGCGGATGGCGATGTCGCCGAGGCCGCCCGCGCCGACCGTGCCGGCCATGGCGGAGTACCCGATGAGGGCGACGATCGTGGTCGTGGTGCTGGCGATGACGGACGGCAGGGACTCGGGCACGAGCACCTTGCGGACGACGGTCCAGGTGTTGCCGCCCATCGACTGCACGGCCTCCACGAGCCCGCCGTCCACTTCCCGGACAGCCGTCTCGACGAGGCGGGCGAAGAACGGGATGGCCCCGATGGCGAGCGGCACGATGGCGGCCTCGCGGCCGATGGTCGTGCCCGTGATCCAGCGCGTGAAGCTCATCAGCGCGACCATCAGGATGATGAACGGCATCGAGCGGGCGACGTTCACGATCTGCCCGATGACCTTGTTGGCCAGGACGTTCTGGAGCAGGCCGCCCCGGTCGGTGAGGACGAGGAGGATGCCGAGCGGGAGACCGCCGACCACGGCGATGAGGGTGGACCAGCCGACCATGTAGAGGGTGTCCCAACACGCCTGCTCCAGCAGGGGCTGCATCTCGGACCAGGTCACTTGGCACCTTCCTTGAGCAGAACGGGCTCCTGGCCCAGCACGTCGATCTGGAGACCCTGTTCGCGCAGGAAGCCGATCGGCACGACGTTGTCCTCGTAGCGGCCGGGCAGTTCGATGCGCATCCGGCCGATCTGGAGGCCGCCGACGGTGTCGATGGCGGCGCCGAGGATCGATATGTCGATGTTGTAGGTGCGGGAGAGCTGGGAGATGACCGGCTGGGTGGCGGCCTCGCCGTGGAAGGTGACGTCGATGACCGTGCGGTCGTCGCCGGAGGCCTCACCGCCCACCGGGAAGAGCGCGGAGGCCAGTTCGGAGCCGGGTGTGGCGAGCAGTTCGCTGACCGTGCCGGACTCGACGATGCGGCCCTGCTCCATGAGCGCGGCCGAGTCGCAGATCGACTTCACGACGTCCATCTCGTGGGTGATCAGCAGGACGGTCAGGCCCAGCTGCCGGTTCAGGTCGCGCAGCAGCTGGAGGATGGAGCGGGTGGTCTCCGGGTCGAGGGCGCTGGTGGCCTCGTCGGAGAGCAGCACCTTGGGGTCGCCGGCCAGCGCGCGGGCGATGCCGACGCGCTGCTTCTGACCGCCCGAGAGCTGGGCGGGGTAGGCCTTGGCCTTGTCGGCGAGTCCTACGAGGTCGAGCAGTTCGAGCGCCTTGCCCGACCGCTCCTTGCCCGACTTGCCGAGGATCTCCAGCGGAAGCTCGACGTTGTCCTGGACGGTCCGCGAGGACAGCAGGTTGAAGTGCTGGAAGACCATGCCGATACGGCTGCGCGCCTGGCGCAGTTCCCGGCCGGCCCGGGTGCCGCGTCCGGCGAGGGCGGTGAGGTCCTGTCCGGCGACGGTGACCGTCCCGGCCGTGGGGCGCTCCAGCAGGTTGACGCAGCGGATGAGCGAGGACTTGCCGGCGCCGGACTGGCCGATGACGCCGTACACCTCGCCTTCGCGGACGTGCAGATCGACGCCGTCGAGGGCGGTGACCTCTCGGCCGTGTGAGCGGTGAGCCCGGTAAATTTTCGTCAGGCCCGTTGTGGTGATCACTGGGGTTTCCATCACTGTCGAGTACGCGGGCGTGGGTGTGCCCTGGTACGGGAGGGAAGGCATGCGCGGGCAACTCGGTCACGTACGGCATCGGCGTACGGACGTGCCACGGCGGCTCGCTTCGGGGCGCGAGCTCAGGGAGTGGTGCGAAGGCCCTCTAGAAGGCACACATTCGGCACATGTGACACATACAACGAGCACCGGGCGTCATCGTCGCCTCGGTCGCAGGAGTGCGGTAGCTCGTCGTGGTCATGCGATCAGTAAACCAGACCTACGGTCCTTACCAGCCGCCGCTGTCCGCATCCTGGACAGCGGCGGACAGCTCTCAGCGGCGGACGGAGATCTCCACGCCGCCGTCGCTGACCAGTGCGGACAGGGCCGACAGGTCCTTCACCACCAGGTCGGCGTCGAGCTCGTGGGCCTGGTGGGTTGTGGTCAACGCCACGGTGGTCATTCCGGCGGCGCGACCGGCCGCGAGACCGGCGGGGGCGTCCTCGAAGACGACGCAGTGGGCCGGGTCCACGCCGAGTTCGCGGGCGGCGAGGAGGTAGGGCTCGGGGTCGGGCTTGCCGCGGGTGATGTCGTCGGCGGTGACCATCGTCTTGGGGAGGATGCCGACGGCGTCGAGCCGGGCCTCGGCGAGCCGGCGGGTGGCGGAGGTGACGACGGCCCAGCGGTCGGCGGGCAGCGAGTCGAGGAAGTCCTTCGTGCCGGGCAGCACCTGCACACCGTCGTTCGGTACGTCCTCCACCTCCAGCGTCTCGATCCGCGCGAGGGCCTGCGGAACGACGTCGGCGGGCAGCAGCTCGGCGACTATCTCGACCGCCGGACGTCCGTGCAGCTCGACCCGGCCGAACTCCTCCGTGATGCCGTACTCCTCGGCCCACCGCGCCCAGCAGCGGTCCACGGAGGCCAGGGAGGAGACGAGGGTGCCGTCGTTGTCGAAAAGGAGGGCCTGTGCACGGATCTTCATGCCACCGACCCTACGGTGCCGTCCGGGGGCGGCCGCATCAGGCCTTTTGGGCCGTAATAGGCTCGCCGCATGTTTGATGCCCTGACGCTGGTGACCGGTGTCGCCGCGCTGCTGCTCGCCGCGTGGTGCGGCTGGGCGGCCTACCGTGACCAGCCGACGAAGGACTGGCACTTCATCGGGATGGCCGTGGTGACGGTGCTGGCCCTGGTGCAGCTGGTGGTCGGGATCGTGCAGCTGGCGCGGGGCGAGAAGCCGGAGCAGGGCACGACGATCTTCGTGGCGTATCTGCTGGGGTCGTTCGCGTGCATCCCCGCCGCGGGCTTCATGTCGCTGGCCGAGCGCTCCAAGTGGGGTTCGGTGACGGTCGCCGCAGGCGGTGTGGTGCTGGCCGTCCTTGAGGTGCGGCTCTATGACATCTGGGGAGGCTGAGGTGGCCGAGACGCAGGAGAAGCCCACCAGGACGCGGCTGATCAGCGGGCCCGGGATTCTGCTCGTGTGGCTGTACGGCGTGATGGTCGTCGGGGCCGTGTCGCGCTCGGCGTACCAGATCGCGACGGAGTTCGACCGGGCGCCGCTCGCCTATGCGCTGTCGGCGGTGGCGGGGCTCGTGTACGGGTTCATCACGTACACCCTGGTGCGGGGCGGCGAGACGGCCCGCAAGGCGGCGCTGGTGTGCTGCGCCGCCGAGCTCGCGGGCGTTGTGGTCGTCGGCACCTGGACCCTGGTGGAACCCTCGGCGTTCCCCGACGCGACGGTCTGGTCCGACTACGGCATGGGGTATCTGTTCATCCCGGTACTGCTGCCCCTGTCGGCCCTGTACTGGCTCCGCAAGGCGCGAACCGTCAAGCAGTAGCGGCGTACGTCCCCGCCGACTTCTCCAGGACGACCATCTCGACGCCGTCGGCGCCCCTCGACGTGCCGACCGCCTCGTAGCCCACCTTGCGGTAGAGGCGCAGGTTGCCCTCGCTGCGGTGGCCGGTCTGCAGGCGGAACCTCGTGGCGCCGCGCTGCTCGGCCAGGGCCGCTTCCGCCGCGCGCAGCAGCCTGGCGCCGATGCCGTGGCCCTGGAGACGGGGGTGGACGCAGAGCTTGCCGATGGCGGCCGAGCCGTCCTGTGTGACGCTGCCGCGGACGGAGCCGACCACCTCCTCGCCCAGCCGGGCCACGAAGACGCAGTCCGCGGCGACCTCCGCGCGGACCGAGTCCAGGGTTTGGACCAGCGGGTCGATGCGGTAATTGCCGTACAGCGCCGCTTCGCTCTGGAAGCACAGGTACTGAAGCCTGAAGATCTGCTCCGCGTCCTGCTCGGTCGCTGCCGAGATGGTCACGCTCATGCCCATGTGCGCACGCCTCCCGCTCACCTGATCGCCTGTTGTCCCTCACTCCTATCCCCGGCCGCTGCGGGCCGCAACCTCCGGTGCGAGCAAACGACGGAGACATCCCAGGCATCTGGAACGTTCCGGGCCGAGACTGCCCTGTGAGATACCCAACTCCCCCGCGATTTCCCGGTATGTCAGGTCCTCGGGCGACAGGAGAGCCTCCACGAGGCGGGGACAGCGCCCCGGCAGTCGGCGTACCGCGTCACGCAGGGCCCGGCGGCGGGCGGCCGCGAGGGCGAGGTGCTCCGGGTCGTGATGGTCGCCGTCGGCGGCGGGCTCGTTCTCGTACGGCCGTTCCCGGCTCGTCGTACGGCGGCTGCGGCGGGCCTCGGAGCGGACGGCCCGGCGCAGCCAGCCCGGCGGGTCGACGGGCGGGCCGTCCGAGTCGAGGTGCTCCAGGAGGCGCAGCCAGACCGCCTGTTCCAGGTCGCCCGGCTCGGCGCCGGAGGCGGGTGCCTCGGCGGAGGCCTCGGCGATGAGCAGCGGGCGAAGGGTGGAAACCAGGTCGTCCGTCATATGCGGCACGACGCGGCCGCCCGGGCGCGAGGTTGCCAGGGCGGCCGACAGTCACCCCAACCGGGGCGCGGGTCTCAGGTGTTGACGCTCAGCCGTTGACGAAGTCCTCGCGGGCCAGCACGCCCGTGTCCGGGTTGTCGGTGAAGACACCGTCGATGCCGGTCGCGAAGTACGTCCTGTAGGCGCCGAAGACATCCCCGTAGGCGTCCGCGTCGGTGCCCTTGCGGAAGTCCGCGGGGAGGAAGGGGTTCTCGTTGCGCATGGTCCAGGGGTGCAGGATCAGACCGACCTTGTGCGCGTCGCTCACCAGCGTGGTGGGCGTGGTGAGGTTGCCGTTCGCGTCCTTCGGGATGACCAGGTCCAGGGTGGGGCCGATGCCCTGCGCGTAGGAGGCGATCTCCCTGAGGCCGGCCGGCTTGACCAGGTCGGCGACGGTGCGCGGGTCGCCCGTCTCGACGAAGTCCCAGGGGCGGGTCGTCGGACCGGACAGCAGGACCGCCAGCGGGTTGTCCACCAGCTTGTTCAGGCGCTGGATGCTGGTCGGCTCGAAGGACTGGATGATGACGGGCGAGTTCCGCCGGTCCTTGCCGTGCTTGTGCAGCACCTTGGCGACCCGCTCCTCCAGGGCGAGGCCCTGCTTGCGGAAGTAGGTGGGGTGCTTGAGCTCGGGGTAGATCCAGACCTGCTTGCCGCGCTTGCGGGTCTGCTCGTCCTGCCACTTCAGGACCTCTTCGAAGGTGGGGATCTCCCAGCGGCCGTTGTAGAGCGTGTTGTGCGGGCGGTTGGCCGGGATGCGCTCGACGGCGCGCAGGGTCTTCAGCTCGGCGAGCGTGAAGTCCTCGGTGAACCAGCCGGTGGTGGCGACACCGTCGAGGGACTTCGTCTTCTTGCGGTCGGCGAACTCGGGATGGTTCGCGACGTCGGTCGTGCCGCCGATCTCCGGCTCGTGGCGGCAGACGAGGTGACCGTCCTTGGTGGGCACCAGGTCGCCGGCCTCGACGATGTCGGCGCCCATGTCGAGGGCCAGCTGGTAGGAGCCGAAGGTGTGCTCGGGCCGGTAGCCGCTGGCGCCGCGGTGGCCGATGATCGTCGGCCTGGGCAGGCTCCGCACGCCGCCGCCACCGGTCCGGGCCTCGGCCGCCTTCGCCGTGCCGGACAGCCCGAGGACCGCCCCGCTCGCACCGAGCACCGCCGCGCCGAGCAGCATCCGCCGTCCGGTCCCGCCCGTCTGCTCGTTCTCCTGCGTTCCCATGAGCGCCCTCCCTGCCCGTCCGTTCATCAGTGCGGGCCGATCCTAGGTGCGTGTACATGACCGAGGGGAGACCGGCCCCCGAACACGCGGGTGACGCTGGATGTCGTACGGGAATGGAGTGGTGACGGCCCGTCGGATTGGGCCGGGCGGTGCGGGGAACGCGTCCGGTATGCCCCGGAGGCGATGTCCGTCACATTGTGGCCGGCGCGTTACGGGCCGCCAGGGGGACGCCACCGCAGGTAAACCTGCGTCAACAGTGAGTAAGACGTCGGTGAAGTCGGCTCCCCCGATGTGCGGGACCCCCTGGCCCGCGAGTATCGTCCTCACCTGCACAGACTCATACAGTTTCCCTCGCCATCCTCTTGACCCCGGAGGGCCCGTTGTCCCGCTTCGCGCTCATCAAGGCAGTGCTCGGACCGATCATGCGCCTGATGTTCCGCCCACAGGTGGAGGGCGCGGAGCACATCCCGGGCGACGGTCCGGTCATCCTGGCCGGCAACCACCTGACCTTCATCGACTCGATGATCCTGCCGCTGGTCTGCGACCGTCAGGTCTTCTTCATCGGCAAGGACGAGTACGTCACCGGCAAGGGCCTCAAGGGCCGTCTGATGGCCTGGTTCTTCACCGGCGTCGGCATGATCCCGGTCGACCGGGACGGCGGCCGCGGCGGTGTCGCGGCGCTGATGACCGGGCGCCGGATCCTGGAGGAGGGCAAGGTCTTCGGCATCTACCCCGAGGGCACGCGCTCGCCCGACGGACGGCTGTACCGGGGCCGTACCGGCATCGCTCGCCTGACCCTGATGACCGGGGCGCCGGTCGTCCCGTTCGCCATGATCGGCACGGACAAGATCCAGCCGGGCGGGGCGGGCATGCCCCGCCCGCGCAAGGTGACGGTGCGGTTCGGTGAGGCGATGGAGTTCTCCCGGTACGAGGGGATGGACCGGGACCGTTACGTCCTGCGGGCCGTCACCGACTCCGTGATGACCGAGGTCATGCAGCTGTCCGGGCAGGAGTACGTGGACATGTACGCCAGCAAGGCCAAAGAGGCCGCGTAGCTCCGCCGGTCGGGCCGAGGGGTTCTTGGGGCTTCGGGCTGTTTGTCGACTGCCGGTTCGTGGCGGCCGAGCGCGCCCACGCGGCGGAGCCGCAGTTTGATGCAGCCCCGCGCCCCTAGGGTCGGCCGTCCAGCCGTTGGCCGCGGAGGAGGAACCATGCTGCGACCGCCGCAGTGATCAGCACCGCTGCCCCGACCCCCGCCGCGAGCGCCAAGCCGTCCACGAAGGACTGGCGGGCCGCGTCCAACATCGCCTCTGCCGTCTGCGGCGGCAGCCCCGCCGCCGCTTCCACCGCGCCGCCCAGTGACTCGTGTGCCTCCGTCGGCGTGCCCGCCGGGCCGGTGAAGCCCCGGTATACGCCGGTCACGATCGAGCCCAGTACGGCGATTCCCAGGGCCGCGCCCAGTTCGTACGCCGTCTCGGACACCGCGGACGCCGCTCCCGCCTGCTCCTTCGGTACGGAGGAGAGGATCACGTCGGACGTCACCGTGAAGGAGAAGCCCGCGCCGACGCCGACCACCAGCAGGGCGGCGCCGAGGAGCGGATAGCCCGTCGAGCGGTCGATCACCGTGAGCACGGCCAAGGCGACGCCGATCGCCGCGAGACCGCCGGAGACCACGACCCGTACCGAGAAGCGGCGGGCCGCACGGCCGGCGATCAGACCGGCCACGACCGCGCCGATCGCGGCGGGCAGTTCGGCGAGCCCCGCCTCGAACGGGCCCCTGCCCTGCACGAGTTGCAGGAACTGGGAGAGGAAGAACACCAGGCCGGACAGGCCGAGGATGGTCAGCAGATCGGCCAGCACGGCACCGCTGAAGCCACGGCTGCGGAACAGCCGCATGTCCAGCAGCGGGACCGGCAGGGTGAGCTGGCGGCGGACGAAGCCGTACAGCGCGGCGGCGCCCAGCAGGCCCACGGCCACGGTGGTCCGGGTGAAGCCGTGCGAGGCGGCTTCCTTGACGGCGTAGACGATGGCGACCATGCCTACGAGCGACAGCGTGACGCTGATCAGGTCCCACGGTCCGGGACTCGGGTTTCGCGATTCGGGCAGCAGCTTGATGCCGACGAGGACCAGGACCGCCATGACCGGCAGGTTGATCAGGAAGACCGAACCCCACCAGAAGTGTTCGAGCAGAAAACCGCCCGCTATCGGGCCGATGGCCGTACCGGCGGATGCGGTCGCGCCCCAGATGCCGATGGCGAGGCTGCGTTCGCGCGGGTCGTGGAAGAGGTTGCGGATCAGGGCGAGGGTCGCCGGCATCAGGGTCGCGCCCGCGACACCGAGCAGCGCCCGGGCGACGATCAGCATCTCAGGTGTCGTCGCATAGGCGTTGAGGACGGATACCGCGCCGAACGCCGTGGCGCCGACGAGCAGGATCCGCTTGCGGCCGATGCGGTCGCCGAGGCTGCCCATCGTCACGAGCAGGCCGGCGATCACGAAGGAGTAGACGTCGCCTATCCACAGGAGCTGGGTGCCGGAGGGCTTCAGGTCCTCACTGATGTAGGGGGTCGCCAGGCCGAGGACGGTCGCGTCGACGGCCACCAGCAGCACGGCGAGCACGAGGACGGACAGCGCGAGCCAACGGCCGGGGCGCTTGGTCACCGCCTCGGTCGTCGTCGCCGGCTGCAGGGTGCTGGTCATGATTCCTCTCTCTGTCCAGGGGTGTGATGCCGTAGTGCGCCGCCGAGCAGCAGCTCGACGATCATGTGGGTGAAGTCGTTGCGGGCGACCCTGCCCTCGGAGACCGCCCAGGCCCCGGAGGCCAGCAGGCCGTAGAGCGCCTCGGTGAGCCAGGCCGGGGTGAGGTCGATGCGGAACTCGCCGCTCTGCTGGCCGCGCCGGAAGAGGGCCGCGATGCGCTCGTCGATGCGGGCCCAGCCCGCGTTCTGCTCCTCGCCCTCGAACAGCTGGTTCTCGGTGTAGAGGAACGCGAGCAGTCCGGCCGCCGGCTCGATCTCCCGGACCAGCCGGTGCACGGCGTCACGCGCCGCGCCCTCGTCCAGCCGGGCCGTCTCCAGCGCGGCCTCGCACTCCGCGATACCGAGCGACTCCAGCGCCCGCACGAGAGCTTCCCGCCCCGCGAACTGCCGGTGCAGGGTGGCCCGGCTGATCCCGGCCGCCTTGGCGACCTCGTCCATGGTCGCGGTGGACTTACGGGTCAGCAGGGCTGCGGCGGTGCGCAGTACGTGGTCACGATCGACGGCCATGAGACGAGAGTAGCGCACATGAGACAGTGATGTCTCATCATGGGCATGCGTGACTCATCACTGCTGATCAGCGGGGTTCACAGGGGCCGTGTCAGTGCCAGGGCAGCTGTCCGCGCCGCTCCCAGTACGCGCCCGGCTCCTCGACCAGCCCGGCCAGCCGCTCCAACTGCTCCTCGTCGAGGTCCACGACGGCGGCGTGCAGGTTGGACGCGAGCTGTACGGTCGTCGCCGCGCCGGAGAGGACCACACCGGCCCAGGGCTGACGCAGGATCAGCGCGAGGGCGACGGCGTCGCAGCCGAGCTGTGTCTCCTCGGCGACGGCCTTCAGCGCGTCCGGTGCGTAAGGGTCCGCGAGCCGTCCATTGGCCATGCCTTCCTTCACGATCACCGTCAGCCCGGCGTCATGGGCCTCGGCGAGGGCGGGGGCGGCCGAGGTCTCCAGGGCGTTGTAGGTCGACTGGACGGTACGGAAGAGGGGCTCGCCGTCGACGGTCACCGCCAGGGCGGCGCGGATCGCCGCCGCTTGGGCCGGGCCGCTGGTGGAAAAGCCGATGGTCGTGCCCCGAGTGGCGGCTTCCGCGAGCCTGGCGTGGAGTTCCTTGTCGGTGAGGGCGGGGCTGTCCGGGGTCACCGAGTGGATCTGGTAGAGGTCGAGACGGTCACCGAGGAGGGCGTCGGACTCGGCGCGCTGACGCTCGTACGTCGCGAGACTGTGGTCCTTGACCTCGTGTTTCTCGGCGTCGGTGGTCCAGTCGGCGGTGTAGGTGTAGCCCCATTTGCTGCCTACGACGATGTCGTCGAGGTCGGGTCGGGTGTTCAGCCAGTCGGCGAGGAACTCCTCCGAGCGGCCGTAGGAACGGGCCGCGTCGAAGTAGCGGACGCCCTGGGCGTAGGCGGCGTCGAGGAGTTCATGGGTGCGATGGCGCAGAGCGTCGACGGTGCGCTCGGCCGGGAGGTCGGCCTCCCGGCCGAGATTGATGTAGCCCGGGCGGCCGACCGCGGCCAGGCCCAGACCGAGGTGCGCGGTGGGGGTGGTCGCGGTGGCCAGACGGCTGAAGGGCATGGGGCGCTCCCTGCACGATCGACGGAGGGGGATCCGGCACCAATCTACCCAGCCCCGAGCGGTTCAGCCGGAGCCGAGGCAGCGCGGAACGAAGGCCTGGTCGGCCGGTCCGCCGCGCTTGAGGGCGTTGAGCACCCACTGCTCGACCAGCGGCGACTTGGGAGCCTGGTCGTGCTCGGTGAGGTCGAGCGGGCAGCGGTCCTGGAGCAGCACGTTGGTCACACGGGTGGCCGGGCCGTCGAGGAAGGAGCTGGTGTAGGGCAGCACCACCTCGTCGAAGCGCGTGGCGATCGCCGTGTAGTCGGGGCCCACCGGGGCCTCCGGGTCGGCGTTGAGCTTCTGGAGGAAGTCCGAGCCCGCGGTCTGGTCGACGCATGAGGGGCAGACGGTGGCGCCGGCCACGAGGGCGAGCGGGTTGGTGGTGCCGTGGTTGGAGGGCACGATGCCGACGAGGTCGTCGACCTTGGTCGCGCCGCCGAGGAACTTCACGTAGTAGCGGGGCATCATGCCGCCCTGGCTGTGGCCGACGAGGTCGGCCTTCTGGGCGCCGGTCGCGCCGAGCACGGCGTTCACGAAGTCGCGCAGCTCGGCCGCCGAGTCCGCGATCGGCGCGGTCTCCAGACCGCCGTACTCGAAGGAGAAGACGCAGTAGCCGGCGTCCGCGAGCGCGGGCGACAGGGTCAGCCAGTTCTCGAACGAGGTCTTGAAGGTGCCGTTCACGAGGACCACGGGCTGCGGGTGGGCGGAGTCCGGCTTGCAGGACCAGTTGTTGGCGCCGGGCGGCGGGGTGTCGGCCGCGTCGGCGGCCGGGGCCGCCAGACCGAAGGCGCACAGCGCGGCGACGGCGGCGGTGGCGAGGAGGCGGGCGGCTCGTCTTGTACGTCTTGCGTGCATGACGTCCCTTTCATGCTCGGCAGTGATCGACGGCTGTTCGACATTGCCGAACGGCAAGCGGAATGCTTACCTCCGAGTAGGCGTAAGTCAAGGTTTCGGTCAGTGGCTGAATATCTCGGGGCCTCTCCGGACCCCTCCGAACCTCTCCGGCGACCAGCCGCACCCGGACAGCACGAAGGGCCCGGACGCGACGTCCGGGCCCTTCGGTCGACCGTGAATGCGCTAGACCTGCTTGGCGGTGGCCCACGCATGCTGCGCCGCCACGTCCGCCTTGACCTCGGCCAGTTGGACCGCGACCGCGCTCGGCGCCGTGCCGCCCCGGCCGTTGCGGGAGGCCAGGGCGCCCGGGACGTTGAGGACCGTCCGCACCTCCGGCGTCAGATGGGCGGAGATCTTGGCGAACTGTTCGTCCGTCAGGCCGTCCAGTTCCTTGCCCTCCGCCTCGGCGACCTTGACGCACTCGCCGGCGACCTCGTGGGCGACGCGGAAGGGGACGCCCTGCTTGACCAGCCACTCGGCGATGTCGGTGGCGAGGGAGAAGCCGGCCGGGGCCAGTTCCTCCATGCGCTCGCGGTTGACGGTGAGGGTCGCCATCATGCCGGTGAAGGCGGGGAGCAGGACCTCCAGCTGGTCGCAGGAGTCGAAGACGGGCTCCTTGTCCTCCTGGAGGTCGCGGTTGTAGGCCAGCGGGAGGGCCTTGAGCGTGGCCATGAGGCCCGTCAGGTTGCCGATCAGACGGCCGGACTTGCCCCGCGCGAGCTCCGCGATGTCCGGGTTCTTCTTCTGCGGCATGATCGACGAGCCGGTGGAGAACGCGTCGTGCAGGGTCACGAAGGAGAACTCCTTCGTGTTCCAGATGATGATCTCCTCGGCGATCCGGGAGAGGTTCACGCCGATCATCGCGGTGATGAAGGCGAACTCGGCGACGAAGTCACGGGACGCCGTGCCGTCGATCGAGTTGGCGGCCGACCCGTGCTCGAAGCCGAGGTCCTTCGCCACCGCCTCCGGGTCCAGGCCGAGGGAGGAGCCCGCCAGGGCCCCGGAGCCGTACGGCGACACGGCCGTCCGCTCGTCCCACTGGCGCAGCCGCTCGGCGTCCCGGGACAGGGACTGCACGTGGGCCAGGACGTGGTGGGCGAAGAGCACCGGCTGGGCGTGCTGGAGGTGGGTGCGGCCGGGCATCGCCACGTCCGGGTGGGCCTCGGCGAGGCCGACCAGCGCGTCCTGGAGGTCGGCGATCAGGCCGCCGATGATGCGGGCGTGGTCCCGCAGGTACATCCGGAAGAGGGTCGCGACCTGGTCGTTCCGGGAGCGGCCCGCGCGCAGCTTGCCGCCCAGGTCGGGACCCAGGCGCTCCAGGAGACCGCGCTCCAGGGCGGTATGCACGTCCTCGTCGGCGACGGTGCCCACGAAGGAGCCGTCGGCGACATCAGCTTCGAGCCGGTCGAGCCCGGCGATCATGCGCTGAAGCTCGTCCTCGGTGAGCAGGCCCGCCTTGTGCAGCACGCGCGCGTGGGCACGCGAACCGGCGATGTCGTACGGCGCCAGCCGCCAGTCGAAGTGGACGGACGCGGACAGCTTGGCCAGGGCCTCGGCGGGACCGTCGGCGAAACGGCCGCCCCAGAGCCGTACGTCACCGCTGTTGCTGCTCACTTGCTGCGCTCCTCGGGAGGGTCTGCGTGTGTGGCACCGCCTCCCCGTGGCGTGAACGGGGAGGCGGTCGTCAGGGTAGTGCGACTCGCCACACATTGACCTGCATGATTATGCAGAGCCTTGCATGATTCGTCAATTGGAGCGGATTTCGAGCTGCCCTTGAACGCGGGAAACCGCTTTCCCGTATCTCTCGCCGAACGCAGGCGCCGCGTTCACAACCGACGACACTCCCGAACCCGAGTGAGGCATCCGCATGTCCAGGGCTCTTCCGAAGTACAACAAGCGTCGCGTCGCCTTCATCGGCGGCGCCGCCGCGGTGGCGCTGTCCGGCACGGTGATCGCCGGTTTCGCCCTGGCCGGGGAGACGTCCCGGAGCAGCGGCACGAACGTCCGGACACTGGCCGGACCCGGCACCGTCTCCTGCCCGGACGTGAAGTCGAAGCTCCCGGCGGTCCCCGCGACCGCGAAGGCCGAGGTCGACCGCAATCTGGCACTGCTCAACACCCAGATCCAGGAGGCCAACAAGCGGCTGGTCGACACCGTGGGCCAGGGCGGTCCCAACTTCGCCCAGAACGCGATCGTCGGCCCCCTGAAGGACAAGCGGGTCGCGACCATCAACCGCATCGCGACGGCCATCGGCCGCACGGCCGCCAGACCGCAGGGCCTGGACGCGCTGGCGCCGTGCACCCTCAACGCGAACGGGAACGCGGGCGCCGCGACCCCGAACGCGACGCCGCCCCAGCAGGGCGGCGGCAACACGGGGAACCCCGGAAACGCAGGGAACACCGGGAATGCCGGCAACGCCGGGAATGCGGGCAACGCCGCCGGCTCCATCTCCTGCCCGGACGTGAAGTCGAAGCTCCCGGCGGTCCCCGCGACCGCGAAGGCCGAGGTCGACCGCAACCTCGCGCTGCTCAACACCCAGATCCAGGAGGCGAACACCCGGCTCGCCAACTCGGTCGGCCAGGGCGGTCCCAACTTCGTGCAGAACGCCATCCTCGGCCCGCTGAAGGACAAGCGGGTGTCGACGATCGACCGCATCGCCATCTCCATCGGCCGCACCGCGGCCAAGCCGCAGGGGCTGAACTCGCTGGCCGCCTGCACGCTCAACAAGTGAGGTGACAGGCAGCCATGGCCGCCCCGTTGGCACGCCGACCGGGGCGGCCGTGGTGGCTGCAAGCGGACCTGGCAATTCCTTAGACAGGCGAACGATCCACCTACATACTCGGTGGACGTGGGAAAGACTTACGAACGCATAGACGGCAGGCTCCGCACGTTCATCGAGGAGCAACCCCTCTTCTTCACCGCGACCGCTCCCCTGTCCGCCGAAGGGACGGTCAACCTCTCCCCCAAGGGTCTCAGGGGCTCCTTCGCGATCCTCGACGAACTCACCCTGGCCTACCTCGACTTCGCGGGCTCCAACGCCGAGACCGTCGCGCATCTGCGGGAGAACGGCCGGATCACCCTGATGTGGTGCGCCTTCCAGGGACCGCCCAACATCGTCCGCGTCCACGGCCGCGGTGAGGCCGTCTTCCGCGACGACCCACGGTTCAAGGAGCTGCTCGGCCACTTCCCCGACATCGACCCCTCCCTGCACGGCCTGCGCGCGATCATCGTGGTGCGGGCCGAGGTCATCCGGGACTCCTGCGGCTACGCGGTCCCCCTGATGACGTACGAGGAGGACCGCGATCTGCACGGCAAGCGGTTCGCGCGTGAGGACGACGACTCGCTGAGCGCGTACTTCGCCAAGAAGGAGCACATCGCGACCAGCCTGGATGGCCTACCCGGGCTGCCGTTGCCACTGCCTCCGTCTAGCGTCTGAGCCATGCGCCCCGGTGTCGTCGCCCTAGCGTCCGCGTCCCTCCTCGTGCTCGCCGTCGCGCCCGGCGGCGGGCCCTCGCAGCCGCTGCCCGCGCGCATGGCCGACACCGGGGGCGGCACCCAGCTGATCACCGCCGTGGCCCCCGGGACGGGCTCGACTTCGGGGACGGTCACCTGGTGGGACCGGGTGGACGGGCGGTGGGTCAGGGCCGGTTCGGCCACTGCCCGCTTCGGGGCGAAGGGGCTCGTCGAGGGCGGCAGGCGCAAGCAGGGCACGAACACGACGCCGACGGGGCTGTACGGGCTGCCGTACGCCTTCGGTATCAAGGCGGCGCCGCGCGGGACGGCGTACAAGTACCGCCGCGTCCACAAGGACTCCTGGTGGTGCCAGGACAACGACTCCCGGGCGTACAACCGCTGGACCGAGCCCCTGGCCCGCGACTGCCGAGCCGCCGAGTCCGAGCACCTCGTCTCGTACGGGGCGCTGTACGCGCACGCGCTCGTCATCGGGTTCAACTACGACCGTCCGGTGAAGGAGCGCGGGGCCGGGATCTTCCTCCATGTGAAGGGGCGCGGGGCGACGGCCGGTTGTGTGTCGGTGTCGGCGGACGCGATGAAGCGGATCCTCAGGTGGGCCGATCCGCGGCGGCGGCCGCACATGGCGATCGGGACGGCGAACGGACCGACGGCCGTCACCCGATACTGAAGGGCCATCAGTCCACCTTCGTCGAAGAGAAGGAGAAGCGACCGATCATGTCGACTTCCCCTGCGGCCCCTGCCCCCTCCTGGACCGTCGGCGAGGTCACCGTCCACCGCGTCGACGAGGTCGTCCTGCCGCCCGCGACCGGACCCTGGCTGCTGCCCGACGCCACTCCCGAGGTGGTGGCCGGCCAGGACTGGCTGCGGCCCCACTTCGCCGACCAGAAGAACATCCTGCGCCTCGACAGCCACAGCTTCGCGTTCGTCGTGGACGGGCAGCGTGTGCTCGTCGACACCGGCATCGGCAACGGCAAGGAGCGCGCCAACCCGGCCTGGCACGACCTGCGGACCGACTTCCTGGAGCGCCTGACCGCCGGCGGATTCCCCCCGGACTCCGTCGACCTGGTCGTCCTCACTCACCTGCACGCCGACCACGTCGGCTGGAACACCCGGGACGTCAACGGCGAGTGGGCTCCCGCCTTCCCCGGCGCCCGCTACCTCACCTCCCGCACCGAGCGGGAGTTCTGGGCCACGTACGACATGGACGAGGCGCGCGCGCAGATGTTCCGCGACTCCGTGATCCCGGTCGAGCAGGCCGGTCTGCTGGACCTCGTCGACGTCCCGGCCAAGGGCGTGGACATCGCCCCGGGCCTGCGTCTCGCGCCCACGCCCGGCCACACTCCCGGTCACGTCGCCGTCGAGCTGACCAGCGGGGGTGAGACGGCGCTGATCACCGGCGACTGCATCCACCATCCGATCCAGCTCGCCCATCCCGCCATCGGCGCCTGCGTCGACATCGACCCTCGGCAGTCCGAGGCCACGCGCCGCGAACTGCTCGGCTCTCTGGCCGGCACGGACACCCTCGTCCTGGGCACGCACTTCGCACCGCCCACCGGCGGCCGTGTGATCACACAGGGGGACGCCTACCGGCTGCTGCCCGTTCCCGCAGCCTGACGGACCGTCCGTCCCCACGTGGTGTGCGGCCGGCGCGGCTCCCCGCACTCAACCGGTATCCCTCCTGAAGCCCAGGGAGCACGAGGCGCCAGATGTGCCACCGCTTCTGGGCGAGCACACTCGGCGAGCGCCACTGAACGCACGGACCTCCCCGCACGTATCTCTGGGCCAAGGGACCACGTCAATCACGCACTCCCCTTGCTCCCGTCCCCGGAGGAACCGTGACCACCACGCTCGCGGGCGGCCGTGCCGCCCGACGCCAGACGATGCGCCGCATCCGACCGCGCCGCTCCCCGGCCGTCCCGCTGGTGATCGCCCTATGGGCGGGCGCGGCCGCGGTGCTGTGGCTCTGGTGGGACAACACGCCGTCCCTCGCGGACAACACCGCGAAGATCCTCGCGGCGGGCCGGATCACCGGACTGCTCGCCGGCTATCTGATGGCGCTCGTCGTGCTGCAGATGGCGCGGGTGCCCGCACTGGAACGGCGGGTGGGTTCGGACCGGGTCGCGCGCTGGCACGCGATGAGCGGCCGGTACACGGTCTGCCTGGTCATCGCGCATGTCTTCCTCACCATGTGGGCGTACGCGCTCCAGGCCGGCAAGACACTCGGCGACGTCGTCCAGCAGACGATCGACTCGGTCAACACCCTGCCGGACATGGGCAAGGCGGCGATCGGCACCGGTCTGCTGTTCTTCATCGCGCTCATCTCGATCGGGGGCATCCGCCGCCGCATCCCGTACGACACCTGGTACCACGTCCATCTGCTGACGTACGCGTCCGTGTTCCTGACGTTCTGGCACCAGATCACCACCGGCAACGAGTTCGCCGTCGAGCCCACCGCGAAGACCTTCTGGTACGGGCTGTACGGCGTGGTCACCGCCCTGGTGCTCTGGTACCGGGTCATCACCCCGATCCGCCTGAACCTGAGGCACCGGATGTACGTCGAGGCGGTCATCGAGGAGACGCCCGGCATCGTCTCGGTGCTGATCGGCGGGCGCAAGCTGCACCGCATGGGCGCCGAGGCCGGGCACTTCTTCCGCTGGCGGTTCAAGGCGCCGGGCATGCGGTTCAGCTCCCACCCGTACTCGCTGTCGGCGGCGCCCCGCCCCGACATGCTGCGGATCACGGTCAAGGCGATCGGCGACCACACGTCCCGGCTGCGCGACCTGAGGCCCGGCACCAAGGTGTGGGCCGAGGGGCCGTACGGCGCCATGACCGCCCAGCGCCGCAGCCGGGGCAAGGTGCTGCTGGTGGCGGGCGGTGTCGGGATCACGCCGATGCGGGCGCTCTTCGAGACGCTGCCCGGCGCGGCCGGTGACATCACCCTGCTCTACCGGGCCAACAGCACCCAGGATCTGGCGCTGTGGGACGAGCTCGCGGCCATCGCCGACGAGCGCGGCGCCCGGCTGATGTACGCGGTCAACAGCCCGGACGGCGAGCGGCCCGACATCTCGGCGGAGCGGTTGCAGCAGAAGCTGCCGGACATCGACAAGCACGACGTCTTCATGTGCGGGCCGCCCGGCTTCGCGCAGGGCGTGTACGAAGCACTGCGCGGCGCGGGGGTGCCCGCCCGCCGCATCCATCACGAGTCGTTCGAGATGTGAGCGACGGGACTTCAAGACTTCAGGAGCTGTAGAAGCCATGAGGAAGAGTCACCCCATCCGGCGCGTCGTGCTGGCCGGCGCCGCCACGGTCTCCGGGATCGTGCTGCTGCTGTCGCTGAAACCCGCGACGGACCCGGCGTCCGCACAGGCGGTCGGCGGCGGGGCACCGCCCGCGGCGGCCTCGCCCCAGGGCGGCGCCCAGGCGGCCGGGTCCGGCACGGTCACCGGTGACGCGGCGCAGACCCAGTACGGGGCCGTGCAGGTGCGGCTGACCGTCAGCAACGGCAAGATCACCCAGGCGGAGGCCGTGCAGGCTCCCAAGGGCGGCCGCAGCGACCAGATCACCGCGAACGCCGTGCCCAAGCTCAACCAGTCGGTGGTCGCCGCGCAGAGCGCCGCCATCGACGCGGTGTCCGGGGCGACGTACACGAGCAAGGGCTACAAGGAGTCCCTCCAGTCGGCCATCGACAAGGCCAAGGCGAGCGCGGGCTCGTCGCAGGGGTCGGGATCGCAGGGATCCGGTTCGCAGGGGTCGGGCCAGGGTTCGGGCGCCGCTCAGGCCCGTACCGTCACCGGCAGCGTCGCCCGGACCCAGTACGGGCCGGTCCAGGTCCGGATCACGGTCGCCGGCGGAAAGATCACCAAGGCCGAGGCGGTCCAGGCGCCCAGCGGCGGCCAGAGCACCAACATCACCGGCAACGCCGTACCGAAACTCAACCAGGCGGCCGTGGCGGCCGGCAGCGCCGACATCGACGCGGTCTCCGGGGCCACGTACACCAGCGCCGGCTACAAGGAATCCCTGCAGTCCGCCGTGGACCAGGCCGGTGGCTGACACGGTGGCGGAACCTACACAAGCTCCCGCCGCGGTACGTCATGCGGAGGAGGTCATGGGGACGGTCTTCTCCTTCGACGTCCGCGGCGGGGACCCCAGTGCCGTGCAGTCGGCACTGGAAGCGGCGGTCGCCGGCCTGCACCGGGTCGACGAGGTGTTCAGCACCTACCGCGACGACAGCCAGGTCTCCCGGCTGGCACGTGGTGACCTGACCGTCGACGAGTGCGACCCGGAGGTCGCCGAGGTCCTCGGCCTGGCCGCCGAGGCGGAACGGCTCAGCGACGGCTGGTTCAGCACGACGTACGAGGGGAGCCTCGACCCGACCGGCATCGTCAAGGGCTGGTCGGTGGAGCGCGCGGCCCGCGGCCTGGCGGACGTCCCCGGCGTGGCCGGCGTGAGCGTGAACGGCGGCGGCGACGTCCAGCTCCTGGGCGTACCCGGCCCTCAACGCCCCTGGCGGGTGGGAGTCTCCGACCCCCTGCGCCCGGGCGGCCTCGCGGCGGTCATCTCAGCAGCCGGCCTCACCGAACTGGCGGTGGCCACCTCCGGCACGGCAGAACGCGGCGCCCACATCGTCGACCCCGGCACGGGCCACTCCGCGGTGACGGACCTGGTGGCGGTGACGGTGGTCGCCCCCCATCTGACCTGGGCGGACTGCTGGGCGACGGCGGCTTTCGCGATGGGCTCGCGTCAGGGTCTGCGCTGGCTGGAGTCCTTGCCGGACGTGGAGGCCCTGCTGATCACGGCGGGCGACGAGGTGAGATGCACAGGCGGCCTCGCATCTCGACTGGGGTGACTTGGCCCACTCAGGGGCGCGGGGCTGCATCGATATGCGGCTCCGCCGCGTGGGCGCGACCAGCCACAACGAACCCGCGGCCGGCACACGACAGTCACCACCCCACTCAGTGGCCGTTCTGGGCCAACCTCAACAAATGCTCGGCCAGAGCCTGCCCACCCGTGGGGTTCCGGCTGATCAACATCAGCGTGTCATCCCCGGCGATGGTCCCCAGGATGTCGTGCAGTTCGGCCTGATCAATGGCCGAGGCCAGGAACTGCGCAGCTCCTGGAGGGGTACGCAGGACCACGAGATTCGCCGAAGCCTCCGCGGAGATGAGCAGCTCCTGCGACAACCGCCGCATCCGCTCCTCCTTCGCCGACTCCCCCAGCGGCGCCCGCGGCGTACGAAACCCGCCCTCACTCGGCACCGCGTAGATCAGGTCGCCGTCGTTGTTACGGATCTTCACCGCGTTCAGCTCGTCCAGATCCCGGGAGAGCGTCGCCTGAGTGACGCTCAGCCCGTCGTCCGCGAGCAGCTTCGCCAACTGGCTCTGCGACCGCACCGGCTGCCGGTTGAGAATGTCCACGATCCGGCGGTGGCGTGCGGTCCGGGTCTGCGGCACATGAGGCCCGGCAGCCCCGTTCACGTCGTTCTGCCCGTGGTCCTGCGCCTGACTCATCGTCGTCTCATTCCCAGGTTCATCCGTCCCCGTTGGCCTCGTCCAGGATGCCGGGAAGGGCCTGAAGAAGCGCTTCCACTTCGTCGTCACCGAGGTTCAGCGGCGGCATGAGCCGTACGACATCAGGGGCGGGCGCGTTCACCAGGAATCCGGCGTCCTGAGCCGCCTGCTGCACCTTGGCGGCGAGTGGCTCGGTGAGCACGATACCCAGGAGGAGGCCGCCACCCCGGACATGGCCGATCAACGGATGACCGAGAGCCTCCACACCGTCGCGCAACTTCTCGCTCTGCCGCTTGACGTTCTCCAGCAACCCCTCGTTCGCGATGGTGTCCAGCACGGCCAGCCCCGCGGCGCACGCGACCGGGTTT
Source organism: Streptomyces sp. HD (assembly GCF_028369295.1). GTDB lineage: Bacteria > Actinomycetota > Actinomycetes > Streptomycetales > Streptomycetaceae > Streptomyces. The sequence goes on from NZ_JAQMYP010000010.1 coordinate 69,809, forward strand.
CCGCCGAAGGTCGTCCCGTGGTGACCGGGCTGCAGCAGCTCCGCCGCCCGCCCGAACGCGACCGTCGCGCCCAGCGGCAGCCCGCCGCCGAGCTGCTTGGCGAGGGTGACGACGTCCGGCAGGACGCCCTCGTGGGCCTGGTACTCGAACCAGTGCCCGGTGCGGCCGATGCCGGTCTGCACCTCGTCGAGGACGAGCAGCGCTCCCGTCGCGGCCGTGATGGCCCGCGCCGCCTTCAGATATCCGGCGGGCGGCACCACGACGCCCAGCTCTCCCTGGATCGGCTCGATGATCACCAGAGCCGTCTCCTCCGTCACCGCGGCGGCCAGCGCCTGCGCGTCGCCGAACGGCACGTGCGTGACCTCACCGGGCAGCGGCAGGAACGGCTCCCGCTTACCGGGCTGGCCGGTCATCGCGAGGGCGCCCATGGTGCGGCCGTGGAAGCCGCCGTCGGTGGCGACGACGTGGGTCCGCCCGGTCAGCCGGCCGATCTTGAACGCGGCCTCGTTGGCCTCGGCCCCGGAGTTGCAGAAGAAGACCTTGCCGTCCCGGCCGAAGAGCTGGAGCAGCCGTTCGGCGAGGGCGAGGGTCGGCTCGGCCATGAAGAAGTTGGAGATGTGGCCGAGGGACGCGATCTGCTTGCCGACCGCCTCGACGATCGCGGGGTGGGCGTGGCCCAGCGCGTTGGTCGCGATGCCGCCGACCCAGTCGAAGTACTGCTTGCCGTCGGCGTCCCAGACCTTCAGCCCCTCACCGCGCACGAGAGGGAGCCGCGGGGTGCCGTAGTTGTTCATGAGCGAGCCCTGCCACCGCTCGGTGTACTCCTGGTTGCCGGTCATTCGGCGTCCCCCTCTGGCGCGTCCGGCACGACCATCGTGCCGATTCCTTCGTCGGTGAAGATCTCCAGCAGGATCGAGTGCTGGACTCGGCCGTCGATGACCCGGGCGGTGGTCACGCCGCCCCGCACGGCGTGCAGGCAGCCCTCCATCTTCGGCACCATGCCGGAGCTCAACTCCGGCAGCAGCTTCTCCAGTTGGGAAGCGGTGAGGCGGCTGATCACCTCGTCGCTGTGGGGCCAGTCCTCGTAAAGGCCCTCGACGTCCGTGAGGACCATGAGGGTTTCGGCGCCCAGCGCAGCAGCGAGTGCCGCAGCCGCCGTATCAGCATTGACGTTGTAGACATGGTGGTCGTCCTGGCTACGGGCGATCGACGAGACGACCGGGATCCGGCCGTCGGCCAGCAGCGCCTCGATCGCGCCCGTGTCGATGTCGGTGATCTCGCCGACCCGGCCGATGTCGACGAGTTCGCCGTCGATCTCGGGCTGGTGCCGGGTGGCGGTGATGGTGTGCGCGTCCTCGCCGGTGATGCCGACTGCGAGCGGCCCGTGCTGGTTGAGCAGACCGACCAGCTCGCGCTGGACCTGCCCGGCCAGCACCATCCGTACGACGTCCATGGCGTCCTCGGTGGTGACCCGCAGGCCGGCCTTGAACTCGCTGACGATGCCGTGCTTGTCGAGGGCGGCGCTGATCTGCGGGCCGCCGCCGTGCACGACGACCGGCTTGAGGCCGGCGTGGTGCAGGAAGACGACGTCCTGGGCGAAGGCGGCCTTCAGGTCCTCGTCGATCATGGCGTTGCCGCCGAACTTGATGACGACGGTCTTGCCGTTGTGCCGGACCAGCCAGGGCAGCGCCTCGATGAGGATCTGGGCCTTGGGGAGCGCGGTGTGCTTGCGCGTCTGATTGCTCATGAGGAGTAGGCGCTGTTCTCGTGGACGTAGTCGGCGGTCAGGTCGTTGGTCCAGATGGTGGCGGTCTCGGCGCCGGCGGCGAGGTCGGCGACGATGTGCACCTCGCGGTAGCGCATGTCGACCTGCTCGCGGTCCTCGCCCACGCCGCCGTTCTTGCAGACCCAGACGCCGTTGATGGCGACGTTGAGCTGGTCCGGCTCGAAGGCGGCCTTCGTCGTGCCGATCGCGGAGAGCACCCGGCCCCAGTTGGGGTCCTCGCCGTGGATGGCGCACTTGAGGAGGTTGTTGCGGGCGATGGAGCGGCCCACCTCGACGGCGTCGTCCTCGGTCGCGGCGTTGATCACCTCGACCTTGATGTCCTTGCTGGCGCCCTCGGCGTCCCGGATCAGCTGCTGGCCGAGGTCGTCGCAGACCTGCCGTACGGCCTCGGCGAACTCCGCGTACTCCGGGGTGACTTCGGCACTGCCCGAGGCGAGCAGCAACACGGTGTCGTTGGTGGACATGCAGCCGTCGGAGTCGACGCGGTCGAAGGTGACCTTGGTGGCGGCGCGCAGGGCCCGGTCGAGTACGTCGTCGTCGAGGGCGGCGTCGGTGGTGATCACGACGAGCATGGTCGCGAGGCCGGGCGCGAGCATGCCGGCGCCCTTCGCCATCCCGCCGACGGTCCAGCCGTCCTTCGTCACGACGGACGTCTTGTGGACGGTGTCGGTGGTCTTGATGGCGATGGCGGCCTTCTCGCCGCCGTGCTCGGAGAGCTGGGCCGCGGCGGTCTCGACGCCCGGGAGCAGCTTGTCCATGGGCAGCAGCACGCCGATCAGGCCGGTGGAGCAGACGGCGACCTCGATGGCGCCCCGGCCGAGCACCTCGGCGGCCTTCTCGGCGGTGGCGTGTGTGTCCTGGAAGCCCTTCGGCCCCGTACAGGCGTTGGCGCCACCGGAGTTGAGGACGACGGCGGAGACCTCACCGCTCTTCAGGACCTGCTCGGACCACAGGACCGGGGCGGCCTTGACGCGGTTGGAGGTGAAGACGCCCGCGGCGGCACGGCGCGGACCGTCGTTGACCACGAGGGCCAGATCCGGATTGCCGTTCTCCTTGATCCCGGCGGCGACCCCCGCCGCCCGGAACCCTCTTGCTGCCGTGACACTCACTGCGTCTCCTTGTTCGCTTCTCCGCCCGTGCAGCGCGGAGGTGCGGCCTTCGTCGTTGTCTGCGGCCCGATGGCTGCACGTGCGTCGCTCACGGTGCGACTCCGATCGTGGAAAGCCCCGCGTTCTCGTGAAACCCGAGGGCAATGTTCATGCTCTGGACGGCGCCGCCGGCCGTGCCCTTGGTGAGGTTGTCGATGGCGCTGATCGCGATGATGCGGTGCGCGGCGGCGTCGAACGCGACCTGCACCTGAACGGCGTTCGAACCGTAGACGGACGCCGTGGCGGGCCACTGCCCCTCGGGGAGGAGATGGACGAAGGGTTCGTCGGCGAAGGCCTTCTCGTAGGCGGCGCGGACGGACTCGCCGGTGACGCCGTCCTTCGCCGAGGCGCTGCACGTCGCGAGGATGCCGCGGGGCATCGGGGCGAGGGTCGGGGTGAAGGAGACGCTCACGGTCTCCCCCGCGGCCGCGCTGAGGTTCTGGATCATCTCGGGGGTGTGCCGGTGGCCGCCGCCGACGCCGTACGGCGTCATGGAGCCCATGACCTCGCTGCCCAGCAGATGGGGCTTGGGCGCCTTGCCCGCGCCGGACGTGCCGGAGGCGGCGACGATCACGGCCTCGGGCTCGGCGAGGCCGGCGGCGTAGGCCGGGAACACGGCGAGGGAGACGGCGGTCGGGTAGCAACCGGGCACCGCGATGCGCTTGGACCCCTCCAGCGCAGCGCGGCCACCCGGCAGTTCGGGAAGGCCGTACGGCCAGGTGCCGGCGTGCGGGGAGCCGTAGAACTTCTCCCAGTCGCCCGCGTCCTTCAGCCGGAAGTCGGCGCCCATGTCGACGACCAGCACATCCGGGCCGAGCTGCTCGGCGACGGCGGCGGACTGGCCGTGCGGCAGGGCGAGGAAGACCACATCGTGCCGCCGGCCTTGGCCGGCCAGCACCTCGGCCGTGGTCTCCTGGAGCACGCGGTCGGCGAGGGGCAGCAGATGCGGCTGCAGCGCTCCGAGCCTCTGTCCCGCGTTCGAGTTACCGGTCAGGGCTCCGATCTCGACCTCGGGGTGCGCCAGGAGCAGACGCAGCAGTTCCCCGCCCGCATATCCGCTCGCTCCGGCCACTGCCGCACGTACCGCCATGGAATCCTCCTCCTAGACGGCATGACTATACGTTTCGATGCACGTTTATGCAATCTCGATGGGTGGGTATGCACGCGGACTGCCGATCATGACGGTAGTAGGGTCCGGCGCATGTGGGAGGGACTCGACGCGGTCGACTGGGCAGGGCTGGAGCACAACTACGGGCCGGCGCAGGACGTACCCGGTCTGCTGGGTCGCTGCGCCGGACCCGATCGGCGGGACGCGGAGGAGGCGGCGGACGACCTGCGCAACCTGCTCTTCCACCAGGGCGGCTGGATCTGCCCCGCCGCCCCGGCCGCACTGCCCTTCCTGCTGCGCCTGGGCGCACGGGCGGACGTGCTGTGCCGGCGTTCGGTATTGGACCTCGTCGCCGTGCTGGCGGCGGAGGCCGGGCGGGTCGCCGAGAAGTACCTGGCTCCGGGCTGGGCGGCGGCCTGGGAGCGGGCCCTGCCCGAGGTGCTCGCGCTGCTCGCCGCCCCCGAGGCGGAGGTCCGGCGGGCGGCAGCCGACACCCTCGCCGACTGCACGAGCCCCGGCGAGCTGATCCTGCCCGCGCTGCTGGACCACTGGCGGACGGAGAGCGACCTCGCCACCCGCCTCGACCTGGTCGTCGCGCTCGGCGCGGCGAGCCGGCGGGAGCCTGCCGGGCCGCGGACCGCCGAGGCCGTCGAGCTGCTGCGTGCGCTGCTGGACGACCCGGAGCCGCAGCTGTGCCTGGCGGCGGTGCGCTCGACGGCGTCTCGCGACCCCGGTCTCGCCGAGCGCCGCGTGGACCTCCTGCTGGCGGCCGTCCGGGACCCCGGCGTGGACGTGTGGCGGCACACCAGTGTCCTGGGAGGCGGGGTGCGAGCCGTCCAGAACTGGGCCGGTGCCCTGCTCGCCGACTCCCCCGCCACGCACACCTCATACGTTCTCCGCCTGCTCGCCGATCCTCCCCAGTCGCGAACGGACCGGACCGGCGGGGCTCCCCTTGCGGACGAGCGGCGGATCGGCGCCCTGGCCCAGGCCGGCGAACTGCTCCACAGGTGGCGCTCACCGGTCGACGCGCTGCTGCCTGCCGTCGCCGCGCGTCTGGACGACCCGAACATCGAGGTCCGCTTCCGGGCAACCGAGCTGCTGGCCTGCGTGGGCCCCGCGGCAGCAGTCCATGCCGACGCGGTCGCCGGCCTTGTGGACGACACCGGCCGACGCGGCACCCGCGCAGGCGAGACCGTGGCCGACGCCTCCCTGTGGGCGCTGGCCAGGATGAACGACGAGCGGTGTGTGCCGGGCCTGGTAGAGCGGTTGGCCGGAGCGCCGTCGACCTTCTCGAAGTACGGCATCCACGCCGGCGGCAAGCACCACTTTCCCTCCCTGCCCGCCCTCCACGAGGTCCTCGCCCTGCTTCCGGACCATGCAGGCGCCCTGCTCCCGGCCGTCCGCGACCGGCTCGGCGCCACCCGGGATGAGCACGAGGCGGCGCGGCTGTGCGAGGTGCTCGCCGCCTGGGGGCACAGGGCGCGGACAGCCGTACCCGCGCTCGTCACGCTGCTGGAGCGCGACGCCGACTGGGTCGCGGCGGCGACGGCCCTGGGCGGGATCGGTGTCGAGCACGCCGGGGCGCGAGACGTCCTGCTCGCGCGGTCCACGGCCGACGACGCGAACGCCCCCCTCGCCGCCTGGGCGTACTGGCGGACGGGAGGCGAGCCGGAACGCGCCCTGGAGGTCCTGGGCCCCGCCGCCACCCAGGATGGCCATCGCCACCCCCATCTGCGCAAACTGGCCGACTTCGGCCCGCACGCCACCGGCCTCGCCGACGGTCTCCGTGCCCTGGCCCGGAGCAAGAACGAGTGGACGAGCGTCGAGGCGGCGCACGCCCTCTGGGCCGCGACCGGCGAGACCGAGATCCCCGTCCGTGCCCTGCTGAGGGCGGTCCGGAGTCTGGCGGACGGCCACTATGTGCCGGTCATGCTCACGGCGGTGCGCCACCTGACCCGGATCGGCCCGGCGGCCCGGCCCGCCGGACGTCTCCTGCGTGGGGTCCCGGATCTCGACCGGCGTCTGTACTACTTCTCCGGCTGGCGCGGCTTCGAGACGGACGAGTCGATCCGGACGGCGGTCGACGATCTGCTCGTGGTCGCCGACTGAGCGGTCCCCGCCTGCGCGCGGTGATCATCGACACGGGACACTTCCGCCATGAACGACACGGAACACGCCGTACGGGACTCCTGGGGCCGTATCGCGGCATGGCTGCGGGGGCACGGGCAGCCGGGGCCGCACCGCGCGGCGGCGGACACGGAACGGCTCGCCGCGGCGGAGGCCGAGCTCGGGCTGCCGATGCCGGAGGACCTGCGGGCGTGGTGGCGGCTCGACGACGTGGCCGCCACCTTCTGGATCCCCCTGGAGTTCGTTCCGGTCGACCTCGGCGAAGCACTTTCGGCGCGGGACATCCTCGTCCAGGTCGCCGGGGACGAGGCCGAGGACACCGGCGGGCTCGCCAACGCGGCGCAGTACTTGCCGGCGCTCCTGCCGATCGCCGACTCACCGGGCGGCGACCACCTGCTCGTCGACCTGCGGCCCGGTCCGACGCACGGTGCCGTCTTCCTGTGGAACCACGAGGAGTGGGGACTGGGCGTGCCCCTGTGGGACTCGGTGACGGAGATGCTCGCGGACACGGCCCGGGCCCTCACCACCGGTGCCCCCGCCCTGACGCGGCACGCCGCACGCGGTGGCACGGAGCGCCCCTGCGTCGCGACGGTCACCGGCGGCCTGGACTGGGACGACGCGGACCTGGACATCGCGGGGTTCACCAGCCCTTGCGCCGATCGCCCGCCGACACCGGTCCCCGTCGACTGGGAAACCGTGGAGGAGTGGCTCGGGGTCAGGCTGCCGGGCGACTACCGACAACTGGCCGACCGGCACGGGCCGTTGGACTTCGGCGAGTACCTCTGGATCCATGTGCCGTGCGCCGACGGGCGGTTCGACTACGGCGACTGGCTGCGCGAGACGCACCGGCAGGCCCGCAGTCAACTCCGGGCGCTGCCGGAGGACGAGCGGCCCCGTGTGCACCCGGAGCCGGGCGGCCTGCTGGCCTGGGGCAGCACCCGCGGCGGCGACATGCTGTTCTGGGACACCTCGGCGTCCGACGACCCCGACGCCTGGCCGGTGGTCCAGCGACACGCCGGCGCGATTCCCGGCAGCGGCCTGCGGGACTGGCACCGGTACGACCTCACCCTCACCGCCTATCTGCGCCACGCCGTCCGCGAGAGCTGGGAGTCACCGACCCCGCCCGGCCCACTGCTGCAACTGCCCGGCACCGTCGCCCGCACCGCCTTCCTGGACGCCGCCCAGCCGTGGACCCCGCCCGCCCCTGTCGATCCCCGCCTCGGCGAGACCGAGCGTCGTGTCGCGCTGGAGACGGGCACCGGCCTGGACGCCCTGCGCCTGCTGACACCGCCGCCGGAGCGGGCGTATCTCGGGGACGGCACCTGGGAGCAGCTGTTCGACACGCTGGGCTCGCGGCTGCCGCGGGAGTACGTGCGGCTGATGGAGGTGTACGGATCCGGCTGCTGGAGTGGGTGGCTGCGCTTCCCCGCGCCGCTGCGGACGGCGGCGCCGCGATTCATGGCGTACGTCGAGGAGACCCTGGAGGCGTACGGGGACCTGAAGGACGGGTCACCGGACTGGTACCCGCTGAACACGTGGCCCGAGCCCGACGGGTTCCTGCCGTTCGCGGACTCCATCGACGGCGATCACCTGGGCTGGCTCACCCGGGGCGAGGATCCCGACGCCTGGCCGCTGATCTTCTGGCCCCGGCACGCGGACCAGGGCCCGGCGCTGCGGAGCGGTCTGGTCGACGTGCTCCTCGCCTGGCAGCGGGGCAGGCTCGTCACACCCGGCCTGTGCACGCAGGACGAGGACGACGACCCCGTGGAGTTCGCCGCCTTCGAGCCCTGGGCCCACCGCGACGAGGGCTGAGCCTACGGATGGCGGGCGCGGGCCGCTGCCACTGGGACAGCGGCCCGCGCCGTGCGGCTACCTCTGCTTGATCCGCAGGAAGGTGACCGAGTTCGCCGGGAAGGTGTACGTGAACTTCGCGGCGACCCCCGAGAAGGTCGACGTGGCCGGGGCGACCGGCGCGTCCGTCTCGGTGTTCACCGCTTCCTGGCCGGCGGCGAGCGTGGTCACCCGGGCCGTGGAGGCGACCTTGGCGCTGCCGAGGTCGATCGCCGTACGGGCCCGGGCGGACTGGGCGTTGACGACCTTGACGATCAGGTCACCGGTCCGGGCGTCCTTGGTGACAACCTGGCGGAACGGCTCGGCCGGCTTGTCGTCGGTGAAGCTGCCCCACTCCTGGCCGTCCAGGTACAGGGTGACCTGACGGCCGCGCACCTTGATGTCGAGGTCGTAGGCACGGCCCGTCTCGATGGACCCGGCCTTGGTCATCAGCGTGCCCTTGCCGCCGTCCACGGCCTGCTCGATCGCGGACTGGGTGTTGTTCCAGCCGCCCAGGTTCCACCAGTAGTAGTTGCCGGTGTCCTTGACGCCGAAGGCGACGAGGAAGCCTTCCTTGCCGGACTTCTTGGTGGCCTTCACATGCAGGTCGTAGTCGTGCCAGGACGGGTCGCCGGCCTGGACCATGGTGTTCTCGGCGGCGTCGTCCGTCTGGACGTACTGGCCGTCCTGGACGCTCCAGCTGCCGCCGCCCGTGTGCTTCCACTTCGAGGCGTCACCGGAGAAGTCGTCGCTCAGCAGCGTCGAGCCGTCGGCCGCGGTGACCTTCACGTCGTCGTACGCGGCGCTGGTCGCCCAGGTCGACAGGCCGACGGCACCGGCGATCGGGCCGCTGACGTTCGGGGTCGTGGTCGCCTTCGAGGGGACCACCCGGTCGCCGACGTTGTTCATGAAGAGCTTCTGGACCTCGTAGTTCGTCGAGTTCCAGGAGGCACGGTTGTTGAACCAGACCAGGTCGGGCCGCCACTGGACGTAGTCCTCGTTGGCGAGCAGCGGGGCGTACGAGGCCAGCTTGACGACGTCCGCGTTGCGCTCCAGGCCGGTCATGAACGCGGCTTCGGCGAGGCCGTTCTTCCAGGCGTTGCCCTGGGAGGCGTACTCGCCGAGGAAGACCTTGGGGCCGCCTCGGTCGTAGGAGTCGTAGCGGTCGTTGTTCTGCAGGAACCAGTTCGGGGTGTTGTAGTAGTGCTCGTCGACCATGCCGACCTTCGCCTCGCGGTTGAGCTTCCAGGCGGTGTCGAAGGTCGTGCCGGAGTCGTCCGGGCCGGAGTTGGAGATGACCGTGATGCCGGGGTACTTCGCCTCGATGGCGGCGCGGAACTGCTTGAAACGGTCGAAGAACTCGTTGGGCAGGTTCTCCTCGTTGCCGACTTCCAGGTGCGTGAGGCGGAAGGGCTTCGGGTGGCCCATCTCGGCGCGCACCTTGCCCCACTTGGAGGTCGCCGGGCCGCGTGCGAACTCGATGAGGTCGAGGGTGTCCTGGATGTGCCGCTTGAGCAGCGCCTCGTCGGTCACGGCCTTGTTCTGGCCGCAGCCGGTCACCAGGGCCGGGACGACGGGCAGCGGCATGGCGCCGATGTCCTCGGAGAAGCGGAAGTACTCGTAGTAGCCGAGGCCGTAACTCTGGTTGTATCCCCAGAAGTTGGCGTTGGTGGCGCGCTGCTCGACCGGGCCTACGGTGTCCTTCCACTGGTAGGAGCGCTTGCGCTGCCAGCCGGAGGCCTCGCTGTAGTCGTCCATGGAGCCGGTGTTGACCAGGCAGCCGCCGGGGAAGCGGACGAAGCCCGGGTGCAGGGCGGCGATCTTCTCGGCGAGGTCCTTGCGCAGGCCGTTCGGCTGGTTCTTGTAGGTGTCGCGGGGGAACAGCGACACCATGTCGAGGGCCGCCGCGTCGGTGGCGGCGACGGCGAGCCGGCCGCGGTTGCTGGTGCGGGTCGCGGTGAAGGTGGCCTTGTACTTGGCCCAGCCGCCCTTGACCGCCACCTGGCGGGCGGGCGCCAGCGTGCCGGCCACGTCCTTGAGGGTGACGGAGAGAGTGCTGCCGCTCTCGGCCCGGGCCCACACCGAGAAGTCGTACCGCTTGCCCTGCTCGATGCGGATCCCGGTGTTGTAACCGGCGTTCGTGACGGCCGAACCGGCGCCCAGGGAGAGGTAGTTGCGGTTGCGCTCGCCCAGCCGGCCGGCGTCGTTCACGACCTGTGCGGTGCCGTCGACCCCCCAGGAGGTGAGGGGTGTGTACGACCGGTTGTCGTCGGTCGAGTACTCGAAGGACCGATTCTGCACGAGCTCGGCGTACAGACCGCCGTCCGCGGCCCGGTTGATGTCCTCGAAGAACACGCCGTACATCGTGTCGTCGATCTTCGCGCCTTGGGTCGCGGGATCGACGGTGATCGCGTAGTCGGTGACGTCCTCGGCGTGCGCGGGCGCCGGGAAGAGGGCCGTCGCCGTCAGGAGGGCGGTGGTCGTCAGGCCTAGTCTCCAGCGGGTGCGGCTGGTGCGTGACATGGATACTCCGCGGCTCGATGTTCGAAATATCAGACAATGATCAGCACTTCGAACGGCAAGATAGGGAGGGCGGTTCGGGAGCGTCAACGGGTCGCGCAGTATCGAAAGTGTCGGAAGCGGCGGGAGGCGAGGGACGGATGGGCGGGTTCTGGCCGGTTCCGGATGCACTGACGTATCTGGCCGGGAGCTGGCGGGTCGAGCGGACCGTGCGCGATCTCGCGAGCGGCGCGGAGGGGGCGTTCTCCGGTACGACGGTTTTCGGCCGACTCGACGACGGAGGCCTCCTGCACCACGAGTCCGGCACCTTCGTCTGGCAGGGCGTCCCGCGGCCCGCCGAACGGACACTGCGCTTCCTGCCGGGCGGGGCGCGCGGCACGGCTGACGTACGGTTCGCGGACGGGCGACCCTTCCACGACCTGGACCTGACCTCCGGGCGGTACATGGCCGACCATCCGTGCTCGGCGGACCTCTACCGGGGCGAGTTCACCGTCCTCGGCGAGGACCGCTGGCGGACGGTGTGGCGGGTGCGCGGTCCGGCCAAGGACCTCGTCCTCACCACCGACTACGCGCGCGAGGGCTGAGCCTGCGCTCCGTCGAAACGGAGGTTCCAGCGACCGGCGCGGCCGGTGACGGTGGTCGTCGACAGGGGGCGTACGTCGATGTTCCAGTAGGTGGCGGGCGGCGCCTTCAACGCGTAGACCAGGGCGGCCCGGATCACGGACGGTTCGGCCACGGCGACGATACGGCCACCGTCCTCCACGGGCCGGGTGTCCAGCCAACCGCCGACCCGGGCGATGAAGGCCAGCAGCGACTCGCCGCCGTGCGGCGTGCCCCGCGGGTTCGCCAGCCAGGCGTCCACCGCCTCCGGCTCGCGGGCCATCGCCTCACCGAGGGTCAGCCCGCGCCAGCGCCCCATGTCGCAGTCACGCAGGGCCAGTTGCACCAGCGGGGCATAGCCGAGGGCATCACCGGTGGCGCGGCTGCGCGGGGTCGGCGAGCAGTAGCGCAGCTCGGCCGCCGCCAGCGGCAGCAGGTCTCCCGCGACGCGCTGTACTTCTTCCCAGCCGGCCTGGTCCAGCGGCCGGGCGTCCTCGAAGCGTTCCGCGAGCAGCGGAGAGCTGCGCGCGGCGGCGACGAACGTGACCCGAAGTGGCATGCGGCGATGGTGTGTCGCCGAAGTGCGCAGGTCAAGAGGCATTGTGGAGGGGTCACCGAGGGTGGACGAAGCCTCACTGCGGGGTCAGGATCAGGCGGACATGTCACTGGAAACGGACCTGTTGGAAGTTCAAGCAGTGCCCACCGGAGGTCAGTCGGGGCCCGCCACGAGTCAGTCGCCGCCCACTAGAAGTAGAGCGCCATCCATTGGTCCGGCTTCTCCAGCGGCGCGAACCCGACCTTCTCGTAGACCGTGTGCGCGTCGTGCGTGGCCAGAAGCATGCGCTTGATCCCGTACGACCGCAGGTGCTCGCGTACGTCCGCGACGAGCGCCGTACCGATCCCCTTGCCGCGCACCGACGGGTGGACGTAAACGTCGCACAGCCACGCGAAGGTCGCCCGGTCGGTGACGACCCGGGCATATGCCACCTGCTGCCCCGAAACCGTCTCGTACACCCCGAAGTTCAGCGACCCCTCGATCGCCCGGTCCTGCTTCTCCCGAGCCCGCCCGATCGCCCAGTACGCGTCGGTGGACAGCCACCGGTGCACCCGTTCGGCGTCGATGCGGTCCGGATCGGCGGAGATCTGGTAGCCCTCGGCGAGGGACGGCGTGTCGGTCATGCGGCGAGATTCGCAGGGCGGCGGGGTGGGCGTCGAGCGGTTTTCGCCGGTGGGCGGGCGTTGTCAGTGGCGGATGCGATGCTGCGGGCATGACTGGGACGACGACTGGGACGACGACTGCGGCGGACTACGGATGGCTCGACGAGAGGTACGAGCACCTGCTGGAGGCTTACTGCGTCACGCTGGTGCGCGGCCTGACTCCGGAGGCACTCCTCACAGAGCTCAAGGCCGAGCCGGAGCCCGGCCTCACCGGCGTGGACGCCTTGAACGAGCCGTGCTTCGACGCGTGGGAGCACTTCGAGGGCGACAGCATGTTCGTCGGTGTCACGACCGTCGGTGACTGGTCGCTGATGGTCGAGTTCAACGGCTACCTCGGGATCACTCCTGAGGCCATGCTCCCGGTCTCGCGTGAACGAAGGGTGGTCTCCCACTACCGCAACATCAACGCGGTGGACCACTTCTACTGGTTCGAGGACGGCGACACACGCCTGCACTTCGAGCCCCTGTTCCCCTACGCGCGCAACGGCAGCCACTGCGACGAACTCCTCACCGAGATGCGGGAGTCGGGCTTCGACCTCCGGGACAGCCAGGACCGTGACTACACCCTGCACACAGAGGCCGCGTTCGCCCTGGCCCACCGCCTCACGGGCATACGTCTGACGCCGGAGCTCTTCGCGTCCGCCGAGTTCACCTGTGGCACAGCCCCGGTGCCCCGCGGCTAGAGCACCTCTTCACAGGCGGTCCGCAACCGCCGTACCCCCTCTCCGATCTCCCTCACCCCCGCCACCGCCGCGAAGCTCAGCCGCACATGCCCGGCCGGCGGCTCCGCGCTGAAGTACGGGCGGCCGGGGGCGATCGCGACGCCTGCGCGCAGGGCGGCGGAGGCCAGGGCGGACTCGTCGGTGCCGTCGGGGAGGCGGAGCCACAGGTGGTAACCGCCGGACGGGATGTGCGGCAGGGCGAGTTCGGGCAGGTCGAGGCGCAGGGCGGCCGTCATCGTGTCACGGCGGGTCTTCAGCTCCGCCGAGATCGACCGCAGATGGCGCGGCCAGGCGGGCGAGCCGACCAGCTCCAGCGCCGCCTCCTGCAACGGTCGCGGCACGAAGAAGGTGTCGACGACCTGGATGGCGCGCAGCCGTTCGAGCACCGGGCCACGGGCGGCGAGCGCGCTCAGCCGGAAGCTCGGTGAGGTCGCCTTGGTGAGTGAGGAGACGTGGACGACGACACCGTCGGGATCGTCGGCGGCCAGCGGACGCGGCAGGGGCCCGGCGTCCTCGTGCACCAGCCGTCGTACGAAGTCGTCCTCCACGACGAAGGCACCGGCCTCGCGCGCGATGCGCAGCACCTCGGCGCGCCGGTCGGGGGCGAGCACCGCGCCGGTCGGGTTCTGGAACAGCGGCTGGCAGACGAACACACGGGCGCCGGTCGCCCGGAAGGCGTCGGCGAGCAGGGAGGGCCGTACGCCGTCCGCATCGACCGGGACCGGGACCGGGCGCAGGCCGGCGGCGCGGGCGATCGCCAGCATGCCCGGATACGTGGGCGACTCGACCAGTACCGGCGCGCCCGGCGGTGCGAGCGCCCGCAGCGCGGTCGTCAGCGCCGACTGGCCGCCCGCGGTGATCAGCACCTCGGCGGCCGTGACGGCACCGCCCGGCCCGCCGATGCCGCGCGCGAACCACTCCCGCAGCTCGGGCAGCCCCTCCATCGGAGGCCTCTCCCACGCCCCGGGCCGGCGGCCGGCCCGCGACAGCGCAGCGGACATCGCCCGCTCCGGCTGCAACGACTGGTGCAGATAACCGCCGTTGAACTCGATGACGCCGGGCGGCGGGGCGGCGAGCGAGACCAGTACCCCGGAGGCGTCCACCGAGCGCGGCACCAGCTCCGTCGCGGCGTCCGCGCTGAGCGTCACCTCCTGCCAGGAGGTGTCCCCGACGGACGCGGCCGGCGTGCGGGGTTCGGCGCGGAACGCTCCGGCGCCGGGCCGGGTGACCACCAGCCCCTCTGCGGCCAGCTGAGCGAGGGCGCGGGAGACGGTCACCGGGCTCACCCGGAACCGCTCGACGAGGACCCGGCTCGACGGCAGCTTTCCACCTGGAGAGTAGCGGTCCAGCTCACGCCGCAGCTGATTCGCCAGTTCACCGACACTGCTACGCTCGTGCATGAGAGCAGAGAATAGCGCTATCGACGGAACACCGATAGCAGTCACCACCCCGGAAGCCACGCCCCCGGGCACCACTCCCCCGGAAACCGCTCCCCGAGCCACCTCGACCGCCGCCCCGGCCGGTTCGGCCAAGGCACCCCTGCGCGGCACCCTCCAAGCCGCCCTCGGTGTCGCGGCCTTCTCCCTCACCTTCCCCGCCACCGCGTGGGGGCTGGAGGGGTTCGGCGCCTGGTCCCTGGTGGCCGTGCGCAGCGTGCTGGCCGCGCTGTTCGCGGGCGGCTGTCTGCTCGCCCTGCGCGTGCCGCTTCCCGACCGCCGGCACTGGGCGGGTCTCGCGGTGGTCGCCGCCGGAGTGGTCCTCGGCTTCCCCCTCTTCAGCACCCTCGCGCTCCAGACGTCCACCACCGCGCACGCCGCCGTCGTGGTCGGCCTGCTCCCGCTGACCACCGCCCTGTTCTCCGCCCTGCGCGTCGGCACCCGCCCCTCGCGCACCTTCTGGACGGCGGCGCTCGTGGGAGCGGCCGCGGTGGCCGCCTTCACCGTGCAGCAGAGCGGCGGTGCCCTGACCACGGCCGACCTGTACCTGTTCGCGGCGCTGCTGGTGTGCGCGGCCGGCTACACCGAGGGCGGCCGGCTGGCCAGGGTGATGCCGGGCTGGCAGGTGATCGGCTGGGCGCTGGTGCTGTGTCTGCCGCTCACCCTTCCGGCCGCCGCGGTGGCGCTGTCGTACGAACCCGTCCGGCTGACCCTGCACGGTGTGGCCGGACTGCTGTGGGTCGCGGCGGGCTCGCAGTTCCTCGGCCTGGTCGTCTGGTACCGGGGCATGGCCGCCATCGGTATCCCGAAGGCCAGCCAGTTGCAGTTGGCCCAGCCCCTGCTCACACTGGTGTGGTCGGTGCTGCTGCTGGGCGAGCACCTGACAGTGGCCGCCCCGCTCACGGCCGCGGCGGTGCTCGTATGCATCGCCGTGACCCAGCGGGCGCGTGGCTGAGCGGGCCCGAACGACCCACTTCCAACCACCGCTCCACGCCGTAGACTCAAGGCCACGGACCGCTGCTCCCGCACCTGGTGAGGAGGCCCAAGAGATGCGTGCAACCGTGGGCGACCAGCTTGTTCAGCACGGCAGGGTGGTCGGACAACACGACAAGGTCGGCGAGATCGTCGAAATCCTGGGCCAGGAGGGCAACCCCCCGTACCGCGTCCGCTTCGAGGACGGGCACGAGGGCCTGTGCTCCCCCGGCCCCGACACCGAGATCCGTCACAGTCACAAGGACAGGGCCAAGTAGCCCGACCGGGCCAAGCAGCCCGACGGGCGGATCAGCGCGGGGTCATGGCCGGCTGCCCGTAGTGGTCGGCCACCACCTGCGCCATGGCGCCGATCCGGTCCGCCGCCAGGTCCTTCGCGGCGAAGTGGACGTGTCCGTACACCTCCGGGTGCTGTTTGGCCAGGGTGAGATGCCGCGACAGCTCGGCCGGGTCCTGCCAGGCCTCGGGCTGCGCCGGGTCACCGGCCTTGTAGAGCGCCTCGCCGACGTACAGCCGCGTCCTGCTGCCCCGCACCGTCTCCGCCCACCAGGGCAGGAGCTTGCCGTAGTCCGCGGCGGCGAAGCCGACGTTCCAGTACAACTGCGGGCAGATGTAGTCGATCCAGCCCTCGCGCACCCACCTGCGGGTGTCCGCGTAGAGATCGTCGTACGTCTGCACGCCCGCCCGTGAGTCGGAGCCGAGCGGGTCGGTGGCGGCGTTGCGCCACACGCCGAACGGGCTGATGCCGAACTGCGTGGTGGGCCGGATCCGCCGGATGCCGGCCGCCGTCTCCAGGATCAGCCGGTCGATGTTGTCCCGCCGCCAGTCGGCCAGGCTCGCGAAGCCGCCGCCGTAACGGTCGTAGGCGGCGTTGTCGTCGAAGGCCTGGCCGGCCACCGGGTACGGATAGAAGTAGTCGTCGAAGTGGACCGCGTCGACCGGGTACTTGTGCACCGCGTCCAGCATCGCCCGCTGCACGAAGGCCCGGACCTCGGGCAGCCCCGGGTTGTAGTAGAGCTTGCCGCCGTAGGTCACCACCCACTCCGGGTGCTTACGGGCCGGGTGGGACTCGGCGAGCCGGGTGGGGTCCGTGTGGTTGGCGATGCGGTACGGGTTGAACCAGGCGTGCAGTTGCAGACCGCGGGCGTGGGCCTCCTCGACGGCCGTGCCGAGCGGGTCCCAGCCCGGGTCCTTGCCCTGGGTGCCGGTGAGGATCTGCGACCACGGCTCGCACGGCGAGGGCCACAGGGCATCGGCGGTGGGCCGCACCTGGAGGATCACCGTGTTCAGGCCGCACTTCGCCGCCCGGTCCAGGTGGGCGATCAGTTCCGCGCGCTGCTCGTCCGCGGTCAGCCCCGGCTTGCTGGGCCAGTCCCGGTTCGCCACGGTCGCCACCCATACACCGCGCATCTCCCGGGTCATCCGGCGCCTGCCCGGATTGCTTCCGTCCGCCATGGCGGCGCCGGCCGCCATCGCGCCGCCTCCCGCCACGAGTGCCGAAAGCGCGGTCGCCGTGAACGCCCGCCGTGACAGCCGTAGCTTTCGGTGGAGCATCTTGTTCGTACCTCCGTGTGCCGTGGTCAGGGGCCCACCCCAGGACAGATCCATGCGTTCCGGACCGGCCCGGCGTCAGCTTTTCATGCGGTACCCGAACGATCGATCAAACTTCGCCGAAGGTAACGTGCAGGTTTGGAGCAGGCGTCGAACCAACGGCGGACTGCCGCAGTCGTGGATCAGCGAAGGGGACGATGTGACCGGCATCTCCGGAGATATTGCACGCGTCGGTGTGGTGGGCTGCGGCCAGATGGGAGCGGGCATCGCCGAGGTGTGCGCCCGCGCCGGCCTGGACGTGAAGGTCGCCGAGACCACCGGCGAGGCCCTGGAGATCGGCCGCACCCGGCTGTTCAGCTCCCTGGCCAAGGCCGCCGAGCGCGGCAAGATCAGCGACGAGGAGCTGGACACCACGCAGGCCCGGCTGTCCTTCACCACGGACCTCGGCGAGTTCGCCGACCGTGACCTGGTGATCGAGGCCGTCGTCGAGAACGAGCAGGTGAAGACCGAGATCTTCCAGGTGCTCGACCAGGTGGTGACCCGCCCGGACGCGATCCTGGCCTCCAACACCTCCTCCATCCCGCTGGTGAAGCTGGCGGTCGCCACCTCGCGCCCCGACCAGGTCATCGGCATCCACTTCTTCAACCCGGCTCCGGTGCAGAAACTCGTCGAGCTGATCCCGGCCCTCACCACCTCCGAGGGCACGATCGCCCGCGCCCAGTCGTTCGCCGAGAAGCTGCTGGGCAAGCACGCCATCCGCGCCCAGGACCGGTCCGGCTTCGTGGTCAACGCGCTGCTGATCCCCTACCTCCTCTCCGCGATCCGGATGTTCGAGTCGGGCATCGCCAGCCGCGAGGACATCGACAACGGCATGGAGCTGGGCTGCGCCCACCCGATGGGCCCGCTGAAGCTGTCGGATCTGATCGGCCTCGACACCGTCGCCTCCGTGGCGCAGAGCATGTACGACGAGTTCAAGGAGCCGCTGTACGCCGCTCCCCCGCTCCTGCAGCGCATGGTGGACGCGGGCCGGCTGGGCCGCAAGACCGGTTCCGGCTTCTACACCTACGGCTGATTACGCGCTGTGGCTGAAATGGGCCCGTCACCCTATGGGTGCCGGGCCCATCGCATTCACACACCGTGTGCGCGCCGGGCTCGCATATGCCCGTCGCACACTCTCCCCACGCGTCCACCAGGCGAGTTGACTCCTCATGCGCATGCAAGAGATGTGACGACTACGGAAAGGAGCGGACTCGTGACCGCCGACCCCGAGCATCCTGTGGTCAATGGAGAACTCGCAGAGTTACGTCGCCGCCTCGATGTCGCGTACGCGCGTGTCGAGGGAGGGCTGAATCTGCTGAGTCACCGAACCGAAGAGACCGACAAGGAACTCGATGATCTGGCCGCACGAATCGTCGCACTGGAACACGCCCGCTGGCCGCTGCCCGCAGTCGCGGCGGTGACCGCGGTAGGTGCGCTCGTCGTGGCGATCTGGCAGGCACTGGGCCATTGAGGCTCCGCAGGACACGGTGGTGGGGGGAATCAGGGCAAGGTGTCCTGACCGAGCCTGAGATGGTGCAGCAGCAGTAACGCGGCCGCCATGTTGGCGGCCGGGACCTCCCCACGGGCGATCATGTCGGGGACGAGCTTGAGGGGGACCCATTCCCGGCGGTCCGACTCGAAGTCGTCCACGGGGTGTCCTACGTACTCGCCCTCGTCGGCCCAGTAGATGTGGTGCCGGGCGTCGGTGAGCCCGTTGGAGGGCTCCACGCTCATGAGGTGGTGCAGGGTTCCCGGCCGCCAGCCGGTCTCCTCCTCCAGCTCCCTGGCGGCCGCATGGACGATATCCTCGCCGTCCTCGACGACGCCCGCCGCGAGTTCCCACCCCCAGCTGTCGGTGATGAAGCGGTGGCGCCACAGGAGGAGGACTTCATTGGCCTCGTTGACCACCGTGGCCACGGCGACCGGCCGCATCCGTATGAGGAAGTGGTCCAGGTGCCGACCGTCGGGCAGTTCCACATCTGCCAGGTTGACGGTGAACCAGCGGTTTTCATACACAGTTTGTTCGTTCTGTTTCGTCCACTGCACGGTTCTGCCACCTTCCGTCGAGTAAGTGGCAATATCGCAGCAGGGACTATGAGGTGTCGGTGTTCGAGAACGCGAGTGCGCCGGCCTACAGCGGTACGCGCAGTGCTCCGTCGATGAGTTCGGCGGCCTCGGCGGTGCCCGCGCTGCCGCTGCGCACCAGGTGTTCACGTACCGCCCGGAGTCTGTCGCGAAGGCGCTGGGACTCCATCCCCCGCGCCTGCTCGGCCATCTGCACCGCCGTGGCCACCGCCTTGTCGGCGTTGCCCTGGCGCAGCTCGATCGTGCTGAGCATGGCCAGCCGGTGCACCCGGCCCCGGTCGTGGGCCGGATTGTCGACGGCGGCCGCCGCATGCTCCCCCGCGGCCGTCAGCTCCCCGAGACTCAGCAGCGCCTCCGCCACCTGGACATTGACGAGGCCGGGCTGGACATAGCCCGTTTCGTCCGGTTCGTATCCGCGGTGGATGCGTTCGGCGGCCTGCTCGGCCCGCCGGATGCAGGACAGGGCGCTCGTGCCGTCGCCGAGGTGGGCGTACGCCTTCGCCTGCATCGCGTACAGGTCGGAGGCCAGGGCCGGGGTGATGTGCTTGCCGGCGGCCCGCAGCGCGGCCTCCGCGAAGGCGACGGACTGCCGGAACTCCCGCATGAACAGCGACTGGTTGACCAGCAGCGCGATCACATACGCGCCGAGCCCCCAGTCCCCGCTCGCCTTGGCCAGCCGCAGCGCCTGGTGGAAGTAGCGCTGCGCGAGCCCGTGCGCATCGGAGTCGTACGCGCAGATCCCGGCGACGGCGACCAACCCGCCGGTGGCACGGTGCAGTTGGCGACCGGTGGCGTCGGTGTAACTGCCCCTCAGCAGCGGGGCGGCCTCCGCGTTGAGGAAGCCGACGATCCGGGTGCGCGTGGCTATGCCGCCCGCCTTCCGGTACATCTGCTCGTAGTGGGTGCGGGCCGCCCGCAGCATCTCGATGTCGGCGAGGGTGACCCGATGCCGGCCCCCGCGCGAGACGTCGACGTCCTCCGGCGGGTTCTCCCACTCCCACACCGGCATGACGGCGGGCGTCCCCGTGACCGCGGGTGCGCCCAGGATGTGCGGCCGCTGCTGCTCGTCGGAGCGCCACAACGCGGTGGCCCGCTCCACGAAGCCGGACAGCGAGGTGGCGTGGGCGGGGGAGGGTTCGCCGGGTACGCCGAGCCCGATGTCGTCGAGCGTGACGGTACGTTGCAGCCGGGCGGCGAGCACCTCGCAGATCAGGTCGGGCACCTGACCACGTGGCCGCTGGCCCTTCAACCACCGTGCGACGGCGGTGTGTTCGTATCTGAGCGCGAGCCCGCGCACCCGGCCTGCCTGATTCACGTGCGCTGCCAGCCCCGCGTGCGAGATCCCGGCCTCGTCCAGGATCGCGTCGAGCAGAGTGTTGGGCTGCATGGGTGCCCCCCGGATCGCTCGGTGCCGTCAGAGTAGTGCGAACCACTTCACACGGGGTGTGAACGGAGTGCCCGAATCCGTAGGGTGCGCGCACTGTTGCGGAGAGTTTCGAACCGGTTGACTGAAATGCCTCGCAAGAGGCCGGCCGGGCCGCCGGCTCCCCCTCGTACAGTGCGGCGGCCCGCATCCGCGCCGTCCGCCCAGCTGCCTGCCCGACACTCCGTGGCGGGGCGGACGGCGTCGCCGCGCCGACGCTGCGCTTGCTACGCCGGGTGACTGGTCGCCGTTGCGCTAAAGGTGGTTGGTCGGCTGCGGGTTGTGTGTAGCTGGTCGCGCAGTTCCCCGCGCCCCTAGGGCAGCACAGTCGACCCTGGTTCGGTCGTTCCGTAGGACCAATAGAGCTATGTCGTCGGCCTGCCTTCCCCTGGTGTGACGGAGAAGGGCCTCGAAGAGTGTGCTCAGGATCGCCTCCGGGGCGATCGGCTCCTGTCGTACGGCGTCGATGAGCGCCCCCTGCAGGGAAAAGAACCGGCCTCTCGCGTCTCTCGCGTCCTCGACGCCGTCCGTGTACAGGACCAGGGAGTCGCCGAGGAGCAGGGAGCCGCACGGCAGCGGGGCCAGTTCGGTGGGGAGCGGGAACGGGCCCAGGGGCGGCAGGGGATCGGCTCGGGCAAGGGGCTCGACCTCTCTCCCGCTCAGCAGATAAGGCCAGGGGTGACCGCAGTTGAGGGCGGTGATCTCGCCGTCCCGGCCGATCTCCAGCAGCAGGACGGTGACGAACTCCTCGGCGACCGGGGTGTCGGGCTCCAGGCCTGAGGAGGGGTGCTCGTCACGGGCACGCTCGCGCAGATGGCGGGCCAGGGCCCGGTCCAGTCTGCGCAGCACCCTGCCCAGGTCGGGTTCGTCGTGGACCGCCTCACGGAAGCTGCCGAGGATCGCGGCGACGGTGCCCATGGCCGCGATGCCGTGGCCGCGTACGTCGCCCATCACCGCCCGTACGCCGTGCTCGGTGGCGATGACCTCGTACAGGTCGCCGCCGACACAGGCACTGCGATCCGCGGACAGCTGTGCCGCCGCGACGTTCAGCCCGTCGATGCGCCCGGGCAGCGGGCGCAGCAGCGCGCTCTGCGCGGCACCGGCGACCTTGCGGACCTGCCGCAGCTCCCGCACCAGGGCCTGCCGGACGTGCAGGACCAGACCGGTCCCCACGGCGAAGAAGACGGCACTGGTGACGATCCGAGCGCCGAGGCTCTCCTGCTGGGCGAGCGGGCAGGTCAGCTTGTACGTGACCGCCGCCGCACCCCAGGCGGTGGGCAACCCCAGCGCCAGCACCTTCCGGGGAAGCCGAGCCTTGATACGGAACATTCCGATGGCCCCCCAATAGGCCCTGACAACGCAGAATCGGACCGGCCTCGAATGGCCGGTCCGATTCTGTCGAGAGATAGTCCGGAAGTACCAGATCACCCGGAGAAGTCACCCCATTGAGTGAGGTGACCACAACGCGCCCGATGGGGGTGTGGGGGCATGCCCCCACAAGGAGCGCGGGGAACTGCGCGAGCAACCACGGCCAACCCGCAGCCGCCCGACAACCGCAGTCCCCCACCCGTTGGGCGCACTAGCCCCGCAGCACCGCTCCTGTACGCTCGCCCGCGAGGGCCACCGCCGCGTCCCTGGCAGCCGACGCCTCATCGACGGTCAGCGTCCGGTCACCCGCGCGGAAGCGCAACGCGTACGCCAGCGACTTCTTGCCGTCCCCGAGCTGCTCGTCGTTGACGTACACGTCGAACAGCCGGATGCCCTCAAGGAGTTCACCCGCCCCCTCACGCAGCGCGGCCTCGACCTCCACGGCCGGTACCGGCTTGTCCACGACGAGGGCGACGTCCTGCGTGGCCACAGGGAACGTGGAGATGCTCGGCGCCTGGGGCGTGCCGTCGCCGACCTGCTCCAGGGCGTCCAGGTCCAGCTCCATCGCGCAGCTGCGCGCAGGCAGACCCAGCGCCTTCAGAACCCTCGGGTGCAGCTCACCGGCGTGACCGATGACCCGCTCGGTGCCTTCCACGCCGATCGCCAGCGCGGCGCACCGGCCCGGGTGCCACGGCCCGTACTGCCCGGCCCGCACGATCAGCTCGGCCCCGGCCTCACGGGCGACGACCCGCGCCGCCTCGATCGCGTCGGCCCAGTCGGCCGGACGGCCCTTGCCCCACCAGCCGGCCTGCTCCCGCGCGCCGGCGAGGACGACGGCCACATGCCGCGGCTGCTGCGGCAGCACGGCGTTCAGCGCGGCGATCTCCTCGCCGGTGGGACGGCGGTCGACCGGCAGATGACCGGCGGCGCCCTGCTCCTCGCGCGGCTGGAAGACCAACCCGGTCTCGAACAGCGCCAGGTCGTGCGAGCCCCGCCCGTCGTTGCGCCGCAGCGCGCCGAGCAGCCCCGGCAGCAGCGACGTACGCAGCGCGGGCTCCTCGTCGTTGAGCGGGTTGACCAGCTTGACGACACGGCGGGCGGGGTCGTCGGCGGCCAGGCCGAGCTGGTCGAAGACCTGCTCGCTGACGAAGGGGTAGTTCGGCGCCTCCACGTAACCGGCGCCGGCCAGCGCGCGGCCGACCCGGCGGTGCAGCCGCTGACGGTGGGTCAGGCCACGGCCGGAGGGCAGCTTGGGCAGCGTGGAGGGCAGGTTCTCGTAGCCCTCCAGGCGGATGACCTCTTCGGCCAGGTCGTTCGGTTCGAGGAGGTCGGGCCGCCAGGAGGGCACGGTGACGATCAGCTCGTCCTGCCCGTACACGTCGCAGCCGATCTGCTGGAGTCGGCGTACGACGATCTCGCGGCCGTACTCGACGCCGGCGACCTTGTCGGGGTGGTCGGCCGGGATGGTGATGGTGTGCGGCGCGGAGGGTGTGATGACCTCGGTGACACCCGCCTCGGCGGTACCGCCCGCGAGCAGCACCAGCAGGTCGACGGTCCGCTGGGCCGCCGCGGCTGCCGCCGCCGGGTCGACGCCGCGCTCGAAGCGACGGGACGCCTCGGAGGACAGCTTGTGGCGGCGGGCCGTACGCGCGATCGCGACCTGGTCGAAGTGGGCGGCCTCGATGACGATCTCGGTGGACGCGTTCTCGACGTTGTCGTGATCGGCGATCTCCGTGTTGGCGCCGCCCATGACGCCCGCGAGGCCGATCGGGCCGCGCTCGTCGGTGATGACCAGGTCCTCGGCGTGCAGCTTGCGCTCCACGCCGTCGAGGGTGACGAGCTTCTCGCCCTCCTCGGCCCGGCGCACACCGATGGTGCCCTGGACCAGATTGCGGTCGTAGGCGTGCAGCGGCTGGCCGAGCTCCATCATCACGTAGTTGGTGACGTCGACGGCGAGCGAGATCGGGCGCATGCCGACCTTCTGCAGGCGGCGCTGCAGCCAGATCGGGGAGCGCGCCTCGGGGCTCAGGCCGGTCACCGTGCGGGCGGTGAAGCGGTCGCAGCCCATCGGGTCGGAGACCTGCACCGGGTAGCCGAAGGCGTTCGGGCCGGGCACGTCGAGCAGCGCCGGGTCGCGCAGCGGGAGGCCGTAGCCGATGGCGGTCTCGCGGGCGACGCCGCGGATGGACAGACAGTCGCCGCGGTTGGCGGTGACGGCGATGTCCAGGACCTCGTCGACCAGCTCAAGGAGCTCGATGGCGTCCTTGCCGACCTCGGTCTCGGGCGGCAGCACGATGATGCCGTGCGTACCGTCGTCGCCCATGCCCAGCTCGCTGGTGGAACAGATCATGCCGTGCGAGACCCGGCCGTAGGTCTTGCGCGCGGCGATCGCGAAGCCGCCGGGCAGCACGGCACCCGGGAGTACGACCACGACCTTGTCGCCGACCTGGAAGTTCCGGGCGCCGCAGATGAGTTCCTGGGGCTCGCCGGTGCCGTTGGCCTGGCCGACGTCGACGGTGCAGAAGCGGATCGGCTTCTTGAACTCCGTCAGCTCCTCGATGGTCAGCACCTGGCCGACCACGAGCGGGCCCTTGAGGTCGGCGCCGAGCTGCTCGACCGTCTCGACCTCAAGCCCTGCCGCGACCAGCTTCTCCTGGACGTCGCGGCCGGTTTCCGTCGCCGGCAGGTCGACGTACTCCCGCAGCCAAGAAAGCGGGACCCGCATCAGATCTCCATCCCGAACGGCCGGGTGAACCGGACGTCACCCTCGACCATGTCTCGCATGTCTTCGACGTTGTGGCGGAACATCAGCATCCGCTCGATGCCGAACCCGAAGGCGAAGCCGCTGTACTTCTCCGGGTCCACGCCACAGGCGGTGAGCACCTTGGGGTTGACCATGCCGCAGCCGCCGAGCTCGATCCAGCCCTCGGAGGAGCAGGTACGGCAGGGGCGGTCGGGGTTGCCGACGGACTCGCCACGGCAGACGTAACACACCATGTCCATCTCGGCGGACGGCTCGGTGAACGGGAAGAAGTTCGGCCGCAGCCGGGTCTTCATGCCCTCGCCGAACAGGGACTGGACCATGTGGTCCAGGGTGCCCTTGAGGTCCGCCATGGTCAGGCCCTCGTCCACGGCGAGCAGCTCGACCTGGTGGAAGACCGGGGTGTGCGTGGCGTCCAGCTCGTCGGTGCGGTACACCCGGCCGGGGCAGATCACATAGACCGGCAGCTCACGGTCGAGCAGCGAGCGGATCTGCACGGGCGAGGTGTGGGTGCGCAGCACGACGCCGGACTCGGTGCCGCCGTCCGGGCCCTGGACGAAGAAGGTGTCGGCCTCGCCGCGGGCCGGGTGGTCCGGGCCGATGTTGAGGGCGTCGAAGTTGAACCACTCGGCCTCGACCTGCGGGCCCTCGGCGACCTCGTAGCCCATGGCCACGAAGATGTCCTCGATGCGCTCCGAGAGCGTGGTGAGCGGGTGCCGGGCGCCGGCCGGTACACGGTCGTGCGGCAGCGTGACGTCCACCGCCTCCTCGACCAGCACGCGCTGGTCCCGCTCGGCCTCCAGCTCGGCCTGGCGGGCGGCGAGGCCCTTGTTCACCGCGCCGCGGGCCTGGCCGACGAGCTTGCCTGCGGCTGCCTTGGCGTGCGGGGGCAGGGCGCCGATCTCGCGGTTGGCGAGGGCCAGCGGGGACGTGCCGCCGGTGTGGGCGACCTTGGCCTCCTGGAGCGCGTCGAGGGAATCCGCGGCGGCGAAGGCGGCGAGCGCCTCGTCCCGCATGCGCTCGATCTCTTCCGGTTTCAAGGCCTCGACCTCTACAGGGTCGTACGACTTATTCGGTGCCGACATCTCTTCCCGTGCTTCCGATTGGCTGGCGGATGGTCCCCGTACCGACTCGTGGACAGATCGTCACGGTTTTTGGGACACAAAGGTGCCAAAGGCCGAGTCTAACGGGGTTGAGGAATGCGAATGCGCCCGTGGGGCTCGGTCCGGCTCTCAGGTGAGATACGCCGGTGCCGCCACGGGCAACGTAAATCGGAACTGTGCGCCGCCACCGGGGGCGCGGCCGACCTCGATGGCGCCGCCGTGCGCCTCGACGATGCCCTTGACGATGTAGAGCCCGAGGCCCGTGCCACCGCGCTTGCTGCCCCGCCAGAAGCGGGTGAAGACGCGGTTCATGGACTCCTCCGGGATGCCGGGCCCCTCGTCGCTCACGGTGATCGACGTGCCGATGTCCTCCCCTTCGCGGGGGGACGCCGTGGCCGTGATGTCAATGGTGACTGTTCCGTCGCCGTGCCGCACGGCATTTTCGATGAGGTTGCTGAGCACCTGGTCGATCTTGTCGGGGTCCGCCCACAGGTCGGGCAGCGGCTGCTCGATGCGCAGCAGGAACCGGTCGGCGGGCTGACCCGCGGCGACGTACGCCTGGATGTGCCGCCCCACGGCCGCCCCGATGTCGACGGGCTGGCGCCGCACCTCAAGCCGTCCGCTGTCGATCCGCGAGATGTCGAGCAGCTCGGCGATGAGCCGGGTGACGCGGTCGGCGTCGGCGTCGACGGTCTCCAGCATCAGCCGCTTCTGGTCGTCGGTGAAGCGTTCCCACTTGGCGAGGAGGGTGGCGGTGAAGCCCTTGACGGAGGTGAGCGGAGAGCGCAGCTCATGGGCCACGGTCGCGATCAGCTCGGCGTGACTGCGCTCGGTGCGGCGGCGGGCCTCGGTGTCGCGCAGGGAGACGACGACGCGGCGGACGGGTCCGGTCGGCTCGGCACGGACGTACCGCACCGAGACGAGCACCTCACGCCCGCCGGGAAGGAGGAGGTTGCGCTCGGGCTGCCGACGGCGGATGGCGAGGCCCCCGTACGGATCGGTCAGCTGCCACCAGCGCCGCCCGTCCAGGTCCTCTAACGGCAGGGCCTTCTCCAGGCGCTGCCCGAGGGCGTCGTCGGCGCGGACGGCGGTGATGCGCTCGGCGGCGGCGTTGAAGCAGATGACGTGCCCGTGCTCGTCGGCGACGACGAGGCCGTCGGGCAGATCGTCGGGATCGACCCCGAACTCGGCGGAATCACCGGACCGGGCCCCGGACGGCCGCGGCACCCGACGTGCTCCCGGTGCGCTGCTCGCGCCGACACTCATCCCCGTACCCCACCTCTCACGACGGCTTTGGGGCCCCCGAGCTGGTCACCCTACTAGGCCTTGGTGACGGAGCGGCACCCTCCGGAGGCGCGCTGTGCACGGGCCGACGCATAGAGACATACGGCGGCGGCGGTGGCGAGGTTCAGGCTCTCGGCCTTCCCGTGGATCGGGACGCGCACGACGGCGTCGGCCAGCGCGCGGGTCTCCTCCGGGAGCCCCCATGCCTCGTTGCCGAACACCCAGGCGGTGGGCCCGCCCATGGTCCCCTTGTCGAGCTCGTCGTCGAGATCGTCGGTCCCGGCGCCATCGGCGGCGAGAATCCGCACCCCGGCGTCCTTGAGCCCGGCCACCGCCCGCTCCACGGGCACCCCGACGGCGACGGGAAGGTGGAACAGCGAGCCGACGGAGGCCCGCACGGCCTTGGGGTTGTAGAGATCGACGGAGGCGTCGGTCAGTACGACGGCCTCGGCACCGGCGGCATCGGCGCACCGCAGCACGGTCCCGGCGTTCCCGGGGTCCCGCACATGCGCCAGTACGGCGACGAGCTTGGGCCGGGCGGCGAGGATCTCCTCGAAGGGGGTGTCGACGAACCGGCAGATCCCGACGAGCCCCTGGGGCGTGACGGTGGTGGAGATGTCGGCGATCACCTGCTCGTCGGCAAGATGCACACGGGCACCCGCCGCCCGGGCCTCCCCCACGATGTCGGCGTACCGCTCCGCGGCCTCGACGGTCGTGAACAGCTCCACGAGCGTGGACCCGTACGCCGCCGCCTCCCGCACGGCCTGCGGCCCCTCCGCGAGAAACAGCCGCTCCTTGCCCCGGAAGTTCCGCTTGGCGAGCCGCCGGGCGGCGGAGACGCGGGGGGAACGGGGGGAGATCAGCTCGGGGATGACAGGAGGCATTCGGTTCACCTAACTCTTTCCGCCGCAACGGCGATCAACCACGACGGCGGACCTGGGGGTCCCCCCACGCCCTTAAGGCAGTGGGGGAGGTGCCGCACCCGCCCGCACCACGACATGCAACGGACCCGCAGGCACAAGCCCACGGGTCCGTTCAGTCACGTCGACTCAGGCCGAGTGCAGCGGTCACGCAGCCTTCGGCGCGTTGACGTCGCTCGGCAGCGCCTTCTGGGCGACCTCGACCAGCGCGGCGAACGCGTTGGCGTCGTTCACGGCCAGCTCGGCCAGGATCTTGCGGTCGACCTCGACGTTCGCGGCCTTCAGACCCTGGATGAAGCGGTTGTACGTGATGCCGTTGGCGCGGGCAGCGGCGTTGATGCGCTGGATCCACAGCTGGCGGAAGTCACCCTTGCGCTTCTTGCGGTCGTTGTAGTTGTAGACCAGCGAGTGGGTGACCTGCTCCTTGGCCTTGCGGTACAGGCGCGAACGCTGACCGCGGTAGCCGGAAGCCTGTTCGAGGATCGCCCGGCGCTTCTTGTGGGCGTTCACTGCCCGCTTGACGCGTGCCACTTTTTACTCCTTGTAGCGGGGCCGTGGTTGGACTCACACGGCCCGGAATCGATTGGGTCCCGGTCCAGACGTACGGCGCTCAGGCGGAGCGCCGCGTACGTCACTTGCCGAGAAGCTTCTTGATCTTCGCGGCGTCGCCCGGGGCCATCTCGGCGTTGCCGGTCAGGCGGCGCGTCACGCGGGACGACTTGTGCTCAAGCAGGTGGCGCTTGCCGGCGCGCTCACGGAGCACCTTGCCGGAGCCGGTGATCTTGAAGCGCTTGCTGGCACCGCTGTGCGACTTGTTCTTCGGCATAGCGCCGTTCTCTCCTCGTCAGTGGCGCTCCGGTGCCCGGTCGTGAAACCGGGCACGGTGGAGCGTCGCTCTTGTATCGGTTACGTCCTGGGGACTCGCGTCCCCCGGGATCACGCCTCGGCGGAAGCCTCGGCAGGCGCCTCGGTCTCCACGGCGTTCTCGGCCTCCGCGGCGTTCTGCGACTTGCCGGGGTTGGCCTTCGCGTCTGCCTTGCGGGCTTCCTGCGCCTGGCGGGCCTCGGCCATCGCCTCGGTCTTCTTCTTGTGCGGACCGAGAACCATGATCATGTTTCGGCCGTCCTGCTTCGGGTTCGACTCGACGAAACCGAGGTCCTGGACGTCCTCCGCGAGACGCTGCAGCAGTCGGTAGCCGAGCTCCGGCCGGGACTGCTCGCGACCACGGAACATGATCGTGATCTTGACCTTGTCGCCCTGCTTGAGGAACCGGACGACGTGACCCTTCTTGGTGTCATAGTCGTGCGGGTCGATCTTCGGCCGGAGCTTCATCTCCTTGATGACCGTGTGCGCCTGGTTCTTGCGCGCCTCACGGGCCTTCATGGCCGACTCGTACTTGAACTTCCCGTAGTCCATGAGCTTGCACACGGGCGGACGGGCGTTCGCCGCGACCTCGACCAGGTCCAGGTCGTACTCCTGCGCAAGCTCCAGTGCCTTGGCCAGCGGGACGATGCCCACCTGCTCGCCACTGGGACCGACAAGTCGCACCTCGGGAACGCGAATCCGGTCGTTGATGCGGGGCTCGGCGCTGATGGATCCTCCTCGGTTAGCACCACACGGCGGTCTGGCGGACAGCCGCGTATGTCTCTTTTCCGTAGACCTAACCGCGCCGAAGCACAAAAAATGCCCCGGACGATCACAGGCGGGGCTCCAAAACACTGCCGGAGCACCGTCGCGATGATCGCGGGGCGCAATTTCGGGCGACTCCATCGTCCGTACGGAACGATGGGGGCGCCTGACCGGGGTGACCCGCCGTCCAGAAGGACAGCCAGGTGGGAGATCGGAGCCTCCACTTGTGGGCTGGACACATACGTCTCCAGCCGGTCGTTACACAAGGTTAGCAGCAACCCGGGGGCGGCGCTAACCGGCGGGCACCGGGGCCTATCGTGTGAGGCATGAGTGACACCTCCCCCTCGGACAGCCCCGAGACGTCCGGCCCGACGGACTTCGACGCCATGACCCGCGACATCGCCGAGGTCCCGGCGGTCGAGGTGATCGTGACGGTCGCCGTCAACCTGATGAGCGCCGCCGCCGTGAAGCTCGGCCTGACCGAGGAGGGCGACAAGTACAAGGACCTGGACGAGGCCCGCAAGCTGATCCACGCCCTCGCCGGTCTGCTGGACGGCAGCGCGACCGAGATCAGCTCCTTCCACGCGGCCCCGCTGCGGGACGGCCTCAAGTCGCTGCAGCTGGCCTTCCGCGAGGCGTCGATCGTCCCGGACGAGCCGGGTCAGGGGCCGGGCGAGAAGTACACCGGCCCGATCTACGGCTAGTTCGGCGACTGTTTCATCGTACGTACAGGGGCTCGCCCGGAGGTGTCGTCCCGGCCGGCAGCAGTGCCAGGTCGAGGCCGCGCACCAGGCGGGCCCTCAGTGCGTCGTCGGCGGCGAGCCGCGCGGCGACGGCGCGGGCGGCCTCGGCGGGTGCCGCGGACGCGTCCAGTACGAGGGCGAGGGTGCCGTCGGCCTGTCCGGGGCCGAGGTGGGCGCGGAGCACGGCGGGCTCGGCGGCCACCGCGGCCCGCACCGCCTCCCGCACGGCCGGGTCGGCCAGCGGGTCGGTCGTCGCACGCCCCTCGGCGAGCGCCAGCAGGGCGCGCCGGGTCAGCTCGTAGGGCACCGGACCGGCCATGTCCAGGACGATCGTGTCCGCCTTCTCGTGCGCCGCCGCCTGCAGGGCCTGGTGCAGGGGTACGGCGACGGGGCGGGCCGCCGGGTCCCAGCGGGCGAGGGAGTCGGTGGACGTGAAGGCGGGCAGGGCGGTGCGGTTGCCGGCCTTCAGGGTCGGTACGGCCATGTCGCTGGTCTTCTCGTGACGCAGCCCGTTCTCGTCCTCCTCGACCTCGCCGAGCACGGCCACGACGGGGACGAGCAGCCGGGCGTCCTTGAGGGCCGCCAGGACGGGCCCCTCGGCGGTGCGGTCCTCGGCCCAGGCGGCGAGCGCGGCGCTCAGCCGGGGGTCGGCCGCGCCGTCGTCGTCGGAGAAGGGAGAGTCGGGAATGTTCTTGTTCGCCACGGTCACCGACCCTATCGGGGGGATGCTGCTGCGCTTGTGCGGCCCCGGAAACCCGGCTGTGACGCCCCTCCCCGGAATCCCGGTTTCTCTGACAGACATCTAACGTCCGTCTAACGGCACACACAGACACGGCCCCGACGATCGCGGGCATGGAGTCCTTCAGAGCTCGCCGCGGCCGCCGCGCTCGCCTGTCCCGACACCGCTCCCTGCTGTACGGCGCCCTCGCCACCGTGGTCGTCCTGGGCGGTACGGCCGCCGGGACCGCGTATGTGAAGGCGCGGGCCTACTCCGGTGGGAGGGCCGTATCGTCGGCGGCGTCGTCTTCGGCGGTGGCGAGCGAGGAGGCTTCGGTGGAACCTGTGGTGCGGCCGACGGTGGACGCGGTGGACCACGACGAGCTGCTGGCGAGCGCCGTGAAGGCGATCGACGTCCCGGACGGGGTCGAGCTGTCGGTGGCGGTCCTGGACCTGGAGTCCGGTGAGGGCGCCTCGTACGGCGACGGGGCTTTCGATACGGCGAGCATCGTGAAGGTCGACATCCTGGCGGCGCTGCTGCTCAGGGCGCAGGACGAGGGGCGGGAGCTGACGGCGGCGGAGAAGTCGCAGGCGACCGCGATGATCGAGAGCAGCGACAACGCCTCCGCGTCGCAGCTGTGGCGGACGATCGGGCAGGCGGCGGGGCTCGACGCCGCGAACGAGCGCCTCGGGCTCGCGGAGACCGAGGGCGGCGAGGGGATGCTGTGGGGGCTGACGCAGACCACGGCCGCCGATCAACTCAGGCTGTTGCGGCAGGTGTTCGGGGAGGAGGCGTCCGAACTGAGCGGGGCCTCGCGGACGTATCTGAGCGGGCTGATGGAGCGGATCGCGGTGGGGCAGCAGTGGGGGGTGTCGGCGGCGGCCGACGGCTCGGCGTGGGCGCTGAAGAACGGGTGGCTGCCGCGTACGGCGACCGGGCTGTGGGACATCAACAGCATCGGGCGGGTGACGGCCGACGGCCGTGACTATCTGGTGGCCGCGCTGTCGGACGGCAACGCGACGCAGGCGCGGGGTGTTTCGCTGGTCGAGGCGGCGTCGGTGGCGGCGGTGTCGGTGTTCGTCGGGCAGGACGCGTCCGCGGCGGCGGCGTATCAGTAGCCTGACGCGGTGCCGTCGTCAGACAAGCTGTCCCGTGCCCTGTCCGACCCCGTCGACCCGCCGCTGCGGCCGCTCCCGGCGTCTGTGGCGGACCTTCTTCGTTCCCTGGGCGCGCCGCCGCGTCTGGCCGCCCATCTGCGTGCCGTCCACGATGTGGCCGTTCAGCTGGTCGACTGGGTGGAGCAGCGGTATCCCGATCTGGACGTCGACCGCGAGGCCGTCCTGTTCGGGGCGGCGACGCATGACATCGGCAAGGCGGTGCACGTCGCCGAGTTGTCCGGTCCCGGGTCCTCGCACGAAGAGGCGGGGAGAGAGCTGCTGTTGGCCCACGGCTTCGCACCGGAGCTGGCCCGGTTCGCCGGCACTCACAGCGCCTGGGCGAATCCGGCGGTGACGCTGGAAGACCTGCTGGTGAGTACGGCGGACAAGATCTGGAAGAACAAGCGCGTCCCGGAGCTCGAAGACCTCGTCGTCGCCCGGCTGGTGCGAGCCACGGGGCGGGAGGGATGGGAGGAGCGTCTGGCCGTTGACGAGTTGCTTGAGCGCATCGGCGGCGGAGCCGACCACCGGCTGGCCTTCCAGGGGTCCTTCCCGGCGCCGGGGACGGGTTTCACCGAAGGGGCGGAACACCCCGTGGTCCGGTTCCTGCGCGAGGTCGCCGTGGACGTCGGCATCGATGCCCCTGAGGTGGAGCGCACGGTCACCCCGGGCAATCTTGACCTCTACGGGCTCAGGTGCCCGGACGCCGGACTCGGGGACGCGCTGTGGCGACGGCTGCGGGCGCTTCACCGGGACACCGGGCTCTGGCCGTTCCTGAGTCATTGGTCCCCGACCGAGTGGGAGTGGGAGGAGGGGCGGACTGCGGAGCCGCGGCCGGCCGGCTCCGGAGTGCTGGCGGCGATCGTCGCCTCCCGGGAGGGGGCCGTCCACGAGTCGGAGTTGGGCGCGCTCGCGCCGTATGCGCGGGGCGAGCTCCTCGCGCGGAGATTCACGCACGTGCCCGGCGGGATCTGGGTCTGCCTGATCGAGACGGACCTGCCGTCCACGCTCCCCCAGCTCCTGCACGCGCCTTGCACCCCGGGCTGGGGCTCCGACGGGCCGGTGCCGGAGCTCGGCTACGACCGGCATCAGGCGGTGCTGCGGGAGTGGGAGATCCGCTACGGCGCCGTTCTGTACTACCTGGCGTGCACCGACACGCTGGTGCTGGAGGTCGAGCGGCCGCCGACCGACCGTGCCGAGATCGCGCGGGTGGCGGTCGAGCAGTACGCGTACTGCTTCGATCTGGACCAGGTGGTCGGCGGCCCCGAGGAGGTCGCGGTACGCCAGGTGCCCTCCGGGCACTGGTTCTTCTGGTGGGACTAGAAGTGGTGGCTTCGGCGGCGGCCGCGCAGGACCACGAACGCCGAGATCAGCAGGAGGCCGCCGGCGGTGCCTGCCAGTGCGGCGGTCCAGCTCGACGTGTCGTCGTCGGACCTGGCGGCGTCGGGGCCCGGGCCGAAGTACTCCTCGCCGTAGGCCGCCGGCTTGAGGTCCTTCGACTTGATGGCCGAGGCCTTCTTGATGGCGGCCGCCGGGTCGATGAAGCCGTAGCCGCGTGAGTCGTCGCGGCCGTCGGCGGGGGCGTCGCGGGCGGTGTCTTCGAGGAGCTTCTTGATCTGGGCGGGGGTCAGGCCGGGGTGGGCGGCCTTGATGAGGGCGACGGCTCCGGAGACGAAGGCGGCCGCGGCGCTCGTGCCCCAGCCCTCGTAGTACTTGTGGTCGGGGTCGGCGATGACGACGTCGACGCCGGGGGCGCTGACCGTGGCGTACCAGCGGCGGGTGGAGAACGACGCGCGGGTGCCGTAGCGGTCGACGGCGGTCGCGGCGATGACGCCCGGGTAGGCGGCGGGGTACGAGATGTGGTCGCCCTTCTCGCCGCCGTTGCCCGCGGAGGCGACGACGACGGAGCCCTTGCTCAGGGCGTACTGGACGGCCTCGTCCTCGCCGGCCTCGGGGTGGGCGGACTTGGAGTCGTCGCCGAGGGAGAGGTTGATGACGTCGGCGCCGTGGTCGGCGGCCCAGCGGATGCCCTCGGCGAGGGCGTTGCCGCGGGTGCTGCGGGCCTTGGCACGGGAGGGGTCGCCGTCCTCCAGGATGACGCGGACGGGGAGGATCTTGGCCTCGGGGGCGATGCCCATGACGCCGTCCCCGTTGCCCGCGCCGTGTCCGTGGCCCGCGATGATGCCGGCCATCGCGGTGCCGTGCCGGGCCCAGGGGCGGTCGCCGCGCTGAGCGCCGAAGCCGACCATGTCCTTGCCTTCGAGGACGTTGCCGGCGATGTCGGGGTGGTCGGACTCGACGCCGGTGTCGAGGACGGCGACGGTGACGCCCGCGCCCTTGGTCGTCTGCCAGGCCTCCTGGGTGCGCATGGCATCCAGGGCCCACTGCCGGGCACGTATCGAGTCGGCGTGTGCGGCGGTGGGCGGGAGGAGGGCGAGGCAGGCGCCGAGGAGGACGGCGAGAGGGCCCGTCCGGCGGGCCAGGAAGGTCCGGCGGTTCGTGCGGGCCGGACGGTTCGTGCGGGCCGGACGGTTCGTGCGGGCCGGACGGTTCGTGCGGGCCGGGCGGTTCGTGGGGGCCGGGCGGTTCGTGGGGGTCCCCGTGGTGTTCGTGCGGGTTCCCGTGGTGTCCCTCCGGGGCGTGGTCGCCTCGTTGCTCATGTCGGTGATCATGACGACTGCTCCGTGGGCGGGCCGACGTTCTTGCGCAGGGCGCGTTCGACCCGGTCGGCGAGGCCCTGTGCCTCGTGGCCGAGGCCGGCCTGGGCGACGTCCGAGGTGGTGCCGGAGCGCATGGCCTCCTCGGCGGGCTCGGGCTCGTCGACGGTGCGGTCGTCGGCCCAGCCGGAGACGGCGTAGACGACGACGGGGGCGTCGGTCAGGACGGAGACGGTCCAGGAGGCGCGCTGTTCGTCGCCGAAGCCGGCGGCGAGGGTGCCCTTGGCGGCGTAGGGGCGGGGCATCAGGTCGGTGCGGCGGTCCAGGCCCTCTTTGGCGAACCGGCTGTCGAGCGAGCGCATGGCGGCCGCGTCGCCCGTGGTGAAGAGCAGGCCGACGGTGGTGACGTAGCTCTGGGTGGCGTCGATGTAGGTGGCCCGCAGGAGGCGCTCGCAGCCGACGGGGTCGAGGGCCTTGCGCAGGAGCGGGTCGAAGGCCTGCGCACAGCCGCTGTCCGGGGCGACGGCGACCCGCGTCCAGGTGCGGTCGGCGCCACCGGGGCCGGCGCCCTTCCCGATCACCGTGCGCGGGAACAGCTGGTCCACAGGGACGCTGTGCCACAGGGTCCCGGCCGCGGCGAAGGTGTCCTGCGCATCGCCGTCGCCCGGTTCCCCGATCAGCCAACTGCCGGTCAGGGCCCCGCCGATGAGGCCGAGTCCGAGTACGACGCAGGCGGCGGCCATCGCGATCCGGGGCCGGATCCGCACCCCGAGGGGACGCGGTCGCGCCTGCCCGTCGTACCCCTCGGGCTCCCCGAACGACACGACGGGCCGCCCGGCACCCGGCGTCATGGGTGCGCTCCAGGAGAGGTTGGGGTCGGGCGAGAAGGAGGCGGTGCCGTGGCCGTTCGTGGGGTGACCCGTGGCGGGGGCGGGCGCGGTGGAGGGCGGCCCGGCGGGGGCCGACCCTGCTGTGGCAGGCGTGGCGGGAGCGGGCCCGGCGGGGGCCGACCCAGCTGTGGCGGGCGTGGCAGGAGCGGGCCCGTCGGGGGTGGAGCCCGCGTATCCGCCGCCCGTCGGGGCGTGCCCGGTCGACGGCTCGCGCGCGGGAGGCACCGGGGCCGATGCGCCGGGCCGCGCGGGCGGGGGGACGGAACCGGAGCGGTGACCGGACTCGGCGGGGCCGGAGCCCGGACGACCGGTCGACGTCGGGGGCCTGCCGGTGGAACCCGGCGCGGGCCCGCTGCCCGGCCTGCGCGGCGTGCCGGTGGAACCCTGCGTGGGCCCGCTGCCCGGCCGGTGGGACGCGTCCGTGGAACCCTGCCCGAGCCCGCTGCCCGGCCGGCGCGGCGCGTCCGTGGAACCCTGCGCAGCTCGCGTGCCCTGCTGCGGAGGTCGGTGCGCCGAACCCCGGGTGGAGGACGGGCGGTTGTCGGACTCGGGGGACGGCTCGGCGGGGATCGGCCGGAGCCGGAAGGTGGTCTCCGCGGCGGTCTCGGCGGGGGCGCCGCTACGGCGCGACGTCGGGGGCCGCTCGGCCGGACGGGACGGTATGCCGCCGGGGCCGGTCTGCCCGGCGCCCTCCTGATGCAACGATCCGCCACTCTCCGCATGCCCGGCCGCAGGCGGCGCGTCCGGGAAGCGTGCCGAGGCCCTGGGCGGAGGCGGGAAGGTGGGGGCGGCGTCTGCGGGGGCCGGGGTGTGCAGGTTGGAGGTGCGGGGCGACGTGGGCGACGCGCCGGAGGCACCGGGCGCAGACACCGGCGGCACTGCGCCCGACCCACGAGGCGTAGGCATCGGTGACCCCGCACCCGACCCACGAGGCGTGGACATCGGTGACCCCGTACCCGACCCACGAGGCGCAGACACCGGCGGCACTGCGCCCGACCCACGAGGCGTAGGCATCGGTGACCCCGCACCAGACCCACGAGGCGTGGACAGTGGCGGCATCGGGCCGGGGCCCCGCCGTGGGGACCCGTCCGGTGCCGAGCCCGGTCCACCGACGACGCCGCCAGGCACCGAGCCCTCCGTTCGTGAACCCTCGTCGGCGCCCCATGCGGGCTGTGTGCCCGGGGCATCCGTGCGGTCATCCTGCGCGGCGCCGGCCGTCGGCGGCTCCGCGGGTCTCGGCGGGGTCGACGGGCGGGGCGGGGCGGTGGGCGGCGGGGGCGTCGAGGGACGCGGGGGAACGGGGGCGCGCCGCGCTTCCGTGCTCATGCACCCCCCGTTTCCTCATGTCCGGGCCCGCTCCCGTACGCGGGCCGTCGTTCCGTGTGCCGCTGCCCTGCCCGGCACGGACTCGTCCGACCAGGCACGCATACCCGCACGGGCGGAGCGTCATCCCGGCGCGGTCGACCGGCAGTGGGCGTTCCACACATGCGTGCGCGTCACTCTACGGGTTGATGCAGGGCGAACGGGAACCAGTCCGCGACCGCGTGTGCATCTGCCCGGAACGTCCCCCTACCCTGCGGTAATCCCGTCTGGCAGGCTGCGTTCATGACTGCGCGCGCCGCCGACCGGGCCCGTTACGACCGGGCCACCGCCCATCTCGACGCCCCTCTCGCGATCGTGGACCTGGACGCCTTCGACGCCAACGCGGACGACCTGCTCCGCCGCGCCGGCGGCAAGCCGATCCGGGTCGCCAGCAAGTCCGTACGCTGCCGGGCCCTGCTGGAGCGGGTCCTCGCGAAGGACGGCTTCGCGGGGATCATGTCCTTCACGCTGGCCGAATCCCTGTGGCTGGCGCGCTCCGGGTTCGACGACATCCTGCTCGCCTACCCGTCCGCCGACCGCGCCGGGTTCGCCGAGCTGACCAGCGACCCCAAGCTGGCCTCCGCCGTCACCGTGATGATCGACGATCCGGCGCAGCTCCGGTTCATCGACGACGCCCGGGACGGGGGCCGCGAAGTGGTGCGGGTCTGCCTGGAGTTGGACACCTCGCTGAAGCTGCTCGGCGGGCGGGTGCGGGTCGGCGCCCGGCGTTCGCCGCTGCACTCCCCCGCCCAGGTGGCCGACATGGCCCGTACGGTCGTCCGGCGGCCGGGGTTCGAGGTCGTCGGGATCATGGCGTACGAGGGGCACATCGCCGGGGTCGGGGACTCGATCGCGGGGCGGCCGCTGCGGTCGCGTGCCGTACGGCTGATGCAGGCCGCCGGGCGTCGGGAGCTCGCCGAGCGGCGGGCCGAGGTGGTGCGGGCCGTACGGGCCGTTGTGCCGGGGCTGGAGTTCGTCAACGGCGGCGGGACGGGCAGTGTGCAGCACACGGCCGCCGAGGACGCCGTGACCGAGATCGGGGCCGGGTCGGGACTGTACGTGCCGCGGCTGTTCGACAACTACACGTCCTTCAGCGGGCGTCCGGCCGCGCTGTTCGCCCAGCCCGTCGTGCGCCGGCCGGGGGTCGGGGTGGTGACCGTCCTCGGTGGCGGGTACCCGGCCTCGGGTGCGGCCGGGCCCGACCGGCTGCCGGTGCCGTATCTGCCGGAGGGGCTGCGGTACGACCCCCAGGAGGGACCCGGCGAGGTGCAGACGCCGCTGCTCGGCTCCCCCGCCGACGATCTGCTGATCGGCGACAAGGTGTGGTTCCGGCACGCCAAGGCCGGTGAGCTGTGCGAGCGGTTCGAGTCGCTGCACCTCGTGGAGGGGGACTCGGTGACGGGGACGGTGCCGACGTATCGGGGAGAGGGCCACACGTTCCTCTAGCGCGCGGCCCTCTCCCAGGGGCCGGATACCTTGGTTGAACCTTCCCCCAAGAGGGCATCGTTCTCGGCCATGCACTGCGGCCTGACCCAGCTGTCGAGCAACGGCAGAGAGATGCCGCTGAGTTGGTCCAGGCCCACCGTGTTCACCCCCGCCACCGCAGGGCGGCCTACAGCGGTGTGACGTAGGCCCCCGAGATTCCGCCGTCGACCAGGAAGTCGGTGGCGTTCACGAACGAGGAGTCGTCGCTGGCCAGGAAGGCGACGGCGGCGGCGATCTCCTCGGCCTCGGCGAAACGGCCGACCGGGATGTGCACGAGTCGGCGGGCGGCGCGCTCCGGGTCCTTGGCGAACAGTTCCTGGAGGAGGGGGGTGTTGACCGGTCCCGGGCACAGGGCGTTGACCCGGATGCCGTCGCGGGCGAACTGCACGCCGAGCTCGCGGGACATGGCGAGGACGCCGCCCTTGGAGGCCGTGTACGAGATCTGGGACGTGGCGGCGCCCATCCTCGCCACGAACGACGCGGTGTTGATGATGGAGCCCTTCCCCTGTTGCCGCATGTAGGGGATGGCTGCCTTGCAGCACAGGTAGACGGAGGTGAGGTTGACCTCCTGGACGCGCTTCCAGGCCTCCAGGCCGGTCTCCAGGATGGAGTCGTCGTCGGGCGGTGAGATGCCGGCGTTGTTGAAGGCGATGTCGACGCTGCCGTAGGTGTCGTACGCCGTCCTGAACAGCGCCTCGACCTGCTCCGGGTCGGTGACGTCGACCTTGACGAAGATCCCGCCGACCTCCTCGGCCGCCGCCTTGCCGCGCTGTTCGTCCACGTCTCCGCAGACGATGTGCGCGCCCTCGGAGGCGAGCCGGCGGGCGGTGGCGAGGCCGATGCCACTGCCGGCGCCGGTGATGACGGCGGTACGGCCGACGAGGCGACGGCACACATTTGCTTCGGTCACTGTGCGGGGCCCTCCGTGCTGATGAAGACGTTCTTGGTTTCGGTGAAGGCGGTCAGGGCGTCCGGGCCCAGCTCACGGCCGATGCCGGACTGCTTGAAGCCGCCGAACGGGGTCCAGTAGCGGACGCTGGAGTGGGAGTTGACGGACAGGTTGCCCGCGCGGACGGTCTGCGAGACGCGCAGGGCGCGGCCGACATCACGGGTCCAGATGGAGCCGGAGAGGCCGTAGTCGGTGGCGTTGGCCAGCCGGATCGCCTCTGCCTCGTCCTCGAAGGGGAGGACCACGGCGACGGGACCGAAGACCTCCTCGACGGCCACGCGCGCGTGCGGGTCGACGCCCGTGAGGACGGTCGGCGGGAACCAGAAGCCGGGGCCCTCGGGGGCCTTGCCACGGATGCCGTCGGCGCCCCGGTCGACGTACGAACGCACGCGCTCCAGCTGGACCTTGGAGATCAGCGGGCCCATGTCGGTCTTCTCGTCGGCCGGGTCGCCGACCGTCACCGCCTCGATCGCTGGGCCGAGCAGCTCCAGGAACCGGTCGTAGGCGGAGCGCTGGACGAGGATGCGGGTGCGGGCGCAGCAGTCCTGGCCGGAGTTGTCGAGGAAGGACATGGGAGCGGCT
The DNA here is from genome assembly GCF_028369295.1 of Streptomyces sp. HD. Taxonomy (GTDB): domain Bacteria; phylum Actinomycetota; class Actinomycetes; order Streptomycetales; family Streptomycetaceae; genus Streptomyces. Next base: position 110,000 of record NZ_JAQMYP010000010.1, read on the forward strand.
GCGGCAGCGGCTTCGAGGTCCGCGTCGGCGAAGACGATGTTGGGGCTCTTGCCGCCGAGTTCGAGGGTGACCCGCTTGAGGAGCGCCGAGCCCTTCGCCAACACCTGTTTGCCCACGGCCGTCGACCCGGTGAAGACGATCTTCGCGACGCCCGGGTGCTCGACGAGCGCGTTGCCCGCGACGGGACCATGGCCGGGCAGGACCTGGAACAGGCCTTCCGGGAGGCCCGCCTCCAGCGCCAGCTCCGCCAGCCGCAGAGCCGTCAGCGGGGTCGTCTCGGCGGGCTTGAGGAGGACCGCGTTGCCGGCCGCGAGCGCGGGGGCCGTGCCCCAGGCCGCGATCGGCATCGGGAAGTTCCAGGGGGCGATCACGCCCACGACGCCGAGCGGTTCGAGGATCGTCACGTTCAGGCCGCCGGGGACCGGGATCTGGTGTCCGAGCAGCCGCTCCACTCCCCCGGCCGCGTAGTCGAGCAGATCGCGGACGTTGCCCGCCTCCCAGCGGGCGTTGCCGACGGTGTGCCCCGCCTCGCGGACCTCCAGCCGGGCGAGTTCTTCGAGGTGTTCGTCGACGGCGACGGCGAACCGGCGCAGCAGCCGGGCGCGTTCGCCGGGGGCGAGGGCGGCCCACGCGGTCTGCGCCAACGCGCCGCGTGCGACGGCGGCGTCCACGTCGGCCGCGGTGGCGGCCGGGACGGTGGCGACGACCTCCTCGGTGGCGGGGTTCAGTACTTCCAGTACGTGCTCGGAAGACTCGGAAGACAAGAAGGGCCTCACATGCGTTCGAAGGAGCGGCGCAGCTCCCAGTCGGTCACCGCGGCGTCGAAGGCTTCCAGCTCGACGCGCGCCATGTTGCGGTAGTGGGCGACGACCTCGTCGCCGAAGGCGGCCTTGGCGATCGGGCTGTTCTCCCAGAGCTCGGCGGCCTCGCGCAGGGTCGTGGGGACGTGCTCGAAATCGGCGGCGTAGGCGTTGCCGGGACAGGGCTCGGGCAGCTCCAGTTTCTGCTCGATGCCGTACAGACCGGCGGCCACCAGCCCCGCCACCGCGAGGTGCGGGTTGACGTCGCCGCCGGGGAGCCGGTTCTCGAAGCGCATCGAGCGGCCGTGGCCGACGACGCGCAGGGCGCAGGTGCGGTTGTCGTAGCCCCAGGCGACGGCGGTCGGGGCGAAGGAGCCCGGCTGGAACCGCTTGTAGGAGTTGATGTTGGGGGCGTAGAGGAGGGAGAAGTCCCGCAGGGCGGCCAGCTGCCCAGCGAGGAAATGGCGCATGACCTCCGACATGCCGCCTTCCCCGTCCCCGGCCATGGCGTTGTTGCCGGCGGCGTCCGCGAGCGAGAGGTGGATGTGGCAGGAGTTGCCCTCACGCTCGTTGTACTTGGCCATGAAGGTGATCGAGACGCCCTCCTGGGCGGCGATCTCCTTGGTGCCGGTCTTGTAGATGGCGTGCTGGTCGCAGGTGACCAGGGCGTCGTCGTACTTGAAGGCGATCTCGTGCTGCCCGGGGTTGCACTCGCCCTTGGCGGACTCGACGGTGAGGCCGGCGCCCGCCATCTCGTTGCGGATGCGGCGCAGCAGCGGCTCGATGCGCCCGGTGCCGAGCACCGAGTAGTCGATGTTGTACTGGTTGGCCGGGGTCAGTCCGCGGTAGTTCGCGTCCCAGGCCTGCTCGTAGGTGTCCTTGAAGACGATGAATTCGAGCTCCGTGCCGACCTTGGCCGTGTACCCGAGCTCGGCGAGGCGCTCCAGCTGGCGGCGCAGGATCTGGCGCGGCGCGGCGACCACGGGTGAGCCGTCGTTCCAAGCGAGGTCGGCGACGAGCATGGCGGTGCCGGGGTTCCAGGGCACGCGGCGCAGCGTGGCCAGGTCGGGGTGCATGGCGAAGTCGCCGTAGCCGCGGTCCCAGGAGGACATGGCGTAGCCGTCGACGGTGTTCATCTCGGTGTCCACCGCGAGGAGGTAGTTGCAGCCCTCGGTGCCGTGGTGGAGCACCTCGTCGAGGAAGAAGCGGGCGGCGAACCGCTTGCCCTGGAGCCGCCCTTGCATATCGGGGAAGGCCAGGACGACAGTGTCGATCTCACCGCTCGCGACGAGGGCATGCAGCTCCTCGACGCTCAGCGGGGGTGTGCGGTCTGCCACGGGAGAGCCTCCATTCGGCTACTTCGGTCAGCCGGGAGCCATAAGGTATTGCGCAGGACCATTGATTGGGAAGGGGGTCGGGCCACATGTCGCAGACGGACACGGAGCACGGGGCGCCCGGGGCCGACGACCGGCTGACGTCGGTACTGCGGCCGGTGCGGGCCGGCAACGGTTTCGAGGAGGCCCTGGAGCAGATCCTCCAGGTCGTCCGGCTCGGCCTGGTGCCGGGCGGCGAGCGACTGCCCGCGGAGCGCGAGCTGGCCGACCGGCTGGGGATCAGCCGGGTGACGCTGCGCGAGGTGCTGAAGGTGCTCCAGGACCAGGGCCTGGTGGAGTCGCGGCGCGGGCGCTACGGCGGAACGTTCGTCCTGCCGCGCCCGCAGACCCCGGGCGAGGACGAGCTGCGCCGCCGCCTGAAGGACGTCGACGTCGAGGACACGCTGCGCTTCCGCGAGGTGCTGGAGGTGGGGGCGGCCGGCCTGTGCGCGGCGCACGGGCTGGACGAGGCGCAGGCGGAGCGGCTGCGCGAGGCGCTGGTCCGCACGCATGACGCGCCGCTCGCCGAGTACCGCCGGCTGGACACGCTGCTGCACCTGACCCTCGCCGAGCTGTCCGGCTCGCCCACGCTCACCGCCCAGTACGCGGCCGTCCGCGCGAGCGTGAACGACCTGCTCGACTGCATCCCGCTGCTGGTGCGCAACCTGGAGCACTCCCAGCGCCAGCACGCCGCCCTGGTGGAGGCGGTGATCGAGGGCAACGCCGAGTGCGCGCGGGAGATCATGCGCGAGCACTGCGGGGGCACGGCGGCGCTGCTGCGGGGCTTCCTCGGCTGAGCCGGATTTACCGGCGTTTAACGCAAGGGTATTGCCTTCGAGCGGCCCACCCGGCAAAGGTATGGATCCATTCCATTGAGCCGGAGCTCGGTCGACCCCACCGTGCCCGGAAATGCCCGGTGTCCATCGCACGTGGGGAGTTGGCCATGTCCCTGGAATCCACGAACACACCACCCGCCGCCCCGGAGGCGGACGACTATCTGGAACGCAGAACGCTGCGCCGCGGCAGCGCCGGCTGGGTGCTGCTGACCGGCCTCGGTGTCGCCTACGTCGTCTCCGGCGACTACTCCGGCTGGAACTTCGGCCTCGCAGAGGGCGGCTTCGGGGGCCTGGCGATCGCCATGGTGCTCATGGGCGCGATGTACACCTGCATGGTCTTCGCCCTCGCCGAACTGTCCTCGATCCTGCCGACGGCGGGCGGCGGCTACGGCTTCGCCCGCCGCGCCCTCGGCCCCTGGGGCGGCTTCCTCACCGGTACGGCGATCCTCATCGAGTACATCCTCGCGCCCGCCGCCATCGTCATCTTCATCGGCGACTACGTCGAGTCGCTGGGTCTGTTCGGCCTGGAGTCCGGCTGGCCGGTGTACCTGGTCTGCTTCGCGATCTTCCTGGGCATCCACCTCTGGGGTGTGGGCGAGGCACTGCGCTTCAGCTTCGTCGTCACCGGCATCGCGGTGGCGGCCCTGATCGTGTTCGCGCTCGCGGCGCTGCCCGACTTCTCCTTCGGATCGCTGGACGACATCCCGGTCGACACGTCGGCGGCGGGCTCGAACTCCTGGCTGCCCTTCGGCCTGCTCGGCATCTGGGCGGCGTTCCCCTTCGGGATGTGGTTCTTCCTGGGCGTCGAGGGCGTGCCCCTGGCCGCCGAGGAGACCAAGGAGCCGGCCCGTACGCTGCCCAAGGCGATCCGCTGGTCGATGGGCATCCTGGTGGTGCTGGCCGTGGTGACCTTCTTCGCGGCGGCCGGGGCGCGCGGCTCGGCGGCGGTCCAGGAGGCGGGCAACCCGCTGGTCGAGGCGCTCCAGCCGAACGGCGAGCCGACGACGCTGAGCCGGATCGTGAACTACGCGGGTCTGGCGGGCCTGGTGGCGTCGTTCTTCTCCCTGATCTACGCGGGCTCGCGCCAGCTGTTCGCCCTGTCCCGCGCGGGCTATCTGCCCCGCTTCCTGTCCCTCACCAGCAGCCGCAAGGCGCCCTACCTGGGTCTGCTGGTGCCGGGCACGATCGGCTTCCTGCTGGCGGCGCTGTCGGGGGACGGCGCGCGGATGCTGAACATCGCGGTCTTCGGCGCGACCATCTCCTACGCCCTGATGTCCCTGTCGCACATCGTTCTGCGCCGCCGTGAGCCGGAGCTCGCGCGGCCGTATCGCACGCCGGGTGGGGTGCTGACGTCGTCGGTGGCCCTGGTGCTGTCATGCGCGGCACTCGTGGCCACGTTCCTGGTGGATGTGACGGCGGCGTTGATCGCGCTGGCGGTGTACGTGGTCGCGATCGGGTACTTCGGCCTGTACAGCCGTAAGCGCCTGGTGGCGACGGCGCCGGAGGAGGAGTTCGCGGCGCTGGCGGCGGCCGAGGCAGAGTTGACCCGGGACTGAGGTGGCGAGCGGTGAGGGAGTTGCTGTGGCCAGGCCGTTGATCGGTGTCAGCACCTATCTGGAGTCCGGTGTGCGCTGGGGCGTGTGGGAGCTGGCGGCGGCACTGTTGCCGGCCGGTTATCCACGGCTGGTGCAGCGGGCGGGTGGCCTGGCCGCGATGCTCCCGCCGGACGACCCGGCGCAGGCTGGGGCGGCCGTGGCCCGGCTGGACGGGCTGGTCATCGCGGGGGGACCGGATGTGGAGCCGGTGCGGTACGGCGCCGAGCGGGAGCCGCGTACGGGGCCTGCGGCGCGGGAGCGGGACGCGTGGGAGCTGGCGCTGATCGACGCGGCCCTGGCGGCCGGGACGCCTCTGCTGGGGATCTGCCGGGGCATGCAGCTGCTGAACGTCGCCCTCGGGGGCACGCTCGTGCAGCACATCGACGGGCATGCGGAGGTGGTGGGCGTGTTCGGCAGCCACGGTGTGAAGCCGGTGCCGGGGAGCCTGTACGCCGGTCTCGTGCCGGAGGAGTCGTCCGTGCCGACGTATCACCATCAGGCCGTGGACCGCCTCGGTGAGGGCCTCGTCCCGACCGCGCACGCGGCGGACGGGACCGTGGAAGCCGTGGAACTGCCGTCGGCCGACGGGTGGGTGCTCGGCGTGCAGTGGCATCCGGAGATGGGGGAGGATCTGCGGGTCGTGCGGGGGTTGGTGCGGGCGGCCGGCGGCTGAGGAACGGATTCCCGCCCCCCGCTGAATTCACCACTCGCCGGCGGTGAGGCTTTTCAGCCCGTCCGGCGTTTGAGGACGAGGCCCTTTCGGGGCCGAAGCGGGGGTCTGGGGGCGGCAGCCCCCAGGGAGGGGACGGGTAGGGGCGGCGGGGGCGAGGAAAATTACCCCCGCGTCAGCGACAGCAGGTCACGCGCCGGGCCCACCGGGCGGTGCCCCGTCGGCCAGACCGCGCGGAGGTCCCGTGCCAGGGAGACGTCGGCGAGCGGGATGCTCACCAGGCGCCGCATCGACAGCTCCTCCCCCACCGCCAGCTCACTCAGCACCGCCGGCCCCGCCCCACTCACCGCCGCCGCCTTGACCGCCGTGGTCGACGACAGCTCGATCAGCGGCCGGGCCAGCCCGCCCAACGCCGCATCCAGCACCTGCCGCGTCCCCGACCCCTTCTCCCGCAGGATCAACGGCGTGGCCGCCAGTTCCGACGCCGCCAGCGCCCGCCGCCGACGCGACCAGGCGTGCCCCGGCGCCGTCACCACGATCAGGTTGTCGTGGGCGATGACCACGGAGTCCAGCCCGGTCGGGGCCGTCAGCCCCTCCACGAACCCCAGATCCGCCTCGTCCGCCAGCAACCGCTCCGCCACCGCCGCCGAGTTCCCCGCGAGCAACGACACCGCGGTGTCCGGCCGCTGGGCCCGCAGGGCGAGCAGCCACCCCGGCAGCAGATACTCGGCGATCGTCATGCTCGCCGCCACCCGCAGCCGGGAGTCCCGCCGGTCCCGCAACGCCTGCGCCCCCGCGTCGAACGCCTCCGCCGCCTCCACGATGCGCCGCGCCCAGTCCGTCACCAGCGCCCCGGCGTCGGTGAGACGCGAGCCCCTGGGCGAGCGGTCCACCAACGCCACCCCGAGCAGCCGTTCCATCGACCGGATCCGGCTGCTCGCCGCAGGCTGAGTGATCCCCAGCTCACGCGCCGCCCCACCGAGACTGCCGAGCCTCGCCACCGCCAGCAGCAGCTCCAACGCGCCGAGATCCGGGACCCGGTGCGCCACGGACCCCCCGCGCAACTGCCCCTCCGCCGCCTCTGTCATAAACCCAGTTTATGTCGCCATAGAGGAAGACTCCCTGGCGGGAGCCGACCTCCGAAGCGACCCTGAGCGCATGGTCACCGCCGTCCGTCACCTCGGACCCATCCGTCGCCTCGGAGCTTTCCGCCACCCCGGATCCAGCCGTCGCCTCGGGCCTGTCCGCCAGCCCGGATCCAACCCTCACTCGGGACCCGCGAGACTCACCCGTCACCCGCGCCCCCTCCCCCACCTCGCACCCCTCCGTCACCTCGGCCCCAACTGGTACGCCGCCGTCATGGGCACCGCCGCCGTGGCCACCGCCGGAGCCGCGCTCCCCCTCCGCCTCCCCGGCCTGCGCACCGCCTGCACGGCCGTCTGGGCACTCTCCCTCGCACTCCTCCTCACCCTGCTCGCCGCCCGTGCCCTGCACTGGACGCACCACCGCGACCAGGCCCGCGCCCACCTCCACGACCCGGCCGTGGCGCCCTTCTACGGCTGCCTGTCCATGGCCCTGCTGGCCGTCGGCGGCGGCGCAATGACCGTCGGCCGGGACTGGATCGGGACCGGGGCGGCGGTCGCACTCGACGCCGTGCTGTTCGGTGCCGGTACGGCCGTCGGGCTGGCGGCCGCCGTCGCCGTGCCGTACCTCATGGCCGTACGCCATCGCATCGAGCCGTCGCAGACCACGCCCATATGGCTGCTGCCCCTCGTCGCGCCGATGGTGTCGGCCGCGCTCGGGCCGCTGCTGGTACCGCATCTGCCGCCCGGGCAGGCGCGGGAGACGCTGCTGCTCGCCTGCCTCGCGATGTTCGGGCTCAGTCTGCTGGCCACCCTGCTGATGCTGCCGCTGGTCTTCGCCCGGCTGATCACCGGCGGGCCGCTGCCGCTCGTGCTCACCCCGTCCCTGTTCCTGGTCCTGGGTCCGCTCGGGCAGTCCACCACCGCCGTCGGCATGTTCGCGGACGTCGCCCCCGGCGTGGTCCCGGCGCCGTACAGCGGCGGCTTCGGTGTTCTCGCCGTTCTCTACGGGGTGCCCGTGATGGGGTTCGCGCTGCTGTGGTTCGGGCTGGCCACCGCCCATGTCCTGCGGGCCCGGCGGCACGGGATGGGGTTCGCGATGACCTGGTGGGCGTTCACCTTCCCGGTCGGCACGTGCGTCACCGGTGCCGCGGCGCTGGCCCGGCACACCGGGCTCGTCGTGTACGACTGGCTCGCCGTCGGGCTTTATGCCGTGCTCGTCGTGGCCTGGGCCGCCGCGGCCGTCCACACCACCCGCGGGGTGGTCAGCGGTGAGCTGCTCGCAGGGCCCGCGTCAGCGCCCGCGGCGCCTCGGCCAGTGACGGGCCGTACCAGGTCAGGTGCCGTCCGCTGACCAGCGCGCAGGGCACGCCGGGGAACGCCTCCGGGCCGTCGTCGGCCGTGAAGCGGTACGGCTCGTCGGGGAGGACCACGACGTCCGGGGCCGCCGCCAGCAGTTCGTCCAGGGGGATGCGCGGGTAGCGGTCCTCGTGCGTCGCGTAGAGGTGGTCCACTCCGAGGCGGGCCAGCACGTCGCCCGCGAAGGTGTCGCGGCCCAGCACCATCCAGGGGCGCCGCCAGATCGGGACCACGGCCGTCGTACGGCGATCCGGGGGCGGCAGCGACGACCAGGTCTCCTCCGCCTCGTCCAGCCACCGCGGGCGGGCCGTCGCTCCGCAGGCGTCCAGCACACGGGCCAGCTCGCGGAAGGCCTGCGGTACGTCCCGTACCTCCGTCACCAGGACCTCGATGCCGGCCGCGCGCAGGACGGCCAGGTCGGGCTCGCGGTTCTCCTCCTCGTTGGCGATCACCAGGTCGGGGGCGAGAGCGAGGATCCTCTCGGTCTTCGGGTTCTTGGTGCCGCCGATGCGGGTGACGTCCAGGTCGGCCGGGTGGCTGCACCAGTCCGTCGCGCCGACGAGGACACCGGGGGCCGACACCGCCACGGCCTCCGTCAGGGACGGCACCAGGGAGACGACGCGCATCAACGCCCCGGCCGGTCCCGGACGGCCTCGATGTGTTCCGCCACCGCGACGACGACCACGCGGGTGTCCGGCACGGTCGCCCGCCAGCGGTGGCGGACCCCGCCGGTGAGGTACAGGGTGTCGCCGCGGCCCAGACGGTAGGCGCGGCCCTCCGCCTCGATCTCCACGGCGCCGTCGGCGACGTACATCAACTGGTCGTTGCGGTACTGGAATTCACGGCCCGCGTCATGGTCGCCGGTGAACTCCGAGGCGTGCATCTGATGGTGACCGCGCACCAGTGAACGCACGCGTGGTTCGGGTCCCAACTCGATCCCTTCGGCCCGGACCACGTCGACGCTGCACGCCGGGTCGGCCGCGGCGAGCAGTTCGACGGCGGTGGTACGCAAGGCGTCGGCAACCTTTTCGAGGGAGCTTCTGCTGGGGCGGGCCCGGTCGTTCTCGACCTGGCTGAGGAAGGGCACGGACAGGCCGCTGCGCTCGGCCACGACGGCGAGGGTGAGCTCCAGCGCCCGGCGTCGCCGCCGTACGGCCGCGCCCACTCGGAGAGGCTGTTCTTTGTGGTCGCCCATCGCTCCGGCTCCCTCCTTCGCTCGTCGGTCCACTGTCCTCGCGCCCGCCGTGCGGCGCACACCTTCTGTTGAGTTCCTTGCACCCTACGCATGTTCGGCAAACCGTTTCATGCGCCCGTCACATCGACGGCACATCGTGGGGAGTACGACCCATCGGTTCGCGCCAGCGGTCCGCGTCGGCGGATCGGCTCCCCGGAGGTGCGGGGCGCCCCCGTGCCGCCCTTGACTCCCGCTCAGCGTAGGAGAGCCGCCCCACTGTTCAAGGCGTCGACGGCCTCTGGTGTTCCCCGGTGTCCCCTCCTCCCCTCCGGGTTGCGGGCCTGGTCACAGGGGTGATCGAGGGCCGCGCGCCCGGTCGTGAACTCGGCGCCCGGCGGGGGGAGTTGGCGGGGCCGGGTTCAGGTGGTGGGATAGCGCTGCGTGGTTGGCCGGATCCTACTCGTAGGCATGCCCTATGACTATGCGGGCATGCAGCGAGGGGTGGGCCAGGCCGTACGTGAGGGGAAAACGTACGACGCGACCCACCCCTCGGGGCGGCGGCCCGGGGCCGTCAGGTCACCCGACCGCCTGGCTCTTGTGCTGCGGCTAGCTCTTCTGCTCCGATCCGGCGACCGGCGCCCACTTGTCCAGCAGACCCGGGTTCTGCTTCAGCCAGGTGCGGACGGCGTCCTGCTCCTTGCCCTTGCCTGCCTTGGTGATCTGCGACTCCAGGCCGGTGAGCTGCTGCTCGGTCATGGAGAAGTCCTTCAGCCACTTGCCGACCTCGGGGTTGTCCGAGGCGAAGCCCTTGCGGGCCAGCGTGTGCACGCCGTCGCCCTTGCCCCAGGCGCCCTTGGGGTCCTTGAGCTTCTTCAGGTTGTAGTCGCTGTAGGCCCAGTGCGGCGACCAGAGGGTGACGACGACCGGCTCCTCCTTGGCGTACGCGCGCTTGAGCTCGGCCAGCATGGCGGGCGTCGAGCCGTCCACGACCTCGTACGTGCCGTCCAGGCCGTACTCCTTGAGCACCTTGTCCTTGAGCAGGCCCATCATCCCGGCGCTCGGCTCGATGCCGATGATCTTGCCCTTGAACTCGGAGGACTTGCTCTTCAGGTCCTCCAGGGAGTTCACGTCCTTCATGTACGACGGGACGGTGAGCTCCAGCGAGGTGGGGCCGTACCAGGAGCCCAGGTCGTCCAGCTGGTTCCCGTACTTCTTCCAGTACTCGGCGTGGGTGGTGGGCAGCCAGGAGTCCGTCTGGAAGTCGATCTGGCCGGTGGCGACGCCCGTGTAGAGGGGGCCCGCGGCGTACTGCGTGGTGGTGACCTCGAAGCCGCGGCGCTCCAGCAGTTCCTTCCAGAGGAACGTCGAGGCGATGCCCTCGTCCCACGGGATGTACCCGATCTTGATCTCCTTGCCCTTGCCGACGTTCGTGGCGGAGGCCTCGGCGGTGCCGGAGGAGGGGCCGAAGACACCCAGGCCGCCCGCGACCAGGGCCAGGACGGCCACGCCTGCGACCGCGACGACGGGGCGCGGGCGGTACTTCCAGACCTTGGTGCCGCCCGCGGCGCGGGCCTTGGCCGCGGCACGGCGGCCGAGCGGGGAGATCTGCTCACCGAGCGCGCCGGTGATGCGGTCCAGGTAGATCGCGAGGACGACGATGCCGACGCCCGCCTCGAAGCCGAAGCCGATGTCGAGCTGCCCGATGGCCTCGTTGACCGCGCCTCCGAGGCCGCCGGTGCCGACCATGCCGGCGATGACGACCATCGACAGGCTCAGCATGATCACCTGGTTGATGCCCGCCATGATGGTCGGCAGGGCCAGCGGCAGTTGGATGCGCAGGAGCTTGTCGCGCGGCGTGGTGCCGAACGCCTCCGCGGCCTCGACCAGTTCGGCGTCGACCTGCCGGATGCCGAGCTCGGTCATCCGGACGCCGGGGGCGAGCGCGAAGATCAGGGTGGCGATGACGCCGGCGGCGATGCCCAGGCCGAAGAAGAGGATGGCCGGGATCAGCAGCACCATCGACGGCATCGTCTGGAGCAGGTCCAGGACGGGCCGTACGGCAGCGCCGACCGTCTTGGAGCGGGCCGCCCAGATGCCCAGCGGGACCGAGATCACCAGAGCGATGACGGTGGCGACCAGGACGAGGGCCAGCGTCGACATGGCCTGATCCCACAGATCCAGCGAGTCGATCAGCGCGAACCCGGCGAAGGCGAGGACACCGCCGGCCAGGCCGCGCAGCCACCAGGCAAGCACGGCGAGCATGCCCGCGAGGAGCATGGGTTCGGGGGCCGTGAGGACGGCGTTGACGCCGTCGTACATGCCCTCCACGACCGCCTTGATCGCGTCGAAGAGCCAGCCCATGTGGGCGACGAGCCAGTCCACACCGGAGTCGACCCAGTCACCGAGATGCAGCCTAGGCACGGGCGATCACCTTCCCGTCCGGGTTGTCGCAGGGCTCGGGTTCGGCCGTCTCGTCGCCGAGGAAGCCGACCAGCCGCTGCCGCTCCACGACTCCGACGACCTTGTTCGCGTCGTCCACGACCGAGACGCGGTGCGGCAGCCGGGCACTGATGGCGCACAGCTCCGTGAACGGCGTCTCGGGGGTCGCGGTCTCGCAGGCGCAGAGCGGGGCGTCCGCGGTGACGTCGGTGTCCATGAGGGCGCCCGCGGTGAGTACCCGGGAGCGGTCGACGTCCTGGATGAAGGAGGCGACGTAGTCGTTTGCCGGGCGCAGGAGGATGTCCTCCGCCGAACCGGTCTGGACGATCCGGCCGTCGCGCATGACGGCGATGCGGTCGCCGAGGCGCATGGCCTCGTTGAGGTCGTGGGTGATGAAGACGATCGTCTTCTTCAGGGTGCGCTGCAGTTCCAGCAGTTGGTCCTGCATGTCACGGCGGATCAGCGGGTCGAGCGCGCTGAAGGACTCGTCCATCAGCAGCAGGTCGGCGTCGGTGGCGAGCGCGCGGGCCAGGCCCACGCGCTGCTGCATCCCGCCGGACAGCTCGTCGGGCCAGGACTTCTCCCAGCCGGCCAGACCGCACAGCTGGAGGGCCTCGGCGGCGCGCTTCTCCCGCTCGGCGCGGGGCACGCCCTGGACGGCGAGGCCGTAGGCGGCGTTCTCCAGGACGCTGCGGTGCGGGAACAGCGCGAAGTGCTGGAACACCATGCTGATCTTCTTGGCGCGGACCTCACGCAGCTCGCGGTCGCTGATCGCGGTGAGGTCCTGGCCGTCGAAGCGGACGTGACCCGCGGTCGGCTCCAGGAGCCCGTTGAGCATGCGCAGCAGCGTGGACTTGCCGGATCCCGACAGGCCCATGACGACGAAGATCTGGCCGGGCTCCACGGTGAAGGAGGCGTCGATCACGGCGGCGGTGATCCCGTCGGCGCGCAGCTCCTCCCGGTCGGCTCCGTCACGGAGCCGCGTTACGGCCTCGTCCGGTCGTCTGCCGAACACCTTGTAGAGATGTTCGGCCTCAAGCCTGGATGACACGGGTACCTCTTGTCTCGACGGCAAATGAAGGGAGTGACGGGCGCGGCAGTTGAACATGCAAGCGACGTCACTCCGATCGCGCACCTGCCCGGCTTCTCCAGGCACAAACGCACAAGTGGTCCAGGCCACAGAAATGGCATACGACGCAACCTGTTGCGCAGCGGAGTGCTCCGCAGGGCCGGTGGCAGTGCGGCGCGGCGGGCCCTCTGTCGTGCCGTACGGCTTGCTGCGCGGGCCGTGTCAGTGCCGTACGGCATGATGCGTGGCGTGACCGGACGACTGATGCTCCTTGACACCGCCTCGCTGTACTTCCGCGCCTATTTCGGCGTCCCAGACTCCGTGAAGGCCCCGGACGGCACGCCGGTGAACGCCGTGCGCGGACTCCTCGACTTCATCGACCGCCTGGTCAAGGACCACCGCCCGGACGCGCTGGTGGCCTGCATGGACGCCGACTGGCGGCCTCAGTGGCGGGTCGACCTGATCCCCTCCTACAAGGCGCACCGCGTCGCCGAGGAGCGCGAGGCGGGGCCGGACGAGGAGGAGGTGCCGGACACGCTGTCGCCGCAGGTGCCGGTCATCGAGGCCGTTCTGGACGCGCTCGGCATCGCACGTGTGGGCGTCGAGGGATACGAGGCGGACGACGTGATCGGCACGTTCACCGGGCGGGCCGAGGGGCCGGTCGACATCGTCACCGGCGACCGCGACCTCTACCAGCTGGTGGACGACGAGCGCGGGGTGCGGGTGCTGTACCCGCTCAAGGGCGTGGGCACCCTCCAGCTCACCGACGAGGCCTGGCTGCGCGAGAAGTACGGCGTCGACGGCCGTGGGTACGCGGATCTGGCGCTGCTGCGCGGCGACCCGAGCGACGGCCTGCCGGGGGTGCCCGGGATCGGCGAGAAGACGGCCGCGAAGCTGCTGACCGAGTTCGGCGACCTGGCCGGGATCATGGCGGCGGTCGACGACCCGAAGGCGAAGCTGACGCCGTCGCAGCGCAAGCGGCTGGACGAGTCGCGGCCGTACGTCGCCGTCGCGCCGAAGGTGGTGCGGGTCGCGGACGACGTGCCGCTGCCGGACGTCGACACCGCGCTGCCGCGCACGCCCCGGGATCCGGCGGGGCTGGACGAACTGGCGCTGCGGTGGGGACTGGGCGGTTCGCTGCAGCGGCTGCTGGTGACGCTGGGGGCGTGACGACGCCGGGGGCGCATCGACACAGGGGCGGTGAAGCGCGCCCCGAGTGAGTGCATGGGGTTCCTGACGCGGGGAATTCGTTCCCTGTGTGCGCGAAATGCACCCTTTCATGAACGAGTCGTAGCGGCATTCGCCGGAGGGAGATGCTAACTTAGGTAAACCTAAGCTTTGGAACGAGGGAGGCCAGTGATGGCACTACGCTCTGCCCGCAAGCCGCGGAAGCCCCACTCCGCGCAGGTCGTCCGTACCCAACGGCTGACCCCGCACATGCAGCGTGTGGTGCTGGGCGGTGAGGGGCTCGCCGAGTTCATGGCGGACACCTGCACCGATCACTATGTGAAGATCCTCTTCTCCCCCGAAGGCGTGAGCTACCCGGAGCCCTTCGATCTGGAGCGCATCCGCGAGGAGATGCCGCGCGAGCAGTGGCCGGTGACACGGACTTACACGGTGCGGGCCTGGGATCCCGAACATCGCGAGCTGACGCTCGATTTCGTACTCCATGGCGACGAGGGCCTGGCCGGCCCCTGGGCGATGCGCACCCAGCCGGGCGACCTCGTCCGGTTCATGGGCCCCGGCGGCGCCTACGCCCCCGATCCGGACGCCGACTGGCATCTGCTCGTCGGTGACGAGAGCGCGTTGCCCGCGATCGCCCGCACCCTGGAGTCGCTGCCCGCCGGCGCCACGGCGTACGCCTTCGTGGAGGTCTCCGGCCCCGAGGAGGAGCAGAAGATCGACTCCGATGTGGAGGTGATCTGGCTGCACCGCGGCTCCCGTCGCGTCGGCGACGCCCTGATCGAGGCCGTTCGCTCGCTGGACTTCCCCGAGGGCCGGATGCAGGCGTTCGTGCACGGCGAGGCGCACTTCGTGAAGGAGCTGCGCCACATGCTGCGGGTCGAGCGCGGCGTCCCCCGGGAGGATCTGTCGATCTCCGGCTACTGGCGCCTCGGCCACAACGAGGACGGCTGGCAGGCCTCCAAGCGGGACTGGAACGCACGGATCGAGGCGGAGCAGGAGGGGACCGCGCCGGCGGCGTAGCCCTGGATGGACTTCCGGAAGGGGCGGCATCTTCGAAGGTGCCGCCCCTTCGGCCTGCCCGGGCGCTTACTCGCACCGCGCCCGGGTACTGCGCCCGGGCGCTCCCCCTTCACCTCGCCCGAGTACTCCCCTTACACCGCACCCGGCCGCTCACACCGACCGCTGGTAGGAGCGGAACGTCCGGATGGACAGCCATACCGCAGCGACCGCCAGCGCCAGCAGGCCGCCACCCCGGATGAGCACGTCACCCCAGTCGGGCTGGGCGGACATCGCCGAACGGCCCGCGACCATCGCCCAGTTGAGCGGGTTGAAGTCGGCGACGCGCCGTATCCAGTCGGGCATCTGCGACGGCGCCATGAAGGCGGAGGACAGGAAGGTCAGCGGCAGCAGCAGGAAGGTGTTGATGCCGATGATCGACTCACGCTCCCGCACCAGCATGCCCAGCGCGTTGGACAGCGCCCCGAAGATCGTCCCGAGCAGGACCGCGGCCAGGACCAGGACGACTATGCCGCCGATGCCACCCGGGTAGTCGGCGCCGCCGAGCAGGCCGAGCAGCACGATCACGACCGACTGCAGGGCGGTGACCAGGCCGTTGTTGACGACGTTGCCGTTCATCAGGGCGGCCCGGCTGACCGGCGTGGTCAGGAAGCGGTCGAGGGTGCCCCGCTGGATCTCGTCCAAGGTGGCCATCCCCGCCCACATGTTGGAGCTGAGGGCGCTCATCACCACCACGCCCGGCACCAGGTAGTCGAGGTAGGAGGTGGTGCCGAAGCCGCCGAGCTCGACGACCTTCCTGAAGAGGCTGCCGAACAGGAACAGCCAGATCACCGGCTGGATCAGGGTGATGATCGCGTATGCGGGCTGCCGTGCGAACACCATGAGTTGACGCTGCGTCATGTACCAGGTCTGGGTGACCGCGGTGCTCATCGCGCACCCCCGGTCCCGGCGAGGACGCGGTCCTCGGCACTGGCGGCTTCTTCGGCCTCCGAGTAGCGGCGGCCGGCGTAACGGAGGTAGACGTCGTCCAGGGACGGGCGGGCGACGGTAGCGGTGGCGACGCCGACCCCGGCGTGGGCGAGCGCGGCGAGGAGCGCGGGCATCGCGGCGGCTCCTTCGTCGGCGCGGACGCTGACGCGGCGCCCGTCGACCAGCACCTCGTGCACTCCAGGCAGCCCGCCGAGGGCGCCCTTGAGCAGTGTGCGGCCCGCTTCACCGATGGCGCCGCGCAGTTCCACATGGACGGCGTCGCCGCGGAGTTCGCCCTTGAGCGAGTCCGGGGTGCCCGCCACGACGATCCGGCCGCGGTCGACGATGGCGATGCGCTCGGCGAGCCGGTCGGCCTCCTCCAGATAGTGCGTGGTGAGCAGGACGGTCATGCCGTCCTCACCGGCCAGCCGCCCGATCTCGTCCCACATCGTGGCCCGGGTCTCGGGGTCGAGGCCGGTGGTGGGCTCGTCGAGGAAGAGCACCTCGGGGCGGTGCACCAGGCCGAGGGCGACGTCGAGGCGGCGGCGCATCCCGCCGGAGTAGCCCTTGACGGGGCGGTCGGCGGCGTCGGTGAGCCGGAAGCGGTCGAGCAGCTCGGCGACACGACGTCCGAGGTCGGCGCGGCCCAAGCCGTAGAGCCTGCCCTGGAGTAGGAGGTTCTCGCGGCCGGTGGCGACCGGGTCGGCGCCGGAACTCTGGGCGACCACACCGATCGCGCGGCGCACCCGGTCCGGCCGGCTCAGCACGTCGTGGCCGGCGACGGTGGCCGAGCCCGAGTCGGGCCGGGCCAGGGTGGTGAGGATCTTGACGGTGGTGGACTTTCCGGCACCGTTGGGGCCGAGGAGGCCGAAGACGGTGCCCGGCTCGACGGTGATGTCCATGCCGTTGAGGGCGGTCACCTCGCCGTAGGTTTTGATGAGTTGACGTGCCTCGACCGCGGGCGCACGGGTGGCCCTGCTACTGGTACTGGTACTCATGACGACTGCTCTCCTGATGAGCGGACTCGTGATCGTTCCGCGTGAGCAGCACCGGGCTATCCTGGGTGTGCCGCACCTCGATGACCCGGTTTCTGCCGCACGGCGGATCCGTTTCGGGGTTCGAGACCCCGGTGGAGCTGCTGCAACAGCCCCGCCGGGGTCTTTCTCATGTCGTGAACTCGGCCGGCAGCTCCCCCGTCTCGTGGAAGCGCCGCCACGCCTCGACGCCTGGCAGCTCGCCCTTCCTGGTCTCGTCGAGGAAGCCGCGGACCCACTCCGCCTGCGCCTCGACCATGTGCAGTTGGTACTCGACCTCGACGAGGAAGAGACGTGGCAGCGTCTCGCAGAGCTTCTCCAGCACGCCCCGGCCGCTCGCCACCTGCACCTCCAGCGAACTCAGCCGCATCTCCAACAGCCGCACCACCTCGTCGGGAGGGAGCGCCGCCATCAGTGAGAGCGCCGTCTCGAAGATCGGGTACTCCTTCGCCGGGACGGCGAGCAGGTCGGACAGCCACTCGGCCATCTCCTCGCGCCCGGCCTCGGTGAGCCCGTAGATCGTGCGCTCGGGGCGGTTGCCCTGGCGTTCCACACCGGTCACCTCGACGAAGCCGTGCTTCTCAAGGTTCTGCACGACCGTGTAGAGCGAGCCGTAGTTGATCTTCGTGCTGGTGTCCTTGCCCTGGCTGCGCAAGGTCTGGGCGATCTCATAGGGATGCATCGGCTTCTGCCAGAGGGTCGTCATCACGGCGAGCGCCAGCGGGTTGGTGAGCTTGCGGCGCTTCCCCGCCATGGTGACCACCTCGCTTCCGAATATCCGTAGCCGAACATATCGCGACTCACTCCGAAGCGTCAAGAGACACGATGTATCTCGAATACGGGTTGCCACAAGACCCCTGCGACATCCACCGTGAGGACCTCGGCCCACCCCAGACATGGGCACGTCATGCGAACGAAACAGCCCCTCCCTAATTTCTGTCGCCCGACAGGAACCCTCGCGCCGCTGTGCGAAAGCAGGTTGCCGCTATGACGAGCACCGCCCCCGCCGCCCCTCGCCCCGACCCGCCGCTGGACCCTGACGAGCGCGCCCTCGCCGGATTCGGGTACCGCCAGGAACTGCACCGCAGCCTCGGCCGGTACGCGTCGTTCGCGGCGGGCTTCTCCTTCATCTCCGTCCTGACGACCGTCTTCCAGTTCTTCGCCTTCGGGTACGCGTTCGGCGGCCCCGTCTTCTTCTGGGCCTGGCCGGCCGTGCTCGTCGGGCAGTTGCTGGTGGCCCTGTGCTTCGCTGAGCTGGCCGCGCGCTATCCGATCTCGGGCGCGATCTACCAGTGGTCCTCGCGGCTGTCGAACGTCACCTTCGGCTGGTTCGCCGGCTGGATCATGGTGATCGGGCAGATCGTGGTGGTCGCGGCGGCAGCGCTGGCACTCCAGATGGTGCTTCCCGCACTGTGGTCCGGCTTCCAGCTGATCGGCACCGACCCCGCACCCACCTCGGCGGACGGCGCGGCCAACGCGGCGCTGCTCGGGGTGATCCTGCTGGCCCTCACCACGCTCGTGAACCTCCTGGACAACCGGGTGCTGTCGCTGGTCAACCGGGTGGGGGTGACCGCCGAGATCATCGGCGCGGTCCTGATCATCACGCTGCTGCTGACCCACTCCGAGCGCTCCCCCGGCATCACCTTCCACACCGAAGGCGCTGCCCAGTCAGGTCTGTTGGGGGCGCTGCTGGTCGGCTCGTTCACCGCGGCGTACGTGATGATCGGCTTCGACAGCGCGGGCGAGATGAGCGAGGAGACACACAACCCGCGCCGCACCGCGCCCCGCACGATCCTGACCGCGCTGGGCGCGGCCGGTCTGCTCGGCGGACTGCTCGTGCTCGGCGGGCTGCTCGCCGCGCCCAGCCTCACGGACGGCCGGCTGGCGGTCGACGGGCTGAGCTACGTCCTGACGAGCAGCCTGGGCGACGGTCTGGGCCGCGCACTGCTGGCCGACGTGGTGGTGGCGATCACGGTGGCGACCCTCGCCATCCAGACGGCCGCCTGCCGGATGCTGTTCTCGATGGCCCGCGACGGCCAACTGCCCTTCTCCCACCGCCTGGCGAAGGTATCCCCGCGCACCGGCATGCCCAACGCGCCCGCCCTGGTGGTCGGTGTCCTCGCGGCGGCCCTGCTGCTGCTCAACTTCGCCTCACCGGAGGCGTTCCTGGCCATCGGCACGACCTGCATCGTGATGCTGTACCTGGCGTACGCGATGGTCACCGGCCCGCTGTTGGTGGCCCGTCTGCGCGGCCGCTTCGCCGCCGAGGGCACCGACGAGACGGGCGCCCGGCTGTTCTCCCTCGGGCGGTGGGGTGTTCCGGTCAATGCCCTTGCACTGCTGTACGGCCTTGCCATGACCGTCAACCTCGCGTGGCCGCGGGCTGCGGTGTATGACCCGGCGGGTGGGCATTGGTACTTCCAGTGGTTCACGGTGTTGTTCTTGCTGGTCACGGTCGGGGGTGGGGTCCTGTACCGGCTGTGGAGGACACGACGGGCGCGCTCGGCGCCGGAGGGGGTTCTTCCGCCGAGGCGCGGTTGAACCCCTTCACGGTTCCGCAGCCTCTTCAAGACGGTCAGATGCTCCCTCCGGACACTCGAACCTGGAGCTTGTGAGGATTCAGGGTCACACGGGGTTCGATGTGCGGCCGTTGAAGGTCGGCGTGCGAGAGCCGCCATCGGGCCACGATCGTGGACAGGGCCATTGTGGCCAAGATCAGCGCATAGTTGTCGCCTATGCACTTGCGCGCCCCTCCGCCGAACGGAATGAAAGCGCCGCGCACCTGTTGCTGCTCGGGAAGCCACCGGTCGGGATCGAAGGCGCTGGGGCGCGGATTGAATCGTGCATCGTGGTGGATGAGATACGGGCTGTAGATGAGGGTGGTGTCGGGGGGGATCACCGCGTCCGCCAGCCGGGATTCGGTCGTGGTCGTTCGAGTCAAGATCCATCCGGGAGGGTAGATACGCAGTGTCTCGGTGATGACCCGGCGTGCCAGGTCGAGCCGGGGGAGATCTTCCCAAGTGGCGGTTCGGGTGCCCAGCACATCGGCCGTTTCGGTGCGCAACCGCTCTTGGACATCGGGGTGTTGGCACAGGAGATGCGTAGCCCAGGTCAGAGCCACTGCGGTGGATTCGATGCCGGCGACGAGCAGGGTCATGATCTGAGCGTGGATCTCGTCGTCGCTGAGGCCTCCTCCCGTGTCGTCCTGCGTCTTGAGGAGCATCGACAGCACATCGCCATGGGTCTCACCGTCTTGCCGGTACAAGCTGATGGTCTTGCTGACAGCGGCCCATGCTCGGTTGCGAGCCCGCTCGTATCGCAAGTTCGACGGGAGGGGCAGACGGCGCAGCAAAGGCGGGAAGACAGCCTGCTGATAGATGCCCCGGAAGATGTCCGGCAGACATTCCTTGACGGTCTCCACGGCGGGTCCCGCGGCTTCGGCCGTGAACAGCGTTCGAGCGATGGTGTCACTCGCGAGGGTGTACATCTGCGCGTCCACACCAATGGTTTGTCCGCCGCTCCAGCTGCTGGTGAGCGCGTCGATTTCCTCGGTCATGATGGCGGCGTATTCACGCAGGCAAGTACGGGAGAAGGCCGGCTGCACGCTGCGTCGCTGTCGCCGGTGGGCACTGTGGGGGCACGATGCAAGGCCGTCTCCGAGGGCATTTCCAATGCGTTCGATGATGGGCCCGCCCTTGTCGTACGTGCGGTCGTGCAGGAGAACTTGCTGGACGAGCTCGGGTCGGCAGACCACGACGGCCCTTTGTGGACCTAACCGTATCTGCACCAGATCACCGTACGAGGGGAGGGTGTTCAGGAAACGCAGCGGGTCACGGAGCAGGGGAACCAGATGCCCGACGATCGGCAGTGCCCCTGGAGCGTGCGTGATGCCTGTATGGTCCGTTGCCATGGTGTATTTGGCCCTTCTTGTCGATCCAGAAAGCCGGGGATTGCTCACTGGTCAACCCCGCTTACGCCGAAGCACGCACCTGACTCGGAAGCAGCATCTCCAGATGAGCATGCTGTTGATCCGACTCGCCTGAGGTTGCGGGGATTCTGTAACGGGTGGTGTTCCCGTACCACTCCAGGCACCCATTGGTCCACTGCCGCATTCCGGCAGTGACCTTCAGGATCTCTTCACGGATGCGGGGTGGCACGCCACGACTCGCCAGGAAGGGCAAGAGCTGCTCCTCGGCGGCCAGGAAGTCGGCCACACGCCTCCGAAGCTTGGCAACAGCCGATTCGATGGCTTCCTGCAGCGAGATTCCAGCGGCATGCTGCATTACGATGACAACGTTGTGGAAATCGCCACGCTTGTTGTCCAGGTGAACCGAATGCAAGTCATTCTGCCAGGCGACTACATCGCTCGCGGCCTCGATGATCTCCCGGAAGAGCCCTGTCTCGTAAACGTCCGCGGGCACTTCGGTTTCCAGGCTGAGTTCAACCAGATCGAAGCCGAACTCCATGCCCACGGACAATCGCCTGGTCTGAGTAAAGCTTTCGATCCCCGGAGGAGTGCCACGGAACCGGTTCTCGGATTCCTCGGCGAACCCTTGGAAGAAAAGATCCAGGTGCCGGTTCAGCCTTCCGCGAAGCGCCGGGGAGAGTCTTTCAGCGGTGCGGATGGAAAGATCTGTGAGCGCCTCGGTGAAGGGAGTCCGTTCTCGTGCGGGGGCAGGATCTTCTCCGGTGTTGATGATTTCCATCAGACGTCGGTGGACCGGAGCCCAGGCTCCCGGGGCGTCGTAGACCTTCAACGTGTGCAGATCGTCCAGGATGAAGGTGACGAAAAGCCAGTCCGCGCAAAGGCATAGATCTCGGAAAGAGGCTTCCGGATAGGTCCAGGCGACAAAATGCCCGTAGCCTGCCTCCAACCGCTCCCGGCCGCCCTGCGTCTCTGTCAGCCCGAGGCTCTCCCCGACTGAGCGGACGTACTCCTCGATCTTCTGGGTGTACGGGCTTACGGTCGGGCGGTTGGGCTCCGGATACGTCGGGATCATGGCGAGCACCAGGTCCTCCAGGTCTATGGCGCCGGAGTTGCTAAGGCGGATGAGTTTCGGTCGGATTGCCAGCGCTCACAGCGAGAAGCGTGTGCCCCGGTCGGCGACGACGGGACGAGCGGAGGCATGGCTTCCCCTTCTGTGATGGCGCGAACCGTACGTGCCGCCTTCGGCGGTACGCCCTTCAATCACATCGCAGTTGAGTCCGCACCGGAAGTGGGCACCATCGATCGAGTCGTGAACGCTTTTGACTCCTGTGAGCCCGGTAACGGGCTGAGAGGCAACGTCCGCCGGCGGTGTGCCGGCCCCGGGACACACGGCATCGGACGAATCCAGCCGCCGCCGACGGGCGAGAACGGCGCGTCGAGAGGGCAGACTGACAGCTGAGCGGTGGCCATGGCGGCTCCCACGAGGTCCACGTCATCGGAACAACGGCACTTGCAAGACCATGGAGCGGCGCGGACCACTCCCAGTAGACGCAGGCCCGCCGCACGGGACAAGCGATCGAGTGGGGGCGCGTAGGGGCACAATGGCGGTCGCGTAAGCACATCGAACAGTCGGTTTACCGCACGCACCGGTCAACGTGCTCGTGCGCCGGAGCCTGTGGCACTCGGTCCGGAGGCGGAATGCGCCCCGTACGCTTGATCGTGATGAGCCGCCGAACTCCGCCCCCGCCCTCTCCCCTGCCCCAGCGCGAAGGGGTGGATCCCGTGCGTGTGCGATTGCCGGCCGAGGACGCGTGGGCGACCGTGCGCGATCACCTCGTGATGCGGCTCGCGGCCCGGGCCGGGGTGATCGACGAAATGCTCGACGCGGGGCAGATCGTGGACGCCGCCGGGCGTCCGGTGCCGCGGGACATGGCGTACGTGCCGGGTATGTATGTCTGGTTCCACCGGGAGCTGCCCGACGAGGAGCAGGTGCCGTTCGAGATCGATGTCCTGTACCGGGACGAGCACCTGGTGGTGGCCGACAAGCCGCACTTTCTGGCCACCACCCCGCGCGGTAGCCACGTGACCGAAACAGCACTGGCCAGGCTGCGGCGGCAGTTGGGCATCCCGACGCTCGGCGCCGCGCACCGGCTGGACCGGCTGACGGCCGGGCTGGTCATGTTCACCGTGCGGCCCGAGGAGCGCGGCACCTACCAGACGCTGTTCAGCGACAAGCGGGTGGCGAAGGAGTATGAGGCAGTGGCCCCGTACGACCCCGCACTGGGCCTGCCGCGCACCGTGCGCAGCCGGATCGTCAAGGAGCGCGGGGTGCTGGCGGCCCGCGAGGTCGAGGGCGAGCCGAACGCCGTCAGCCGGGTCGAGTCGCTGGAACACCGGAACGGGCGTGCCCGATACCGGTTGACACCGCATACCGGGCAGACGCACCAGCTGAGGGTGCACATGAGCGCCTTGGGAGTGCCGATCCTCGGCGATCCCCTGTATCCGGTGGTGACCGGCCCCGTGGCGGCCGGTGACTTCCGGCGTCCGCTTCAACTGCTGGCGCGGATGCTGGAGTTCACCGATCCGGTCACGGGGCACGAGCACCGGTTCGTCAGCCCGCGTGTGCTGCGGGCCTGGTCGTCGTACGAGGAGTGGGCCAAGTAGCCCCGGTGCCCCGGTCGGCTCAGTCGCCGCGCCACCAGCGCAGGAGGCGCCGGAACACGCCCGGCCGACGGGCCGGTTCGGGCATCGCCGCCTGCGTCGGAGCAGCGGGCTCCGCAGCCGTGGGCTGTGGCTGCGGCGAGCTGGCCTGCCAGTTGGTCGCGCGCTGCTGCGTCGCAGGGTTGATGGAGGGGCGCTGCATGACGTCCTGCTGGGGCTTGGGCGCGAACTTGACCGGCAGTTCCACCAGGTGCCGGTTCATGATGGAGGACCGCCAGCGCAGCTCGTGCTCCTCGCAGGCGAGTTGGGCATCCGGGAGTCGGGTCAGCAGCGCGTCCACGCCGACGTCGGCGATGGCGCGGCCGATGTCCTGGCCCGGGCACTCGTGAGGGCCGCCGCCGAAGGCGAGGTGCGAGCGGTTGCCCTGCATGTTGGCCTTGAGGTCGGGGCGGACTCGCGGGTCCACATTGCCCGGCGCGATGCCGAAGAGGAGACCGTCGCCCTTGCGGATGCGCTGGCCGCCCAGTTCGGTCTCCTGCTTGGCGACGTAGGGAAAGATGGAGCTGAACGGCGGCTCGTCCCACAGGGACTGCTCGACCGCCTCGGGCACCGTCATCTCGCCGCCCTTGAGCTGGGCGCGGAACCGCGGGTCGGTGAGTACCACTCGCAGTACGTTGGCGAGCAGGTTGGCGGTGGCCTCGTACGAGACGATCAGGACGACGCGCAGGTGCTGGCCAACCTCCTCGTCGGTGAGGCGCGCCGGGTGGTTGATCAGGTGGCTGGTGAAGTCTTCCTTGGGTTCGGCCCGGCGGCTGACGGTGAGCCGCATCAGGACATCCATGACGTACGCGTTGCTGGCGATGGCGGTCTCGGTGCCCTTGAGCATGTCGCGGGCGGCCTGCACGATCCGGTCGTTGTATTCGTCCGGCATGCCGAGGATCTCGCACATCACCGCCATCGGCAGATGCTCGGCGAACTGGCTGACCAGATCGGCCCTGCCCTCCTCGCAGAACCTGTTGACGAGGTCCTGGGTCGCGCGGTTGATGTAGCGGCGGATACCCCGGTGGTCGATGGTCGACATGGCGCCGGTGACCGCGCCGCGCAGCCGCAGGTGCTCGTCGCCCTCGGCATGGCAGCAGATGGGCTGCCAGGCGAAGATCGGCATGAGCGGGTGGTCGGGCTTGATCGTGCCGTCCTGCAGGGCGGTCCACAACCGGGTGTCACGGGAGAACTGCGAGGGAGTACGCACCGTGTGCAGGTTCTCGGCGTGGCCGAGCACCACCCAGATGGGCACGTCCTCGTGCAGCAGTGCGGGAGCCACGGTGCCGTGCTCGGCACGGAGCTTCTCGTACACGTCCCCCAGGTCCTCCGCGTCGGGGCCGTACAGCCGGCGCAGCCCACCGGGGACGATGCCGTGCGCGGGGCAGCCGGGGGGCGGGGTGGCCATGGGCTCACCCGTACCGGTCGGGAAGAGAGATTCAGGCGTCACGATGGTCGCTCCGAAGCTGAAGTGGTTCCGGTGTGCAGAAAAGAGGTGAGGGGGTTCGGCTCGGTCGGTGCGTGGCTCACGCGGGAGCCTTCGACGTCGCCAGGGCATGCAGGAAGTGCATGAGGGTCATCAGGACGTCGCGGCTGGAGGCCCGGCGGCGACAGTCGACTTCCACGATGGGGATCTCCTCGGGCAGGTCGAGTGCCGTACGGAGTTCGGAGAGGGCGTAACGAGGCGCGTCCGGGAAGGTGTTGACGGCGACCACGAAGGGCACTCCGCACTCCTCCAGCCGTCCAATGACGTCGAAGCTGACCTCCAGGCGGCGGGTGTCGACCAGCACCACCGCACCCAGCGCACCCTCGAACAGCCCGTTCCACAGGAACCAGAAGCGTTCCTGACCGGGGGTGCCGAAGAGGTACAGCACGAGCTGCTCGGTGATGCTGATGCGGCCGAAGTCCATCGCGACGGTGGTGGCCGTCTTGGTGTCCGAGCCGAAGTTGTCGTCGACGCCGATGCCGGCCTGCGTCATGGTCTCTTCGGTGGTCAGTGGCCTGATCTCACTGACCGAGCCGACCATGGTCGTCTTGCCGACACCGAAGCCGCCCACGATCACGATCTTGACCGCGGCCTCGGCCGTGTGCGGCAGCTGGTCCTCGGTCCGTGGACCGGGAATGATCTCAGAGCCTTTGAAGTCCATGCATCACCGCTTCGAGAAGTGAACGGTCGGCGACGGCCTGGCGCACGATCGGGGCGCGCGCCGTCACCAGTCCGGCCGTCAGCATGTCGGTGAGCAGGACCGTCATCATGCTGAACGGCAGGTTGAGATAGGCCGAGAGCTCGACCACGGACAGAGGGGCGGTACAGAGCCGGAGCAGCGCCGACTGCTCCGGGGTGGCGGAAGGCGGGGGGTCGGCGCGCGCCACGATTAACGTGACGAGGTCGATGTCGCCGTCACGCTCGCCGCCGTCCGGGCCGGCCACCACGAAGAGCCGTTCCGGTTGCTTCTGCTCCCCGGGCTTGGCGGCGGGCGGTGGCAGGGGCGGTTGTTCCTTCGGGAATCGCCGCTGGCGTTGCGGAGGAGTCATACGGTCTGCCCGTTGCGGCGGGGCGGACTGGTGAGGTGGGCGCCGATGCGGGCGACGAGGTCGGACATGCGGTTGCTCATCCGCCCGGGTTCGGCGAACGTGTCGGACAGCACGGCGAGATAGGCGTTGGCGCCGGCGGCCATCAGATAGAAGTAGCCGCCATTGATCTCGATCAGGACCATCTTCATCTTGCCGTCGCTCTTCGGGATCTCCGAGGCGACGGCGCTCGCCAGGCTCTGCAGGCCGGCGCAGGCCGCGGCGACGCGGTCGGCGGTGTCCGGATCGCCGCCGTACCGGGCAATGCGCAGTCCGTCGGCGGAGAGCACCACGATCATCTGGATGCCCGGTACGCCGTCGTGGAGCTCCTTGAGCATCCAGTCGAAGTTGGCGCGCTGCTGGATCACTTGAGGTCCCCCTCGTCATCGGCCTCGGGGCGGGCCGGTTGGGTTCGCGGTTTGAGAGTGAGCGGGTCGGGCTTGTCCTTGAGCCCGTTCCAGAACGCCTCGACCCAGGCTCCGGGTACGGGCTCGTCCTCCGCCGGCTCGGGCTCGGGCTCGGCATTGCGCGACGACCAGATGGTGGGCCGGCCCTCGCGTTCGGCCTGCTCGATGGCCGCCTGCTCGGCGAGCCGCTTGCTGAGCGGCGTCTTGACCCGGCTGCGGCGCTGCGGCAGCCCGTTGGCGGTCCATTCGGTGACGACGGGGACGTCGTCCTCCAGGGAGACCGCGGCAGGGAGCTTCGGGCTGGTGGGACGGCGCTTCTTGGGGGCGCGCTTGGGACCTTCGAGCGCGTCGGGGTCGTCGGCCTTGGGTGCCGACCCGGCGCCGATGCCATGGGCGAGTCCGGGCGCGGGGTCGGTGGTCATCATGTCGCGCGGCACCACGAGGACGGCACGCACGCCGCCGTACGCGGAGGACCGCAGTGAGACCTGCATGTCGAAGGCGGTGCACAGACGGCCGACGACGGCCAGGCCCAGGCGCGGGGACTCGCCGAGGTCCTGGAGGTCGGTGCCCTGCTTGGCCTGTTCGAGCATGCCCTCGACCCTGGCGCGGGCCTCCTCGCTGAGGCTGACGCCGGCGTCCTCGATCTCGATCGCCACACCGGTCTGCACCTCGGTGGCGGTGACGTGCACCTTGGTCTGCGGCGGCGAATAGCGGGTGGCGTTGTCGAGGAGTTCGGCCGCGGCGTGGATGATCGGCTCGACGGAGACGCCGGCGATGTTGACCTTGGCGATGGAGTCCAAGCTGATCCGGCGGTACTCCAGGATCCGGGACATGGCGCCGCGCAGCACGCTGTACAGCGGGACGGGTTCGGGCCACTGCCGGCCCGGCCGACCGCCGCCGAGAACGGAGATGGAGTCGGCGAGGCGGCCGATCAGCATGGTGCCGTGGTCGATGCGCAGGAGGTCGTCGAAGACCTCGGGGTTACGGCCGTGGTCCTCCTCCATCTCCCTCAGTTCCACGGCCTGTTGGTGGACGATCGACTGGACCCGGCGGGCGATGTTGACGAAGGAGCGCTGGGCGGAGTCGCGCAGGGCCTCCTCGTGGTCGACGATGTCGAGCATCGACTCCACCAACCCGAGCTGCACCCGGGAGAGGCGGGTGTACGACGGGTCGATCTCACCGAGGTCGCGCATCACCTCATAGGGTGAAGCGCCACAGCGCAGCCGGTGGATCGCGGCGGGGGTGATCTCCGTGGCGAGCCGGGTCATCTCCTCGTCGTGGGCGGCGACGCGCCGTTCCAGATACGCGGTGTGACGGGCGTGTTCGGCCCGCAGGTCCCGCAGTACGCGGCCGCGACGCACCGCTTCGGCCGCGGATGCCAGCACCAGCAGCAAGGCCACGGCACCGCACACGCCGACGGCCGTCCGAGCCGGCTCCGTCACTACGGCGACGGCGGCTCCGGTTGCCGCGGCCATCACTATGGCGGGCAGCAACAGGACGCGCGCGTACGGAAGTTCACGGCGACGGGTCGGGGATTGAACGCTCACCATGTGGGCCCTCTGAAATGAATCGGGTGGGTGTAGGCGGAGCTTGCAGCGGGGTACTTCATGGGTATGTCGGAATCTTCTGCATGTTTGGGAACAAGCGCACGAATACGCCTCAACTCGGCGCGCTGCGGGCGAGCTTAGTCCGACCGGATCATCGCCGTGTCATATTCAGCAAGCACCTGAAATGGGGTGCGCGCCAGTAGTACCCTCGGCTCCATTTATACGCTTGGCATACATTCGAACACGGCGCGTTACGGCGTGCGGACGTGCGAAAGACACTCACCGTGACGGGTGAGAACGTTCAGATTCCGGCGATGCGCAGCGCCGCGTCCGCCGTCGCCTCGGCGAACACGGACACCGGGCGCTCCGGATCGGAGCGGTGGACGAGGATGACGCTCTCGATCAGCCCGAAGACCAGATCCGTACGCAGATCCAGCTCGCCCTTCGCGAGCGCGCCGCCCGCGGCCGTGGCGGCGAGCAACTGGCGGTAGGCGTCCTTGAGTTCGGCGCGCACGGCATGGAAGCCGGCGAATCGTTCGGCGCGCACCTCGGGCAGCAGGTACAGCCCGCCGAGGTTGTGCGGTCCGGCGCACAGCAGCTCCACGTCGGCGCGGCACAGCTTTCGCAGCCGCTCCTCGGCCGGGGTCGTGTCGTCGGCGAGGAGCTCACGGGCGTACGCGAGCGAGGGCGTGACCGTGGACTCCAGGAGTTCGGCGAGGAGTTCCTCCTTGCCGGAGACGTAGTGGTACATCGACGCCTGGCGCATGCCCGCGCGCTCGGCGACGGCGCGGGTGGTGGTGGCGGAGTAGCCCCGGGTGGTGAACAACTCGGCGGCGGCCGCGAGGAGTTCGGCACGCGGCTCCAGCCCGCTGTCGGGCCGCCGGGCGACCCGCGGCCGGCCGACCCGTCGGCTTCCCGGCCCACCTGACGTACCCATGGGTTCGATCCTCGCACACCGGGGCGTACGGCGATCTTCGCGACGGCTCGGGTGGCGGGCGGCGCCGCCGTGCGGGACCTGCGACTTGCGTGAAGGCGGCGGGGGCCGGGTAGGCAGCGGGCGCCCCGGTAACCGCTCGGCAACACCCCGGCAATCCCCCCGATCCACCCCACCCCTAATTTCTGTCGAGCGACAGAAAAGGACCCGGAGACCGACACCCGACGACACCCGAGCCGGAGGTCCCGCGCATGGCGACAGAGACCACTCACGGAGCCCGCGACCACGCCCGCGCCCAGGAGGGAAGCCGGGCCGAGACGATGCCCGTCGTACCCGCCCGGGACTGGCCCGAGCCGCCGTGTGCGGCGGAGCATCTGGTGTGGGCCGAGACGGTGGCGGGCGGCAACTACACGCACAAGGTGCTGGCCCGCGGCACGGAGCTGCGGCTGACCGATCCGCGCGGCGACGCCTGCGCGCATCTGCTGCTGTACGCGGCCGACCGCCCCTGGGAGCGGCTGAACGTCGCCGACACGGTGAAGGTGCAGTGGAACGCCTACCTGGGCGAGGGCCGTCTGCTGCTGTCGGACCAGGGCCGCGTCCTCGCCTCCGTGGTGGCCGACACCTCCGGGCGGCACGACGCGCTGTGCGGCACCTCCACCCTCGTACGCAACACCGGGCGCTACGGCGACGGCACCCCGCACTCCTCCTCCCCCGCGGGCCGCGAGCTGTTCAAGGTGGCCGCCGCGAAGAACGGCCTGGAGCCCCGGGACCTGCCTCCGTCGCTGTCCTTCTTCCAGGGCGTGGAGGTACGCGAGGACGGCACCCTCGACTTCACCGGATCGGCCGGTCCCGGCGGCAGCGTGACCCTGCGCGCCGAGCAGGACGTGACCGTGCTGATCGCCAATGTGCCGCATCCGGCCGACCCCCGGCCCGAGTACGTCAGCACCCCGCTGGAGGTGCTCGCCTGGCGTGCGGCGCCGACCGGACCCGAGGACCCCCTGTGGGAGGCCACGCCCGAGGGCCGCCGTGCCTTCCTGAACACCTCCGAACACCTCGCCGCGAGGGGGATCGCATGAGCAGGACCACCACCGTCGTTCCCGCCCGTGCCGCCTGGTCGTCCGTGATCCGGACCGGCGCGACCCTGGCCATCGCCGACCTGCACGGCAACCAGGCCGTCGACTTCCTCGTGTACGACGCCCACGACACGTCGGTCCGCTACAGCGCCCCCGACACGATCCACGCGCAGGGCGGCATCTTCCTCACGTCGGGAAGTGTGCTGATGTCCAACGAGCACACCCCGCTGATGACGGTCGTCGCCGACGAGGTCGGCCGGCACGACACCGTCGGCGGTGCCTGCTCCAAGGAGTCGAACACCCTTCGGTACGGCCATCACACCTGGTCGCAGCACGCGTGCGTGGACAACTTCCTCGCCGAGGGCGCCAAGTACGGCCTGGGCAAGCGCGATCTCGTCTCCAACGTCAACTGGTACATGAACGTGCCGGTCGAGAAGGACGGCACCCTCGGCATCGTCGACGGCATCTCGGCGCCGGGGCTGTCGCTGACCCTGCGCGCCGAGCGCGACGTCCTCGTCCTCGTCTCCAACTGTCCGCAGATCAACAACCCCTGCAACGGATTCGACCCGACGGCCGTGCAGATGACGATCACGGAGCCGGGCGCCGGAGCCGCGGCGGGCCGGCCGGGCGAGGCGGGCGGCGCATGAGCTTCGGCACGCTGCTCGTCGCCAACCGGGGCGAGATCGCCGTCCGGATCATCCGCACGGCCCGTGAACTGGGCCTGCGCACGGTGGCGGTCCACTCCGACCCGGACCGCTCGGCACCCCACGTCCGGCTCGCCGACAAGGCGGTACGGCTCGGCCCGGCGCCCGCGAAGGAGTCGTATCTCGACGCGGACCTGGTGCTCAGGGCGGCCAAGGACAGCGGGGCCGGTGCGATCCATCCGGGTTACGGCTTCCTGTCCGAGGACGCGGCGTTCGCCCGGCGCTGCGAGGACGCCGGGATCGTGTTCGTCGGACCGACGCCCGGGCATCTGGAGCTGTTCGGCGCCAAGCACACGGCGCGGGCCGCAGCGCAGGCGGCGGGCGTGCCGCTGGCGCCGGGGACGGGTCTGCTGGGTTCGCTCGCCGAGGCACTCGAAGCGGCCCGGGTCATCGGCTATCCCGTCATGCTGAAGGCGACCGGGGGCGGGGGCGGTATCGGCTTGTCGGCCTGCCGGTCCGCCGATGAACTGACCGCGGCCTGGGAGCGGGTGCGGCGGATGGCGGCCGCCGCCTTCTCCGCCGACTCCTCGTCAGGTGTCTTCCTGGAGCGGCTGGTCGAGCGTGCCCGCCATGTCGAGGTGCAGGTCTTCGGCGACGGCGAGGGCACGGTCGTCACCTTCGGCGACCGGGACTGCACCCTGCAACGGCGCCACCAGAAGGTCGTGGAGGAGGCCCCCGCACCCGGACTCCCCCCACAGGTACGCGACCAACTGACCTCCTGCGCCCGCGACTTGTGCGCCTCCGTCGACTACCGCTCCGCGGGCACCGTCGAGTTCGTGTACGACGCCGCCCGCGAGGAGGCGTACTTCCTGGAGGTCAACACCCGCCTCCAGGTCGAGCACCCGGTCACCGAGGAAATCTACGGCGTCGACCTGGTCGCCTGGATGCTCCGCCTGGCCCGTGGCGAACGCGACGTCGTCCGCGCCCCCGGCGCCCCGCGCGGCCACGCCGTCGAGGCCCGCCTCTACGCCGAGGACCCGTCACGCGAACACCGGCCCGGCGCGGGCCTGTTGACGAGGGTGGAGTTCCCGAGCGGGATACGGGTCGACGGCTGGGTCGAGACGGGCACCGAGGTGACGACGTCGTACGACCCACTGCTCGCGAAGATCATCGCGTACGGCCCCGACCGCGCGCACGCGCTTCAGCGGCTGGACGAGGCGCTGGCCCGCACCCGTGTCGACGGCATCGAGACGAACCTAGGCCTGGTGCGGGCAGCACTGACCGACCGGGATTTCCGCGAGGCCGCCCACTCGACGGCTACCCTCGCGACCGTGACCGACCCGACGCCCCGTATCGAGGTCGTCTCCGGCGGCACCCTCACCACCGTGCAGGACTGGCCCGGCCGCACCGGCCACTGGCAGGTCGGCGTGCCCCCCTGCGGCCCGATGGACGATCTGTCCTTCCGGCTCGGCAACCGGGCGCTCGGCAATCACGAGGGCGCGCCGGGGCTCGAATGCACGCTCCAGGGACCGACGTTGAGGTTCACGCACCCCACCACCGTGTGCGTGACCGGCGCCCCGGCTGCGGTCACCGCCGACGGTACGGCGGTGCCTCAGTGGGAACCGGTGACAGTGCCGGCCGGGGCCGTACTGGAGGTCGGACCACCGGCCGAGCACGGCCTGCGCACGTACGTCCTCGTCGCCGGCGGCCTCGACGTCCCCGCCTTCCTGGGCAGTGCGAGCACCTTCACGCTCGGCCGGTTCGGCGGGCACGGCGGACGTGCGCTGCGGCCCGGCGACGTACTGCACGGCGGGACGGTCACCGAGGGGACGCCGGTTCCGCTGCCGGACCGCCCGTCCTTCGGCGCCGTATGGCACGTCGGGGCGGCCGAAGGACCGCACGCCGCACCGGAGTTCTTCACCGAGGCCGACATCCGCGACTTCTACGCCGCCGACTGGAAGGTCCACTTCAACTCCGCCCGGACCGGCATTCGGCTCGTCGGCCCACGGCCGCGCTGGGCACGCGCCGACGGCGGTGAGGCGGGTCTGCACCCGTCCAACATCCATGACACGCCGTACTCCGTCGGCGCCGTCGACTACACCGGGGACATGCCGGTGCTGCTCGGCCCGGACGGCCCGTCGCTGGGCGGGTTCGTGTGCCCGGCGACGGTGATCAGCGAGGAGCGCTGGAAACTGGGGCAGCTGCGGCCGGGCGACCGGGTGCGGTTCCGGCCCGTGCGGGTCGACGGATCGCCGCGCCCGGCGATCGTCGACGGCGGTGTGCTGGCCCGGGACGGCGATGTGACGTACCGCCGCAGCGGGGACGACAACCTGCTGGTCGAGTTCGGGCCGATGCAGCTGGACCTGGCGCTGCGGATGCGCGTCCACGCGCTGATGGAGGCGGTCACCGAGACGGACCTGGACGGGATCACCGACCTCACCCCGGGCATCCGCTCCCTGCAGATCCAGACGGACCCGCGCAGGCTGCCCCAGCACGAACTCCTCGCCGAAGTACGGGAGACGGTGGCCTCCCTGCCGCCCACCGACGAACTCGTCGTCCCCTCCCGCACCATCCACCTCCCCCTGTCCTGGGACGACCCGGCCACCCGCGAGGCCATCGCCCGCTACATGGCCGGCGTGCGCGACGACGCGCCCTGGTGCCCCTGGAACATCGAGTTCATCCGCCGCGTCAACGGCCTCGCATCGGTCGAGGACGTGTACCGCACGGTCTTCGACGCGGAGTACCTGGTCCTGGGGCTGGGCGACGTCTACCTGGGCGCCCCGGTGGCGACCCCGCTGGACCCACGGCACCGTCTGGTGACCACCAAGTACAACCCGGCGCGCACCTGGACCGCGGAGAACTCGGTCGGCATCGGCGGCGCCTATCTGTGCATCTACGGCATGGAGGGCCCCGGGGGCTACCAGTTCGTGGGCCGTACGACCCAGGTGTGGTCGGCGTGGCAGCAGCGCGGGGCGTTCGAGCCGGGGTCGCCCTGGCTGCTGCGGTTCTTCGACCGGATCCGGTGGTACCCGGTGGACGCCGAGGAGCTGCTGGAGCTGCGGGCGGACATCAAGTCCGGGCGCTTTGTGCCGCGCATCGAGGAGGGCACCTTCTCGCTCGCCCGGTACCAGGCCTTCCTGGCCGAGAACGCCGGGTCGATCGCGAAGTTCCGGGCCCGGCAGCGGGCCGCCTTCTCGGCGGAGCGGGACGCCTGGGAGGCGGCCGGCGAGTTCGCCCGGGCGGAGGAGCAGACGGCACCGATCGCACCCGCGGTGGAGGTGACCGTCCCGGTCGGCGGGCGGCTGGTCGAGGCCGAGTTCGCGGCGTCCGTCTGGCAGCTGAGCGTCCGGCCGGGTGACGAGGTGGCGGCCGGACAGCCGCTGCTCGCCCTGGAGGCGATGAAGATGGAGTCCAGGGTGCACGCGCCGGTGACCGGCGTGGTCGTGGAGGTCCTGGTCGGGCCCGGCGATCAGGTCGAGGCGGGGACGCCCCTGGTGGTCCTCTCGCCGGCCACCGACTCCCCTGCCGGATCCGTGAGTTGACAGTCAAGGAGCACCGCATGTCCACCGCCCTCCTGCGCGTCCGCGCCGCCTACGCCCGCATCGAGGCCGTGGACCGCCCCGAGATCTGGATCGACCTGCGCCCGCAGGAGGAGGTCGAGGCGGAGGCCCGGCTGATCGACGAGCGGGTGTCCGCCGGAGAGCGGCTTCCCCTCACGGGGCGCCTGTTCGCGGCGAAGGGCA
Source organism: Streptomyces sp. HD (assembly GCF_028369295.1). Taxonomy (GTDB): domain Bacteria; phylum Actinomycetota; class Actinomycetes; order Streptomycetales; family Streptomycetaceae; genus Streptomyces. Next base: position 144,149 of record NZ_JAQMYP010000010.1, read on the forward strand.
ACATCGACGTCGCAGGCCTGCCCACGACCGCGGGCTGCCCGTCGTACGCCTCTCACCCGGTGGCCGACGCCCCGGTCGTCGCCCGCCTCCGCGCGGCCGGGGCGATCGCGCTCGGCACCACGAACCTGGACCAGTTCGCGACGGGCCTGGTCGGCACCCGCTCCCCCTACGGCGCCGTCCGGGGCGCCCACGACCCGTCCAGGATCAGCGGCGGTTCCAGTTCCGGCTCGGCCACCGCGGCGGCGCTCGGCATCGTCGACTTCGCGCTCGGCACCGACACCGCGGGCTCGGGCCGGGTCCCGGCCGCCTTCAACGGCATCGTCGGCCTCAAACCGACCCGGGGTCTCGTCCCGGCACAGGGCGTCGTCCCGGCCTGCGCGTCCCTCGACTGCGTCACGGTGTTCGCGCGGACGCTGCCGGAGGCCGAGCAGGCCCTGTCGTTCATGGCGTCCCCGCCCGGCCGCGCCCTGCCCCCGCTCCCGCAGCGCACACCGGGGCCGTGGCGCGTCGCAGTCCCGCCCGTGCGGCAGCTCGGCGAGCTGGACCAGGGCTGGGCCGAGGCGTACGAGGCAGCGGTACGGCAGCTGCGCGCCGCCGGCGCCGACATCCGCACCATCGACCTCACCCCCTTCACCGAGGCCGCCGCCATGCTGTACGAGGGTGCCTTCGTCGCCGAGCGCTACACGGCCGTGGGGAGCTTTGTCGACAAGGCGCTGGCGGCGGGCGACGACACCCTCGATCCCACCGTCGCCGGCATCATCAGCCGCGCCCGCGACATCCCGGCCCACCGGCTCTTCGCCGACCAGGACCGGCTGGCCGCGCTGCGCGCCCGCGCCGAGGCCGAACTCGCGGACGCGGACGCCCTGCTGCTCCCGACGGCGCCCGGCCACCCCACCCTCGCCGAGGTGGCCGCCGACCCGCTGGGGGCCAACGCCCGGCTGGGCCGCTTCACCAACTCCACCAACCTCTTCGACCAGGCCGCGGTCGCCGTCCCCGCCGGTGAGGTGAACGGCCTGCCCTTCGGCGTGATGCTGATCGGCCCCGCGTTCACGGACGAACGGCTGTCCCGGATCGCCGCCCTGCTCCATCCCGAGGTCCGTCTCGCCGTGGTCGGCGCCCACCTCTCCGACCAGCCCCTCAACCCCCAACTCCGCGCCCTGGGCGCCCGGTTGGACCGTACGACCGCCACGGCGCCCGTGTACCGCCTGCACGCCCTGTCCACGACGCCGCCCAAGCCGGGCCTGGTCCATGTCGGGGCCGGCGCGGAGGGTGCCGCGATCGAGGCCGAGGTGTGGCGGCTGCCTGCCGAGGGGCTGGGACGGCTCCTCGCCGAGCTGCCCCGTCCGATGGCGCTGGGGCGGGTGGAGCTGGCGGACGGCAGCCATGTTCCCGGGTTCCTGTGCGAGCCGGCGGCGCTCACGGATGCCGAGGACATCACGTCGTACGGGGGCTGGCGGGCGTATCTCGCGGGTGGCCGCTGACGAAGGAGGCCGGAAAACAACAAGGGCAAGGAGGTCACGCTCTCCTTGCCACTCTTAACTTATAGCGCACTGGGGGGCTTGCGGCAAGGCCCCCGTCGTACCGCAGAATCTCCAGCCGTAGCGAAAATTCGCAGAAGGTGGGGATCGCACAGTGCGTGTGTTGTTGTCGACGTACGGGTCGCGCGGGGACGTCCAGCCGATGGCGGCGCTGGCGGTGCGGTTGCGGGAACTCGGAGTGCAGGTGCGGGTGTGCGCGCCGTCGGACGAGGAGTTCGCGAAGCTGCTGGCCCGGGTCGGCGTGGAGCTGGTCCCGGCCGCCGACCCGGTGCGGACGCTGGTGACGGGGACGAAGACGATGACGCCGGAGGGGCTGCCGCAGCGGGCGGCGGCGTTGGCCGCCGCGCAGTACGAGGTGGTCGCCGCGGCGGCCGAGGGATGCGACGCGGTGGTGGCGACCGGCCTGGTCCCGGCCGTGGCGGGCGCGCGGGAGGTGGCCGACGATCTGGGCGTCCCCTTCGTGTACGTGGCCTACTTCCCGACCATGCTGCCGTCGCCGCACCATGCCCCGCACCCGCTGCCCGGCCGTCCGCTCCCCGCGGACGTGGTCGACAACCGGGTGCTGTGGGACTTCAACGCCCAGAGCTTCAACGCCCTGTACGGCCCGGGGATCGACGCTCTGCGGGAGTCGGTCGGCCGCCCGCCGTTGGACGACGTCATCAGCCATGTCTTCACCGACCGGCCGTGGCTGGCGGCGGATCCGGTGCTGGGCCCGTGGCAGGAGCCGGCGGACCTCGGTGTCGTGCAGACCGGCGCGTGGATCCTGCCGGACGAGCGCCCGCTGCCGACCGACCTGGTGGACTTTCTGGAGGCCGGTGCGCCGCCGGTGTACGTCGGCTTCGGCAGCATGCCCATGCGAGAGTCGACGGACGTCGCCCGGGTGGCCGTCGAGGCGGTCCGCGCGCAGGGCCGTCGCGTGCTCGTCGGGCGCGGCTGGGCGGACCTGGCGCTGGTCGACGACCAGGACGACTGCTTCGTCGTCGGCGACGTCAACCACCAGGCGCTGTTCCCCCGCGTGGCCGCCGTCGTGCACCACGGCGGCGCGGGTACGGCCACGACGGCCGCCCTGGCCGGGGCGCCTCAGGTGGTGGTCCCCCAGCTGGTGGACCAGCCGTACTGGGCGGGCCGGGTGGCCGAGCTGGGCATCGGCGCGGCACACGACGGCCCGACCCCGACCTTCGAGTCCCTGTCGGCCGCCCTCAAGGTGGCCCTGGCCCCCGGGACCAGCACCCGAGCGACCGCCGTCGCCGCCACGATGCGCACCGACGGCGCGGAAACGGCAGCGAAGCTGCTGCTCGAATTGATCAGCCGGGAAACGCGCCCCACCACAGATCGGAGCCACTCCCTGTGAACCCCCTGACCACCAGCGCGTTCGCCCTGCCCGACCGCCTCTCCGCCAAGTCCGACCCGGCGCTGATCGCCGACGACGAGCGGTACTTCACGGCGCTCGGAGAGTGCCTGGAGCAGTCGATCGCCGAGGTGTCCGACCTGCTCGACGCCGCGCGCAGGGCGCCCGGCGGCCTGGGCCGGCACGCGATGGACCGGGACACCGAGGTCCACCGGCTGACCGCCCGGCTGCGCGCCCTGCGCCGCTTCGGCCTGGACCTGTGCCTCGGCCACATGGTCGGCGCGGACGACGCCGAGCCCGTGTACATCGGACGGCTCGGCCTCACCGACCGCGAGGGCCGCCGGCTGCTGGTCGACTGGCGCTCCCCCGCGGCCGAGCCGTTCTTCGGCGCCACCCACGCCAACCCGATGGGGCTGGCGAGCCGCCGCAGGTACCGCTGGACCGACGGCCGGATCGGCGACTACTGGGACGAGGTATTCACCCCGGACGGGCTCGAACGGCATGCCGCGCTCGACGACCAGTCCGCCTTCATCGCCAGCCTGGGCAGCAACCGGTCGCCCCGGATGCGCGATGTGCTCGGCACCATCCAGGCCGACCAGGACGCCATCATCCGCGCGGGATCACGCGGCGCACTCGTCGTCGACGGCGGCCCCGGCACCGGCAAGACGGTCGTCGCCCTGCACCGCTCCGCCTACCTGCTGCATGCCGACCCCCGCCTCGGTCACCGTCGGGGCGGCGTACTGTTCGTCGGCCCGCACCGGCCGTACCTGGCCTACGTCTCCGATGTCCTGCCCAGCCTCGGCGAGGAGGGCGTGCAGACCTGCATCCTGCGGGACCTGGTCGCCGAGGGAGCGACGGCGGGCGTCGAGGCCGACCCCGAGGTGGCCCGTCTGAAGTCGTCCGCGGAGCTGGTGAAGGCGATCGACAAGGCCGTCCGCTTCTACGAGGAGCCGCCCGCCAAGGGCATGACGGTCACCACCCACTGGTCCGACGTCCGGCTGAGCGCCGGCGACTGGGCCACGGCGTTCGACGCCGCGGAGCCCGGTACGCCGCACAACGAGGCACGCGAGCAGGTCTGGGAGGAACTGCTCACCATCCTGGTGGACAAGCACGAGGGCAACGCCTCGGGGGACGACGGCGAGGTCTCGACGGAGCTGCTCCTGAGGTCGCTGCGGCAGAACAGGGACCTGCTCACGGCCTTCAACCGCGCGTGGCCCCTGCTCGAAGCGAGCGACCTCGTCTCGGACCTGTGGTCGGTGCCGGCGTACCTGCGGATGTGCGCGCCCTGGCTCGGCAGCGACGAAGTCCAGAAGCTGCAGCGCGCCAACCCTCAGGCCTGGACGGTGTCCGACCTGCCGCTCCTGGACGCGGCCCGGCAACGGCTCGGCGACCCGGAGGAGGCCCGGCGCAGGCGCCGGCACGCGAGCATCCTGGCCGCCCAGCGCGAGCGCATGACCCAGGTCGTCGACAACCTCATCGAGGCCACGTCCCTCTCCGGCGCCGACACCGACGACGGCGAGGGCCTGGTGACGATGCTGCGGGGCCAGGACGCCCAGGTCAGCCTGGTCGACGAATCCGAACTCACCACCACCGACCCGGACCTGCTCGCCGGCCCGTTCGCCCACATCGTCGTGGACGAGGCCCAGGAACTCACCGACGCCGAGTGGCAGATGCTGCTGCTGCGCTGCCCGTCCCGAAGTTTCACCATCGTCGGCGACCGTGCCCAGGCCAGGCATGGCTTCACCGAGTCCTGGCAGGAACGCCTGAACCGCATCGGCCTCGCCCGGATCGACCTGGCCTCCTTGAGCGTCAACTACCGGACGCCGGAGGAGATCATGGCCGAGGCCGAGCCGGTCATCCGTGCCGCGCTGCCCGACGCGAACGTGCCGACGTCGATCCGCAGCGGAGGCATCCCCGTCGTCCACGGCTGTGTGTCGGACCTCGACTCGATCCTGGACAACTGGCTTGCCACGCATGCGGAGGGAACCGCCTGCGTCATCGGCGACCCCGCCTTCCGCCCGACGGACCGAGTCCGGTCACTGACACCGGAACTCTCAAAGGGCCTGGAGTTCGACCTGGTTGTCGTGGTGAACCCGGAGAAGTTCGGCGAGGGAATCGAGGCAGCGGTGGACCGCTATGTGGCGATGACGCGTGCAACTCAGCAGTTGGTCATCCTCACGTCTTGACCGACGACGCGTCCCACGCCGGTGAGGGGCACGGGGCCGCATCGACATGCGGCTCCGCCGCGTGGGCGCGACAAGCCGCAGCGAAACCCGCGCCCGCCCGCGAACAAGTCACCCCACCGACGAGTAGGCGACAACTCCCCGCAGCAGCATTTCCACAGCCTTCCGCGCATTCTTCGCCACAGTCGACCCCTCCACAGGAGATGCCGCCGAAATCTGCCCCAGCACATCGATCACCTGCTTGCACCACCGCACAAAGTCCCCGGCCGGCATCTCAGCCTCCCGAAGCACCTCGTCCAGCCCCTTACCACTGGCCCACATGTACGCGGCCCAGGCAAAGCCGAGGTCCGGCTCACGCTGCCCGACCCCCTCGGTCTGGTTGATCCGGAAATCCTCCTCAAGGGCGTCCAGCCGCCCCCAGATCCGAACCATCTCCCCCAGCGCGGCCTTGGCCTTGCCGGACGGCAGCTTCGGCGCCATCGCGTCGTCCCCGACCCGCGCCTCGTACACCAACGCCGAGACACAGGCGGCCAGTTCGGCCGGGCCGAGGCCCTCCCACACCCGCTCTCGCAGGCATTCGCTGGCCAGCAGATCGAGTTCGCCGTACAGCCGGGCGAGCCGCTTGCCGTGCTCGGTGACCTCGTCGCCGCGCAGATAGTCCAGCTCGGTGAGGAGCGCGACGATGCGGTCGAAGGTGCGCGCGATGGTGTTCGTGCGGCCTTCGATACGGCGCTCCAGCTGCGAGGTGTCCCGCAGCAGCCGGTGGTAGCGCTCGGCCCAGCGGGCGTGGTCCTCACGGTCGCTGCAGCCGTGGCAGGGGTGCGCGCGCAGTGCCTTGCGCAGCCGCTCGATCTCGCGGTCGTCGGCCGCCTGGGAGCGCCGCTTGCGCTGCCGCTCCGGCGAAATGTGCCCGGCCTTGGTGCGCAGCGCGGAGGCGAGGTCCCGACGGGACTGCGGGGAGCGCGGGTTGAAGGACTTCGGGATCCGCATCCGCTCCAACGCCTCGACGGGCACCGGGAAGTCGATGGACGCCAGCCGCTTGACCTGCCGTTCGGCGGTCAGGACGAGCGGGCGCGGCCCGTCGTGGTGCTCGAAGCCGCGGTGGCCGTTGGACCGCCCGGCGGGCAGCCCGGGGTCCAGCACCAGGGCGAGACCTGCGTACTTGCCGGTCGGCACATGGATGACGTCGCCGGGCTTGAGTTTCTCCAGCGCGACCGCGGCCTCCGCACGCCGCTGCGCCACTCCCTCCCGGGCCAACTCGTTCTCGCGGTCCTTGAGTTCGCGACGCAGTCGCGCGTACTCCTCGAAGTCCCCGAGGTGGCAGGTCATGGACTCCTTGTAACCGCTGAGCCCTTCCTCGTTGCGCTGCACCTGGCGCGAGATCCCGACGACCGACTTGTCGGCCTGGAACTGCGCGAAGGACGTCTCCAGCAGCTCACGCGACCGGTGCCGGCCGAACTGCTCGACGAGGTTGACCGCCATGTTGTACGACGGCTTGAAGCTGGACCGCAGTGGATAGGTCCGGGTGCCGGCGAGCCCCGCGAGGTGCTCCGGGCTCATCCCCCGCTGCCACAGCACCACGGCATGGCCCTCGACGTCGATGCCACGCCGCCCCGCACGCCCCGTCAGCTGGGTGTACTCGCCCGGGGTGATGTCGGCGTGCTGCTCGCCGTTCCACTTGACGAGCTTCTCCAACACCACCGACCGCGCGGGCATGTTGATGCCGAGCGCGAGCGTCTCCGTGGCGAACACGGCCTTCACCAGGCCGCGCACGAACAGTTCCTCGACGACCTCCTTGAAGGTCGGCAGCATGCCCGCGTGGTGAGCGGCTATGCCGCGCTCCAGGCCCTCCAGCCACTCGTAGTAGCCGAGGACGTGGAGATCCTCGGTCGGGATGGAGGCGGTGCGCTCCTCGACGAGCGCACGCACCTTGTCCCGCGCCTCCTCGTCGTTCAGCCGCAGTCCCGCGTACAGGCACTGCTGTACGGCGGCCTCGCAGGCGGCGCGGCTGAAGATGAAGGTGATGGCGGGCAGCAGGCCCTCGGCGTCGAGCCGCTCGATGACCTCGGGACGCCCCGGCGTCCACACCCGGGAGCGCTGTCTGCGCTCCCGCTCCCGGTCGGCCTCGCGCATGGCGCGCCCGCGTCTGCGGTCCTGGTAGGACGGCCGCTGGGCCTCCATGCGGGCCAGCCGGGTGAGGTCGGGGTTGACGGCCTTCTTGTGGCCCTCGCCCTCCTCGAACAGGTCGTACATCCGGCGCCCGGCGAGCACATGCTGGAACAGCGGCACGGGCCGGTGCTCGGAGACGATCACCTCGGTGTCGCCGCGGACGGTGTCGAGCCAGTCGCCGAACTCCTCGGCGTTGGACACGGTCGCCGACAGCGAGACGAGGGTGACCGACTCGGGAAGGTGGATGATCACCTCTTCCCATACGGCGCCGCGGAAGCGGTCGGAGAGGTAGTGCACCTCGTCCATGACCACATAGCCGAGGCCGAGGAGGGTCTGCGATCCCGCGTACAGCATGTTCCGCAGCACCTCGGTGGTCATCACGACCACGGCGGCGTCGGGGTTGACGCTGTTGTCGCCGGTGAGCAGTCCGACCATGCCGTTGCCGTAACGGCGGCACAGGTCGGCGTACTTCTGGTTCGACAGCGCCTTGATGGGCGTGGTGTAGAAGCACTTCTTGCCCTGCATCAGGGCGAGGTGGACGGCGAACTCGCCCACGATCGTCTTGCCGGAGCCGGTGGGCGCGGCCACCAGGACGCCTTTCCCCGCCTCAAGCGCCTGGCACGCCTCGATCTGGAAGGGGTCGAGGCCGAAGTCGTACATCTCGCGGAAGGAGGCGAGCGCGGTGGCCTGCTCGGCAGCGCGCTTGCGTGCTGCCGCGTACCGCTCGGCCGGTGAGAGGTCCTCTGTCATCGTGCTTTCGAGCGTACCGGGCCCCACTGACAACAGGACGATCATTATCCGGATCGCCTCTGCGTCAACCGGGGATCCGCACAGCTCACGGCCGCACAGTCCCCGGCCGCACAGCGCATGCGACGGCGGCCCGGACCATGCCGTCCGGGCCGCCGTCGCACTTGCTCAGGGTCGTCTCAGGTGACGTCGTCGTAACCGTTGACCCGGTCCCGCTCCGATGTCGCCTGCTCGGGCAGCGCACGGCTCGCGGAGACCGTTTCGACCTCGCCGATGTCCTCGGGGGTCAGGTCCAGGTCGGAGGCCTCGTCGTCGGCGGGGCCCTCGGCGTCACGGCGGGCGCGCCGCTTGTCGTTGAGGAGGGCGATGCCGGCCGCGGCGAAGTACAGGATCCAGATGGGGCCCGCGAGCGCCAGCATGGAGATCGGGTCCGTGCTGGGCGTGGCGACGGCGGCGAAGACCGTGATGCCCATGATCATCCCGCGCCACCAGCCGGCGATCTTCTGGCCGGACAGGACACCGCCGAAGTTCAGCATCACCAGCAGCAACGGCAGTTCGAAGGAGAGGCCGAAGACGACGATCATCCGCATGATCAGATGCAGGAGGTCATCGAGGGGCAACTGGTTGTCGCTGCCGATGATCGAGAATTCGAGCATCACCGACGCCATCTTGGGCAGCGACCAGTAGGCGAAGTAGGCGCCCATGAGGAACAGCGGGAATCCCGCGCCCACGAAGGCCAGGCTGTACTTCTTCTCGTGGCGGTGCAGGCCGGGCGCCACGAAGCCCCAGAGCTGGTAGAGCCAGACCGGGGTGGCCATTACCACACCCGACGACAGGGCGACCGTGAGGGCCAGGGTGAACGGGCTCAGCAGACCGTTCTGCACGATACGCGCGCACTGCGTGGTGTTGGGGTCCTTGGCCAGCTCGGCGAAGCTGTACTCGCATCCCACCGCGCGGAGGATGGGATCCGTGAAGAACTGAATGATGTCCTTGTAGAAGAAGGCCGCGACGATCGTCGTGACAAGGATCGCGAGCAGGCTCTTGACGAGCCGGTTGCGGAGCTCGCGCAAGTGCTCCGCGAGGGGCATCCGCCCCTCGGGATCCTTCTCCTTCTTGCGGGCAGACTTGAGCAACCCACGTCCTCATCTCGTGCGGAGGCCGGAGGTGTCCGGCCCTGCGTCAGCGCTTGGTCGTGTCCGTCGGCTCGTTGACCGGGCGCGAGCTGGTCACGTCGCCGGGGGAGGCCTGGATGGTGCGCTGAGCCTGGGGCTGCTGGTCGCCGTTGTTGTTCGGCGGGTCGGCCGGGGCGGCGGACTTGTCCTCGTCCTTCATCGCCTTGGCCTCGCTCTTGAGGATGCGGGCCGACTTGCCGAGGGAGCGGGCCATGTCCGGGAGCTTCTTGGCACCGAACAGCAGGATGATGACGACGAGGATCAGAATGATCTCGGTGGGGCCGAGCCTACCCATAGCTGTATACCTTCTTCACCGAGGCGACATGGTCCGAATACCCGGCAGGTCGGACATTCATCCGACCACCGTGCTGCCAGGGATCGTAACGCTCAGGGGTGAACGCAGGACAATCCCTGTGCATACTCCCAGTCCGCGGACCCGCGCCTCGCTCTCGGGCCGCAATTCAGCAGCGTACCTGGCAGGGCCAGCGGGTTGACAGGGCGAAGTGGCCCAAAACGCACACGTCGGCGGACTCACACCGAATCCTTGGGCGCACTACAGCGAGTCCACAGCCCGGGCCGCGCTCACGGTCGCCCGCTCCAGGTCGTCGGCCGCCCGGCTGATCCGTCGCGCCGAGTCGGAGACCTGCCTGGCGAGGCGCTGCGCCTCCAGGAAGACCCGCACGGCGAGCACGCCGAGGACGACGAGACCCAGGAAACCCACAGCTACCGCGAACATCGGCCAGAACATGACGCCGAGCCTAGACCGTCCTACACAGTGGAGTGCAGCCGCAGGGTGCTGACCCCGCCGCCGGTCAGCAGCTCGACGATCCGCTCCCCGGCCGGCTTGCGGACGGAGGTGCCGCAGTCGGGGCAGGTGAAGGAGTAGAACGTCGTCCGGCTGGTCGCGCCGATGACGAGCCTGAGGGCACTCGCGCCGAGTTCGAAGCTGCCCCGGCAGTCCGGGCAACCGGCCTTGAACACCACGGGGGTCACGCTTCTCATCCCCGCGAACGCGGACGCCACCGTCACTTCCCGCACCCCGGACGTCGCCGACTCGCTCAAAGCCCCTGCTCCCGCCTGTCGCACTGCTGGTCCGACTGCCTGCTGCCTGTCCTACTGTCCGTCGCCCACCGGGCGCGCCCCGTGAGCGTCCTGCGCCTCGATGCCGTCGTACGCCGCCAGCGCCTCGCGGGCCGCCTGGCGAGCACTGTCAGCCAGCTCGGGCGGCGACACGATCCGGCCGTCGCGGCCGAGCCGGAGCGCCAGGCGCCGCAGCGACGCCGGGTCGGGCGTGCGCAGGGAGATACGCAGCCCGCCGTCGGCAAGCTCATCCGCGCTGTCGTGCGGGTAGTACTCGGCGACCCAGCGCCCGCCCGGACCGACCTCGACGACGACCTCCGGATCCTCGGCGGCGGGCTGCACCAGCCCCTCGGACAGGTCCCGCAGCTCGATCTCGGGCGGCGCGGCCGGCTCGTCCAGGATCTTGATCTCGGCGACCCGGTCGAGCCGGAAGGTGCGGCGCGCCTCGGAACGCCGGCACCAGGCCTCGACGTAGGTGTGCCCGACGCTGACGAGCCGGATGGGGTCGATCTCGCGCTCGGTGAGCTCGTCGCGCGCGGGCGAGTAGTAGCGGATCCATAGCCGGCGGCGCTCCGCGATCGCCCGGTCGACGTCGGCGAAAACGCCGCCCTCGGACTCGAAGGTCACCGACAGCCGGGAGCTGGCGCCCGCGGTCTCGCCCGCCGCGGCCTCCACCTTGGCGGTGGCGCGCAGCAGCGCCTGCCGGTCGCCCTCGCGCAGCCCGGGCAGGGTAGAGACCGCACGGGCGGCCACCAGCAGCGCGGTCGCCTCGTCGGCGGCCAGCCGCAGCGGCTCCGCCGTCTCCTCGCCGAGGGCGGCGGGGTTGTGCCACCAGATGCGCTCGCCGTCGGTGTCGATGTCGAGCAGATCGCCGCCGCGGAAGCTGGTGCCGCACATGGGCAGCACATCGAGGTCGGAGACCAGCTCGTCCTCGGTGATGCCGAAGGCACGCGCCACGTCCTCGACCCGGGCTCCGGGGCGCTCCTTCAGATAGGTCACCAGCGAGAGCATCCGCCGGGTCTGGTCGATGGCGTTCACTGGCCTGACCGGTTTGCCTGCCACTGTCCTGCTCCGCTCCCCCTCAGCCCTTGGCCACGGCACGCAGCCGGTCCACCACGTCGGCCCGCAGCTCCGCGGGCTCCAGGACCACCACATCCGGCCCGAACTCCACCAGCCAGGCATCCAGCCCATGGCCGTACGGAATCTCCAACTCGTCCCAGCCGTCCCCGAGTTCCCGCACCGAGGTGGCCTTCGCCCGAAGGGGGTACCCGGCGTCCGTACGCAGCCGGATCAGCGCGGAACGGTCCGCGGTCTCCCCCGCCCAGCTCGCCACGGTCTCCCGCACGGTGACCACATCGGGCACCGGAACCGTGAAGCGGGTGCCGCGCGAGCGCACCTTGCCGGTGATCCGGGACAGCCGGAAGACCCGCTCGGCGCCCCGGTCGCGGTCCCAGCCCGCCAGATACCAGTGGCCGCGCCAGCACTCCAGCGCCCACGGCTCCACATGCCGCGTCTCGGGGCGGGCGGCGGTGGCCTTGCGGTAGTCGAAGACGACCGGACGGCGGTCCCGGCACGCCAGCATCAGCGGCTCGAACGCGGCCTCGTGCACCGGGATACGAGGCTCCAGCGCCCCGTGCGCCTCATACGGGTCGACGTCCTCGGGCAGCCCCGCCGCACGCAGCTTCTGCAGGGCGCCGCTGGCCGCGCCCGCCAGCCGGGCCTGCTGCCACACCTTCGCGGCCAGCCCCAGGGCGGCGGCCTCCTCGGCGTCCAGGGTGATCGGCGGGAGGCGGTTGCTGTCGCGGCGGGCCAGATAACCGACCTCGCCGTCCAGGTTCTCCACCGTCTCGATGACCAGGCCGAGCTCGCGCAGATCATCCTTGTCGCGCTCGAACATCCGGTTGAAGGAGTCGTCGCTGCCCGCTTCGAGATAGGCCTCGATGGACTCACGCAGCTCGCGCTTGCTCAACGGCCGCCGCGTCCCGAGCAGACACAGCGCCAGGTTCATGAGCCGCTCGGCCTTGGCAATGGCCATCGACGCCCTTCGCCTTCCCTATGGTGCTTACGACGGATGACCGTACCGCCCCGAAGTGGCACGGCAAAAGCCGAGGGCCCACGCCCGGACAGGCATGGGCCCCAGGTAGTCGGGACCGGTCGTACGCCGGCTCGGGTCCGGTCGTACGCCGATCACGCGCGACGATTCAGACGCCGAGCAGGTCGACCACGAAGATCAGGGTCTCGCCGGGCTTGATCGCCGGGGTCGGGCTCTGGTTGCCGTAGGCGAGGTGCGCCGGGATGGTCAGCTGGCGACGGCCGCCGACCTTCATACCCTGCACGCCCTGGTCCCAGCCCTTGATGACCCGGCCGCCGCCCAGCGGGAAGCGGAACGGCGTACCGCGGTTCCAGCTGGCGTCGAACTCCTCACCCGAGCTGAAGGCCACGCCCACATAGTGGACGGTGACGGTCTGACCCGCCTGCGCAACCGGGCCGTCGCCCTCCCAGATGTCCTTGATCTCCAGGTCCTTCGGGGGCTCGCCGCCCGGGAAGTCGATCTCGGGCTTGTCGATGCTCACGTCTTCTGCTCCATGCTTGTCGTGAAAAGGCAACGTTCCCAGTCTTTCATCACCTGGGGCGGCGTCACATCTTCGCCAGGATGTCCACCGAGAACACCAGGGTGGCGCCCTTGGCGATGCCGCTGCCCTGCGGCGGGTTGTCGCCGTAGCCCAGGTCCGGCGGAATGACGATGAGGACCCGGCTGCCGACCTTCTTGCCGGTCAGGCCCTGCGACCAGCCCTTGACAACCTTCTGCAGCGGGAACGACACCAGCTGCTTGTTCGCGTACGTCGAGTCGAACTCCTTGCCGGTGTCCCACTGCAGGCCCTTGTACTGCACGAGCACGGTGTTCTCGGCGGTCACCTCGTCGCCGTCGCCCTCGATGACGTAGTTCGCCACCAGCTTCTTGGGCGGGTCCGACTTGGGGATCTCCAGGGAGGGCGCCTTGCCGTCGGTGTTGGTGCCGACCTTGGGCAGGTCGGTGTTGTCCTGCGCGACCTCCGTGCCCTTGGCGGAGCTCTTCGTGTTGAACGTCTTCTGGATGTCCACCACGAACACCAGCGTGTCGGTGCCCTTGATCCCGGCCTGCGGCTCACCCTGCTCGCCGTAACCCCAGGTCGGCGGCACCGCCATCTGGACGCGGCTGCCGGTCTTCTTGCCCGTCAGCGCGTACCGCCAGCCGTCGATGATCCGGCCCTGGGACAGCTGGATGAGCAGGGGCGTCTTACGGTCGTAGGAGTTGTCGAAGACCTTGGCCGTGGACCAGATCTGACCGAGGTAGTTGGCCTGGATGTAGTCGTTCTCGACGACCGTCGTGCCGTTGCCCGCGATGACCGTCTTCACCGCGAGGTCCTTCGACGGATCGCCGCTGCCCTTGGCGACCGTCGGCTTCTCGTCGAACTTCGTGCCCGCGGTGATCGCCGGCAGCGGACCGTCCACGATCTTCGGCGACGGCGCTGCCGACTCCTGCGGAGTCGACGGCGACGCGCTGTCGCTCGCCTTGCTCGAATCGTCCTTGTCGTCGCCGCATGCGGCGAGCGTGACCATTCCTGCGGGTACGGCAATGAGGAGTGAGCGACGGCGCACGGTGGGGGCCTCGTAATCAGTCGATCTTGTGGATGGCGTGCGCGCAACTCTACGGCGTGAGAAGGGCGCCGTACGGGAAACGTACGGCGCCCGTGTTGCGTTCCGGCAATTCCTGCGGAACCTGACACTCACTCATGCCGATCACATACGGGTCGTCACATACCCGCGATCAGCTTCTCCACCCGGTCGTCCACCGAACGGAACGGGTCCTTGCACAACACCGTGCGCTGAGCCTGGTCATTGAGCTTCAGGTGCACCCAGTCGACGGTGAAGTCCCGGCGCTGTTCCTGGGCCCTGCGGATGAAGTCGCCGCGCAGCCGGGCCCGAGTGGTCTGCGGCGGAACGGACTTGCCCTCGAAGATCTTCAAGTCGTTGCAGATACGCGCCGCTTGACCCTTCTTCTCCAGCAGGTAGTACAGGCCACGACGCCGGTGGATGTCGTGGTAGGCGAGGTCTATCTGCGCGACCCGCGGGTGCGACATGGTCATGTTGTGCTTGGCCCGGTACCGCTCGATGAGCTTGTACTTCATCACCCAGTCGATCTCGGTCCCGATCCGGTCGAGGTCCTCGGCCTCGATCGCGTCCAGCGTGCGGCCCCACAGCTCCAGGACCTGCTCGACCGTCCCCGTACGGATACCGCGGCGCTCGCAGAAGTCCACGGCCTTCTCGTAGTACTCGCGCTGCACTTCCAGCGCCGAGGCCTCCCGGCCACTGGCCAGACGCACCTTGCGCCGGCCCGTGATGTCATGGCTGACCTCGCGGATCGCCCGGATCGGGTTCTCCAGGGTCAGATCCCGCATCACCGTGCCCGCCTCGATCATGCGCAGCACCAGGTCGGTCGCGCCGACCTTCAGCAGCATCGTCGTCTCGGACATGTTCGAGTCGCCCACGATGACATGCAGGCGACGGTAGCGCTCGGCATCCGCGTGCGGCTCGTCACGCGTGTTGATGATCGGCCGGGACCGGGTCGTCGCCGAGGAGACGCCCTCCCAGATGTGCTCCGCGCGCTGACTGACGCAGTACACGGCCCCGCGCGGGGTCTGCAGAACCTTGCCCGCACCGCACAGCAACTGGCGCGTGACGAGGAACGGAATGAGGATGTCCGCCAGCCGGGAGAACTCCCCGTGCCGCGCCACGAGATAGTTCTCGTGGCAGCCGTAGGAGTTGCCGGCCGAGTCGGTGTTGTTCTTGAAGAGGTAGACGTCGCCCGCGATTCCCTCCTCGTGCAGGCGTCGTTCCGCGTCTACCAGGAGTCCTTCCAGAATGCGTTCGCCGGCCTTGTCGTGGGTGACCAGTTCGATCACGTTGTCACATTCGGGTGTCGCGTATTCCGGATGTGAGCCCACGTCGAGATAGAGGCGGGCGCCGTTCCGCAGAAAGACATTGCTGCTGCGGCCCCATGACACGACACGGCGGAAGAGGTACCGCGCCACCTCGTCAGGCGACAGGCGGCGCTGTCCCCTGAACGTGCACGTGACGCCGTACTCGTTCTCCAGCCCGAAAATGCGGCGGTCCATGACTGAACATTACGCCCGATCCCCTGAGCTGAAACGGGGTTCGACAGCACGGTTTGGATCATTTTCCGATGAAGCCGCAACGACCGCACCCCTGCCGGGAGCTGCGAGGACCCGTCCGGTGCCCAGCAGGACCAGCAACGACACGGCCCCCGCGGCACCCGGCACGGCGAACCCCCACAGGGCTCCGCCCGCCTCGACGACCGGCCCCGCCAGACCCGTTCCGACCGACGCGCCCACGGTGAACGTCGTCACAAGCCACGAGAAAGCCTCGGTGACCGTCCCACGCGGCGCGTGCCGGTCGACCAGCACGAAGGCACACGCGATGCACGGCGCCAGGAACACACCGGCCAGCACACTCAGCAACGTCATGGCGACCACACCCGGCATCAGCGTCAGCGGCAGGTAACACACCGCCAGAAGCGCCACCAGCACCCGTAGTCGCCGCGCCGGCTCCCCGCCCCACTGCCGCGCCCCGTACACCGTGCCACCCACCAGCGCGCCCAGCCCCAGACCCGCCATCAGCCAGCCGTACACCGCGTCACCGCCGTTGTCGTCCGCGTACGACACCGCCGCGACCGCGATCGACCCCATCGCCACACCGACGAACAGGAACGCGGCCAGCAACGCCACCAGCCCCGGCGAACGCAGCGCCCCCAGCCAGTGCGCCTCACGCGGCGCCGAACGCCACGCGCGCGAAGGCTGCGACACGACCACCGACAGTGCGCCCAGCACCCCGACGACGTTCAGCACGAGCAGCGCCGCCTGCGCCGACCACAGCGACGTGCACAGCGTCAGCAGCAGGGGGCCGACGGTGAACATGACTTCCTGCGCCACCGCGTCCATGGCGTACGCCGTGTGCACCTGCTCCTCCTTGGGGAGCACCGACGACCACAGCGCCCGCAGGCCGCCCTCCAGCGGCGGCGTGAACAACCCGGAGGCCGCGACGGCCGCGTACGCGAGCGGCAGCGGGCCGATGCCCACGAACGCGAACACGGCCATCGCCAGCGCCGAGGCGACCGCGGCGGGCAGTTGCACCCGCGGCTGGCCCAACAGGTCCACCAGCCGCCCCAGCAGCGGCTGCCCCACGGCGTTGGCGACCCCGTACACGGCCGCCAGCCCCCCGGCCAGACTGTACGAACCCCCCTCCGCCCGTACGAACAGCATGATGGCGAGCGCGGCGACAGCGTTCGGCAGCCGACCCACCAGCGTGCCGACGAGCAACCGGGCGGCATGCCTCGCCCTGAGGATCTCCACGTATGCGCCGGTCATCGGCCGCGCCGCCCCTCCGCTGAAGTTTTACGTATAACGTCGTCCGTCATACGTACCATGTGCGCTGTTCACCAGTCCAGACGAAGGAGTACGCCGACGGTGGCACACGGCAGCACACGCCCCACCAGCCGGGACGTCGCCCAAGCCGCGGGCGTGTCCCAGGCCGCGGTCTCCCTCGTTCTCGGCGACAAATGGCGCGGCCGCGTCTCGGAGACCACAGCCGAACGCGTACGCCAGGCAGCCCGCGAACTCGGCTACCGGCCCAACCTCGCCGCCCGCAACCTCCGCCTCGGCCGCACCCGCACCGTACTCCTCGTCGTCCCCGCCCTCACCACCGAATTCTTCGCCGGCGTCTACACCGGCGCCGCCCGCATCGCCGCCCGGCACGGCTTCGGCGTCGTCCTCTACCCCTCCCCCGAAGGCATCGGCCCCGCCCGCGACCCCTTCGCCTCCGCCCAGGCCGCCCTCGACGGCGTCATCGCCTCCTCCATGGCCGCCGACGCCCTCACCGCCATCCACGGCGACCAGCTCCCCCTCGTCATGCTCGACAGCGACCCGCAGGGCAGCCTCGGCGCCGCCACCGTCAACCTGGACATCGCGGACGGCGTACGACAGGTCGCCGAACACCTGCTCAGCCTCGGCCACCGCCGCATCCTCCACCTCGCCGCCGACGTGGCCTCCTGGACCTTCGAAGCACGCGCGCGTGAGCTGGCCGCACGGATCGGCGAGGTACCCGGCACATCCCTCCTCACGGTCAGCGCCCCCATCTCCATCGACGGCGCCCTGACCGCCACCATGACCGCACTCTCCGCCAAGGGCCCCCGCCCCACCGCCATCGTCTGCGACGACGACAAACTCGCCGCCGGCGCCTACAAAGCCGTACGCCGCCTCGGCCTGCGCATCCCCGACGACATCTCCGTCACCGGCCTCGACGACCTCGCCCTCGCCACCGCCATCGACCCCGAACTCACCACCGTCCGCCTGGACGCCGAACTCTTCGGCGAACGGGGCATGCAAGCCCTCCTGGCGGTCCTGGAAGGCCGCGCACCGGAAGCAGGCGACATTCCCGTCGAGCTCGTCGTACGAGGCTCCACAGCGCCACCCAGCGCGCCCTGAACACCACCGCGAAAACGCCCTGTGCCCCGGCCGAAAGATCGGACCGGGGCACAGCGCGGGCGAAACCAAACAGAACCAGCGGACGAAAGCTGAGGGCTGGGACTGGGACTGGGACTGGGACTGGGGGACTACTCCTCGGAACTGTCCGAATCCTCGGAGCTCTCCCCGTTGTCGGCACTCTCGGCCTCGGTGGCCGCACCACCGGCCTCCAGCAGCCGATCCAGCTGACGGCCGACGATGCGCTTGAACTTGCGCGACTGCGGACGCGTACGGTCCAGCACCGCGACCTCAAGCCGCTCCGCGGGAATCTCCCGCTGCGTCCCGTTCGACTCACGGGACAGAGCCTGAACGGCCAGCTTCAACGCCTCGGCGAGGCTCATGCCGTCCTGATGACGCTGGTCGAGATAGTTGCTGATCAGCTCGGCATTACCACCGACCGCCACCGAACCGTGCTCATCCACGATCGACCCGTCATGCGGCAACCGATAGATCTGGTCACCCTCCGGCGTCTCACCCACCTCGGCAACGACCAACTCCACCTCATACGGCTTCTCGGCCGCCGAGGAGAAGATCGTGCCCAGCGTCTGAGCGTAGACATTGGCCAGACCACGCGCGGTCACGTCATCACGGTCATAGGTGTACCCACGAAGATCGGCATACCGCACACCGCCGATCCGCAGGTTCTCGTACTCGTTGTACTTACCGGCCGCCGCGAAGCCGATCCGGTCATAGATCTCGCTGAACTTGTGCAGCGCACGGGACGGGTTCTCGCCGACGAACACGATGCCATCGGCATACTGCAGCACAACCAGGCTGCGACCACGGGCGATGCCCTTGCGGGCGTACTCCGCCCGGTCGGCCATGGCCTGCTGGGGTGAGACATAGAACGGCGTCGACACCGGTTATCCGTCCCTTTCTGTCGAAGTCACAGGATCACCTTGGTAAGACCGAACCGTCGCTACAGCAGCGCGGCCCGCGGGCCGTCGGGCTGCTCCAGACGCCGCTCCAGGATCGAACGGGCGATCTCGGAGGACTCGTCATCGCCGAGCCGACGGAAACCGTCATCGGTGATCACCGTGACGATCGGGTAGATCCGGCGGGCGACATCGGGACCACCGGTCGCCGAGTCGTCGTCAGCCGCGTCATACAGGGCCTGCACCACCAGCGTCGTGGCCTCGGCCTCACTCAGGTCATCACGGTAGAGCTTCTTCATGGCCCCGCGCGCGAAGATCGACCCCGAGCCGGTGGCGGCGTACCCCTGCTCCTCGGAACGACCACCGGTGACGTCGTACGAGAAGATCCGTCCCTTCTCCCGGTCCACGTCATACCCGGCGAAGAGCGGCACCACAGCCAGCCCCTGCATCGCCATGCCCAGATTGGACCGGATCATGGTCGACAACCGGTTCGCCTTGCCTTCGAGTGACAGCTGAGCGCCTTCAACCTTCTCGAAGTGCTCCAGCTCCAACTGGAAGAGCTTGACCATCTCGACGGCGAGACCGGCGGTGCCGGCGATACCGACAGCCGAGTACTCGTCCGCCGGGAAGACCTTCTCGATGTCGCGCTGGGCGATGACGTTGCCCATGGTGGCGCGGCGGTCACCGGCGAGCACGACGCCCCCAGGGAACGTCGCGGCGACGATGGTCGTGCCATGCGGCGCCTCGATCACGCCCTGCGTGGGCGGGAGTTGACGCTTACCGGGCAGCAGCTCCGGCTGGTGGTCCGAGAGAAAGTCCATGAACGAGGACGACCCAGGCGTCAGGAAGGCAGCTGGTAGACGCCCGGTGCTACGAGTGTTGGCTTCCACGCGATTCCTTCCAAGTAAGCGGCGGCCCGGCGGACGGCGTCGGGGTCGTCCCCCAACTTGCCGATGGCCGAATTGCAGTTGAAGCACAGTACGCCACGGACCCTACCCGTCTTGTGGCAGTGATCCACATGAACGGCCGGGGCCCTGAGACAGATCACGCGGAGGCCCGTCTGAGAGGCCACCATCTCGTCACGTCCGGCTTCGGTGAGGCCGTAATGGCGCTTGAGGTGACCCGCACGTCCCTTCGCCGCCCGACACGCCTTGCAGCTCGTGGACAGGCCGTCGGAGGCCGTGGCATTTCGATGCCACCCGTCACGGGCCGATTTGTTCCGGGCGAAGGCTGCCCGCGGTTTGGCCTCTTTGCACCGCGAGCAGCACTTCACGCCTTCTTCGCTATCCACCTTTAGAGCCCCCGCGGCCTTCGATTCGAAGGCTACTCGCCGCCCTTCTGAACGAAGCTTCGAACGAAGTCCTCCGCATTCTCCTCAAGGACATCGTCGATCTCGTCCAGAACCGAGTCGACGTCATCGCTCAGCTTCTCTTGCCGCTCCTTGAGGTCCTCAGAAGCCTGCGTCTCTGCCGCCTGCTCCTCGACCTCCTCAGTAGAGCGCGTGGCCTTCTGCTGTCCGCCGCCGGTGTCCTTGGTTGCCATATCCCTCACCCCGCTCAGTTCGCCCGACATGGTCGACAGGTCGGCTTTCCTGCCGATCGGTGATGATCAGACCCTACAAGCCGGGTCTGACATCGGCCCCGCAGTTTCTCCAACGTACGGGGGCCACCTCGATGATTCCCGGCGGCCGGGTTTTCCACCCTGTCCGGCCGGTACCTTCCGGGTGTCCGGTCAGCCGCCTGACAGGACCCTGACCAGGTCTTCTGCGGTGCGGCAGCGGTCCAGGAGCTCCTTGACGTGATTTCGCGTTCCGCGAAGCGGTTCGAGGGTTGGAACGCGCTGGAGTGAGTCCCGCCCGGGCAGGTCGAAGATGACCGAGTCCCAGGAGGCGGCGGCGACGTCGTCGGCGTACTGCTCCAGGCAGCGGCCGCGGAAGTACGCGCGTGTGTCCTCCGGCGGCGTCGCCTTGGCCTGTTCGACGGTTTCCTCGTCCAGGAGTCGCTTGATGCGTCCGCGAGCCGCGAGGCGGTTGTAGAGGCCCTTCTCGGGACGTACGTCGGCGTACTGGAGGTCGAGGAGGTGGAGCTTGGCGGCGTCCCAGTCGAGGCCGTCGCGGCGGCGGTAGCCCTCCATGAGCTCTCGCTTGGCGACCCAGTCCAGTTCGCCGGCGAGGCTCATCGGGTCGCGTTCGAGGCGGTTGAGGGTGTCCTCCCAGCGGCTCAGGACGTCCTTGGTCTGTTCGTCGGCGTCGGCGCCGAAGCGCTCCTCCACGTATTTGCGGGACAGCTCGTAGTACTCCATCTGGAGCTGGACCGCGGTGAGTGTGCGGCCGCTGCGCAGCGTGACCAGGCGCTGCAGGGACGGGTCGTGCGAGACCTGGTGGAGGGTGCGTACGGGCTGGTCGACGGCGAGGTCGACGGCGATGAAGCTGTCCTCGATCATCGACAGGACGAGGGCTGTGGTGCCGAGCTTGAGGTAGGTGGAGATCTCCGAGAGGTTGGCGTCGCCGATGATCACATGGAGGCGGCGGTATTTCTCGGCGTCGGCGTGGGGCTCGTCGCGGGTGTTGATGATCGGGCGCTTGAGGGTCGTCTCCAGTCCTACTTCGACCTCGAAGTAGTCGGCGCGCTGGCTGAGCTGGAAGCCGTGTTCGTGGCCGTCCTGGCCGATGCCGACGCGGCCGGCTCCGGCGAAGACCTGGCGGGAGATGAAGAAGGGGGTGAGGTGGCGCACGATGTCGGAGAAGGGGGTTTCCCGCTTCATGAGGTAGTTCTCGTGCGTGCCGTAGGAGGCGCCCTTGTTGTCGGTGTTGTTCTTGTAGAGGTGGATCGGCTGGGCGCCGGGCAGCTGGGCTGCCCGTTCGGCGGCTTCTGCCATGATGCGTTCGCCGGCCTTGTCCCAGAGGACGGCGTCGCGTGGGTTGGTGACCTCGGGGGCGCTGTATTCGGGGTGTGCGTGGTCGACGTAGAGCCTTGCGCCATTGGTGAGGATGACGTTGGCCAGGCCGATGTCCTCGTCGGTGAGCTGGCTGGCGTCGGCGGCCTCGCGGGCGAGGTCGAAGCCTCGCGCGTCCCGCAGCGGGTTCTCCTCCTCGAAGTCCCAGCGGGCCCGGCGGGCCCGGTGCATCGCCGCCGCGTAGGCGTTGACGATCTGGGATGAGGTGAGCATGGCATTGGCGTTGGGGTGCCCGGGGACGGAGATGCCGTACTCCGTCTCGATGCCCATTACTCGCCGTACGGTCATGCGGCCCTCCTTGCCCGGCGGCACCCTCGGTCATGGGCGCCGCACAAGTACCGCTGGCGCTCGGTTGCGTGTGCGGTGCCCGTCCCCGCACTGCGCGACTCGGCGGTACGGAAGAGCCTAGAACGCCTTTGCGCTGGTGGGGAGATCATTTGCGTCATTGCCTTGCACGCCTTGTGGTCCGGTGGTGGCCGGAAAAACAGTGGGCTGCGGATACCCGGTGAGGGCACCCGCAGCCGCCCTGTCTTTTACAGGTACTGACCGGTGTTGGCCACCGTGTCGATGGAGCGTCCGGTGTCCGCGCCCTGCTTTCCGGTGATGAGGGTGCGGATGTAGACGATCCGCTCGCCCTTCTTTCCGGAGATCCGGGCCCAGTCGTCCGGGTTGGTGGTGTTGGGCAGGTCCTCGTTCTCCTTGAACTCGTCCACGCATGCCTGGAGGAGGTGGGAGACGCGCAGGCCCTTCTGGTTGTGTTCGAGGAAGTCCTTGATCGCCATTTTCTTGGCGCGACCCACGATGTTCTCGATCATGGCGCCGGAGTTGAAGTCCTTGAAGTAGAGGACTTCCTTGTCGCCGTTGGCGTAGGTGACTTCCAGGAAGCGGTTTTCCTCGGATTCGGCGTACATCTGCTCGACGGCGGTCTGGATCATGCTCTGGACCGTGGTCGCCTTGCTGCCGCCGTGCTCGCCGAGGTCTTCGGAGTGCAGCGGGAGGCGTTCTGTGAGGTACTTGCCGAAGATGTCCTTGGCGGCCTCGGCGTCGGGACGTTCGATCTTGATCTTCACGTCCAGGCGGCCGGGGCGCAGGATGGCGGGGTCGATCATGTCCTCGCGGTTGGAGGCGCCGATCACGACCACGTTCTGCAGGCCTTCGACACCGTCGATCTCGGCGAGCAGCTGGGGGACGATGGTGTTCTCCACGTCCGAGCTGACGCCCGAGCCGCGGGTGCGGAAGAGGGATTCCATCTCGTCGAAGAAGACGATGACGGGGGTGCCTTCGCTGGCCTTTTCACGCGCACGCTGGAAGACGAGGCGGATCTGCCGCTCGGTCTCACCGACGTACTTGTTGAGGAGCTCGGGGCCCTTGATGTTGAGGAAGAAGCTCTTGCCGGCGGCCACTCCGGTCACTTCGGCGACCTTTTTGGCCAGTGAGTTGGCGACGGCCTTGGCGATGAGTGTCTTGCCGCATCCGGGCGGCCCGTAGAGCAGGACGCCCTTGGGCGGGCGCAGTTCGTGCTCCTTGAACAGGTCGGGGTAGAGGTATGGCAGCTCGACGGCGTCGCGGATGGCCTCGATCTGGCCCCCGAGGCCGCCGATCTGCTCGTACCCGATGTCGGGTACCTCTTCGAGGACGAGCTCCTCGACCTCGCTCTTGGGGACGATCTCGTAGACGTAGCCGGAGCGGGGTTCGAGCAGCAGGGCGTCACCGGGGCGGATGTTCACGCCGCGCAGCGGCTCGGCGAGCCGTACCACCCGTTCCTCGTCGGTGTGCCCGAGTACCAGGGCACGCTCGCCGTCCTCAAGGATCTCCTTGAGGGTGACGATGTCGCCGACGCTCTCGAACTCCATGGCTTCGACCACGTTGAGCGCTTCGTTGAGCATTACTTCCTGGCCGCGCCGGAGGTCGTCGAGTTCGACGCTCGGGCTGACGTTCACGCGGAGTTTGCGGCCTCCGGTGAAGATGTCGGCGGTGCCGTCCTCGTTGGCTTGCAGGAAGACACCGAAGCCGGCCGGTGGCTGTGCGAGCCGGTCGACTTCTTCCTTGAGGGCCACGATCTGGTCGCGGGCCTCACGGAGCGTGTTCGCGAGTCGCTCGTTCTGTGCGGATACGCCGGCCAGGTTGGTCTGCAGCTCGACGATCCGCTCTTCGAGAATCCTCGTGTGTCGCGGAGAGTCGGCGAGCTTGCGTCGCAGGACGGCGATCTCCTGCTCAAGGTAGGCAATCTGCCCGGCCGGGTCCTCGGACCCTCGTCCCGGGCGGATGCCGCGGTTCATGTCGTCGTCGTGGGCTGCCACGGTCCTCACCTCCTCCAAGGGGAGCTGGACGCTTCCAGACCCTACCTGGGTGGGTGTCGATTGAAACCCCTAGATCACAAAGACGGTCGGGGTGTGTCCGATCTTCACCCTTGCGCTCTCCCTCACGCCAGGGGAATACCCACCGCACATGATTGGAACCCAGGCAGAGGTAGGGTCAAAGGGTTCAACACCCGTCAGAGCTGGCCGGATTCCCGTACGGCTCGGGGCAGGAAGCGGTAGGAGAGATGAGCGTGGAACAGGCGGCCGGGGTCGAGGGTGAGGCGCTGGAGGTCTGGATCGATCAGGATCTCTGTACCGGTGACGGGATCTGTGCCCAGTACGCCCCTGAGGTGTTCGAGCTGGACATCGACGGTCTGGCCTATGTGAAGGGCTCGGAGGACGAGCTCCTGCAGGCCAAGGGGGCGACAACGCCCGTGCCGCTGCCGCTTCTCACGGATGTGGTGGACTCGGCGAAGGAATGTCCGGGCGACTGCATCCACGTACGTCGGGTTTCGGACAAGGTCGAGGTGTTCGGCCCGGACGCCGAGTGACCTTGCCTGTACGGGCTGTTACGACTGTCTGATTTCTCACAACGGTCGGTGGCGTGGGGTCAGACGCTGTGTGCACCGGAGGGTGTCGAGCGGACGAACGCGCCATTTTTCCACTGCCACTTCGCGCTGTTCCTCACGTCGGGGCAGCAGCGCGGCACGTCCTCGGTGGAGTAGCCGAGGAGGTCGGTGACGACGGCTTCGTCACGCACGGCGATGTCACTGACGGTGATGCCCTCTTTGGGGTTCACGAGGGTCGCGACGACGCGGGGCGCGTTCGTCCCGGCGCCCTGGGTGAGGACGTAGACACCGTCGGGCGGGGTGCCCATGGGGGAGTCGCAGTGCACGACGGCCACGGTTTCGGGGCTGCCGTCGCCGTCGAGGTCTCCGGTGGCCTTTTTGACCACGACCGCTTTCACGGGGCCGCATTCGAGCGGGAAGTCGACGTGCGCCGGGTCGGGGGGTGTGGTGACCGTGGTGGGTTTCTTCGCGTCCGGGCCGGCTGTCTGGGCCGCTGTCGCCGAGTTGGGCTGCAGGACCGAGGAGAGGGCCACGACTGCGGCGACCGCTGTGGCGGTGGCGAGCCAGTGGATCGGTCGGGTGTGGGTGTGTGCCAGTTCCGGGACGGCGGATTGCTGCACTAGGAGCGTCTCCTGTGAGGGCTGTGCCGGTGGGGGGGGTGGCCAGCATGGTGCCATACGTCACAGTGCGGGGGAACGGCGGGGGTGTGTAGTTACGGTGCCGGATGTCTGGCGGTCGGGGGTGCACGGGGGGCGTGTGGGGCTCGCAGGTGTCGCTTGTATGCCCTGCGTCAACGGAAAGGCGCTGTGGTCGAGTTCTGCGGGGGTTCCGGGAACTCGGCCACAGCGCTTGTACGTTGGTTGCGGCACCGGGCCGTCTCAGCGGCCGGTGCCTCCGTCGGCGTTGGGGCCTTCGTAGTCCTCGCCGTAAGCGCCCTTGGCGGGGCGGCGGCGGCGCATGGGTGGCTCGACTCCGTCGGCGAGGCGGCGGGCGGTGAGCAGGAAGCCGGTGTGGCCGATCATCCGGTGGTCGGGACGGACGGCCAGGCCCTCGATGTGCCAGTTGCGGATCATCGTCTCCCAGGCGGTCGGCTCGTTGAAGCAGCCGATCTCGCGGATGGACTCGACGGTCCGGGCGAGCTGGGTGGTGGTGGCGACGTAGCAGCAGACGATGCCGCCGGGGACGAGTGCCTTGGAGACGGCCTCCAGGCATTCCCAGGGGGCGAGCATGTCGAGGATGACGCGGTCGACGTCGGTGTCGGACAGGTTGTCCTGGAGGTCGCCCACGGTGAGCTGCCAGGCGGGGTGGGGGCCGCCGAAGTAGCGCTCCACGTTCTGCTTGGCGATGTCGGCGAAGTCCTCGCGGCGCTCGTAGGAGTGCAGCATGCCCTGGTCGCCGATGGCGCGCAGCAGGAAGCTGCTGAGCGAGCCGGAGCCGACGCCGGCCTCGACGACGCGGGCGCCGGGGAAGATGTCGGCGAAGGCGAGGATCTGCCCCGCGTCCTTCGGGTAGACGACGGCTGCCCCGCGGGGCATGGACAGGACGTAGTCGGGGAGCAGGGGGCGCAGCGCGAGGTAGGCGACGTTCCCGGTGGTGCGGACAACGCTGCCCTCGGGAGCACCGATCAGTTCGTCGTGCGGGAAGGAACCCTTGTGGGTGTGGAAGTTCTTCCCGGCTTCGAGCGTGAACGTGTAGTGGCGGCCCTTGGGGTCGGTCAGCTGAACCTGGTCCCCGACCTTGAAGGGCCCGCGCCTGCGGGCGGCACCGGTCGGTTCGGACATGTGAACAGCCTACCGGGGTTTGTGGGGGCCGCCGACCACCGCGTCGGAGGCTAGGAGGGGCGGGCCATGGCCTTCACAAAGGCGCGTTCCACGTCGGCTGCGGACAGGACGCCGTAGATCTCGCCGGTCTCCTCGACCACCAGGTACTCGGTGGCGGGGGCGGCCCGCAGGGCGTCGAGGAGTGCCTCTCCGGAGAGCTCGGCGGAGACGCGCATGCCGTCGGTCAGTTCCTGGGCGAGGCCGCTGACGGCGACCCAGGGGCGGCGGTGTTCGGGTACGCCGACGATGGCGGCCTCGCGGACGAGGGAGAGGGGGTTGCCGTCGGCGTCGACGACGACCAGGGCGCGGGCGCCGGCGGTGTTGGCGCGGCGCAGGGCCTCGGAGAGGGGGGTGTCGGTCTCGACGGGTACGGCGCGGCGGGTGAGGGTGCGGGCGCGCAGTTCGGGGAGGTGTTCGCGCAGGCGGGCCATGCGCAGGCTGTTGCCGGCGCCGGTCCAGATGATCGCAGCGAGGATGGCCGCGAGCAGGGCGTCCATGACGGTGTCCATGCCGACGTTGTCGACGGCGTCGGAGCCGAGGGCGCCGGACTGGGTGAGCCATGGGAGGCCGACGAGGACGGAGACGGCGAGGGCGCGGCCGACCCAGGCGGCGGCGATGGTGCCGTGCATCGGTTTGCCGGTGATCTTCCAGACGACGGCGCGGAGCATGCGGCCGCCGTCGAGGGGCAGGCCGGGGAGCAGGTTGAAGGCGGCGACGATGAGGTTGGAGATCATCAGGCCGGCCAGCAGGACGCCGGGCACGGTGCCGGGTTCGACGGGCTGCATGGCGGCGTAGAAGACGCCGGCGAGGACGAGGGAGAGCAGGGGGCCGACGAAGGCGAGGACGAACTCTCGGCCGGGTGTCTCGGCCTCCTTCTCGATCTCGGAGACGCCGCCGAAGAACTGGAGCTGGATGCGGCGGACCGGGAGCTTGAAGCGGAGGGCGGCGACGGTGTGCGCCAGTTCGTGGACGAGGACGGAGGCGTAGAAGGCGACCGCGAAGAAGAGGGAGACGAGGTAGCGGGCGGCGCCGAGCTCGGGCAGCACGCGGTCGAGCTGTCCGCCGAACACCCAGGTGATGAGGGCGGCGACGAGGAACCAACTGGGGGCGACGTAGACGGGGACTCCGAAGGGGCGTCCCATGAGCAGTCCGCCCCGTGGCTCGGGTGTCCGAGGCGGCTGTCCTTTGGTTCCCGTGTGAGCGAGGGTGCGGTGGGTCTCCGCGGTGTGGGCGGGCGGGTGGTCGACAGTGGGGCCGTCGGTGTGCTGGGGGGCGTGCTGGGAGGTGCTCTTCGTCGTCGGGACGGGGCGGGGGGACTCGGGCGAGGTGTCCTCCTGCCTACGCCCATCGGCGGCGCCATCGGCACCCGGACCGGCACCGGCACCGGGCTGGGGAGTCGGCCGGTCCTTGTGCCCCTCCCCCTGCGGCGCGTCATCGTCGCTGTCGTCCGGGGGAGGGTCCAACCGCCGTACCACCATGGTCGGTTCGTCGGCCGGAGGTGTCGGAGAATCGTCGGTGCCCGTGGCGCGCCGGGGTGTGCCGGGGCGTGCGGGGCCCGTGGCCGGGGTCGCAGGTGGTGCGTGGCGCTCGGCCGATTCCTCGTTGCCGGACCGCGGCTGCCCGCTGCCGCTCTCGTCCACGGTGTCCCCTCGTTCGAAGCGTCTTCCGCTCCAGCCGGGCGGAAGGGTCTCTGGTCGATGGTATGCGGCCGTGGTGACGCGTTTCTCCCCGGCACCCCCTCTGTTTTCCCGGTGGGCACGGCCGTGACGGCGGCGGCTGGGTCACTGTCAGTGGTGGGCCGTAGGGTCTGTGGTCATGGAGACGAGCACGGAGGGTGCCGCGGCTGGCCGCGGCGGTGACGTCGCGCCGGTGACGGGTCCGGTGGCGGAGGAGTCCCCGGCGGGGGCGGAGGGTGCGGTGGCACCGGTCGAGGCGGGTGCGGGCGAGGCCACGAGCACGACAACGAGCACATCCACATCCACATCCACATCCACATCCACGGCCACAGCCACGGCCACGGCCACGGCCACGGCCACGGCGGCCGACGGTGCCGCTCGGGTGGCCATGGCGCCGGCCTCGCTGTCGCCCTCGCGTGCGAGCGATTTCATGCAGTGCCCGCTGCTGTACCGCTTCCGGGTGATCGACCGGCTGCCCGAGAAGCCGAGTGCGGCGGCGACGAAGGGCACGCTGGTGCACGCGGTGCTGGAGCGGCTCTTCGACGCCCCGGCCGCCGAGCGGACCGCTCCGCGTGCCAAGTCCCTCGTTCCCGGTCAGTGGGAGCGGCTGCGGGAGAGCAGGCCGGAGGTCGTGGAGCTGTTCGCGGACGATCCCGAGGGCGAGCGGCTGGCGACGTGGCTCGGGGAGGCGGAGCAGCTTGTCGAGCGCTGGTTCGGGCTGGAGGATCCGTCCCGGCTGGAGCCGGCCGAGCGGGAGCTGTTCGTCGAGGCGGAGCTGGATTCGGGGCTGCGGCTGCGCGGCATCATCGACCGGGTCGACGTGGCGCCGACGGGCGAGGTGCGGATCGTCGACTACAAGACGGGCAAGGCGCCCCGGCCCGAGTACGCCGAGGGTGCGCTGTTCCAGATGAAGTTCTACGCGCTCGTGGTGTGGCGGCTGAAGAAGGTGATCCCGCGCCGGCTCCAGCTGGTCTATCTGGGCAGTGGTGACGTGCGGACGTACGACCCTGTCCTCGCGGACCTGGAGCGGGTGGAGCGCAAGCTGCTCGCGCTGTGGGAGGCGATCCGGCTGGCGACGGAGACGGGCGAGTGGCGTGCCCGGCCGACCAAGCTGTGCGGCTGGTGCGATCACCAGGCCCACTGCCCGGAATTCGGCGGCACTCCCCCGCCGTATCCGTTGCCGGTGAGGGTGGCGGGCCCGGGTTCGGCCGGGGGGCCGGTCCGCGGCGCGGCCGAAGTCGAGAGCGGTGTCCCCCGGGAGATGCAGTAGTTGCCGGTCAGGGCGGGCGAGTCCGGTGGCGGTGCGCAGGGCAGAATGGGGCCGGACTAGCGAAGGAGACTTACGTGGCCATCCGTGTCCTACTGGTCGACGACCAGCCGCTGCTGCGTACCGGCTTCCGGATGATTCTGGAGGCGGAGCAGGACATCGCGGTCGTGGGCGAGGCCGGTGACGGTCTCCAGGCCCTCGACCAGGTGCGGGCGCTGCAGCCCGACGTGGTCCTGATGGATATCCGTATGCCCCGGATGGACGGGGTCGAGGCGACGCGGCAGATCACCGGGCCCGGGCGGGACGGCCCGGCGAAGGTGCTGGTGCTGACCACGTTCGATCTCGACGAGTATGTGGTGGAGGCGCTGAGGGCGGGTGCCAGTGGCTTCCTGCTGAAGGACGCCCCGGCCAATGAGCTGGTGCAGGCGATCCGTGTGGTGGCCGCCGGTGAGGCGATGCTCGCGCCGAGCATCACGCGCCGGCTGCTCGACAAGTACGCCACGCATCTGCCGTCGGGGGACGAGCCGGTCCCCGACACCCTGCACACGCTGACCGAGCGCGAGGTGGAGGTGCTGAAGCTGGTGGCGCGGGGCCTGTCCAACGCGGAGATCGCGGCGGATCTGTTCGTGAGCGAGACCACCGTGAAGACGCATGTGGGTCACGTGTTGACCAAGCTGGGGCTGCGTGACCGGGTGCAGGCCGCGGTGTACGCGTACGAGAGTGGGCTGGTGCGTCCCGGCGCCCAGTAGGGCCAGGAGTCCGCGCCAGGAGTCGGCGCCACGACGAAGAGGGCGCTCCCTTCCGGAGAAGGGGGCGCCCTCTTCGTGTGGGCGTGGGGTACGGCCGAGTGTCAGCCCTTGTTGAGCTCCCAGAAGCGGAACACGGTGGAGGCGTCGAGGCAGTACTCCAGGCCGTACACGTCGTCACGGACGACGGCGTACTGCTTGGCCTGCCAGACCGGCAGGACGGGGAGTTCCTTGGCGACGATGTCCTGGAGC
The DNA here is from genome assembly GCF_028369295.1 of Streptomyces sp. HD. Classification (GTDB taxonomy): domain Bacteria; phylum Actinomycetota; class Actinomycetes; order Streptomycetales; family Streptomycetaceae; genus Streptomyces. Next base: position 174,426 of record NZ_JAQMYP010000010.1, read on the forward strand.
TGGCCGAACTCGTCGTCGGTCGCGGAGCGGTCGCTCTCGGCGGCGGTGCGCGGGATCAGCGAGCTGGTGATCGAGTTGTTGCTGTAGTTGTTGCTCAGCACGTTGCCCTTGCCGAAGAAGGGGGACGTGAAGTTGTCGGCGTCCGGGTAGTCCGGGATCCAGCCCTTCACGTACACGCCGTACTTGCCGGCGGAGACGTCCTTCTCGTACTGGTCGAACGCGACGGACTGCACGTCGGCGTCGAACAGGCCGCTGTCGTTGAGCTGCTGGGCGATCGCCTTGAGCTCCTGGTCGGTTGCGGGGCCGTACCGCGAGGGGGTGGACCACAGGGTCAGCTTGACCTTGCCGTTGATGCCCTCGTCCCGCAGGGCGGCGGCGGCCTTGGCCTTGGAGGGGCGGGCGCCGTAGGTGTCGAAGAAGGCCGTGTTGTGGCCGCCGATGCCCGCCGGGATGATCGAGTACAGCGGCTGGGCGGTGCCCTGGTAGACGTCCTTGATGAGGGCGTCACGGTCGATGAGGTAGGCCATGGCCTTGCGGACGCCGAGCTTTCCGGCGACCGGGTCGTCCATGTTGAAGACGAGGTGCTGGACCTCGGCGCTGCTGCCCTCGACGACCTCGACGCCGGAGTCGCCGCCGGACTTCTCTATGTCGGCGATGTCGCCCGAGGTGAGGCCGCGGTAGGCGATGTCGACGTCGTGGTGGAGCAGGGCCTTCTTCAGGGCGTCCTGGTCGCCGTGGAAGAACTTCAGGGTGACGCCGGAGTTCTGCACTTCGGCGTTGCCCTCGTAGTTCTCGTTGACGGAGAACACGGCCTCGTCGTCGTCGAAGCTGTCGAGCTGGTAGGGGCCGGAGCCGACGGCGGCGCCGTCCTTGCGCAGGCCCTTCGCGTCGTACTGGTCCTCGTCGACGATGGAGCCGGCGCCGGAGGCGATCTTGCTGGGGAAGGTGGCGTCGGGGGTGTTGAGCCGGAAGACGACCGTCTTGCCGTCCGGGGTCTCCACCTTGTCCAGGGTGGGGAACATGACCGCGGGGCCGTCGGGGTCGTTGATCTTCAGCATGCGGTCGAAGGAGAACTTGACGTCGGCCGAGGTGAGCGCGTCACCGTTGCTGAACTTCAGGCCGTCCCGGAGGGTGCACTTGTAGACCGTGGCCCTGGTGTCGGCGAAGGTGCACTGCTGGGCGGCCTCCGGCTGCGGCTCGGTGGCGCCCTTGGGGAAGCTGAGCAGCGACTGGAAGACGTTGTTGAACAACAGCCAGGAGCCGGGGTCGTAGCCGGACGCTGGGTCGGTGGCCAGGATGTCGTCGGACATTCCCATGACCACCGAGGTGCCGGTCCCCCCGGAGTCGCCGGTCTCGGTTCCGCAGCCGGTCAGCAGGCCGGAGGCCAGCCCTGCCACGACGGGCAGGACCGGCCACTGGTTGCGTATCTTCACGTACGAGTGCCTTGTCGTCGTTGTGAAACCCGGGTCTCGTCCTGGTGCCCGGGCCTGGCCCGGCGCCGTAGGTCCTGGGCGCCGGGCGGAGAGACGTCAGCCGCTCACGCCACGGCCGAGCTCCCACAGCTGAAGGGTCGAGGAGGAGTTGAGCGCGTACGCCGTACCCGTGACGTCGTCCCCCGCGGCGACGTACTGCTTGCCCTGCCAGAGCGGGATCACCGGCACGTCGTTCGCCACGATGTCCTGGATCTCGGTCAGATTTCCGGCCGCGGCGAGGCGGTCCGCGGCACGCCGGGACTCCGGGATGAGGGTGTTGCGGATCGTGCTGTTGGCGTACGGCGAGCCGAGGAAGTTGTCCTTGTCGAGGAACGGCGCGAGGTAGTTGTCGGCGTCGGGGAAGTCCGGGAACCAGCCCATGCCGTAGACCTCGTAGGCGCCCTTCTGCTCGGCGGGCCGGAAGGTCGCCCAGGGCGCGCCCTGGATGTCGACGTCGAACAGCCCGCTGTCGTTCAGCTGCTTGCGCAGCAGCTCGAACTCCTTCTTGGTGGCCGGGCCGTAGTGGTCGGTGGTGTAGTGCAGGGTCAGCTTCACCGGGGTGGTGATGCCGGCCTTCTCCAGCAGGGACTTGGCCTTGTCGACGTCCGGGTCGCCGTACTTGTTGAAGAACGAGTTGGAGTGGCCGGTGATGCTGGCGGGGACCAACGAGTACAGCGGTTCGGCCTGGGAGCCGTAGACCTTGGAGACGAGTTCGCCGCGGTCGATGACCTGGGCCATCGCCTGACGGACGGCCTTGCTCTTGACGGCCGGGTCGTTGGTGTTGAAGGCCAGGTAGCGGATTTCCAGGCCGGCCATGTCGACGAGGTCGGTGGTGTCGTCGGAGTCGGCCGCCAGCTTCTGGATCTGCTCGGGCGACATGGTGCGGGTCATCAGGTCGATGTCGCCGTCGGAGAGGGCGGTGCCCATTTTGTCGGCGTCCGCGAAGTTGCGCAGTTCGACCTTGTCATTGTTCACCGTCAGACTCCCCTTGTAGTCGGGGTTCTTGGTGAACACGGCGGAGACCAGCTCGTCGTTGTCGACCTCGGCCTGGAGGGTGTACGGGCCGGAGCCGTCGACCTCGAAGCCGTCGCGCAGCTTGTCCTTGGCGTAGATGTCCGGGTCGACGATGCCGGCGACCGGGGTGGACAGCTTGAACGGGAACGTGGCGTCGGCGGTCTTGAGGTGGAAGATGACCTCGCGGTCGCCCTGGGTCTCGACGGTGTCGATGGTGGACAGCAGCGCGAAGACGCCGCTGTCGGCCTTGAGGGAGCGGGCGCGGTCGATGGAGTACTTCACGTCGTCCGCGGTGACGGGGTCGCCGTTCGAGAACTTGAGGCCCTCGCGCAGGGTGCAGGCGTAGCGTTCGTTGCCGCTGTCGGTGAAGCCGCAGCTCTGGGCGGCCTCGGGCACCGGGTCACCCTCGCCGCGGGGCTGGACCATCAGGGTCTGCACGGTCTGGCGCAGGATGTTCCAGGTGCCGACGTCGTAGGCGAAGGCGGGGTCGAGCGGGGCGGGAGCGTCCTTCGAGGCAGTGAACGCGTCCGTGGTGCCGACGACGATCGCGTCGCCGCTGTCGCTGCCGCTGTCGGTTCCGCCACAGGCGGCGAGAACCGGCGCGAGCAGGCCGATGACGGCCGGCAGCACCAAAGTCTTGCGGTTCATGCTCGGGTTTCTCCAGCTGTCGACTCCGTGTACCCGGCATGCAGGGGTGTCGCGGCGGATCACGGGGTAAGTGCGATGTTCTCGCGACGAGATTAGTCCGCGCCCGCAGTACTGTTCGCAGCCACCGGAGTTGAGGTCCCCTCACGGAGCGGAATCGGGTGCGGACGGACCGGAAACCTGACGGTGGAAGGATTCGTGCACCGTTCCACCAATCGGGACACAAGGGTGCTCCGAAAGCCCTTCAGGGAAGACGAGACGGCTTGTGCGGGACGTTCGCCGACCTCATTTGGAGTGGTGAACATCACAAACTGAACAGTCTTGGCAGGGTGCCGGAATTCGGCCGTCCAGCGCGTGCGAATTTCGTTGCGGAATTTCTGCGCTTAACGATGTTGCACGCTGCGTGAACGCCGTGCGCATTTCCGTTGTCACGCCGCCATGAGTCCGCGCAGAAATGCCAGATCGACCTCTTCCAGCGAGGTCACGACGGTGCGCCGGGCGGCCGGGGTGATCGGTGCCACCGACGGTACGGCCACCACATGGCAGCCGGCGGCCTCGGCCGCGGCGACGCCGGTCGCGGTGTCCTCGACGACCGCGCATCTGGTCGGGTCGGCGCCGAGACCGGCCGCGGCCAGCAGATACGGGTCCGGGTGGGGCTTGGTGCGCGGCACCTCGTCACCGGCGACGGTCAGCGCGAAGTGCTGGGAGCCGAGCGAGGTGAGCACACGGTCGATGATGCGCCGGTGCGAGGCGGAGACCAGGGCCGTCGGGATCTCGTACGCGGCGAGCTCCGCCAGCAGCCGGGCGGCTCCCGGCATCAGCGGCAGGGCCCGGTCGATGCGGTCCTCGAAGCCCTGGTTGAGCAGCACCGTGAGCTCGGCGAGGTCGATGTCGGCGCCGGTGGCCTCGATGAGGAACCCCGCGCTGCGGGTCATGGGGCCGCCGACCACGACATGACGCCAGGTGTCGTCGAGCGTGTGGCCGAGGCCCGCGAAGACCTCGACCTCGACGTCCCACCAGAAGCCCTCCGTGTCCACCAGGGTTCCGTCCATGTCGAGCAGCACGGCTTGCAGGGCGGAGCCCTCGGCCGTACGGGTTCCTGGTGCGGGGACCGTGCTGGTCATCCACGTACCTCCTTGAAGGGGCGGTCAGGCCGGTTCCCAGCGAGGGAACCGGCCTGCGGTGGACCGACCAGTGTACGTCCGCCCCGGACGATGCGCCTCGTTTAATCGGCGTGGTCCAGGGCACACCGTGTGTACGCCGGGGGGCCGCTCTGACGTGCGTCGATGCCGCCCCCGCGGGGTGTTCGTCAGCGGGCGTTGAAGTACTTCGCCTCCGGGTGGTGGATCACGATCGCATCGGTGGACTGCTCGGGGTGCAGCTGGAACTCCTCGGACAGGTGGACGCCGATGCGCTCCGGCTGGAGCAGGTCGGCGATCTTGGACCGGTCCTCCAGGTTGGGGCAGGCGCCGTAGCCCAGCGAGAAGCGGGCACCCCGGTACTTCAGCGCGAACATGTCCTCGATGTCGGCCGGGTCCTCACCGGCGAAGCCGAGCTCGGAGCGCACGCGCGCGTGCCAGTACTCGGCGAGGGCCTCGGCCAGCTGCACGGACAGGCCGTGCAGCTCCAGGTAGTCGCGGTAGGAGTTCGATTCGAACAGCCGGGCCGTCTCCTCCCCGATCCGCGAGCCGACGGTGACCACCTGCAGGCCCACGACGTCCGTCTCGCCCGACTCCTGCGGGCGGAAGAAGTCCGCCAGGCACAGACGCCGGCCGCGGCGCTGGCGCGGGAAGGTGAACCGGGTGCGTTCGTTGCCGTGTTCGTCCAGCAGGATCAGGTCGTCGTCCTTGGAGACGCACGGGAAGTAGCCGTAGACGACGGCGGCTTCGAGGAGGTTCTCCGTCTGGAGCTTGTCGAGCAGACCGCGCAGCCGCGGACGGCCCTCGGTCTCGACGAGTTCCTGGTAGGACGGGCCGTCGCCGGTGCGGGTCTCCTTCAGGCCCCACTGGCCCTTGAAGAGGGCGCCCTCGTCGAGCCAGGACGCGTACTCCTTGAGCTGGATGCCCTTGATGACACGGGTGCCCCAGAACGGCGGCTCGGGGAGCGGGTTGTCGATGGCGACGTCGGAGCGGACATGGCCTTCCTCGGGTCGCTCCTCCAGGACGGCCGCGGTGGCCGCGGTCCTGACCCGGCGCTGCTTGAGCTCGGGCAGCTTGGCGCCGGGCACGCCGCGCTTGACGCCGATGAGGGCGTCCATCAGGCGCAGGCCCTCGAACGCGTCGCGGGCGTAGCGGACTTCGCCCTGGTAGATCTCGTGCAGGTCCTGCTCGACGTATGCACGGGTGAGGGCTGCGCCACCGAGGATGACGGGGTAGTTAGCCGCCAGGCCGCGCTGGTTGAGCTCCTCCAGGTTCTCCTTCATGATCACCGTGGACTTCACCAGGAGGCCGGACATACCGATGACATCGGCCCGGTGCTCCTTGGCGGCGTCCAGGATCGCGGAGACCGGCTGCTTGATGCCCAGATTGACCACGTTGTAGCCGTTGTTGGACAGGATGATGTCCACCAGGTTCTTGCCGATGTCGTGCACGTCGCCGCGCACGGTCGCCAGCACGATGGTGCCCTTGCCGTCGGCGTCGGTCTTCTCCATGTGCGGTTCGAGGTAGGCGACGGCGGCCTTCATCACCTCGGCGGACTGCAGGACGAACGGCAGCTGCATCTGGCCGGAGCCGAACAGCTCGCCGACCACCTTCATGCCGTCCAGCAGGGTGTTGTTGACGATGTCCAGGGCGGGCGTGTCCTGCAGGGCCTGGTCGAGGTCGGCCTCCAGGCCGTTGCGCTCGCCGTCGATGATGCGGCGCTTGAGGCGCTCCTCCAGCGGCAGGGCGGCGAGTTCCTCGGCCTTGCCGGCCTTCAGGGACTTCGCGGTGGCGCCCTCGAAGAGCTGCATGAGCTTCTGGAGGGGGTCGTAGCCCTCGCGGCGGCGGTCGTGGATCAGGTCGAGGGCCGTGGTGACCTCTTCCTCGCTGAACCGGGCGATCGGCAGGATCTTCGACGCGTGGACGATCGCCGAGTCCAGGCCCGCCTTCACGCACTCGTCCAGGAAGACCGAGTTCAGCAGGATGCGGGCGGCCGGGTTCAGGCCGAAGGAGATGTTCGACAGGCCCAGGGTGGTCTGCACGTCCGGGTGGCGGCGCTTGAGCTCGCGGATCGCCTCGATGGTGGCGATGCCGTCGCCCCGGGACTCCTCCTGACCGGTACAGATGGTGAAGGTCAGGGTGTCGATGAGGATGTCCGACTCCAGGATGCCCCAGTTGCCGGTCAGGTCCTCGATCAGCCGCTCGGCGATCTCGACCTTCTTCTCGGGGGTGCGGGCCTGGCCCTCCTCGTCGATGGTCAGCGCGATCAGGGCGGCGCCGTGCTCCTGGGCCAGCTTGGTGACCTTGGCGAAGCGGGACTCGGGGCCGTCGCCGTCCTCGTAGTTCACGGAGTTGATGACCGCGCGGCCACCGAGCTTCTCCAGGCCGGCCTGGATGACGTCGACCTCGGTGGAGTCCAGCACGATCGGCAGCGTGGAGGCGGTGGCGAAGCGGCCGGCCAGCTCCTCCATGTCGGCGACGCCGTCCCGGCCGACGTAGTCCACGCACAGGTCGAGCATGTGCGCGCCCTCGCGGATCTGCTCGCGCGCCATCTCCACGCAGTCGTCCCAGCGGGCCTGAAGCATCGCCTCGCGGAACTTCTTCGAGCCGTTGGCGTTGGTGCGCTCGCCGATGGCCAGGTAGGAGGTGTCCTGGCGGAACGGGACGGTCTGGTAGAGGGAGGCGGCGCCCGGCTCGGGCTGCGGGCGACGCTGGACCGGGGTGGCTTCCCGGACCCGCTCCACGAGCTGGCGCAGATGCTCGGGGGTGGTGCCGCAGCAGCCGCCGATGAGGTTCAGACCGTAGTCCCGTACGAAGGTCTCCTGGGCGTCGGCCAGGCCCTCGGGGTCGAGCGGGAAGTGGGCGCCGTCCTTGGTGAGGATCGGCAGACCGGCGTTCGGCATGCACAGCAGCGGGGTGCGCGAGTGCCGGGCCAGATAGCGCAGGTGCTCGCTCATCTCGGCGGGGCCGGTCGAGCAGTTCAGGCCGATCATGTCGATGCCGAGGGGCTCCAGCGCGGTCAGCGCGGCGCCGATCTCGGAGCCGAGCAGCATGGTGCCGGTCGTCTCGAAGGCCATCGAGACCAGCAGCGGCACCACGGTGCCGGTCGCCTCCATCGCGCGCCGGGCGCCCAGGATCGACGACTTCGTCTGCAGCAGGTCCTGCGTGGTCTCCACGATCAGGGCGTCGGCGCCGCCGGCGAGCAGGCCCTCGGCGTTCGCCTGGAAACCGTCGCGCAGGGTGCCGTAGCCGATGTGGCCCAGCGTCGGCAGCTTCGTACCGGGGCCGATCGAGCCGAGCACCCACCGCTGGCGGCCGTCACGGGCGCCGAAGGCGTCGGCCGTCTCGCGGGCGATACGGGCGCCCGCCTCGGACAGCTCGTACACCCGGTCGGCGATGTCGTACTCGGCCATGGCCGAGTGGTTGGCGCCGAACGTGTTCGTCTCGACGCAGTCCACGCCCGCGTCGAAGTACGCCTCGTGGACCGAGCGCACGATGTCCGGGCGGGTCAGGTTGAGGATCTCGTTGCAGCCCTCAAGGTTCTCGAAGTCCTCAAGAGTGGGGTCCTGGGCCTGCAACATGGTGCCCATCGCTCCGTCGGCGACCACCACTCGGGTGGCGAGCGCCTCTCGGAGCGCGGACACACGGGTCCGGCTGTCGGCGGAAGGGGTCGGTGGCAACGAGGCCATGAAGGGGCTCCCTGGAGTGCGACGGCTGTCGGCTTTGCGCCCTTTACGGAACAGTCCGCGGTAGGCGCACGCCGCCAGGGTAGCCGGGACCGCGTCCGGATGGTCAGGGCGTCCACGGGGCGGACGAGGATGACCTGCGGGCCGACTGCCGGATACGACTGACACAACAGAAGCGAACGGATACGGCCCGACCATTAGCGGGAGGTCGGCATCGACCGGTAGTGTTCGACATTGCCGAACGGCGGCAGCGACGTCGTGAAGGTCGACGGTCGAAGGAGACGGAGGCAGTACGGCGATGGCACGGAACATCCAGTCGCTCGAACGGGCGGCCGCGATGCTGCGGCTCCTCGCGGGCGGTGAGCGACGCCTCGGCCTGTCGGACATCGCCTCGTCGCTGGGCCTCGCCAAGGGCACCGCCCACGGCATTCTGCGCACCCTCCAGCAGGAGGGCTTCGTCGAGCAGGACGACGCCTCCGGGCGCTACCAGCTGGGCGCGGAGCTGCTGCGCCTGGGCACCACCTATCTGGACGTGCACGAGCTGCGGGCGCGCGCCCTGGTGTGGACGGACGACCTGGCCCGCTCCAGCGGGGAGAGCGTCTATCTGGGCGTCCTGCACCAGCAGGGCGTACTGATCGTCCACCACGTCTTCCGTCCCGACGACAGCCGGCAGGTGCTGGAGATAGGGGCCATGCAGCCGCTGCACTCCACGGCACTGGGCAAGGTCCTGTCGGCGTACGACCCGGTCGCGCACAGCGAGGCGATCGACGCCGACCGCAAGGGCTTCACGGACCGGACCGTGTGCGAGCTGGACGGCTTCGAGCACATCCTCGACATGACACGCGCGCGTGGCTACGCGGCCGACGTCGAGGAGACCTGGGAGGGCGTCGCCTCCGTCGCCGCCCCCATCCACGACCGGCGTCGTATGCCCGTCGGCGCGGTCGGTATCACCGGCGCCGTGGAGCGGCTGTGCCGGGACGGCGAGCTGCGTCCCGAGCTGATCGCGGCGGTGCGGGACTGTGCCCGTGCGGTGTCGCGGGACCTGGGCGCCGGTCGGTTCTGAGGACACGCGCGGGGCGTATCGGCGACCCGCGCGGGATGCGAGTGACCGCCGGGGCGTCATAGGACGTCCCGGCCTTCGTCATGCAGCCATCGCGCTATCGACATATCGATAAAGCAACACAACCAACAACGATCGCGCATTCAACGACAGAGGCCTTGACGCATCCCTCACACCGGGGCAAGACTCCCGTCCATCGGTCGGCATTGTCGAACACCTACCGGCAATACGCGCTAGAGTGTGACAGTGCCAAGGGCCGGCATCGCCCTCACCCCCGAGGGCAACGCGAACCACCGGTGGGACCCGGGGTTCGGCTTCCCCTGGACGAAGGACAAAGGAGTCGCGGGTGTCCAGCTCCGACATCTTCATCGGCGAGACCATCGGTACCGCCATACTCATCCTGCTCGGCGGTGGCGTCTGCGCCGCCGTCACGCTGAAGGCCTCCAAGGCTCGCAACGCCGGCTGGCTCGCCATCACCTTCGGGTGGGGCTTCGCAGTGCTCACGGCGGTCTACACCTCGGCGCCGCTCTCCGGCGCCCATCTGAACCCGGCCGTGACGGTCGCTCTCGCGATCAAGGACAACGACTGGAGTAACGTTCCGACGTACCTCGCCGGACAGTTCCTCGGCGCCGCGATCGGTGCGGCTCTGGTCTGGGTGGCCTACTACGGCCAGTTCCACGCCCACCTGACCGACAAGGAGATCGTCGGCGGTCCGGGTGCGCAGGCCACGGCGGCCAAGGCCGTCGAGGCCCAGGAGAAGGGCGCCGGCCCGGTCCTGGGCATCTTCTCCACCGGTCCCGAGATCCGGAACGTGGTGCAGAACCTCCTGACGGAGATCATCGGCACCGTCGTGCTGGTGCTCGCGGTCCTCACCCAGGGCCTGAACGACAGTGGCAAGGGTCTGGGCACCCTGGGCGCCCTGATCACCGCACTCGTGGTCGTCTCGATCGGTCTGTCGCTCGGCGGCCCGACGGGTTACGCGATCAACCCGGCCCGTGACCTCGGTCCGCGTATCGTGCACGCCCTTCTGCCCCTGCCCAACAAGGGCGGCTCCGACTGGGGCTATGCCTGGATCCCGGTGGTCGGTCCGCTCATCGGCGGCGCCATCGCGGCAGGCATCTACAACGTCGCGTTCGCTTAGGAACAGTGCTGAACAGAGAGGATCCGTGAGCTTCACCCATCCGGGTGAGCTGCATCGAAACTCTCACCGCGCGCCGTACGTAAAGCCCCATAACCACGGAACTTCCAGGAGCTAACAGTGACCGACGCCCACACCGCCGGCCCCTTCATCGCCGCGATCGACCAGGGCACGACTTCTTCCCGTTGCATCGTCTTCGACCGCGACGGACGTATCGTCTCCGTCGACCAGAAGGAGCACGAGCAGATCTTCCCGAAGCCGGGCTGGGTCGAGCACAACGCCAACGAGATCTGGACCAACGTCCAGGAGGTCGTCGCCGGAGCCGTCCAGAAGGCCGGCATCACCCGTGACGACATCAAGGCCATCGGTATCACCAACCAGCGCGAGACCACCGTGCTGTGGGACAAGAACACCGGTGAGCCCGTCCACAACGCCATCGTCTGGCAGGACACCCGCACCGACGGGCTCTGCAAGGAGCTCGGCCGCAACGTCGGCCAGGACCGCTTCCGCCGCGAGACCGGTCTCCCCCTCGCCTCCTACTTCGCCGGTCCCAAGGCCCGCTGGCTGCTGGACAACGTGGAGGGTCTGAAGGAGCGCGCCGAGGCGGGCGACATCCTCTTCGGCACCATGGACACCTGGGTCATCTGGAACCTGACCGGTGGTGTCGACGGCGGCAAGCACGTCACCGACGTCACGAACGCGTCCCGCACCATGCTGATGAACCTGCACACCATGGAGTGGGACGACAAGATCGCCGAGTCGATCGGCGTGCCGCTGCAGATCCTGCCCGAGATCCGGTCCTCCGCCGAGGTCTACGGCGAGATCACCGGCGGCAAGCTGGGCGAGCTGCTCGGCGGCATCCCGGTCGCCTCCGCGCTGGGTGACCAGCAGGCGGCCCTGTTCGGCCAGACCTGTTTCGCCGAGGGCGAGACCAAGTCGACGTACGGCACCGGCACCTTCATGGTGATGAACACCGGCGACAAGATCATCAACTCCTACGCCGGTCTGCTGACCACCGTCGGCTACAAGATCGGCGAGCAGGACACGGTGTACGCCCTGGAGGGCTCGATCGCCGTCACCGGTTCGCTGGTGCAGTGGATGCGCGACCAGATGGGCCTGATCTCCACCGCCGCCGAGATCGAGACGCTCGCGCTCTCGGTCGAGGACAACGGCGGCGCCTACTTCGTGCCGGCCTTCTCCGGTCTGTTCGCCCCGCACTGGCGTTCCGACGCCCGCGGTGTGATCGCCGGTCTGACCCGGTACGTCACCAAGGCGCACCTCGCGCGTGCCGTCCTGGAGGCCACCGCCTGGCAGACGCGGGAGATCGCCGACGCCATGACGAAGGACTCCGGCGTCGAGCTGGCCACCCTCAAGGTCGACGGCGGCATGACCGCCAACAACCTGCTGATGCAGCAGCTCTCCGACGTCCTGGACGCGCCGGTGGTGCGTCCGATGGTCGCCGAGACCACCTGCCTCGGTGCCGCCTACGCCGCCGGTCTCGCCGTCGGCTTCTGGTCCAGCACGGACGAACTGCGCGCCAACTGGCGCCGGGCCGCCGAGTGGACCCCCCGCATGGACGCGGAGACCCGCGACCGTGAGTACAAGAACTGGCTCAAGGCCGTTGAGCGGACCATGGGCTGGATCGAGGACGACGAGAGCTGACGACCGCCGCCAGCCCTCGAACTCTGATGAGGAGTAAGAACCCGAAATGACCAGTCAGTCCACCCTGCAGTCCGTGCCTGCCCTCGGTACGCGCCCGGCCTCCGGCTTCAACCCGAGCCGAGCCGAGACCCGGGAGCAGCTCGCCAAGGCGTCGTACGACCTTCTCGTGATCGGCGGCGGCATCCTGGGCATCTCCACCGCCTGGCACGCCGCGCAGTCCGGCCTCAGGGTGGCTCTGGTCGACGCCGGCGACTTCGCCGGCGCCACCTCCTCCGCCTCCTCCAAGCTGCTCCACGGCGGTCTGCGCTACCTGCAGACCGGCGCGGTGAAGCTGGTGGCGGAGAACCACTTCGAGCGCCGTGCGGTCTCTCGTCAGGTGGCTCCACACCTGGCGAACCCGCTCACCTTCTACCTCCCCGTGTACAAGGGCGGGCCGCACGGCGCCGCGAAGCTCGGGGCGGGCGTCTTCGCCTACTCCGCGCTCTCCGCGTTCGGTGACGGCGTCGGTCACCTCCTGTCCCCCGCCAAGGCGGCGCAGGACGTGCCCGAGCTGCGCACCGACAATCTCAAGGCCGTGGCCGTGTACGGCGACGACCAGATGAACGACGCGCGCATGGCGCTGATGACGGTCCGTGCGGCCGTCGAGGCGGGCGCTGTCGTGCTCAACCACGCCGAGGTCACCGGCCTGCGCTTCACCAAGGGCCGGGTGACCGGTGCGGAGCTGAAGGACCGGCAGTCCGGTGACGAGTTCGGGGTGAGCGCCCGTCTCGTGCTGAACGCGACCGGCCCGTGGGTCGATCACCTGCGCAAGATGGAGGACCCGAACGCCGCCCCGTCGATCCGTCTGTCGAAGGGCGCGCATCTCGTCCTGAAGCGGACCTCCCCCTGGAAGGCCGCGCTCGCCACCCCGATCGACAAGTACCGCATCACGTTCGCCCTGCCGTGGGAGGACATGCTGCTCCTGGGCACCACGGACGAGGAGTTCGAGGGCGACCCGGCGGACGTCGCGGTCACGGAGAAGGACACGGCCCAGATACTCGACGAGGCCGCGTTCTCCATCCGGGACCAGCAGCTCGACCGGGATCTGATCACGTACGCCTTCGCGGGTCTGCGGGTGCTGCCGGGCGGTCCCGGTGACACGGCGAAGGCCAAGCGCGAGACCGTCGTGACCGAGGGCAAGGGCGGCATGCTGTCCGTCGCGGGCGGCAAGTGGACGACCTTCCGGCACATCGGCCGCACCATCATGCAGAAGCTGGAGACGCTGCCCGGCGCTCCGCTGGGCGACGACTTCGAGCCCATCTCCTCCCTCCCGAAGAAGCTGCCGCTGCCCGGTATCGCCAACCCGCGGGCGGTCGCCCACCGTCTGCTGACCGACCGTCCGGCGCCGGGTCCGCGCATGGCGGCCGACACGGCCAGGCACCTGGCCACGCACTACGGCTCCCTGGCCTTCGACATCGCCCGCATCGCCAACGAGAACCCGGAGCTGGGCGAGCGCGTCCACCCGGACGCCCCGGAGATCTGGGCCCAGGTCGTCTACGCCCGCGACAACGAGTGGGCCGAGACGCAGGACGACGTGCTGCGCCGCCGTACGACGCTGACGATCCGGGGTCTGGCGACGGACGACGTCCGCGCGAAGGTCCAGGACCTGCTCGACAAGAAGTGACCTCGGTCGCGCCGAGGGAGGTTTTCGCCGGATGAGCCTCCCCCGGCGCAGGGTTCGGCCACTCCCCTGACCGGGCCGGACCGCACGAGGGCGGCCCCTTCCGCACCGGGGCCGGCCACCACCGGAAGGGGCGGCTCCATGCCGACGGAGCCGCCCCTTTCGTATGCCGGTTCGTTGCATGTCGTCTGCGGGTGTGTGGGGGTTGATCGCGCCCACGCGGCGGAGCCGCATGTCGATACAGCCCCGCGCCCCTCAGGTTGGCCGCACTACCGCCCTTACAGGGTTCGGGTCGTTCAACTCATCGCGGCGGACTGTGAGTTCGCGGCCGATCAGCAGCGCCCTGCGGGACGCCGGCACCGGATCCCCCAGCGTCGTCCAGGTCCGTCAGGTGCGCGAAGCCGATGATGCGGCGGATGATCTCCGTGCCGGTGTAGCCGAGGGACTGCGTCCAGACGCGGCGCAGGAACGTGCGGCCCGTGAGGCGGGCTGGCGACTGCTGGCCGGGCCCACCTTCATGGACGTACCGGAGCCGCCGGACCGCATGGCCTACGGCGACCGGATGGCATGGGCGCGCCGGGACCTTGAGGCGCGCGGCCCGGCCTGCCACGGTCGCCGTCCCGTCGTCTTCGCCCACTCCACCTACCCCCTCTCCCCCGGCCAGCTCACCGAAATCGCCGCCCTGGGCCGGGAGTTCGGGGCGCTGCTGCACATCCACGCCGCCGAGAACGGGACCGAGGTCGCCACCGTCGAGGTGCGCTACGGCAAGCGCCCGGTCGGGCTGCTCGACTCCCTCGGGCTGCTCGGGCCCGACCTGCTGGTCGCGCACGCCGTTGAGCTCACCGGGCCGGAGATCGCGGCACTGGCCCGCACGGGCAGGTCCGTCGCCCACCGCCCGGTGTCGAACCTGAAACTGGGCTGCGGCATCGCACCCGTGCCGCGGCTGCTGAGCGCCGGGGTGACCGTCGGGCTCGGCACGGACGGGGCCGTCGGCTCCAACACACTGGACGTGCTGGGGGCGGTGCGGCAGGCGGCGCCGGTGCACAAGGCGGGCGGCGACCCCACGGCGGTCGGCGCCGAACGAGCCGTATGCATGGCGACCGTCGAGGGGGCGCGGACGCTGGGGCTCGGGGAGCAGCCGGGCTCACTGGAGGCGGGTAAGCGGGCCGACCTGATCGTGCTCGACCTGGGCGCACCGCACCTCCACCCGCTCCACGATCCCTGGTCCACACTGGCCTACGCGGCATACTCGGCGGACGTGCGGGACACGGTGGTGGAGGGGCGGGTGCTGATGCGGGACCGGGTGCTGACGACGCTCGACGAGGCGGCGGTGATCGCCGATCTCGAAGCCGTGATCGCCGATCTGGAGGCGGCGTGTGAGCAGGCCCCATAATGTGTGATTGAGACATCGGATGTCTTGTGCGGTATCTCGGCAGCGTCCCGCACGACGTCCTGAACCACAGGGAGGCCGGTCATGGCAGTCACCGACGAGGCGATCGAGAAGATCAAGGGCATGATCGTCTCGGGCGCGCTGCGCCCCGGCGACCGGCTCCCCAAGGAGAGCGAGCTCGCCGCCGAGCTCGGGCTGTCCCGCAACTCACTGCGGGAGGCCGTGCGGGCCCTGTCGCTGATCCGGATCCTGGACGTGCGGCAGGGCGACGGCACGTATGTCACGAGCCTCGACCCGCAGTTGCTGCTGGAGGCGCTGAGCTTCGTCGTCGACTTCCATCGCGACGACACGGTGCTGGAGTTCCTCGCCGTGCGCCGCATCCTGGAGCCGGCCGCCACGGCGATGGCCGCGTCCCGGATCAGCGAGCAGCAACTGGCCGCGCTGACCAACCAGTTGGACAAGCTCGGCAACGATCCGTCGGTGGAGGAACTCGTCGCCTGCGACCTGGAGTTCCACCGGGGCATCGTGCAGAGCTCCGGGAACTCGGTGCTCTGCTCCCTCCTCGACGGCCTCTCGGGGCCGACGACACGGGCTCGTATCTGGCGCGGGCTGACCCAGGAGGACGCGGTGAGCCGGACCCTGCACGAGCACCGGGCGATCCTGGAGGCCTTGCGGGACCGGGACGCGGAGGCGGCGCGGTCGTGGGCGACGGTGCACATCGCGAGCGTGGAGCAGTGGCTGCGGTCCACGCTGTGACCTGGCGGTCCGGCCCTGCGGGACGGCACACGCAGGGCAAAATACCATTCGTCGGACATCGGATCTCTTGGGTGGGTGTTCCGGGGTGGCGAACGGGGCAGTGATCCGTTCACTCCCCCGTGCAAGGGGGCTGCTGGCGCCCCCGCCGCACGCCGTAAGGTTGGTTCGTCAAGCGAGGGCACGTCGGAAGGAGGCCTGGGTGATCGAGCTGGAGGGGGTTCCCGAGCTGGTCGACCCGGTCATGGTGGCCGCGTTCGAGGGCTGGAACGATGCCGGCGACGCCGCCTCCACCGCCGTCGCGCACCTGGACAGGGAGTGGAAGGGCGAGGTGTTCGCGGCGCTGGACGCCGAGGACTACTACGACTTCCAGGTGAACCGCCCCACGGTGTGGATGGACGACGGAGTAAGGAAGATCACGTGGCCGACGACAAGGTTGTCCGTCGTCCGCGTCGGCGGTGAGAAGCCGCGGGATCTGGTCCTCGTCCGAGGCATCGAACCGTCCATGCGGTGGCGCTCGTTCTGCAACGAGCTCCTCGGCTTCGCGCACGAACTGGGCGTGGAGCTGGTGGTCATCCTGGGCGCCCTGCTCGGTGACACCCCGCACACGCGTCCGGTCCCGATCAGCGGGACCACGTCCGATGCGGACCTGGCCCGCCGGATGGATCTGGAGGAGACCAAGTACGAGGGCCCGACGGGCATCGTCGGCGTCCTGCAGGAGGCGTGCACGCACGCGGGTGTCCCGGCAGTGTCGCTGTGGGCCGCCGTCCCGCACTACGTCTCGCAGCCGCCCAACCCGAAGGCGACGCTGTCCCTGCTCAACCGCCTGGAGGACCTGATCGACGTGCGCATCCCGCTGGGCGAACTGCCCGAGGACGCGCGCGCCTGGCAGGTCGGTGTGGACCAACTGGCCGCCGAGGACAGCGAGGTCGCGGAGTACGTGCAGACGCTGGAGGAGGCCCGGGACACCGCGGAGCTGCCGGAGGCGTCGGGCGAGGCGATCGCCCGCGAGTTCGAGCGGTATCTGCGGCGCCGGGACGGCGGCCCGTCGCCCGACGACCGGACGCGTCCGCCGATGCCCCCGAAGACGGGTGGCAAGGACGAGGACGACGACTCCTCGGAGGACTGAGGCTCCCGGAGCCGGCAAGAGGGCGGTGCGCTGTGCTGCGCACCGCCCTTCGCCGTCAAGCGCTCCCGGCGCGCGTCATGCGGGCACGGATATCACGTCGTACGTCGTCTCCGGCGTCGGAGTCGTGGTGAAGCGCGCGTTGGGCAGGTAGAGCCGGCCCCGGTACGCGGCCACCGTGGTCGGCACGTCGAAGAGCGGGTCGGTGATGCGGCGCTGGAAGACGCCGCTGCCACCGTCGGCGGCGAGCTTGAACACGTCGATGGCGTTCTGGCGGTTCTGCACGACGTACAGCGTCCGGCCGATCAGCAGCAGGCCGTCGCCGTTGGTGAGCGGGGCCGCGTCGCCGAGGTCGACGAGTCGGGTGACGCCGGTGCGCGGGTTCACCCGGTGCAGGCCACCGACCCCGGACTGCACGACGAGGAGGGCCGAGCCGTCGGGGGTGCCGGCGATGCCGTTGCCGTTCACGACCTCGCCGGGGACCTGGCTCCAGTCGCCGCTCAGGGTGATCGTCTCGACGTCGCCCGCGTCCGGCAGTTGACCGTGCCGGCCTAGCGGCAGGGCGTACAGGGCGGGCTGGAAGGAGTCGGTGAACCAGGCCGTGCGCGAGGTGAGGAACACGTCGTTGGCGAAGGTCGGGGTCGCCGTGGTGAGCCGGTAGGAGGCGAGGATCTTCCCGGTGCGGGCGTCCACGACCCGGGCTCCCTCGCCGCGTCCGGCGACGAACAGGCGTCCCCGGTGGTCGAGTTCGAGGCCGACCGAGGGTGTGCCGGGGCCGGTCGAGATGACCGAACCCTCGCCGGTGCGCAGGTCGGCGCGGTAGATCGAGCCGTCGCCGAGCGAGCCGAGGTAGGCGTACGGTCCGCCGCCGATGGTGATGCCCTCCGGGCGGAAGCCGTTCGGGAGGTGGATCACGGCGGGCCGGGTCATCCCGGCCGCGGCGGCGGAGGTGCCGGCGGACCCGGCGAGCACGGCGCCGGCGGTGGCGGCACCGGCTGCGAGGAGTCTCCGGCGGGTGAGATGAGGTGCGAAGGAGCGGCGTTCGGGGGCCACTGTGCGTCCTTCCGCGGACAGGACCGGCCGTTGGCCGGCCCAACGGTCGACTGACTCGTCCACCCCACCACACGCCGAGGGCCTCCGCAGCAGGAGACAGCCTCTCGACAGCGACCGGACAGCATCTGGCCGGTTTGTGGCGTGACATCTCTTTCCGGCCGGATTGCACACGCTGCCCAATTCAACTTGTTCTCAAACCGAGTTGGCGAAAGTGGTCTGGACGGACGGAGCCAGGCGTGATTGGTTGTCACTCGGAAGGCGCGCCGCACCACCCGCATTTGGTACCCGCAGGACCGAAGGGAGCGGCAGACGATGACCGACCAGGCACAGCCGGCGCAGGGCCCGGGAGCGTCCGGGCCGGGGCCCGACGGAGCGGGATTCACCTATCGAGGAGCCGAGCAGGAACTGATCGTCGTCGCTCGTCCGGAGGCCCGGCTGCGTGCCCGGGCCGAGGGCGTCCGGTCGGTGGCAGGCGCCGATGTCTCGGCCCTCAACATGTTCCTCAGTGACGAACAACTCGCGCTGGAGCCGCTGTTCGGCAGCGAGGAGCGCCTCCAGCAGGCTGCCACGGGCACGGACGAGGTACCCGACCTGGCGCTGTTCTACCGGGTCCGCGGCGGGGAGAGCCGTGCCGATCAGCTGCGCGCCCGTATCGCCGCGCTGCCCGGGATCGACTCGGCGTATGTGAAGCCGGGCGCGGTGCCGGCCTCCCTCGGACGCATCGGGGAGGACAGCGGGCGCCTGAAGGAGGGCGCGCCGGTCACGCCCGACTACAGCGGCCGGCAGGGCTATCTGCGGCCCGCGCCCGAGGGCGTCGACGCGTACTGGGCCTGGCAGCGGCCCGGCGGCGCCGGTCAGGGCGTGACCGTGATCGACGTGGAGGGCTCCTGGCAGCTGGGCCACGAGGACCTGGCCGCCAAGCTGGCCGGCGTCGTCGTCGGCACCCCGCTGACCGACCTGGCCTGGCGCAACCACGGCACCGCCGTGATCGGGGTGATCGGCGGCGACCGCAACGAGTACGGCGTCACCGGCATCGTGCCGGAGACGGTGACCGCGGCCGCGTCCTTCCAGGGCATCGGCACGGCGGCCGCGATCCATGCGGCGGCGGACCGGCTGAACCCCGGCGACATCGTGCTGATCGAACTGCACCGCCCGGGGCCCCGGTTCGAGTACGCCGAGCGCGACGACCAGCGCGGCTACATCCCTCTCGAATGGTGGCCGGACGACCTCGCCGCCGTCCGTTACGCCACCGCCAAGGGCATCCTCGTGGTGGCGGCCGCGGGCAACGGCGGTGAGTCGCTCGACCACGCGGTCTACGAGCGCCGCCCGGACGATTTCCCCGAGTCGTGGCGCAACCCGTTCAACCCGTCCTACCCGTCCTCCGGCGCCGTCATGGTCGGCGCGGGCGCCCCGCCGCCCGGCACACACGGCCGCGACCACGGCCCGGACCGCTCACGGCTCGCGTTCTCCAACTACGGCGCCCGCGTGGATGCGCAGGGCTGGGGCCGCGAGGTGACCACGACCGGCGGCTTCTGGGACAAGCCCGGCGACCTGCAGGGCGGGCCCGAGGAAATCGCCTGGTACACCGACACGTTCTCGGGGACGTCATCCGCCTCCCCGGTGGTGGTCGGCGCGCTGGCCGCGCTGCAGGGCATGCTCAAGGCGTCCGGCCAGACGCCGATGTCCCCCGAGCGTGCGCGTGCGGTGCTCCGGGCGACGGGCTCCCCCCAGCAGGACGCGCCGGGCCGGCCCGCCTCTCAGCGGATCGGCAACCGGCCCGACATCAAGGCCGCGGTCACCTATCTGATGCCGCAGGCGGTCGGCTCGGGCAAAGCCGAGCGCTACTGGGACGAGTTGCTGCCGTATCCGCGTGAACTTCCGCCCCGGCTCCGGCTGTTCGTGGCCGGCGAGTGGCGGAACCTCAATCATCCGTCCCCCGATATCCGCCAGGCGGTCCATACCGCCTTCGCGGGGGGACGGCCCGATGTCCGAGTGTGGTTCTCGGATGACGAAATCGTCGGCCTGGTCATCACAGGCTGACGCAGCCCATCACATCAAGGGAAGGTGACACCCGCATGAGCACCACCCCGCAGATGAGTCACATGGGACAACAGCTCGGCCAGCAGGTCCCGAGCACATCGCCGTATCAGCAGCAACAGCAGCCGTATGGCCAGCAGGGCTACGGCCAGCAGGGCCAAGGCCAGCAGGGCCAAGGCCAGCAGGGCCAAGGCCAGCAGCAGCCGTACGGCATGGGCGGCTCCTTGGAGCAGCTCCAGCAGCTCGGCCAGCAGCAGCCGTTCCAGCAGCTGCTGCAGCAGCTCGGGCAGCCGCAGGTCGGCCAGCAGCAGGGCTACGGCCAGCAGCAGGGCTTCGGGCAGCAGCAGGGCCATGGCCAGCAGCTCCAGGGCGACCAGCAGCAACAGCAGTCCGAGCAGCAGGTTCTGCATCTGTTGCACCAGGTCACGCAGGCCGCCGTCCAGTCCGCCGTCGAGCAAGCCCCGGTGGCCGGTATCGCGAACGGCTACATCGACATCGTCCAGCCGCTCCCGGGTCAGCCGTCGCAGATCTTCCTGCGCATCGGCAACGTGTTCCGGGTCTTCAACAACCCGAACCCGCAGACCCACGACCAGGTCCAGGAGGCCTTCGCGTTCGGCCACCAGGTCATCGGCGTGTGGGACAGCGGCTCCCCGCTGGTCCTGCGCAGCATCCAGATCCGCAGGATCTGACCGGAACCTGAAGCACGGCGCACCCACGGCACGTGAACCATCGGCGCCATGAACCCTCGGCGCCGTGAAACAAGGGGGCGCTTCCACCCGCGGGGAGGAAGCGCCCCTCTCCTGTGCCTACGGCTCTGCAGCTCCGCGGCCCCTAGAGAGCCACGCCCAACAGTGCGTCCACGGCCCGCGACACGATGCCGGGGGCGCCGATGTCCGTGCCGCCCTCGGTGTCCTGCCGTGCGACCCAGCGGTCGACCGCCGCGAGTGCGGCCGGGGCGTCCAGGTCGCTCGCGAGGGCGTCGCGGATCTCCTCGACGAGCGCCTCGGCGGACGGCCCGTCGGGCCGGGACACCGCGGCACGCCAGCGGTCGAGGCGGGCGAGGGCGTCCTGGAGCACCTGGTCGGTCCACTCCCAGTCGGCCCGGTAGTGGTGGGCGAGGAGCGCCAGCCGGATGCCGACCGGGTCCACGCCGTCCCGGCGCAGCCGGGAGACGAAGACCAGGTTGCCCTTGGACTTCGACATCTTCTCGCCGTGCAGCGCGACCATGCCGGCGTGGACGTACGCCTTGGCCATCGGGAACTCACCGGTCAGCACCTGGGCGTGCGAGGCGCCCATCTCGTGGTGCGGGAAGGCGAGGTCGGAGCCGCCGCCCTGGACGTCGAAGCCCATGCCGAGGTGGTCGAGGGCGATGGCGACGCACTCTATGTGCCAGCCGGGCCGGCCGCGTCCGAGCGAACCGCCGTCCCAGCTGGGCTCGCCGGGCCGGGCCGCCATCCAGAGCATCGGGTCGAGCGGGTTCTTCTTCCCGGGCCGGTCGGGGTCGCCGCCGCGCTCGGCGGACAGCAGCCGCATGGCGGCGGCGTCGAGCCCGGAGACCTTGCCGAAGTCCGGGTCGGACTCGACGGAGAAGTAGGTGTCCCCGTCGAGTTCGTACGCCGCCCCCGCGTCCCGGAGCCGCTCGACGAGCGGCACGATCCCGGGTATCGCCTCCACCGCGCCGATGTAATGCCGCGGCGGCAGCATGCGCAGGGCGGTCATGTCCTCGCGGAAGAGCGCGGTCTCCTTCTCGGCGAGCGCGGCCCAGTCGATGTCGTCGCGCTCGGCCCGCTCCAGGAGCGGATCGTCGATGTCGGTGACGTTCTGGACGTAGTGGACCTGCCGCTTGGTGTCGAGCCACACGCGCTGAACGAGGTCGAACGCGTTGTAGGTCGCCGCGTGCCCCATGTGGGTCGCATCGTACGGAGTGATGCCGCAGACGTAGATACGGGCGACGGGACCGGGGTCGAGGGTGACCAGACCGCCGGTCGCGGTGTCGTGGATCCTCAGGTCGCGGCCCTGACCGGGCAGGGCGGGGACCTCAGAAGCGGGCCAGGCATACATGTCATGAGCGTAACCGGACGGATGTTCCGTACACGAACCGGACCAGGTCGGATGGCCGGTAAGGCCGTCTTGCGCGATACCGGCCATTGTGCTGCTAGACGGGCGGCCAGGGAATGGCCGGCCACTCCCCGCTCGGCTGCGGATGCCGCCCGGACTCCAGCAGCGCGTCGACACGCGCACGCGTGGCGTCCAGTTCCACGGCGGTGATCAGGCCGCCCAGCCGTTCGGCCAGCGCCCCCGAGGTCCCCAGGGCCGTCTGGAGCTCCTTCAGGACATCGACCGCCTCCGCGGTGAGGGGCTCCCCCGCCCAGCCCCACAGCAGGGTGCGCAGCTTGTTCTCGGCGTTGAAGGTGACGCCGTGATCGATGCCGTAGAGCCGGCCGGCCTCGGTGGGCAGCAGATGCCCGCCCTTGCGGTCGGCGTTGTTGATCACGGCGTCCAGGACGGCGAGGCGCCGCAGCCGCTCGTCGTCGGCGTGCACGAGCAGGGCGGTCTTTCCCTCACCGACCTCGGCGAAGCCGATCGCCTTCCAGCCGGGCCCGGGTTCCTCGCCGTCGACCAGGGCGAGCAGCTCGGCGTCCGGCGTCGCCTCGATCCACAGCTGGACCATGCCTTCGCCGTGCGGCCCGTCCCGCAGCACGGTCGGCGGTACGAGCCCCCAGCCGGTCGCCTCGGAGACCTCGTACGCGGCGACCTCGCGCTCGGCGAGCGTCCCGTCGGGAAAGTCCCACAGCGGCCGCTCACCGGCGACCGGCTTGTACACGCAGGACGCCTCCTGCCCCTCGTACGCGACCGTGCAGAACAGCGCGGC
This sequence comes from Streptomyces sp. HD, assembly GCF_028369295.1. Classification (GTDB taxonomy): domain Bacteria; phylum Actinomycetota; class Actinomycetes; order Streptomycetales; family Streptomycetaceae; genus Streptomyces. Next base: position 197,133 of record NZ_JAQMYP010000010.1, read on the forward strand.
GTTCGACGCCTCACGGATACGGCCGCGCACCGTCAGCTCACCCTCGGCGAGCAGGTCCACCGAGGTCACGCTCCGCGGCGGTATCCGTTCTGGCGCGGACATACATGTCCTTCCGGGTCGAGCGGGAGGCTGCACAGCGGACACGGCGGCCGCCCGGCGTTGACGACGTCAAGGGCGCGCTTGGCGAAGGCCCTCGCCTGTGCGCCGGTGAGCCGGACCCGCAGCATCGGGGGGCCGTTCTCCTCGTCCTGCAGCAGTCGCTCCTCGGCCTCGGCGAGGTCCTCCTCGGAGTCCGCGTCGAGTTCCACGAGCGCCTGCGCCTCGACGATCATGCGCTGTTCCTCGCCGTCCCAGGCCAGGGCCATGGTGCCGACGCGGAACTCCTCCTCGATGGGGGTGTCCAACGGGCCGCTGTCGGAAATCTCGGAGGGCGCCATGGCGGGGACGGCGGCGCTGCCGCCACTACGCCGTACGACCTCGTCGAGCAGTTCGTCCATGCGCTCGGCGAGGGCGGCGACCTGGGTCTTCTCCAGGGCCACGCTGGTCACCCGGGAGCCTGCGGTGGCCTGGAGGAAGAACGTACGGCGTCCGGGCAGTCCGACCGTACCGGCCACGAAACGGTCCGGGGGGTCGTAGAGGAACACCTGACGGGACACGTCCTGTCTCCTGGAGTCGTGGATGGGCGCGGCGCACTTGCAACCGCTTCACCCTACTGCGCCCGACGATCACGGTGCGCCCGCGCCGCCGCCGACCGTCGCGTCGCCGGCCGGGGGTTCCTCGCGCGGGGCGAGGGACGCGAAGTCACCGGTGTCCCCGAGGCGTACGAGGAACGGCCTCAGGCGTGTGTAACGGATCGCGGTGATGGAACACGGTTCTACGGAAATCCTCTGGAAGAGGTCGAGATGAAGTCCGAGTGCGTCCGCCACGAGGGACTTGATGACGTCGCCGTGCGAGCACATCAAGTACACCGCGTCCGCGCCGTGATCGCGCTCCACGCGCGCGTTCCACTCGCGTACGGCCTCGGCGGCCCGGGTCTGCATCGCACGCATCGACTCGCCGCCGGGGAACGCGGCGGCCGACGGGTGCGCCTGGACGATCTCCATCAGCGGCTCGTCCCCCAGCTCGGCCAGCTTGCGGCCGGACCAGTCGCCGTAGTGGCACTCCCCGATCCGCTCGTCGGTGTGCGCCGTGAGGCCGGGGCGGGCGTCGAGGAGCGGCCGGATCGTCTCCTGGCAGCGTTGCAGGGGGCTGGTGACGATCTCGGAGAGGGGCAGCTCGACGAGCCGGCCGGGCAGTGCGGCGGCCTGCGCGGCCCCGCGCTCGTCGAGGGCGACGCCGGGCGTCCAGCCGGCGAGCACTCCCTCGGTGTTGGCGGTGGAACGTCCGTGCCGGACCAGGATCAGCGTGGGCATGCGGCCCAGCGTAGGCGCAGCAGGGGGTGCGTCCGCGGGCGGACGGCGGGAGAATACGCTCCGTGATCGTCGACTGCGCCATCTATCGCGACGGACGCCGGACGGAGGGGCCGCCGGACTTCTCCGACGCGCTGGACCTGTGCCGTCTGCAGGACGACGCGTTCGTCTGGATCGGCCTGTACGAGCCGACGGAGAAGGAGTTCGACAAGGTCACCGAGGAGTTCGGACTGCATCCGCTGGCCGTGGAGGACGCCCTGAAGGCGCACCAGCGGCCGAAGCTGGAGGTGTACGACGACTCGCTGTTCATGGTGCTCAAGCCGGTCGGGTACGAGCCGAGGAGCGACATCGTCTCCTCCGGCGAGGTCATGGTCTTCATCGGCGACTCGTTCGTGGTGACCGTCCGGCACGGCGAGGAGGCGCCGCTGGGGGTGGTCCGGGCCCGGCTGGAGCACGAGCCGGAGATGCTGCGGCACGGTCCCACGGCGGTGCTCTACACGATCGCCGACGCCGTGGTCGATCACTACGTCGACGTGGCGGGCGAGCTGGGCACGGATCTGGCGGAGCTGGAGGCGGAGGTGTTCTCACCGACCGGCGGGGGCTCCCGGCACACGGCCTCGCGCATCTACGCCTTCAAACGGCAGATCATGGAGTTCCGCAAGGCCACCGGCCCGCTCGCGCAGCCCCTGTCCCGGCTCGCGGGTACGGGCCTGATCGGCGCGCGTGTGCCCTTCGTGCACGACAAGGCGCAGCCCTTCTTCCGCGATGTGAGCGATCACCTCACGCGCGTGAACGAGTCCGTGGAGGGCCTGGACCGGCTGGTCTCCGACGTCCTCTCGGCTCATCTGGCGCAGATGAGCGTCCGGCAGAACGACGACATGCGGAAGATCTCCGCGTGGGCGGCCATGGCCGCCGTCCCCACGATGATCGCGGGGATCTACGGCATGAACTTCGAGCACATGCCGGAGCTGCACTGGTCCGGTTCGTATCCGGTGCTGATCGTGGCCATGGCCACCGTCGAGGTGCTGCTGTACCGGCTGTTCAAGCGCCGGGGCTGGTTGTAGGCGTCAGGCGAACTCGGGCGCCGAGGTGGCCGGCCCGCCCAGGGCGTCGCGCCGTTCGGGCATCTTCAGGGACACCATGCGCCGCCAGCCCGCCAACCGCTCCCAGGCGTACACGGCGTGGATGCCCGCGGCGAGCACGGCGGCCTTGGGCCGGGGCCAGCCGAGGATGCGGCCCATGTGGGCCATGACCGCGAGGCTGACGTCCCGGTAGATCCGGATCTCTGAGAGAGCGCACTCGCGCAGGGTGCGCTGGATGGCGCGGCCGTGCCCCTGGGCCGCGAAGCTCAGGAGTTCCTCGTGGCAGTAGGCGAGGTGGTTGTCCTCGTCGGCCGAGATCATCTTGACGGCGCGGCCGATGTCGGGGTGATCGGCGAAGTACTTGCGCAGCAGGTCCATCTGCTCCGAGGCGCGCTGTTCGGTGACCCTGCTGTGCGACAGGTACGTGACGATGTCCTGGACCGTGAGCTGTTCGTCGCTCTTGAGCTTGTCGTGGGCGAGCCCGATGCCGCGCTGCTCCAGCAGCATCGTGTAGTCGGTCTCGGGCGGGACGGGGACGGGTTCGAGGCCGCGCTTCTTCAGCAGGGCGTTGAAGATCCGCCCGTGCTTGTCCTCGTCCGCGCCGTGCCGGGTGATCTTGGGGGCCATGTCGCGCTCGCTGTCGGGCACGAGCGCGGCGATACGCGCGTTCTCCCACCCGCCCTGGGACTCGCCGCTGGCCGCGATGGAGCAGAACAGGCGGAAGGAGTCGTCGTTGTCGAGGATCTCCTGGAACAGACTCTTGGCCGAAAGCATCGTGGGCACCTCTCTCGGGACGCCGCAGGATTCCGCAAAGAACGAGTCAAATGGGCTGAGACAGGTGCTGCAACAGTTACGCCGGACAACTCCGCCAAAAGAATGACCAGCGGGGTCACTACGGGGGCGTAACCGGGTGGGCGTGCACGCGTTGTTCTGCGTGACGGCCGTGGCGGGGAAGACCCCCGAGCCCCCACCACGGCCGCTGAAACTTCCCCGGGTCGTACGGCGCTCGCGTCAGGCCAGTCCGGCGCGCTCCAGGGCCTCGGTGCCGGCGCGCAGCGAGGCGAGGCGCTCGTCGAGCGTGAAGCCCGCGGGGGCGAGGCTGAGGGTGGTGACCCCGGCCGCCGCGTACTCCTTCATCCGGTCCGCGATGCGGTCCACGGAACCGAGCAGCGTCGTCTGGTCGATCAGCTCGTGCGGGATGGCGGCCGCGGCGCCCTGCTTGTCGCCGGACAGGTACTTCTCCTGGACCTCGGCGGCCGCGGCCTCGAAGCCCATGCGCTGGGCGAGTTGGTTGTAGAAGTTCTGCTTGGCGCTGCCCATGCCGCCGACGTACAGCGCGGTGTAGGGACGGAAGGTGTCGGCGAGCGTGGCCACGTCCTTGTCCTCGCCGACGGCCAGCGGGAGCGTCGGGCAGACATCGAACCCGTCGAGGGTCTTGCCGGCCTTCTCGCGCCCCGCGCGCAGGTACTTGATCGTGGTCTCCTCCAGGTGCTCGGCGGAGGGGAAGATCAGCAGGGCGCCGTCGGCGATCTCACCGGTCTGTTCGAGGTTCTTGGGACCGATGGCGGCGATGTACAGCGGGATGTGCTCGCGCTCGGGGTGCACGGTCAGCTTGATCGGCTTGCCGGGGCCGCCGGGCAGCGGCAGCGTCCAGTGCTGGCCCTCGTACGACAGCCGCTCGCGCGTCATCGCCTTCCGTACGATCTCGACGTACTCACGCGTGCGTGCCAGCGGCTTGTCGAACTTGACGCCGTACCAGCCCTCGGAGACCTGCGGCCCGGAAACGCCGAGGCCGAGCCGGAAGCGGCCGCCGGAGAGCGAGTCGAGCGTCGCGGCCGTCATCGCGGTCATCGCCGGCTGGCGGGCCGGAATCTGGAAGATGGCGGAGCCGACGTCGATGCGCTCGGTCTGGGCGGCGACCCAGGAGAGCACGGTGGCCGCGTCCGAGCCGTACGCCTCGGCGGCCCAGCACACCGCATATCCCAGCCGGTCGGCCTCCTTGGCGACGGCGAGATTGTCCGCGTCCATTCCGGCGCCCCAGTAGCCGAGGTTGATCCCGAGCTGCATGACGGATTCCCCTTACCGATCAGTAACGTCCCTTGTCGGCCCGACCTTAGCGCGGGGGACGACCCACGGGGAGGCAAGTGTGGCGGGCGTCGCGCGACCGGTCGCCGCTGTCCCCCGCCCCCGTCCCGGAAACTGGTCATCCACAGGCCCCCACATGGCAGGTTCTGGCCAGTAATCTCGGCGTTCATGGAGCAGAGGCATCTCGGCCGCACCGGCCTTCGCGTGTCCCGGATCGGGCTCGGCACCCTCACCTGGGGCAGGGACACCGACGAGCACGACGCCGCGGACCTCTTGAAGACGTTCTGGGAGGCGGGCGGCACCCTGGTCGACACGGCCGACGTGTACGGCGACGGAGAGGCCGAGTACCTGCTCGGCAGGCTCATAGAAGGGCTGGTCCCGCGCCGGGACCTGGTGATCTCGACGAAGGCGGGCAGCGTGCCCGACCCGGACCGCCGCTTCGACGGCTCGCGCGGCCATCTGCTCTCCGCACTGGACGCCTCGCTGGCCCGGCTCGGCACGGACTACGTCGACGTCTGGCACATCCACGCCTTCGACCCGCACACACCGCTGGAGGAGACCCTCCAGGCCCTCGACCTCGCGGTCAGCAGCGGCCGCGCCCGCTATGCCGGTGTCTCCAACTTCTGCGGCTGGCAGCTCGCCAAGGCGGCGACCTGGCAGCTCGCGGCGCCCGGCATACGCACCCGGCTGGCGAGCACGCAGCTGGAGTACTCACTGCTGCAGCGCGGTGTGGAGCGCGAGGTGCTGCCGGCCGCGCTGGACCTGGGCATCGGTCTGCTGCCGTCCTCGCCGCTGGGGCGCGGGGTGCTCACGGCCAAGTACCGGGGCGCGACACCGCCCGACTCGCGCGGCGCCTCGGAACACCTGGCGCCGTTCGTCGCGCCGTACCTCGACGACACGGCGAGCCGCATCGTGGACGCCGTGCAGACGGCGGCCGACGGGCTGGCCGTGACCCCGCTCCAGGTCGCCCTCGCCTGGGTCCGCGACCGGCCCGGCGTGGCCGCGCCCGTCGTGGGCGCACGCAACGCACAGCAGCTCACGGCGGCATTGTCAGTGGAGGCCCTTAGTCTTCCTGACGAGATCTGCCGGGCACTCGACGATGTGTCAGCGCCCGTGCACCGCTATCCCGATCACGACTGGAGCACGCTGTGACCACGGAGCCACCCGAGACCACGGAGAACGCCGAGCCGGGGACGCCGGGGGCCGCGGGTCCGGGACCCGCCGAGGGCGGGACGGTGGACGGGAACGCGGACGACGCCGGGGCCGGCCGGGCGGAGGGCGCCGAGGAGAGCGAGAGCGGGGCCGCAGCTTCACAGCCGGAGGGCGCCGCCGGTGACAGCGAGGCCGGGGACGGCGACGCCGCGGCGCAGAAGTCGGAGGCCGAGGCCGAGCTCGCCGCTCAGCGGATCGAGCGGGAGCGGATCGAGCGGCGCAAGGCGGAGAGGCAGGGGCCCATCGACAGCGGGACCAAGCTCAGCGGCAAGGCCGCCGACCTGCTGGCCGCCGTACGGGCCGTGGAGAGCGGTGCCAAGCCGGTGGCCGCCGTCTTCAGCGAGCCGGAGCCACCGCGCCGCCCCGCCCCGGAGCAGGCACGACGACCACAGCCCGTGGCAGCCGACGCCCCCGCGGGCCCCGCGCCGGAGACCGTCGACTCGGTACGGCGGGCGCTGGCCGACGGCGGCGCCCCGGAGACGCTCGCCCCGCAGATCGCCGCCGTGCTCGGCGAGAGCGCCGAGGACCAGCTGCGGGCCGACCCCTGGCAGTTGCTGCGCGTCACGGGCGTACGGCCCGAGCAGGCCGACGGGTTCGCGCGGGCGCTGCTCGGCGCGGAGTGCGGACCGGACGACGAGCGACGCGGCCGGTCGGTCACCGTGTGGCTGCTGGAGCAGGCGGCCCTGGCCGGGCACACGGCCCTGGAGCTGCCGGCGCTCACCGCGGCGCTGGCCCAGCGGGGTGTGCCGGACGCCGACACCGCCGTACAGAACACGCTGGCCGAGGGCGAGGCGCTGGCCTTCCAGGACGCCCTGGACGAACCCGGCGCGCCGGCCCGGCAGGACGACGAGGCGGAGGAGGACGAGGGGCGGCCCGTCCGTGTCCTCGTCGGCCTGGAGCGGTACGCCCTCGCGGAGGAGAGTCTCGCCGACGGGCTGGGCCGTCTGATCAACTCGGCGCCGAAGCAGGACGGTTCGACCGAGGAGTGGGAGCGGGCGGCGTCCGCCGCGGGCTCCGCCGCCGACCTGGTCCGCGCGGTCTCGGCACACGGTCTGGTCCTCCACACCGGCGGGGAGGCGTCCCTGGCCGAACCGGCGGCGCTGCTGCGCGCGGCGCACTCCCTCGGCCTGCGGGCCTGGGCGGTCACGCACACCCCGCTCGGCCGGGAACGCTTCTCGGCGCTGCTGAGCGAATCGGACCGACCGAATCACGACGCCGGCGCCGAATCCGCGCCCGGCGTCGCCACCGTGGCCGGACTGCTCTCGGGTGCCGAAGGGCCCGGCCGGGACGCGGACGGTGCGTTCGACCTCGATCTGCTCGTCGTGCTGGACGCCCCGCAGCTGGATGTCGAGACCGCGGCCCTGCTCACGGAGTCGCTGCCGGACGGGGCCCGGCTGGTGCCCGCCGGGGATCCGGCGGTGCTGTGGTCGGCGGGGCCCGGGCGGGTGTTCGCCGATCTGCTGGCGGCACGGATCTGCCCGCAGATCGCCTCACGGCGACCGGATCCGGGCCCGCTGGGCGAGCTGGTGTCCGGTGTCGGCATCGGTGAACTGAACCAGGTCGAGGCGCCCGGCAAGGAGCTGGTGATCGTGCCGGTGCGGGACGCGGGCGAGGCCGTGCACCGCACCGTGCAGCTCGTCGCCGACTCGGTGCCGCGGGCGATCGGCGTCCCGGCCGAGCAGACCCAGGTGATCACGCCGGGCCACGGCGGCGCGGCCGGTACGCGCGCCCTCAACGCCGCGCTCAAGGAGCGGCTCAACCCCGGCCCCGGCCGCTTCGGCGGCTTCGACCCCGGCGACCGTGTCGCCTACTCCCCCGCGCCGGGCCGTACGGTGCCGGGCCAGGTGGTGAAGGCCGACGCCGAGGGACTGCACCTGTCCTGCGCGGGCGAGGCCGTCGTCGTCCCGAAGGAACGGGTGGAGCAGTCCGTACGGCACGGCTGGGCCCTGACCGCGCACCAGGCGGTGGGCGGCCGCTGGCCGGCGGTGGTCGTGGTCCTGCCGGGCGACGCGGCCCAGGCCCTCAGCCGCCCCTGGGTCTACACGGCGTTCAGCCGCGCAGACCGCCACCTCTCCGTGGTCCACGGCGTGGAGCAGGCTCTGCCCCGAGCGGTCGCGGAGGTCCCGGCCAAACCACGCACCACCCGCCTGCCCGTCCTGCTCAGAACGCAGGGGACGTCGGCGGACTGACCGCAGGGCAGCCGACCGAGGGGCGTTGAACCGCGACGGCGGCGGTCACGGGACTCATCCGTGACCGGCGCCGTCGAAAACAGCAGCGATCCGCGTCAGCGATCCGCGTCCAGCGGTTCGAGGTCGTCGTCGTCCAGATCCGAGTCGAGCTCGTCCTCAAGCTCCTCCTCGGGTTCGTCGTCGCCGTCCTCGTCGTCCAGCTCGTCATCCAGCTCGTCGTCGAACACCGTGCTGACGTCGAACCGGCACACCACCCGCTGCGGGTCGACGCCCTCGAAGGGCAGCTCCAGCCACTCCCCCGGCTCGGGTGCCTCGTCCGCGGCGGTCACCCAGAGCGTGGAGTCGCCCTCCTCCAGGCCGAACTCCTTGTGCCGGGAGGCGATCTCGTCCGCCTCGAACTCGCCGAACAGCACACCCAGCGCCCCGTGCACCGTTCCGGAGAGCTCCGCGCCCTCGTCGTCGTCCACCGCCTCGACCCGCTGGGCCTGTGCGAGCAGCCGCTGCGGCTCCACCACGGCATAGTCGCGGCGGATCAGCACGCTGAGCGCGTTCGGTTCCTCGGGGCCCGTGTACGGCGGCAGCGCGTCGTCCGTACCGGGGATCTCGAAGGGAGTGACCTCGTCGTAACGGTCGTAGAGCAGCTCGTCGTAGGTCTCGGCGGCCGCGGCCAGCTGGTTGAACGCCTCGTAGACGCCCGGGTCGTCCTCACCCGACCGGCGCTCGACCGCGGCCAGGTGACGGTCGAGCGCGGTCTTGACCGCCTCGGCGGCGGCGCGTACCTCGGCAGCGGTGGGCTGCACAGCATCAGACATAGGGCAGACGCTATCCGTACCGAGCCCCAGCCCGCACAATAGATGCGATGCCCGAATACGAATTTGTCGACGTGTACGTGCCGCGCGGGGTCTCCCGCAAGGACGCCACACGCCTGCTGACGGACCATGCCGAGTACGGACACTGGGAGTTGGACCGCCTGAGCCTGCTGCGTGACGGAAGCCGCAGGGTACGGCTGCGCCGCAGGATCATCCGCCAGGTGCGCGCCACATGGTGAGCTGAGGCGACAGGAAGACACGAGCGAACAGAGCAGAACGGAGCGGGCCCCCCCCCCCCCCCGGCCGGCCCCCTGACAAACTAACCC
>NZ_JAQMYP010000100.1 GCF_028369295.1 Streptomyces sp. HD
ACGCTCAGTCACAACGGCTGAGTGCCGCCCGCCAGTGAGCCCCACCACCCTTTCGCTCGAACAAATAATCGAACTCTCGGTTATGGTGGAGACCTGGAGTGACCCAGGTCAGGGGAGGGGCATGCGAGAGGCGGGTGCGCGGTGGTGGATTTACTCATCTGCACGTCGTCTCCGGCTACTCGGCTCGCTACGGCGCCTCGCTGCCCGGGCTCCTCGTACAGCGCGCCGCTGAGCGCGGGATGACGGCGCTCGCGCTGACCGACCGGGACACCGTGGCAGGCACGGTCCGCTTCGCCAAAGCCACCGCAGCCGCCGGCATCCGTCCGATCTTCGGTGTCGACGTGGCCGTCTCCCCGGTCGATCCGCCGGACCCGGCCGCCGCCGTACGGCCGCGCACGCCCGTACGCGGTGGCGCACACGTGATGGAGCCGCCGCTGCGGATCACCCTGCTCGCACAGAACGCGGCCGGGTGGGCGCGACTGTGCCGCCTGGTGTCCGCCGCCCACGCCGAGGCCGGCGAGGGCCTGCCGGTGGTGTCCTGGCCGGCCTTGCGTGAGCACGCCGACCAGGACCTGGCGGTGCTGCTCGGGCCCGCCGCCGAGCCGGTGCGGGCCCTGTCCGCCGGCCGCCCGGACGTCGCCGAGCAGTTGCTTGCACCGTGGCGGGAGCTGGCCGGGGAGCGGCTGCGGCTGGAGGCCGTGTACCTGGACCGGCAGGGCACCGGCGCGGGTTCGCTGCGGCTGGCCGCCCGCACCGTGGGCCTGGCCGACCGGCTCGGGGTGCGTGCGGTGCTGACGAACAAGGTGCGCTACGCCGACCCCGCCCAGCACCGGCTGGCCGACGTGCTGGATGCGGCCCGGCTGCTGCGGCCCGTCGACCGCCGCAACCTCGACGGCGGCGAGCGGTGGCTGAAGGACCCGGCCGCCATGACCGCGGCCGCCGAGCGGATCGCGCAGGCCGTCGGCGACGCCCCCGGTCGGGCCATGCGGCTGCTGGCCGAGACCGAGGCCACCGGCCACTCCTGCACCCTCACGCCCGCCGACCTCGGTCTGGGACGGCCGCACTTCCCCGAACCGTCCGTCGTGGGCGCCACCACCGAGCGCGGTTCGGCCATGAGGCTGCTGCGGCAGCGCTGCGAAGCCGGGATGGCCGCCCGGAGCCTGGATACGGACGCGCGCGCCGCACGGCAGCTCGACTACGAACTGGACGTGATCGGCCGGCTCGGCTACGAGGGATACTTCCTGGCCGTCGCCCAGGTGGTCGCCGACACCCGCGCGGTCGGGATACGGGTCGCCGCGCGCGGCTCCGGCGCCGGGAGCATGGTCAACCACGCCCTGTTCATCGCCACCGCCAACCCTCTCGATCATCACCTGCTGTTCGAACGGTTCCTCAGCGAGCGTCGTACGTCGCTGCCGGACATCGATCTCGACGTGGAGTCCGAGCGGCGCCTGGAGGTGTACGACGCGATCATCGAGCGGTTCGGCCGGGAGCGGACCGCCGTCACCGGCATGCCGGAGACCTACCGCGCCCGGCACGCCCTGCGCGATACCGGGCTCGCGCTCGGAATCCCGCCGCAGGTCGTCGGGGACATCGCCAAGTCGTTCCCGCACATTCGGGCCCGGGACATCCGCGCCGCCCTTGTCGAACTTCCCGAACTGCGGCAGCTCGCTGCGCAGGCGCCGAAGTTCGGGCGGCTGTGGGAACTCGCCGAGGGCCTGGACGCGCTGCCGCGCGGCTACGCCATGCACCCCTGCGGGGTGATCATCTCCAATGCGCTGCTGCTGGACCGGCTGCCGGTGCAGCCGACCCCGGCCGGCTACCCGATGGTGCAGGCCGACAAGGAAGACGTCGAAGACCTCGGGCTACTCAAGCTCGACGTGCTGGGCGTGCGGATGCAGTCGGCGATGGCGCACGCCGTCGCCGAGATCCGCCGTACGACGGGGCGCCAGCTCGACCTCGACAACCCCGACCATGTCGACCTGAACGATCCGTTCGCCTTCAAGATGATCCAGGCCTCCGACACGGTCGGCCTCTTCCAGCTCGAATCGCCAGGCCAGCAGGACCTGGTGGGCCGTCTCCAGCCGCGGCACATCCAGGACGTCATCGCCGACATCTCGCTCTTCCGGCCCGGCCCCGTACAGGGAGGCATGCCCGCGATCTTCATCGCGGCACGTCACGGCGCCGCACCGACTTACGCGCACCCGGACCTGGAGCCGATCCTCAACGACACCTACGGGGTGGTGATCTGGCACGAGCAGATCATCGCGATCCTCGCGCGGATGACCGGCTGCGACCGTGCCGCCGGCGACGTCGCCCGCCGCGCCCTCGCCGACCCCGACCGGCTGCCCAAGGTGGAGGCATGGTTCCGCCGCACGGCCGGTGAGCGCGGCTACAGCAAGTCCGTGCTGGATGAAGTGTGGGAGACCGTCGCTGCGTTCGGCGCGTACGGGTTCTGCCGCGCGCACGCGGTCGCCTTCGCCGTCCCGGCCCTGCAGTCCGCCTTCCTCAAAGCCCATTACCCCGCCGCTCTGTACGCAGGCCTGCTGGAGCACGACCCGGGGATGTGGCCGCGCCGGGTGATCGTGTCCGATGCCCGCCGCCATGACGTGCCGATCCTGCCCGTTGAGGTCAACCACTCCCGCGCCCAGCACAGCGTTGAGGCAACCGAACAGGGCTGGGGCGTGCGGCTTGCCTTCTCCACCGTCAAGGGCATCAGCACCGCCGAGGTCACCCGCCTCACGGCCGGACAGCCCTACACGGGCCTGCAGGACCTGTGGCAGCGCGCCCGCCCCTCCCTGCCCGTCGCCCAGCGCCTGATCCGCGTCGGCGCGCTCGGGCTGCTCGCGGGCGACCTCACACGCCGGGACCTGCTGCTCCAGGCCACCGAACTGCACCGCCAGTTGCGCAACCGCAACGCCAGCGACGGACAACTGCCGATCGGCGGCCAGCTGATGACCGCCGAGCCGAGCGGGCTGCCCGAGATGACCAGCCGCGAGCAGCTCGGCGCCGAACTGGAGACCCTCTCGATCGACGTCACCCAGCACCTGATGGAGCACCACCACCGGCTGCTGCGCGAGCTCGGCGCCACCGACGCCGCCCACCTGCGCAGCATGATCCCCGGACAGAAGGTGCTCGTCGCCGGCGTACGGGCCTCCACGCAGACGCCACCGATCCCGTCCGGGAAGCGCGTCATCTTCTGCACACTGGAGGACGGCTCCGGCCTGGTCGACATCGCGTTCTTCGAGGACTCCCACGAACGGGTCGCGCACACCGTATTCCACTGCGGCATGCTCCTGGTGCGGGGCACCGTCGAGGCCCGCGGCCCGCGCCGCACCGTGGTCGGCGAGATGGCCTGGGACCTGGACAAGATCGCCGCCGCCCGCCGCGACCACGGCCCCCAGGCCGCCCTCGACCTCCTCGGCCGCACCACACCCGCACCCACCCCGGCCCAGCCCGCCGCCGCGCAGCGCACCCTCTCCGACGGCACCGCCGGAGCCCGACTCCACCCCTACGCCGACCAAAGTAGACGGGTTCCCGAATTCTGGGAGGGGCCAGATCGGGAACCCGCTGGGCCTCGGGCTGAATGACGGCGTGTCTGCGGTGGGTTCAGCAACCGTAGTCTGCAGCCGTTCAAGCTGTTCAGCGATACCTGTAAGAACGCTGCACCAGCCGCAGAGAAGGGCGCCATCGTTAGCAGCCGTTCTACGTCCCCTCGGCTTCCTTCCGCCGTGGGGCGACTTCCTTGAAGTCAAGTTGGTGTTTACTCATCATCCTCGCCGAGCGTTCCTGAAGGTCGGCGTACGCCTGCGCGGCCCCGGCCGCATCTCCCGCCTGCGCCCGCCATAGGGCAAGGTTGCTCCCTACGGGGAGGGTGTAGGGGTGGTCATCGCCTAGGACCCGCACCATGCGCTCCAGCAGGTCGGCGTACGCCTGCGCGGCCCCGGCCGCATCCCCGGTCTCGCCCCGCCATTTGGCGACATTGCCCCGGACGGTGAGGGTGTGGGGGTGGTCTTCACCCAGCACCAGCACCACGTGTTCCAGCAGACCGTTGAACCCTTGCGCTGCGCCGGTTGCATCTCCCGCCCGCCACAGCCAAAGGGCGAGGTAGCTCCGGGCAGTGAGAGTGGTGGGATGGTCCTCGCCCAGCACCCGCACCATGTGCTCCACGAGGTCGGCGAACTCTTCCGCGGCCCCGGCCGCATCCCCTGCCTCTCCCCGGAGACTAGCGACGGTGCCCCGGCTGGCGAGGGTGTGGGGGTGGTCCTCGCCCAACAGACGAACGGCTTGCTCCACACCACCGTGGAACGAATGTGCTGCGGCCCCTGCGACATCTCCCGATTGTCCCTGCCAGCTGGCGACGTTGTCCCGGTCGGTGAGGGTATGGGGGTGGGGGTGGTCCTCGCCCAGCAGACGCACGGTCCGCAACGCGCCATCGAACGCCTGCGCCATCCCTGCCGGGTCCGCCGCCCGCCCCCGCCAGCTGGCGAGGTTGCTCCGGGCGGTGCGGGTGGCGCGGTGGTCCTCGCCGAGGCGGCTGCAGGCGGTGGTGGTGAGGTGATCGAAGTGGGCGATTGCAGCGGTGACCTGACCGCTACCGCCGAGGCTGTGGCCGAGGCGGTACAGCACCTTGTGCGCGTCTGGACGGTATAGCGCCTCTTCTCCGTGGCGGGTGAGTGCTTCGGTGTTGCTTCGTAGGGCCTGGGCGAGGTCGGTGTCGGATTCTCCTGGGAGCCAGGCGGCCATGAGGGCGTCAGCGGCAGTGCGGACGTACTGGTCGTGCTGGTGGGGAGTGTGGGTGTCGCGGGTGGCTCGCTGGATGAGTTGGTGGACACGGACGGCCTGGTGGGGGGTGTCCGGTGTGTGGTCGATGAGGCTGAGCCGGTCCAGTACGCGCAGTGCACCGTAGGCCTCCTCGGGGGTGACCGACGGGGCGGGGCGCAGCCATCTGCCCAGCCACCCCTTTCGCCGCTGGGCCTGTACTGGGTCGGTTGCGGTGCGGTGGCGCTTGAGGTGGGTGAGGGCGGGCCGGCCGGTCAGAACGGTCTGAGGGATGCCGTTGGCATCGAGTAGGGAGGCCAGGTGGAGCATGGGCCGGGCGAGGCCGACGGGGCGCAGGGTGTCGGCGCGGTCGATGGACAGGGACCAAACGGCGGCCAGGGCAGTGGCCTGCTCGTCGGGCAGAGCGTCGGGGGCGAGGTCGGCGAGTTTTGTGGCGCGGTCAGCCAGCAGATCGCGGTAGGCCGCAGCGGTCTTGCCGGAGTCAATGAGGTAGGCGGCGGCCTGGGCCAGGGCCAGAGGCAGGTGTCCGAGGTCGCGGGCCAGCGAGTTGAGCTGGCTTGCGGGTTCGATGCGGACACGGGCTTCCAGGGATGAGGTGAGGTAGGCGACGGATTCGTCGGGGGTGAACAGGCCGACATCGATCCGGCGGCGGCCTTCGCCGAACAGGGCGGCGTCGCGGCGGCGGGTGGTGAGCAGGGTGCGGCCGTGCGGGCTGTTGGGCGGCCACAGGCTGTACCGGGGCGTGCCCGGGTTCTCAGAGCGGAGGATGAGGTCGCGTGGATCGGCAACGTCGTCTAGGACGACCAGCCACCGGCAGGGCCGCCGCCCTGGCTTGGGCGCAAGCCAGGCCAAGAACTGCTTCGCGGCCTCCTCGGCGTCGTCGGGGTCGGCCCGGCACAGATCGCGACCGGCCCGCGCGAATTCGTTCACCAGAGCCAACTGGTTGCTGGCGGTGACCCAGACCAGGACGTCCAGGTCGCGACGGGCGGCGCGGGCGTAGTCGGCGACGAGTTGGGTCTTGCCGACCCCACCCATTCCGGTCAACACCTGGGAGAGCACGGCGGTACCCCCGCTCTTGACCGCCGCCCGCAGCTGGTCCGCCTCGGCTCGATGCTGGAAGGATTGCGCCGGCTCCGGCACAACACCGACCTGATGCGGCCACGAGACGGGCTCCCGCACCGCGCCGTGCTGCACGTTAAGCGTGTGAACATAGCCGCTGACGGCGGTTGCGCCGTTGGTGGCCGTTGCGTCCCCGGTGCGGGACAGATGTGCCGAAGCCGGGGCCCCGGGGCTGCTTCCTGGAGCAGGGCCGCGATAGCCCGTCACGGCCGTCTCATCGGCCGTGGCCCCGGCCTTGCCGGTATCAGCCACGGTCGCTGACGGCTCGGGCTCCTCGTCCCCTGCCGTGCCCGACGGTGCTTTCGCCATGAGTGCAGGCCTAGTTCGAGTAGTCGATGCCGGAGACGGAGTTCGGGCCGCTGGCCTCTCCAGTGCGCTCGGCGGTGGCCGAGCCCCGTCCCCGGCCGCCAGGCCGCCGGATGCCAGAAGTGCCGCCGCCGTCGGACCTCCCGGTGCGGGTGGCTCTGTCTGTGGGCCCGGCAGCAGGGGGATGCTGTAACAGGGCCCAGACCAGGGCAGCGATACCGACAGCGGCCTGGACAGTAGCCCCGGCTAGCTGTCCCGCACCGGGGCCGTCCAGAAGCCAGACCAGAGGGGTGGACAGGACGCCAGCCGACGCCAGCACGATGACCGTGATCTTCCACCCCAGTGACACAGCGACTCCCCCTCGCCCCGGCACATCCGCCACCAGTCGGCTGACGGTCCGCCATCTCGTATTCTCCTGTGCGGTCACCCGCCTGAACCAGGAAACGCACCTATTCGGCATCGCGGTTCCCTTCGTGACCGTCGCCCGTCACATCGCCGAACACGCTCGACCACACCTTGCCGGTCATGCTTACGGTTGGCGACAGCGCTCTTAACCAGAACCCCCGTTCAGGCTCGGATTGGGTCAGGGTGCTTGTCAGGGTGTGCTGCGGTGACGTACTTCATCGCGGTCGTCGTACTCAGACCGAACAGACGCATCAGGTGGACAGGATCTGCGGTATGTCGGGCCTCGTCGTAGATCCGGTCCTCACGCAGCTTGCGGGCGCTGATTCCGACTCGTTCGAAGACGGTCTTCGTCACCTCGGTGCTCATTCTCGGTCCGGTCTCGTCTGCTGCGGAGACCCTGCTGACCAGCAGGTGGGGGTTACCAGTTCGGGGCCAGCGTCGGTGCCGCTCTCGCAGCCAGGCTGTTGCCAGGTCAGCGGTGAGTTCATCGAGGTAGACCATGTGATCCAGACGCCCCCGGCGGCGGACACGCAACCGGCCACGGGGTCGGTCAAGGTCTTCGAGTAGGAGCGTCGGCGGGTCGCCGTGGACGAGTGCGTGAACGGCGACCAAAGCAACGATGAGCTGGCTTCTGGTGTCCTCGGCCTTGCTCAGGATCCCCTTCACCCGGTCCGAGGGAAGCGGGGTGGGGAGCTTCACCGCAGCGGGCAGCGAGACGCTGCGTGCGGGGTCTCGGAAGATCTTCCGTTCACGTCGCAGCGCTCGAAACAGCGACCGCAAGGGCGGGTGGACGGAGTGGCGACGGGCGGGTGCCAAGCCCATGATTGCTGCTTCGACGTCCTTCTTGGTGATCTCCCTCAAGTCGGTGATCCCAGAATCTGCCCAGGATTTGAGGGACGGGCATGCATTCTGGACGTAGCTGTAGATCGTCCCGGAGGCGAGAGCGGGGTTGGACCGACTGCCCTGGCCCAGGAGAACGTCAATCCAGAGGTCCACGGCTTCGGCGAACGGGGCGGGGAGAGAGGCAGCCGCGTTCCGAGCCCGGATCAGTTCCGCATCGTGCGTCGGCTCGGGCTTCAACATGCCGCGCTGGCGAAGGAAATAGAGCACCCGCCGACCGTTGTAGTGGCCGCCAAGGGTTGCGATGGCCTTTACATCCACTTCATGGATGGGGGCCTCGGCTCCGAGCTGCGCGGTGAGAACGCGCAGCGTGCGCAGGTCCGCCGCTCCGGTGAAGCTGGGGTCGACGCCCTGATCGCGCAGGTAGTCGGAGAAGTCGCTGAGCAATGCCGTGGCGGTGGCGGTGAGCGCGTACTCGTCCTGGGGGTTCAACTGGCCCCAGTCCCGAGGCGGCGTGGGAAACAACTCCAGCTGTGCAGGGCCGATGATGTGTGGCGAAACGGGACGCTCTGCGAGCGAGTTATCCCGGGCTCGCCTGTGCTTGATCCAGAAGCGGCCTTTATCGTTTCGGGATCCGCAACTCAAGTAGCGATCGCTCTTGCGCAAGGCGAGTTCGCGGCCGAACCAGAGCTGATCGCCGCCGATCAAGGCGATGCCGCTGAGGTCAGTCTCGGTCTCCTTCAGTACCAGCGAGCAGAAGCGGCATTTGCCCTGCTTCACCGGCAGGTGACGTCGGCAACGCTGGCACTCGGACGTCTCGGGATGCGATTGCCTCCAGCCTCGGCATCCGTGGCAGAGCGTGATTCGGTCATTCGACCAGGCCAGACAATGGGCGCAGCTCCCGTCGGGACCGTTGAGGCTTGGCATGCACGCGCTCTTCAGTTGGGTGGCAGCGAGCGGCGCCGGCCTCCGCTGCCTGGCCTGGGGACCGGACGAACTTGCTCTGTGCTCTTGTGCTCGCCGACAGCGCGCTGCTCGTTCTCGGGCCGTCGCTCCGCGGCGACCGGCTCGGCCTCCATCAGGTCCGCAATCGTGCAGCCCAAGGCCGTGCAGATCATGTCCAGATCATCGAGCCGGACTGTGATCGGTTGGCTCGACCACAAGGCCGCAGTCTTGCTCAGCGACGGATTGAAGCCGACCTCCTGGAATGCGGCGAGCAACTGGGTGGGCCGCCAGATGTCGCGACGGGCAGCAGCCCAGCGCAGGTTCCATTTCACCGGTTCACGACTCCCAACTCAGCCGGCGAACTGCTCGCCGGGAAGACTCCAGACTCTGCCGCTCCGGGTCGCCCTTCGCTGTAGCGAGATAGCCGACCGTGGTGGAGGCCCAAGCATGTCCCAACAAAACCTGTACGTCCCAAAGGGGCATCCCTGCCTCGTAGTTGTGAGTCGCGCAGGCATGGCTGTGCCTGTTTCTTCGGGCTCGGTCCACTTCCTGTGGTCACTTACGCAGTGTGACGGTCGTTCTTACTGTGGCGGAGGTTCAAGTCGGCCGAGAGCCACGGTTGGAAACACACCTCATGCGGCCGAAGAGTCGAGTGGCCCCGGTGCTGGACGTCCCCGGCACGCTTCACTGCCCACCGTCAACAACGAGAGGTGCAGAGCCGTCGTCCGGGAAGAAGGCATCGCCGATCCGGACAAGCTCGGCGTCGCTCAGCTGAGGCGGTGTCCAGCCGCGGCCGCGTGCGTGGTCGACGAATCGTGCGTCCAAGGGCACGTGGTAGTGCTCGACGTAGTGCGCCAGGTCCGTGTACCAGAACCACTCACCGTCAGTGAGGAGATGCAGGCCGCCGATCAGATCGTTCCTGTCGCTGAGGACATCGTGGACTCGTGAGGTGGTCGCGGCCAGCACCGAGCCGGCACGGAGGTAGCGAACGAGGTCCGCTTCATAGGGCGCAACCTCTCGTTGCACGCAGTCCCTCAGCGAGGGCCCGTCAGTGCGGCCATGCTCAAGCTCCCGGAACTCCCCGAGGAATCGGCCTGCATACATCGTCTCGCTGCTCACGGCAGCACCCTATGCGTCGATCTCGGGCGAGGGCAGACTCTTTGGGAACGAGCTTTGGTGACGCTCGATCACGCCAACAGGACCCGTTTGCGAAGGAGCTCGAATCCTGCGCGGCCGAACATCTGGCGCTTGAGCATCTTGATCCGGTTGACATGACCTTCCACGACACCTGAGTTCCACGGCTGTGTGAGTCCGGCGATGACGGCGGCGAGGTCGCGTTCGAGGTGTTGGGCGAATCTGCTGAGACTGGGCAGGTCGGTGGTGGCCGCAGCCGATTCGATCCACTCCGGCAACTGGGCGCCTTGCAGGTGGGTGACCATGTGGGCGAAACAGCGCACATGCTCGACAAGTGTCGTCAGTTCAGGGCAGTTGGCCAGAACGGCTTTGAGCTGGAGCCGGTCACTTTCGAGCAGAGCGTCCGGGTGCGTGAGGATCCAGCGGGTGACGGCACGGGCTGATGGCGGCCAGGGCCCGACAGGCTGGGGCTTGCCGCGAAGAGTCCTGCTCACGTAGTCGCGAACGCTGCTGTAGCCGTCTGGGTAGCCCTGTTCACTGATCTCCTCCCACAGTTTCCAGGCATTGGTGCAGCCCTCTTGCCAGCGCTGGTCGAGGTAGGGCTTGAAGGTGTCGAGCTTGGTCGCACGGCTCTGCCACTGGCCGGTGAACAACTCCTCCGGAGTGGTGGCGCGGGAGAAGCGCAGGATGGTGTTGAGGCCCATGCCGAGCTGCCGGGCCACGGAGCGCTTGCTGTGCCCGGCAGCCAGGAGTGCGTGGATGGTCGCGTGCTTGGCGCGGGTGCGTTCGGCGAACCGGTGGCCCGTCGGCCAGGGCGATAACGCAGCAGGCTCCGCTTCCTCCTGCGGTTCGTCCGCCGTTGCCGGAATGGGGCGCAGGTAGCCGCGGTGCCGGTAGACGCACTTTTCGGCAGCTTCGCCCAGGTTGTGCCAGAGGTGCCACCGGTCGGCGACCTGGAGGGCCTGCGGTGCCCCGCGGGTGGCACCTTCAGCGAAGAAGGGAGCGCGATCGCGGCAGACGACCTCGATGCCGGGACGCTTGGCGAGCCACGCCGCCAACGTGTCCGCCTCCCGGTCAGGCAGGAGGTCCACCGGGCGACGTGTCTCGACGTCGACGAGCACAGTTCCGTAGATCCGGCCCCTGCGCTGGGCGTATTCATCCACGCCGACCACGCGGGGTGTCGCAACCAGAGGATCCGGTAACGAGGCGATCAGCCTCAGCAAGGTGTTCCGGCTGACTGGAGCCCCGAAGACGTCCGTCATCCGAGCGCCGGCACGGCCCGCAAGCGCGAGACCGACCGAGACCAGAGTCGATCGCAGCCGCTCGGTCCGCCGGCCGAACCGGCGGGTAAGCCCAGGAACTTGCTCAACAAAGGTCTTCCGCAGGCAGGACGCCTTCGCACAGACGAACCGACGCACCCGCAACGACACCACGACGAACTTGCCGACCACTGGCAGATCACGGGGGAACCGCAGGTAGGAGCCGTGTATTCGGCTCGACCAGCACCCGCATCCCGGGCAGGCCGCCCGGCTGGCAGTGGTCCGGGCCTCCACCCGGACGTCGGTGTCGGTCACCTCGACCGATTCCACGGACACGCCCTCCACCGAGGAAAACAGCAGTTCATCCAGCTGCGGCCGTACATCGTTCACGGCGCAGCACTGTCGACCACACCACGATCCGGCCGAGCGATTTTCGGGCGACATCCTCCGCCACCGCACGAAGATCGGCAGTTGCGCTGCGTAAGTGACCACAGGAAGTGGACCAGAGCCAAAACAAACTGACATCGCAAACTCGGTCAGACGGTGACTCCCACAGTCACATCGAAACGGCTCCCGCAGTCACGCACATAACCAGGCGCTGGACCATGAGCGGCGTGGGTCGCAGCCGGAGCCGCCGCAGAAGGAGATCGAGCCGGCCACCCCGCCGGAGCCGACGACCAGCACGCTGTGGGCCTCGCCGGACGGCCCCGGCCTCCTGACACACCACACATGCATGTGGGAGGTCCGCCACCCCGCACGGGAGAGCGACCGCGGCTTCCCCCGCACTGACCGCAGCCCGCTCACGGCGGCGGTGGCCGACGCCCTCGACGCCTATGACGTGATCGTCCTCCTGCCGAGGTACTGGTCCTACCCCGACCGGGAGAGCGCGACAGCGCACGTCGTTCTCGGGGAGATCGACATCTTCCCGCACACCGACTGCAGGACCGCGCTCCCCGTTTCCGGCCGGACTCCCAGGGCTCTTCGCGTCGATGATTCCGGTCCCGCACGAAAACTGAGCGCGGACGGAAGCCAAGGCCGTACGAAGGTCCGGCGTACTTGGCGCCACCCCTGAGCAGCACGTTGGGCCGTTCAGAAGCTGTGGGAGAACCTGGGGGTTCGAAGGCGGACGACCTCGAAGGCAGGTAGCTGCTCGTCTGTCGCCTACTCGCCGCCGTACCGACGTGGGACGCCTGTCAGCACCCGCACCTACGCTGATGGGCATGGGAATGGATGAACGTGGAGGCGGGCGTCCGAAGTACGGATACGGGCACGGTGCGCGCCCGTTGTTCACGGCCCGGGACCGGGACGCCGAAGTGATCCGCAGGGTTCTGCGGAAGGCTGGGTGCAGGGAGTTCGGCGGCGCCGAGGGCGGGTTCGCGGTCGAGGGGGGACGGGGCGAGGCGCCCTTCCTGGTGGCCTCTACGCTCGCCGTGCGAACGGAACCTCAACTGTCGCTGTACCGGGAGGTGTTGACCGGCGCGGGTATGCGCGTTGAGCCGGACCCCGATGACAGCAAGACCCTGCTGGTGTGGGTGCCGAAATCGGCGACGTAGGAACCGTGCGCCTTAGGCAGACGAAGTGCAGCTCGGGCCAGAACCCCGTGACGTGGCCCGCCTTCGGGCGGACGGCGGTTTGTTCACAGGCTCTGAGCTGAACTGCTGATGGGGTGGTTCCGGAATACGCCGGAGACCTGCCTTCTGCCAGCGGCAGAACACCGGCCTGACCGGGCTCGCCGATCACTACGGTCCAGGCTCATGACGGCAGTTACAACGCGCACGGTCGAATACGCGGCCGACGGCCTGACGATGATCGGGCACCTCGCGCTCCCGGCCGGTGTCGACCGCCGGCCCGTGGTCCTGGTCGGGCCCGAGGGGGTGGGGCTCAGCGACGTCGAGCGTGGCCGGGCCGATGCGCTCGCCGAGCTGGGATACGTGGCGCTGGCCTTCGACCTCCACGGCGGGCGCTATTTGGGCGACCCTGAGGAGATGTTGGCCCGTTGCATGCCGCTGCTCGCCGACCCCGACCGGATGCGAGGCATCGGCCACGCGGCGCTCGACGTGCTCCGCGCCGAGCCGCGGACCGACCCGGACCGGATCGCTGCCGTCGGTTACGGAACCGGGGGCGCAATCGCGCTGGAACTCGGGCGCGACGGCGTCGACCTGCGCGCGATCGCGACAGTCAACGGACTGACCACGGGCCGACCGGGCGAGACGGCGCGCATTCACTGCCCGGTGTGGGCCGGGGTCGGGTCGGAAGACCCGATCATGCCGCCCGCGCAACGGGACGCATTCACCGCCGAGATGCAGGCTGCGGGCGTCGACTGGCGCCTCGTGGTCTACGGCGGCGCCTTGCACGCCTTCCATCACCCACCGGTCGACCACATCGTGCTTCCCGGGGTCGGATATCACCCTCAGCACGCGCAGCGAGCTTGGCGGGACGTCGTCGACCTGCTCGCCGAGTGCCTGCCCATAACGGAGTGATCTGGGCAGACTGGGGTTTGTTCACAGGCTCTCAGCCGCTGGCCTCACCTGGACGAAGAGCCAGAGACCGACGTCGACCAGGACGAGCAGCACCCGGACGCGTGGCCTACGGGTGTTCAGACCGCTGCCGAGCGCCTCTACGAGCTGCGCCAGCACCGCCACGCGCGACGCAGCCGACCGACCCACATCTCCAGAACATGAGCAACCGCGGCGTCCACCTCGACCCAGCCCTGCTCGCGCAACCAGCGAGCCAGGCCGTTGTTGTCATCCGCCCCGTACGGTGCGCCGGCAGCTCGGTACCTCTGCCACAACGGGTGCTCGCCGTCAGGGGCGAACCGCGTCGGTGCCCACGCCCGCAGCAGCGGCATCGGGAACTCGGACTCGGGCAGGAAACGGATCCGCGCCGACAGTTCCGGAGTGGCATGGGTGCCGCCGCTCTCCAGGGGGTTAACGGAGATCTGGGCCAGTTGCTCCAGGTAGAAGTCCGCCCGCCGCTCCCGGATCAACGCCCGGCTGGACGAGACCAGTTGCTACATCGCCAGCAGCACAGCGGCCACCGCCGCGACGTCGCCCCAGGAAATCTCGTTCTTCCAGGTCATCGAACGTCTCATCCGTACTGGTAGCGGGCGGTCCATTCGTAGGTTGGGAATCTACGCGCCAGGCCGGGATTGCGTCCGGATCGACTCGTTATCTAGGGCCTCTGGGAAGCGGCTGGCAAGTCAGGTATGTAGCCGATTTCGCACATGCCTCACGGCTCTCCGAGGGGTCATCAGGCACGTACGGCATGTTTGGTGGCGTATGGTGCCGACCCCCAACTTCGGTTCGGAAAAACCCTAGTTGGGCGACCATGTTTAGACCGAAACGAGGTCACACCAGCTCGCCGGGCTTGAACTCACCGACCTTCTTCTTCTCCGCCTTCCACACCCAGATCCGCGACCTCGTCCACAGCTCCGGCTGTTGCTCGCCCTTGGGTAACGGCCGCCAGGACTCATCGGGTATGAGAATTGCCCGGACTTCATCCAGGCGCATCGTCGGCCAGCGCCAAGGGATGCGCCACTCCCGCTCGTGCGTCCAGTCAGTGGAGCCGCCGGTGCGCACTGCCCAGTGATCGAGCCCCGCACCTTTGAACTTCGCCAGCGTCTCCTCGTCCTGGATGTAGGCCACCGTGCCGCCGCCCTTGAGCAGCACCTGCGGACGTGTCAGCACGATGCCCCATGGGCGGTAACGGCGTTCTCCCAGCAGGAAACGCAAGTGGTGGATGGTCGTCTCCGAGAAGCTCACGCAGCGCATCTCTGCACCGTAGGGAGGGAACGCTCTCATCAGTCCGCTGCTGATTATCGACCGCAGTCGCTCCTCCGCTGACATGCTCCGGATGTCCGCATCCACCCAGTGCGGGTGCGGCCGGCCGCCCCGGCCAGTGAAATGGATGAGGAAGTCGCTCTGCGACGGACTCATGTTCCCCATCGAACCCCCAGTCGTCTCACTCCTGCGGCCGCAGCACGCACTTCGCTGAGCACGCTGCCCCACGGAAGCCAAGGGCTCGGAAGTACGTGCTCAGGCGAACGTGGTTCGGCCGAACCACCTCGTAGACGCATTGTCGCGGCTCGAACGGCAGCCCCGGAAATGGTTCGGCCGAACCATTTCTGACTTGCCAAACTTGCCTGACGTCGGACCAGCTGTGAGACCTGGGTGAGACTCTTCGAGCGCTAGATAACCCCAGCTTGTGCGGAGTCTCCGTATGAGTGAAGGACGGGCGCCAGCACGGATAGCCCTGAGAAGACGCCACCCGGGGCTGGGCTCGGGGGGTGTCCCCGGCGAACTCCTACTCGGGGATGTGGAGGAGGAGCAGGTCGAATTCGGGCCCGTCGGGGGTGTTGCGGTAGGGGCCGGCATATTCGTAGCCGAGCCGGGTGTACAGGTCGTGGCCGCGCTGGTTGGAGGGGAGTGCGAGCAGCGAGGACCAGCGCGGGTTGATCGCTTGGAGCAGGGCGGTGTGCAGCCGGGTGCCGATGCCCTGGGACTGCCACGGCGGGCGTACGGCGAGTTCGCACAGGCCCATGAGCCGTTCGGTGCGGGCGGCTTCGGGGACCTGGTCGGCCAGGGGGCCGAACCAGTACGTCGCGTCGCAGGGGAAGGCGTAGCCGAAGCCGACGGCGCTGCCGCCCGCGTAGGCGATGACCAGGACGAAGCCGGCGTGTTTGAGGTGGCCGGTGATCTGGCGTTGCAGGGCGGGCACGGACAGGCCCATCGCCTGCGCGCCGGGGTTGTCGACAAGCTCGGGATGGGCGTCGGCCCAGATGTCGGCGACGACATCGGTGAGCGGCGGGACCTGGCCGGGCCCGTAGGTGCGGATCACCACGTCGGTGCGGGTGCTCGGGGCGGTCACGTTTGTCCTCCTCAGCTGACGCCGGCGATGGTGCGGTACTCCTCCAGCCAGTCGGCGACCGCGGGTACGGACGCGTGCCGCTGGAGCGCGCTGGACACGTTGTGCAGCTGCTTGAGCAGTCGGTCGGAGCGGACCTCGGGAAGGTAGGCGAGGACGCGTCCGGCGGCTTCGGCCGCGGCCTCCGGCTCCGGACGTTCCCTGAGGGCATGTTGAACGGCGACGTCGGCGGTGTACAGGGCGCGGTTGCGGGCGAACTGCTCGCCGTGCAGCAGGACGGCCTGCTCGGCGCCGGCCGCTGCCCGCTCGTGCTGGGCGAGGTCGGCCCGGGCCAGAGCCTCCAGGCCGGCGAGCTCGCCGGGGTTGTAGAACTCCAGCCAGTGCGGGTCGGCTTCGCGCGGCCCGTCGGCGTACAGGCGGTGGGCGCGCACGATCGCCCGGTCCGTGGCGCTGGTATCGCCGAGCAGGGCCCACCCGCCGGCCTCGCGCATCGCGAACAGCGACAGCATCCTCGACGAGCCGTACCGGCGGGCGACGCTCTGCGCGCCTTGCGCCGCTGAAACCGCCTCGCGCGGCCTGCCGGATGCCTTGGCGAGCAGGGACAGGCAGCCAAAGGCGTGCGCCTCCAGGCCCGCATCGTCGGCGATCCGCGCGGCGGCGAGGGCCTCGTTGTACAGGCTGCGCGCGTCGGAGGGACGGCCGGAGTCGTAGTCGAGCCACCCTGCCGCGATCGACAGATGTCCGGTCGCCGACCGCAGCCGCATGCCGGTGCGCTCCGTGTACCGGCCGTCCTGCAGCCACCCGTAGGCGGTGTGCAGGGCCTCGGTGGCGGCGCGGCGCATCGAGGCCGACCCATGGTCGTGATCGTGGGAGTAGATCCTCGCCACAGCCCGGTCGACGACGCGCACGTCACTGCAGCCGATCCGGCCCGGTGCCGTCTGGCGGCCGGCGGGCAGGGGAATGAGAGAGAGGGCGGTGCCTGCGCCGTCGGCGAGGAAGTCGCGCCGGTCCATGTCCTCCTGGCCCTCCTGCCCTTCGTGCACTGTGGCGGCCGGGACGGCGGGGCGGGCCGGGGCACTGAGCTGGAAGCCCAGCTCGTGCATCGTGCATCCGGTCAGCTGGGTGAGGATCCGCCGGTAGACCGGCCTCGGCAGGAGGACCTCACCGTCCTCCCACGCCGCCACCAGCCGTGCAGTGCAGGCCACCGTTTCGCCCATCGCCTGGCCCGTGGCCACGATGAGGTTCGCGAACTCCTGGCGGGACAGCTGCAGCTCGCCCAAGCGCACCTGGCGCAAACGGGCGTTGGGGATCTTCGGGCGGTCAGCCATACCGGCTCCGGCGGTATCCGACATGAAGGGTGCGGCGACCGTACCGCCCCCCTCGTTGTGGTGCCCCAGCCTTGGCCGCAGTTCACCCCAACTGGCCCAACTTTCATCGTTCTTGCATCGCGCTGACGTCGCACTCGCCCACCCTCGGCTGCTTGCGTGGACGGTGACGTGACAAGACGACCAGGGAGGCGGCTGTGGCAGACGCCCCAAACAGCGCGACGGCGACGACCACGGCGCCCGACACCCCGAGCGCCGACCGCCGGGACCCGATCGACGCCGCCACGATCCGGCAGTCGTACGACACGGTCCTGTGGGCCCTTCGCTCCCCGAACGTTGACGAATGCGAGCACCTCAGAGGCCTGCTGCTCGGGCATGTCCAGCTCCTGGTGCTCGAAGTCGCCGACACCGCACCGCTGATGCGCGGTGAGCGCCAGCGCCTCGCTCTGCACGTCCTGAGACGAACTCGCCACATGCTTGATCAGGGAATCGGCACGTCCGCCCAGGACATCTGGGACCTCGCCACACAGTGCCGGGCCCTGCACCTCATCCACCAGGATCTCCGCCCCCTCATGGCGCGGCCCGTCGCCGGCGAGCGGGCATGACCGCCATGGCCGCCGCACGGCCCCGCACCACGGGGCACCCCGGCTACCGGCTGACCGCCGACCGCGTCCCCGAGACCGCGAAAGCAGCCCGCCGCCTCGCACGCGTGGCACTGGCCGTATGGGGCCTGGACGACCACACAGACACGGCCGAACTGGTCATGTCCGAACTGGCCTCGAACGCCGTACGCCATGCCCACGGCCCCAAGATCGCGCTGATCGTGAACCGCCCCGCCGCCCACCGTGTGTACCTCGCCGTC
>NZ_JAQMYP010000101.1 GCF_028369295.1 Streptomyces sp. HD
AGCGGCGAATGCTGTCCGTCATGGAAGGTCGCCCGGCTGTTCACGGTCGCCTGCGGGGGGAGACCCAGCCGAGGTCCAGCCCGTGTGGGTGGCGGCTCGCGGACGGGTTCCCACCCAGCGCCAGGGTCTGGCGGCCGCCTTGCGCGGCCTGCACCTGGCGGCTGCCCGGCCCCGCACCGAGCAGCTCGGTGAACACACCTGCCTGACTGTCCACGCCATCACCGGCATGTTCTTCGGCACCGCCCTGCCCTGCTGGGAAGACGTGGAGGAACTCGCACACGCCCTCAACGCCGAAGCCCAGCCTCTTCGTCCCCTCTGGAACGCCGCATGTGCCGCTCTGGCCGCCCCGCTGCGGTCCGCAGCAGGCAGGCCCGTCATGAAGGTGATCGGATGATCATGCACACCGCACGCCGGCCCGCCCGCACACTCACCGCTCCGGTACGCATTCCACACCCGCGGACCAGCCATGCCCTGCCGCGGGAACCGGCCAGCCTCGCTCCGGCCCTGCCACCTGCCTTCGAGGCATTCTGCGTCCTCAACCGCGACGGCTACCTCGACTACGCCCGCGCCCACCTCCCGACCAAACAGGCCCACCAGCTGGTCTGCAGCGTGCTCGGCGAACTTGCCGTCGGCTGGTGCGACATCGTCAGCAACCTCAACCCGTCGGCCAAAGCGTGGACACTGCTACGCACCCGCGTCCACACCGCCGCACCGGTGCCGGGCGGGCTCGACGCCTGCTCCGCACAGCAATACGACGCGCTGGTCCTGCACTGCCGACTCGGCTACAGCAGCGCGGCCGCCGCCTGCGTCATGGGTCTGGACGCAAGCAAGGTCCGCTACCTGGTCCTGTCAGCAACCCCAGCCCGCCGCCACGCCGTACGGCGCCTTGGTCCCCGGCCCGCAGCCTTCCGCGCGGCCTGACCGATCACGCCTCCCGCCCTGCAGACGACTGCCGTGGGGCGGGCTGTGTCAAGGGGGCCTCCGATCATCCTGCCCAGCCCACGTCGTACATTTCGATGCCGTCGTCGGTGTACGCGGTGAACGCCACCCACGAATGCGGCCCGGACCACAGCGTCCCGTCCCAGCCGGGCGTCGGCCACGCCTCCCGCCGGACCAGGGCTGCCGCGATCACTTCCATGACCTCCTGGCGGCCGTCCTCGGCAACCTCGGTCGGCGCATCATCCACCCGTGGCGTCAGGTCCACCTCATAGGGCATCGCGCAGCCCCGTGCTCGTGATCAAGCAGGCGCAGTGCCGTACTGTGCGGTGACTGGGCGCGTGCGGACCTGTGGACAACTCCGAGTTGCCTTCGGGTCCGGCAGTTCAGTGGTCTCAGCTATCCGGCCTGTCGTGGCCGGCACTCGATCTGCGCAGGTCATCCCGGAATCGAGGTCGCCTGCTGCGCCCGCGCTGGTGTCTATGTCGAGGCGGCCGACACTGTCGTACCCCAGGCCCTTCAGGCCCTCGATGTCGCTGACCGGTCCGCGTTTCCGTCTTCGGCGGGGGCGCAGCGGTCCGCCGTGGTCTCGGGACGGCACGGGGTGCCTCTTCTGGTGCTTGCGAGCGGGTTCCGCTGTACCTGATGACGCTGCGGCCGCCGGGTCGGGGCTGATGGTGTCATGAGTCTGCGGTCCTTCCCGCGAGCCGGTTCTCGTAGGCCGCGACGATGGCTTGTGCTCGGTCGCGCAGCCCGAGCTTTGTCAGGACTCTTCCCAGATGGGTTTTCACCGTGCCCTCGCTGATGTGCAATTCTGCCGCGATCTCGGCATTCGACAGGCCCCGGGCTACCGCGAGCAGAACGTCATGCTCGCGAGGGGTGAGCTGGTCAAGTTCGGTCGGAGTGCGCCGTAAGGGATCTGCGCGGGTGGCGAACTCTGTGACCAGGGTCTTGGTGACGGCGGGGTCGAGCCATCCGTTTCCGGCGGCGATGGCGCGCACTGCGCTGACCAGGTCGGAGGGGGCCGTGTGTTTGAGGAGGAAGCCCGATGCGCCGGCGCGCAACACGGCGTAGAGGGCCTCGTCGTCGTTGAAGGTCGTCAGGGCCAAGACCTTGACGGTGCGGTCGGCGTCCTGGGTGAACGTATCGGCGGTGACCTGCCGGGTCGCCTCAATGCCGTCGGTGCCCGGCATCCGGATATCCATGAGCACAACGTCCGGCTGAAGGTGGCGAGCCTGGTCGATGGCCTGGGCGCCGTCGTCCGCCTCGGCGACGACGTCGATGTCCGGTTCGGCGTTGAGCAGCACCGTTACTCCAAACCGCACTACGCGCTCGTTCTCAGCCACGATGACTCGGATCGTCATGGAAATCGCTCCTCGTGGGGCGCGGGGAGCCCGCGCGGCTGCGGGTGGTCCGGTGTGCTGGTGGTCACGGGGAGGACGCGGGTGGTTTCGACGGTGGTGACCGCGGTCGGCAGCCGTGCAGTGACCCGGAAGCCGCCCCGGGGCGTGGGTCCGGTGTCCAGGTGGCCACCGGTGATCGCCACCCGCTCGCGGAGGCCGCGCAGCCCCTGGCCCGTAGACAGGCCGCGCGCGGTGGGGTCGGGGGCACCGCCACCATCGTCGATGACCTCGACCTGCAAGTCCGGGCCCCAGGAGAGCCGGACCGTTGCCTGCGTGCCGGGTCCGGCGTGCCGGGTCACATTGGTCAGCGCTTCCTGGACCACGCGGTAGGCAGTCAGGCTGACGCTCGGGTCGAGCCGCTGCGGTGTGCCGATCACTGCGGAGCGTACGGATACGCCGACTTGCCGGATGCTCTCCAGCAGGGTTTCCAGATCGGCAAGGCCGGGCTGGCGGGCATTGTCGGATCCGGACGGGCTGGCGCCGGTGGTGCCGGGCCGGAGGGCAGCCAGCATGCGGCTGAGTTCGCCCATGGCCTGGGTGCCCAACTCATCGACGGCGGAGAGGGCTTGACCGGCCTGGTCAGGATCGGTGCGCATGGTCTTCTTCGCTACGGCGGCTTGCAGCATCATCACCGTCACCGAATGCGCGACAATGTCGTGCAACTCGCGGGCGATGCGGGTGCGTTCGGAAGTTACAGCCTCACGGGCCTCGGCCTGACGCCGGTACTCCAGATCGGCCGCGTGGAGTCGGCTCAGCTGTGCCCACCGCCCGATGCCCCAGGCTCCCGCGGTCTGCAGCAGGTAGAAGGCGGAGAGCGCCACGAACACGCTGATCTGCTGGTCTGGCTGGTGCCACGCCTCCCAGGCAGCTGCCCCCAGATAGGGCACCGCTGCGGCTGGCAACGCCAGCTGGGCTGCCCGCAACGAGCAGTTGGCCGCGACGGTGTAGAGAGCGAGCAGCAAGCCCAGCACAGGGGAATAGCCGACCACCCAAAGGGTGGCGGCCACCTGATATCCGTAGACGACGGCGAAAACGGGCAACGGGTAACGCCGACGCCACACCAGTGCCGTATAACCCGCCAGCGCGTAGGCGAGGTTGGGGCCGAAAAGCGTGTTCGACGAGAAAATCTGCACGTCCAGCACCGCAATTGCCAGGACCCACGCGGCATCCTGAATTGTCTGCGGCAAACGCCGAATTCGTTGAGCGATTAACGTTGTCATGTCTAAGTGCCAGGGATGCACCGGCAGGTCACCTTGCATGCCGCGGCTACAAGGTCAGAGTACGTGGCGAAGGGCTGCCTGGGCTTGCGATCTGGGATTCCCTGCAGGTTCACGATCTGCGACATCTGTTTCAGACTTGACTCGACGTCAAATGCGTCGGACGAGACGGCGCCGATCCGGGCCAGCGCGAGCTGCATGTCGCCGCCGGTTTCCTCCAGCTCTCGCGCCAGATCGGCCCCGGAGAACTCTCGCAACTGCGGTGCGTACCGCGACCGCGAGGCCAACCGGAGATCAGCGAGTGCGGGACGGTCGTTTCCCTCCCGCTCGTACGTCGTGATCACAGGGACTTTGATGCGTTCGATCAACAGCTCTTCCCGGACAGGAAACGGACTGATCACGATCTCTATTGCATGAGTTCGGGAGTCCGCGAGGAACACGGCAGGTGGGTCGGGGACCCACACCATGTCGGACTCCACCAGGACGCCGGCAGCCCGATGGCCGTCGACCAGGCTGGTGGCGGCCCGTAACTGGACCGAGACACGAAGATCGGTAGGGATCGCGTAGACATCACACATGCTCAAGTCCTCCCGCTCATGGTGCTTTCTCGACGGCATCCCTCGGATGTGGCGGAGCAGCCCGAGCCCTCTCCGCGACGGAACGCTGAACATGAAACACCCACTGACCGCCCTGTGAGGGAAATTCTCACGAATGTCGTAGAGGCGCATACGACGATGGTCGACCTATTCACTCCGTCTCCCCTCGCAGTCGCATGGCACTCTGAGACCCGGCACGGCGGTAAACGATCGACGGGAAATAACTCGTTGCCACCATGGGGCGCAGAAGAGATCCTGCGGCGCACCTCGTACGACCATCACTGTGATCACAGATCAGACCGCAGAAGCATGCCGTCGCCATTTTCACGACTATGAGCTGACCGAAAACATCGGCCTTTTACGAGACGCCGCAAACCAGGCAACCGCGGCACGATCGGCCTGGCGGCATTTCCGCAGCACACCGCCGACAGCCAGGCATCCCTCGGCTGCTGACCTCAGGAGGAAAATGTGCTGAACAACCCCACTCTCCGACGCACCGCGATGGGGGCGGTCGCGACCGCAGCCGCATGCGCGGTCTGGGCGCCCACCCCGGCATCCGCTTCCGTGAGCGACCCGGTACTGCACGCGAGCACGGAGAGCGACTACACGGCTGCCTGCTCCTACAGCGCGAACATCCAATGGAACAGGTCGACTTCACGTCTCACCGGCAACGCAACCGTGCAAAACCACCTGTGGTTCGCAGCCTGCCGCAAGAAGCTGGTCGTCACCTTCGTAGACGACGAGGGCCACACGGCTGCCACCACCGACATCGTGCTGGAGACGGCGTGCGCCACGACAGACCCGACCTGCCCCAGCCGCATCGACAAGCCGGTCAACCAGATTGCATCGGTCAGCCGGTACACGAAGCCCTACATCGACCACATCGACGCGGCCGTCGTTGACCGCCCGAGGTAACACTCCGCCATGGACAAGTCCGCAGCGCCGGCGACGGCGCAAAGCCCGCGCAGCTCCGGGCCCGATGCTGCCACGCTTCTCGGCTGCGGAGACGACAAGCCAGCCGTCCGCGCCCAATGGGAGGAACCCATGAAACCCACCGAGATCGTCCGCGCCTGGACCGATCCGGAGTACCGCGCCGGGCTCAGCCCGGCAGAGCGAGCCGAGGTCCCCGACCACCCCTCGGGCATGGTCGAACTGTCCGACGCCGACCTCGACTCGGTCGCTGGCGGCCGGCCCTGCGAGGTCACCACGTACGGCACATATACCTCGCTGGGCTGGCGCTGTATCGCCAACTCGAGCCGATGCTGACCGCAGCACTGGCAGCCGCGGCCGGGGAGGCGACTCCCCGGCCCGCGCACATGACCCGGCTGCTGGCCCCCTTCGACCCGCTGATGCGGCGCGCGGCCAGGCGCCTGGACCGGTTCACGGCGGCGCTGCCGCCGCGCCCCTGGACACCCGCAGCGAGCGGCTGGGCCTCCGCGCTGGCCCTGCCCGCACTGCAGGAGGCGCTGCTCGCCATGGCGGGCCGCACCATGGCGCTGGAGCTCAACGCGGCCCGGCTGCTGGGCGAGTTGTCCGGCGGCGACGGTCCCGCCCGCTTCGCGGCGTTCTGCGACCGATACGAGGATGACCCGGCGGCGGCCGCGGAACTGCTGGACCGCTACCCGGAGCTGCGCCGCGAGGCGGCACGGCTGAGCGGCGACTGGGGAGACACCACGGCGGAGTTCCTGGCCCGCCTCGCCGCCGACTGGCCGCTCATCGGCGACCGGCTACGCCCGCCCGCAGACCCGGGCCCGCTCACGGCCGTCGACCTCGCGGCCGGCGACCCGCACGGGGGCGGCAGGTGCGTAGTGCTTGCGCGCTTCGCTTCCGGCTACCGGCTGGTCTACAAACCCCGTTCACTGGCCGTCGATGCCCACTTGCATGACTTGCTCGCCTGGCTGGCCACTCGCGGCCCAGGCCTGCAACTGCGCGTCCCGGCGGTGGCGGAAGCCGGGGACCATGGCTGGACGGAGTACGTCGCCGCCGCCCCGTGTCGCGACGCGCGCGAGGTGCATCGCTTCTACCACCGCCAGGGAGCCCTGCTCGCTGTGCTGTACGTGCTCGGCGGCACCGACATTCACTACGAGAACCTCGTCGCGGCGGCCGATTGGCCGGTCCTGCTGGACCTGGAGGCGCTCTTTCACGCCCCTCCGGCCGGCGCCGAGGATGCCCCGGAGCTGCTACGTACGGCACTGCTGCCGCCGCCCGCCGGCGAGGCGGACCTGAGCGGCCTGGCTGCCGTGCCGGGGACCATGCTGCCCTTCTCCGCCGTGCACTGGCAGGACGCCGGCACGGACCGCGCCCGGATCGTGCGCCGCCCCGCCACCGTCGGCGCGGGCGAGCACCGGCCGGTGCTCGCCGGCTCGCCCGCCGACCCTCGCCAGTACGCGGCCGAACTGCGCGCTGGCTTCACCGCGGCGTATCGCGCCCTCGCGGGAGGCAGGCGCGAACTCGGCGCCCTACTGGCCCGCTTCGCCGATGACGAGGTGCGCGTGATCCTACGCGCCACGCGCACCTATGGGCGCCTCCTGGACGAGTCGTACCACCCTGACCTGCTGCGCGACGCCACCGCCCGCGCCACCCACTTCGACCGGCTCGCTGACAAGATCCGGCAGCTGCCCCATCTCGCGCCCGCGGTGGCCGCTGAGCACGCCGACCTGTTGCGCGGCGACATCCCAGTCTTCCGTGCCCGGGCCGGCTCCCGCGATGTACGCACGGCTGGGGGCGCCGTGCTGCCCGGCTACCTCGCCGCCTGCGGCCTCGACTTGGCCCAGCAGCGTGCCGCGGCCCTCGGGGAGGCGGACCTGGCCCGCCAGACCTGGACGCTTGCCAGTGCCCTCGCGCCGCCGCTGCAGTACGGGGAGGGGGAACCGGAACCGCTCGTCGCGGCGGCCCGCGCCGTGGGCGACCGGGTGCTGTCGCTCGCCCGCCGACGGGGCCCCGTCGGCCTGCACTGGTGGGGGCTGCGCCTAACGGGACCCGGCAGCTGGCAGCCCGGCCCGCTGGGCCCCGCCCTGTACGACGGCTGCACCGGTATCGCCCTCTTCCTCACCGAACTGGCCGCCGTCACCGGCGTGGAGCGCTACGCCAACGCAGCTCGGCAGGTGGTGGATCAACTGTTGCGCCGCGCCTCGGACCCGCCAGGCATCGGGGCCTTCACCGGCCGGGCCGGCCTCGTCCACCTGCTCGCCAGAACAGGCGTGCTTTGGCAGGGCGAGTGGCTCCTCGCCGAAGCCGAGCGGCTGGCCGTACGGCTGGGCCAAGTCGTCCGCAGGGATCGCAAGTTCGATGTGATGGGCGGCGCCGCGGGGGCGCTGCGCACGCTGCTGGGGCTGTACCGCGTCCGCCCGTCGGCCGAAGTGCTGACCGCCGCTACCCGCTGTGGTGATCACCTGCTGGCGCACGCTCGCCCGATGCCGCGCGGTATCGGCTGGCCGGTGCCGGACACCGCCGGAGTGCCGCTCGGTGGCCTGGCCCATGGCGCCGGCGGCATCGCGATGACCCTGCACGACCTCGCGCGAACCACGGGCGAGGCCCGCTACGCCACTGCCGCCAACGCCGCGCTGGAGTACGAGCGCAGCACCTACGACTCCGAGTCCGGGCAGTGGCACGATCTGCGCGCAGCGGCATCGGACGGGGCGACAGCACTGGACGGCGTGATCGCAACCGGTGGCGAGGCGCCCTACATGACCGCCTGGTGCCACGGTGCCACCGGCATCGGCCTGACCCGTATCGACATGTGTCGGCACGCGGCCGACGATAATCTGGCCGCCGAGGCCGACGCGGCGGTGCGCGCCACCTTGCGCACCGGCTTCGGCCGCGACCACGCCCCGTGCCACGGTGACGCGGCCGGCCTCGAACTGCTTTTGCAGGCCAGTGAGTTGTGGCCGGAACGCGGCTGGGACAGCGAACTGCAGGAGCGGACCCGTACCCTCCTCCACTCCGCGGGCCACACGGGGCTGCGCTGCGGAAGTCCGGCCGGACTGCAGTCCCCGGAGCTCATGACTGGTCTCTCCGGTATCGGCCACGTCCTGCTTCGCCTGGCCCGCCCCGCCCAGGTCCCCTGCGTACTGACCCTCGCTGCTCCGGGCGGCAGGCCATGAGGAGGAAGCGGACCGGGGTCGTTCTACAGCTGGCCGTCGCGGACTGCGCCGCCGCCTGCCTTACCATGGTCGCCCGCGCACACGGGCTGCGTACGACCCTGCACGCCTGCCGCGAGGCGTGCGGCACCGGCAGGGACGGCGCCACCGCCCGGGAGATCGTGTCCGGCGCCGCCCAAGTAGGCCTGTACGCCAGGGTGTTCGCCGCCGACCTGGCGGCACTGACGCGCTGCCCGCTGCCAGCCATCGTCTCCTGGCACCCGCACCACTTCGTCGTGCTGGAACGGCTCACCGCTGGGCAGGTACGCCTCGTCGACCCGGCAGTCGGCCGCCGCCAACTGTCCCTGGATGCCTTCACCGCGGGCTACACCGGCATCGTCTTCACCTTCGCCAGGAGCCACGAGAGCGTGGAGCCGCGGGCCGCCGCCGCTCGACCGCACGCCATCCGAGCCGCCCTGCGCGGCTCCCGCCGCCTGCTGGCCTTCATCCTCCTGACCTCCCTGCTCACCCACCTGATTGGCCTGTCTGTCCCGGTGGCCACAGGCTGGCTCGTCGAGGCGGTCGCCCGCCCCGGCGGCCCACCGCCCTCGCTGCTGCTCATCGGCGGCGGCTTCGCTGCCCTCGCCGCGTTCCAGGCCCTGGTCGGCTGGGTTCGTGCCATCGCGCTTGCCGCACTGCAGCGGGGCCTCGACGGCCGCCTGGTCACCGGCTTCTTCACTCACCTGATGTCGCTCCCGCTGAGCTTCTTCACCCAGCGCACCGGTGCCGACCTCACCGAGCGCGCCGCCGGAACGGCCCTGATCCGGGAGCTGGTGGCGGGCCCGGCCGTCCTCGGCGTACTCGACGCCGCTTTCCTCCTCGGCTATGTCATTCTGCTGGCGCTCACCGACCCGTGGACGGCACTGATTGTCGTCTGCCTGGCGCTCATCCAGGCCGCGGGCATCACCATCACCACCAAGCGCTCCCACGTGCTGCTGCAGGAGTACCTCACCGGCCAGGCCTCTGCGCAGGCCCAGATGCTGGAGTGCATCCGGGGCATCGCCGCCGTGAAGGGCATGGGACTGGAAGGCCAAGCGCTGCGCGGCTGGTCCCGGGACTTCACCCGCTCGCTCGCCGCCATGCAGCGCCAGGCCCGCCTCACCGGTGTGACTGCGGCGCTGCAGATGGCGGTGCACCTGCTCAGCACCCTCGGTCTACTCTGGTTTGGCACGCACCGCGTCATCACCGGCGAGCTGACCCTTGGACGGATGCTGATGCTCAACGGCTTGGCGGTGATGGCCCTCGCGCCCGTGTCGTCGCTCGTCGCCCACGGCATGCGCCTGCAGCAGATGGGCGCCCACCTCCTACGCATCCGCGACATTCTCGAAGAACCTCCGGAGGAACCTCAGGGGAAGCCGTCGACGGCATGTCTTCCCGCCGCCCCGCCCCCGGCGCCCCTCAAGGGCGGCATCGAGCTACACAACGTCTCGTTCTGCCACCACCCCAGGGCGCCTTTCGCCCTCCGCGACGTATCGCTCGTGATCCACCCCGGCCAGAAGGTCGCCGTCGTCGGCCCCTCCGGCTCGGGCAAGACCACGCTCGGGATGCTCCTGCTCGGCCTCTACCAGCCAACCGAGGGTCAGGTCTCGTACGACGGCCTGCCTGCGGACACCTGGACGCCAGCCCAGCTGCGGCAGCGGTTCGGCATCGTGCCCCAGGAGGTGGCGCTCTTCAGCGGCTCGATCCGCGGCAACATCGCCCTCGACGAGACGTCTCTGCCCGCCTCCGAAATCGTCGCGGCAGCCCGCACCGCCGCTGTGCACGACGAGATCACGGTGCTCCCGCTCGGCTACGACACCGTGCTTGTGGAAGGCGGCGGCGGCCTCTCCGGCGGCCAGCGGCAGCGTATCGCCATCGCCCGGGCCGTCGCCCGCCGCCCTGCCGTCTTCCTCCTCGACGAGGCTACAAGCCAGCTCGACACCGCGACGGAACGCATTGTGAACCGGAACCTCGCCAGCCTCCCGGCCACCACCGTATTCATCACCCACCGCATCACCGCGGTGCGCGACGCGGACCTCATCCTCGTCCTCGACCGCGGCCGCCTCGTCGAACAGGGCACCCACACGGACCTGATTGGCCGCGGCGGGACATACGCCGCCCTCACAGCCGCCGCAAACGGCGAGACCCGCCCCCGGACGGCACCGAAGGGCCCGGGGTGACATAACCGCTGTCCACGACGCGCTGGCACGGCAGTAAGCGCCTGTGTCTGAACCGCTGAGCTGGATCTTTGAGGGGGGTAGCCTGGCGGGGTTTCCGGGTTCGTCGGGGCCTTCGTTTTCGCGGTGTTGTCCCGTGTGTGAGGCCCCGTTGAAGTGGGAGGCCGCACCGAGGGCGGAGTACTGCTCGGCGGCGTGCCGCCAGAATGCACCCGGCGTCGTCTCGGCGGCCATCGGCTGGGCGGTGGCCGCGAACAACACCCGCAAAATGGCTCACACCCAGCCGGTCGCGGGCCCGAAACAGGGAGGATTTCGCCGGTAACGCTCGGAGGGGGGTTTGTTGGTGTGTCGCGGGTTTGTTGGCCTGGTGTGTTGTGGGTTCGTTGAGAGAGGCCGGGTGCACGGTTCCAGCGGGCAGTTCGGGGTGTGAGCTGGGGTTGTGTCGTGTGCGCTGAGTGGGACCGGGCTCGTTGTGGGTTTCGCCAGCGCGTAAAGGCCCGGTTGGTGTTTGTGCTGGTCAGCGCTGTTTTGTCTGTTCGGTGGGCGGGGGTTAGCGGTTGCGGGTGGGGCGGTTGTGTTGTTCGGC
Organism: Streptomyces sp. HD; assembly: GCF_028369295.1. Taxonomy (GTDB): domain Bacteria; phylum Actinomycetota; class Actinomycetes; order Streptomycetales; family Streptomycetaceae; genus Streptomyces. The sequence continues at coordinate 11,034 of NZ_JAQMYP010000101.1, forward strand.
GAGGTGGTCGAGCTGTACCGCTTCGAGGGCGGCTTTGGTGATGCGTTCGGTTCCGTCGTGGATGGCGGTGATGGCTGCTTGGCGGATGAGGCGGGTGAGGGATCCGATGCGGCCGGCGGTGCGCTGGTGGAGGTAGGCGGCGTGCCGGAGGAGGACGCCGGGTTTGTGGTGGGTGAGGTCGAGGGCGTTCTCGATGTCGGTGATGACGTCGCGGAAGGGTTCGCGGGTGCCGTGGCGGGCGGGGAGGGGGCCGCAGGTGATGAGGGTGGCGCGGCCGGCGAGCTGGGCGCCGCGGGGGCCGCTGAACAGGGGTGTGTCGGTGACGTTGATGCCGGCGTAGACGAACGTGGCGGCCAGGCGTTCGGTGAGATCTTTGAGCAGGTCGGCGGCCTGGGCGCCGGTGGTGGTGCGGGGGTTGAGGCGGTGGATCTCGTCGATGAGGACGAGTTGGACGCCAGCTTGGGTGTAGGTGTGGCTGACGGTGTCGGTGATCTGGGTCTGGGTCATGCGGGCGGCCACGGGGATGCCGAGGTAGCGGGCGAATTCGGTGATGAGGGTTTTCGCGGTGGCGCCGGGCGGGACGAGGACGTACGTCACGGGTGCCGTGGAGTGGGCTGATCCGGGCGGGGGCGGGTTTTTGCGGGTGTGGGCGAGGTGGCAGGTGCGGCCGACGTTCAGCAGGGCGGTGGGTTTCCCGGCTGCGGCGGGTCCGGTGACGATGAGGGAGGGCCGTGCGGTGGTCTGCTGGTGGCGGCCGAGTGCGACCTTGCGGCTTGGGGTCGGTAGTGGTGAGAGTCGGTGGTGCTGGTCTGGTGGTGTGCTGTGTCGGCGCTGGTCAGTGGGGTGTTGGGGTGGGATCGGCACTGTCGTGAAGTGAGAGGTTGGGGGTGGGTGTTGCTGTCGTGGGGCTTTATCTCATGGCAGCTGATGCTGTCTCAGGTTCGTGAGTTCTGATGCGGTGGGGTGGGGGAGGCCGGTGTGATCGTGGGGTGAATCAGGACGTAAGGGCCGGCCGGGGGGCTGTGCTGCCGAGGGCGTTGGTGGTGCGTCGTCTGCTGGAGCGGCAGCAGGCGGGGGAGTTGTCGACGCGGCATGTGCGTGCGGTTGCTGAGACGGTGGGTGTTTCGGAGCGTACGGTCTGGCGCTGGCTGGAGCAGGCGAAGGCTTCCGGGCGGGTGGAGGCGCCGGTCCGGCAGGGGTATGCGGTGTCGGACGAGGTGTGGGAGCTGCTGGGTGAGGTGGGGGGCAATGTCTCGGAGTTGAGGCGTCGGCTGGTGGCTGCCGGGGGTGAGGTGCCGGTTCCGTCGATGTCGACGTTGTGCCGGGTGATCCGCAGGGACCGTCGGGCGGGGCGGCCTTTGCTGACCGGGCGGGAGCCTGAGGTGGCCGGGGTGCGTAGGGCGGATCCCCTCAGTGAGCTGGGCCTGAACGTGGTGGCCGAGAGAGGTGCCGGTGGGCAGGTGTTTTTGCGGGAGCAGAAGCACTTGGCGCAGGTCCCGGTTCTGGTTCCGGATGCCCAGGTGGTGCACACGCCTGCGGTTCGGTCGGTGCTGCGGACGGTTGCGCACGCGGCCGCGGTGGGGGCGGTGGTGTGGTTGTACGGCGACGCCGGCCAGGGCAAGACCGTCGCGCTGCAGTACGCCCTGTCCCAGCTGCCGCACCCGGCCCGGGTCCGTCGGGTCCATGTCGGTGTGCACCCGACGGTTCCCGAGCTGCGCCGGGTACTCGCGGAGGCCCTCGAGCTGGGCAGGCGTCTGCCGCGCGGGGCGGGGGAGGCCGACCTGATGCTGGTGGACGCGTTGAGGCAGCCCCGTGTGCTGGTGCTGGACGAGGCACAGCGCCTTCCGGGGCCGGCGCTGGAGTTTCTGCGCGGGTTGTGGGACCACCCGGACACGGACACGGCACTCGTGCTGGCGGGGGCGGGCAGCGAACGGGCGCTGCGCCGGGTGCCCGCGCTGGCCTCTCGGGTGCTGACCTGGGAGTTGGTGCCGCGCCTCAGCCCGCGCGAGGTGGCAACCGTCATGGCTGCCTTCCACCCGCTGTGGGAGGACGTCAGCGAGGACGATGTCGTGTGGGTGGACGAGCATGTGGGCCACGGCAATTTCCGGACGTGGGCGAAGCTGACCTCGCACCTGACCGCCGAGATCTACGGCAAGAGCCGTGCGGTGGTGGACCGCCGGTTGCTGGAGCGGGCCTGCGCACGGCTCATGGGGCCGCTGTGACCGGCGCGGCGGCCGGGCCGGGAGAGGGCACTTCCCGCTCCGGCGTGCACGGGGACGGTCCGGACGCGCGGGGAGGTCTGCCTTCTTCCTCCTTGTCGGCGCTGCGCGGCCCTGCCGTGCGCCGGCTGCTCGCCCTGCGGCAGGACCAGAAACTGACGACCCGGCATGTACGGCTGATGGCGGAGTCGTTGGAAGTGACCGAGCGCACGGTGTGGCGGTGGCTTGCCGCTGCTGAGCGGGACGAGTCCGCGGCCGCGGAGCCCGGGGCGCGGGCCCAGAGCAAAGACCGCTTCTCCGTCACCCCGGAAGTGCGCCGCCTGCTGGCCTTGTGGAAGGGCAACGTCGCGGCGGTCCATCGTGAGCTGATTGCTCGCGCGGCCAAGGGCGAGGGGGAGCCGCCTCCGTCGATTCCGACGCTGCACCGGGCGATCCAGCGGGATCTGACGCCGGGGGAGCGGGCGGGGCTTGCGGGTGGGGAGCGGGCGGCGCGCAAGCATGATGTGTTCCTGGCCCGGCCGCGGGGCTGGCGCAATCAGGTGTGGGAGACGGACCACATGCAGGCGCCGGTGCTGGTCGATGTCGACGGCATGGCTCGCAGGCCGTGGATCACGTGGTTCACCGACTGCGCGACGAACGCGATCACGGGGGTGGCCGTCACGCCGGGGGATCCGTCGCGGGAGTCGGTGCTGTCTGCGCTGCGCTCCGCGGTCCTGCGGGAGGATCCCTACGGTCCGTTCGGTGGTCTGCCGGAGAAGGTGCGTGTCGACCGTGGCAAGGACTTCTTGTCCCGGACGGTGACGGCTGCGTTCGATCTGTTGGACGTGACGGTGGAGGATCTGCCCGCCTACACCCCTCACCTCAAGGGCACGGTGGAGGGACTGAACCGGGCGGTGGAGGGCATGTTTCTGGCCGCGCTGCCTGGCTATGCCCGTCAGCCGCGCCCCGGTAAGCGTGCTTCCCGTCCGAAAGACGAAGTGCTGCTCGGCTTCGAGGACTTCACCGCCCGGCTGCTGGCCTGGACTTCGTGGTGGAACACCGAGCACCGCCCGGCGCCGTTGCGGGGCAGGACTCCGCTTGAGGCGTGGCAGGACGATCCCACGCCGCTGCGGGACGTGCCCGCGGCAGATCTGTGGACGTTCACCCTGGAGGACGCCGGCACCCGCACGCTGACCACCCGCGGCATCCGCTTCAGAAAACGCGACTACGTGGGGCCGTGGATGACCGGCCAGGCCGGGATCCAGGTCCGCATCCGCTTCATGCCCCATCACGACCACCGGATCGAGGTCTACCACGCGGCCACCGGCCGCTACCTGGGTCCTGCGGACCTGGCCGACCAGGCCACCGACGAACAGATCAGCGCCGTACGAAGAGCGCGGGCCGCCCGCACCCGCCGCCTGAAGAAGGACCTGGAGGCCTCACAGCGCGAGCGCTACGCGGCCGTGAACCAGCCTGAGGCCCCCCAGTGGCTCGGCGCTCTGACCACCGCGCAGGCCGAGGCCGAACTCGCCCAGGCCGCCGACACCGACCTCGCGCAGCTCGCGCTGCCGGACCTCATCCCACCCGCCGCGCCCCCGGCCGACTGGCGCACTCCGCCTTCCCTCGCCACCCGGACCGCGCCCGGCCGGCCTGCTTCCCTCCCGTTCGAACCTGCCCCCGGGCACCCGCCCGGACGAGCCGCAGACCCTGCTGAAGACGGAGACGCCTCGTGACCGCGGCCATCTACCAGTACGTCGACCTGCCCGGATGCGTCCGTGGTCACCACCCGCGCCCTGCTCACCGCCCGGGACAACATCGCCGACACCGTCGCCGCGCGGGCCATGATGTGCATTCATGGCGGCGCCGGCTTCGGCAAGACGCTCGCCGTCAATATCTGCCTGCGGGGACTTGAGCCGCATGAGGACGTCCGCAAGATCACTTTCCGGGCTCGGCCGACTGCCCGCGCGGTGCGCTACGAGCTGTTCACCGCGCTCGATCTGGCCGGTGAGCCGCCGCGCCATCCCAGTGAGTTCGACCGGCTGCTGAAGATGTCCCTGGCTGAACGTCCCCGCACCTTCCTGGTGGATGAGGCGCAGTGGCTGAACGGGGAGGCGTTCGAGTACTTCCGCTATCTGTGGGACGAACCCTCTACCCAGCTCGCGGTCATCTTCGTCGGCGGGGAGGGCTGCCATACCGTGCTGCGCCGCGAACCGATGCTGTCCTCCCGGATCTTCATCTGGCAGCACTTCACCCGCCTCACGCCCAGCGAAGTCCTCGAGGCCATCCCCCTGTTCCACCCCATCTGGGCCGACGCCGACCCCGACGACATCACCTTCGCCGACAGCCACGCCGCTCACGGCAACTTCCGCGCCTGGGCCCAGCTGACCGCCCACACCCGCACCGCCCTGACCCGCACCGGCCGCCCCCGCGTGGATCAGGAGCTGCTGCGCTGGGCCTTCAGCCGCCTCGCCTGACCACCACGCCGCCATGCCGCCCGCCGTGCCACCGTCCGTCGCCGTGGTCCTCGACCCAGGCGACGACGCGATCCACACGCACACCGCCCTGGCCGCCCACCACTTGCTGTCCGGCCGGATCACCCTGCATCCCGGCCCGGGCACCACCAGCGAAACCGGCCTCGCCCACGACCTTCTCGCCGCCCTGGGTAAACCGCCCTTGCTCCCTGGCCACTTCCCGGGCGGCCGTCAGCCCGCCTGGGAAGCCGCCACCGCCTGGGTGACCGCACTTCCGGTCACCCGGCTGACCGTCCTGCGTGCCCACCGCCTCACTGCGCGCCGCACAATGCGTCTCCTGCAGCTGTGTGCCTTCACCGGTATCCACCTGACCCTGGTCTGCCACCGCCCTCACCTGCCCGCCCTGCACCAGGCCTTGCGGACGGCCGACTACGCCATCACCGCCGACTTCCAGGCCGCCCGCCGCCACTACTACGGCACACCTGCCGCCGAACCCCCGCCTGCGGACGAGCCCGCCCAGCCGACAGACCGGTGGCTCACCCTGCCCGCGCTGGACCGCCTCGTCTCCTACGACAGCCCTGTTGCCTGTACCGGCCCGTGTACGCCGCCGCCGATCGTCTTCCGGCACCGCCCGCCGCCCGCGCCTCTCACTCAGCAGGTGGCTCGGGAAGCCGCCCGGCGCCTGGCCGCTGTGACCGCTCATCCCCGCCTGGCCGCAGCTCTCGCGGCCGCGATCTTTACCGGCACATCCCTCCAGCAGCTCGCCACCGCCCGCCCGGGCGACTACGACGATGCCGCGGCGACCCTGGCTCTGCATGACCGGGCCCGTTACACCGACGGCTGTGCCACCTACCGCGTGCCGCCGTGGGCGCGCATCTTCCTCGAGGCTGCCGTGTGCTTCGCCCGGCTCGCGCCCGGCCACAACCAGCATCTGCTGGTCGGCCCCCACGACCGCACCCCCCTGTTGCGTGTGGCGGAGGCAGCAAGGCTGCGCCCGCCCCAGCCGCCTGCCGAACAGCGCACCGGTCCCGTCGGCCCCATTCTGTGGGACTGGCTCGAACGTAAGGAAGCGCAGCACTACGACTCGATGCTGGCACGGCACCAGACCCCGCCCGCGCGCTGACCGAGACCTGGTTCATGGTCAGCCGATGGAGAAATCGGCGAACTCCACTTCGGTGAAGGCGATCCCGAGACCGTGGGCACGCCGGCCTGCGTCCCGGAAGTAGGCGTGCCCCAGCGCTCTGGCGAGGATCACCATCTGCTGCTGCTCGCCTCCGCCGGCGTCCCGGACGGCGAACAGCTCGCGGGCCACTTCTCCCGACAGGTACTGGGTGATCAGCCGTACCCGCGGATCGTCCGATGAGCCTGCCGGAGCGGCGAATCCGAACCGAGCCCTGGTGTGGAGGACAAAGCCGTCGGCCTCGGCCCGGGCCCGCAGACGGGCACGCACCCGGGGCTGCCACCGGGTCCTGACGGCCATATCGATCAGCCCCGCGTGCGCGGCACTGGGACGGCGGCGCATCCCCGGCCGGGCGGTGATCCACCGCTGCACCGTGCGCTGAGAGACGCCAAGGAGTGCAGCCACGCGCTTCGTTGAGCCCTGCTCCGCTCGGAGCAGGAAACGCACGGCTGCGTCACCGGTGGGTACGGGTCGGGTCAGCAACGCTCGCTCGAGCCCCTCAGCGATCCCACCCATGCCTGCCTCCGAGCCGTTCCAACGCCGCCCAGCGGCCGCCTGCACCTCTGGTCTCTCACGCTCACTCGCTCGCTCCGCCCACTTCCGGCGTCTTCGGGACATTCCTGCGGATGCTGGGCTAGTGAGCCATCTCATGGGGTTGCTT
>NZ_JAQMYP010000102.1 GCF_028369295.1 Streptomyces sp. HD
CTTCCGTCATACCTGTCTGCAGGCGCCTTCCTACAGCGCGCCGAAGCCCACCTTGCGCGGGGCCGGCTCCCCGAGCTCCACGTACGCGAGACGGTCGGCCGGGACCAGGACCTTGCGGCCGTGCTCGTCCACGAGACTCAGCAGCTGAGACTTCCCGGCCAGCGCCTCGGACACCGCCCGTTCGACGTCTTCGGCACTCTGACCGCTCTCCAGAACGATCTCGCGCGGCGCGTGCTGCACGCCGATCTTGACCTCCACGGCTATGTCCCTCCGACGGTCAGTGAAGTGCGCGACCTTCCGCGCCGTACCCAGCACACATTAGCCCGGTGAGGGGACGTACACCCGCCGCCCGAGAACGCCAGGAGCGAACAGCGGACGGGAACAAACGCCCCGCACACGCGCGTGCGCGTCCCCAAGGGCTCCGCGGGGCCCTTGGAGGCACCGCCGGGGCTCAGTGGTGCTCGGAGCCGTGCAGCGGGAAGCCCGCGATGCCGCGCCACGCCAGGGACGTCAGCAGCTGCACCGCCTGGTCGCGCGGAACGCTGCGGTCGCTGTGCAGCCAGGAACGGGCCACGACCTGGGCGAGGCCGCCGAGGCCGGAGGCCAGCAGCATCGACTCCGCGCGCGAGAGGCCGGTGTCCTCGGCGATGACCTCACAGATCGCCTCGGCGCACTCGTTCGTGACCTTGTCGACGCGCTCGCGCACGGCCGGCTCGTTCGTCAGGTCCGACTCGAAGACCAGGCGGAAGGCGCCGCCGTCGTCCTCGACGTACGCGAAGTACGCGTCCATGGTCGCCCGTACCCGCTGCTTGTTGTCGGTCGTCGACGCGAGCGCGTGGCGTACGGCCTGGATCAGGGACTCGCAGTGCTGGTCCAGCAGCGCGAGGTAGAGGTCGAGCTTGCCCGGGAAGTGCTGGTAGAGCACCGGCTTGCTGACGCCGGCTCGCTCGGCGATGTCGTCCATCGCGGCAGCGTGATAGCCCTGCGCGACGAACACTTCCTGGGCCGCGCCCAGGAGCTGGTTCCGTCGGGCACGGCGCGGCAGGCGAGTGCCCCGCGGGCGTGCCGCCTCTGTCTGCTCGATGGCTGTCACGCCGCCTCCCAAAGTCGTCCACATGCGGTGTGCGCCGCGCCGCCATCGTACTTTTCGGTAACCCGGGTGTGCGCGGTGCGAGCGCAGAATTTCACGGACCGGACGGTGACGAAAGTCGCACAGATGGTTTGAAACCGGGATGAGGCGGGCAGCATGCGGCCTCTTTCCTGCTCAGTGGCGCTCTTTTTCGCACCCGACTGCACGTTCATTCGTGCTCGTGCGCGTTCGTTCGCGCTCAGCGACCTCCGTCCGATTGCGCTCGGCGACCTCCGTCAGTGCGGCTGCGTCGCCGACGGCTGCTCTCTGTCACCGACAGTCGCCCTTTGTTGCTGACAGTCGTCCTCTGTTACCGATAGTCGTCCTCGTCGATGGAGACGACGCGCGCCTGCTCGGCCAGATCGGCCTCGTTGGCCCGGTCCCGGTCCGCGTCGGTAAGCGAGTCGTCGCGGTCGGGCCGGACGTCGGCGTGCTGCTCGGCCGCGTCGGCCGCGGGGGCCTCGACATCGAATTCCTGGGCTTCCTCGGCGTCGTCGTCCACGAAGGTCTCGGGGTCGGTGGGGTCGACGGCCATGGTGGGCTCCCTTCCTAGAACGTCCCCGTGGCTGGGGCACGACGTCCCTGGGTGAAGCAGGGGTCCACATACGGGTGCCCTGCGTACGAGCCTAGGAGACGCCAGTTCCGGACGCTATGCGATCCGCGTGCCATCTGCGGGGATCTGTGGGGGGTCGGTGGGAATCGGCGAGGGGTGGCGGAGGTCGGTGGGGGGGGCGGTGAGTGTTTCGGGCCTGTCCGGGGTCTGCTCGGGTTTGTTCGGGTTGGGTCCGCTTCGGGTCTGCCCCTGACCTGATAGGGGTGTGCCCCGGTTGGGCAATTCATTGCCATGTACGTGCCGAGTTGTGATGGCGAACACATGAACCACGACGTGATCGTCTCGTAACATTGCCGCATGTCTTCGACCGAGCTCCCGTCTGCGCCGGCCGCCAATGTGCTCCCCAAGGTGGCGGCTGTCAGGGTCGCGGAGGGGGAGCGATTGCGGTCGGTCGGGCTGCCGGGGATCACGCTGACGGTCCGTTCCCGGCCGCCGGCGCGTGAGGGGCTGCCGCCCGCGCTCTACGTCCATGGACTCGGGGGTTCCTCGCAGAACTGGTCGGCGCTGATGGAGCAGCTCGAAGGCGACGTCGACTGCGAGGCCGTCGACCTGCCGGGCTTCGGAGACTCGCCACCGCCGGACGACGGCGACTACTCGATCACCGCGCACGCACGCGCGGTGATCCGCTATCTCGACGCCTCCGACCGCGGTCCCGTGCATCTCCTCGGCAACTCGCTCGGTGGCGCCGTCACCACCCGCGTCGCCGCGGTGCGCCCCGACCTGGTCCGGACGCTCACCCTCGTGTCGCCCGCACTGCCCGAGATCCGCGTCCAGCGCACCGCAGTGCCCACCGCGCTGCTCGCGATGCCCGGTGTTACCACGCTCTTCACCCGGCTCACCCAGTCGTGGACGGCGGAACAGCGGGTCCGAGGCGTGCTGCATCTCTGCTACGGCGACCCCGGGCGGGTGACGCCGGAGGGATTCAGCAACGCGGTCGAGGAGATGGAGCGGCGGCTGCAACTGCCGTACTTCTGGGACGCGATGACGCGTTCCGCGCGCGGGCTGGTCAACGCCTACACCCTGGGCGGCCAGCACGCGCTGTGGCGCCAGGCCGAGCGGGTGCTGGCGCCGACGCTGCTCATCTACGGCGGCCGGGACCAGCTCGTGGGCTACCGCATGTGCCGGAAGGCCGAGCGCACCTTCCGTGACGCCCGGCTGCTGAGCCTGCCAGAGGCCGGGCACGTGGCGATGATGGAGTACCCGGACGTGGTCGCCCACGCGTTCCGTGGACTCCTCGCGGAGGCGCGGGAGTCGGCGGACGCCGGGCGCGCAGCGGGTGAGGGCGTCACCGGGGTCGCGGGCGAGGACGATGCCGTGACCGAGAGCGCGGGGAGCTGAGGCGGGACGTGGGACGCCACAGCCGCCGCGGTTCCGCCGCCAAGCGCGACACCGCGGACACAACTGCACGCCAGGGCTCCCGGGGGACACCGCCGGAAGCGGGCGCCGATCGGCGGGGGCCGTCTGCGCCGGGCGCCGGTCCTGTCAGGGTTCCGTCTTCCCGGCCGGGTGCGGCTCCGGGGGCGGGGCAGGGTGGTTGGCCGCAGTCCGGCGGGCCGGGCGGTCCTGAGGGTTCGGGTCGCCCTGGTGGCCTGGGTGGCCCCGGTGGTTCCGGTGGCCCGGGTGGTCTTGGCCGTTCCGGTGGTCCGGGTGGTCCGGGTGGTTCCGGTGGCCCGGGTGGTCTTGGCCGTTCCGGTGGTCCGGGTGGTCCGGGTGGTTCCGGTGGCCCGGGTGGTCTTGGCGGTCCCGGTGGTCGCCGGATGCCGGGTCCAGCGGCGGGTCGGCCGGAGGCGCCCGCGGGTGGGGCGCCGGCGTATGGAGGGCGGGGCTTTCCGGGCGGTACGCCTGCGCAAGGGGTGCCACGGCTTCCTGATGGCACCCCTGCACATGGCTTTCCGCGGTTTCCCGACGGTACGCCCGCGCATGGTTTCCCGCGGTTTCCCGACGGCACTCCCGCCCATGGCGTTCCTCGAATACCGGGCGGGACTCCGGCTCATGGCACCCCCCGGATCCGTGGCGGCCATCCCGAGCAGCGTGAACCCGGGGGCGGCTGGGGTGAGTTGAGGGGACGGACCGGCGTTGCGCACGGAGCTCCCCCCGCAGCCGGTGCCCCGCCCGCGACCGGCGTTCCCCTGCCGCGGCCCCGGCAGGCGCCGCGTTCCGAGGGGCCGCGCCAGGACTATCTCGACGCCTTCGGCGAGGACGTCGACGTGTTCGCGCCCCGCACGGCCGGTTCCGCGCACGCCGCCGACCCGTACGCCTCCGTCACCGACTGGGACACCGGGGCCGGGATCGGGAACGGGAACGGCTCAGGCGTCGGCACGCTTGACGGCACCGACCTCGACGACGCCCCTCCGACCGGCGAGCCCGTGCCGGAGAAGGGCGCCAAGGGCCGTACCTTCACGGGCATCGCTGCCGCCGCGGTCGTCACCGTGCTGGCGGTCGTCGTCGCCGGGCAGGTCGCCGAGGGGCGGGACGACGGCGACGCACAGTCGCAGTCCGCCACCGAGCAGGGGCGGGACGCGCGTGACGGGGCCGTGAGCGGGGACGGGCAGCCGCCGCCGTCCGGTTCACCGAGCGTGGTGCCGCTGACGTACGAGCAGAAGATGGGCGAGAGGTACCCGCTCGGTGCCACGCTCAAGGGCTCGGGCAAGTTCGACGCGGTCCCGGGGATCGCCAAGGCGTCCGGCACGGGGCAGAAGTTCACCTATCGCGTGGACGTGGAGCAAGGGCTGGGGCTCGACGGCGAACTCTTCGCCGAGGCCGTGCAGAAGACGCTCAACGACGACCGGAGCTGGGCCCACAACGGCGCCCGCACCTTCGAACGCATCTACTCGGGCAAACCCGACTTCGTCATCACACTGGCCAGCCCCGGCACCACCGCCGTCTGGTGCGCCAAGTCCGGGCTCGACACCACCGAGGACAACGTGTCCTGCGACTCGGCCGCCACCGAGCGCGTCATGATCAATGCGTACAGATGGGCGCAGGGGTCGACGACATACGGTGATCGCATCCATGCGTACCGACAGATGTTGATCAACCACGAGGTCGGTCACCGGCTCGGCTTCAGCCATGTCACCTGCGACAAGGACGGCGATCTCGCGCCGGTCATGCAGCAGCAGACCAAGTTCCTCGACCATGACGGGATCCACTGCCGGGCCAACCCCTGGGCGTATCCCGGGAGTTGACGGGTGCCTCGCATGTCACATTGACATGTGCAGCGTGTTCGTACATATTTCTGCACATGTCGACCCGTCACGCCTCCTCTCGCGCCGCCATCGAGCTGGCGCTCATCGGCGTGACCGCTCTGTGCGTGGCCGACATCGACTGTCGCTGACGCTCGCCCTTCGGCGTTCGCGTCGCGATCTCCTTCCTCTCCTGTGAGTTGTTGACGGGTATTGATCCCGCAGCTCGGTCACGGGCTTTCGACGACCCGACGCCGGGGCAGACGTCTGCTTCCTTCCGTCTCACTCCGCGTCAATCTGTCTCGCTATTCAAGATTGCGCGAGATTCATCAATCCGAGAGGTCGTCTCCGATGCGTCAACCGTCCGTCATAGTGCGCCGCGTGGCCGCGGCATCCGTCAGCCTGGTCGTGGCAGCGGGCGCCGCCGCCTGCGGGCCTGAGGACAGCGGCGCCAAGGGCGTCGGTGGCGACTCCACGCCCCACAAGGGCGGCACGCTCACGGTCCTGAACTCCAATCCGCAGCAGGACTTCGACCCCGCCCGCCTGTACACCTCCGGCGGCGGCAACGTCCCGTCCCTGGTCTTCCGCACGCTCACCACCCGCAACCGCGAGAACGGCGCGGCCGGCGCCGAGGTCGTCCCCGACCTCGCCACCGACACCGGGCGCCCGAACAAGGACGCCACCGTATGGACGTACACCCTGAAGAAGGGGCTCAAGTACGAGGACGGCGCCCCGATCACCTCGGCCGACGTCAAGTACGGCATCGAGCGCTCCTTCGCGCCCGAACTGTCCGGTGGCGCGCCCTACTTGCGGGACTGGCTGGTCGGTGCGGCCGACTACCAGGGGCCGTACAAGGACAAGAAGGGGCTCTCGGCGATCGAGACGCCGGACGCGCGGACCATCGTCTTCCATCTGAACAAGCCCGAGGGCGAGTTCCCGTACCTCGCGACGCAGACGCAGTTCACGCCCGTCCCGAAGGCCAAGGACACCGGCACGAAGTACGAGCAGCACCCGGTCTCGTCCGGGCCGTACAAGGTCGTCGAGAACGAGAACGACGGTGAGCGGATCGTCCTGGAGCGCAACACGCACTGGTCCGCCGACACGGACGCCGAGCGCAAGGCCTACCCGGACAAGATCGACGTACGGTCCGGGCTCGACTCGTCCGTGATCAACCAGCGGCTGTCCGCGTCCCAGGGCGCGGACGCGGCCGCGGTCACCACGGACACCAACCTCGGCCCGGCCGAGCTGGCCAAGGTGACCGGCGACAAGGAACTTGCTTCTCGCGTCGGTACCGGACACTTCGGATACACCAACTACATCGCGTTCAACCCGACGATCAAGCCGTTCAACAACGTCAAGGTGCGGCAGGCGATCTCGTACGCCATCGACCGGTCGTCCGTGGTCAACGCGGCGGGTGGTTCCGCGCTGGCCGAGTCCGCCACCACCTTCCTGCCGGACCAGAAGTCCTTCGGCCACACGCCGTACGACCACTTCCCGGCGGGTGCGAGCGGCGACCCCGAGAAGGCCAAGGAGCTGCTGAAGGAGGCCGGTTACACGAACGGCCTCACCCTCACCCTGACCCACTCCAACGCCAAGGACTTCGAGACCAGCCCCGAGATCGCCACCGCGATCCAGGACGCGCTGAAGAAGGCCGGCATCACGGTCAAGCTGCAGGGTCTGGAGGAGAACGACTACGCCGACAAGATCCACGACGTGAAGACGGAGCCCGGCTTCTTCCTCGCCCACTGGGGTGCCGACTGGCCCTCCGGCGGTCCCTTCCTCGCCCCGATCTTCGACGGCCGGCAGATCGTCAAGGACGGCGCGAACTTCAACACGGGCCTGCTCAATGACAAGTCGGTCAATGCCGAGATTGACGCGATCAACAAGTTGACCGATCTTGACGCCGCCGCCAAGCGGTGGGGTGCACTGGACAAGAAGATCGGCGAGCAGGCGCTGACCGTGCCGCTGTTCCACCCCGTCTACAAGAGGCTGGTCGGCAGCGACATCAAGAACGTCGTGATCAGCGACTGGACCGGCGTGCTGGACATCTCCCAGACCGCGGTCAAGTAGTCAGTGGACCTGGTCAAGCAATCAATGAGTCTGGTCAAGTCATCATGAGTGAGGCCTTGTTGACCTCGCCGGCCCCCGGGGCGGACACCACCGCCCCGGGGGCCTCCGGGGCCCGTCAGTTCTGGCGGCGGCTGCGGACGCAGCGCGCCGCCCTCGTCGCGGCGGTCGTCGTCGCGCTGCTCGTCCTGGTCGCGCTCGCCGCACCGCTGCTCACCGCGATCGAGGGCCAGGACCCGACCACCTACCACCCGTCCCTGGTGGACTCCGCGCGCGGAGGCGTGCCCGTCGGGTCGTTCGGGGGAGCGAGCGCCGAGCACTGGCTCGGTGTCGAACCGCAGACCGGCCGGGACCTGTTCGCGCGGCTGGTGTACGGCGCGCGCGTGTCCCTCGGTGTCGCGCTGGCGGCGACGGTCGTGCAGCTCGTGCTGGGCGTCGTCATAGGCGTTGCGGCCGGGCTCGGCAACCGCTGGGTGGACCTGCTCCTGACCCGGATCGCCGACATCTTCGTGGCCATGCCGCTGATGGTCGTCGCGCTGGCCCTGCTCGCCATCGTGCCCACCAGCTTCCCGCGCCCCGTCCTGGTGGCGCTGGTCGTCGGACTGGTCTCCGGCTGGGGCACGCTCGCCAAGATGGTGCGCGCGCAGACGCTCACCCTCAAGCAGCTCGACTACGTCGCCGCCGCCCGGCTCAGCGGCTGGGGCACGGTCCGGATCGCCCGCCGCGAGCTGCTCCCCGGCCTCGCGGCCCCCGTCATCACCTTCGCCGCGATCCTCGTCCCGACGAACATCACCGTAGAGGCGGCCCTGTCCTTCCTCGGTGTGGGCGTGAAGCCGCCGACGCCGTCCTGGGGACAGATGCTCACCTCCGCGGACGTCTGGTACCAGGCCGCACCGCAGTATCTGCTGCTGCCCGCGGGCGCGCTGTTCGTGACCGTCCTCGCCCTCACCGTGCTCGGCGACGGCGTCCGCACGGCCCTCGACCCGCGCGCGGCATCCCGGCTGCGCGTCGGGACGGGCCGCAAACAGGAGGGGAAGGGGGAGGCCTCATGACCGGCTTCGGCGGTTTCGTACTGCGCCGCGCGACCGGCGCCCTGGTCACCCTGGTCGCCCTCTCGGTGATCATCTACGCCGTCTTCTACGTCACCCCCGGCAACGTCGCCCAGATCACCTGCGGGCCGCGCTGCTCACCCGCCCAGGTGCAGCAGGTCGCCGAGCAACTGCATCTGAACGACCCGCTGTACACCCGTTACTGGCACTTCCTGCAAGGCCTGGTCATCGGCCAGGACTACTCCACCGGCGCCTCGGTCCAGCACTGCTCGGCGCCCTGCCTGGGGCTGTCGTACCAGAGCGACCAGCAGGTCACGGCCCTGATCCTCGCGAAGCTGCCGGTCACGGCCTCGCTCGCGCTCGGCGCCATGGTGCTGTGGCTGGTCATCGGCGTCGGCACCGGTGTGCTGTCGGTGTGGCGGCGCGGCCGGTTCACCGAGCGGCTGCTGACCACGCTCACCCTCGCGGGCATGTCCACGCCCGTCTTCGTCATCGGACTCGTCCTGATGATCGTCGTCTGCGGGCAACTGGAGCTGCTGCCCTTCCCGCAGTACGTCGCCTTCACCGACGATCCCGAACAGTGGGCGTGGAACCTGCTGCTGCCCTGGCTGTCGCTCGCGCTCATCGAGTCCGCCACGTATGCCCGGCTGACCCGCGCCTCGATGCTGGAGACCCTCGCCGAGGACCACGTCCGCACCTTCCGGGCCTACGGCGTCGGGGAGCGGGCGATCATCTGGCGGCACGCCCTGCGCGGCGCGGTGGCCCCGCTCATCGCCGTGAACGCCAACAACATCGGCGTCCTGTTCGGCGGGGCCGTGCTCACCGAGACGCTGTTCGGGCTGCCCGGCATCGGCCAGGAGATGGTCGAGGCGGTCAAGGTCGTCGACCTGCCGGTGGTCGTCGGCATGGTCCTGGTGACCGGCTTCTTCGTGGTCCTCGCCAACGCCGTCGCGGACGTCCTGTACGCAGTGGCCGACCGACGGGTGGTGCTGACATGAGCGACGTCGAGAAGGTTCCGTCCCGGAGCCTCGTCGAAGTCACTGACCTGACGGTCGAGTTCGGGGACCTGCGCGCCGTGGACGGCCTCTCGCTGCGCCTGGAGCGCGGCGCCGCCCTCGCCCTCGTAGGCGAATCCGGCTCCGGCAAGTCCACGGTCGCCTCCGCCCTGCTCGGGCTGCATCGCGGCACGGGCGCGCGGGTCGGCGGCGCGATCGACGTCGCCGGCGTGGACGTACAGCAGGCGTCGGACGAGCAGCTGCGGCGGCTGCGTGGTGGGAAGGCCGCCATGGTCTTCCAGGACCCCCTGTCCTCACTCGACCCGTACTACGCCATCGGCGACCAGATCGCCGAGGTGCACCGGGTACACACGCGTGCCACACGACGAGCGGCACGCGCGCGTGCGGTGGAGGTGCTGGACCGGGTGGGAATTCCGGACGCGCTACGGCGATCCCGGTCCCGCCCGCACGAGTTCAGCGGCGGCATGCGCCAACGGGCCCTCATCGCCATGGCGCTGGCCTGCGAGCCCGACCTGCTGATCGCCGATGAGCCCACGACCGCGCTCGACGTGACCGTCCAGGCCCAGATCCTCGACCTCCTGCACACGCTCCGCGAGGAGACCGGAATGGGGCTCCTGCTCGTCACGCACGACGTCGGAGTCGCCGCCGAGAGCGTCGACGAGGTGCTGGTGATGCGGCACGGGCGGGCGGTCGAACACGGGCCGGTCTCCGCCGTACTGGGCTCGCCCGCGCAGCCGTACACGCGCGAACTGCTCGGCGCGGTCCCGCGCGTGGACGCGGCGACACGCGCCAGGTCCGAGAGTTCCGAGGGGCCGGCGGACGTCGTCCTGGAGGCGACCGGCCTGCGGCGTGAATTCGGACGCGGGAAGCGGGCGTTCACGGCGGTGGACGACGTGTCGCTGACCATCCGCCGTGGCGAGACCCTCGGGATCGTCGGTGAGAGCGGCAGCGGGAAGACGACGCTCGGGCGCATGCTGGTGGGCCTCCTGGAGCCGACGGCGGGTGAGGTCCGTCACGAGGGGCACGCGCGCGTGGGCGTGGACCCGGCTGTACAGATGGTCTTCCAGGACCCCGTCTCCTCCCTCAACCCCCGCCGCAGCGTGGGCGAGTCGATCGCCGATCCGCTGCGCGCGCGAGGCGAGTCGGACGAGGGGCGTATCCACGAGCGTGTGCGGGAACTGCTGGAGCGCGTGGGGCTCGAAGCGGCGCACTACGACCGCTATCCGCACGAGTTCAGCGGAGGCCAGCGCCAGCGCGTCGGCATCGCGCGGGCGCTCGCGGCCGACCCGCGCGTCATCGTCTGCGACGAGCCCGTCTCCGCGCTCGACGTCACCACCCAGGCCCAGGTGGTCGCGCTGCTCGGCGAGTTGCAGCGCGAACTCGGACTCGCCCTCGTCTTCGTCGCCCACGACCTAGCCGTCGTACGCCAGGTCAGCGACCGGGTCGCGGTGATGCGGCGCGGGCGGATCGTCGAAGAGGGCCCCGCCGACGCGGTGTACGACAGCCCGCAGGACCCGTACACCAAGCAGCTCCTGGCCGCCGTACCGGCCCTCGATCCGCTGATCGCGGCCCAGCGGCGGGGAGCGCGACGGGAGTTGGCCGTGGTGTCGGCCGTTCAGGTGTGACGATCCGTGCGCGATTGAACTCCTAGCGCGACGGAACGCGACCCGCACGGGAAAGTTACGACCGTTCACCCCTTTTGGTGGCGCGATGGACAACCGTCCGTCGCGCCACCGCCTTGTCCCCTTACGTTCGTCCCGCTGCGAGCCGCCACGAGAACGGCGGCTCCCCATACGGGAGATCGGTTACGGGAGATCGGGGGTGTACGCGTGCGCATCGGACTGATTGCGGAGGGTGGCTATCCGTATGTGAGCGGTGACGCCAGGCTCTGGTGTGACCGACTCGTGCGCGGGCTCGGACAGCACGAGTTCGACATCTACGCGCTCAGCCGCAGCGAGCGCCAGGAGGCCGAGGGCTGGGTCCCGCTGCCCCTGCAGGTCAGCCGCGTACGTACGGCGCCGCTGTGGGCGGCGGAGGACGACGGCGTGGTGTACGGGCGCCGCGCGCGCCGCCGGTTCGCCGAGTGCTACGGCGAGTTGGTGGCCGTGCTCTGCGCGGGCGGCGCCACAGCGGGTTCCGGTTCCTCCGAAGGGGCGTCGGCCACTGAGGCGGACCGTTTCGCCAACGCGTTGTACGGCCTCGCCGATCTCGCGCGCGAGGAGGGCGGACTGGTGGGAGCGCTCCGCTCCGAGGCCGCCGTACGCGCCCTGGAGCGAGCCTGCCGTGCGCGGGGCGCTCTGCGCACGGCGCGTGAGGCGCGCGTACCCGATCTGCTGGCCGTCGCCGCCCACCTGGAACGCGCCCTTCGCCCCCTCTCACTCGACTGGTACGAGGACGACGGCCTGGGCGCGGCGGACCTGTGCCACGCCACGTCCGGCGGTTCGGCGGCCCTGCCCGGCCTGCTCGCCCGGCACTTCTGCGACGTACCGCTGCTCCTGACCGAGTACGGGGTCCGGCTCCGCACGCACTACCTGGCCCCCACCGAGTCCTCGCCGGCCGTACGCTCCCTGCTCGCCGCCCTCCATGGCAGGTTCGCCGCCGAGGCCTACACCCGGGCCGCCCTCGTCACCCCCGGCAACGGCCATGCCCGCCGCTGGCAGGAACGCTGCGGCGCGGACCGGGAGAAGCAGCGCACCGTCTACCCCGGCATGGACGCCTCCCGTTTCGCGGAGGTCGGCGAGGCCCAGGAGAGCGCGGACCCGGACACGCTGGTCTGGGTCGGCCGGATCGAACCGGCGAAGGACCTGGTGTCGCTGCTGCACGCTTTCGCCGAGGTCCGCAAGGAGCAGCCCAAGACGCGCCTGCGCATCGTCGGCGCTCCCTCGGGCACCGAGGGCGCTGCCTACCTCAGCCACTGCAGGGTGCTGGCCGCACAGCTCTTCCCCGACGAGGCCGAGGGCCCGCACACGGTCGGCGACAACCCCGTCTCCTTCGAGGAGATCGGCGGCCCGGAGATCCCGGCCCTCGCCGACGCGTACGCCTCCGGCGCCGTGACCGTCCTGTCCAGCGTCGTCGAGGGCTTCCCGATCGGCCTGGTCGAGGCGATGCTCTGCGGCCGCGCGACGGTGTCCACGGACGTCGGCGCGGTGGTGGAGGTGATCGGCGGCACCGGACTCGTCGTACCGCCGCGCAACCCACGGGCGCTCGCCGAGGCCTGCGTGGCGCTGCTGCGCGACCCCGAGCGTCGTGCGCGCCTGGGCGCGGCCGCCCGCGCGCGTGCGCTCGAACTGTTCACCGTCGAGCAGAACATCACAGCATTTCACGGCATTTACCTGGAGATCGTCTCGCGCACCCCGGTCCGCCGTGTCGTCCTCGACGAGGCCGGAGAGCCGCTGCCCTTCGCCGTCCCCGCCGAGGCCCATGTCCCCGGCCGCTGGACCGACCGAAACGCACGCCTGGTGGCCCGCGGCGGCCCGGCCCGCCCGACGGCGGCACCCGTACGTGCCACCGCGGTGCCGACGAGGGAGGGGGCGCGATGAACGGCCCAGGACGGCTGGACCGCCCCGGCGCCCCGACCAGCCCCGATGCCTGGGACGAGCGGTCGGAGGAATGGCTCGCGGCGGAGACGGACGTACACGAGGACCGGGCCGCCGGAACGCCCACCCCGGCCGCCGAGGACTCACCCGCCCCCCGCACCGCCGGCGACGGGTGGCGCGGTCCCGGCGGCTCGCGCTCGACCCCCGCCCGCCGCACCGGCGCGGATCCGGTGAAAGCGCTGATGCACCGTCACCGTGACCTGTGCGAACGCGCGGTGGACCCCCTGGAGATCGCGGCCGGCCTGGAGGTCCACGGCATCACCGACCGCACCGCGGCACGCTTCCTACACCGGGACGTCTTCTCCCTCGCGGAGGAGATGTACGCCCGAGTGCCCCGGGACGCCGAAGCGTCACCCCTCGCCCCGGCCCTCACCACCCCCCGCGCCCGAGCCGACTGGATCCTGCTCACCCTCCTCCCCGGAGTCCTCTGCGCGGCGGCCGTGACCGCCCTGCACCTCACCCACGGCCAGTCCCGTCTGATCGCGGCCGCGGCAGGCGCCTTCGCCGTGGCCCTCGCCCTGCGTGCGGCCCTGGCCCGAGGCCCGTTCGCCACCGCCGGCCGCACGAACCCGACCGCCACCCGGACCTGCTGGCTCATCGCCTACGCCGTCCTCGGCGACGGACTCCTCCGGGCGGCCGCCACCGGAGGCCCCGACTCCCTCCCCACGGGCACCGCCGACGGCCCCTGGCCCTTCACCACCGCCCCCGTCCTGGCCCTCGCCCTCTCCTGCGCCCCCGCGGCCTGGTGTGCCCATCTCCTCGCCGTACGGGCCCGCCGCAAACTGTCGGCCAGCCGAGGCCTGGGGGAGTTCGCCACCTCCGTAAAGCCACTGCTTCTGGGCACCTTCGCGCTGTACCTCGGTGCCCTGGCGGCCCTCCTGACCCTGACCACCACCGTTCTGGACGAGTCGGCCGCCTACCCCCAGACCCTCGCCCTGGGCGCCCTCCTGTTCCTCGCCCGCCTCCTCACCACCCACGGCTTCACCCACGCCCCCGCCCTCGTCCTCACCGCCACCGCCTCGGCCGAGGCAACGGCCCTGACCAGCCTCTTCACGGCCCGCCTCCCCGGCTGCGCCTGGCTGGCAACCCCCACCCAGGGCCTCGTGGACGCCTTGGGCCCTGCAGCCCTCCCCACGCTCGCCTGCGGCGCGGGCGCCCTGACCCTCCTGCTCCACGCCACGCGCACCCTCACGCGGGCGTCGGCACACGCGAGGCAGGACCAGCAGCGATGACGCGCCAGACATCAGCGATCAGCCGCGGCCGCGTACGGCGGGCAGGGGAGGTGCCACGCGGACGGCGTGGCCTCGACCCGCAACGCACCCGCAGACGCCACGCGCACCCCCTCCCGAGCCCCATCGCACCGGTACAGGCCACCGCAGGCATACGCGCCCGCGACCCCTACGAAGTCCTTCCGCCTGAACCCCCCTCCCTGAAGTCCCTTTCCCCGAAGCCTTTGAAGGAGACCTCCAAATGATCACCTCCCGACCCGACCACCCCTCGGCCCCGGGAGCCGCCCGATGAGAGTCCTGCTGATCGGAGCCAACGGCTACCTCGGCCGCTTCGTAGCCGACCGCCTCCTCGCCGACCCCGCGGTGCAGCTCACCGCCCTGGGCCGCGGCGACGACGCCGACGTCCGTTTCGACCTCGCGTCGGGCAGCCCCGGCGCCCTCACCCGGTTCCTCGACGCGGTCCACCCGGGCGTCGTCATCAACTGCGCCGGCGCGACCAGGGGCGGCGCCCGCGAGCTCACCCGCCACAACACCGTTGCCGTCGCCACCGTCTGCGAGGCCCTGCGCCGCAGCGGCTGCGGCGCCCGCCTCGTCCAGATCGGCTGCGGCGCCGAGTACGGACCGAGCCAGCCCGGCTCCTCCACGGCCGAGGACGCCGTCCCGCGCCCCGGCGGCCCGTACGGCGTCAGCAAACTCGCCGCCACCGAACTGGTCCTGGGCTCCGGCCTGGACGCCGTGGTCCTGCGGGTCTTCTCACCCGCCGGCCCCGGCACCCCCGCCGGCTCCCCCCTCGGCCGCCTCGCCGAGGCCATGCGCCGCGCCATGCAGTCCGGCGACGGCGAACTCAAACTCACCGGCCTGGGCGCCCAGCGCGACTTCGTCGACGTCCGCGATGTGGCCCGCGCCGTCCACGCAGCCTCGCTGTCGGCCGCGCAGGGCGTCATCAACATCGGCTCCGGCCGCGCCGTCCGCCTCCGCGACGCCGCCGCCGTACTCGCCCGCGTGGCCGGATACGGGGGCGCCCTCCACGAACTCGACGGCCCGCCCGTCCCGTTGCGGCCCAGCATCGGCCACCCCCGCGCCGACTCGGACCACCTGCTCCACGCGACCCACGCGGGCCATGCCGCCCATCCGGGCCACGGGGCCCCGGTCGCGTACCCGTACCCGGACGGCTGCGGCAGCTGGCAGCAGGCCGATGTGCGCACCGCACGCGACCGGCTCGGCTGGCGCCCCCGGATCAACCTCGAAGAGTCCCTGGGTGACATCTGGATGGAGGCGGCATGCCGTATCTGACCGGCACCACACCGACCGCATCGAGCACCGACCTCCGCCCCGGCCTCGGCATCCCCGGCTACGCCCACCCCCTTCTCGCCCCCACCGAATGGGGCGAACTCACCCGCCCCGGCATCCCCGTGCACTGGGTCGTCCTGAACGTCGCCGACGGCCCCGGAGCCCGCCCCGACCCGCACTGTCTCCAGGCCGCCGACCGGCTCCGCAGCGCGGGAGTCCGCGTCCTCGGCCACCTCGACACGGCCCGCCTGCGCACGGACCGTATCGGTACGACCCACGGCGCCCGCGCCTTCGGCGAGGTGATCTCCGAGGCGCACCGGTACCTCGACTGGTACCGGGTCGACGGCTTCTTCCTGGACGGCTGCCCCACCGAACGCGCCGCGCTGCCCGAGATCCGCCGCACGGCCGGCACACTCCGTGCGCTGCGTGACAAGGCCCACATCGTCTTCGGCCACGGCACCCATCCGCACCCGGGGTACGCCGAGTGCGCCGACCAGCTGGTCACGTTCCGGGGGTCCTGGAGCGACTACCGCTGGTCGCAGGTGGCGGAGTGGACGGCCGACTATCCGCCGGACCGCTTCTGCCACTTCGTCCACGGAGTGCCCCTCGGGCACCTCGACGAGGCGCTGCGCATCGCCCGCTGGCAGGGCGCCTCGACGATCTGGTTCACCGATCGCACGGACCGCGGCGGTCGCGCCGATCCCTGGGAGACCATGCCCGGCTACTGGGACGAAATCGTCTCGCGGATCGGAACAGGTGTCTCGGAATGAAAAAGCCCATGGCAGTGTTACGGGGAGAACAACTGTAGTGATCGACCGACCAACGGAGTCCCCGTGTCGCTGCCACCCCTGGTCGAGCCGGCCCCCGAGCTCACCGTAGACGAGGTTCGCAGGTACTCCCGCCACCTGATCATCCCCGATGTGGGGATGGACGGGCAGAAGCGGCTGAAGAACGCCAAGGTGCTGTGTGTGGGCGCCGGTGGCCTGGGCTCGCCGGCGCTGATGTACCTGGCGGCTGCGGGCGTGGGCACGCTCGGCATCGTGGAGTTCGACGAGGTCGACGAGTCGAACCTGCAGCGCCAGATCATCCACAGCCAGTCCGACATCGGCCGCTCCAAGGCCGAGTCCGCCCGTGACAGCGTCAAGGGCATCAACCCTTACGTGAACGTGATCCTTCACGAGGAGCGGCTTGAGGCCGACAACGTGATGGACATCTTCAGCCAGTACGACCTGATCGTCGACGGTACGGACAACTTCGCGACCCGCTACCTCGTCAACGACGCCTGCGTGCTGCTGAACAAGCCATACGTGTGGGGCTCGATCTACCGCTTCGACGGCCAGGCCTCGGTCTTCTGGTCCGAGCACGGCCCCTGCTACCGCTGCCTCTACCCGGAGCCCCCGCCCCCCGGCATGGTTCCGTCCTGCGCCGAGGGCGGCGTGCTCGGCGTGCTGTGCGCGTCCATCGGCTCCATCCAGGTCAACGAGGCCATCAAGCTCCTCGCGGGCATCGGCGAGCCGCTGGTCGGCCGCCTGATGATCTACGACGCCCTGGAGATGCAGTACCGCCAGGTCAAGGTCCGCAAGGACCCGGACTGCGCGGTCTGCGGCGAGAACCCGACCGTCACCGAGCTCATCGACTACGAGGCCTTCTGCGGCGTCGTCTCCGAGGAGGCCCAGGAGGCGGCGGCCGGCTCCACGATCACTCCCAAGCAGCTCAAGGAGTGGATCGACGACGGCGAGAACATCGAGATCATCGACGTCCGCGAGATCAACGAGTACGAGATCGTCTCGATCCCCGGCGCCAAGCTGATCCCGAAGAACGAGTTCCTCATGGGCAGCGCCCTGGAGACCCTCCCGCAGGACAAGAAGATCGTCTTGCACTGCAAGACGGGTGTCCGCAGTGCGGAAGTCCTCGCGGTCCTGAAGTCCGCGGGCTTCGCCGACGCCGTGCACGTCGGTGGCGGTGTGATCGGCTGGGTCAACCAGATCGAGCCGAGCAAGCCGGTGTACTGACCAGACCTGCTCCGCACGGCGGGGGGGGGGGGGGGGGGCGGGGGGGGGGGGGGGGGGGGGGGCGCCGGGGGGGGGGGGGGGGCGCGGGGGGGGGGGGGGGGGGTGGCGGGGGGGGGGGGGGGGGGGGGGGGGGGGGGGGGGGGGGGGGGGGGGGGGGGGGGGGGGGGGGGGGGGGGGGGGG
>NZ_JAQMYP010000103.1 GCF_028369295.1 Streptomyces sp. HD
GACGCGGCTCTCCTCGGCGGCCGTGAGGTTCGTGATCCAGCCGTGGCGCTTCTTGGTACCCCCCATGTTGTAGCTGGTCGACGCCAGTTTCTGGTACGCGGCGGGATTGGACGGGTCGGTCGTCAGGACCGGCATGTAGCCGCCGCTGGTGGCGTACTGGTCGAGGTAGAGGGCCCACTTGTTGGTGCCGTTGAACTTCATCCACATCGGGCCCTCGACCTGGGAGCCGGTCAGGCCGATGCCGGAGAGGTTGCCCAGGTTGGTCCAGGTCCCCAGGATGGAGTTGCTGCCCTCAAGGGTGATCTGCCCGTCGCCGGAGGCTCGCACGTAGCGGTAGTTACCCACTCCGGAGGGCACCTCGATGATCTGG
Source organism: Streptomyces sp. HD (assembly GCF_028369295.1). GTDB lineage: Bacteria > Actinomycetota > Actinomycetes > Streptomycetales > Streptomycetaceae > Streptomyces. Next base: position 371 of record NZ_JAQMYP010000103.1, read on the forward strand.
GTGTCGATGATTTCCTGGGTGCCGGGGCGTTCGATGTAGATCTGCGGGGTGGTGATGGTGCGGAAGTCCTTGGTGCGGGCGTAGAAGATGCGGTGCTTCGTCTTGCCGTCGAGAGGCACGTTCGTCGCCCAGTACAGGACGTAGTCGTTGGTCTCGGGGTCCCAGATCGCCTCGGGCGCCCAGGCGTTGCGTCCGTCGGGGATCGCGCCGGCGACGTTGAGAAGCCACGGCTGCGACCAGGTGACCAGGTCCGTGGACTCCCACACCACCAGGTTGCGGCTGCCGTTGTTGATGGACGAGTCCCATGTCTGGCCGCAGCTGATGCACAGATCGGTCGCGATGATCCAGTACTTGCTGCCGTCGGGCGATCTCACGAAGGCGGGGTCGCGCACCCCCTTCGTACCGACCGTGGAGCGCAGGACCATGCCGCCGCCGTTGAGGTCGTTCCAGTGCAGACCGTCGGTGCTGTGCGAGAGGTACATCTGCTGGTTGGTCGCCCCCTCACCGGTGAAGTGCACCATCAGGTAGCCGGGGTCGGCGGCGGCCGCCCGGTCCGGTGTGGTCAGGACTTGGCCTGTGAGGAGCAGGCAGGCGGCGACCAGTATCGCCGCCAGCCGGGAGACAAGCGTGCGCATGTACATCTCCTGTCGTTCTGCAGATGCCACAACCGGGCGAATGAAGGAGGCCGACCGGAACCGGGCGTTGGCGTCCGCCGGGTCTGGGTGCGGTCTCCGCCGTGTGTGGCGTGTTGGCCGATCCGAGCGCGGGTGGGCGCCTTCGGGGTTCGGCTGCAGCGAACCCGGGGGGACGCCTCGGAGGTCAACGCGCTGTCCAGCCAGCCGAGTTGTGCGATATATCGAACTGCGTTCGCAAGATCGAGCAGAGAGTAAGGGGGGAAACAGGGTGCGTCAACACATCCGACATGCTCGGGATACTTGTGTGACAAGTGTTGACGGGGGCAGATGCAGACCCTACCTTCTGGTCGAGCTTACGAACGATGTTCGATATACCGGCAAGGTGTGAACAGGCGGTATCGCCGCACCACCAGCACCAGCACCAGCACCAGCACCAGCACCAGCACCAGAGGAGTACTCCGTGAGACCTGCGCTCACCCGTCGAACGGTCCTCGGCATGATCGCCGGCTCGGCCGCAGCCACCGTCACCGGTGTCTCGGCCGGTACCGCCCACGCCGCCGTGCCCGCCTCCCCCGGTGTGACGTATACGAACACCATCGCCGAGCAGCGGGCCGACCCGCACATCTTCAAGCACACGGACGGCTTCTACTACTTCACCGCCACGGTTCCGGCGTACGACCGGATCGTGCTGCGCCGGGCCACCACGATCCAGGGGCTCACGTCGGCCGCCGAGACGACCATCTGGACGAAGCACTCCACGGGTGAGATGGGCGCCCACATCTGGGCTCCGGAGATCCACTTCATCGACGGCAAGTGGTACATCTACTTCGCCGCCGGCGCCGCCAACGACATCTGGAGGATCCGGCCCTACGTCCTGGAGTGCACGGCCGCGAACCCGATCACGGGCACCTGGACGGAGAAGGGCCGTATCGCCCTGCCGCTGGACACCTTCTCCCTGGACGCGACGACCTTCGCCGTCAACGGCACCCGCTATCTCGCCTGGGCGCAGAACGACCCTGCCGTCGGCCGCGGCACCAACATCTACATCGCACAGATGTCCAGCCCATGGACCATCACCGGCACCCCGGTCATGATCAGCCGGCCGACCGCCGCGTGGGAGACCGCCGGAGGGGAGACGGTCAACGAGGGCCCGGCCGTGATCCAGCGGAACGGCAAGGTCTTCATGACCTTCTCGGCCAGCGCCACCGACGCCAACTACTGCATGGGCATGCTGACCGCGTCCGCCTCGGCCAACCTGCTTAGCGCCTCGTCGTGGACCAAGAGCACCGGCCCGGTCTTCGCCAGCTTCGCCGCCACCAGCCAGTACGGCCCCGGGCACAACCAGTTCACGGTCTCCGAGGACGGCAAGTCGGACATCCTCGTCTACCACGACCGCAGCTACAAGGACATCAGCGGCTCCCCGCTCAACGACCCCAACCGCCGCACCCGCGTCCAGAAGATCTACTGGAAGGCCGACGGCACCCCCGACTTCGGCATCCCGGTCGCCGACGGTCTGACCCCGATACGGCTCTCCTCGTACAACTTCCCCGACCGGTTCATCCGGCACTGGGAGTACCGCGCCAAGATCGAGCCGAACGTCTCCCCGCTGGCCGACTCGCAGTTCCGGGTCGTCACCGGTCTCGCCGGCACGGGCACCGTCTCCCTGGAGTCGGCCAACTTCCCCGGCTACCACCTGCGCCACAAGAACAACGAGGTGTGGGTGGAGAAGAACGACGGGACGGCGCAGTTCGCGTCCGACGCCTCCTTCACCGCCCGGGTCGGCCTCGCGGACTCCGCCGGAGTCTCGTACGAGTCGTACAACCTCCCGGGCCGCTACATCCGCCACTACGACTACCTGCTGTACGTCCAGGCTCTCAGTACGACGACCGACCGGGCAGATGCCACCTTCTACACCCAGTGAGCCGGCAGCGCCCGCCCGTCACTTCCGCTCTGTCGTCCGGACGGAGAGGGGCTCGGCCGAGCGCAGGTGTTCCCTCAGCCACTGCTCGGTGTTGCTCACGTGCAGCAGTGCGGCGGCCTGGCTGAGGGCGGCGTCGCGGGTGGACAGCGCGTTGAAGATCGCCTCGTGCTCGGCGAGGGTGCGGCCCGCGGCCTTGTCGTCGACCAGACCACGCCAGACACGGGCGCGCAGTGTGCGGCCGGAGATCCCTTCCAGGAGGGTGAGGAGGGTCTCGTTGCCCGTGGCCGAGACGACGGCCCGGTGGAAGGCCACGTCGTGGGCGTTGAGCTGTTCGACGTCGTCGCGGGCCTCGCGCATGGCGTCCAAGTGCCGCTTCACTTCGGCCAGTTGGGCGTCGGAGATCCGGGTGGCGGCGAGGGCCGTGGCCATCGGTTCGAGGAGCCGCCGTACCTCCATGAGGTCCTGCAGGGCGACCGAGTCGCCCTGCAGCAGCTCCACCGCGCCGCCGAGCCCCTCCAGGAGAAGGCTCGGCTGGAGGCTGGTCACATACGTGCCGTCGCCGCGCCGGACCTCCAGGACCCGTGCGACGGCCAGTGCCTTGACGGCCTCCCGGGCGAGGTTGCGGGACAGCCCCAGCTGGGCGGCCAGGTCCGGCTCCGGCGGCAGCTTCGAGCCCGGCGGCAGCGCGCCGGTCCGGATCAGCTCACGGATCCGCTCGATGGCCTTGTCCGTCAGAGACACCGCGCATCCCTCCCCCCACCGTGCCCCGCCAGCACGTCCGACCTGATCAACCCCTGAGTGCGAAGATCGTCCCAGAGGCCGTCGGGGACGTGCTGATCATGGAGTTCCACGTTTCGTACGACCTGTTCCGCAGTCCGCATGCCGAGGGTGACGTTGATGATACTGGGATGCGTGCGGGGGAAGGCGATCGCGGCGGCGGGCAGGGTGGTCCCGTGCGCCGTGCAGACCTCGGCGATCGCCCGAGCGCGGTCGACCAGGGCCGGCGGGGCGTCCTGGTAGTCGTACTTCATGCCCTCGGCGGGCCGGTCCTGGGACAGCAGTCCCGAGTTGAAGACACCCACCGCCACCACGCTCTTGCCCAGTTCCCGCGCGGTGGGCAGGACGTCGTCCAGCGCCGACTGGTCCAGGAGTGTGTAGCGTCCGGCCAGCATCACCACGTCGGCCGCGGTCTCGCGCAGGAAACGTGCGAGCATCGCCGACTGGTTCATGCCGGCGCCGATCGCGCCGATCACACCCTGGTCGCGCAGCTCGGCGAGGGTGGGCATGGCCACCTCGGCGGCCTGCCGCCAGTGGTCGTCCGGATCGTGCAGGTAGACGATGTCGAGGCGGTCCAGGCCGGTGCGCTCCAGGGTGTCCTCGATGGAGCGGAGCACGCCGTCCCGGCTGAAGTCCCACTGCCGGCGCAGGTCGTCCCGGACGACGAAGCCCTCGGGGTCGACGCCGCGCGGCTCCCTGTTGGGGACGAGCAGCCTGCCCACCTTGGAGGAGATGACGTACTCGTCACGCGGGCGGCCTCGCAGGGCGGCGCCCAGGCGGCGCTCGGAGAGGCCGAGGCCGTAGTGCGGTGCGGTGTCGAAGTACCGCAGGCCGGCCTCCCAGGCCGCGTCCACGGCGGCCGTCGCGTCGTCGACCGGGGTGACGCGGTAGAGGTTGCCTATCACGGACGCCCCAAAGCCGAGTTCGGTGAGGGAGACGGACGTGTTCTGGATCTTCCGCTGGTGCAAGAGGTGCTCCTGGGGTACGGGCGATGGGGGCGCCGGTCAGCGTCTGACGTGGGCCGACCCGCCCGCGATGAGGGCCTCTACCTCGGCGAGCGAGGCCATGGAGACGTCTCCGGGTGTGGTCATGGTGAGCGCGCCGTGGGCGGTGCCGTAGGCCAGGGCGCGCTCAAGGCCGGCGCCGCCCAGCAGTCCGTGGATCAGTCCCGCGGCGAATCCGTCGCCGGAGCCGATGCGGTCCAGGACCTGAAGGCCGGGCATCCGCGGGCCGGTGACGAAGCCGGTTTCGGCGGACCAGGCGGCCGAGGACCAGTCGTTGACGCCGGCCGACGGTACGTCGCGCAGGGTCGTCGCCAGGACTTTCGCCTCGGGCAGCAGGCCGGCCACCTCGGCGAGCACGTCCGCCACCTCGTCGTCCCCGATGCGTGTCTGTCCCGGGTACGTCCCGGCCAGGCCGAGGGCGCCCACCACGACGTCGGCGTGCCGGGCGAGACGTATGTCGACTTCGCGGGCCGCCTCGGCGCCGCCCCTACCGGCCCAGAGGCTGGGGCGGTAGTTGGGGTCGTAGGAGACGGTGATGCCGTGGTGGCGGGCGGCGGCCATGGCCTCGTCCGCGACGTCCGCCGTGGTGTCGGACAGGCCGGCGAAGATGCCGCCGGTGTGGAACCAGCGCACCCCGGCCGAGAACACGGCGTCCCAGTCGACGTCGCCTTTGCGTAGCTGGGACACGGCGGTGTTGGCGCGGTCGCTGACGCCGAGTGCGCCGCGGATGCCGTAGCCGCGCTCGACGAAGTTGAGGCCGTTGCGGGCGGTGCGGCCGATGCCGTCGTCGGGCACCCAGCGGATCAGGGAGGTGTCGACGCCTCCCTGGAGGATCAGGTCCTCGACCAGCCGGCCCACCGCGTTGTCGACGAGCGCGGTCACGACGGCAGTGCGCAGCCCGAAACAGCGGCGCAGTCCGCGGACGACGTTGTACTCGCCGCCGCCTTCCCACACCTGGAAGGAGCGGGCGGTGCGGATCCGCCCCTCCCCCGGGTCGAAACGCAGCATCACCTCACCGAGGGCCACCACGTCGATCACGTCACGCTCCTCTCCACCGCCTCCGCGGTCAGCCGACGGATCTCCTCGTAGGCACCCCGCCGGAGGTGGTCGGCGGTCGCCATCCAGCTGCCGCCGACGGCGAGGACCGCCGGGTCGGCGAGGTAGGCGGCCAGGCGTGAGGCGTCGATCCCGCCGGTCGGTACGAAGCGCGTCCGGGGGAAGGGTGCCGCGAGCGCGCGCAGCGTCCGCAGGCCGCCGAGCGGTTCGGCGGGGAAGAGTTTGACGGTGTCGAGGCCGGCCTTCAGGGCGCGCATCAGCTCGGTGGCGGTGGCGATGCCGGGCACCACGGGCACACCCAGCTCCCGGCACTTCGCGACGACCTCCTCGTCGAAGCCGGGCGAGACCACGAAGCGGGCCCCGGCCGCCACGGCCCGCTCCGCCTGCCGGGGCGTGACGACCGTGCCGGCGCCGACGGACAGGCCACCATGGGCGGCCATCTCCTTGAGCACCGGCTCGGCGTCCGGTGTGCGGAAGGTGACCTCGGCGCACCGGGCGCCGCCCGCCGCGAGCGCGTCGGCCAGTGGGCCGGCGGTCGAGACGTGCCGCACGGTCAGCACCGGCAGCACGCGGGCGCCGTCCAGCACGGAGGCCAGGTCGGTCCTTGTCATCGGCCGAGCCATCCGCCGTCGACGGGCAGGACGACACCGTGGACGTAGGCGGCGGCGTCGGAGGCGAGGAACACCGTGGCGCCCGCCAGGTCCTCGGCATCCCCCCAGCGGGCGGCCGGAATACGGTCCAGGATCGCCTTGCTGCGCACCGGGTCGTCCCGCAGTGCCTGGGTGTTGTCGGTGGCGATGTAGCCGGGTGCGAGGGCGTTGACGTTGACGCCGTGCGGCGCCCATTCGTTGGCCAACGCCTTCGTGAGCCCGGCGATGCCGTGCTTGGCGGCGGTGTAGCCGGGGACGGTGATGCCGCCCTGGAAGCTGAGCAGCGACGCCGTGAAGATGACCTTCCCCTGACCGCGCGCCACCATCGACGCGCCCACCGCACGGGTCAGCGCGAACTGTGCGTTGAGGTTGACCTGGAGGACCAACTCCCAGTCCGCATCGGAGTGTTCGGCGGCCGGAGTGCGGCGGATCGTGCCCGCGTTGTTGACCAAGATGTCCACCGGCCGCTCGCGTCCTGCGAGGTCCGCGCCGAGGGCCCGGACGGCCTCGGGATCGGCGAAGTCGGTCCGGATCGCCTCGAAGGTGCGGCCCGCGGCGAGGACGTCCTTCTCCACCGCGCTGCCGGACTCCTCCAGCGACGCGCTGACGCCGATGACATCCGCGCCGGCCTCGGCGAGCGCGCGGGCCATGGCCCGTCCGATGCCGCGCCGGGCTCCGGTGACGACGGCGAGCTTTCCAGTGAGGTCGAAGGCGTTCATACGGCGGCTCCCTCGGCGTCGTCGGTGCCATCGCTGTCGTCGGTGCAGTCGACGAGGATCTTCATCACGTCGCCGCCGCCCTCCAGCGCCTCGAAGGCGGCGGGTGCCTGCGTGAGCGGTACGACCTTGCTGATCAGCCGCTCGGCCGGGATGGTGCCGTCCGCGACCAGGGTCACCGCCTTCTCGAAGTCGGATCGGTCGTACAACCGGGCGCCGACGAGGGTGAGTTCGCGCCAGAAGAAGCGGTGCAGGTTGACCTCGCGGGGGCGGGGGTGGATGGCGACGAGGCACAGACGGCCGCGCACTCCCAGCACGTCGACCGCCGTGTCCACGCCGCCCGCCGCGCCGGACACCTCGAAGGCGATGTCCGCGCCCGCGTCCCCGGTCCACCGCCCCACCAGCGCAGGCACGTCCTCGTCGGCCGGGTTCCACGTCGCCAGCCCCAACTCCTCGGCGAGCAGCCGACGATGGGGGTTCAGCTCGGCCACCCGGACGTCGGCGCCCGCGGCTCGCGCCACCAGCGCGATGAGGATGCCGACGGGGCCGCCGCCGACCACGACCACCTTCTCGCCCTCGGCGACCCCGGCCCGGCCGACGTCGTGCACGGCGACCGCGGTCGGCTCGACGAGCGCGGCACGGTCCAGGGGAAGGGAGTCGGGCAGCCGGATGAGCGTCGAGGCGGGCACGACCCAGCGCTGCTGCATCGCGCCCGGGGAGTCGATGCCGATGAAGTCCAGGTGCTGGCATACGTGTTGATGCCCGGAGCGGCAGGCCGGGCAGGTGTCGTCCCAGCGCAGCGGCATCACGGTCACCGCGTCGCCGGGCTGCCAGCCCTCCACTCCGGGACCGACGCGCACGACACGGCCGGACATCTCATGCCCCAGGACGGCGGGCGCGGCCACCCTGGCGTCCATGTCGCCGTGGAAGATGTGCAGGTCGGTGCCGCAGATGCCGACATAGGCGGGGGCCAGCTCCACCTCGCCGGGACCCGGTGGCGCGCTGAGTGCGGGGGCCGTGTCCAGGGTGCGGGCGGAGGTGTAACGGACGGCGAGTGTCATCGTGTCGTCAGGGTCCCTTCAGCGCGGACGCCGATGGTCAGCAGCAGGTTGGCGTACGTACGGGTGTCGGCGGTGACGATCGCCAGCGCCAGGTCGGGCGAGCGGGCGGCGTCGTAGAACTCGAAGCGGCCGAGCGTGTCGACCGGGGCGGGCGCCAGCATCGCGCGGTACTCGGCGATGGCGGGCGGCTCCGGCTCGCCCTCGGGCGGCACCATGACGTGGGCCGCCTCGACGGGCAGGGCACGCAGCAGGACGTCGAGCACGGTGGTGACGTCCAGCAGGCCGGGCGCCAGGTTGAGGTGGACGGTGCGGGCGCGCTCGCCGGTGGCGGTGCTCGCCGGGTAGTGGCCGTCGGCGAGCAGTACGCGGGCGCCGTGGCCGGCTCCTGCCAGGGATTCGAGGATGCCGGGATGGAGCAGTTCGGTCAGAAGCACGGCGTACCTTCCTTCGTCGGAGTGGGAGCAGGGGTCAGGTGGTAGAAGGCGGTCGCGGTGCCGGCGAGCAGCGCGTGGATCTCGGTCGCGGAGCAGCCGTCCAGGAGTTCCTCGACGGTGGCGGCCCAGCGGTTCCAGCCGCCGGCGAGGACGCAGACGGGCCAGTCGGAGCCGAACATCAGGCGGTCGGGACCGAAGGCGGAGAGCAGGACGTCCCACACCGGGCGGATGTCGTCGACCGTCCACTTCTCGTGGTCGGCCTCGGTGACCAGACCCGACACCTTGCAGTGGACCTGGGGATGCCGGGCCAGCATCCGCAACTGCCGTTCCCAGTCGGTCAGTTCCCGCCGCACGATGGGGGGCTTGCCGGCATGGTCCAGGACGAGGGGCAGCTCCGGCAGCCGTTCGGCGAGGCGGATCGCCTGCGGGAGCTGGTGGCTGCGGACCAGCACGTCGTATCCGAGCCCGCGCTCCCCCACCGCTCGCAATCCCCGCTCGACGTCCGGCTGTTGGAGCCACTGCGGATCGGGCTCGCCCTGCACGACGTGCCGTACGGCCCGCAGGTACCGGCCCGCGGGCCCGGTCCGCAGGTCGTCGAGTACGTCGCCGATCGCGGAGGACGTCAGATCCGCCCAGCCGACGACGGCGCCGATCAGCGGGTCGCTGCCGGCCAGGGCCAGGAGGTCCCGGGTCTCGGGCACGGAGGCGATGCACTGGACAACCACCGTGCTGGTCAGCCGCCGTCCCGCGATCTGTCGGGTCGCCGCCGATCGCAGGGCGTGCGTGCCGAAGCTGCGGCGGATCGGCTCGTGGCCCGGTTCGTCCAGCCAGGGCTGTGGCCGGACGTCCAGGTTCCACACGTGATGGTGGGCGTCGACGAGGGCCTGGGCCTCAGACACGAGCGGTCCAGACGGGGCCGTCGGGGTAGGCGTACTCCTTGAGGGACTCGGTGTGCATCTGCGCGCTCAGTCCGGGCAGCGCCGGCGCCTGGTAGTGGCCGTCGGTGATGCGCACCGGGTCGACGAAGTGCTCGTGCAGGTGGTCGACGTACTCGATGACGCGGTCCTCGGTCGTCGTGGAGACGGCGACGTAGTCGAACATCGACAGGTGCTGCACCATCTCGCACAGACCGACGCCGCCCGCGTGCGGGCAGACCGGCACGCCGAACTTCGCGGCGAGCAGCAGGATCGCGATGTTCTCGTTGACGCCGCCGACCCGCGCGGAGTCGATCTGCACGATGTCCACCGCGCCCGCCTGCAGCAGCTGCTTGAAGACGACCCGGTTGGCGACGTGCTCGCCGGTGGCCACCTTGATGGGGCTGACGGCCTTGCGCACGGCGGCGTGGCCGAGGATGTCGTCGGGTGAGGTGGGCTCCTCGATCCAGTACGGCTGGTAAGGGGCCAGTGCGCTCATCCAGTCGATCGCGGCCTGGACGTCCCATCTCTGGTTGGCGTCCACGGCGATGCGGATGCCGTCGCCGACGGTCTCGCGGGCGGTGCGCATGCGCCGTACGTCGTCCTCCAGGTCGGCGCCGACCTTCAGCTTGATCTGGGTGAAGCCGTCCCCGACCGCCTCTCGGGACAGGCGGGCGAGCTTCTCGTCGGAGTAACCGAGCCAGCCGGGGGTGGTGGTGTAGGCGGGGTAACCACTCTCCAGCAGGCGGGAGATGCGCTCCTCACGGCCGGGCTCGGCGCGGCGCAGGATCTGAAGGGCCTCCTCGGGGGTGAGGGCGTCGGACAGCCAGCGGAAGTCGACCTGGGCGACCAGGTCCTCCGGCGACATCTCGCCGAGGAAGCGCCACACGGGCTTGCCCGCACGCTTGGCCGCCAGGTCCCATGCGGCGTTGACGACCGCACCCGTGGCCATGTGGATGGCGCCCTTCTCCGGTCCGAGCCAGCGCAGTTGCGGGTCGTGGACGAGGGAGCGGGAGAACGCGCCGAGGTCGGCGCAGACTTCGTCGACCGCGAGGCCCACCACGTGCGGGGCGAGGGCCGCGATGGCGGCGGCCTGTACGTCGTTGCCGCGTCCGGTGGTGAAGGCGAGCGCGTGGCCCTCCAGTCCGTCGCCTGCGTCGGTGCGCAGGACCACGTAGGCGGCGGAGTAGTCGGGCTCGGGGTTCATGGCGTCCGAGCCGTCGAGGTGTTCGGAGGTGGGAAACCGCACGTCCAGGACGTCCAGGGCGGTGATGCGGGCGGATGAGGGCACGGTGGAGGACATGGCGGCAACTCCTGTGAGGGCGGGGGCGGTACGGCCCCTGGCGACGAGACGTGAACGCGGCGGGGGTCGGGCGGCCGGTGGGGCCGCCCGGTTCACTCCTGGACCTTGCCGCCCGTGATGCGGGAGATGGCGAGGGCGACCAGGATGATCAGGCCGTTGAGGGCGCCGATCCACTGGGCGGGCACGCCCGCGAGCGTGAGCACGTTCTGGATCATGAAGAGCAGCAGGATGCCGCAGAACGCGCCGAACATGGTGCCCTTGCCGCCGTTCAGGCTGATCCCGCCGATGACGGCTGCGGCGAAGACGGTGAAGATGTAGCCGTTGCCCTGCGCGGAGGCGACGGAGGCGAGGCGGCCGGAGAGCATCAGTCCGGCGAGGGCGGCGAGCACGCTGCCGGTGACGATGACGATCCACAGCACCCGGTCGGTGCGGATGCCGGCGGCCTTGGCGGCGTCGACGTTGCCGCCGATGGCGTACAGCGAGCGGCCGAAGCTGGTCCAGCCGAGCACGACGATGGCGACGGCGAACAGCACCAGGCAGATCCAGATCGAGGCCGGCATCCCGAACCATTCGGTGGTGCCCAGGTAGAGCATCGACTCCGGCAGCTGGAAGAACGTCTGGCCGCCGGAGATGCCGGTGAGGACACCGCGCAGCACGATCAGCATGCCGAGAGTGACGATGAAGCCGTTGAGGCCGAAGCGGATGATCAGCAGGGCGTTGATCACGCCGACCAGCGCGCCCACGGCGAGCGTGACGGGAATCGCCCAGGCGCCCGGCAGCAGTCCGAGTCCGTGGCCCGCGCCGGTCGGCACCACCAGCCAGGCCGCCACGCCGGGCGCGAGGCCCATGGTGGACTCCAGGGACAGGTCCATCTTCTTTACGATCAGGACCAGCGCCTGGGCGAGGACCAGCAGGGCCATCTCGGACATGGTCTGCAGGACGTTGATGAGGTTGTCCGCCTGCAGGAACACCGGGTTGACGATCTGTCCGACGATCGCGATGACGACGATGGCCGGGACGAGCGCGAGGTCGCGCAGCCGGGCCAGGGGGATGCGGCCGCCGAGCAGCGCGGTCCGCTTGGGCTGCGGCTCCGTGCCCTTGGCCGCGGCGGTGTCCGCGAGGACGGTTTCAGGCATCACTTCAGGCATGCAGGTCCACTCCTTCCATCGCGGCCACGAGGTCGTGGTCGTGCCAGCCGCGGGCGATCTCCGAGGTCACACGGCCCTGGAACATCACCAGGACCCGGTCGCACATGCGCAGGTCGTCGAGTTCGTCTGAGGCGATGAGCACTCCGGTGCCGTTCCGCGCGGTCTCCTCGACCTTGCCGAGGAGGAACTCCTTGGAGCGCACGTCCACGCCCGCGGTCGGGTTGATCAGGACCAGCAGCTTCGGGTCGTCGGCGAGCGCGCGGGCCATAACGACCTTCTGCTGGTTGCCGCCGGAGAGGGCGGAGACGGGCAGTTCGGGGCCGGGCGTCTTGATCGCGAGGTTCTCGATCAGGCCCCCGGCGAGCCGGTCACGGCGACCGCGGCTGAGGAATCCGTTGGAGCCGAGCCGCTTCGGTACGGACAGGGTGGTGTTGTCCGCGATCGACATGTCGGGAACGAAGCCCTGGTGGTGCCGGTCCTGGGGGACGAACCCGGCGCCGGCGGCGAGCGCCGCGGGCACGCTGCCCGGCCGGGGCCGTGTCCCGGCGATCTCCACGTCACCCGCCGCTGCCGCCCGCAGTCCTACGACGGTTTCGGCGACCTCGGTACGCCCGCTGCCGGCGGCTCCCGCGAGGCCGACGATCTCGCCGGCTCCGACCTGGAAGGTCACGTCGTCGTACTCGTCGCCCCGCAGCGCGCGGATGCTGAGTGCGGCCGTGGCGCTGTGGTCGACGGTGCTCGCCCGGTCCTCGCGCCGGTCGGCCGCCGCCTCACCGGTCATGGCGGCGACCAGGTCGGCGCGGCCCAGTTCCGCGACCGGCGCGGTCACGATGTGCCGGGCGTCGCGGAACACCGTCACCATGTCGCAGATCTCGTAGATCTCCTGGAGGTGGTGGCTGATGAACAGGAAGGTCACGCCTTGGCGTTGCAGGTCTCGGATGCGGTCGAAGAGGCGGTTGATGGCCGCCCCGTCGAGTTGGGCGGTCGGCTCGTCGAGGATGATGAACCGCGCCCCGAAGGACAGCGCGCGGGCGATCTCGACGAACTGCCGCTGTTCGACGCTCAGTTCACCGGCCGGGGTCTGCGGGTCGACGTCCACCGACCAGGTCGACAGCAGCTCCTGTGCGCGGCGACGGGTGGCCTGCCAGCTGATGAGCCGGCCCCGTCCGTGGTCGTGCCGGTTCAGGAAGAGGTTCTCGGCGACGGTCAGCGTGGGAATGATCGTCGACTTCTGGTAGACGCAGGCCACGCGCCGGCGCCAGGCGTCACGGTCGCTGAGCCGCGGGGCCCGCTCGCCGCCGAAGGTCACCGTTCCCTCGTCGGGGGCGTGGAGGCCGGTGAGGACCGACACCAGGGTCGACTTACCGGCGCCGTTGCGGCCGACGAGCGCGTGGGTCTCGCCGGGCCGGATGGCGATCCGTGCACCGTTCAGGGCCACCGTCGGACCGAATCGTTTGACTATGCCCGTCGCCTCGACGACGGGCGGGTCCGCCGGGGCCCGTCCGTCGTCCGCCGGGGCGGGCGCGGGGGTGACTGCTCGCTCCCCGTCGCTCATCTCAACCGCCTTGTTCTCGTGAGCCGTTGGACATCGGGAGAGGGTTCAGCCGAGGTTGTTGCCCCACAGGGACTTGTCGTCGCTCTTGACGCTGGGTACGCCGCCGTAGGTGCCGCCGTCGGCGGTGACGAGCGGGGCGGAGAGCTGGTCCTCAAGCAGGCCGTCGCGGACCTGGATGATGGTGCTGTCGTGGTCGGTCTTGCCTGGCTTGAACGTCTTTCCGTCGATCGCGGCCTTGAGGTAGTACAGGGCGTACTTGGCGTAGAGGTCGGCGGGCTGGGAGACGGTGGCGTCGATCTTCCCGGCGGCGATGTCCTTGAGCTCCTCGGGGATACCGTCGTTGGACACGACGAAGACGTGCTTGGCGTCCTTCGACCCCGCCAGCAGGCCCTTCTGCTTGAGGACCTGGAGCGTGCCGGACAGGGCGAAGCTGGACTGCATGTAGACGCCCTTGATGTCCGGGTGCTGGGTCAGCCGCGTCTGGAGCTTCTGCGCGGCGACGGCGCCGTCCCAGTTGGTGGCCTCGCCGAACACCTTGATGCCCGGGTAGTGCTTCTTCATGCAGTCGTTGAACGCCTCGGTGCGGTCACGGCCGTTGATGGAGTCCAGGCCGCCCTGGAGCATGACGACCTTGCCCTTGCCGCCGAGCTTGGTGCCCAGGTACTGGCAGGCCTTCTCGCCGTAGGCGCGGTTGTCGGCGCGGACGACCATGAACACCTTGCCCGTGTCGGGGCGGGTGTCGACGGTGACGACGGGGATTTTCTTCGCCTCCAACTGCGCGAGGGTCGGGGCGATGGCGGCGGTGTCCTGCGGGGCCATGGCCAGGCCCTTGACGCCCTGACTGATGAACGTCTGAGCGTTGGCGGTGAGCTTGGCGACGTCGTTCTGCGAGTTGGTGGTCTTCAGCTCCAGCCCCAGCTCCTTGGCGTACTGGGGCGTGTACTTGATGTAGGAGTTCCAGAAGTCGGTGTCGGAGCGCGGGTAGTCGACGCCGACCAGGGGCTTGCCGCTCGACGACGCCGAGGTGGCAGAGCCGCTGCCGCAGGCGCTGAGCAGCGCGAGTGCGGACAGGGTGGAGACGGCCGAACAGAGGGCGGTTCTGAGTCTCATCGGTGCTTCCTCGCGCCGGTCCCGTAGCGGGAGATGTTTCGCCTCGACGACATCTGCGTATCGCCGCGACTGCAGAGATGGGATGTTTATAGGCGCGTCACCGGCGCGCTGTCCAGCCTCCTGCTTCATCCATGCTGAAAAACCAGCTCACAGCCAATCCAGGATGGGGGCAGAACACCGCGAGAGCGCAAGATCCATCCCATCAATCATCACCGCTGGATGGTTTCAATCGGCCACGAGACCTCTACAGACATGCCATGTTTCGATGGTCTCAAATCGCACCAGAGCATGAACAAATGTAGTCAACTACCAAGCCGCAGAGTGCTTTTCATCCCTGCACGCCAGTTGACATCCCACGGAGACATGGCGGACCTTCATGCGTAACAAGCGGCGCCCTGCATTCCCCTGTCACCTCCTGCCTCAGGGATGTCTCCATGTCGAGTTCGATCAACAGACGCCACTTCCTGTCCGGCGCAACCTTCGTTGCCGCGGCCGCCGTTGCCGGAGGTCTCTTCGGCGCGAACGTCGCCCAGGCGGCGCCCAGCCCGTACACACCCGACTGGAACTCGGTCGACCAGCACCCGCCGGCCCCGGAGTGGTTCCAGGACGCGAAGTTCGGGATCTACTTCCACTGGGGCGTCTTCAGCGTCCCC
>NZ_JAQMYP010000104.1 GCF_028369295.1 Streptomyces sp. HD
AGTCAAAGATCGCCGTCCACGGACCGCAACCATGAATTGGGGAACCCGGACGGCGCACAGCCAGGTCCGCGAGAGCGGCGGCGGCTCAGCCGCAGGGAGGGAAGGGCGCTGGTGCGCGTACTGGGGGTGGACCCGGGGCTGACCCGATGCGGTGTCGGGGTGGTCGAAGGCGTCGCCGGACGCCCGCTCACCATGCTCGGCGTCGGAGTCGTCCGTACGCCCGCGGACGCCGAGTTGGGACACCGCCTCGTCGCCGTCGAGCAGGGCCTGGAGGAGTGGCTGGACGAGTACCGGCCCGAATTCGTCGCCGTGGAGCGGGTGTTCAGCCAGCACAACGTCCGTACGGCGATGGGCACGGCCCAGGCCAGCGCGGTCGCCATCCTGTGCGCCACCCGGCGAGGCATCCCCGTCGCACTGCACACCCCGAGCGAGGTCAAGGCCGCCGTCACCGGCTCGGGCCGCGCCGACAAGGCCCAGGTCGGCGCCATGGTCACCCGCCTGCTGCGGCTCAGCGCCCCGCCCAAGCCGGCCGACGCGGCCGACGCCCTCGCCCTCGCCATCTGTCACATCTGGCGCGCCCCCGCGCAGAACCGACTCCAGCAGGCCGTCGCCCTGCACAACGCCAAAGCACCGAAAGGCCGTACGGCATGATCGCCTTCGTCAGCGGCACAGTGGCCGCACTCGCTCCGGACGCCGCGGTCGTCGAGGTGGGCGGGGTCGGCATGGCCGTCCAGTGCACGCCGAACACGCTGTCCACCCTGCGCCTCGGCCGGCCGGCCAAGCTGCACACCTCACTGGTGGTCCGCGAGGACTCCCTCACGTTGTACGGCTTTGCGGAAGACGACGAGCGCCAGACGTTCGAGCTGCTTCAGACCGCGAGCGGAGTCGGCCCGCGCCTGGCCCAGGCGATGCTGGCGGTGCACTCGCCCGACGCACTGCGCCGAGCCGTCGCGACCGCCGACGAGAAGTCGCTCACCGCCGTCCCCGGCATCGGCAAGAAGGGCGCCCAGAAGCTGCTCCTTGAGTTGAAGGACCGCCTGGGCGAGCCCATCGGCGCGCCTGCCGTGGGCGCTCCGGTCACCCAGGGCTGGCGCGACCAGCTGCACGCGGCCCTGATCGGCCTCGGGTACGCGACCCGCGAGGCCGACGAAGCAGTCGCCGCGGTGGCCCCGCAGGCCGAGGCCGCCGAGGGCACACCGCAGGTGGGCCAGTTGCTGAAGGCGGCTCTGCAGACCTTGAACAGAGCCCGCTGATCGACGGCCCTGACGCCGCCCGCGTACGCCACCCACCGCGAACCCCGAGGCACACTCCATGCTGTGGCTTCCGGGGGACAAGCCCCGCAACCCCGGCCGCCTCCGACCGCCCGGCGCGTTATCACTAGGAGAACCGCAGTGAACTGGGACGACACCACCGACACCCCCGCCCCCGAGCGGCTCGTCGGTGCGTCCGCCGACCGTGAGGACCAGGCCGTCGAGGCCGCGCTGCGCCCGAAGGACCTGGACGAGTTCATCGGCCAGGAGAAGGTCCGCGAACAGCTCGACCTCGTCCTGCGCGCCGCACGCGCGCGTGGCGCCACCGCCGACCATGTGCTGCTCTCCGGCGCCCCCGGCCTCGGCAAGACCACCCTGTCGATGATCATCGCGGCCGAGATGGGCGCCCCCATCCGCATCACCAGCGGCCCCGCCATCCAGCACGCCGGCGACCTCGCCGCGATCCTCTCCTCCCTCCAGGAGGGCGAGGTCCTCTTCCTCGACGAGATCCACCGCATGTCCCGGCCCGCCGAGGAGATGCTGTACATGGCGATGGAGGACTTCCGCGTCGACGTGATCGTCGGCAAGGGCCCGGGCGCCACCGCCATCCCGCTCGAACTGCCCCCCTTCACCCTGGTCGGCGCCACCACGCGCGCGGGCCTGCTGCCGCCCCCGCTGCGCGACCGCTTCGGCTTCACCGCGCACATGGAGTTCTACGAGCCCGCCGAGCTGGAGCGGGTCATCCACCGCTCCGCGAGCCTGCTCGACGTCGAGATCGATACCGACGGCGCCGCCGAGGTCGCCGGCCGCTCCCGCGGCACGCCCCGTATCGCCAACCGCCTGCTGCGCCGCGTCCGCGACTACGCCCAGGTCAAGGCCGACGGCATCATCACGCGGGACATCGCCGAGGCCGCCCTCGCCGTGTACGAGGTCGACGCCCGCGGTCTCGACCGTCTCGACCGCGCGGTCCTGGAGGCCCTGCTCAAGCTGTTCGGCGGCGGCCCGGTCGGCCTGTCCACGCTCGCTGTCGCGGTGGGGGAGGAACGTGAGACCGTGGAGGAGGTCGCCGAACCCTTCCTGGTGAGGGAGGGCCTGCTCGCCCGAACGCCGCGCGGCAGGGTCGCCACCCCTGCGGCATGGGCCCATCTCGGCCTCACCCCGCCCCGCTCGTCAGCTGCCGGAAACGGACAACAGGACCTGTTCGGGGCGTGATGGCACGGTGACGGCGAGCTCAGTGGCCGGAGCAGGAACCCTGGTGCAATGCTGAGCGTTGTTCCATGCGCGCGGACTCGCTTAGACTCCGCCGATGCCGCCTTTGTCGGCGGCACACATACCCCCAACCATCAGGCCGCTCAGCATTCGCGGTCGTGTGAAGGAAGTTCCGACCCGTGAGTCTCGTGACCCTCCTCCCGTTCATCGTGCTCATCGGGGCCATGTTCCTGATGACCCGGTCGGCCAAGAAGAAGCAGCAGCAGGCCGCCGACATGCGGAACCACATGCAGCCCGGATCCGGTGTCCGCACCATCGGGGGCATGTACGCCACGGTCAAGGAGGTCAGCGACGACACCGTCCTCCTTGACGCCGGCCCGGGCGTGGATCTCCTGTTCGCCAAGAATGCGATCGGTGCCGTCCTCTCCGACGACGAGTACAACCGCATCGTGCACGGCGTGGAGCACGACCTGAAGTCCGACGTCGTCCCGGACGACGCCTCCTCCCTCACCGAGGCCGACGAGCCCGCCGCTGCCGCCGCCTCCGACGACAAGGCCGTCGACTTCAGCAAGAAGGACGAGAAGGACGAGGCCGAGGAGCCGTCCGACGACGCCGTGGCCGCAGATGCCAAGGCGGACGACGAGCCGAAGAAGACCGACGGCGACACCGAGGCGAAGTAGCCATGTTCCGGGGCGCGCGGGCCACGCCCGCGCGCCCTGGGGCATGCCGACTTCGCACGGAGTCCCGACACCATGTCATGGCCGTCAGCCCGTTGACCTGGCGCGAGGCGGCCCGAGAGGGAGTACGAGAAGGTGGCAGCACCTAAGAAGGGCCGGAACGCGAGCGCCCAGAGCAAGCCAGGGCGCTCGCTGGCCCTCATCCTGATCGCCATCGCGGCGCTCACCGGAGGGATGTTCGCCGCGGGGCACACCACTCCGCGTCTTGGCATCGACCTCGCCGGGGGTACGAGCATCACGCTTCGTGCGGAGGCCGAGCCCGGCCAGGAATCCGCGATCAACAAGACCAACATGGACACGGCGGTCCAGATCATGGAGCGCCGCGTCAATGGTCTGGGTGTCTCCGAGTCCGAGGTTCAGACCCAGGGCGACAAGAACATCATCGTCAACATCCCCAAGGGCACGAACTCCAAGGAAGCCCGGGACCAGGTCGGCACGACGGCCAAGCTCTACTTCCGCCCGGTCCTCGTCACCGAACTCTCGGGCAGCGGCGCGACGCCCACCCCGACGCCGAGCGCCTCCAGCAGCGCGTCGGGCGACTCCGGCGACAAGGAAAAGGCGACCCCCTCCGGCTCGTCCAGCCCCTCGGCTAGCTCCACCACCCAGGGCCGCGCGGTCACCGACGCCCTGAAGGCCGACAGCACGCCGTCCACGAGCGCCTCCGACAAGGCCTCCCCGTCCGCGAGCGCCAGCCCGAGCGGCGACGCGGCGAGCAGCAAGCTCCAAGCGCAGTACGCCGCGCTGGACTGCACGAAGAAGGCGGTCCGCGCCACGGCGGGAGACGGCGTCAAGCCCTCCGAGCCCACCGTCGCCTGCGGCAAGAACTCGCAGGACCAGTGGCAGAAGTACATCCTCGGCCCCGCCGAGGTCGACGGTACGGACGTCGACTCGGCCAAGGCCGTCTGGAACGCGCAGAACGCCGCGGGCTGGACCGTGAACATGGAGTTCACGTCCGCCGGCAGCAAGAAGTTCGCCGCCATCACCGGCAAGCTGGCCAAGAACCAGTCCCCGCAGAACCAGTTCGCCATCGTCCTGGACGGCGAGGTCGTCTCCGACCCGTACGTCAGGACGGCCCTGAGCGGCAGCGCCGAGATCTCCGGCAGCTTCGACCAGGCGTCGGCCGAGAGTCTCGCCAACATGCTGAAGTACGGTGCCCTGCCGCTGACCTTCAGTGAGGACAGCGTCACCACGGTGTCCCCGGCGCTCGGCGGTGAGCAGCTGAAGGCCGGTCTGATCGCCGGTGCGATCGGTCTCGCCCTGGTCGTCATCTATCTGCTGGTCTACTACCGCGGTCTGTCGATCATCGCGCTTCTGTCGCTGCTGGTCTCCGCGGCCCTGACCTACACGCTCATGTCGCTGCTCGGCCCGGCCATCGGCTTCGCGCTCAACCTGCCGGCCGTCTGCGGTGCCATCGTCGCCATCGGCATCACAGCGGACTCGTTCATCGTCTACTTCGAACGCGTCCGGGACGAGATCCGCGAGGGTCGCACCCTGCGCCCCGCCGTCGAGCGGGCCTGGCCGCGTGCCCGGCGCACCATCCTGGTCTCCGACTTCGTGTCCTTCCTCGCCGCCGCGGTGCTGTTCATCGTCACCGTCGGCAAGGTCCAGGGCTTCGCGTTCACGCTCGGCCTGACCACCCTGCTCGACGTGGTCGTGGTCTTCCTGTTCACCAAGCCGCTGCTCACGCTCCTGGCCCGCACCAAGTTCTTCGGGAACGGCCACCGCTGGTCCGGCCTCGACCCCGCGCGACTGGGTGCCCAGCCGCCGCTGCGCCGCACCCGCCGTCCCGCCCGTCCTGCCGCTGGCCCTGTCGACCCGAAGGAGGCGTGAGATGTCGAAGCTCGGCAACCTCGGCGCCCGACTGCACCGTGGCGAGGTCGGCTACGACTTCGTCGGCAACCGCAAGATCTGGTACGGCATCTCGATCCTGATCACCATCACGGCCATCGTCGGCCTGGCGGTGCGCGGCCTGAACATGGGCATCGAGTTCCAGGGCGGAGCGGTCTTCAACACCCCGAAGACCAGCGTCTCGGTCTCCCAGGCGCAGGAGTACGCGGAAGAGGCGTCCGGCCACGACGCGATCGTCCAGAAGCTCGGCAGCGGCGACAACGCCACGCTGCGCATCCAGGTCGCGGGCATCGACACCAACCAGGCCGACAAGGTCTCGGCGGAGCTGGCCGACAAGCTGGGCGTCGCGGAGAAGGACGTCACCGGCGAGCTGGTCGGCCCCAGCTGGGGTGAGCAGATCGCCACCAAGGCCTGGCAGGGTCTCGTGATCTTCCTGGTCCTCGTGGTGATCTATCTGGCGATCGCCTTCGAGTGGCGCATGGCGCTCGCCGCGTTCGTCGCCCTGATCCACGACATCACCATCACGGTCGGCATCTACGCCCTCGTCGGCTTCGAGGTCACGCCAGGCACCGTGATCGGTCTGCTGACCATCCTCGGTTATTCGCTCTACGACACGGTCGTCGTCTTCGACAGCCTCAAGGAGCAGACGAAGGACATCACCAAGCAGACTCGCTGGACCTACAGTGACGTCGCCAACCGCTCGATCAACAGCACCCTGGTCCGCTCCGTCAACACCACGGTGGTCGCGCTGCTGCCGGTGGCCGGCCTGCTGTTCATCGGTGGCGGTTTCCTCGGCGCCGGCATGCTCAACGACATCTCGCTGTCGCTGTTCGTCGGTCTCGCGGCCGGTGCGTACTCCTCGATCTTCATCGCCACGCCGCTCGTCGCTGACCTCAAGGAGCGCGAGCCGCAGATGAAGGCCCTGAGGAAGCGCGTCCTCGCCAAGCGTGCCCAGGCCGCCACGCCGGGCGGTTCCCCGAACACCGAGGTCGCCGCCGACGCGCTCGACGACGAGCCGGAGGACGCCGCCCCCGCGGTCGTCGGCCCGCGCAACCAGCCCTCGTCCCGTGGCCGGGGCCGTGGCCGACCCTCCGGGAAGCGCCGATGACCGAGGTCAAGGAGCTCCTGCTCAGCCGGATCCGCGATGTGGCGGACTACCCGGAGCCGGGCGTGATGTTCAAGGACATCACCCCGCTCCTGGCGGACCCGGCGGCGTTCACGGCGCTCACCGACGCGCTGGCCGAGATCGCCGAGAACACCGGCGCCACGAAGATCGTCGGCCTGGAGGCCCGCGGCTTCATCCTGGGTGCCCCGGTCGCCGTCCGCGCGGGCGTCGGCTTCATCCCCGTACGCAAGGCGGGCAAGCTCCCCGGAGCGACCCTCAGCCAGGCGTACGACCTGGAGTACGGCTCCGCCGAGATCGAGGTGCACGCCGAGGACCTGACCGCCGGCGACCGCGTCCTGGTCATCGACGACGTCCTGGCCACGGGCGGCACCGCCGAGGCCTCGATCCAGCTGATCCGCCGGGCCGGCGCCGACGTGGCCGGCCTGGCGGTCCTGATGGAACTGGGCTTCCTCGGCGGCCGCGCCCGCCTGGAGCCGGCCCTGAGCGGAGCCCCGCTGGAGTCGCTGCTCACCGTCTGAACCGGGCGGGCCCACGCGAGGCAATGACCCGCGCAGGGCACCCCACCGCAGCACCCGATGCCGCGCGCCTGCACATCAGGCGCGCGGCATCCGTGCGTAGCGGCCGACAGACGGCGCACGACTGCTCCCGCCCCGCGCACACGGGCGCCCCCTTGCCCCACGCATATGCCTCACGCGCCCCCGAACACCACAGCCCACCCAACGCCACCGCCGCCCACACCCCGCGCCGCGCCTCCGCCGTCCCGCATCGCACCCGGTGCCCCTCTCGTCCCAATGGCGTGAAACCGGCGGTCCACCGTGCTTCCAGGCCGTACGCGAGGGGCCGTACGCAAGCCCTGTGACAGCCACAGGGAACGCTCACGCCACTCTCAGGACACGGTCGGGCAGGCCCTGCGGAATCCCGCCGGGGCCTCTCGCGTTTCTCCTGTAGACGGCCCTCACATCGGCCTGAAGGCGATCCTGGGGCGCAGGATCGCTACCATGGGGTCTCCGGAGCCTGACCGGGGGACCCGGATCGCGCACGAGGAGCCCTCTTGCCAGACGAGGCCCAGCACCTGACCGCCGCCAAGCCCGAGTCCGCCTCGGCAGCCGCGGCGAAGCCCGCGCCGAACGCGTCGCACGCGAAGAACGACCCGCGCGGGGCGGTCGAACATGCCCAGTCCGCGCCCGTCGACAAGCCGGCCGACCAGGCTCGTCCCAAGCCCGCGCCGCCCGAGCCGCCCCTGAACACGCCCGCGGCCCGCCCGAACACCGGTCAGCCCGCCCGCTCCGGCTCCTCCAACCGCGTCCGGGCCCGTCTCGCCCGCCTCGGCGTCCAGCGCTCCAACCCGTACAACCCGGTGCTTGAGCCGTTGCTGCGCATAGTCCGCAGCAACGACCCGAAGATCGAGACCGCCACCCTGCGCCAGATCGAGAAGGCCTACCAGGTCGCCGAGCGCTGGCACCGCGGCCAGAAGCGCAAGAGCGGTGACCCGTACATCACGCACCCGCTGGCGGTCACCACCATCCTCGCCGAGCTGGGTATGGATCCGGCCACCCTGATGGCGGGCCTGCTGCACGACACCGTCGAGGACACCGAGTACGGCCTCGACCAGCTCCGCCGCGACTTCGGCGACTCCGTCGCCCTGCTCGTCGACGGCGTCACCAAGCTGGACAAGGTCAAGTTCGGCGAGGCCGCGCAGGCCGAGACCGTGCGCAAGATGGTCGTCGCCATGGCCAAGGACCCGCGTGTCCTGGTCATCAAGCTCGCCGACCGCCTGCACAACATGCGCACCATGCGCTACCTCAAGCGCGAGAAGCAGGAGAAGAAGGCGCGCGAGACCCTGGAGATCTACGCGCCGCTCGCCCATCGCCTCGGCATGAACACCATCAAGTGGGAGCTGGAGGACCTCGCCTTTGCGATCCTCTACCCCAAGATGTACGACGAGATCGTACGGCTGGTGGCCGAGCGGGCACCGAAGCGTGACGAGTACCTGGCCATAGTGACCGACGAGGTCCAGCAGGACCTGCGGGCGGCGCGCATCAAGGCGACCGTCACCGGCCGCCCGAAGCACTACTACAGCGTCTACCAGAAGATGATCGTCCGCGGCCGTGACTTCGCGGAGATCTACGACCTGGTGGGGATTCGTGTACTTGTCGACACGGTCCGCGACTGTTACGCCGCCCTCGGCACCGTGCACGCGCGATGGAACCCGGTCCCCGGCCGGTTCAAGGACTACATCGCGATGCCCAAGTTCAACATGTACCAGTCGCTGCACACGACGGTCATCGGCCCCAACGGCAAGCCGGTCGAACTGCAGATCCGCACCTTCGACATGCACCGCCGCGCCGAGTACGGCATCGCCGCGCACTGGAAGTACAAGCAGGAGGCCGTCGCAGGCGCCTCCAAGGTGCGCACCGACGTGCCCAAGGCAGGCAAGGGCAAGGACGACCACCTCAACGACATGGCGTGGCTGCGCCAGCTCCTCGACTGGCAGAAGGAGACCGAGGACCCGGGCGAGTTCCTGGAGTCCCTGCGCTTCGACCTGTCTCGCAACGAGGTCTTCGTCTTCACGCCGAAGGGCGACGTCATAGCGCTCCCGGCCGGGGCCACCCCGGTCGACTTCGCGTACGCCGTCCATACCGAGGTCGGCCATCGCACCATAGGCGCGAGGGTCAACGGACGTCTGGTCCCGCTCGAATCCACCCTGGACAACGGCGATCTGGTCGAGGTCTTCACCTCGAAGGCGGCCGGCGCGGGGCCCTCCCGCGACTGGCTCGGCTTCGTGAAGTCGCCGCGTGCCCGCAACAAGATCCGGGCGTGGTTCTCCAAGGAGCGCCGCGACGAGGCGATCGAGCAGGGCAAGGACGCCATCGTCCGTGCGATGCGCAAGCAGAACCTGCCGATCCAGCGCATCCTGACCGGCGACTCGCTGGTCACGCTGGCGCACGAGATGCGTTACGCCGACATCTCCGCTCTGTACGCGGCGATCGGCGAGGGACATGTCTCCGCGCAGAACATCGTGCAGAAGCTCGTCCAGGCCCTCGGCGGCGAGGAAGCCGCCACGGAGGAGATCGACGAGTCGGTTCCGCCGACCCGCAGCCGCAGCCGTAAGCGCCGCTCCAGTGCCGACCCCGGTGTCATCGTCAAGGGCGTCGAGGACGTGTGGGTCAAGCTGGCCCGCTGCTGTACGCCCGTACCCGGCGACCCGATCATCGGCTTCGTCACGCGCGGTAGTGGCGTATCGGTTCACCGCAGCGACTGTGTGAACGTGGAGTCACTGTCCCGCGAGCCCGAGCGCATCCTTGAGGTCGAGTGGGCGCCCACCCAGTCCTCGGTCTTCCTGGTCGCCATCCAGGTCGAGGCCCTCGACCGCTCCCGACTCCTGTCGGACGTCACCCGCGTCCTGTCCGACCAGCACGTCAACATCCTCTCCGCGGCCGTCCAGACCTCCCGCGACCGCGTCGCCACCTCCCGCTTCACCTTCGAGATGGGCGACCCGAAACACCTCGGCCACGTCCTGAAGGCGGTCAGGGGCGTCGAGGGCGTCTACGACGTGTACCGCGTGACGTCGGCGCGCAACCGGTCGTAGAGCGGCCGAGGCAGACCACGAGAAGGGCCCCGTACGCGAAGTACGGGGCCCTTCTCGTCGTATGACCTGAGAACCGCCTGTCAGCCGCCGAACTCCTGCAGGCCCTTCAGAGCCTGGTCGAGCAGCGCCTGGCGGCCCTCCAGCTCCTTCTCAAGCTTGTCGGCCTTGGCCTCGTTGCCCTGGGCGCGCGCCTGCTCGATCTGGCCCCGCAGCTTGTCCACGGCGGCCTGGAGCTGACCGGTCAGACCCTCGGCACGCGCGCGTGCCTCCGGGTTGGTCCGTCGCCACTCGGACTCCTCGGCCTCCTGGATGGCCCGCTCGACGGCGTGCATCCGGCCCTCGACCTTCGGACGGGCGTCGCGCGGCACATGGCCGATGGCCTCCCAGCGCTCGTTGATCGAGCGGAAGGCGGCACGCGTGCCCTTCAGGTCGCCGATCGGCAGGAGCTTCTCGGCCTCCTCGGCCAGCTCCTCCTTCAGCTTCAGGTTCTCGGCCTGCTCGGCGTCGCGCTCGGCGAAGATCGAGCTGCGGGCCGCGAAGAAGATGTCCTGGGCGCCGCGGAAGCGGTTCCACAGGTCGTCCTCGTGCTCGCGCTGGGCACGCCCGGCGGCCTTCCACTCCGACATCAGTTCGCGGTAGCGCGCGGCCGTCGGACCCCAGTCGGTCGAACCGGACAGCGACTCCGCCTCGGCGACCAGCCGCTCCTTGGTCTTCCGGGCCTCCTCGCGCTGCGCGTCCAGCTGCGCGAAGTGCGCCTTGCGGCGCTTGGAGAACGCCGACCGGGCGTGCGAGAAGCGATGCCACAACTCGTCGTCCGACTTGCGGTCGAGCCGCGGCAGGCCCTTCCAGGTGTCCACCAGTGCCCGCAGCCGCTCGCCGGCGGCCCGCCACTGGTCGGACCGGGCCAGCTCCTCCGCCTCGGCGACCAGCGCCTCCTTGGCGTGCCGGGCCTCGTCTGACTGCTTCGCCCGCTGCTGCTTGCGCTCCTCGCGCCGCTTCTCGACCGTCTCGACCAGCTTGTCCAGGCGGGTCCGCAGGGCGTCCAGATCGCCGACCGCGTGATGGGCGTCCACCTGCTCACGGATGTGGTCGATCGCGGTCTGGGCGTCCTTCGCCGACAGGTCGGTGGTCTTCACTCGCTTTTCGAGGAGGCCGATTTCGACGACCAGGCCCTCGTACTTGCGCTCAAAGTAGGCCAACGCCTCCTCGGGGGAGCCGGCCTGCCAGGAACCGACGACCTGCTCGCCGTCGGCCGTACGCACGTACACGGTCCCCGTCTCGTCGACGCGGCCCCACGGGTCGCTGCTCACAGCGCCTCCTCCACATGATGCCTGTGAGGGGCTTGTGCTCCCCCGGGCATCGTCCACAGTTTCGTCACGGCCAACATAGGCGACCGGCGGGTTGCCTGTCCGCATCCCGCGCGACCGAAATTTCGCAGTTGGGGCTCAGGATTTCGTGACCGTCGCCTTGTTGATCACGACCGTCGCGTTCGGTGCCGTGTTCCCCGTCGCGGGGTCTGCGGGCTGGGCTCCAGCGGCCGCGATCTTCTTGAGGACCTTCATGCCGGCCTCGGATACAGTGCCGAACGGCGTGTAGTCGGGCGGTAGCTGACTGTCCTGGTAGACCAGGAAGAACTGGCTGCCTCCGGTGTTGCGGCCCTGCTGCGCCTGGGCGTTGTACTGATTGGCCATCGCGACGGTGCCCGCCGGGTAGGTGTTGCCCTTGAGGCTCTTGTCCTTGAGGTTCTCGTCCGGGATGGTGTAGCCCGGCCCGCCCGCCCCGGTGCCCTGCGGATCGCCGCACTGCAACACGTAGATGTTGGATGGGGTCAGTCGGTGGCACTTGGTGTGGTCGAAGTAGCCCTTGCCCGCGAGGAAATTGAACGAGTTCACGGTATGGGGTGCCGCGGATGCCTTCAGTGCGATCTCTATGTCACCGCACGTCGTCGCCAGCTTCATCGTGTACTTCGCTGACTTGTCGATGGTGACCGCCGGCTCCTTCTTCCAGGTCGCCGTCTTGACCTTGCCGGCGGCCGGCTTCTCGCACGGGTCCGTGGGCTTGTCGCTCGCGCTGGGCGTGACCTCCGCGCCCGCGTTCTTGCTGTCGCCGTCGCCCTTGAGGACCCCGGTCGTGTACAGCGCGAGGCTGCCGATGACCACCACTCCGAGCACCGACGCGATCACCGAGTTGCGCATGCGCGCCTTGCGTCGGGCGGACGTACGCCGCTGCTGCTGCCGCAAGAACTTCTCCCGGGCGAGCTGACGCCGCCGCTGTTCCTGGCTGACCACCGGGTTCTCTCCTCATGCGTCGTGTGTGTCGACCGGTACGCGTGCGTCGATTGAGCCGATCGCCTGCGTGTGACCCGTACCGTATATGGGTTCGCTGAGGAATCGGCAGCGCCGGTAGGCTCTGACGTCAGGCGAAGCCCGCCGACAAACCACCTGCGTCGACACAAACGAAGGACGATCGTGCTCATTGCCGGGTTCCCCGCCGGGGCCTGGGGGACGAACTGTTATCTCGTCGCCCCCGCCGCCGGTGAGGAGTGCGTGATCATCGACCCGGGCCACGAGGCGGCCCCCGGAGTCGAGGAAGCGCTGAAGAAGCATCGGCTCAAGCCCGTCGCCGTCGTCCTCACCCACGGACACCTCGACCACGTGGCCTCGGTCGTCCCGGTGTGCGGTGCGCACGACGTACCGGCCTGGATCCACCCCGAGGACCGGTACATGATGAGCGACCCCGAGAAGGCGCTCGGTCGCTCCATCGGCATGCCGCTGATGGGCGAGCTGACCATCGGGGAGCCGGACGACGTCAAGGAACTGGCCGACGGCGCCAAGCTGGAGCTGGCCGGCATGGAGCTCACGGTCGCGCACGCGCCCGGCCATACCAAGGGGTCGGTGACCTTCGGCCTGCCCGAGGCGGCGGACATCCCGTCGATCCTGTTCTCGGGCGACCTGCTGTTCGCCGGCTCCATCGGACGCACCGACCTGCCCGGCGGTGACATGGCCGAGATCCTCGACTCGCTGGCACGCGTGTGCCTGCCGCTCGACGACTCGACCGTGGTGCTGTCCGGCCACGGCCCCCAGACGACCATCGGCCAGGAGCGCGCCACCAACCCCTATCTGCGGCAGGTGGCCGCCGGCCTGGGAGCCCAGGACGCTCCCCGACGAGGAATGTGACGAGACCTTCCGTGAGCACCTTCAAGGCCCCCAAGGGCACGTACGACCTGATCCCGCCGGACAGCGCCAAGTACCTGGCCGTCCGTGAGGCGATCGCCGCGCCCCTGCGCAACTCCGGCTACGGCTACATCGAGACGCCCGGCTTCGAGAGCGTCGAGCTGTTCGCGCGCGGCGTCGGTGAGTCCACCGACATCGTGACCAAGGAGATGTACGCCTTCGAGACCAAGGGCGGCGACAGGCTCGCCCTGCGTCCCGAGGGCACGGCCTCCGTCCTGCGTGCGGCGCTGGAGGCCAACCTGCACAAGGCCGGCAACCTCCCGGTCAAGCTCTGGTACTCGGGCTCCTACTACCGCTACGAGCGCCCCCAGAAGGGCCGTTACCGGCACTTCTCCCAGGTCGGTGCCGAGGCGATCGGTGCCGAGGACCCGGCGTTGGACGCCGAGCTGATCATCCTGGCCGACCAGGCCTACCGCTCGCTCGGCCTGAGCAACTTCCGGATCCTGCTGAACAGCCTGGGCGACAAGGAGTGCCGCCCGGTGTACCGCGCGGCCCTCCAGGACTTCCTGCGCGGCCTGGACCTGGACGAGGACACCCGGCGCCGCATCGACATCAACCCGCTGCGCGTCCTCGACGACAAGCGCGAGTCGGTGCAGCAGCAGCTGACCGGCGCCCCGCTCCTGCGCGACTACCTGTGCGACGCCTGCAAGGCGTACCACGAGGAGGTCCGTGAACTGATCACGGCGGCGGGTGTCTCCTACGAGGACGACCCGAAGCTGGTGCGCGGCCTGGACTACTACACGCGCACGACCTTCGAGTTCGTCCACGACGGCCTGGGCTCCCAGTCCGCGGTGGGCGGCGGCGGCCGCTACGACGGGCTGTCGGAGATGATCGGCGGCCCCGCGCTGCCGTCCGTCGGCTGGGCCCTCGGCGTCGACCGCACAGTGCTCGCCCTGGAGGCGGAGGGCGTGGAACTCCAACTCCCGTCGTCCACCAGCGTGTTCGCCGTTCCGCTCGGTGAGGAGGCCCGCCGGGTCCTGTTCGCCAAGGTCACCGAGCTGCGCAAGGTCGGCATCGCGACGGACTTCTCCTACGGCGCCAAGGGCCTCAAGGGCGCCATGAAGAACGCCAACCGCAGCGGCGCCCACTACACGATCGTGGCCGGCGAGCGCGACCTGGCCGAGGGCGTCGTCCAGCTCAAGGACATGGAGTCCGGCGAGCAGTCGGCCATCGGCGTCAACGAGATCGTGGCGGAACTGGAAGCCCGACTGGGCTGATTTCCGGAGTGCTCAATTCCGTGGGGGGGGGGGCGGGGGGGGCCCCCCCCCCCCCCCCCCCCCCCGGGCCC
>NZ_JAQMYP010000105.1 GCF_028369295.1 Streptomyces sp. HD
GGGCGCGCCCGGGCCGGGGCGCGCCCGGGGCCCGCCCCCCCCCCCCGCCCCCCCGCCGGCATCCGAACCGCCGGTCTGCGCACCGCTGTTGTCCCCGCCGGCACCCGTGTCCGTGCCGTCGCCCTGCGGAGCGGGGCAGGCCATGCCGGTCACCGAGCAGACCGCCGACTGGATGCCGTCGGCGATGCGCCCGCCAAGGCCGCCCACCGACATCGCGACGACAATCGCGGCGACGACCACGACGAGCCCCGCGTACTCCACCGCGGTCTGGCCCTCGTCCCGCCGCCAGCGGATCATCCTCGCCAGGTTGAACGCCCGCTGTTCCTCCCTGTTCCCGGGAGCGAGCTCGAACCACTCGCGCGACCGGGCGCGGCGCAACAGCACAATGACCGCCACCGGCATCGCCGCCTGGGTGATGCCCCGCAGCTCCCCATGCATCAGCGTGCCGAACGACAGCCACACGATCCACGCCTGTACGGCGATCAGTGCACGGCTCGTCCACACGCCGCCCCGCCACAGGCGCCGGGCCAGGTAGACCCCGGCCACGCTGGGCAGCGAGTCGTACACCAGGATCCCGAAGATCTCACCGGAGTAGTACGACACCACCGACAGCACGGTGACCACGTACAGCACCGTCAGCGCGAACTGCACCCACAGCAGTACCTGCGCCCAGCCCAGTTCCCTTGGCAATGGCGAACGCCGGTCCCAGGACGGGATGTTCTGCGCACCCCAAATCCCACTCGGAGGTATCGGGCTACCGGCACCGGACATGCGCGACCTCAACTCGCAGGCGGGAATGCGGAACAGAACCAGCCCGAAGTTAATGAAGGACGCTCACCGATGCATGGGCTCCTGGACCCAAAACTGGGCCCACTCGAACAGCAGCGGACCCTCAAGGCCAAACACGCCCAACTGGTACAGCAGGAGGCCGGCCCCGCGGCACGAACGGCGCCGGGGGGGCCGACCTCCTGCGTGGTTCGGATCCGGCGGCCTGGCGGTGCTCAGCTCTCCGTGCGCGGGAAGGTGACCTCGACGCGGCGGTTCTTCTTGCGGCCCGCCTCCGTCGAGTTGTCGGCGATCGGGTACTGCTCGCCGTAGCCGCGTGTCTCGTACGTGATGCCCGAGTCGGACAGCTCCTCCTCCAAGACGTTCTGTACGGCCGTGGCGCGCTGGCGGGACAGGACGTCGCCGTGGGCCGACGAGCCCAGGTTGTCCGTGAAGCCGAAGACGCGGATCTTCGTCGCCTTCTGTGCCTTGATCTCCTCGGCGATACCGGCGATCCGCGACTTCGCCTTGCCGCTGAGCTTCGCGCTGTCCTTGCCGAACAGCACCTCGGCCTGCAGCGCGAACTTCACGTCCGAGTTCGTGTCCTCCCGGCGTTCCTCGCCGCCCTCGTCCTCGATGACGGTCTTGATGTCGAGGACCTTGGCGTCGGCGAGGGTCGCGCCGTCGACCAGTTTCAGGTCGGGGTCGTTCCCGTCGACCTCGACCGGTGCGCTGGCACTCGGTTCGGTGCCCGGCGGGTAGCTGGGCTCGTCGGCCGCGTGGGCGGAGGCGACGCCGATGACGTTCGTGGCGACCATGACCGACGCCGCGGCGATGACGATCGCCAGGCGTGGGGTCCGGGTTCGGGTGTGGGTCATGTTCGTCTGCCTCACCCGGAGATCTTGATGGTGGCGGCGGCGAAGGTCGGAACCTGGAACGTCACTTCGGTCGTGCTCTTGGGCGGTGCGGGGAACTGGATGAAAACGGGGATCGAGTCCCCCGCCTTAATCTTCGGCAAGTCCGTCGTGGTCAGCGGACGGCCCTCTGTATCGCGCAGAACGTAGTAGCGCTTCTTCCCCGAGGAGTCCACGAGCGTCGATCCACCAAACGATGTCCCATGCTTGATGATTTCGGTCTCGTCGCCGCGCGTGCTCACGGGTACCCGAGCCGACTGATCGCCGTCGTTCTTCAACTCGCCGCTCACGGTGAGGAAGCCGCCCGAGTCCCGCACAGCGGATGTAACAGTCAGGAGAAAGCCTTCCTCACCCTTGAGCTCGGCCAATGGTTCTTCCGAATCTCCCGTCTGCGCATCCGGATTCGAGCTACCGTTCTTGGACGCTGACGTCGACGTGTCACCGCTCTTATCATCGCCGCTGCTGCAGCCGGCCACACCGAGGGCCAGGCTGACCGCAATTGCCGCTGCGGCCATCCCCCTGCGGGCCGTCGTAGTGAACCGAATGCTCATGAGTTCCGCTTCCTTTGTTCGTCGTTCGCTATGTCAGTCGGCCAGATGGACATCGAAGAGGTCCTCGGGGCCGGGAAGATCCCGCAAGGGATCGTCCGGGTCGAGGTGTTCCCAGTTCTTGTCCCTGCAGTTGAGCTGCGGCAGGTCTTCGTTGTTGCCGTTGTCCTCATCGGGGAGCAGGAACGCACAGCGTGGCTTGATCACGGCCTTGGCCGTAGCCGTCGCGTACGTCTCCTCCGTACCGGGGACGATGCTGTCGCCGACGGGCTCGTTGGTCTTGACCTCGACCGTGTAGCTCAGCTCCGGATACCACTCGGTCGGGCAACCGCCCACGACGTGCGCATCGTTGTCGGCGGCGAGCTGATGAGCCCGCCAGCACGAAGGGTCGAGCCCCTGCACTTTGCCGTCGAAGATGTCCTGCCAGAGGTCCGGATTGAGCACGTTCTCCAGCCACTTGCCCGCGAGCTGGTCCCGCCGGTCCTGCGCAACCGCGAGAGCGGCGGCGTCCGCCGCCGTCTGCGCGCCGTTCCGTGTCGCCGCGGCCTGGCCGACCGCAAGGTACGCGAACGCGAGAAAGAGCAGGCCCGCCACCACCGTGATGTAGATGGGGAAGGCCTGCCCTGCGTCGCCGTACTTACGGGGCCTCATCAGCCGCCGGTGACCTCGTCGATCTTGTCCGTGATCGCCTCGAAGATCGACTCGCCGATGTCCGTACCCGTGATCGCCAGCACGATCGCCACGACCACCGCGATGATGCCCAGGTACTCGACCGCGGTCTGCCCCTTGTCGTTGCGGGCGGCGCGGGCCTGCAGGGACGCGACGGTGGTGTAGATCCAGTTGCTCATGGTGTACCCCTCCAGTATCGGCCGGCCGCCAACCGGCCGACGTACAAGTCTCTTGTGTGCTACTCGCGTTACCGGCTTCCTCCTTGCCGGTCTCGCTTTCGACACCAGAAACGTACGCCGAACCACCGGTACCGCCGGAGGGTCCCAGGGCCCAATCCAGGGCCCAAAGCAGGCTTTGGGCCCTGCCGCCCGCGCGCTGGGCCCCCGAACCCAGGCGGCTCAGGCGACCCGGGCGACCCGCACTCCCTCGCTCAGCCACGATCCGTGTCCCCCCTCCCCCTGTCCGGACCGAGCGCCGTGCCGAGCCACTTGGCCACGGCCTCGCTGCGGCTGGTGCTGTGCAGCTTGGCGAAGATCCGGTTGATGTGGTTCTTGACGGTCTTCTCGCTGATGAAGCAGGTGGCGGCGATCTGCTGGTTGTTCATGCCGGACGCGATGAGGTCCATGATCTCCACCTCCCTGGAACTCAGCCCGAAGCTCTCCCTATCCGTAGACCCAGACGACGACTGTGCCACAGCCGGTTGCAGTTGCGAAAGACTTTGTTGCGATCCGAAGGGGGGAGCAGGTGTTTGCTGCTGGTAATTGGCGGTCTGTCCGGCGAGTTGAGCAGCCTGCGCTGATGTTGCGGCGGGAGAATTGCCGTATGCATTCGCATCTGGCACCGCGGTTCCCAACCCGTCCGGCAACGGCACGGAACCTACCCCCGTCCCGGCCCCGGCGCCCTGCTCCCGCCGGACGTGCGCCAACAGCGCCCCCGCCGCCGTGGGCGTGAAGTGGGCCCTGCCCTCCTTGATGTCCCGTACGGCGGCGACGAGTTGGTCCGCGGTGAACTCGCCGTGGACCAGATATCCCCCGGCGCCCAGGCGCAGCGCCTCATGGACGATCTCGTTCTCGCGGCTGTAGGTGAGCATGATCACCGGCGCGATGTGCACCAGATACGGCAGGGCGGAGATGCCGTCGACGCCGGGCATGCGCACGTCGAGCAGGACGACGTCGGGACGGTGCTGCTGGGCCGCCTCGTAGGCCTGCCGGCCGTCCGCCGCTTCAGCCACGACGTCGATGTCGTCGCGGCCGGAGAGCAGGACGGTGAGGCCCGCCCGTACGACGGGATTGTCGTCCGCGACGACGACGCGCAGGGGCTGCCGGGCCGGGGGCTCCGGGAAGCTCCCGCCGCCCTCGACAGGACCAGGGCCGGGGCCGTACCCACCCGTCGCCCCCGGCGGCATCTGCGCCGGCACCCCCGGTAACGGCGATTGCTCGGCCGGGGGCGGCACCTGAGGCGGCAGATGTTCGGAGCGGGCGGCGGAGTGTGCCGAGGTGTACTGCGAGGCGGGGGGCGGCGGGTAGGCGTGCCCGGTGTTGTGGGGAGTCGCTTCCGGCATCTTCGGCCTCCTCTCGGGGAGTTGGGGGGAGCGGGAGATCAGGGTTCACGGTTCTGTGGGATCAGTGCCATCCCACGGGGACGGTGGGTGCCCTGGATGGCGGATGACCTGTGAGGGCGCCCAGTGGCAGGTCCACCTGCACCTCCGTCCCCTTCACCGCGAGCCCTCGCCCGATACGGATGCGCGCGCCGACGGAGGCCGCTCGTTCGACCATGCCGACGAGGCCGAAGTGTCCCGCGCGCCTGAGGCTGTCGAGGGTCGTGCCGGGCGGCAGCCCCTTGCCGTCGTCGTAGACGCTGATGCGCAGTTGGTCGCCCACGACGCCGGCGGAGACGTCCACGTAGGTGGCCTGGGCGTGGCGGTGGGCGTTCTCCATGGCCTCGGAGGCGATCGTCAGGAGCTGGCGGGCGACGGCCTGGGGGATCGGCGGGAGCGGGACGGTGCCGAGCGGTCGATAGGTCGCGCGGAGGTGCGTGCGGGTGCCGACATCCTGTGTGCGGGCGGCCAGTTCGCCGGTGAGGTCGGCTCCGGCGCCCAGGCCGGACTCGCGGCGCAGGTCGGCGAGGAGTTCGCGGGACTCGGAGGCGGCGCGGCGGGCGGAGCGGGCGACCAGTTCGGCCTGGTGCTTGACGGTGAGCGGGTCCATTCGGTCGGCGGAGGTGGCGAGGCCGTCGGCGGCCAGGGCCAGCCCGTGCAGGGTCTTGGCGACCGAGTCGTGCATCTCGCGGGCGAGGCGGGAACGCTCCTCCTCCACCGCCTCGTTGACGGCGAGGCGGGCCTGGACGGCGGTCAGGGCCTCGGTGGCGGCGCCGAAGCGCAGCAGCAGGCCTCGCAGTGTCACGCCGACGGCGCCGATGAGCACACAGAAGCCGGGCATCAGGGCCGATTCGACTACGGCGTCGTCCGTGCCGGTGCCGCGGGAGACGACGATGAGGATGGCGCCCTGCAGACAGGCGAAGAAGGCCGCGCCGCGCCAGCCGTAGACCAGTCCGGCCAGCAGCGGTGTGCAGACGCTGACGTAGGCGAGGGTGCTGTCCGGGCCGGCCGCGATGAGGAGCAGGGAGCCGAAGAGGGTGTCCAGAGCCAGCAGGGCCGGATGTCTGAGGAGGAACGGTCCGAAGCGTTCCCAGTCGCGGAAGAGGGCGTACGAGACCATGAACGTGATCACCACGGACAGGGCGACCAGCTGGGTGGCGAGGCCCGGTGCCGCGTTGAGCAGGGCTGCCGGGGAGGCCAGGGCGATCATCGCCAGGCGGAAGCCGAAGACCTGACGGCACATCGCCTGCAGAGCGCTGACCTGGATCTTGAGGGCCGCCGTGGACTCCGTGCCGTCCCCGGTGCCGGACCTGGTCACGCTCTGTGCGCCCGCCCGGGGGGACATCCGCTCGGTCAGGTGCGGGGGCAGGTAGACGCCCGCCGGGGGTGTCGTGATCTCCGTGGCCGCGCCGCTGTTCGTCGCGGTTCTCAGGCGCAGTTGAGGCATCCGTAGGGCCATTGCCGCCTCACCTGCCGGAGATCGAGCCGAAGTCGGTGCCGGAGCCCAGCAGGAGGCCCGCGCCCAGCAGGATCATGGTGGCCGGGACCATGAAGGTGGTGATCATCATGGTGGCCTTGGGGACCGCGCGGGCCGCCTTGCGGCGGGCGTTCTGCGCGTCCGTACGGCGCATGTCGTTGGCGATGGCCACCAGGGTGTCGACGATGGGCGCGCCGAGTTCCTCGCCCTGCTGCAGGGCCGTGACGAACATGGCGACCTGCTCGGAGTCGTTGCGCTTGCGCAGTTCGGTGAAGGCCTGGCGGCGGCTCATGCCCATGTCCATCTGGCGCAGGGTGATGCGGATCTCGTCGGACCAGGGCCCCTCGTAGTGGCTGGCGACCCGGTCCAGTGCCTGGCGGAAACCGAGGCCGGCGCTGACGACGACGGCGAGGACGTCGAGGAAGTCCGGCAGGGTCCGCTCGATCTCGTCCTTGCGGATGCGGACCGCGGACCAGATGCCGACCTCCGTCCAGAAGGCGCCGAAGGCGAACAGCAGGAGGGCGACCAGGAGGTTGCCCTTCATGAGCATGACCAGTCCGCCCACGCCGCCGAGCGCGCCGTACACCGCCCGGCGGGCCGCGTAGCGGTCGATGGTGAGACCGCCGGGGTTGCCGGCCAGGTCGATCCTGCGGCGGACCTTGTTGACGCGCTTGGGTCCCATCCACCTCAGGACGGCGGGGGCATAGCGCATGCCCAGCCGGTCTACGAGCGAGTCCACGGCACCGGTGCGGGTGGAGCCGACTTCCAGGGCGAGGGCGAGGTCGCTCGGCAGTCTGGCGTCGGCCCGGTACATGCGGATGCCGTGGAACGCGCCGTAGACACCGGCGCCCACCACGAGGGCGAGAAGGATTTCCATGCTGCCTCTCTCCTGACTCCTGCTCCCGCGATCCCAGCCGCGGCCTACACGTCGATCCGGGACATGCGCCTGATGAGGACAAAGCCGATCGCGTAGAGCGCGAAGGCGACGATCACGCAGATCTGGCCGACGCCGGAGCCGGTCATACGGTCCAGTGCCCCGTCCTTGACGCTGTCCATGAGGAGCAGCGACCCGATACCCATGACGGGGACCGCGTACGAGGTCATGCTGACCTGCGACAGCTGGGTGCGGACCTCTCGGCGGGTCTCTTTGCGTTCCTCCAGCGTCTCGGTGAGGTTGCGCAGGGCGCCCACGACGGTGCCGCCCGCGCGGTTGGAGAGAATCAACGTGGTGACCAGCACCGAGAGTTCGCGCGACGGCAGCCGTTCGGCGAGTTCGCCCAGGGCGTCGTCGATGGAGTGGCCGACCGCGAGCTGGTTGGCGACCTTGGCGAGCTCCTCACCGGCCGGGGCCTCAAGCTCGTCGGCCGCCATGCTGAGGGCGGTGCGCAGGGCGAGGCCCGCCTGAGTGGCGTTGGCGAGGATCCGGGACAGCTCGGGCAGCTGGTTGATGAACTTCTCGATGCGCTTCTGCCGCTGCCAGTTGAGGAACTGCATGGCGACGTAGATCCCGAGCAGGCCGAACAGCGGGCCGAAGAACGCGGCGAGCACGGCCTGGCCGATGATCCACAGACCGACGATGGTGGCGACCATGTAGACGAAGAACTCGCCGGGTGTCACGTCGAGGCCGGTGGCCGCCAGCTTCAGTTCGAGCTTCCTGCCGAACTTCGTACGACGGATACGGCGGTCCAGGTTCCGGAAGCGGCGCCGGCGGCCGATGGGGATCTGGCCGGTGGTCGACAGCCGGTCGACGAGTGCCTCGCGCTGGGCCCTGCCGGACGCGTACGCGTGGATGCCCATGACGATCAGGACGCAGGCCAGCAAGGTGGCGCCCGTCGTCAGCAGTATCAGGTCGTCCATGTCCATACGGGGTACCTATCGGGCCTCTCGGGTGGCGAGCTGGTCGGCGGACGCGGCGATGCCGAAGGCCTGCGGGGCGGGCTGGCCGGCCATGTACAGGCGCTCCGCGACGCGGCGTGGCAGCGGAAAGTACTCGAACTCGCCGTAGATCCGGCCGTCCGCCGCCATCGGCTGGGCCCTGAAGCGGGCCACGGTGACGATGCGGTAGGGGTCGCCGCCATGGCTGTCGAGCATGGCGATCTCGGTGATCTTGCGGGCGCCGTCGGCGTGCCGGGTGAGCTGGACGATGACGTCGACGGCGCTGTTGATCTGGTCGTGCAGCGCCACGAAGGGAATCTCCACGTCGGACATGGAGGCCAGCGTCTGCAGCCGCATCAGCGCGTCCTCGGCGCTGTTGGCGTGCACGGTGGCGAGCGACCCGTCGTGACCGGTGGACATCGCCTGGAGCATGTCGAGTGCCTCACCTCCGCGGACCTCACCGACGACGATGCGGTCGGGCCGCATACGCAGCGAGTTGCGCACCAGTTCACGGATGGTGATCTGGCCTCGGCCCTCGACGTTCGGGGGGCGGGACTCCAGACGGATCACATGGGACTGCTGGAGCTGGAGCTCGGCGGAGTCCTCGATGGTGATGATGCGCTCGCCCTCGGGGATCAGCCCGGACAGCGCGTTGAGGAGCGTCGTCTTGCCGGTTCCGGTGGCGCCCGAGACGATGATGTTGAACCTGGCCTGGACGAGCGCGGAGAGCAGATACAACATCTGTTCGTCGAGCGAGCCGAAGCCGATCATCTCGCTCAGCGAGAAGGACCGCGGGAAGCGGCGGATGGTCAGGGTTGCGCCGGTGAGGGACAGCGGCGGGATGATGACGTTGACCCGCTCACCGGACGGGAGCCGGGCGTCGACCATCGGATTCGACTCGTCCACACGGCGGTTGACGGTGGAGACGATCCGTTCGATCGTCTGCATCAGCTGGTCGTGCGAGGCGAAGCGCAGCGGCAACTGCTCGACCCTGCCCGCCCGTTCCACGAAGATCGCGTCGGGGCCGTTGACCATGATCTCGGTGATGGAGGCGTCCTCCAGGAGCGGTTCGAGGATGCCGAGGCCGAGGGCTTCGTCGACGACCCGACGGATGAGCTGGGAGCGCTCGACGGTCGACAGGACCGGACCCTCGCGGCTGATGATGTGGCCGAGTACCCGCTCCAGACGGGCCCGGCGCTCGGCGGCGGCGAGCGAGGACATCTCCGCGAGGTCGATCTCCTCAAGGAGCTTGGCGCGGTAGGTGGCGACCAGATGGCCGTCCTCCGACCTCGCGCCCTTCTCCTCGGGGGTGTTGATGCGTGCCCTCAGGCTCATGGATGCGTGCTCCTCGGTTCTCGCTCAGGCCGTCACGGGGTCAGTCACTCGGCATCGTGGCGGTCTTGCGCGCCGGGTCGAACTCCCAGCCGGGGACGATCGACGGGATCTTGACGACCGCGGTGATCTCGACCTCCTTGAAGCCGTACGCAGGCTCGAACTCGGTGCCCTCGGCAACCCAGTCGCTGACGGCGGCCCTGCCGTCCTGCTGCCACCCCGGATTGCCGAGGGAGGCGCTGCGCGCAGCGGTGCGGGCTGCGGTACCGGCCTGCTGGGCGGTGTAGGCGATGATCCCCAGTTGGACGGCGGCCATCGCGACGATGATCAGGATCGGGATGAACC
Source organism: Streptomyces sp. HD (assembly GCF_028369295.1). Lineage (GTDB taxonomy): Bacteria > Actinomycetota > Actinomycetes > Streptomycetales > Streptomycetaceae > Streptomyces. The sequence continues at coordinate 9,523 of NZ_JAQMYP010000105.1, forward strand.
CCAGGTACTCCAGGGCGACCTGTCCGCGGTCGGCCCGGCGCCCGCGTGCGGTGACTCTCATGGTCCGCTCTCCCCCAGCCATGGCTTCAATCACCCAGCTCTTCCTCGATCGCGCCGGCCTTGCCCTCAACCGTGAACGGGAAGGCGATGGAGCCGGGGAACAGCACCGGGACGTCAAGACTGACGCGTGCCGTGACATAGCCGTTCACCGTGTCGCAGTCGAACTGGGCGCCGCCCACCCAGGCGTCCGGCAGTTTGTCGCTGCCCGCTTGGTCGCAGACCGCGTCCCGCTCGTATTCGCTGACCGCGGTGGCCTTCCGGACGGCCTCGTCGGCTGCGTTTCCCGCCAGGACCCAGGTGTAGCCGGTCAGGACGAACTGCCAGAGCAGCACCAGCGTCAGGAGGATCAGCGGCGTCATGCCGAGGAACTCGATCGTCACCTGCCCGCGGTCCCGTCCCCCTTCGGGTACGGGTGTCCGTATCCGGCCGCGTGTGCGCTGGGCGACCATGTCAGCCGCTCCCCTCTCCGTCGCCTCCGTCGCGTCGGCGACGGGTACCGAACGCCCCGCGGTCGCTGCGGAACTTCGCGCCCTTCCCGGCCTTCGCACCGCCGTCAGGGGCTCCGGCGAGACCCAGTTCGCCGGCCAGCCCCCACAGGGCCTGCTTCACCATGCTCTTGTTGTCCAGGTCCTGGACCCGGCCCGCGTCGACCACCGCCTGCAGTTCCTTGAAACCCGCGGGTACGGCGATTCCGGCGACCCTGGTGCCGGTGATCTTCTGGACCAGGGACGGCTGGATCTCCGTATTACGGCTGTGGCGGTTGACGAGCGTGACCGTCTCCTCGGCCTTGCGGATCTGCAGCCGGTCCCACATGCGCACCATCCGCTTGGCGGCGCGTACGGCCACCACGTCCGGTGTGGCGACCAGCAGCGCGGTGTCGGCCATCTCGACGGCGGCGGCGTTCGCGCTCGTCATCTGGGCTCCGCAGTCGACGACCACGACCTCGTAGCGCGAGCGCAGCGCGCTGACGATCTGGCGTACGGACCGGTCCGTGACCTCTTCCCCGCGTTCACCCTCCCGGGGTGCGAGCAGCAGCGACACACCGGTGTCGTGGGTGAACACGGCATCGGCGAGCACCCGCGGCGATATGTCGGTGATACCGGCCAGGTCGACGATGGAACGGCGGAACTGCACGTCCAGGTACGAGGCGATGTCCCCGGTCTGCAGGTCCAGGTCGACGAGTGCCGCCTTCCGGCCGGACGCCTGGGCCGCGAGGGCGAGTTGGATCGCGGCGAAGGTCGTACCGACGCCGCCTTTGGCCCCGCTGACGGTGACGAGCGTGCCGCCGGGGCCGGTGAACACGTCCCCGCCGTTGCCGAGGTGGCGGCGCACGCCGACCGACCAGGCGGCGGCGGCCTGCACCCGGCTCGCCAGCTCCTCGTAGCTCAGCGGCAGCGCCACCACACCGCGCGCCCCCGAGTCCATGGCGGCCGAGAACAGGCCGGGGCTCGCGTCCGCGGTGATGAGGACCACTCCGGCGGCGGGGAAGCGCAGCGCGACTTCGCGGATCAGTTCCAGTGCGGGCACCGGACCGATGCGCTCGTGCACGAGCACGACCTCGGGCAGCTCGTCTATCGACTCGCCGGCCAGCCGACCGAGTGTGTCGATCAACTGGGTGGAGTCCGCGACCGGCAGAGCCGGTTCGGCGTCGGGGAGCTGGCTGAGGAGCGTCGTGACGGACCGGGCTGCGTCGGCGTCACCGACCGCCGGGAGGATCCTCGTGGGCATGTGAACCTGAACCTCACTTGTCCTTGGCGAGTTCGTAGGTCCGTTCGCCGGGACTGATAGTGGTGTCGCTGCCGGGTGCCACCAGGGCGAGCCGGACGTGCTGCGCGAAGGACTCCGCGTAGGCGACCCGCTGGGCATCCATCGTGCTGAGCGCGAAGGTGATCGGCACGGCCTGGGTGGCCGCGCGCGGGTTGTCCTCGCTCGGTTCGAGCGCGGTCAGCCGCCCCACGTCGATGACTTTGGCATTGGGCACGATGATCCGTGACTCGGCGGCGTCACCCTGCTGGTCGCCGGCGAACGTGGCGAACACGTTGACCGTGGCACCTGGAGTGATCTTGCCCGCGACACCGGTCTCGGCATCGATCATGATGGCGATCTCCTGCTCGCCGGGTTGCAGCGCGGGGCGCTTGACGATCATGTCGCTCTGCAGCAGGGAGCCCTGGCGCAGCTGCGTCACCGCGATCTTCCCGGTGATCTCGGACAGGTCGGTCACGGCGTTCTCCGACAGCCAGCGCTTGGGCATCGAGATCTTCTCGAACTGGCTGCTACGCAGGTCCGTATAGGGCGCGATGTCGCTCTTGAGTTGATACGCGGTGACCTCGGGGCCGACTTTGGACTTCGCGTCACTGATGACCGAGAGCACTCCGGCGAAGGCGCCGAAGGCGCAGAGGACCGACAGGAGCAGGAGTATCACTCCGCGGCGCTGGCGGGAATTCATTAGCCGTGCAACCTCATTGGGGGACGGTGACAGAGCGGATGTTGTCGTGGTGTCGGGGGCGCGCACTCCTGATGTGCCGCCCCTTGGGTATCGCCCCTTGCGAGCAGATGATCACTCAGGGTGCGAGTGTCTCTTGGTTCAGGACACCCCCGGCGTGACTTTGGTTCTCGTGGACGGGCGGCGTTGCGGAACAGAACACACAGCGGTCACCGATGCGTTCGAGGCCGCACCAGTGGCAGGGGTCACGCCGTACGGAGGTCACCAGCTGGTAGAGGACCGAGACGTCGGGCAGGTAGGTGGCGAACTCGATCAGCTTCGAAGTGCCCCACCAGCGGGCGGACTCGGCGGGCAGCGCGGCTTCACGCAGGCCCTGGACCTGCCAGGACCGGGCGAGCGTTCCTTTGACCCAGTCGGACTGCAACTGCCCCGGCGCGACCAGCAGCCAGGTACCGAACTCCGGGCCGGCGAGGGCCGCGCCGGGGCCCATCTTCACCAACTGCGGCGCGGGATTGGCGACCACGGCGAACTGGCTGCCCGGCACCCAGGACTTGGCGTGCGACTTCAGGCTGACGGGAACCCGGTCGAGCTTGGCGACGGAGTTGAGCAGCGCACCCGCGTAGATGTAGTGGGTGAGCAGACGACCCGCGGAAGCCAGGACCCCTGCGGAGAGGTCACAGACGGACAACTGACGCAACTGCCGGGCCAGAACGGCCAGTCCGAGGGGCGGAAGGTCCGATGAGAGCAGCGCGATGCGGTCGCTCTCCAGGATCGACCGTACGGTGTGCAGACGCCGCACGACGGCGGGCGCGGTGGCCGACGAGTGGACCACGATCACATAGCCGTGCCGGTCGAGCAGCACCTGCATGTCCGCCAGCGCCGCCTCCAGCGGCTGGCTGTCGGGAGGCTGGATCGGCATGGCGGGCGGTGTCTGTTGGTCCTCCGGAGGCAGCACCAGATCAGGACTGGTGACAGCGATAGCAGTCGGCACTACGCGTTCCCCGTTCACTCCGGCTGCCCCCCGACCCGGTGACCCTGGTCAGTCGACAGCGCTCGAAGCCACCTCAGCACTTTATCCACGCCCCAACAACGGGAGAAACACCCTTTCTCGGCTTGCAAGGCGCATCACGGTGGCCGGAATTGCACCCCCGAGCCGCGAACGAGGCATCAACTCAAGCCGGTTTTTCGGGCTTTCATCCACCAATTGGTGACACACAGAATTCCCCTGCTTGAAATCCTCCGATACCGGTCATTTACGGCGGCCGCGCTCCGGTGTCGGCCCTCCCCCGTCAGGACCCCGTTTAGGGCCCGGCTT
>NZ_JAQMYP010000106.1 GCF_028369295.1 Streptomyces sp. HD
GGTCGTACCCGGCGTCAGCGGCGGGTGGCCGCCGCCTCGCGGACCTCGGCGAGGAGGTCGTACATGACCTGGCCGGGGCACTCGGTGGCGAAGTAGTCGCGGTGGCCGCCGACCGTGTTCGTGTCCTTCTTCGTGCCGTTGACCGGGTTGGTGTAGGTCACCCGGGCCTGCGGGTCCAGGCCCTTGAACCGGGTGATCACCTCGATCAGCCGGACCAGGGAGGCCTTGGCCGCCTCCGTGGGTGCCTGCTGGTCGAGGTTGCCGATCAGGGCGATGCCGAGGGCGCCGGAGTTGTAGCCCACGGAGTGGAAGCCGGTGACGAGGTCGCCGTCGGCGTTGAAGGCCGGGATGCCGTCGTCGCCGGAGTGGCGGCCCTCGTAGACGTTGCCCGCCTCGTCGATGAGGAAGTGGTAGCCGATGTCACCCCAGTCGTTGGTGATCGCGTGGTACTCGTAGATCGCGCGTACCGTCGCGGCCGGGTCGGGATCGTTGTTCGGCGTCGCCGTGTGGTGGACCGTGATGATCTGCAGCGGGTAGTACGTCTCGGGCGAGTTGACCGAGCCGTCCGGCTTGAAGCGCTTGGACTCGTCGGCGCCCCAGGCCGGCCGCGAGAGGTAGCGCACGCCACGCACGCGTGTGGGCTCGCTGGGCACCCTGAAGGTGCGGTCGGGGCCGTCGGTGGTGTCGATCGCCAGCGAGTGGACGCCGTCGATGCCGGCCGGGGCCTTCACCTCGTAGGCGGTGGCGTTGCCGGCGGCGACCAGGGCGGTGCCGCCGTCGTCGACGGTCGCGCAGCCGCTCGCGAGGTTCTGCCAGTTGCCGTCCGCGAGCCGGATCGCGGCGCCCTCCTGCGCGCCGGACCAGCGCACCCCGACGTAGGAGGCGGCGAAGGCGGTGGTGGCGGCGCCCGTGCCGGTGGCGGCCTCGGTGCGGGTGGCGGGGAACTTCTCCGGTGTCGTACCGGAGCCCGAGCCGGCGGCGGAGTCGTCCGTCCCGTCGGAGTCGGTCGACGCGAACACCACCGGCGTCAGCGCGGCTCCGGCGGCCACCGCACCGCCCGCGGCGATCATGCCGCGACGGGACAGGGAGCGCTTTCTGCGGTGGGACGGCTGGGCGGGGGTGGGGGATTCGGACACGGGAGTGTCCCCTTCCAGAAGTGCACTTGCTTGACGGGAGGCGCCGGGCACGACTGCGCCCGCACTTGAAACGTCAAGCGACCCTAATCGCCCCGCCGACCCCGCACGTACTCCGATCGCAGTACATTCGTGTGAAGATCGGGCGAAGAAGCCCTACTTGTCAGTACGGCGTAAACGCTTCGCCTCCGTCCACCCGGCGATGCGCGATCAGCGCCGCCGCCGGTGCGAGTCCGCGCCCCCGCACCGTCTGTTCGCCGGCCGGCATGTCGTCGCGCAACAGGGCCTCGGGGACGACGACGGCGGCCGTGACACCGCCGTTCGGCGAGGGGCGCAACTCGACGCGCAGCCCCTGCCGTTCACGCAGCCGGTTCACCACGAACAGCCCGATCTGCTTGGCGTCGAGGAGGTCGACCTTCTCGGACTGGATCTTGCTGTTGGCCTCGGCGAGGGCCGCCTCGTTCATGCCGAAGCCGCTGTCCTCGACCTCGATGAGCAGCCCTTCGCGCATCCGGGCGGCACGCAGCTGCACCTTGGTGCTGGGCGGGGAGAACGCCGTGGCGTTCTCGACCAGTTCGGCGAGGAGATGGATGACGTCGGCGACCGAACCGCCCACCAGCGACACCCTGGGCACCGCCCAGATCTGCACCCGCTGCGCGCTCTCGATCTCGGCGACGGCCGCACGCAGCACGTCCGCCAGCGCGACCGGGTCCCGCCAGCCACGCCCCGGCGCGATACCGGACAGGATCAGCAGGCTCTCGGAGTGCCTGCGCATCCGCGTCGCCAGGTAGTCGACGCGGTACAGATCCTGCAGCTCGGACTGGTCCTGCCGGCGCCGCTGCATGCCCTCCAGCAGGTCCAGCTGACGGTGCAGCAGCACCTGGCTGCGGCGCGCCAGGCTGACGTACACCCCGGAGATCCCGCTCAGCAGCTCGGCCCGCTCGCTGGCGGCCTTCAGCGCCGCCCGCTGCACCGCCGTGAGCGCCGTGCCGACCTGGGCCAGTTCGTCGCCGGCCAGTCGCCGCATCGGCGCCTCGGCGTCGATGTCCAAGCCGTGTCCGGCATGAAGCCTGCGCATGGCCTGCGGGAGACGCCGGCCGGCCACCTCCAGGGCGCTGTTGCGCAGATCGAGCAGTTCGACGATGAGACCGCGCCCGACCAGCACGGACACCAGCAGCGACAGCAGTACGCCCACCAGACCGAGCACCACGGCCACGCCCGAGGCGCCCAGGGTGCCCAGGCCGAACGGGTCGGCCTGTGCGGTGGCCCCGGTACCGGCCGCCGTCTCGGCCTCGGTGAGTTCCTTCAGTACGTCGGTCACCGCGGCGTCCCAGCCCGCGGGCGAACCGGCCGTCACGGCCCCCGCCCCGCCACCGCGCACCTTGTTCTCGACGGCCCGCACGCGCGCGTACTGCTCGCCGTCCAGGACTTCCCGGTACGCCGCCCGGTGCGCGGCCCTCAGATCGGCGACCGCCGGTGCCAGCAGCTCGCGTTGGGTGGCCACGGCGCCCACGAACAGGGCGTACTCCCCCTTGCCCAGCGTCCCGCGCGCCTCGGCGGCGCCCAGCAGCGCCTGCTCGCGGGCCAGTGCCTCCCGCGCGCGGGCGAGTTCGAGCACCACGCGCGCCTCCGAGGCGGCGTCGGTGCCACGCTCTCCGGTCAGCGCACCGGTGACGGCGAAGGCGTGCTCCACGATCGCCGAGTAGGCGGTGTACGCGGCCGGCGCGGCCCCCGCCTTCTTGGCGATGGCGTCGGTGCGCAGCCGCGCCAGGCGTCCGGTGTCGGCCTCCAGCCGTTCGATGCGCGCGGGCAGTCCGGCGTCGAGGAGGGCGGCGTCGGAGCTGGAGGAGTTGATGCCGTTCCGCAGGGCGGTGGCGGCCTCGTCCGTGGCCTTGCGGGCCTTGGCGAAGGCGCCCGGGTCGGCCGCATGGCGCATCGCGGCGGTGCGCTCGGCCTGGAGCGCGGTGACGAAGTCGCCCACGGGGGTGAGGAGTTCGGCGTTGACGTCCTTGGCGCGCTCGGTGTCGCCGATGCTGGAGGCGGTCGTCACCGCGGCGAAGCCCCACAGGGCCATCAGGGACACGATGGGCAGCATCAGCAGGGCGACGATCTTCGCCCGGACCGATCTGGGACGCAGCCGGGCGGAGGTACGGCGGGGGACGCGCATGAGGGGACCTCGTTCGACCTGGGGCGGGGGAAGGCCAGGGACAGGGAAAGCCAGGGGGACTGCCAGAAGGGTTGGCCGGGGAGCCGGAGGCGCGGCCGTCAGGCCGTGGTGAGTTCGACTTCGCGCAGCAGTTGCGCCGCGGCGGCCGACTCGTGGCGCTTGCCGGTGGGGGACAGGGCGACGTACGCGGCGGCGAGGAAGAGGAACGAACCGAGCAGCACGGCCAGCGGGAAGATGAACTCCGTGGCGGTGGCGCCGGGCAGGGCCGCACTGCTGGGCGCGAGCGAGATGTTCACGGCGTACATCGCGGTGTAGTGCATGCTGCTGACGGCGAGTCCCATGACGAGCGCGGCCACGGCGGCCAGCACGGGCCCCCGCACGATGAGCGTGAGCGTCAGCGCGGCGGTCGCGGCGACGACGGCGATCGCGACCGAGGCGATGACGAGCATCGGGTCGTAGTCCACCTTGCCGTGCAGGTTGAGCGCGGCCATGCCGGTGTAGTGCATGGCGGCGACGCCGAGGCCGGTGCCGAGGCCGCCGAGGATGACGGAGGTGACACGTGAGCGGCCGTATCCGGCGGTGAAGACGCCCGCCGCGACCACGGCGACGGCCATCAGCAGGCTCAGGACGGTGATCGGTACGTCGAAGCGGATCGGGGTGCCGTCGACGCTGAAGCCCATCATCGCGATGAAGTGCATGGTCCAGATGCCGGAACCGATGGCGAGCGAGGCGAGCAGCAGCCAGTTCCGCTTGGAGGAGCCGTCCGCTTCGAGTGCCCGGACGGTGCAGCGCAGCCCGAGGGCCGACCCGACGCAGGCCATCGCGTAGGACAGGACGGGGGTGACCCATCCGGCGCTGAAGTGGTCCATGTGCCCCATGGGAACTCCTCGGAGGTACCGCCGGTAACAGAGGACCGGGGATGGCCGATCATGCCAGCCGTTTCCATGGGATCAAGTGGCGCGAAAGGGACCGCGAGGATGATTGTCGAACAATCAACTACCGTGAAGTAGCTAACACTTGCCCTTCATCATTCATGCAGGTCAAGAGGTTGCACTCAACTTCGTGGAGATCTTGTGGCGCCTTTATGCAGACGGCGCAGACAGTACGGTGGCGCCGAGCGCGGGCCCGGAAGCCGTACGAACCACTCGGCAGGTGCCCGACGACCGCAGAGATTCAGCCACCTTCTCCGCCGCCTCCGGGTCCCGGGCGAGGAACGCCGTGGTCGGACCCGAGCCGGAGACCAGTGCCGTGAGGGCGCCTGCCGCGAGGCCCGCGGCGAGGGTGTCGGCGAGTTCCGGGAAGAGGGAGAGGGCGGCGGGCTGGAGGTCGTTGGAGACGGCGGCGGCGAGCGCGTCGAGGTCGCCCTTGGCGAGGGCGTCGAGCAACGGCTGTGACGCGACGGGCTGGGGGATGTCGGTGCCCTCGCCGAGCCGGTCGAACTCCCGGAAGACGGCCGGGGTGGACAGCCCACGGTCGGCCATCGCGAAGACCCAGTGGAAGGTGCCGCCCACGTCGAGCGTGCGCAGCTTCTCGCCCCGTCCGGTGCCGAGGGCCGCGCCGCCGACCAGGCTGAACGGCACGTCGCTGCCCAACTCGGCGCAGATGTCGAGCAGTTCCTCGCGGGAGGCGCCCGTGCCCCACAGCGCGTCGCACGCGAGCAGCGCGCCCGCACCGTCCGCGCTGCCGCCCGCCATGCCGCCCGCGACCGGGATGTCCTTGGCGATGTGGATGTGGACGGCGGGATCGAGTCCACGGCGCTCGGCGAGGACGATCGCCGCCCGCGCGGCCAGGTTCGTACGGTCGAGGGGGACCTGGCCCGCGTCCGGCCCCTCGCAGGTGACCCGGAGTTCGTCGGCCGGGGTCACGGTGACCTCGTCGTACAGGCCGACGGCGAGGAAGACGTTGGCCAGGTCATGGAACCCGTCGGGCCGGGCGGCGCCCACCGCGAGCTGGACGTTGACCTTGGCGGGGACGCGGACGACGACGCTCGCGCTCACTTACTCGGACTCCTCGGGCTGGGCGGCGGGCTGCGTCGGCTGAGCGGCGGACTGCGTCGGCTGAGCGGCGGCCTGCTTGTTCTCGGCGATGGCGGCGAACTCCTCGACCGTCAGGGCCTCTCCGCGGGCCTGTGGTGAGACGCCGGCCGCGACGAGTGCCGCCTCGGCGGCCGCCGCCGAACCCGCCCAGCCGGCGAGGGCGGCGCGCAGCGTCTTGCGGCGCTGGGCGAAGGCGGCGTCGACGACGGCGAAGACCTCGCGTCTGGCGGCGGTGGTCTTGATCGGCTCGGTGCGCCGGGTCAGCGCCACCAGCCCGCTGTCGACGTTCGGCGCGGGCCAGAAGACGTTGCGGCCGATGGCACCGGCCCGCTTGACCTCGGCGTACCAGTTGGCCTTCACGGACGGCACGCCGTACACCTTCGAGCCCGGTGCGGCGGCCAGGCGGTCGGCGACCTCGGACTGCACCATGACGAGGGTGCGTTCGATGCTCGGGAAGGTGGCGAGCATGTGCAGCAGAACCGGGACGGCCACGTTGTAGGGGAGGTTGGCGACCAGCGCCGTGGGCGGCGGGCCGGGGAGCTCGGCGACCTGCATCGCGTCGGAGTGCACCAAGGCGAAACGGTCGGCGCGCTCCGGCATGCGGGCCGCGATGGTGGCGGGGAGCGCGGCGGCCAGTACGTCGTCGATCTCGACGGCGGTGACGCGGTCGGCGACCTCCAGCAGGGCCAGCGTGAGGGAGCCGAGCCCCGGGCCGACCTCGACCACCACGTCGTCGGGGCGGACCTCCGCGGTGCGGACGATACGGCGGACGGTGTTCGCGTCGATCACGAAGTTCTGGCCGCGCTGCTTGGTGGGACGCACACCGAGGGCGGTCGCCAGCTCTCGGACGTCGGCGGGACTCAGAAGGGCGTCGGGGGTGGGGCTGCTCACCCGACAAGGGTACGGGGCGCCGCCGCCGTGGCCTGCGGAGAGGGACTCACCTGTGCAGCCGCCCCCCGCAGTGCGGCCAGGGACTGGCCCCCTGGCGTACGTAGAGCTTCTTCGCCCGCATCGTCTGCTCGGCCGCCGGGGCGTCCTGCGGTTGCCCCTGGCCGCCGAGGCTGTGCCAGGTCTGGGTGTCGAACTGGTACAGGCCGCCGTACGTCCCCGACGAGTCCACCGCGTCCGGCTGTCCCCCGGACTCGCACGCGGCCAGCCCGTCCCAGTTCAGCTGGCTCGCGCCGCTGACGGAGGTCGGCAGGGGTTTCGTCCCGACCTTCACCACCTGGGTCTGCGGCTCCCGCACCACCTCGGACTTCATGCGCCGCGGCTTCTGCTTGACGCCGTTGACCATGCGCAGGGAGTAGGTGACCCGCCGCAGCCCGGCCTGTCCGGCCCGTTCGACGACCTCCGTGCCCTTGAAGACGGAGGGATCCTCGACGCGCTCCACGGCGAACGGGATCGCCTCGTCGCGGATCTCCTTGCGGCCGGTGATCCGCAGGACGGTGACCGTCTGCCCGTCGCGCGGGAAGCTGTCCAGCGCGACGGAGGTGGTGTCCTGCCCGCGCAGGGTGATGCCCGCCTGCTCCACGACGTCTCGCACGGTCGCCGCGTTGGTGCGGATCGTGCGGGCCCGGCCGTCCGCCATCACGGTCACCGCCCGCTCGGTGCGCACGACCAGCGCGAGCCCCTCACGCCCGATGCGCCGGGAGCGTGCCACCGACAGATACGCGCCCTGCGCCCGCACCCCGAGCTGGGTGAGCGCCTCCTCCACGGTGTCCGCCGTGGTCCACACCTCGCGCCGCTGGCCGTCGATGGTGAGCCGCACGGGGCGTCCGTAGCGCACGGCGACCTCGTCACCGTTGGTGATCCCGGTGTCGCGTGCGGGCGCCACCATGTCGTGCGCGCCCATGTCGACGCCCTCGTCGTCGAGCAGTTCGCTGACGTCGTCCGCGAAGGTGTGCAGGCTGCGCGACTTGCCGTCGACGTTCAGCTCGACCGCCTTGTCCTTGGCGACGAAGGCGCTGGTCCCGCCCGCGAGGAACGCCACGACCAGCGCCTGCGGGACGAGCCGGCGCATGGACCCGTCGGCACGCTCGGCGGCACGCGCCCTGCGCCGGTGCGCGGCCCGGCCACGCCTGGGACTCGGGACGGTCGGGTGCGTCTCCTCGGAGTCCTCGTACGCGGGCCGGTACGGGTCCTCGTACGCCCCGTACACCTCACGCGCCTCGTAAGTACCGTTCGCCCCATGGGCGCCATGGGTCCCGTGCATCTGGTAGCCGGGTGTGTACGTGTCCGTACCCGTACGCGTCCCGTACGCCCCCTGCACCCCGTACGCCAGCGTCTGAGCGCCGTACGGGTCGAAGCCGCCGTACCCCGGGGGCTCGTGGGCCGGGGCGGGGCCATACGTCTCGAACTGTGCGTTGCTCACGACGACACGCTCCAGCGGAGGAGTCCGAATGGGGCCCCCAGAACCTAGCGGAGGGGTGGTTACTCTCCAAAGCGACTCGACTACGCACAGTTGTCATCGGGTCCGGCGCAAACCCGTGCGAGCGTTACCCGGCGTTATCTGTCAGTAGCCGAAGGCATGTGCCGTGTTCGAGCCGAGGGCCGCCGCCAGCACGTCCTCTTCGATCCCCCGTACGGCGGCCATCGCGCGCACCGTGATCGGAATGAGATACGGGGCGTTGGGCCGTCCGCGGTACGGGGCCGGCGTGAGGAAGGGCGCGTCGGTCTCCACCAGGAGCAGCTCCAGCGGGGCCACCGCCACGGCGTCCCGCAGATTCTGGGCGTTCTTGAAGGTGACGTTGCCGGCGAAGGACATGTAGTAGCCGGCGCGGGCGCACACCTCGGCCATCTCGGCGTCGCCGGAGTAGCAGTGGAAGACGGTGCGCTCGGGAGCGCCCTCCTCCTTCAGCACCCGCAGCACGTCCGCGTGGGCCTCGCGGTCATGGATGACCAGGGCCTTGCCGTGCCGCTTGGCGATCTCGATGTGGGCGCGGAAGGACGCCTCCTGCGCCTCCTTGCCCTCGGGGCCGGTGCGGAAGTAGTCGAGGCCGGTCTCGCCGACGCCCTTCACCTGCGGCAACGCGGCAAGGCGGTCGATCTCCGCGAGCGCCTCGTCGAGCGCGGGCGCACCACCCGGCTCACGCGCCCCCTGCCGCGACCAGCCGTCGGGGTCCCCGTGCACGATGCGCGGAGCCTCGTTGGGGTGCAGCGCGACGGTCGCGTGCACGGCGTCGTACGCCGCAGCCGTCTCGGCCGCCCACTGCGAGCCGCGTACGTCGCAGCCCACCTGCACGACCGTCGTCACACCCACCGACGCCGCCTTCGCCAGGCCCTCCTCGACCGTGCCGGACTGCATGTCCAGGTGGGTGTGGGAGTCGGCGACCGGCACCCGGAGCGGTTCCGGGAGGGGCGGGGCGGCGTGCTTGTCGGCGGCGTTCGAAGGCATGCCCCGATCCTACGAAAGAGGCATGCCTTCCCGGTCGGGCCCCGGGTTCCGGGCCCCGGGCCTCCCGGCCCGCGCTCGGCTCAGCTCGCCTTGCGGTGGAAGACGTGCAGGAGATCGGACAGATGCCAGTGGTGGTGCGACTCGTCCATCGGCTCCGCTGCCGACTCCGCCTGCCGCGGGACCGGCCGGTGGGGGTGCAGGGAGTTCTGCACGGAGGACACCTGCCCGGCCCGCATGATGCGCACGACGTGGTTGTCGCAGTTCTCGCACGTGGGCCGGCTCAGCGGCGACGGCACGACCTGGCCGTCCGCGACGTACATCACGAACTCGTGGCCGTCCCCGTCAATGTGGTGCTCTATCTCGTACGACTGCTCCCAGCCGTGCCCGCATCGCATGCAGGCGAAGGAATAGGACTCGTGGACGACGGCGGTCGCGGCGCTGCGAAGGCCCGTGGTCTGCTGTGCGATCTCGCTCATGCCAGCTCCTGTGGTCCGCTGGTGGAACGGGTTGCGTCCCTTGGTCCAGTGGACTCCTCTGCGGGAGCGAACGCACGCCATCTGTCCAGTATTGGCGCCGACTTGGACGTTCCTTGCCGAAAGGCCCGGGTCCCTTTACCCCCGCATGGGGCGCACGCTCAGCCGAGATACGCCCTGCTCACACGGCGTGTCACGCCCCGGCGTTCTTCGCCGCCACGACCGCGTCGAAGACCTCCCGCTTGGGCACTCCGGCCTCCACCGCAACGGCCGCGATGGCCTCCTTGCGCCGCTCACCCGCCTCTTCCCGCACGCGAACCCGCCGCACGAGCTCCTCGGCGCCGACCTCCTCGGCCCCCTTCTCGGGCGCCCCCTCGACGACGACGGTGATCTCCCCGCGCACGCCCTGGGCCGCCCAGTCCGCGAGCTCCCCGAGGCCGCCCCGCCTGACCTCCTCGTACGTCTTGGTCAGCTCCCGGCACACGGCGGCCCGCCGCTCGGCGCCGAACACCTCGGCCATCGCGGCGAGCGTGTCGTCGAGCCGGTGCGGTGCCTCGAAGTAGACGAGCGTGCGCCGCTCCTCGGCGACCTCCTTGAGCCGCGACAGCCGCTCGCCCGCCTTGCGCGGCAGGAACCCCTCGAAGCAGAACCGGTCGACGGGCAGCCCGGACAGCGCCAGCGCGGTGAGCACGGCGGACGGCCCGGGTACGGCGGTGACCCGGATGTCCTTCTCCACGGCCGCCGCGACCAGCCGGTACCCGGGGTCGGACACCGACGGCATCCCCGCGTCGGTCACCAGCAGCACCCGCGAGCCCTCCAGGAGCGCCTCGACCAGCTCGGGCGTACGGGCCGACTCGTTGCCCTCGAAGTACGACACGACCCGGCCGGCGGGCTGCACGCCCAGCGCCTGGGTGAGGCGCTTGAGCCGCCGGGTGTCCTCGGCGGCGATCACGTCCGCACCGGCGAGTTCCTCGACGAGCCGGGGCGGGGCGTCCTTGACGTCGCCGATGGGGGTGCCTGCCAAAACAAGGGTTCCTGTCACGTTTCCATCCTCGCAGGGCGCATCCACGGGACTCCCACAGACGTGTTCCCTACGATGGCGCGGTGACCAGTACAGCGTCGTCGATGGACTCCACGGACACCCGGCAGGGCGAGGCACCGCACGAGCAGCGGCCGTCGTGGCAGCAGCGGCTGCGCCGCTTCGGCTACTCGGCGGCGCCCAGAAGCGATGTACGCGACCGGCTCGTGCCGCCGTACGTCCAGCCCAGCCCGCGGATGTGGCAGTTCCTGGGCGTCTCGCGCCCGCTCGCCGAGCGGATCGCGCGCTGGTCGGCCTGGGGCGGTCCGCTGCTGGTGACGCTGCTGGCCGGGGTGCTGCGGTTCTGGCACCTCGGCAGCCCGCGGAAGGTGATATTCGACGAGACGTACTACGCGAAGGACGCGTGGGCGATCGTCCACCGCGGCTTCGAGCTCGGCTGGGACAAGAACGCCAACGACCTGGTCCTGAAGCTGGGCGACCAGGTGCCCCTTCCGGCGGACGCGGCGTACGTCGTGCATCCGCCGGTCGGCAAGTACGTCATCGGGCTCGGCGAGCTGATGTTCGGGTTCAACCCGTTCGGCTGGCGGTTCATGACGGCGCTGCTGGGCACGCTGGCCGTGCTGATGCTGTGCCGCATCGGGCGCCGTATCTTCCGCTCGACCTTCCTCGGCTGTCTCGCGGGCACGCTGATGGCGGTGGACGGGCTGGCCTTCGTGATGGCGCGCACCGCGCTGCTCGACGGGGTGCTGATGTTCTTCGTGCTGGCGGCGTTCGGCTGCCTGGTCCTCGACCGGGACCGGGCACGAGCGAAACTCGCCGCCGCGCTGCCGGCCGACGCCGACGGCCGGGTCCGCCCCGACGCGCACATCGCGGAGACCCTGGGCCTGGGCTGGCGGCCGTACCGCTGGCTGGCCGGTCTGATGCTGGGCCTGGCCATCGGCACCAAGTGGAACGGCCTGTATTTCCTGGTCGCGTTCGGCCTGATGACGGTCCTCTGGGACGTCGGCGCACGCCGGGTGGCGGGCGCCCGCTACCCGTACACCACGGTGCTCAAGCGCGACCTGGGCCTGGCCTTCCTGGCGACGGTCCCGGTGGCGATCCTCACGTACATCGTGTCCTGGACCGGCTGGATCCTCTCCCCCACGGACGGCACCGGCGGCTACTACCGCGACTGGGCGAGCGCGAACGGCCGCACCAGCAGCTGGTCGTGGCTGTTCCCCGACTGGTGGCTCAGCCTGTGGCACTACGAGCACCAGGTGTACGAGTTCCACGTCGGCCTGTCGTCCCCGCACACCTACCAGTCCAACCCGTGGAGCTGGATCGTCGACGGCCGCCCCGTCTCCTACTTCTACGAGTCCCCGCTGCCCGGCAGGGACGGCTGCCCGGTGGACGCGGGCGAGAAGTGCGCCCGTGAGGTTCTGGCGATCGGCACCCCGCTCCTGTGGTGGGTGGCCGCCTTCGCCGTCCTGTACATCCTGTGGCGCTGGCTCTTCCGCCGTGACTGGCGCGCCGGCGCCATCGCCTGCGCCGTCGCGGCCGGCTACCTCCCGTGGTTCCTCTACCAGGAACGCACGATCTTCTTCTTCTACGCCATCGTCTTCCTCCCCTTCCTCTGCCTGGCCGTGGCCATGCTCCTCGGCGCGATCATCGGCCCCCCGAACTCGGGGGACACCCGCCGCGTGGCGGGCGCGACGGGCGCGGGCGTCCTGGTCCTGCTGATCGTCTGGAACTTCATCTACTTCTGGCCGATCTACACGGGGACGGCGATCCCGGTGGACGACTGGCGGTCGCGGATGTGGCTGGATACCTGGGTCTAACCTGCGTAACAGGGCGAGTCGCTGATCGTTCACCAGGCCATGAACGTAATGAAACGGACAATTGCTGTCATCGCGCTCGCCGGGGCGGCACTCGTCTCGACCTCCGCGATCGCGACGGCCGACACCCTCGACCCGCAGCCCCAGAAGGCCACGTACCTGGTGTACCCGTACCCGGGCCCCTACGCGCCGGGCATCGTGCCCTTCGCCGCCGCCGTTCCCACCACGGCACTCCTCGGCGTCAATCCCTTCCGCATCCTCTGAGGACCGCCGCCCGAGTGGCGGGGGGGGGGGGGGGGGGGGGGGCCGGGGGGGGGGGGG
>NZ_JAQMYP010000107.1 GCF_028369295.1 Streptomyces sp. HD
CCTCCTCGGCCTGCCAGGCGTCCAGCCGCCGTTGGAGCTCGCGGTGGGCGGCGTCGTCGAGGAGGGCGGCGGCCGCGGCCTGCGGGGTGTCGAAGCCCGCGCGGAAGGCGGCGTCGGCCAGCCGGGCGTCGGCGTCCTTGAGCCGCTGCGCGGTGTCCTCGGCGAGGCGCGCGGCATCGGCGGCATCGGTGAGCAGGGCGACCTGCCGCTCCAGCTGCGCGGCCCGCGCGGCCACACTGCCGGCGGCGCCGCGCGCCTCGGCCAACTCCTCCTCCAGGGTGGCCCGTTCGCGGTCCAGCCGCTCTCGATGGCCCACTCGTGAGGCGGCTCTGACGGCGGCCTCCTGCCGGGCGGCACTGCGTCGCTCGTGCTCCTGCTGCGCTCGGCGCAGCTCCTCGGTCGCGGCATGCAGCCCGGAGGCGGCGCCACGGGCCTGCGTGAACCGGCGCTCCAACTCCTCGACTTCCCGGGCGAGTTGCTCGGTGGGCGTGTCCCCGGCCTCCGCGGTCGCCGCGGCCAGCGCTTCTCGTACGAGGCCCAGGCGCCGTTCGTCCTCGGTGCGCTCCTCGTCGGCCCGCTGGTAGGCGGCGAGGGCACGCTCCTCCGCCTCGCGGTCGACGTGCCCCGCGACCTTGCGGGCGGGCGCCGGGTGTTCAGTGGCTCCGCACACGGCGCAGGGCTTGCCGTCGGTGAGGTTTGCCGCCAGCTCGGCGGCGATGCCGTTCAGCCGCTGTTCCTTGAGGTCGAGCCAGTGGGCACGGGCCCGCACCGCGCGTTCGGCCGATTCCAGTGCCCGTCGCTGCGCGGTGTCCGTGTCACCGGCGAACTGGTCCCGCTGCCGGGCCGCCCGAAGCCTGCGCTGCGCGGGATCGCGCTGTACGGCGAGCTGCTCGGCCTGCCCGGCCGCTTCCTGCGCGGACTCGATGCGGGTCTGGAGCCCCGAGCGGGTCGTCTCCCACCCGGCCAGCCAGCTCTCCGCCTCCTGGAGGACGTCCTCGTCCGCTCGCTCCTGGCGGTCCAGGTCCGCGCGCTCCGCCACGAGGCCGGCCAGCCGCTGCTCGGCGCGCCGTGCCGACTCCAGCCCGCCCAGCTCCTCGGCGGCCCGACGCCTGGCGGCCGCCAGGCGGTCCGCGGGAAGGGCCGCGATGTCCGGTCGGTCGAGTGCATCACCGTCGGGACCGTTCGCGCCCCGCGGCGGCGCCGCGTGCCGATCCGGCCCCGCGCCCTCGGAGGACGCCGCCGAACCGCCGCCGAGGCCGAGCCCCGTGCCCTCGTCGGAGTCGGAGAAGGCCTCCCGTAGCTGGACACGCGTGCGTGCCTGTTCCTCGGCCGCCCGGCGGTGCTCGGCGTCGGCCGCCTCCCGCAGTTCCAGGGCCGGTGCCACCGCCTCGGCCTTGCGGGACCGCTCCATGCGTGCCTGTGCCTCGCGGTGGGCGTCGGCCCGCTCCTCCAGCAGCCGCGCCCGCGCCCGCGCCTCGGCGAACCGCCGCTGCAACCGGGCCACTTCGCGTACGTCGCCCAGCGCACGGTCGGCGGCGGCCTGGGCGGACTCGGCGGCCAGGAGCCGGCAGTGGGCGACGGTCAGCTGCTCGCGGGCGGTGCTGCGGGCGACCGCGGCGGCGCCGAGGATGGCCTCGGCCAGGCCCGGCTCCCCCGGTGCGAGGTCGGGCAGCCGCATCGCGTCGCCCGCCGCCTGCTGCATGCGGTGCGCGTCGGCCAGCAGCGCGGCGTCGCCGTCCCGGACCTGGGCCTCGGTGCCCCGGCGGCGCTCGGCGAGGCGCTTCTCGACCTCGGCGAAACGGCGGGTGTCGAAGAGACGGCCGAGCAGCTTGCCGCGGGCCTCGGCGTCGGCGCGCAGGAAGCGCGCGAAGTCGCCCTGGGGCAGCAGCACGACCTGGCAGAACTGCTCCCGGCTCATGCCGAGCAGCTGGGTGACCTCCTCGCCGATCTCCTGGTGGGAGCGGCTGAGGTCCTTCCAGGTCCCGGCCTGGGCGTCGTACTCGCGCAGCCAGCTCTGCGCCTTGTCGAGCGTCGTGCCGGAGCCGCGCTTCTTCGGGCGTTCCCAGGGCGGTTGCCGGGTGATCTCCAACCGGCGCCCCGCGACGGTGAGTTCGAGGCGGATCTCCGTACGCGTGCCGAGCGCGGCGTGGTCGCTGCGCAGGTTCATGCCGCCCTGGCCGCTCTGCCGGGCGCCCGGCACGGAGCCGTAGAGCGCGTAGCAGACGGCGTCCAGGACGGAGGTCTTGCCGGCGCCGGTGGGGCCGTGCAGCAGGAAGAGCCCGGCCGTGGACAGCGCATCGAAGTCGACGGTCTGGGATCCGCCGAACGGCCCGAACGCCGTCACGTCGAGGCGGTGCAGCCTCACCGCGCCACCTCCCGCACCGCGTCGTCGGCCCGCACCGCGTCGAACGCGTCCCGCAGGACGCCCTGTTCGTGTGCGTCGGGTCCGGCCCCGCGCACATGCGCGACGAAGTCCTCCGCGATCTCCTGGTCGGAGCGGCCCGCGAGCCGCCGCGCATAGGACACCTCGGGATCGTCGGGCGTGCGCTCGGGGTCGAAGACGAGGCTGAGGGTGTGCGGGAAACGCTCGGCGAGGCGGGCCATGGGGTCCGCCGGGCGCACCGCGTCCGTGAGCGTGGCCTCGACCCAGGCCTCCTCGTGCCGCGCGAGCCCGGGTTCGGCGAGCAGTTCCTCCAGTGTCCCCCGGATCCGGGCCAGCGCACGCGGCACCGGGCAGTCGACCCGCTCGGCCGTGACCGCGCCGTCGGCGTCCAGGTCGACGAGCCACATGCTCTTGCGGTGGTCGGCCTCGGAGAAGGAGTACGGCAGCGGGGAACCCGAGTAGCGGACGCGGTCGGTGATGGTCTGGCAGCCGTGCAGATGGCCGAGCGCCGCGTAGTCGACGCCGTCGAAGACCCCGGCGGGCACCGCGGCCACCCCGCCGACGGTGATGTCCCGCTCGCTGTCGCTGGCCTCTCCCCCGGTGACGAAGGCGTGCGCGAGGACGACCGACCGCGTGCCACGTGCGCGTGTGGCGAGGTCGGCGCGCACCCGGTCCATGGCGGCGGCGAGCACGGCCTCGTGGCCGGGCTTGTCCACCCCGAACTCGTCCTTCACCAGGGCGGGTTCGAGATAGGGCAGGCCGTAGAAGGCCACGTCGCCGAAGTCGTCCTGGAGCACGACGGGCGTGCCGCACGCGGACGGCTCGGTCCGCAGATGGACACCGGCACGGCCGATCAGGCCGGCCCCCACGCCGAGCCGGCGCGCCGAGTCGTGGTTGCCGGAGATCATCACCGTCGGCACACCGAGGTCGGCGAGCCGGTGCAGGGCGTCGTCGAACAGCTCGACCGCGGCGAGGGGCGGCACCGCCCGGTCGTACACGTCCCCCGACACGACCACCGCGTCCACGCCGCGCTCACGCACGGTCGTGACGAGATGACCGATGAACCCGGTCTGGGCCCCGAGCATGTTGACCCGGTGGAACGCCCGGCCGAGATGCCAGTCGGAAGTGTGCAGAATTCTCATGAAATCGCCCCGACCTGCACGTTTACCCCTACTGCGCCCTAAAACCAGCACGAACCAGCACAGGGCTCGCCGTCAACATCCGCCACGCTAACGTACGTCGCCTCCTGGTCCGGTATCGCGAGCCGGCCGACGAGAAGGAGCGCAGCGAGAAACGACCGCTCCGGCGATTTCCAGCACCACGTCGCCCCGGGACACCGCCGCTGCGCCCGACAGGACCGAATGGTCCCGCCGGGCGTGCGGTCGTCTCGGTTCGACCTGTCTACGCCTTACGGAGCCGGGCGAGGATGCCGTTGAGGTCGTCGGTGAACAGATCGGGGCGGATGACGTGTCCGCCGCTCGCCTCGTGCGGCTCGTGCGGGATGCCGGCGGCGGTCAGGGCGGCTCGGAACTCTCGCTGGCCGGCGAGCACCTCGGTCTCGTTGAGCAGGTCGAACGGGTCGACCGGGTTGGGGCTGGTACCGGCGACCAGGAAGATCCGCTTGTTCCGGTACCTCTCGATGTGCTCCATCGGGTTGTCGGCGCTGACCTTGGCCTGGTCCCACAGCGGCGCGCCATAGATCGTGCCGCCGCCCAGGTCCAGGGCCGCGGAGGACACATTGGCCCAATGGGCGACCACTCCCAGGTCTCGGCGCAGGCTCGGCGGGCCGGAGTGGGCGCTCACCGAGGCGAAGCGGCCGGAGTACTTGGCCGCGTACTTCAGCGCACCGAAGCCGCCCATCGAGAACCCGGCGACGGCGCGGCCGTCGAGCTCGGCGTACGTCCGGAAGTTCGCGTCGATCCACGGGAGCAACTGGGCCATATGGAAGGTCTCCCAGTTCCGGGGGCCGGTGTTGGAGTTGACCGGGTTGGAGTACCAGCCGGCGTGTCCGCCGTCGGGCATCACGACGATGATCGGCTTTCCGGCGGTCCGGGCCCGGACGCCCGCCATGTTCTCCCAGCTCCTGAAGTCCTGGTCGGTGCCGCCGCCGTGGAACAGGTAGAGGACGGGGTAGGAGCGTCCGCTGGTGTGGTAGCCGTCGGGGAGCAGGACGTTGACGGCGGGGTTCCAGCCGATCGCGTCGGTCGCGAACCGGTAGTACCGCAGTCGGGGGTCGTCCTCGTTGCGCTCCACGATGCGCAGCCCGTTGCCGTCACCGACCGCACTGGCCGGGGACGCCGTCGCAAGGGTGCTCGCGCCGCCGAGAGCCATCGCCGCGGAGAGCCCGCCGACGGCCTTCAGAACGCTCCTGCGGCTGGAACGGTGCTCGCTCAACATGACCTCCTGGTCGGGTGGTGGAACCGTGCGACGTCCCGGAGCCCCCTGGGGCGCGGGACGCCCGCGCTCGGCGCCTTCCGGTTTTCAGTAGCGACTTGCAAACCATGGCGGGGGGCGATGAAATACGAATGAAATTTCAATGATGTGCGCGGGCGGAGGTCTTCGGGGTGGACGGGGGATCTCCTCCACGGCTTCGGATCGCGGTGCTGGGGCCGGTCCAGGCCTGGCGTGACGGCACACCGCTGGACCTGGTGCCTGTTCGGCGACAGGCCGTTCTCACCGCGCTGGTGCTGCGTCAGGGCGCCCTGGTGAGCAATGAGCAGCTGCTCGACGGGGTGTGGGGTGCAAAGCCGCCGGGGTCCGGTCGCCGGGTGCTGCCCAGCTACGTCTTCACACTGCGCAAGGCGATCGACGCGCAGGACGCGGGACGGACGGGGTCGGCGATCCGCAGCGGCCGGGCCGGGTACCGCTTCGCCGTCGACGGCCTCCGGCTCGACACAACGGAGCTGACCCGGCACTTGGACGAGGCGCGTCTCGCGAAGACTTCCGGTGACCTGACCACCGCGTTGGACCGGTTCTCCGATGCGCTCCGCACTGTTTCGAGGCGAGCCCCTGGCCGGACTGCCAGGACCGTTCGCGCAGGCTGAACGGCAGCGGCTGAGGGAGCTCCGGCGCACGGTTCAGCGGAATCGGCTTGAGTGCCTGCTGACGCTCGGCCGGTCGGCCGATGCCCTGGACGAACTCACCACCCTGGCCGCGTCCATGCGTGCTCTGTACGGCGGCGAACGCCAGGCGGAGGCGCTGAACGCCTATCAGGACATGCGCGTACGACTGCGCGACGAGCTCGGGGTCGATCCCGGCGAGGAACTCCGCCGAGTGCACGAAGCGGTGCTGCGCCAGGACAACGATCGTCTCGTCGGCCCGTCCTGCTCCGCCCCGCGGCCGAGCTGGTTCAGCAGGCCGGGGACACCCTCCTGCACGCGCTCATCCTGACCCGGCTGGGCAGGGCAGGGCATGGCGAGGGGAACCTGAGCGCCGCCGAAGCCCTCTACCACCAGGCGCTCGCCCGGCAGCAGGCTCTGTCCCCGCTCACCGACCCCCACTACGCCCGCCTGGAGATGGACATCCGTCACTGGCTGGGCCGGACCTACCACACGATGGGCCGTATCGCCGATGCGCGAGAGCAGTTCCGGACCGCGCTCGCCGTGCCCGGAGCCGACACGTACCCCGTGGAGCGCGCGCTGGTGATCAAGGGTCTCGAAGACTGCCACTGAGCTGGATCCGAAGAGCAGTCACCCTTCGCCGTGCCCGGCGAGGCACCGGCTCCGGCCCGGCCGTCACGCGTCCCCGTACGCCTCTCCCCCGAGCTCGAACCCGGCCGACCCCGCCGTCACGTCCGCGAGCCACGCCCGGAACGCCTCCACGTCGGCGTCCGGCAGACCGACCTCGATGGTGACCTCCTCCGCGTAGCGCACGTCCCGTACCTCGCGTCCGGTCGACCTCAGGTCGTTCTGCACCTTGCCGGCGCGCTGGTGGTCCACGGTCACGGTGGCCAGCCGGAACCGGCGCCTGGTGAGGGTGCCGAGCGTGTCCAGCGCCTCGCCGACGGCTCCGCCGTAGGCCCGGATGAGGCCGCCCGCGCCGAGCTTGACGCCGCCGTAGTAGCGGGTGACGACGGCGACGACGTAGCGCATGTCGCGGCGCAGCAGCATCTGGAGCATCGGGACGCCGGCCGTGCCGCCCGGTTCGCCGTCGTCGCTCGCCTTCTGGACCGCGGCGTCGGCGCCGATGACGTAGGCCCAGCAGTTGTGGGTGGCGTCCGCGTGCTCCTTGCGGACGGCGGCGATGAAGTCCTGGGCCTCTCGCTCGGTGGCGGCCGGGGCGAGCGCACAGAGAAAGCGTGAGCGGTTGACCTCGGTCTCGTGCACGCCCGCGCGGGCGACTGTGCGGTACTCGTCCTGCATCCGGCCAGCCTATGCGCAGCGCCCACGGGCCCCCGCGCGGGAGGCGTTCACTTCTTGCGGCCGCGTGCCACCATCACGTCCGTCAGCAGCGCCGAGCCAGGTGCCAGAGCCTTCCAGGTGGTGCCGTGCCAGGCCAGTACGGCGATCGCCGAGGTCGGGAACTTCGTGCGGACCTGGTCCAGGGTGTCGTCGAGGCCGTCCCCGGCGAGTGCGAGGACGAGGTCCTCCAGACCCGGGTTGTGGCCGACCAGGAGCAGCGTCTCCACTTCGGGGGGCACCTCGTGCACGACCTCCAGCAGCTCGGGCACGTCGGCCGCGTACGCGCGCGGATCGAGGTGTACCGGCGGCGGTGTGCCCCATTGGGCGGACGCCAGTTCCCAGGTGGCACGCGCGCGTGCGGCCGTCGAGCAGAGCGCGAGGTCCGGCAGGCAGTCGGCGTCGGCGAGCATCCGGCCCGCGACCGGGGCGTCGCGGTGGCCGCGCGGGCCGAGCGGGCGGTCGTGGTCGGCGACGCCCTCCGGCCAGGCGGACTTGGCATGCCTGAGGACGACCAGACGGCGCAGCGGGCCGTTTCCGATACGGCCGGTCATGCCGGGGTTCCCAGGTCGTGGGTGAGGTCGAGGCCGAGGAGGCGGTCGGCGTAGGCGTATGTCTCGAAGCGGGCGCCGTCCGGCAGGTCCGGCGCGGTCTCCACCCAGCGCAGGACGCCCAGGACGCCGGGTACGTCGAGGTCGTCCTCCCATGCGGTGCGCAGTTCTGTCTTCACCTCGTCGGGGATGGGGCGGGACGGCCGCTGCGCCCAGCCGGCGACGGCGCCGCGCCAGCGCGCGAGGGTGTCGTGGGCCTCGGCGAGAGCGGCCGCGTCGAGCCGTACGGGCACGCTTCTGCGCCGGGAGAGCAGCGCGAGGCGCAGGGCGGCGGGGTCGGCCTCCTCGGGGGGTGCCTCCGAGTGCACGGGCGCGACGGCGACCCGCACCCCGTCGGGCTCCGCGCCCGACTCGCGTACGACGTGGATGACCTGCGCCTCGCCCAGTCCCGACGCGGCGTCCCGGCCGTCCTCGAAGGGCCGGATACCGAGGGCCGCGGCGCCGGCCCGGAGCTCCGCCTGCCGCCGCTCCTCGTCGAGCAGCGCCCACACGGGCGTACCGCCGAGTTCCAGGGCGCGGACGAGGAGATCAGCGACCAGGAGTATCCGCAGGGCGGTCACGTCGAAGCCCTCCGTATGCGCTTCGATCCGGGTCAGGCCCCGGCGGGCGGGGGCGGCGTCGACGGGCTCGCCGCTTCGGGCGTCGATGATGCGCAGCACGGAGCGAGCGTAGGCGGACGGGCCGCCGTCCGCAGCCTTCCGGCCCGGTTTCCGGACATCGTGGCGGGGGTCGGGTGTGCCGGGAGTTCGCTGGTCATCCATGGTTGTACGGCCCACTGACACGCACGACGCGCATGTCGTACCCGGGCTTCGCCACCCCCTGCCGTACGGACTGCCCGCACCGTACTGCGCACCGGCCCGCCCGGACAGCAGTTCGGACCACGACTGCCGGACGCTACCGGAGTTGTTCCTCGCCGACCGCGCGCGAGCCGCGGCCCCGTCGCAGCAGGGCCGCCGTGTACACGTCCGCCGTCGCCGCCGCGGCCGTGGCCCAGCCGAAGGAGCGGGCGTGCCGGACCGCGGCCTCGCTCATCCGGGCGGAGCGGGCCGGGTCGGCGGCGAAGCCGTACAGGGCACGCGCGTAGTCCGCCGGATCGTGCCCGGGTACGAGCACACCGCTCACCCCGTCCCGTACGGCCACCGGCAGGCCGCCGACCGCCGCGGCGATCACCGGGGTGCCGCAGGCCTGTGCCTCGACGGCGACCAGGCCGAAGGACTCGCTGTGGGACGGCATGACCAGCACGGATGCCGCCCGGTACCAGTCGGCGAGCCGGTCCTGGCCGACCGGCGGCCGGAACAGCACCACGTCCGAGATGCCGAGGCGGGCCGCCAGTTTCTGCAGTCCTTCCGGCCTGGCCAGGCCGCTTCCGCTGGGCCCGCCCACGACCGGCACCACGAGCCGCTCCCGCAGCCACGGCCGCTCCTCCAGCAGCCGGGCCACCGCCAGGAGCAGGACGTCCGGTGCCTTCAACGGCTGTATGCGGCCCACGAACAGGGGGATCAGGGCGTCCTGCGGGAGGCCGAGGCGGGATCGTGCCGCGGCTCGTCCGGCCTGGACACCGCGGGCGTCGGGCCGGAAGCGCTCCAGGTCGACGCCGGGGTGGACGACGGCGACCCGGCCGGTGTCGGCGTCGTAGTGCCGCAGCAGTTCGGCCGCTTCCTTCTCGGTGTTGGCTATCAACCGGTCGGCGGCCCGTACGACCTGGGTCTCGCCGAGCACGCGGGCGGCGGGTTCGGGGGTGTCGCCGTCGGCCAGGTTGGCGTTCTTCACCTTGGCCATGGTGTGCATGGCGTGGACGAGCGGGACGCCCCAGCGCTCGGCGGTGAGCCGGCCGACGTGGCCGGAGAGCCAGTAGTGGGAGTGGACCAGGTCGTAGTGGCCGGGGCGGTGGCCGGCCCAGGCCTGGGTGACGCCGTGCGCGAAGGCGCAGAGCTGGGCGGGCAGATCCTCCTTGGCCAGGCCTTCGTACGGGCCCGCGGCCACATGCCGCACCAGAACGCCGGGCGCGAGTTCGACGCTGGGCGGGAGTGCGGCGGAGGTGGCCCGGGTGAAGATCTCCACCTCGATGTCGATGGCGGCGAGGCGCTTGGCGAGCTCCACGATGTAGACGTTCATGCCGCCCGCGTCGCCCGTTCCGGGCTGGTGCAGCGGTGAGGTGTGCACGCTGAGCATGGCGACGCGGCGGGGCCGGTGGCGGGCGTCGGGTGGGCGCGGCCGGGGCGGGCGGAGCAGTGTGCTGCCGTGGGCGCGGCTGTCGTGGAGCGCTTCGAGCCCGGTCATGTACCGGCTCACCTCGCCGTCCCTCCGGCTGCCATGGCCCCGGCTCGCAGGTCGATGCGCTGCTCGCCCGCGTACACGTTCATGGAGTCGCCGCGCAGGAAGCCGACGAGGGTTAGTCCCGTCTCCGCCGCCAGGTCCACTGCGAGGGAGGACGGCGCCGAGACGGCCGCCAGCAGCGGGATGCCCGCCATGACGGCCTTCTGCGCCAGCTCGAAGGACGCCCGCCCGGACACCAGCAAAATGCTGCGGGACAGCGGCAGTCGGCCCGACTGCAGCGCGCGGCCGATCAGCTTGTCGACGGCGTTGTGCCGGCCGACGTCCTCCCGCAGGTCCAGCAGCTCGCCCTCGGGCGAGAACAACCCGGCGGCATGCAGACCGCCGGTGCGGTCGAACACCCGCTGCGCGGCGCGGAGTCGGCCGGGCAGGGCGGCCAGCAGCTCGGGGGCGACCAGGACCGGGGGCGTGTCGGCGATCGGCCACCGTGCGGTGGTCCGTACGGCGTCCAGGCCGGCCTTGCCGCACAGGCCGCAGGACGACGTGGTGTACACGTTCCGCTCCAGCGTGATGTCGGGCAGCGGTACGCCGGGGGCGAGTTGGACGTCGACGATGTTGTACGTGTTCGAGCCGTCCTGGGTGGCACCGGCGCAGTACACGATGTTGGCCACGTCCTCGGCCCGGCTCACCACGCCCTCGCTCACCAGGAATCCGGCGGCGAGTGCGAAGTCGTCCCCGGGGGTGCGCATGGTGATGGCCAGCGGCTTGCCGCCGAGCCGTATCTCCAGTGGCTCCTCCGCCACCAGGGTGTCCGGTCGCGTGCTCGGCGCGCCGTCCCGGATGCGCACCACGCGCCGTCGCTCGGTGACCCGTCCCATGGCCTCACTCCCAGTTCTTTGCGTGGACGTCGTTCCCCCTCTGTGGAGTCGGCCTTCCTCCTCAGCACTCGATGACGTTGACGGCGAGGCCGCCGCGGGCGGTCTCCTTGTACTTGACCTTCATGTCGGCGCCGGTCTCCTTCATGGTCTTGATGACCTTGTCGAGGGAGACGTGGTGCCTGCCGTCGCCGCGCAGGGCCATCCGGGCGGCGGTCACGGCCTTGACGGCGGCCATGCCGTTGCGCTCGATGCACGGGATCTGGACGAGGCCGCCGACCGGGTCGCAGGTGAGGCCGAGGTTGTGTTCCATGCCGATCTCGGCGGCGTTCTCGACCTGTTCGGGGCTGCCGCCGAGCACCTCGGCGAGTCCTCCGGCGGCCATCGAGCAGGCGGAGCCGACCTCGCCCTGGCAGCCGACCTCGGCGCCGGAGATGGACGCGTTCTCCTTGAAGAGCATCCCGATCGCGCCCGCGGCGAGGAGGAACCGGACGATGCCGTCCTCGTCGGCGCCCGGCACGAAGTCGAGGAAGTAGTGCAGGACGGCGGGGATGATGCCGGCCGCGCCGTTCGTCGGGGCGGTGACGACCCGGCCGCCCGCCGCGTTCTCCTCGTTCACGGCCATCGCGTAGAGGGTCACCCACTCCATGGCGCGGCCCGCCGGGTCGCCCTCGCTGCGCAGGGCCCTGGCCGCCGCCGCGGCTCGCCGACGGACCTTCAGACCACCGGGGAGAATGCCCTCGCGCCCCAGCCCCCGCCCGACGCAGGCCTCCATGACCCGCCAGATCTCCAGCAGGCCCGCGCGGATCTCCTGCTCGGTGCGCCACGCCTTCTCGTTCTCCAGCATCAACGCGGAGATCGACAGACCGGTCTCCTTCGTCAGACGCAGCAGTTCGTCGCCGGTGCTGAAGGGATGGGCCGGCACGGTGTCGTCGGGCTTGACGCGGTCCGCGCCGACCGCGTCCTCGTCGACCACGAAGCCGCCGCCCACTGAGTAGTACGTCTTCTCCAGCAGCGGCACCCCGTCGGCGTCGTATGCGAAGAGGATCATGCCGTTGGCGTGGTACGGCAGCGACCGCCTGCGGTGCAGGACCAGCTGGGTCGAGGCGTCGAAGTCGATCTCGTGGGCCGGGCCGATCTCGGTACCGAGGAGGCGGATGCGCCCGGTGTCGCGGATCCGCTCGACGTCCAGGTCGGCCTGGGCGACGTCGACCGTGTGCGGCTGGTTGCCCTCCAGACCGAGCAGCACCGCCTTGGGGGTGCCGTGGCCGTGGCCGGTGGCGCCGAGCGAGCCGAACAACTCCGCCCGGACAGCGGTGGTCTGGGCCAGCACGCCGTCCTGCTTCAGCCGGGCGACGAACATCCCGGCGGCGCGCATCGGGCCGACGGTGTGCGAGCTGGACGGACCGATGCCTATGGAGAACAGGTCGAAGACGCTGATTGCCACGCCATACTCCGTGGGATTGGAGGGGCTTGCCGAGCGGTCACGGCCACGCCCCTGCGGGGAGGTTGCCGGTCA
>NZ_JAQMYP010000108.1 GCF_028369295.1 Streptomyces sp. HD
GTCACCCTGCTGACCGACGGTGTGGAGTGGCCGCGGTCGGAGGACCGTTTCCGTCGGGCGGGTGTGTCGTCCTTCGGTATCAGCGGCACCAATGCCCATGTGATCCTCGAAGAGGCGCCCGAGGTGTCGGCGGAGGTGGTCGAGGCGCCGTCCGAGCCGGTGCCGGGGCTGGTGCCGGTGGTGGTGTCGGGTGCGAGTGCGGCGGCGTTGCGGGGGCAGGCGGAGCGGCTGGCGGCGTGGCTGTCGTCCGATTCCGGGCTGTCGCACCGTGATGTCGCGCTTTCCCTGGTGACGACGCGTTCCGCGCTGGAGCATCGTGCCGTGCTGCTTGCGGCGGGGCAGGAGGAACTGCTCCAAGGCTTGCGGGCGTTGGCGGACGACGAACAGGCGCCGGGGCTGGTACGGGGTGCGCAGACGCGTGCCGGGAAGACGGCGTTGCTCTTCGCGGGGCAGGGTTCTCAACGGCTCGGTATGGGCCGGGAGTTGTACGAGACGTACCCGGTCTTCGCGGAGGCTTTCGACGCGGTGGACGCGGAACTCCCGTTCAGCCTGCGGGAGGTCGTCTTCGGTGCGGACGCCGAGCGCCTGAACCAAACCGAGTACGCCCAGCCCGCCCTGTTCGCCCTGGAAGTGGCGCTGTTCCGGCTGCTGGAGTCCTGGGGTGTGCGTCCAGACGTGCTGGCCGGGCACTCGATCGGTGAGATCGCGGCGGTGCATGTGGCGGGGGTGTGGTCGCTGTCGGACGCGTGCCGTCTGGTGGCGGCACGCGGCCGGTTGATGCAGGCGCTCCCGGCCGGCGGCGCGATGGTCGCCGTACAGGCGACGGAGGACGAGGTCCTGCCGCTGCTGAACGACCAGGTGGGTCTTGCGGCCGCGAACGGCCCGCAGGCGGTCGTGATCGCGGGCACCGCGGACGCTGTGGAGGAGGTCGCGGACCACTTCCGTACCGAGGGCCGCAAGACCACACCTCTGCGGGTCAGCCATGCCTTCCACTCCCCGCTGATGGAGCCGATGCTCGCGGACTTCCGCAAGGTCGCCGAGAGCCTGACGTACGAGCGTCCGAAGCTGCCTGTCGTCTCCACGGTGACCGGCAAGGCGGCCACCGTCGACGAGCTGATGTCCCCGGACTACTGGGTCGGCCACGTGCGTCAGCCGGTCCGTTACGGCGACGCCGTGCGCACCCTCGCCGAACAGGGCATCGGTCGCTATCTCGAACTCGGCCCCGACGGCACCCTCACCGCCCTCGCCCAGGCCTCCCTCGACGACTCCGGGACCGCGCTGCTCGTACCGGCCCTGCGCAAGGACCGCCCCGAGGCACCCGCTCTCCTCGCCGCGGTGGCCGGGCTGTTCACCCACGGTGCCGATGTCGACTGGCGCGCTCTCTTCCCCGGCAGCGGGGCTCGCGCAGTGGAGCTGCCGACGTACGCCTTCCAGCGGAAGCGGTTCTGGCCGCAGGCCTCTCACCGGCCCGGTGACCTGGCCGCCGCCGGGGTCGGTGCGGCCGGACACCCGTTGCTCGGCGCCGCTGTGGAACTGGCGGGCGGGGGAGTGGTGTTGACCGGACGCCTGTCGCTGCGTTCGCACCCGTGGCTGCGGGACCACACCGTTCTGGGCGCGGCGGTCTTCCCGGGCACCGGCTACGCCGAGCTGGCGCTGTGCGCCGGCGACCACGTGGACTGTGCCAGGGTCGAGGAGCTGACGATCGCGGTGCCGCTGGTGGTGCCGGAGCAGGGCATGGTCCGTTTGCAGGTCACCGTCGGTGTGGCGGACGACTCCGGACGCCGCACCGTCGAGGTGCACTCACGTCCGCAGGACGCCTCCGACGACACGCCGTGGGTGTTGCATGCCGGCGGTCTGCTGGCCCCTGACACGACGACGGAGGCGACCGCCGACGCGGCGTTCGACCTCGCGGAGTGGCCGCCGAAGGGTGCTGAGGCCCGCCCCGTCGCCGACGTCTACGACCGGTTCGCGGCGGCCGGGCTGGCGTACGGCCCGGTGTTCCAGGGGCTGCGCACGGTGTGGCGGCGCGGCGACGAGGTGTTCGCCGAGGTCGTGCTGCCGGAGGAGCATGAGGGGCTCGCGGGCCGGTTCGGGGTGCATCCGGCACTGCTCGACTCGGCCCTGCACGCTGTCCTCTTCGGCCCGCTCGGTGAAGCGGGTGCCGGGCGGCTGCCCTTCTCCTGGAACGGGCTGTCGCTGCATGCGTCCGGGGCGCGCGCCCTACGGGTGCGGGTGGCTCCGGCGGGACCCGACGCGGTGACCCTGCACTTGGGCGACCCGGCCGGTGACGCGGTCGCTGCCGTCGACTCGTTGGCGCTGCGCGAGGTGCCGTCCGAACTGGCGACGGGTGCGGGCCTGGCCGCCTCCTCCGGGACGTACCGGATCGACTGGACTCCGCTGCCGACCGCGATCATGTCCTCGTCCTCGTCCTTCGCCCCGGCTCCCGCCGACGAGGCCTCGCTCGCCGACGGCCGTACGATCCTGCTGTCGGACCACGTGACCCCGGATGACGATCCGACCGCCGCGCTTCCCGCAGTGCCCGTCCGTACCTGGTCCGAGCTGACCCGGGCCGTGCACGACGGTGACCCGGCCCCCGAGACCGTGCTGCTTCCCTGGAGCGGTGCGACGGACGCCCCGTTCGACGGCTCGGTCGCCGCGGCCCATGCTGTCACCGCCGCCGCACTGAGCTTCGTACAGGACTGGCTGGCGGCCGACGAGTTCATGGGCACGCGGCTCGTGGTGGTGACGCGGGGCGCGGTGGCGGTGACGCCGGACGAGGGGGCGGATCCGGCGCTCGCCGCTCTGTGGGGCCTGATGCGCTCGGCCCGGACCGAGAATCCCGGCCGTTTCGCGCTGGCCGACCTGGACGGCACAGCGGAGTCCTGGGAGACCCTGGTCGCGCTGCTCGCCGGCACGGACACCCTCGCCGCCGAGACCGAACTGGCCGTCCGCGGGGGCACGCCGCTGGTCCCGCGGCTCGTTGCCGCGGGGCTGCCGGCCCCGTCCGTGACTGATGCCCCCTCCGACACTCAGCCGGTCCGGCTCGCGGACGGCACCGTCCTCGTCACCGGCGGCACCGGCGGTCTGGGCGCCCTGGCCGCGCGTCACCTGGTCACCGAACACGGCGTACGTCACCTGCTCCTGGCGGGGCGGCGTGGACCGGACGCCCCGGGCGCGGCGGAACTCGCCGCCGAACTCACCGACCTGGGTGCCGATGTCACCGTCGCGGCCTGTGACGTGGCCGATCGGCAGGCGCTCGAGACCCTGCTGGCGTCGATCCCGGCGGACCGTCCGCTGACCGGAGTGATCCACACCGCGGGTGTGGTCGACGACGGTGTGACGGCGTCGCTGACCGAGGAACGGCTGCGTGCGGTGCTGCGTCCCAAGGCGGACGCGACTGAACATCTCGACGCGCTCACCCGTGATCTGGACCTGGCCGCGTTCGTGCTGTTCTCCTCGGTCTCCGGCACCTTCGGCGGCGCCGGGCAGGCCAACTACGCGGCGGCCAACGCCTACTTGGACGCCATCGCCGTGTGCCGTCGCCACCTCGGACTGCCCGCCGTCTCCCTCGCCTGGGGCCCGTGGGCGCCGGGCGCGGGAATGACCGCCGAGCTGACCGACGCGGATCTGCGCCGCATGGCACGCGGCGGCGTACGGCCGCTCGCCGTCGAACAGGGCCTCGCGGTCCTCGACGTCGCGCTGCGGGACACCGAGCTCTCCTTTCTCCTCCCGGTCGACCTGGACCTCGCGGCATTGCGTGAACTCCCCGAGGTTCCTGCGCTGTTGCGTGGCCTGGTGCGCGGCCCGGCCCGGCGTGCCGCGCACACCGGCGGGCACGGGGGAGGCGGCGACGAGTTGCGGAGTCGGCTGTCGGCCCTGCCCACCGCCGAACGCGAACCGTTCCTGCTGGACCTGGTCTCCGGTCTGGTGGCCCAGGTGCTGGGCCATGCCTCGGCCGCCGAGGTGGAACCGGGCCAGGCGTTCAAGACGCTCGGTTTCGACTCGCTGACCTCGGTGGAACTGCGCAACCGCGTCAACGCGGCGACCGGGCTGCGGCTGCCCGCCACGCTGGTCTTCGACCATCCGTCGCCCGCCGCGCTCGCCCGGCATCTGCTGACCGCGCTCGGCGGAGACGCCGCCGCCCCGCAGGGTGTCGTGCTGCCCGCCGGGAAGGGCGTGGACGACGATCCGGTGGTCATCGTGGGCATGGCGTGCCGGTTCCCCGGCGGCGTCGAATCGCCGGACGATCTCTGGCGGCTGGTCAGCGAGGGCGGCGACGCGATCGGCGACTTCCCGACCGACCGCGGGTGGGACCTGGAGGCGCTGTACGACCCGGAGCCCGGCCGGCTCGGCAAGAGCTACGTCCGCCGGGGCGGATTCCTGTACGACGCGGCGTCCTTCGACGCCGGGCTGTTCGGCATCTCACCGCGCGAGGCGCTGGCGATGGACCCGCAGCAGCGGCTGCTGCTGGAGGTTTCCTGGGAGGTCTTCGAACGCGCGGGCATCGACCCGACGGCGCTGCGCGGCAGCCGCACGGGGGTGTTCGCCGGTGTCATGGGCCAGTACTACAACTCCTGCCTGAGCGAGGGCGAGCACGACTCCGACGGCTACCTGCTGACCGGCAACACCAGCAGCGTCCACTCCGGCCGTATTGCCTACAGCTTCGGTCTGGAGGGCCCGGCGATGACGGTCGACACCGCCTGCTCGTCCTCCCTGGTCACCCTCCACCTGGCCACCCAGTCGCTGCGGGCCGGGGAGTGCGATCTGGCGCTCACCGGCGGTGTCATGGTGATGTCCACGCCGGACACCTTCGTCGACTTCAGCCAGCAGCGAGGCCTCGCCTCCGACGGTCGCTGCAAGTCCTTCGGGGCCGGAGCGGACGGTACGGCCTGGTCCGAGGGCATCGGCATGCTGGTGCTGGAGCGGCTGTCGGACGCGCGCCGCAACGGGCACCGGGTGCTGGCCGTGGTGGCCGGGTCGGCGGTGAACCAGGACGGTGCGAGCAACGGTCTCACCGCGCCGAACGGTCCCTCGCAGGAGCGGGTGATCCGGCAGGCGCTGGCCGGTGCCGGACTGAAGCCCGCCGATGTGGACGCGGTGGAGGCGCATGGCACAGGGACGCCGCTCGGTGACCCGATCGAGGCGCAGGCGCTCCTCGCCACCTACGGTCAGGATCGTGAACAGCCCCTCTGGCTGGGCTCGTTGAAGTCGAACGTCGGTCACACGCAGGCGGCTGCCGGTGTCGGCGGTGTGATCAAGATGGTGATGGCGATGCGGCACGGCGTGCTGCCGCGCACCCTCCACGCCGACGAGCCCTCTCCCTTCGTCGACTGGACGGCGGGCGAGGTCACCCTGCTGACGGAGAACGTGGAGTGGCCGCGGCCGCAGGACCGCCCCCGGCGGGCCGGGGTGTCGTCCTTCGGGATCAGCGGCACCAACGCCCACGTCATCATCGAACAGGCCCCCGACACGGTCACCCCCGAACCGGCCACGGCAGTTGACGAGTTGCCCGTGACACCGATCGCCCTGTCCGCCGCGTCCGAGGGCGCCCTGCGCGGCCAGGCCGAACGGCTGTGGGCCCGCGTCGACGCCGACCGCGCACTGCGACTGAGCGACCTGGGTCTGTCGTCGGCGCTGCGGCCCTGGCTGGAGCACCGCGCGGTGGTCCTGGCCGCCGACCGTGACGAGCTGCTGCGCGGGCTGCGGGCCGTGGCGGTGGGCGGGCAGGACCCCGGCGTCCTCGCCGGCACCCCCGGCGGCTCCGCCGGCCGACGCCTCGCGTTCCTGTTCGCCGGGCAGGGCTCGCAACGGCTCGGTATGGGACGGGAGTTGTACGAGGCGTTCCCGGTCTTCGCCGAGACCTTTGACGCGGTGGACGCGGAGCTGCCGTTCGCGCTGCGGGAGGTCGTCTTCGGCGGGGACGTGGACCTGCTCAACCGGACGGAGTACGCGCAGCCCGCCCTCTTCGCCCTGGAAGTGGCTTTGTTCCGGCTGCTGGAGTCGTGGGGCGTGCGCCCGGACGTGCTCGCCGGTCACTCGGTCGGGGAGATCGCCGCCGCGCATGTGGCGGGGGTGTGGTCGCTCGCGGACGCGTGCCGTCTGGTCGAGGCGCGGGGCCGGTTGATGCAGGCGCTGCCCGAGGGCGGCGCGATGGCCGCCGTGCAGGCCACCGAGGACGAGGTGGCGCCCCTGCTCGACGACCGGGTGGGCGTCGCGGCGGTCAACGGGCCGCAGGCGGTGGTGATTTCGGGTACGGCCGAGGCCGTCGACGAAGTGGCCGCCCACTTCCGCGCCCTGGACCGCAAGGTCACGGCCCTGCGGGTGAGCCATGCCTTCCACTCGCCGCTGATGGAGCCGATGCTCGACGAGTTCCGCGAGGTGGCCGAGAGCCTGTCGTACGAGCAGCCGCGGATACCGATCGTGTCCACGCTGACCGGTGAGCTCGCGACGGCCGAGGAGCTGATGTCCCCGGCCCACTGGGTGGATCACGTGCGCCGGCCGGTCCGGTTCGCCGACGCCGTTCGCCGCCTGGACGCACACAGCGTGTCCCGGTTCGTGGAGCTGGGGCCGGACGGCACGCTGGCCGCGCTCGCCCAGGGCAGCCTCGACGGCGATGTGCGGGAGCGGCTGCTGACCCCGACCCTGCGCAAGGACCGTGCCGAGCCGATGAGCCTGCTCTCGGCGGTCGCTTCGCTGCATCTGCACGGCGGGCAGGTCGACTGGCCCGCACTGTTCGCACCGACACGGGCGGCCGTGGTGGATCTGCCGACCTACGCCTTCGAGCACGAGCGTTTCTGGCCCGAGGGAGCCAGGCCGGGCGGTCCGTCGGCAACGGGCGCCGCCGACCGCGCGGACGCCGGGTTCTGGACGGCCGTCGAACAGGGCGACGCCGGTGTGCTGGCCGACTCGCTGGGCGTGGCCGAGGACGCCCTGGACGGACTGCTGCCGGCCCTGTCGTCGTGGTGGCGCGGGCAGCGGGAGCAGTCCCGGGTGGACGACTGGCTGTACGGCACGAGCTGGAAGCCGCTCGGCACGGTCTCCGCCGCGGCGCTGCCGGGCCGCTGGCTGGCGGTCCTGCCCGCCGGGCTGCGGGACGACGCGTGGAGCGGCGCCGTCCTGGACGGTCTCACGGCGAACGGTGCCGAGCCGGTGCGGGTCGTGTACGAGCCCGGCACCGACCGGGGCGCGCTGGGCGCACTGCTGGCCGCGGCAGCGCGGCAGGAGCCGGTCGCCGGGATCCTGTCCTTCCTGGCGCTGCCCGAGCCGAACGGCGCGAACGCCACGGAGGCGACCGGCGGTCAGGATGCCGGTGACGGCGTGCCGGCCGGCCCCGCCGCCACCGCCGTACTCGTGCAGGCACTCGGCGACACCGGCATCGCCGCCCCGCTGTGGGCGCTGACCAGGGGCGCGGTCTCCGTCAACCGGGCCGACCAGGCGCCCGATCCGGCGCAGGGCGCCGTGTGGGGCCTCGGCCGGGTCGCGGCGCTGGAGCACCCGGACGGCTGGGGCGGTCTGGTCGACCTGCCCCAGGTCATGGACCGGCGCACGACGGGCCGCCTGGCCGGTGTGCTCACGGGCCGCACGGGAGAGGACCAGGTGGCGATCCGGGCGACCGGTGTGTTCGGGCGGCGGCTCGGCCGGACGGCACCCGGCGCACTCGGTGCGGGCTGGCGCCCGTCGGGCACCGTACTGATCACGGGCGGAACGGGCGCGCTGGGTGCCCGGGTGGCCCGCTGGGCCGCCGCGCAGGGCGCCGAGCACCTCGTCCTGATCAGCAGGCGCGGGCTCGACGCGCCCGGCGCACCGCAGCTGCGCGACGACCTCGCCGCCACGGGCGTACGGGTGACCGTGGCCGCCTGCGACGCGGCGGACCGGGACGCGCTCGCCGTGCTGCTGTCCGAGCACCCGGTCGATGCCGTGGTGCACACGGCGGGTGTCCTCGACGACGGGCTCGTCGAGGCGCTCACCCCGGAACGCTTCACGGCCGTCCTGCGGGCCAAGGCCGTCGCCGCGCGCAACCTCGACGAGCTGACGCGGGACCGGGAGCTGTCGGCGTTCGTGCTGTTCTCGTCGTTCGCGGGCGCCATCGGTTCCCCGGGCCAGGGCAACTATGCCGCCGCCAACGCCTACTTGGACACCCTGGCCGAGCGGCGCAGGGCGGCCGGGCTGGTGGCCACGTCCGTGGCGTGGGGGCCGTGGGCGGAAGACGGCATGGCCGCCGACGGCAGCGTCGAGGAGTATCTGCGCCGCCGGGGCCTGACGGGCCTCGACCCGGATCTGGCACTGGTGGCGATGGAGCGGCTGGCGGGCGGCGGCGATCCGGCCGCGGTCGTGGCACGGGCCGACTGGACGCGGTTCGCTCCCGCGTTCACCGCCGGCCGTGCCACCACCCTGTTCGGGGAGATACCGGAGGCGGAAGTCGCGCTGGCGGACGCCGTGTCCGGGGCGGACTCCGATGCCCTGCGGCAGCGGCTCGCCGGGCTCGGCGCCGATGAACGGTCGGCGGCGCTGGTCGAGTTGGTGCGGGAGCAGGCCGCCCTGGTCCTGGGACATGCCAAGGCCGGCGCGGTGGACCCGGCCCGCGCCTTCCGGGAGGCGGGATTCGATTCGCTGACCGCTGTGGAACTGCGCAACCGGCTCGGCGCGGCCACCGGCCTCAAGCTGCCGGCGACCCTGGTGTTCGACTACCCCGCACCCGTGGACATCGCCCGGTACCTGGAGGCCGAACTCGCCGGCCCCGACGGCGACTCGGCCGGGGGAACCGGTGTCGTCGCCGAGATCGACCGGCTCGCCGAGGCCCTCGCGGCTCAGGCCGGGGCCGGTGGCGAAGCACACCCGGAGATCACGGCGAAGCTGCGGGAACTGCTGGCGATGTGGACCGGCGCCGACGCCGCCGACGAGACGGAGGACGCGGTCGCGGAACTGGACGTGGCGACGGACGAGGAGATGTTCGAGCTGCTCGACAAGGAACTCGGAACCTCCTGACCACCCGGCTCCGGCGACGGGGTCCACGCACGGCTTTGCGAGGAAGGCAAGGAAATGGGGCACGATGGCGAGCAATGAAGAGAAGCTGCGGGACTACCTGAAACGGGCGACGGCCGACCTCCGGCAGACCCGCCAGCGCCTTCATGACGTCGAGGCGAGCCGTCAGGAGCCGGTCGCGATCGTCGGCCTCGGCTGCCGCTTCCCCGGCGGGGCCGACACTCCCGAGGAGTTCTGGCGGCTGCTCGCCGAGGGCCGTGACACCGTCGCCGACTTCCCCGCCGACCGGGGCTGGGACCTCGACGGGATCTTCGACGCGGCGGGCGGCACCGGTACGACGTACGCCCGCCAGGGAGCCTTCCTCTACGACGCCCCGCTGTTCGACTCGACGTTCTTCGACATCTCCCCCCGCGAGGCCATGACCATGGACCCCCAGCAGCGGCTGCTGCTGGAGACCTCGTGGGAGGCACTGGAGCGGTCGGGCATCGAGCCGGGGTCCCTCCGCGGCAGCCGGACCGGCGTGTTCACGGGCACCAACGGCCAGGACTACCTCGCGCTGATGCTGGGCCGGCCCGAGGAGTCCGACGGGCACCTGACCACCGGCATCACCGCGTCCGTGCTCTCGGGCCGGGTGTCGTACGTGCTCGGCCTCGAAGGGCCCGCGGTGACCGTCGACACCGCGTGCTCGTCGTCGCTGGTCGCCCTGCATCTGGCGGTCCAGGCACTGCGCGCCGGCGAATGCGACCTGGCCCTGGCCGGTGGCGTGACTGTGATGTCGACACCGGGCGCCTTCGTGGAGTTCTCGCGGCAGCGCGGCCTGGCCGCGGACGGCCGGTGCAAGGCGTTCGCCGAGGGCGCCGACGGCACCGGCTGGGGTGAGGGCGTCGGCGTGCTCGTGGTGGAGCGGCTGTCCGACGCCCGCCGCCACGGGCATCCGGTGCTCGCCGTGGTCCGCGGCACCGCCGTCAACCAGGACGGCGCGTCCAACGGCCTCACCGCCCCCAACGGCCCCTCCCAGCAGCGGGTGATCCGTTCCGCACTGGCGGGCAGTGGCCTCACACCCGCCGATGTCGACGCCGTCGAGGCCCACGGCACGGGTACGGCGCTGGGCGACCCGATCGAGGCACAGGCCCTCCTGGCCACCTACGGCCAGGACCGCGAACGGCCCCTGTGGCTGGGCTCCGTGAAGTCGAACATCGGGCACACCCAGGCCGCCGCAGGTGTCGCCGGTGTCATCAAGATGGTCCTGGCGATGCGGCACGGGACGCTGCCGCGCACCCTGCACGCCGAGGAACCCACGTCCCGCGTGGACTGGACGGCCGGCGCCGTCCGGCTGCTCCACGAGAACACCGACTGGTCCCAGGGCGGGGACCGACCGCGGCGTGCGGGTGTGTCCGCCTTCGGTGTCTCCGGCACCAACGCCCACGTCGTCCTCGAACAGGCCCCCGAGGAGCCGGCCGCCGACCCGGACACCCCCGCTCCCGTGCCGCCGGTCCTGCGCCTGCCCTCCGCGGCCGTGCCGTGGATGGTCACCGGCCGCACCCCTGTCGCCCTGCGCGAACAGGCCCGGCGGCTCGCCGACTTCGTACGTTCCCGCCCCGGGACGGATCCGGCGCGCACCGCCGCCGCGCTGCTCACCACCCGGTCCGTGTTCGAACAGCGGGCCGTGGTGCTCGGCACCGACCAGGACGAGCTGCTGCGCGGCCTGGACGCCCTGGCCGCCGGTCACGCACGACCCGGCCTGGTCAGCGGTTCCGCCGCCAAGACCGGCCGGACCGCCTTCCTCTTCGCCGGCCAGGGCTCTCAACGCCTCGGCATGGGGCGAGAGTTGTACGACGCGTACGAGGTGTTCGCGGACGCCTTCGACGAGGTGTGCGCCCAGGTCGACACGACCCTCGAACGGCCGCTCCAGGACGTCGTGTTCGGCACGGACCCCGACCTGCTGAACCGTACCGAGTACGCGCAGCCCGCCCTGTTCGCCCTGGAAGTCGCCCTGTTCCGGCTCGCCGAGTCCTTCGGGGTACGCCCCGACGTGCTGCTCGGCCACTCCGTCGGCGAGCTGGCGGCAGCCCACGTGGCGGGGGTGTGGTCCCTCGCCGACGCCTGCCGGCTGGTGGCCGCCCGCGGCCGGCTGATGCAGGCGCTGCCCGAGGGCGGCGCCATGGTCTCCCTGCAAATCCCCGAGGCCGACGTGCTGCCCCTGCTGGAGGGGCGCGCCGACCGGGCCGGGATCGCCGCCGTCAACGGACCGGGCGCCACCGTGATCGCCGGAGTCGCCGCCGATGTCGAGGAGATCGCGCAGCAGGTGAGGGCGCAGGGCCACCGGGCCACCGCGCTCCGTGTCAGCCACGCCTTCCACTCACCGCTGATGCAACCGATGCTGAGCGACTTCCGCCGCGTCGCCGAGTCGCTGGAGTACCACCCGCCACGGCTGACCGTGGTCTCCGACCTCACCGGCCGTCCGGCGGACCCCGACGAACTGACCGACCCCGACTACTGGGTGCGGCACGTCCGCCATGCCGTCCGCTTCGCCGACGGCGTCCGCACCCTGACCGGCCTCGGTGTCACGCGCTGCCTGGAACTCGGCCCCGACGGCACCCTGTCCGCCCTGGCGGCGCAGAGCCTGCCGTCCGAGGACGAGGTGCTCGCCGTCCCGGCCCAGCACAAGGACCAGCCCGGTACCCGGGCCTTCGAGTCCGCCCTCGCCGCCCTGCACACGCGCGGCGCCGCCGTCGTCTGGGCCGGCCTCCTCACCGGAACCGGCACCAGCACCGGC
>NZ_JAQMYP010000109.1 GCF_028369295.1 Streptomyces sp. HD
CGCGCCGTAGCCGGCGGAGCCGGAGAACTGCAGCAGCACAGCCCGCCAACGGTTCGAGTGAAAGGGACACGAATGCAACGGGGTGGCATGCATCTGACAGTCAGGGTGCCGTGGTGGGGGCGTGGGAGGCGGGCTGGGGTTCTTGCCGCGGTGACCGCGATGCTGGCGGCGCTTCTGACCGGGTGGGGTGCCGTCGGGACGGCGCAGGCGGCCACGGTGGATCCCGACGGTTGGTACGTGCTGGTCAACCGGGGCAGCGGCAAGGCGCTCGACGTGGCGGGTGCGAGTACCGCGGACGGGGCGGGTCTGTCGCAGTGGACCCGTCACGACGGCGCCAACCGGCGTTTCCAGTTCGTGGACTCGGGCGGCGGCTACTACCGGCTCAAGGCGCAGCATTCGGGCAAGGTGCTGGACGTGTTGAACTACTCCGGCGCCGACCATGCGGGCATCGTGCAGTGGGGTGACGCGAACGGGACCAACCAGCAGTTCCGGCTGGCCGACTCGTCGGACGGGTACGTCCGGCTGCTCAACCGCAACATCGGCAAGGCCGTCGAGGTGGACAACGCCTCCACCGCGGACGGCGCCAAGGTCGTGCCGTTCACCGACTGGGGCGGTGCCAACCAGCAGTGGCAACTCGTCCGTGCGGCGGGAGTACTGGCACAGGTGCACACCGCGGGGCGGGTCAAGGACGCCGGAAACACGGTGCAGTACAGCTGGCCCGGCGTGTACTTCGAGGGCCGCGTCAGCGGCACCGGCGTCGGCATCGTGCTC
This sequence comes from Streptomyces sp. HD, assembly GCF_028369295.1. GTDB lineage: Bacteria > Actinomycetota > Actinomycetes > Streptomycetales > Streptomycetaceae > Streptomyces. Next base: position 772 of record NZ_JAQMYP010000109.1, read on the forward strand.
AACGACCCGGCCGCCGACTACGACGTCCAGGTCGACGGAACCACCGTCGCCACACTCGTCACACCCGGCAACACCACGCACTGGATCAACGGCCTGTCGAACAGCACGCACACCGTCCGGCTGGTGAAACGCAACGACACCCCGGGGGACATCAGCACCTTCGGAGGCTTCGTCGCCGCGCCCGGCGGTGCCGTACTGAGCAAACCGGCCGCCCGCAACCGCCAGATCGAGTTCATCGGGGACTCCCTCACAGTGGGCTACGGAAACCTCTCGACCTCCCATGACTGCACCTCGGACCAGCTCAAGCGGAGCACCAACGCCGACGTGAGCTACGGCGCCCTCACCGCCCGGCAGCTGAACGCCGATTACCAGATCAACGGCTTCTCTGGCCTCGGCATGGTGCGTAACTACGGTGGAGGCTCCTCGGACGTCACCTACCGGACCTTCTACGACCGTGCGTTGCAGAGCGTCACCGGCGATGTCTGGCAGAACCCGGGCACCTGGCGCCCCCAGGTCGTGGTGGTCAACCTCGGCACCAACGACTTCTCGCCCCTCACCTCCGGTGAGTCGTGGACGCCCGAGAGCCTCGCGTCCGCCTACCGGAGCACCTACACCGACTTCCTCCAGAGACTGCGTACGCGCTACGGGTCCGGAACCACGATCGTGGCCGTCGGCACCGGCCAGTACGCCGACCACGTCCAGCAAGTGGTCAAGGCACGCAACGACGCCGGCGACAGCGGAGTCCGCTACTGGTCCCTCGACTCCTCGGGCCTGGACTTCCTCGGCTGCCACTACCACTACTCGGCCCACGACGACCGAGTCATCGCCGACCGGCTCACCTCGTTCATCGCGGGTCTGCCGTTGGGCTGGTGACGGCACCGACCGCCCAGCACCACTTACGCCGCTGACGTGAGGGGTACTCCCCCGCAGAGGCGCTCCGCTCGGCCCCGGACTCCTCGTCCGGGGCCGCTTGGGTCACTGCGGCCGGTGGCCCGGGAGGTACCGGCCGGGAAGCCGTGGAGCAGAAGCGGATCTAGCCTGGAAACTGCCGCTGGGAACCCGCCCTGCCGGGCGCATCCATCCGGACGGAGGTGTCGCGCGTGGACATGGCCGGTGAGCGCGATGGCCCCACCGCCGCCATCGTGGTGGACCCGGACGGCCTGGTGAGCGGCTGGAGCGAGGGGGGACGGCTGCTGCTGGGCTGGACGGCGGAGGAGACGGTCGGGCGCCCCGTGACCGACCTGCTGGCCGGTCCCCCGCCACCCGGCTTCCCCGAGAGCGACGGCACCGCCCCGGACCATGCCGGGCCCATCCCGCTGCGCCATCGGAACGGTTCCACTGTGGACGCCGTGGTGACGCGGCAACCGCTGTCCGGCGGCGACGGCCGGCCACTGGGCCACGTGGTGACCGTCCAGCGCTGGGGACGCCGCCCGGTGATCGCCGACCGGGCCTTCGAGCAGTGCCCCTTCGCTCTCGGTGTCTACGACCCTGAGCTGCGGTTCCTGTGGATCAACGCGTCCTCGGGCCGGGTGATCGCGCACTCCGAGGAGCAAGTGCTCGGTAAGAAGTACCGCGAGGTGCTTCCCGAATTCGACCGCTCGCTGTTTCCCGAAAGGGACGACAAGCCCTACACCGACAAGCTCGCCGAAGTGGCGAGGACGGGCGTGCCCGCCCGCCTCATCACCGTCTTCCAGCCGCGGGGCAGCGACTACGCCAACGCCTGGGCCACCAGCATTTGGCCCGTCCGAGATCCCGAGGGCAGGGTCCGCGCGGTCGCCAACTGGGGATTCGACATGAGCGCCGAGTACTGGGCCCGGCAGCGCCTGCTCATGCTGAACGAGGCCGGCGGCGGCATCGGCCGGACCCTCGACGTGATCGGCACCGCCCGGGAACTGGCCACGACCCCGGTACCGGGATTCGTCGACCTCGTCACCGTAGATCTGTTCGACGAGGTGCTGCGCGGAGAGGAACCGCCCTTGCCTCCCGCGCTCACTCCCGGCGAGACCATCGAGCTGAGCCGGGCCGCCCAGCACAGCGCGCGGGATGACACCGATCGGGCTCCCGGGCACCCATTGCCGGTCAGCCACGCTCCCGGTTCCGTCGCCGCCCGCTGCATGGCCACCGGCCGGTCCACGGTTCAGCTCGCCGCCGAACCCGGCCCCGGCGGCGAATGGGCCTTCGGCCCCGGGCTCGCCGCCGACCCGGCCCACTGGCCGCCGGGCAACCCGCTGATCGACGAGTCCATCGCCGCGGAGGGGCTGACCTGCCGGATCACCGTGCCGGTCCGGGCACGCGGCGCGCTGCTGGGCGTCGTCGCGTTCTCCCGCAGCGAGCGGCCCGAGGCCTTCACCGCCGATGACCTGATCCTCGCCGAAGAGCTGACGGCCAAGGCAGCCATCGCCATCGACAACGCCCGTCGGTACTCGCGCGAGCGCGCAACGGCGCTGACCCTGCAGCGCAGCCTCCTGCCGCAACGGCTGACCAGCCCGGAGGCGCTTGAGGTGGCCTCCCGCTACCTTCCCGGCGGGACCGGCACGGAAGTGGGTGGCGACTGGTTCGACGTCATCCCGCTCTCCGGCGCCCGGGTCGCCCTGGTCGTCGGCGATGTCGTCGGCCACGGCCTGCACGCCTCGGCCAGCATGGGCCGGCTGCGCACGGCGGTCCGCACCCTCGCCGACGTGGACCTGCCCCCCGACGAGTTGCTCACCCACCTGGACGACCTGGTCATCCACCTTTCCAGCGACCTCCAGCCTGCCAGCCGCTTCCAGCCCACCGGCGAGTTCGGAGCCACCTGCCTGTACACCGTCTACGACCCGGTCTCCCGGCGCTTCGCGCTGGCGAGCGCGGGCCACCCGCTCCCGCTGATCATCTCGCCGGACGGAACCAGGACCCCGGTATCCGTGCAGCCGGGACCGCCCCTCGGCATCGGTGGACTGCCCTTCGAGGCGACAGAGCTCGACCTGCCCGAGGGCAGCCTGCTCGCCCTCTACACGGACGGATTGGTCGGAAACCGCGAGCGCGACGTCGACCATGGAATCGCCGAACTGCTGCGGGTCCTGAGCCATTCGGACACCTCACTGGAGTCCCTCTCCGACACGGTGATGGACACCATGCTTCCCGAAGACCGCACCGACGACGCCGCCCTGCTGCTCGCTCGTACCCACGCGTTGGATCCCCGGCACGTCGCCGACTGGGACGTCGAACCCGACCCCTCGCAGGTGCCGCGTGCCAGGAAGTTCGCCCTCGACCAACTGGACAACTGGGGCCTGGAGGAGGCCTCGTTCGTCACCGAACTGGTCGTCAGTGAACTGGTCACCAACGCCATCAGATACGGCGAGCCCCCGATCAGGCTCCGGCTGATTCGCGACACCTCCCTGATCTGCGAGGTCTCCGACGCCAGCAGCACCGCCCCGCACCTGCGCCGGGCGCGCGCCTACGACGAGGGCGGCCGGGGCCTGCTGCTCGTCGCCCAGCTCACCCAAGGGTGGGGCACCCGGCACACCACCGAGGGCAAGACGATCTGGTGCGCGCAGACCCTTGGCCAGCCCGAGCCGCGATGACAGCCGAGCCCGGCGGGCCGTCGCAGGGCTCGGCGTCGGTGCCCGGCTGCGTCCGTCAGACGGGCCGGGCGGCGCAGGCGTGATGGTCAGCGTCGTTTCGACCTCTGTCCCACCGAGGTGGCCGCCATGGCCGTGCCGGTCACGACGAGAACGGACAGCAGGACGAGCGCGCAGGTCGGGGTACACGCGCACGGGCATGTACATAGCCTGATTCCGCACACGCGACAGCCCCCTGGCGGAACCGGTCTGCGCGGGGCGTGGCCGAAGGAGCCCGCTCTCTCGAACCTCAGCCGGGGCCGCCCGCCGACGTCGTCGGGCGCCTGATGTACAACGAGGATCAGGGTCGGGTCCAGACTGAACGTGCCTAGTTGTCGCTGCCCTTGCCCATGCCCTCGCCCATGCCCATGCCCCCCTGCCGGTCGATTTGGCGGTCAGTACCTGGTCGAGATGACCTTCGCCGGGGAGGGCAGTTTCATCGTGCCGCTCCCGGCACCACTGCTGCCGTCGGGGCCACCGCGCGACCGGTTTGCGGGGAGATCATGCCGGCGCACAGGCCCCGGGCGGCCAACCCCTGGGCGATGCGCGGGATCGCCGCGAGGGCGTTGGCGGACCAGTCGTGCATGAGGATCACCTGGCCGCTGGTGAGCCGGCCGGCCGCCGCCACGATCGCATCGGTGCTCGCACCGTTCCAGTCCTGCGAGTCGACGTTCCAGATGATCTCGGTGAGGCCGTACTTGGCCTCTACGGCCCTCACCGCCGGATTGGTCTCGCCGTACGGTGGCCGGAACAGCTTCGGCGTGCCGCCGCCCGCGGCCGCGACGGCCTGTTGGGTCCGGGCGATTTCCGAGTCGATTGTCGCCTGGCTCTGCTGGGTCAGATGCGGGTGGGTGTAGCTGTGGTTGCCGACCCACATGCCGGCATTGACCTGCGCCTTGACCCGGGCCGGGTAGGCGGCGGCGTGCTGTCCCTGGTTGAACATGGTGGCCCGCAGCCCGTTCTGCGTGAGTGCGTTGAGCAGGGCCGGTGTGCTGTTGGAGGGTCCGTCGTCGAAGGTGAGCCCGACGTACCCATTGCAGGTGGCGGCCTGCGCCGGGGCGGCCGCGTCGACGGCGAGGGCGCCGGCGGCGAGTGTGACGACGGCGAGTAACGAGAGACGTGGTGTGGCCTTCATGAAGAGCGGTCCTCCGGCCTGGGGGATTGGAAACCAGCGCCTGGGACTGGGCCAGGCGCCGCCGATGTTCCGGATGGGGAGGGCAGGGGGAGAGGATCCCCACGGGGGGATGGCACGTTCATCGGCGCAGTCGCTGTGCGACCGCTGCTCCACAGCCGCCCCCCTCTCCGAACTGGCCTATCTCACCGTGATGTTGGAACTGCCGCTGCTCTGGTATCCCTCGGTGGCGAGGATCATGTAGTACTTGAAGCTCCCCAGGGGCATTCCGGCGCGGGCCCAGGCGTCGAAGTGGTTGCCGGTGGTGATGGCGCCACCTGTTCGCTTCGACTGCCGGACGCTCCAGTACTGGTTGAACGTGCGGGTGCCTTCGACGGACGGGGCGTTGTAGCGCGTGGTCTGGTAGATGTCGTACGTGCCGCCGTCGCTGGTGACAGCGCCCTTGTACGCCCCGGTGGGCCGGTAGGTACCCCAGTTGTCGACGATGTAGTACTCGACGAGCGGGTTCGACGTCCACCCGTAGAGCGCCAGGTAGCCGTTGCCCGACGGGTTGAAGCTGCCGGAGTAGGTCACGGTCCGGCGTGAGCCGTTGCTCCACCCCTTGCCGGCGACGAAGTTCCCGGTGTTTCGCCACGAGGTGCTGTAGTTACCGCCGGAGTTCAGGGTCATGGAGACCGTGCCCTGGCTGTCCGTCCAGAACGAGTAGTAGTACCCGTTGTCGGTTCCGGTCTGGTTCGTGGTGATGACCGTGGCCGCCTCGGCGGTGCCGGGCAGGGCCAACGTGGCCCCAGTAGCCAGCAGCAGGGTGCAGACGCTGCGGCGCGTCGGGTTTGCGGGTCCGTCGTTCATGAGCGTGCTTCCTCCTCGTCCTGGTGAGGCCGACCGGGCCGGGCAACTGGTGTCGACGGGTGGTTCGTGCCGGCCCGCATCGACAGCGGTTGAGCTCTGCCAACGGAGAACAGTTTTGGTATGCCCCTGCCAACTGTCAATGGTTTCGGCATTGATTCCGAAACATTCGCAGCGCTTAATTCCTCCCTCTGAAGGTATTTCTGCACGTCATGACATCGCTAACGGAAGGGAGTCGATGCCAGGCGTCACCGCCCTCAAATGGAGAGATCAAATATACGAGTTATGATCCTCGAATGTTTCGACGCTCTTTCGATCATGTGCGCGAAGAGTGCGCGGCCAGAGGGGCAGCGCGGAATTGCTCATCGGGAGGGCTGGAAGCGGTGCCTGTTCAGGCGTCCCGGCAGTCATCGGCATGACGAACCCGACGACACCCACGGCTGCCCCGGTCACACTGATCGGTGTCCGACCGCACGGCGCACTGCCAGTGGAGCGATGGGAGACAACCGGCTTCCCCGGACGCTGGATGGACGGCACCGCCATGATGCTCGGCCCACTCCGTCGGCAATGCCCCGGCCCTGACCGTCGTTTACATCGGCTTCGCCCGGCCGTGACCTCCAGCCCGCACCGCACCAGCACGCCTTATGCAGACCCGAAAGAGCGGATCCTTGCCAACGCAGTCCCCCCTGGACTTCCGGATGCATCGCCGAGAGCGTCACCGGTCCTCGACGTGTCGCCGATTCTGGCCAGGTTGAAGGTGCTTGAACTGCCCAAAAGCTGCCTGGCGTCCCATCAGAGCGAGCGTCGACCGGCCTACGGGCGTGCCCAGTGGGGACTTCCGCCGGCCCGTGCAGCTGTGGTCTAGCTGGTCTTCCACTTCTGGTTGTCGCCGCCCCAGCAGGACCAGAGCTGGACCTTGGCGGTGGCCAGGTCCTTGTCCAGGCACAGACCGGACTTCACTGAGCGGATCGTGCCGTCGGAGTAGAACATCCACTTCTGGTTGTTCTGCCCGTTGCAGTCGTAGGTGCCGACTTCGGTGGCGTTGCTCGTGCCTTCGCGGTAGGCGTCCAGGCATTTCGTGCCGCCGTAGACGGTGAGCTGCCCGGAGGGCGTCAGGGTCCACTGCTGGTTGGCGCCGCCCGAGCACTGGTCGTAGACCTGGACCTGGACGTTGTCGTGGCTGGCATAGGGGACGTCGAGGCAGCCGTTGCCGTCGGCGTTGTGCAGGACGCTCGTGTGTGAGCCGGGGTCGGCACCCCAGGCACGCTTGACGGCGTCGATACCGCTGATGTTGCGGATGCCCACCGCCAGGTCGGCACCGCTGCCCTTGAGGTCGAAGAGCGAGTAGTAGTCATGGTCGGGGTACTCCTGGTACTTGCCGCCGATGGCAGGCCAGTAGACCGCACCCATGCCGAGTTCGTGGACGGTGTCGGTGTCGGCGCGCAGGTACCGCACGAAGTTGTCGGTGCTGTTGACGTCGTTGTAGTCCTTGCCGGCGTCTGCCCCTGCGCCGTCCATCGGTGCGCCGAACTCGTCCAGGAGGGTGCGCTTGGCGCAGGTGCCGACCTTGCTCTTGAAGTCGGTGACCCACTCGCCATAGGTTCTCGCCGACTTACCGAAGGCGTAGTGGTGGAGCGAGAGGTAAGTCCCGTCGAGGCGGGAGTCGGCGCACACGCTCGTGACGTAGTCGTTGTAGCCGGGTCCACTCACGATGATGCGGTTCCTGGGGACCGACGGGCGGTCGGCGATCCACTTGGCGGCGATGTCCGCCCACTCGGTGGCGCTGTGCCCATGGGGCTCGTTGAACGGCTCGTAGTAAACCAGGCCGTTGGACCCGTACTTGTCCGTCACGGCCTTCCACATCGACTTGAACGCATCCGCGTCGACGACCTTGCCGTTCCAGCCGGGCCCGTCCGGTTTCCCGTCGTTGTTCCTGTCCTCGCCGTCCCCTTCCCAGTAGGAGAGGATGACCTTGAAGCCCTTGGCTGTCGCGGCATCGATGGCGCCGGCGTACCTGTCGCCCCACGTCGTGCCCGGGACGGAGTGGCTGTTGATCGGCAGCCGTACGGTGTTGGCGCCGAGCGTGCTCTGGAACCCGCTGAGGATGGCGTTGGCCTTGGCCTTGACGGTCTCGTAGCTGTCGGATTCGTTCAGCCCCTCGGGGACAACGGCGCCGTAGGTGAAGTTGTCTCCCACCCTGGCCCAGTTCACGCCTTGGAACTGGGCGGCGTCCAGCGTGGGCTCCTCGGCGGCGGCCGGTGACGTCCCTGCCACGGCACCGATCGACACGGTGATCAGCCCGGCCAGCAGACCACCTGCCGCGTGACGCAGGGAGCGGGTGCCCGCAGGAGGGGGTGCGGTGGGGTGAGGACCGGGTGGGGTGCGCTGGTAGTTGAGCATGTCGTGTCCCTTCTGTGCTTGCGGCTCTGTACATACAGCTCTGTGCCGGCCGCCGATCGAGGTGGCGCGGGCGGGCATCGAGGACGAGGGTCGGCTTCGTTCGAGCCGTGGCAGCTATCGGCTCAAGGTGAGTCCACTGGGGTCGGCTTCGCCCAGCCAGCACGGCATCGCCTGCCGAGCGGCCCGTCTCATGGACTTGTTCGCACGGCGCCACGCGCGCCGCCGCTGCCTCTCGGCGTAGTCGTCCACCACTCGCGGTTGGGTGGATCGGTGCTGATACCTGACTTCGTCTTGTAGGCCGCGCAGATGTCCGCGAACGCCTTCTTCGGCACGGCGTCGGATGCCTTGGAGCCGAGAGTGACGGTCTTCGGGTCAGTCGCCGTACCGCTGCCTCCGCAGACGCTCAGCAGCAGGACGTCGGCGGTCGGGGCCGGGAGAGGAAGGACTGGAGGAGGAAAGTTGCATGACGACTCCTGGGTGCAGAGCAGCGGGCTCTTGGGGTGCACGAGGGCACAAGTTCAATCAGAAGCAAACGAGACCAAACGGCGCGCCCATGAGATCCGTTCGATCTGCCGAACGTCAAGAGTCATGCACCCACTTTTTCTGACCCTTACGAAAACCGGTGATCTCGCGAAATCGCTTTCCCCGGGCGGTCGTAGATGGATTTCCGCAGGCTGGGAGTGATGGGCCCGCTCCCATGACCCGAATTCGCCTGCTGACGCTCGGACTCACAGGGCCATCGAGCGACAGGGCCTCACAAGGCACGCCCACCGCACGCAGCTCCGAGAGTTTGGAAGAGGCTTCCTCTAACCCCTTGCAGAAGCTCTTTGGAACCCCTAAGTTTCCGGGGCACAGCACCGTTGGAGCCATCTCATACCGAGCCGTAAGCGCGGCAGCCGAACATCGGGCAGGGGTGCCAGCATGTCGGCGTGCACCGGCCGCGCCGGAACGTCGCCGATCCACAGAAGAAGACGCGGGCAGTGAATGGGCACGCTCCGAGCGGATCCGGGCGGCATTCTTGCCCCCGCTTCGGCGGGAAATCCCTCTCCGCCTGCAGAAATGCGCAAGTCGATACGGGCTCAACCGGCTCGGAACGCATGACGCATTCGCCTGGTCGTGCGACTGAGAATGCCTGTAGAAAATCTACATAAAACCGAACCTACCGGGCTCCGTCACCGCCCGGCGGGTCTTCGTTTCACCGCCCTGCGAGGTTCGGTCACTCCGGACGGCCACAGAGGGGGCAGGAGGCACTGCGGGACGGCAGGGACTCGTGAGGGAGCCCACAAGCGGGCCGATAAGTGGCGCACGGACGTCAAGGGAGTTATCGTCGGACGGTAGAACGACCGGTCTTCCTACCTCCTGGGGGTGGTCGCTCGGACTTCCTGGCCGGGCTGCCCCCAGGCGGAGACATGCCAGTAGGTCGCCGGTGCACGTCGAGAGAGATCAAGAGTTCCGTGAAACCAATCCGCGCCCCGGCCCGGCCGGGGCCCTGCACAGAGTCGCTGCTCGATGCCGCCCCGACGGGGTCAGCCTCCCGACCTGATCAGCCGGACCGCGTCCAGGAGGGTCTTGTGGGCAGCCGTCGAGTCGTCCAGATAGCCGGCCGCCATCGCGCCGTCGTACAGCATCAGCAGCGCACCGGCGGCCGACTCCGGGTCGGCGTGGCCGAGCCGGGTGAGCAGGTCCTGGAAGAGGGAGCGGATCCAGTCCCGGTGGGACGCCACCAGGCCCCGGATCGGATGGTCGGCGTCCGGGTACTCCGCGGCGGCGTTCATGAACGGCGATCCGCGAAAGCCGCGCTCGCGGGCGTGCTCGGCGATCGCCTCGAAGATCAGGTCGATCGCCTCCGCGGGCGGATGCGCGGCGGCCAGCGGTTCGGCCACCTGCTTGTAATAGGCGTCCTTGGTCAGCAGATAGGCCACGACCAGGTCGTCCTTGGAGGCGAAGTGCCGGTAGAAGGTCGCCTTCGTCACCCCAGCCTCGGCGATCAGCCGCTCCACACCGATCGCGCGAACACCCTCGTAATAGAACAGCCGCGACGCCGCCCGGACCAGACGTTCACGAGGAGGCAGCTCACCCTCGATCGTGCTGTCCTGACGCTTGGCGTTGGTTGCCTTCTGACCACTAGTACTCACTTGCCCATTCTGCCCGTAACCCAGTTCTGAGTGGCCTCCACCCCCGTACGGCCGCACCAGCGCTGTCACTCCCTAATCCCCCACGGCCCGCAACGGCGCGGCCGTTCATCGAAAGGTTTGAACCATGACTCGTCGTCTCGAAGGAACCGCCGCCCTGGTCACCGGAGCCTCCAGCGGT
>NZ_JAQMYP010000011.1 GCF_028369295.1 Streptomyces sp. HD
GTGGTGTATTTGAAGAGGCCACGTCAGCCAGGGGATTCCCTGCGCGCGGGTGGGCGCGGGCGAGGGGCCGGGTACGGACGCGGATGGAGGAGGTGTCGGTGCGCCGGACTACCCTGGAGGGTCGATCGATCCCCCTGGGCAGGAGAGAAATGGCCGTCAACCTGGTCAATGTCGAGAACGTCAGCAAGGTGTACGGCACCCGTGCCCTGCTCGACGGTGTCTCGCTCGGCGTCTCCGAGGGCGATCGCATCGGCGTCGTGGGCCGCAACGGCGACGGCAAGACGACCATGATCCGCATGCTGGCCAAGCTGGAGGAGGCCGACACCGGCCGGGTCACCCACTCCGGCGGACTGCGGCTGGGCGTCCTCACCCAGCACGACTCGCTCGACCCCGAGGCGACCGTCCGCCACGAGGTCATCCGGGACCTGGCCGACCACGAGTGGGCCGGCAACGCCAAGATCCGGGACGTGCTGACCGGACTCTTCGGCGGGCTCGACCTGCCGGGGTTCCCGCAGGGCCTCGACACCGTCATCGGCCCGCTCTCCGGCGGCGAGCGGCGCCGTATCGCGCTCGCCAAGCTGCTCATCGACGACCAGGACCTCATCGTCCTCGACGAGCCCACCAACCACCTCGACGTCGAGGGCATCTCCTGGCTCGCCCAGCACCTGCGCGAGCGGCGCTCGGCGCTCGTGTGCGTCACCCACGACCGCTGGTTCCTCGACCAGGTCTGCACGCGCATGTGGGACGTGCAGCGCGGCGCCGTCTACGAGTACGAGGGCGGCTACTCCGACTACGTGTTCGCGCGTGCCGAGCGCGAGCGCATCGCCGCCACCGAAGAGGTCAAGCGGCAGAACCTGGTCCGCAAGGAGCTGGCCTGGCTGCGCCGCGGCGCGCCCGCGCGGACGTCCAAGCCGCGCTTCCGGGTCGAGGCGGCCAACGAGCTCATCAAGGACGTACCGCCGCCCCGGGACACCAGCGAGCTGATGAAGTTCGCCTCGTCCAGGCTCGGCAAGACGGTGTTCGACCTGGAGGACGTCACCGTCCAGGCCGGCCCCAAGGTGCTGCTCAAGCATGTGACCTGGCAGCTCGGGCCGGGCGACCGGATCGGTCTCGTCGGTGTCAACGGCGCGGGCAAGACCTCGCTGCTGCGTGCCATGGCCGAGGCCGCGCGGACCGAGGGCGAGGCGCAGCCGGCCGGTGGGCGGATCGCCGTCGGAAAGACGGTCAAGCTCGCCTACCTGTCGCAGGAGGTCGCCGAGCTCGACCCGAACACGCGGGTCCTGGAAGCCGTCCAGCAGGTGCGCGAGCGCGTCGACCTCGGCAAGGGGCGCGAGATGACGGCCGGGCAGCTGTGCGAGACGTTCGGCTTCAGCAAGGAGAAGCAGTGGACGCCGGTCGGCGACCTGTCCGGCGGTGAGCGCCGCCGCCTCCAGCTCCTGCGCCTCCTGATGGACGAGCCCAACGTCCTCTTCCTCGACGAGCCCACCAACGACCTCGACATCGAGACCCTCACCCAGCTGGAGGACGTCCTCGACGGCTGGCCCGGCTCGATGATCGTCATCTCCCACGACCGGTTCTTCGTCGAGCGCACCACGGACCGCGTCTTCGCCCTGCTCGGCGACGCCGCCCTGCGGATGCTGCCGCGCGGCATCGACGAGTACCTGGAGCGCCGCCACCGCATGGAGGCCCAGGTCGCCGCCACGGCCGCCACCCCGGCCGCCGAGAAGGCCGTACCGGAGCGGAGCGCCGCCGATCTGCGCGCCGCCAAGAAGGAGTTGCAGAAGATCGAGCGACAGCTCGACAAGATTTCCGAACGGGAGACCAAGCTGCACGCCCAGATCGCCGAGCACGCCACCGACTTCGCGAAGGTCGCCGAACTCGACGCCGAACTGCGCGACTTGGCCGGTCAGCGGGACGAAATGGAGCTGCGCTGGCTGGAACTGGCCGAAGACGCGTAGGCGCTCCGCCTGGAGGGCCGCGATGGGAAGTGCCGCGAGGGGGCGTCGGTTGTCTGCGGCGCCGTTGTGGCTGGTCGCGCAGTTCCCCGCGCCCCGGGGGCGCTGTCGAACCGCCCTCGTGAAGGGGGCGTGAAGGCGCATAACGGCGGTATCACGGGCCGGTTCTCCCTTGGGAACAGGGGTGGATGCGGCCCGGTGCGCTGTCGGTGGCGGGTGATAGAAAGGTCCGCCTGAGAACAGTCTGAGAAACGCCGGTGTGGCGGAATCGCGACGGCACAGAACGTGGCACCACACCGGTCTCAAGGGGGAACCGCTCATGAGCCAGCCGCCCAACCAGCCGCCGCAGGGCGGTTTCGGCGCACCGCAGGACCCGCGGCAGGGTGGCTTCGGCGCCCCCCAGCCCGCGCAGCCTCCGCAGCAAGGTGCTCCGCAGACCCCGCCCCCGCCTCAGGGCGCCCCTCAGACACCCCCGCCGCCGCAGGGCCCGCCCCAGGCGCCGCCGCCCCCGCAGGGCCCGCCGGCCGGCGCCCCCCAGCCCGGCTACGGCTACCCGCAACAGCCCGCCCAGCAGGTCCCGTACGCCTCCGGTCCCTACGGCCAGCCGCAGCAGCAGCCCGGGCCGTACGGCTATCCGCAGCAGCCCGGCCAGGGGTACGGCTACCCGGCCCAGCCGCAGTACCCGGGCGCGCCCGGCGCCGGCTCGGGCAACCCGTTCAAGGGCAAGCCCGCCCTCATCATCGGCGCGGCGGTCGCGGCGCTGCTCGTCATCGGCGGCACCGTGTTCGCGGTGACCCGCGGCGGCGACGACGACCCCAAGAACCCGGTCTCCCAGGGCAGCGACGGTCCGAAGGGCTCCGAGTCGCCGAGCGCGTCCGAGGAGAGCGAGGGCGGCGCCGACCCGGAGAACCTCAACGGAGGCCGCCAGCCCGGCGAGGCGAAGATCCTCTGGTACAAGCAGGCGCCCGACGCGCCCAAGTCCGGCGCCGACGCCCCCGGCCTGTGGATCACCGACAAGGCCGCGGTGAAGGCGGCGTACAAGCAGATCTTCGCCTACAACATCACCGACGGCGAAGAGGCCTGGGCGCCCATCAGCTTCCCGCAGAAGATCTGCTCGGTCACCCCGCAGAAGTCGTCCGACAACAAGGTCGTCGTGGCGTACGAGAGCGGCAGCAGCGACCGCGCCAAGTGCAACAAGCTCCAGCAGGTGGACCTCACTACCGGCGCCAAGGGCTGGAGCGGCTCGGTCTCCAACGGCGGGCTGTTCGACAACACCATCAAGATCGAGCTGTCCATCACCGGCAACACACTGATGGTGGGCCGCGCCCAGTCCGGTACCGCGTACGACGTCAACAGCGGCAAGAAGCTGTACGACAAGGAGCGGTACGGCGACAAGTGCTTCCCGGCCGCGTTCGCGGGCGGCGAGAAGCTGATCGCGGTGTCCTCCTGCGACGCCACCGGCACCGACGAGCACGACGAGATCCAGCAGCTCGACCCGGCCACCGGCAAGGCCAAGTGGACCCAGAGGTACGACAAGGGCTGGCAGATCGCCCGCGTCTTCTCCATCGACCCGCTGGTCGTCTACAGCACCAACGAGGACAAGAAGGCCTGGAACATCTCCACCCTCGGCAACGACGGCAAGTTCCGCTCGGAGGTCGGCGTCGACCTGAAGATCGGCACCGAGTGCGGCTGGGCCATCCTCGAACGCAACCTGCGCGGCTGCGCCGGAGTCGCCGCCGACGCCAACACGCTCTACCTGCCCACCGAGGCGACCACCACCGCCAACGAGATCGTCGCGATCGACCTCGCCAACGGCAAGGAGAAGTGGCGGGTGAAGTCCCCGGCGGACGAGCCGATGCTGCCGATCAAGGTCGAGGACGGCAAGCTCATCGCCTACGTCAAGCCCTCCTACGACGCGGGCGGCCAGGTCGTGGCGATCCCGGTGACCGGCAGCAGCCACCAGCCGGCGAAGCTCCTGCAGAACCCGGCGAGCGCCGCGAGCGTCGAGAACGGCTTCTTCTCCCGGACGTACGACTGGGTGGACGGGCGTTTCTACCTCGCCAGCACCCGGCTGACCGGCAACGACGAGTCGAAGGAGAAGCTGATGCTCGCCTTCGGCAAGTAAGGCGGCCTGTTCTCTCCGCTCCTCCCTCCGCTCCTCACCGCCCCCGGCGCGTCCGTCGCTCCCGTCCCCCGAGGTACCCACGCCATGACCCAGCCGCCGCCTCCGCCGCACCAGCCCCCGCCCGGGGGAGGGTTCGGCCCGCCGCAGGACCAGCCGCCCCAGCAGCAGCCGGGCGGCGGCTTCGGCCCTCCCCAGCCGCAGCAGCCGCCCGCGCAGCCACCGGGGCAGCCTCCGCAGCCGCCCGCGTACGGCTACCCGCAGGCGCCCCAGGGAGCCCCGCAGACACCGCCGCCCACACCGCCTGCTTCGCCCGGATACGGCTATCCCGGGCCGCAGCCCGGTGCGTACGGGCAGCCGCAGAACCCATACGGGCAGCCCGGGTACGGCTATCCGCAGCAGACCGTGCCGCTGCACGCCCAGTCCGGCGGGCCGGGCGGGGGCGGGGGCGGGGGAAAGTCCTACACGTGGCTCGTCGTCGTGGCGGCGGCCGTCGTGGCGATCGCGTTGGTCATCGGCGGTGTCGTGATCGCGCGGTCCGGTGACGACGGCGGCAAGGACGACACCGCCGGCTCCAGCGGCGGCACCGGCGGCGGGGGCGACGACAGCGGCGGCGGCAGCACCACGCCCGGCAAGGAGAAGGTCCCCGCCGACCCCAACTCCCGGGTCCTCTTCCAGGTCCCGGCGCCCAAGGTCGCCGACGACACCACCATCAGCGTGTCCGGCTCGTGGCTGACCGACAAGGCGTACGTCAAGAGCGGCGTCTCCGAGATCGTCGGCTACGACCCCGACAAGGGCACCGAGCTGTGGACGATCCCGCTGCCCGGCCCCGTCTGCCGGGCCGCCAAGCACGTCACCGAGGACAACCTGACGGCCGTCGCCTTCGAGCCCGCCAAGCCGACCAAGGCCAAGCCCTCGCACGGCTGCACGCAGGTCGCGGCGATCGACCTCGACGCCGGCAAGAAGCTGTGGACCAAGTCCGCCGAGGTCGACGGCCGGCTGATCCCGTACGACAACATCACCCTCAGCGGCGGCACCGTCGCCGCGGGCGGCACCAGCGGCGGCGCCGCCTTCGACCTGGAGTCCGGCAAGCCGCTCTGGGTACCGAAGGCCAACGACAGCTGCTACGACCTCGGATACGCGGGCGGCCCCAAGATGGTCGCGGTCCGCAAGTGCGGCTCCTACGACCAGCCGCAGCTGAACATCCAGACCATCGACCCGAAGACCGGGAAGGTGATCTCCGAGTACAAGATGGCCGAGGGCGTCGAGTACGCCAGCGTCATCTCCACCGAGCCGCTCGTCGTGGCCGCCGAGGCCGGCCAGTCCGACTCCATCGGTATCTCGGACGTCTTCTCCATCGACAACAAGACCGGCAAGCTGCGCATCCGCATCTCCGTGCCGGGCGACCAGTACGCGGCCCGCTGTTCCGGTGTCACCACCATCGAGGCCTGCACGGGAGTCGTCGTCGGCAACGACCGGCTCTATGTGGAGACCGAGGAGCACCAGGGCGGCGGCGAGTACGGCCGGACCAACGAGATCGTTGCGTTCGACCTGGCCACCGGCAAGCAGACCGGTCAGCGTGCCGACGCGGGCGACCGGTACACGATCACGCCGCTGCGCATGGACGGCGGCAATGTGATCGCGTACAAGCGGCCGCCGTACAACAAGGGCGGGCAGATCGTCAGCATCGACGGTGGCAGCTTCAAGGAGACGAAACTGTTGGAGAACCCGGCGGCGAAAACCGTGCGGGATGTCGAGACGCGGATGCTTCCTGAGTATGCCGAACTCCTGTATTCACAGGGGCGGCTGTACATGTCGGCCCGGTACGCGAGTGAGCTGGGCACGACGTATCAGAAGAAGTACCACGTGATCGCGTTCGGTCGGACGGACTGACGACACCGTCGGTGAGACGGTTGAAAACGGTTGTGTCAGCGGCCCCGCTCCTGGTCAGGAGCGGGGCCGTTCGCGTACCGCTCAACGTCCTCTAATGCGGGGAAAGCCAGAAAATCCGCCGTTCCGGGGCACTTCTCATCGGTAGGGGGAGCGCAATGTCGAACAAGCGTGTAGCTTCCGGGGGCATGAAAGCCGGGGGAGCCGGGAGGGGGCTTCTGTCCGCATGGCCCGTGGGCATCCATAGTGGGGCATCCGGACCGGCGTGGCTGGTCCGGGTATTGATGGGGATCCATTGGGGAGACTGGGGGGTTACTCCATGGGAGTGCGGCTCATGGTGGTCGACGACCACCGATTGCTCGCCGAGGCGCTGGCTTCGGCACTGAAACTGAGGGGGCATCGGGTGCTGGCCGCGGCGGCGCCCGCCGCGGGGGCGGCGGAACTGGTGATCACACGGGCGCCGGAGGTGTGTCTGCTGGGGACGGCCACGCCTGCGGAGCCGGGGATGTTCGATCCGGTGGTGCGGATCAAGCGGGAGCGGCCGCAGGTGGCGGTGCTGGTCCTGGGGCCGGTGCCGAGTCCGCGGGGCATAGCGGCGGCGTTCGCCGCGGGGGCCTCCGGCTATGTGCGGCACGACGAGCGCATCGAGGGTGTCGAGCGGGCGATCATGAAGGCGCGGGCCGGGGAGGCGGCGGTGGCGCCGCAGTTGCTGCAGGGGGCGTTCAGTGAGCTTCTCAATCCGGCCGCGCAGCCCGATGACGAGGGGCAGCGGCTGTTGCAGATGCTCACTCCTCGCGAGGTCGAGGTGCTGGTCCGGGTCGCCGATGGTGAGGACACCCGGCTGATCGCGGCCGGGATGGGGATCGCGCCGTCCACCGCGCGTACCCATGTGCAGCGGGTGCTGATGAAACTGGGCGTGGGCTCACGGCTGGAGGCGGCGGCGTTGGCCGCGCGTACGGGGTTGTTGGACCGGGCGGGGCTGGTTTCGGGCCCGGAGTCGTGACGGGCGCGATACCTGCGGCGGCCCGTTGCTGTGCGGTGGGGGTTCGGGCGGGGTAGGGGGCGGGGGGCGGGCCGATGGACGGCCGCCCCCACCGGCGTCAGTCGTCGTCGCCCGGAACGGCCTCCGGCGGCGGTGGTGCCGTGGGCCTCAGTTTCAGCCAGGCCAGGAAGAAGACGCCGAGGAGCAGCATGCCCAGGCCGGTCCAGAGGTTGATGTTGACGCCCTCGGCCTTTTCGATCGCGGCGTCGTCGTCGGTGAGGCCGGTGATCGTGACGATGACGCCGTAGAGCACGAAGAGGCCGCCGATGATGCGCCGGATGTCGAAGAGGCGGGCGGCCGTCGTGGACCTGCCCTCCAGTTCTGTGACTTCCCGCTGGACGTCCTTCTCGGAGTATCCGGGGTGTTCGGGGCGTTCGGGGTGTTCGGTCATGGTCAGGCTCCGGTCTTCAGAAGGAGAACGGGATGTAGCAGGCGGCCGCCAGCACCACCGCGCCCCAGCCCAGCAGCGCCGGCTTGCGGTACCAGGCCTCGTCGCCCGGCGCCGGGGGCTCGGCCATGCCGGGGGAGCGGGTGCCGTAGACCAGGCCCTGGAGTTCCTCCGTCGGTTTGGGTGCCGTGAACAGGGAGACGGCCACCATGACGACCCCGCCGGCCACGAAGCCCGCGATCGCGGAGACGAAGTTGGCGCCCTGGTCGGAGGGGATGGCGATGATGTCCTGCTTGTAGAAGACGAAGTAGTTGATCATTGCTGCCGTCGTGCCTGCCAGCAGGCCCCAGAAGCCCGATTTCATCGATGCCCGCTTCCAGAACATGCCGATGATGAAGACCACGAACATCGGCACGTTGAAGAAGGAGAACAGGGTCTGGAGGTAGCTCATGATGTTCGAGAAGGAGGAGGCGAGGAACGCCGTGCCGATCGACGCCAGGACTCCGATCGCCGTGATCAGGCGGCCGAAGCGGACGTAGTACCCGTCCTCCCGGTCCGTCACCACGTACTTCGCCCAGATGTCGGTGGTGAACACCGTGTTGAAGGACGACACGTTCGCCGCCATGCCCGCCATGAAGGCGGCGAGGAGACCGGTCACCGCGATGCCGAGCACGCCGTTGGGGAGCAGGCCCTCGATGAGGTAGGGGATGGCGTCGTTGTACTGGTAGCCCGACTTCTCGGTGCCGAAGCCGGGGACCAGGGCCGCGGCCGCCAGGCCCGGGATCATCACCAGGAAGACGATGAAGATCTTCGGGTACGCGGCGATCAGCGGGGTGCGCTGGGCCGCCGAGAGGTTCTTGGCCGACAGCGCCCGCTGGACCTCGGCGAAGTTCGTCGTCCAGTAGCCGAAGGACAGCACGAAGCCGAGGCCCAGGACGATCGTCAGCCAGTTGGCGCCCAGCGGGTTGGCGTCGCCGATGCCCGTGCCGCCCCAGGCGGTGACGAAGTCGTCGCCGTGGGACTTGGTCAGTGTGTCCGTCAGACCGTCCCAGCCGCCCACCTTCTTCAGGGAGAGCACCGTGATCGGGATGAGGGCCGCCAGGATCACGAAGAACTGCAGCACCTCGTTGTAGATCGCCGAGGACAGGCCGCCGAGGGTGATGTAGGCGAGCACGAAGAAGCCGGCGACGACGATCGCCACCCACTGGGGCCAGCCCAGCAGGGCCTCGACCACGATCGCCAGGGCGTACAGGTTGACGCCGGCGATCAGGATCGCGGCGAAGGCGAACAGGATCGAGCTGAGCAGGTGGGCCCACTTGTCGAAGCGGAGGAGCAGGAACTCGGGGACCGAGCGGACCTTGCTGCCGTAGTAGAAGGGCATCATCACCAGGCCCAGGAAGACCATGGCCGGGATGGCGCCGATCCAGTACCAGTGGACGGTGTAGGCACCGTACTGGGCGCTGTTGGCGGCCATGCCGAGGATCTCGGTGGCGGCCAGGTTGGCGGAGATGAACGCCAGGCCGGTGACCCAGGCGGGCAGGGAGCGGCCCGAGAGGAAGAAGTCGAGGGTGGTCTTCACCGAGCGGCGGGCGGCGAATCCGATACCCAGCACGACGACGAAGTAGATGCCCAGGATCGTGTAGTCGAGCCAGTTCGTGGGGAGCCGTAGCTCGGCGGCGAGGAGGGTGGGGGAGTGTGTGGGGGTTTGTGTGGGGGTGTGCATATGTACTCGCTTCGTTTGGCGAACCGATACAGCCCGGAACCTACGCCCCTGCGTTCAGCAATTGAACACGTGGTGTGATGCTCTTTGTTTGATTGTGATGTTGACGGAGGTGGTGGGTTGTGTTTCTCTATGTTTAGTTCTGTTTGATGGGAGCCTGGCGTGAAGAAGACCTCGACCCGACTGGCCGACGGTCGTGAGCTCATCTACTACGACCTGCGCGACGACACGGTGCGGGACGCCGTCGACGGGCGGCCGCTGGACCGGACCGTCACGACGTCCGAGGTCCGTCATGACGAGTTGCTCGGCGACTCGGTCGCCATCGCCTCGCACCGGCAGGGCCGCACGTACCACCCGCCGGCCGACGAGTGCCCGCTGTGCCCCTCCGAAGGCGACCGGCTCAGTGAGATCCCCGAGTCGTCGTACGACGTCGTCGTCTTCGAGAACCGCTTCCCCTCACTCGCCGGTGACTCCGGGCGCTGCGAGGTCGTCTGCTTCACCTCCGACCACAACGCCGCCTTCGCCGACCTGACCGAGGAACAGGCCCGTCTGGTCCTGGAGGCGTGGACGGACCGGACCTCCGAGCTGTCCTCGCTGCCCTCCGTGGAGCAGGTGTTCTGCTTCGAGAACCGCGGCGCCGAGATCGGAGTCACCCTCGGCCACCCGCACGGGCAGATCTACGCCTACCCCTTCACCACCCCCCGCACCGCCCTGATGCTGCGCTCCCTCGCCGCCCACAAGGACGCCACCGGCGGGGAGAACCTCTTCGACACCGTCCTGGAGCGTGAACTCGCCGACCAGCGAGTCGTCCTGGAGAGTGAACACTGGGTGGCCTTCGTGCCGTACGCCGCGCACTGGCCGTACGAGGTCCACCTGTACCCGAAGCGCCGGGTGCCCGATCTGCTCGCCCTCGACGAGGACGCTCGCTCAGAGTTCCCCAAGGTTTATCTGGAACTCTTGAGGCGCTTCGACCGGATCTTCGATGGGGGGGATGGAGGGGAAAGCTCTGTGGGTGAGTCTCCGACGCCGTACATCGCCGCCTGGCATCAGGCGCCGTTCGGCACGCTGGAGGCATTCGAGGGCGTCGTGCGGGAAGACTTCGCGCTCCACCTTGAGCTTTTCACCATCCGCCGCACTTCCGGCAAGCTGAAGTTCCTCGCGGGTTCCGAATCCGGCATGAGCGTGTTCATCAACGACGTGCCGCCGGAGCGCGCGGCCGAGCGACTGCGAGAGGTAGCGAGTTCATGAGTGGGAAGTTTCTGGTCACCGGTGGCGCGGGGTACGTCGGCAGCGTGGTCGCGCAGCACCTGATCGAGGCGGGGGACGAGGTCGTCGTGCTCGACAACCTCTCCACCGGCTTCCGTGAGGGTGTGCCGTCCGGGGCGTCCTTCATCGAGGGCGACATCCGCGACGCCGCCAAGTGGCTGGACTCCTCCTTCGACGCGGTGCTGCACTTCGCCGCGTTCTCGCAGGTCGGCGAGTCGGTCGTGCGGCCCGAGAAGTACTGGGACAACAACGTCGGCGGCACCATGGCGCTGCTCGGCGCCATGCGCGAGGCCGGTGTGCGCAAGCTCGTCTTCTCCTCCACGGCAGCCACCTACGGCGAGCCCAAGGAGGTGCCGATCGTCGAGTCGGCGCCGACGCGGCCCACGAACCCCTACGGCGCCTCCAAGCTCGCCGTCGACCACATGATCACCGGCGAGGCGGCGGCCCACGGCCTCGGTGCCGTGTCCCTGCGCTACTTCAACGTCGCGGGTGCCTACGGCGACTGCGGCGAGCGGCACGACCCCGAGTCGCACCTCATCCCGCTCGTCCTCCAGGTCGCCCAGGGAAGGCGCGACGCGATCTCCGTGTTCGGCGACGACTACCCGACGCCGGACGGCACCTGCGTGCGCGACTACATCCACGTCGCCGACCTGGCCGAGGCCCACCTGCTGGCGCTGAAGGCCGCCGCGCCGGGCGAACACCTCATCTGCAACCTCGGCAACGGCAACGGCTTCTCCGTCCGCGAGGTCATCGAGACCGTCCGGCAGGTCACCGGGCACCCGATCCCCGAGGTCGTGGCCCCGCGCCGGGGCGGCGACCCGGCCGTCCTGGTCGCCTCCGCCGGCACCGCCCGCGAGCGGCTCGGCTGGAACCCGTCCCGCGCGGACCTCGCGGGCATCGTCGCGGATGCGTGGGAGTTCGCGCAGCGGCGCGGCAAGTAAGTTCTACGGCCGGTACGGACGGCCGTAGGTTCCACGGCTGTTCGGCCGGTCAACTCACCGGTCGGGACGGCCGGTTCAGCAGGAAGGTCAGGGTCAGGGGATGAGCGTCGACACGTCGGCCACGGTCGCCGAGCGGTTCGAGGAGCTGTACGGGGCCGCGCCGGAGGGGGTGTGGGCCGCGCCGGGCAGGGTCAACCTGATCGGCGAGCACACCGACTACAACGACGGCTTCGTCATGCCGTTCGCGCTGCCGCACACCGCGGTCGCGGCGGTCTCCCGGCGCGACGACGGCCTGCTGCGGCTGCACTCGGCGGACATCGAGGGCGGCATCGTGGAACTCCGCGTCGACGACCTGGCGCCCGAGTCGGACCGGAACTGGACGGCGTACCCGGCGGGCGTGGTCTGGGCGCTGCGCCAGGCCGGGCACGCGGTGACCGGCGCCGACATCCACCTCGCCTCGACGGTCCCGGCGGGCGCGGGCCTGTCCTCGTCGGCGGCGCTGGAGGTCGTGGTCGCGCTCGCCCTGAGCGACCTGTACGACCTGGGCCTGAAGGGCTGGCAACTGGCCCGACTGTGCCAGCGCGCCGAGAACGTGTACGTCGGCGCCCCGGTCGGGATCATGGACCAGACGGCGTCCGCCTGCTGCCGGGCCGGCCACGCGCTCTTCCTCGACACCCGCGACCTCTCCCAGAAGCAGATCCCCTTCGACCTGGCGGCCGAGGGCATGCGCCTGCTGGTCGTCGACACCCAGGTCAAGCACTCCCACAGCGAGGGCGAGTACGGCAAGCGGCGCGCGGGCTGCGAGAAGGGCGCGGCACTGCTGGGCGTGGACGCGCTCCGCGACATCGCCTACGACGACCTGGACGCGGCCCTCGGCCGGCTCGGCGACGACGAGGAGGTGCGCCGCCTGGTGCGCCATGTCGTCACCGAGGACCAGCGCGTGGAGCGCGTCGTCGCCCTGCTGGAGTCGGGTGAGACACGTGCGATCGGCCCGGTCCTGACCGAGGGGCACGCCTCGCTGCGGGACGACTTCCGCATCTCCTGCCCCGAGCTTGACCTGGTCGTGGACACGGCCCTGGCGGGCGGTGCGCTGGGCGCCCGGATGACGGGCGGCGGCTTCGGCGGCTCGGCGATCGTGCTGGCCGAGGAGGCGGACGTGGAGACCGTCACCAAGGCGGTCGAGGAAGCCTTCGCCGCGGCCGGGTACGCGGCGCCGCGGGTGTTCGGGGCGGTGCCGGCGGCGGGCGCGCGGCGCGTCGGCTGACGCCGAGGAATGCGAGGTCATGGGGCCGAGGGCGGTGCCTTCAGTCCCGTAGACCCATGACCCATGGCCCATGACCCATGGCCCATGGCCCTGACCATGGACCTACGGATCCCGGGGATCAGAGACGTTTGGTCAGTGTGTACTCGGTGATTCCCGGCGGATAGTCCGGAATCACACCCACCACGTCATACCCCTGCCTCTTGTAGAACTCGGGCGCCTGGAAGTCCCAGGTCTCCAGGCGTACGGCCGTGCAGCCCCGCTCGTCGCGGGCGACGCGTTCCGCGTGGGCGAGCAATCGCGAACCGAGACCGGCACCGCGCAGGCGTTCGTCGACCCAGAGGTAGGTGACGTGCAGCCAGCTGGTCCAGGTGTGACCGACCAGTCCGCCGGCCAGGGCGTCTGAGTCGTCCAGCGCCCAGACCTGGAGCGGAAGTTCGCGTTCACCTGGGGTTCCGCGCAGGGCGCGCAGGATCGGGGAGGCCGCCGTATTGGTGTCCCGCAGCCGGCGGCGGAGCAGATCCTGGCGCGATTTATCGACTTCTGTCTCCAGACGAAACATGCGGCTCACCATAAACGCGCTGGACAACCAGTTCTGCAAATTACCTTCCGCTCGTGCCCCCCGGCCGTACCCTGATGAACAGCACCGGTGGGGGCCGGTGCTGATCAGGGGGCGAGACAGGTCGGGTACGACGCCCGAAGTGGGGGTAGCTGTTCATGCACGGCGGCGGCCGTGCGGCCATCCGTGCTTCGGGCGCCGTGCCCGCGACGTTGTTCGTCTCCCGGTGTCGTCCTTTGACGATGGGGTATCCCCTGCTCTTCGAGAGCTTGGGGAAGGGGGTTTCGTGGTTCGCATCCGAGTCCTGGTCGTCGACGACCATCGCATCTTCGCCGAGTCGCTCGCCGCTGCCCTGGCGGCCGAGCCCGACGTCGACGTCTCCGCCGCGGGCAGTGGTCCAGCCGCGTTGCGCAGCCTGGAGCGGGCGGCAGCCGAGGGGCGGCGCTTCGATGTGCTGCTCGTCGACGCCGATCTGGGCGGCAATGTGCCGGGAGTCCGGCCCGCCGTGCCCGTCCAGGAGGTGGGCGAGGACGGGCTGGTCGACGGCATCTCGCTGGTCGCCGGGGTCCGTTCCGGGCAGCCGGCCGTACGGATAGTCGTTCTCGCCGAGAAGGACGATCCGCGCCGGGCGGCGCTCGCCCTGCAGGCCGGGGCGTCCGGGTGGGTGGCCAAGGACTGCTCGCTGTCCCGGCTGCTCACCGTCATCCGCGGGGTCCTGCGCGAGGAGACGCATCTGCCGCCCGCCCTGCTCACGGGGGTGTTGCGGGAGCTGACGGCGGCCCGCAAGCACCGCACCGAGAGCGAGCGGCTGGTGGAGTCGCTGACGCCGCGCGAGCGGGAGGTCCTGCGCTGCATGGTGGCCGGCCTGGGGCGCAAGGCGGTCGCCGAGCGCCTGTATCTCTCCCCGCACACGGTCCGCACCCACATGCAGAACGTCCTCGGCAAGCTCGGAGTCCACTCGACACTGGCCGCGGTCGCGCTGGCGCGGCGGGCCGGGGTGGGCCCCGTCGACCTGGGCCCCACCGGACGGATCATCCCGGAGGAAAGCAGCAGCGCCTGATCAACACCGCCGAGCGGCGACGCCCCAAAGGGGCGCGGGGCGTTGTCAATCTGCGGCTCCGCCGCGCGGGCGCGACCAGCCACGATGGTGCCGCAGCCGACCCACGACCCACCACGGCACGACCGATCACGGCACGACCCACCACGGCACGACCCGCCCGGCTCTCCCAGCGGAGCGTCTAGCCGGGGATGTTGTCGAACGGGGCGGTCAGCTGGCGCAGCAGGCCGGCCAGTTCGCCCCGTTGGGCGCGGGACAGCTCCGCGAGGATCGCGCGCTCCTGGTCGAGCAGGCCGGCGAGCGCCTGGTCGGCGCGGTCGCGGCCCTCGTCGGTCAGCCGGACCAGCACACCGCGCCGGTCGCTGGGGTCGGGGAGGCGCTCCACCAGGCCCTTCTTGGCCAGGCGGTCGATGCGGTTGGTCATCGTGCCGGAGGTGACCAGGGTCTGCGTCAGCAGCTGTCCCGGGGAGAGCTGATACGGCGTTCCCGCGCGCCGGAGCGCGGTCAGCACGTCGAACTCCCAGGGCTCCAGGCTGTGCTCGGAGAAGGCCAGCCGGCGTGCGCGGTCCAGATGCCGGGCCAGTCTGCTGACCCGGCTGAGTACCTCCAGCGGCTCCACGTCGAGGTCCGGGCGCTCCCGGCGCCACGCTGCGACCAGCCGATCGACCTCGTCCTCCATGGCGATCAGTGTAGTGGTTGTGTCGACATGAAGTCTCTTGACGTCAAGATATATGTCGGGGCAGGCTGGAGGGCGAGGAGAGACAGGAGGCCCCGCCAATGTCCACTACCGCCACCCCCACCTGGGACCCGGCCCAGTACCTGCGTCACGCCGGCCACCGCGCCCGCCCCTTCATCGACCTGCTGGCCCGCGTCCCCGACCTTCCCGGCGACCGCCCGCGCATCGCCGACCTCGGCTGCGGCCCCGGCAATGTCACCGCCCTGCTGGCCGAACGCTGGCCCACCGCGCACATCACCGGTCACGACAACTCGGTCGAGATGCTGGACCGGGCACATGTCGAGCACGAGGGCCCGACCGCGGGCGGCGGCCGCCTCGACTTCGCCCCCGCCGACGTACGGACCTGGACGCCGGGGGAGCCGTACGACCTGATCATCAGCAACGCCACGCTCCAGTGGGTGCCGGACCATGTGGAGCGTTTCGGCGCCTGGGTGAAGGGGCTGCGCCCCGGCGGCACCTTCGCCTTCCAGGTCCCCGGAAACTTCGACGCCCCGAGCCACCGCCTGATGCGCACCCTCGCGCCCCGGTACGGCCTGGCCGACACCCTGCGCCATGAGGACGCCGTGCTCACCCCGCAGACCTACCTGGCGCGGCTGGCCGACCTGGGCTGCGTCGCCGACGTCTGGGAGACGACGTACGTCCATCTCCTGACCGGCGAGGATCCGGTGCTGGACTGGGTGAAGGGCACGGGTCTGCGGCCGGTCCTGACCGCGCTCGCCGACGACCCCGCCCGGCGAGAGGCCTTCCTGGCCGAGTACCGGGCCGCCCTGCGTGAGGCCTATCCGGCCGGTGCGCACGGCACGCCGTTCCCGTTCCGCCGGATCTTCGCCGTGGCCCGCAAGGAGGCGTGATGATCAGTGCCGTGGACCATGTCCAGCTCTGGGACGAGAACCTGCCGGGGCACCGGCGTTTCTACTCGTACGACCCCGTGGGCAACCGGCTGGAGTTCCTGGAGCCGCTTGACGCTGTTTGAGCGCGGCGGCGCAGGGTCACCCGCTGAGGGACAGCGACGTCGAACCTTGCGAGGAGCCAGGAACATGGCGAAGGAAGAGAAGGCCAGGGCCAAGAAGGAGCAGGTCAAGGGCAAGGCCAAGGAAGCGATGGGCCGCATGGTCGGCAACGAGCAGATGACCGCCGAAGGCAAGGCCGAGCAGGTGAAGGGCGACGCACGCCAGGCGAAGGAGAAGGGCAAGGACACCTTCCGGCACTGACTTCCGGCACTGATCTCAGGCACTGATCTCAGGCACTGAGCGTGCCAGGCGCCCCGGGCTCGCCGCAGCGGCGCCCGGGGCGTCAGTTCTTTCGGCGCCCTATCAAGTGCGGCTTCGCCTCCAGCCCGTCCAGCCCGTGCCACGCCAGATTCACCAGATGCGCCGCCACCTCGGCCTTCTTCGGGCGGCGCACGTCCAGCCACCACTGGCCGGTCAGGGCGACCATCCCGACCAGGGCCTGCGCGTAGAGCGGGGCCAGCTTGGGGTCGAAGCCGCGGCTCTTGAACTCGCGGCCCAGGATGTCCTCCACCTGGGTGGCGATGTCCGAGATCAGGGAGGCGAAGGACCCCGTCGACTGGGGGATGGGCGAGTCACGGACCAGGATGCGGAAGCCGTCCGTGTACTCCTCGATGTAGTCGAGGAGCGCGAAGGCCGCCTGTTCGCACAGCTCACGCGGGTGCCCGGCGGTCAGCGAGCTGGTCACCATGTCCAGCAGGCGGCGCATCTCGCGGTCCACCACCACCGCGTACAGCCCCTCCTTGCCGCCGAAGTGCTCGTACACCACCGGCT
The DNA here is from genome assembly GCF_028369295.1 of Streptomyces sp. HD. Taxonomy (GTDB): domain Bacteria; phylum Actinomycetota; class Actinomycetes; order Streptomycetales; family Streptomycetaceae; genus Streptomyces. The sequence continues at coordinate 16,719 of NZ_JAQMYP010000011.1, forward strand.
TGGAGACACCCGCCTTCGCGGCGATCTCCTCCACCGACGTGCCCTCGAAGCCCTTCGCGGCGAAAAGGGTGCGACCGATCTCCAGCAGCTGCTGGCGACGCTCCGCACCGGTCATCCGGGTACGGCGCGTCCGCCGCTGCTTCTCATTGCCGGGGGTGCTGCTGGAGTCGGTCGCCACGGCGTCAATCATGCCGCCTTTGCAGGCTCCTTCCGGCGCCGGGAGCCGCCTTCCTCGGTGTTCCGGCGCGAATCGATACGCGAGCGTGACGGCCAGCGCACGTCAGAGGCCCAGCCGAGCATCTCGAACCAGCGGATGATCCGCGCCGAGGAGTCGATCTGCCCGCGCTCCACACCGTGCCGCGCGGAGGTCGGGTCGGCGTGGTGCAGGTTGTGCCAGGACTCGCCGCACGACAGCACCGCCAGCCACCACACGTTGCCCGAACGGTCACGCGACTTGAACGGCCGCTTGCCCACCGCGTGGCAGATCGAGTTGATCGACCACGTGACGTGGTGCAGCAGGGCCACTCGCACCAGTGAGCCCCAGAAGAAGCCGGTGAACGCGCCCCACCAGGACATCGTCACCAGACCGCCGATCACGCCGGGCAGCGCCAGCGACAGCATCGTCCAGTAGATGAAATGGCGGGAGATCGCACGGATCGCCGGGTCCTTGACCAGATCCGGCGCGTACTTGTCCTGCGGCGTCTGCTCCTCGTCGAACATCCAGCCGATGTGCGCCCACCACAGGCCCTTCATCAGGGCCGGGAGGGTCTCGCCGAAACGCCACGGAGAGTGCGGGTCGCCCTCCGCGTCCGAGAACTTGTGATGCTTGCGGTGGTCGGCCACCCAGCGGACGATCGGGCCCTCGACCGCCAGGGAGCCCGCGATCGCCAGCGCGATCCGCAGAGGACGGTTGGCCTTGAAGGAGCCATGGGTGAAGTAGCGGTGGAAGCCGACCGTGATGCCGTGACAGCCCAGGAAGTAGAAGAACACCATCAGGCCGAGGTCGAGCCAGCTCACTCCCCACCCCCAGCCCAGCGGCACCGCTGCGACGAGAGCGAGGAAGGGGACGGTGATGAAGAGGAGGAGCGCGATCTGCTCGATCGACCGCTTCTTCTCGCCACCCAGCGTGGCGGAGGAGATCAGGGTGTCGTCGTTCGCCTGCGGGGCGTCTTCGATCACATCGGGGCTTGTGGTCATGGGCGTCCCCTGTGGGGTCGAGGGTTTTGGCAGGTGCCGGGGTCGCGGGAACTGTTCCCAGGTTCCGTTACGACGGTGCCTACGGTTCCGTAACCTACGGCGTCGTAAGTATGGCAGTGCGTCGCCCGGCAGCAAGAGCCCGAGAGACTGCGCGTCCTTATGGACACCTATCCTTGGAGTCGGTCGGACAGCGCGGTCCGCTCTGATTTCTTCCCGGATGCCAGGAGCCGTATGCGGCACCCGCCGCGCGGCACCGGGGCCGGGTTCCCTCCCAGACGAGCTTCAACACTGCAAGGAGCCGCACCTGTGAGCAGTGCCGACGACCAGACTGAGTCCCAGGAGACCACCAACACCGAGCTGCGAGCCGACATCCGCCGACTGGGTGACCTCCTGGGTGAGGCCCTCGTCCGGCAGGAGGGCCCCGAGCTCCTCGACCTGGTCGAAAAGGTCCGCCGCCTCACCCGGGAGGACGGCGAAGCCGCCGCCGAACTGCTGCGTGGCACCGAACTCGACACCGCGGCCAAGCTGGTCCGCGCCTTCTCCACCTACTTCCACCTGGCCAACGTCACCGAGCAGGTGCACCGTGGCCGCGAGCTGCGCGCCAAGCGCGCCGTCGAGGGCGGCCTCCTCGCCCGTACGGCCGACCGGCTCAAGGACGCCGACCCCGAGCATCTGCGCCAGACGATCCAGCACCTCAACGTGCGCCCCGTCTTCACCGCGCACCCCACCGAGGCCGCCCGCCGTTCGGTCCTCAACAAGCTCCGGCGCATCGCGGCCCTCCTGGAGACCCCGGTCCTCGAAGGCGACCGCCGCCGCCATGACACCCGACTGGCCGAGAACATCGACCTCGTCTGGCAGACCGACGAACTCCGTGTCGTCCGCCCCGAGCCCGCCGACGAGGCCCGCAACGCCATCTACTACCTGGACGAACTGCACGCCGGCGCCGTCGGTGACGTCCTGGAGGACCTGACGGCGGAGCTGGAGCGCGTCGGCCACAAGCTCCCCGACGCCACCCGCCCGCTCACCTTCGGCACCTGGATCGGCGGCGACCGCGACGGCAACCCCAATGTCACCCCCCAGGTGACCTGGGACGTTCTCATCCTCCAGCACGAGCACGGCATCAACGACGCCCTGGAGATGATCGACGAGCTGCGCGGCTTCCTGTCGAACTCCATCCGCTACACGGGTGCCACCGAGGAACTGCTTGAGTCCCTCCGGGCCGACCTGGAGAACCTCCCCGAGATCAGCCCCCGCTACAAGCGCCTGAACGCCGAGGAGCCCTACCGGCTCAAGGCCACCTGCATCCGGCAGAAGCTGGAGAACACCAAGACGCGGCTGGCCAGGAACATCCCGCACGAGGCCGGGCGGGACTACCTCGGCACCGGCGAGCTGCTGCACGACCTGACGCTGATCCAGACCTCGCTGCGCGAGCACCGGGGCGCACTGTTCGCCGACGGCCGCATGAACCGCACCATCCGCACGCTGTCCGCGTTCGGCCTCCAGCTCGCCACCATGGACGTCCGCGAGCACGCCGACGCCCACCACCACGCCCTCGGCCAGCTCTTCGACCGGCTCGGCGAGGAGTCCTGGCGCTACGCCGACATGCCCCGCGACTACCGTGCCAAGCTGCTCGCCAAGGAGCTCCGCTCGCGCAGGCCGCTGGCGCCCACCCCGGCGCCGGTGGACGCGGCCGGTGAGAAGACCCTCGGCGTGTTCCAGACCGTCAAGCGGGCGCTTGAGGTCTTCGGGCCCGAGGTCATCGAGTCGTACATCATCTCGATGTGCCAGGGCGCGGACGACGTCTTCGCCGCGACCGTGCTGGCCCGCGAGGCCGGCCTGATCGACCTGCACGCCGGCTGGGCGAAGATCGGCATCGTGCCGCTCCTGGAGACCACCGACGAGCTCAAGGCCGCCGACACCATCCTGGAGGACATGCTCTCCGACCCGTCGTACCGCAGGCTCGTGGCACTGCGGGGCGATGTGCAGGAGGTCATGCTCGGCTACTCCGACTCCTCCAAGTTCGGCGGCATCACCACCAGCCAGTGGGAGATCCACCGCGCCCAGCGCCGGCTGCGCGACGTCGCCCACCGCTACGGCGTCCGGCTGCGCCTCTTCCACGGCCGCGGCGGCACCGTCGGCCGTGGCGGCGGCCCCTCGCACGACGCGATCCTCGCCCAGCCCTGGGGCACCCTGGAGGGCGAGATCAAGGTCACCGAGCAGGGCGAGGTCATCTCCGACAAGTACCTCGTGCCCTCCCTGGCCAGGGAGAACCTGGAGCTGACCGTCGCGGCCACGCTCCAGGCCTCCGCCCTGCACACCGCACCCCGCCAGTCCGGCGAGGCCCTCGCCCGCTGGGACGCGGCCATGGACGTCGTCAGCGACGCGGCCCACGCCGCGTACCGCAAGCTCGTCGAGGACCCGGACCTGCCGACGTACTTCCTCGCGTCCACGCCGGTGGACCAGCTCGCCGACCTGCACCTGGGCTCGCGGCCCTCCCGCCGCCCCGGCTCGGGTGTCTCGCTCGACGGGCTGCGCGCCATCCCGTGGGTGTTCGGCTGGACCCAGTCGCGGCAGATCGTGCCCGGCTGGTTCGGCGTCGGCTCCGGTCTGAAGGCACTGCGCGAGGCCGGTCTGGACACCGTGCTCGACGAGATGCACGAGCAGTGGCACTTCTTCCGGAACTTCATCTCCAACGTCGAGATGACGCTCGCCAAGACCGACCTGCGGATCGCCGCCCACTACGTCGACACCCTGGTGCCGGACGAGCTCAAGCACGTCTTCGACACCATCCGCGCCGAGCACGAGCTCACCGTCGCCGAGGTCCTGAAGGTCACCGGCGAGAAGGAACTCCTCGACGCGACGCCGGTCCTGAAGCAGACCTTCGCCATCCGCGACGCCTACCTGGACCCCATCTCCTACCTCCAGGTCACCCTGCTCAAGCGCCAGCGTGACGCCGTAGCCGCGGGCACCGAGGCCGACCCGCTCCTGTCCCGCGCCCTGCTCCTCACCGTCAACGGCGTGGCAGCGGGCCTGCGCAACACCGGCTGACCAGGCCCAGAAGGCCCAGAAGGCCCAGAAAAAGAGGGTGCCCCCGTGCTTCGTACGAGCACGGGGGCACCCTTGGTCTCTACCGGCCGTCAGGCCCTGCGACGCCGGAACACCAGGTAGCCACCCGCGCCGACCAGCGCGGCCGCGGCGGCGGACAGCAGGCCCACCGGGGCCCCGTTGCCGGTCTCGGCGAGGTCGCCCTCGGCGTCGCCCTGCGCGGACGGGGACGACGACGGGGCGGCGGCCGGCTCGGACGCCGAGGCGCCCGGCGTCTGCGGCTCGGACTCGTCGTCCGGCGAGGAGGAGGAAGGCGAGGCGGATGGTGTGGCCGTGCTGCCGCCGCCCTCCTCCTCGTCCTCGCAGTCCGTCCAGAACACCTTGTGCTTCGCGGACCCCTTCTCGCCCTCGAAGTTCCAGAACAGCTTGTAGTGCCCGTCGGGCAGCGTCATGTCCGCCGTACGGCCATGACCCTCGCCGTCCAGCGTGATGGCGCCCGACTTCACCGTCTCGCCCTTCACGGCGGCGGTCGGCGCCCATGCCTCGATGTGCCAGGAGACCTGCTGAACGCTGTCGAAACCGAACGCGTCCAGGTAGAACTCGCACACATGCGGCTCGTTCTTGCGCAGTTCCTCGCCAGTGGTGGCGTCGTGGATCTTCACGGTGCCGTTGTCACCGGGAGCGGTGGCGTGGGCGGCGGCCGGAGCGGAGAGCAGCGCGGTCGCGGCGACGGCGGTCAGGGCGCCGACGCGGTGGAGGGTACGCATGAGGCAGTAGTCCATCTTCGAGAAGGAACGGGAAGATGTGGAGGGGGCGGCTCAGCTTCCAGCCGGGACTGACCCCAGGTCAATCACGAAGAGGGAACGAACAGAAATCCACTGGGCACGGCGCCCCCTGACAGACCGCCAGACCCCGTCAGATCACCACAAATGCCGCCGTGAGCAACGCCATCCCCGACCCCGCCAGCACCCACGCCAACCGCGTCCGCCGCAGCCCACCCGCCACGACGACCGACGCCAGCAACAGCGCACCGCCCAGCGGAACCCAGGCGTACAGAATCCCCGCGGGCCCGGACCGTACGACCTCGTCACTGCCCGGCTTGACCACGACCGTGTACGTCTGCCCCTTGCGCACCGCCACGTTGTCCTCGATGACGACCGACTCGCGCGGCTGCGCACCCTCCGAGACCGGTGTGAAGGGACCACTGCACGTGTCTCCGCCGCACCGCGTCACCTCGATCGTGCCGCTCTCCCGGCCCTTGGTGAGCATCACATGGTGCGCGGTGCCCCACGAGGCCCACACGCCCGCGATCAGGATCAGCACGACGACCGTGCCCATCGTCGCGACCCGCCCGAAGCGCAGCGCGGCGGCAGCGCCCTGACTGGAGACAACGGCAGAAGGCATGGCCGCGATCCTTGGCCATGCCCCTGCGCCCGGTCAACTCGGCCCGTTCGACCGGGCGGACAAGTCAGGAGTTGTACGTGCTTTGCGCCCGCTCCAGCCCCTCGATCACCAGACACTCCACCGCGTCCGCCGCACGGTCCACGAAGTAGTCCAGCTCCTTGCGCTCGGCGGAGGAGAAGTCCTTCAGAACGAAGTCCGCGACCTGCATACGGCCCGGAGGCCGTCCGATCCCGAACCGCACCCGGTGATACTCCGAACTCATCACCTTCGTCATCGACTTCAGCCCGTTGTGCCCGTTGTCCCCGCCGCCCAGCTTCAGCCGCAAGGTGCCGTAGTCGATGTCCAACTCGTCATGAACGGCGACGATATTTCCGACCGGCACCTTGTAGAAGTCCCGCAACGCGTTGAGGGGCCCGCCGGACAGATTCATGAACGACATCGGCTTCACCAGGATCACCCGCCGGTTCAACGGCCCCGGCGGCCCGATCCGCCCCTCGACGACCTGAGCCTGGGCCTTCCCCGCCCGCTTGAACTTCCCCCCGATCCGCTCGGCCAGCAGATCCGCCACCATGAACCCCACGTTGTGCCGGTTCATGGCGTACTCGGGCCCCGGATTACCGAGGCCGGCGATCAGCCAGGGGGCACTCGGGTCGGTAGTCACGTCCACGTCTCCTTGCTGTGCTTATCCGGGGGACAACCCCCGGACCCCCGGCAGAAAACCCCGGTTCGTCGAGGATGGCCGGAGTGAACATTGCCAGGCATGCCCGGGTGATACGCCGCCAGCCGCTGCTCCCGTCGGGAACAGCGGCTGACGAACCGATGACAGAGCCGAGGATCACGCCTCTGCCAGACCCGAGGATCAGGCCTCGGCGACTTCCTCGCCCACGGCGGCCTCGCCCTCGGCGGCCTCCTCGGCCTGCGAGGCCAGGACCTGCAGAACGACAGCGTCTTCCTCGACGGCCAGCGTGGTGCCCTTCGGCAGCGTGATGTCCTTGGCGAGGATCGAGGCACCGGCCTCAAGACCCTCCACGGACACGGTGACCGACTCGGGGATGTGCGTGGCCTCGGTCTCGACCGGCAGCGCGTTCAGCACGTGCTCCAGCAGGTTGCCACCGGCGGCCAGCTCGCCCTCGGTGTGCACCGGGATCTCGACCGTGACCTTCTCGCCACGCTTGACCAGCAGCAGGTCGACGTGCTCCAGGAAGCCCTTGATCGCGTCACGCTGGACGGCCTTCGGGATCGCCAGCTCGTTGGACTTGCCGTCGATGTCCAGGGAGATCAGGACGTTCGGCGTACGCAGCGCGAGCAGCAGGTCGTGGCCCGGGAGGGTCAGGTGCAGCGGCTCCGTGCCGTGGCCGTACAGGACACCGGGGACCTTCGAGTCACGACGGATACGGCGGGCGGCACCCTTGCCGAACTCGGTGCGGGTCTCGGCGGAGATCTTGACCTCGGACATGATCACTCCTCGTAGAACTAGATGCGGACGTGGTCACCCGGCCACGAACGGCCTGCTACGAAGAGCGCGTCGATAACGGATCACCGAATCCCGCAGAACAAACGGGAACGGCCTCCCTCGCCGAGCAACTGAAGCAGTCTACTCGGAGGGGGAGGCCGTACCCAAAAGGATCTCTACTGCTCGTCGAACAGGCTCGTCACCGAACCGTCCTCGAACACCTCACGCACCGCGCTCGCGATGGTCGGCGCGATCGACAGCACCGTCAGCTTGTCCAGGTCATGGCTCAGCTCGCCCGGCGTCGGCAGCGTGTTCGTGAACACGAACTCGCTCACCCGGGAGTTCTTCAGCCGGTCCGCCGCCGGACCCGACAGCACACCGTGCGTGGCCGTCACGATGACGTCCTCCGCGCCGTGCGCGAACAGCGCGTCGGCCGCCGCGCAGATCGTGCCACCGGTGTCGATCATGTCGTCCACCAGCACGCACACCCGGCCCTTGACCTCACCCACGACCTCGTGGACGGTCACCTGGTTCGCCACGTCCTTGTCGCGCCGCTTGTGCACGATCGCCAGCGGCGCACCCAGCCGGTCGCACCAACGGTCCGCGACCCGCACGCGTCCCGCGTCCGGGGACACGACGGTCAGCTTGTCCCGGTCCACCTTGCGGCCCACGTAGTCCGCGAGCAGCGGAAGAGCGAAGAGGTGGTCGACCGGACCGTCGAAGAAGCCCTGGATCTGGTCCGTGTGCAGATCCACGGTCAGAATGCGGTCCGCACCCGCCGTCTTCATCAGATCCGCGATCAGACGCGCCGAAATCGGTTCACGCCCACGGTGCTTCTTGTCCTGCCGCGCGTAACCGTAGAACGGCACGATGACGGTGATGGAGCGCGCCGACGCACGCTTCAGCGCGTCGATCATGATCAACTGCTCCATGATCCACTGGTTGATCGGAGCCGTGTGGCTCTGGATCACGAAGCAGTCCGCGCCGCGCGCCGACTCCTGGTAGCGGACGTAGATCTCACCGTTGGCGAAGTCGAAGGCCTTTGTGGGTACGACCCCGACCCCCAACTGCTGGGCGACCTCCTCGGCAAGCTCGGGGTGGGCGCGGCCGGAGAAGAACATCAACTTCTTCTCGCCGGTCGTCTTGATCCCGGTCACAGCACTGTCTCCTCAGAGGTGTCGCAGCTGGGTGTGCACTTATCACGGTACGCCGTGTTTGACGCACCGGTTTCCGGTCAGTCCTCGGTCTCGACCTGCCGAGACGCCGCCTCGGCCGCCTTCGCGGCAGCACTGCCCGGACGCTTACGAGCGACCCAACCCTCGATATTCCGCTGCTGACCACGGGCCACGGCCAGCGAACCGGGCGGTACGTCCTTCGTGATCACGGACCCGGCGGCGGTGTACGCGCCGTCCCCGATGGTGACAGGAGCCACAAGCATGTTGTCCGCACCGGTACGACAGTGCGACCCGACCGTGGTGTGGTGTTTGTCCTGTCCGTCGTAGTTCACGAAGATACTCGCGGCACCGATGTTCGTGAACTCACCGATGGTCGCATCACCGACGTACGAGAGATGCGGGACCTTCGTCCCCTCACCGATCGAGGAGTTCTTGGTCTCGACGTACGTACCGATCTTGCTCTTCGTGCCGAGACGGGTCCCGGGCCGCAGATAGGCGTACGGCCCCACGCTCGCCTGTGCTCCCACGACGGCGCTGTCGGCCACGGTGTTGTCGACCCGCGCCCCGGCGCCGACCTTCGTGTCCTTCAGCCGGCAGTTCGGGCCGACCACCGCGCCCTCACCGAGGTGTGTGGAGCCCTGGAGCTGGGTGCCGGGCTGGACGAGAGCGTCCTGCTCGAAGGTGACCGTCACGTCGACCCAGGTCGTCGCCGGGTCGACCACCGTGACACCGGCGAGCATCGCGCGGGTCAGCAGCCGGTCGTTCAGGATCCGCCGGGCCTCGGCCAGCTGCACCCGGTTGTTGATCCCGGCGATCTCGCGGTAGTCACCGGCGATGGACGCGCCGACGCGGTGACCGGCCTCGCGCAGGATGCCCAGGACGTCGGTCAGGTACTCCTCGTGCTGGGCGTTGTCCGTGCGGACCTTGCCCAGCGCGTCCGCGAGCAACTGCCCGTCGAACGCGAACACACCCGAGTTGATCTCCCGGATCTCCCGCTGCGCGTCCGTCGCGTCCTTGTGCTCGACGATCTCGGTCACGGCACCGGTCGCACCGTCGCGCACGATCCGGCCGTAACCGGTCGCGTCCGGGACCTCGGCGGTCAGCACGGTGACGGCGTTGCCGTCGGCGGAGTGGGTGGCGGCGAGGCGGGTGAGGGTCTCGCCGGTGAGGAGGGGGGTGTCGCCGCAGACGACGACCACGGTGCCGTCGATTCCACCGCCGAGCTCCTCAAGGGCCATCCGTACGGCGTGCCCGGTGCCGTTCTGCTCGGCCTGTACAGCGGTGCGTACGCCGGGGTCGATCTCACCGAGGTGCGCGACGACCTGCTCCCGCGCATGCCCCACGACCACGACCAGGTTCTCGGGGTGCAACTCGCCCGCGGCGGCGAGCACATGACCGACGAGGCTGCGTCCGCAGATCTCGTGCAGAACCTTGGGTGTGGCCGACTTCATACGGGTGCCCTCACCCGCTGCGAGAACGACGACGGCTGCCGGGCGAATGGCGCTCACGGGATGCCCTTCGGCTGTGGAGGGGGTGGGGTGACATCCGCAGGATACCGGGGCGTTTTGTGGGGGACATGAGAGCGGGTCCCGACTGAGCTGTTGGCAGTCGGGACCCGCACCTTGAGTACTTGCTCCCCCGCCAGGACTCGAACCCGGACAGATGGCACCAAAAGCCACAGTGCTGCCAATTACACCACGGGGGATGAAACTCGACTGAACCGGACGTAGGGCCAGGTCGCCGAGTCGGCACCCAACACTATGCCGTACCGGGCGCCTTCCGTGCGACGGTACAGGTCGGCGCTCGCCGCGGCCCCGCCGCCCGCGCCGCCGCGCCGCCCTCTCTCGCGGTGCCTCGAAGTCGGCGTCCGGGGGCGAACGGTGTGCGATTCGGCAGTTCGAGGGATATCGGGCGGTTTCGCTTACGCTCGGTCACGGAGTGTGGTGTAGGCCAGTCGTCGAAACTCGCCGGAAAAGCGGTGCCGGGCGCCCGTAGGCTGGAGTCATGACCACGACGGGGGAAGACCGCGCCGGGGCTCCGCCGGAGGGGGCGGGACCGTGGTGGTGGGGCAGGTTGCGCAGTGCGGTGCTGGACGTGAGTCTGGCCGTCGTGTCCGCGCTGGAGTGCGGGGTCGAGGGGGTTCGTTTCGCGAAGGACGCCGGGATACCCGTGGCCGCGGGCGTGGTGTTCGGGGTGCTGGCGGGGTCCGTGCTGGTGCTGCGGCGTCGGTGGCCGATAGCCGTCGTACTGGTGTCGATCGCGGTGATGCCGGCCCAGATGGGCTTCCTGATGGGCATCGTCGGTCTGTACACCCTGGCCGCGTCCGAACTGCCCCGGCGGATCATCGGCTCGCTCGCCGGGATGTCGTTCGTCGGCACACTGATCGTGACGTTCGTCTGGGCTCGGCAGGGCATGGCGCGGGGGAGTCTGACCTTCGGGGACTGGGTGATCCCGTTCGCGTCGATCACCACCGCCCTCGGCGTGACCGCGCCGCCGCTGCTGCTCGGGCTGTATGTGGGGGCCCGGCGCCGGCTGATGGAGAGTCTTCGGGAGCGGGCCGACAGCCTTGAGCGGGAGCTTCAGCTGCTCGCCGAGCGGGCGGAGGAGCGGGCCGAGTGGGCGCGCAACGAGGAGCGGACCCGGATCGCGCGGGAGATGCATGACGTCGTCGCGCATCGGGTGAGTCTGATGGTCGTGCACGCCGCCGCGCTGCAGGCCGTGGCCCGCAAGGACCCCGAGAAGGCGGTGAAGAACGCCGCGCTGGTGGGGGACATGGGGCGGCAGGCGCTGACCGAGTTGCGGGAGATGCTCGGGGTGCTGCGGAGCGGGGGTGCGCGGGCGGACCGGGCCCACGGGGCCGTCGTACCGCTTGCCGCTGTGGGGGCGGCTGCCGCCGCCGCGGCCGACCGGGGATGGGGTGCCCAGGACGACGTGACCGGTGAGGGGCCCTGTCTGTCCGAGTTGGACGAGCTGATCGGGCAGTCGGCCGCCGCGGGGATGGTGGTGGATCTGTCCGTGGAGGGGGAGTCGCGGTCCTATGCGCGGGAGGTCGAGCAGACGGCGTTCCGGGTGGTGCAGGAGGCGCTGACGAACGTCCACAAGCATGCGGCGGGGGCGAAGACGCATGTGCGGCTGGCGCACCGGATGTCGGAGATCGCCATGCAGGTGGAGAACGAACCGCCGCCCGAGGTGTCGTCGGAGTCGTCGGCACGGCTGCCGTCGGGCGGCAACGGCCTGGTGGGGATGAAGGAGCGCGTCGTGGCGCTCGGCGGGGTGTTCGTGTCCGGGCCGACGGATGCGGGGGGCTTTCGGGTGTCGGCGGTGATTCCGGCGGCCTAGCCGCGGATGCCGGCCGTGTCTGTCCCGCGGGCTGCGTTTGTCCCAGGGGCTGTGTCCCACCGGCTACGCGTGTCCCCCGGCCCGTGGCTGTCCGACGGGAGATGCCCCCCTTGGTGCCGTTCCGGGGAGTCAGCCCGCTGTGAGGCGTACCGGCTCTATCCCCGCGACCAGGCCGGCGAGGGCTTGGTCGATGTCCGGGCCGAGGTACCAGTCGCCGGTGTGGTCGAGCGTGTAGACGCGGCCTTCGGTGTCGATGGCGAGGAGGGCCTGGGTGTCGGTCTCGGCGCCGAGGGGGCAGACCTCGGTGTCGAGGGCGCGGCCGAGGTCGCCGAGGGTGCGGGCCATGTGGAGGCCGTGCAGAGGGTCGAAGTGGACGGTCGCGGGGGCGACCTGGCGGCCGGGTCCGGTGGGGCTGATGCGCAGGCCCCCGAATTCGGCCCAGGCCTCGACGGCGGCGGGGAAGACGGCGTGGCGGTGGCCGGCGGGCGAGGCGTGCTCACGCAGGGCGTCGGCCCAGAATTCGGCCTGCTTGATGTCCCAGCGTCCCGGTTGCCAGCCGGCGGCACGCAGGGCGGCGTCGACGGGGACGGGGAAGCGCGTCGAGGAGGTGCGGTCGGTGTGCATCTGCCCTTCGATCGTCGAGTGGGCCGGGGTGTGCGGCAGCGGTGGGCCGCCCGGCGGAGTGCGGTGGTGCGGGTGGGTGGGGGAGGTCAGCCGTCCGCCGGTGTCGGGTCGACGATACGGACGCCGAAGTGGGCGCTGAGGGCGGTGCAGGCGCGGCAGGGTGCGGCGAAGCTGCCGTGGAGAGGGTCGCCGTCCTCACGGATGCGGCGGGCGGTGAGCTTGGCCTGTTTGAGGGCTTTGCGGGCTTCGCCGTTGGTCATGGGTTTGCGGGCGGCACGTTTGCTGCGGGTGGCGTCGGCCGTGGCGATGTGGCGTGAGATGAGGATGGTCTCGGCGCAGCGGCCGGTGAAGCGGTCGCGTTCGCCGCTGGTGAGGGTGTCGAGGAAGTCCTGGACGAGGTGGTGCAGTTCCGGCGGCTGGTCGCCGCGGGCGGCGGTGCCGGTGAGGGTGGCGCCGCGGACCGAGAGGGCGGCGGCGACGGTGGGGAGTATGCCGTCACGGCGGTGGCGGAGGGCGGGCGCGTGGGGTGTCTCGGTGGCGCTCCAGCCGATTCGGGGGTCGCCGGACCTCGCGGCGTCGGTGCCGGTCTGCGTGGTGTTCATGATCGTCATCCCCTCCCGAGCATCCCCCGGGCATGCTCTCGGAGGTCACAGAGTGCCAAATGCCGTGGCGGGTGCGGAAGCTGGGGCGGCGCGACACGCCCGGGTTTGGGCGGGCTGTCACGGCGGGGTGACGGCTGGTCACGGAAGCGGAGGGGGGCATGACCGGCGCCGGTGACCCGTGTCGTCGTACCGCATAGGCTGTCGGCACCGCTTTCCATGCGGTGACGTGTGGACGCAGACGAGACAGTGGATACGGGGCGTTGTGACCGTGTGTGGTCATGGCGGGCCGTATCAGAACGCCGCAGGGGGCAACCGTCATGACGACAGGTCGGCTCGGGCTGGGGGCACCTCCCGGCCGCCAGGCCGCGGGACAAGCCGTGCCGCCGAACGCGGCCTACGCCGGGCAGGTCGTGCATTTCCCGGATCCGGTACGTGCGTCCCGTCACCCGAGAGGAGTACACGTCGACGAGCGTGGTTACCCCGATTTCTCGCCGTACGCGCGTGCGGCGGCGGAGATCGCGGAGCCGCCGGAGGGCTTCGGCGTCGACGAGTTGCGGCTGACGGACTACGTCTCGGCGAACGCGGCGCTGGCCGCGTCGGGGCACGACCTGTGGGACACGGTGCCGGCGGTGGCGACACCGCACGGCTGGACGTGGCATCACGCGGTGGGTTCGCGGCGGCTGGAGCTCGTTCCGGTCGAGGTGAAGGCGCTGCTGCGGCACCACGGCGGGATCGCGACGTCGGTGGTGGACCAGAACAAGCGCGGGACGCGGCCGTTGCAGGACACGCGGCCCGCGCACTTCCGGTTGCCGAAGTCGGGTGTGGCGGTGACGGAGTCGCAGGTGCTGGGGGTCGAGGAGGACCTCGGGTACCGGCTGCCGGGTGCGTATCGGTCGTTTCTGAAGGCGGCCGGCGGGTGTGCCCCGGTGGGGACGGCACTGGATCCGGAGCTGGGCCTGCTGGTCGACCAGCCGCTGTTCACGGTGCGGGACGAGGCGGCGATAAATGACCTGGTCTACGTCAACAAGTGCCTGCGGGACCATCTGACCAAGGACTTCCTGGGCGTCGGGTTCGTGCAGGGCGGGTTGCTGGCCGTGAAGGTGAAGGGCGACCGGATCGGTTCGGTGTGGTTCTGCGCGTACGACGATGCACGGGACGTGGATCCGGCCTGGCCGGCGGCCGAGCGGGTGGAGCGGTTGCTGCTGCCGTGCGGTGAGGACTTCGACGCGTTTCTGTCCCGGCTGGCGGGTTCTCCGCCGGAGTTGGAGACGGTGGCGAATCTGATGGTGGACGGCGGGTTCGCGCGTGCGGTGCCGGTGGCTTCGGTGGGGGAGTGAGCTTCGCGATGGTGACGTTCGCACAGGCGCAGGAGCGCGCGGAAGAGTGGATCAACGGGGAAGTGCCGTCGTACCAGCATCGTGAGGTGCGGGTACGGGAGTTCGAGCTCGGGTTCGTGGTGTGGGCCGAGGACCGTTCGGACGGGCCGCGTTCGGACGGGGGTGACCAGCGGCTGGTGATCGCCCGGGACAGCGGGGAGGCCACGCTCTGGCCGTCGCTGCCGGTGGGTGAGGTGATTCGCCGGTACGAGGAGGAGTACGGCCGTGCAGGCGCGGCGGCGGAACCGGCACCGGCCGCTCCGGCCCGGGTGGACCTGAACCAGACGTCGTTCCTGCTGACGCCGCCGGAGTGGTTGCAGGAGGCGGCGGACAAGTTGGGGATCCCGGATCAGCGGGATGGGAGTGACTCGGGTGCCGGTGCCGGTGCTGACGACGGGGTCAGGAACGGGAGTGGCTCGCGGTCCGGGGATTTGCGGGCTGGGGCTGACCGTTCTGACACGTCTGACAGTGGTGCGGGTACGGGTGCGGGTGCCTCCGGCGGTATGGCCGGTGGTGTGCCTGCAGCGCCGAGTGCGCCTGTGGCACCGGGTGTGCCTGATGGGGCGACTCCGTGGGCCGGGACCGACACCAGTGTCGATATCGGCGAGGACCGTTCCGTCCCGTTGCCGGAGACGGTGTTCGCGCCGCCGCTGAGCGAGGACGACATGACGCCGCCGGATGCGCAGACCGCGCTGATGTCGGGCGGCAGCCGGCTTCCGCGGACGGCGGTCGAGCCGGCACTCGACGAGCCGAACCCGCCGGGTGCGATGCCGCCCCCTCCGTCGGTGCCGGGTGGGTCGGCTTATGGCTATCCGCAGGGTGCGGGTGGGCCGGGTACGCCGTCGGGGGCGCCCGCGCCGGGTGCTACGCCGCCGCCTCCGGCTGGGCCGGGTGCGCCGTCCTACGGTTACCCGCAGGGCGGGCCTGCCGGCCCGCAGAGCGGGCCTGCCGATGGGGCGGGGGTGCCGCAGGCTCCGGGGACTCCGGGGGCTCCCGGTACGCCGGGGCGGTCGCTCGCGCCGGACGCCGGGGACATCGCCGATGCCGCGACGAGCAAGGCGGCGCCTCCTCCACGCGCGCGGGGCGGGGCTACGCCTCCTCCGCCGCCGGGTGCTCCGGGGGTGCCGGGGGCGCGGGCGGGGGGTACGCCTCCTCCTCCGCCGTCTGCTCCGGGCACACCCGCTGCTCCGGGTGCGCCTGCCGCTCCGGGGACTCCGGGTGCGCCTGCCGCTCCGGGGACTCCGGGTGCGCCGGGTGCGCCTGCGGGTGGGTACGTTCCGACTCAGCTCGTGTCGGCGCTGGGGCCCGATGGACCTGAGGGTGCCGCCGGTCCGGGGGCGCCGCAGCCGCCCGGTCCTCCTGGTGCCCCTGGAGCGCCGGGTGCGCCGAACCCGCCCGGTGTGCCGAACTCGCCCGGTGTGCACCATGCCGCCACCGTGTTCGCCGACCCGAACCAGATGGGCGGCCCTCCGCCGCCTCCGGGCGCCCCTGGCATGCCCGGTGCTCCGGGTGCGCCGAACCCGCCTGGCGTCCCCAACCCGCCCGGCCCTCCGGGTGCACCCGGCATGCCGGGCGTTCCGCAGCCTCCTGGCCCCCCGGGTGCTCCGGGTGCGCCCGGCGCTCCTGGTGCTCCTGGTGCTCCGCAGCCTCCCGGCACGCCCGGTGGACCCGGTGCTCAGGGCGGCGTTCACCACGCGGAGACGGTGCTGGCCGCGCCCCCGGTGGGCGGCCCCGGCGTGCCTCCGCCGCCACCGGCGCCGGGTGGTCCCGGTGCCCCTGGCGCGCCCGGCGTTGTGGGTGGGCCTGGCGCGCCCGGCATGCCCAATGCCCCCGGCGGACCTGCGGCTCCCGGCGTCCCAGGCGCCCCCGGCGCATCTGCCGCTCCTGGCGCCCCTGCCGCTCCCGGCATGCCCGGCGCCCCCGGCATGTCCCCGGGCTCCCCGCAGCCCCCGATGCCGCCCGGTGCCGTACCGCCGGCTCCCGGCCGGCCCGGTCCGGGGCAACCGGGGCAGTCCGGTCCGGGGCAAGCCGGATCCGGTCAGCCCCCGGCCTACGGCTACCCCCAGCAGGCCCCGGCCCAGCCCACCGTCGGCCCCGGCTACCAGGCCGTCCTGCGCTACCGCGCCCAGGACGGCTCGGAGCAGCAGCTGATCCGGCGTTCCGCGCCGGGGACGCCGCACCCGGAGTGGCAGATCTTCCACGAGCTGCGGGGCATGAACGTGCCGCCGGACCAGGTGCTGGAGCTGCACACGGAGTTGGAGTCGTGCGAGCTGCCGGGTGCGTACTGTGCGCGGATGATCCGGGAGCAGTGGCCGCAGGCGAGGATCACCTCCATCGCGCCGTACGGCACGGATCACGCGAGCCGCCAGCAGGGCATGCAGCAACTGATCGCTCACCAGGGCGAGTTGCACCAGGTGGCCGACGGGCCCGCCCGCCCGGCACCCGTGCGTGCCCCGCTTCCGCAGGTGCAGGCGGCGCCGCCGATTCCGCCGGAGGGCGTCGCGCAGGAGCTGGCGGGGGCGTTCGGACCCGGCATCTTCCGGTTCGAGCAGGCGGCCGTGTCGCGGCAGGGCGTGCCGCCCGTCGTGGCACACAGCCTGGTCGTCGGCGGTCTGCCGATGGACCTGGGTCCGTTCTTCTGGGCGCAGGCCCAGCCGGGGCGGCCCGTTCCGACGCTGGCGGAGCTGGCACAGGAGCGCGGGGTGCAGCCGGCGTCGGACGCGGGCTCGTACCTCGTCATGGGCAGCGACTTCGGCAGGGCCCTGTGCGTGCAGTACGGCACGGCGAACATCGTCGCCGTGCCGGTGGAGGCGGGCCCGGGCGGTGCTCCCGTACCGCCGCAGTTCGTGAACACCGGTCTGCCCGAGTTCCAGCGCAGCCTGGCGCTGCTCGGCCGGATGTGGCGGCTGCGCTTCGGTCTGAACCAGGAGCAGGCGGGCCGCTGGACCGTCGACTTCCAGGCTCAGCTCGCCGCCCTCGACCCGGCGGCGCTCGGTTCGCCCGAGAGCTGGTGGTCGGTGCTGCTGGAGCAGATGTGGGACGGGCTGCTGTGACCCCGCGGCCCAGCTGCTTGTCGTGATGTGACATCACCCGGCTGCCGCTGACAGCGGCGTGCGGGGGTGAAAGGGCCGGCTCTCGGTTGTGCGACCGAGGCCGGCCCTTTCGTATGCGCCCGTACGCGCTTTTTCTCGGGGCTTCAATGCCTCCGCCCGTGTCCCATGCGCGGAGTGTCGCGTTATGAACGGTTCCGCCCGATACATCAAGATGTGCGCTAAATCATCATTTTCACATCCGTACCGCGGAGAGGGGCTCCAGGATGAGCGGCGCACCGGTCTCGGTCTACGACTTCGTGGTCGTACGAGGACGCGGCTACCGTCCCGAACAGGTCGACGCCTTCGTCGACGCCCTGTTCCACGACCGCGACGCCGCCTGGGAGCGGGCCGCCCGGCTCACCGTGCTCGCCAAGGAGATGGAGGCGCAGGCGGCGGAGCTGCGGGAGACGGTGGCGGAGCTGACGCCGCAGACGTACGAGACGCTGGGGGATCGGGCGCGGCAGCTCTTCGCGTTGGTGCAGGAGGAGGCCGAGGCCGTGCGGGAGGCGGCGCGGGAGGATGCGCGGCACACGGTCGAGGAGGCCCAGTCGTACGCGGACGAGGTGCGGGACGCGGCCCAGGCCTACGCCGACACCCTGAGTGCCTCGGCCGACGAAT
The DNA here is from genome assembly GCF_028369295.1 of Streptomyces sp. HD. Lineage (GTDB taxonomy): Bacteria > Actinomycetota > Actinomycetes > Streptomycetales > Streptomycetaceae > Streptomyces. Next base: position 34,644 of record NZ_JAQMYP010000011.1, read on the forward strand.
GGGCCCGGCAGCGGTTGCTCGCGGCACGCGGCGAGGCGGGCGAGATCCGGATCACCGCCAAGCGTGCCCTGAAGGAGCGGCGCGGGGAGGTGCTCGGCCCGTTGCGCCAGGTACGGCACCGCACCGACGGGCTGCTCACCGGGCAGGCCAAGGAACAGGCCGAGCGGTGGGCCGAGGTGGAGCGGGAGGCCGAGGCACGGTTGGCCGCGCTGAACGTGTCGGAGGCGGAGGGCGTCGCGCGCGCCGAGGCCTCGCTGGCGGAGGCGAAACAGGTGCTAGTGGAGGCGGAGGCCTCGGCGAAGCGGTTGCAGGCGGAGGCGCAGACGCACGCGACGGAGCTGGTCGAGGTGGCCCGGCGGCGGGCGGTCGAGATCGACCGCGAGACGGAGCAGGTGCTGCGCGAGCACGGGGAGAAGTGGGACGAGGTCCGCACGCACATGGACCAGATGCGCAACAGCCTGACCCTGCTGACGCGCCAGGTGGCCCTTGAGGGCGAGCTGGCAGCCGAGCTGGAGAGCGGTGGCGACGCCGACAGCGCCCCCGAGACCGACACCGAGACCGACACCGAGACCGACACCGAGATGCAGGCCACGAAGGGTGAGTGACCCGACCGGGCCACTCACCCCGGCCCCGGGCCTCCTTGCGCCCGGTCGCCCCGCCTCTCAGTTCCCCCTGCGCACCGCCCCCGCCAGAATCCACCCCTCCACGGACTCGTACTGCCGCCGTTGCTCGTCCGCCTTCCCCCGGCCCGACACGATCGTCCCCAGCCAGCCGAGCAGGAACCCGGCCGGCACCGACACCAGCCCGGGTGTCGTGAACGGGAACCAGTTGAAGTCGGCGTCGGGGAAGGCCGAGACCGGTGAGCCGGACACCAGGTTGGTCCCCGGCATCAGCACGAGCACCACCGCCGAGCCGCCGATCAGCGTCCACAGCAGCCCGGTCCGGGTGTACCGGCGCCAGAAGAGGCTGTAGATGAGAGCCGGGGCGATGGCGGAGGCGCCCAGCGTAAAGGACAGGGTCACCAGTGGCTGCAGGCTGCGGTGCTGGACCATCGTCGCCAGCAGGATCGCCGGGACGCCGACCGCCAGCGCCGACAGCCGTGCCAGCGCCATCTCACGGTGTCCGGACAGCTCCCGTACCCGCGCGGCGAACAGATCATGGGCGAGGGAGTTCGCGCAGGCGAGGATCATGCCCGCGACCGAGGCCAGTACGGTCAGGAAGATCGCCGTCGTGACCGCCGTGAACAGGAGGCTCTCCGCGGTCGAGATGTCCGCGCCGAACGCGGCCCGCGACCCCAGCAGATACGCCGTGTTGCCCTGCGAGTCCGCCGCGGCGATCACCTCCCGCCCGATCAGCGCGGTCGCGCCGAAGCCGACCACCGTGATCACCAGCACGAACAGCGCCACGCTCGACACCGCCCACGACATGGACCTGCGCACCTGACGCGCCCCGGTCGCCGAGTACATGCGCATCGTGATGTGCGGCAGCACCGCGCCACCGAGGACGACCGCGAGCTGGGATGTGATCATGTCGACCCGGGGATACGGACTGCCCGCGAACTGCAGCCCCGACTGCAGGAACGCCGAACCGACCCCGCTCTGCTCCGCCGCCGCGTCGAACAACGCGCCCGGGTCCCAGTCGAACCGCCGCAGCATCATCAGGGCGACCACGGCGCCCGACCCGAGCAGCATCACCATCTTCAGGATTTGGATGAGGGCCGTGCCCTTCATCCCGCCGATCGCCGCGTAGCTGATCATCAGCACGCCCAGCCCGATGACGCAGCCCGTCTTGAGGGCGTCGCTGGAGAACCCCAGGATGAACGCCAGCAATTGCCCGGTCCCCGCCAACTGCACCAGCATCAGCGGCACCAGCGCGGCCAGCGTCACCGTGCACGCCGCGACGCGCACACCCCGCCCCGGCATACGGCGCGCCAGCGCGTCGCCCATCGTGAACCGGCCCGCGTTACGCAGGGGTTCGGCCAGCAGGAACATCAGCAGCATCAGCGACAGAACTGTGCTCAGCGCCAGCACGATGCCGTCGTAGCCGCACAGTGCGACCACTCCGGTCGTGCCCAGCACGGTCGCCGCGCTGATGTAGTCGCCCGCGATCGCCAGGCCGTTGCGCATGGGGGACAGCGAGCTGTAGCCCGTGTAGAACTCGTCCAGGTCGTCCCGGTCCGGGCCCGTCATCACACACAGCAGCAGTGTGATCGTGGCCACCGCGCTGAACGCGACCAGCGACATCGACTGGGCGTTTCCACTGAAGTCAGTCATCGCCCCGTCCCCCTCTTCCCGGCCTCACGCTTGGCGTCCACCTCTGCCTCCTTGCGGATGCGGTCCGCGAGGGGGTCGACGTAGCGGCCGGCCGTGTACTCGTACAGCCATATCGCCAGGCAGGTGACCGGCAGTTGGAGCAGCGCGAGCAGCAGTCCGGCAGGCAGCCCGTCGGCGAGCGTGCTCGTCATGAACCCGGGCGCGAAGGCGGACAGGATCAGGAACAGGGTGAAGTACCCGAGCGCGGTGAGCGTGGCCACGCGTCGCTGCCACCGGTAGGCGGTACGCAGGATCCGCAGATCGCTGTGGTGCCCGAGGGGCGGGTGGTCCGGGGTTCGGTGGCGTGGGGGCGCGGGTGGTTCCGGCGGTATGGGGGGTCGCCAGGGGTACGTGGCGGATGCCGAGGACGTCTGGGGCCGTGAGGGGTGCGACGGTGTGGGGGTCGACGAGTACTGGTCCTGCGGGCGGTACGGGTTGCGCGGGTCGTAGGGGTCGTACGGGGAGGACATCCCGGTTCTCCTTGCGCGGTTCGGGTCCGGTGCGGCGGACCGCAGGGAGGTGGGGGGCGGGCGAGCCACGCACGTTACTTGGGAGTACCGGGAGCGCGCGAGGGTTTCACCAAACTGATCGGTCGGTATGCGCTTACTACGGCATACGCTGCTTGACCTGGAGGGTTACCCCGGTTAACTCGGACTTATGAACCGGCTGTTGCGCTACGAGAGGCGACAGCGGCACTACTTGAGGTGAACCAGCGCCACACTCCCGGGCACTTCGCCCCCACAGTCCAGCCTCCCCCCGAACGCCAGCCGCCGGTCCGTCCGCCGGCGCACCGTCCGCCCCGCCACGACCACGAACTCCACGCCGACCCGCCCTCCGACCGGCACCCACACCCGCGTGCCCGCCACCGGCAGCACGGACCACCCCGCCCCCATCGCCTCCGCCGCGACGGTCACATACCGCCCCGAGTCACCGAAGTTGTAGACGTCGACGGTCATGCGCGTACGGCGGCCGAGGCGGAGAGGGAAGGCGTCGTTTGCTTCGAGGCCCCTTCGACCTCGCGCGTTCCTTCGGCTTGCGGGCCCCTTCGGCCTCGTGGGCCTCTTCGGCCTCGTGGGCCTCTTCGGCCTCGTGGGCCTCTTCGGCCTCGTGGGCCTCTTCGGCCTCGCGGCCTCCTTCGGCCTTGCGGACCGCTTCCCGCCCGGTCAGTGCCCGAGAGGCGAGCGGAGATAGCGGATCCCGGGTCGTCCGCCGACGGTGGTGTCCTCCACGGCGGTGAAGGCGTTGCGCTCCAGGACCGTCCGGGAGGCGAGGTTGTCCAAGGTGGTGACCGCGACCAGGGACGTCAGCCCATACGCCGTAGCGGCCACCCGGCACACCTCGGCGACCGCCGCCGTGGCGACGCCCTTGCCCGCCGCTTGTTCGCCGATCCGGTACCCCAACTCGGCGGATGCGTAGGCCACATCCATCAGGTTGACCCGCCCGACCAGGCTGCCGTCGCCGTCCAGTACGACATGGAAGTGGCAGATCCCGGCGTCCTGTTCGGCCAGCAACGCCTCGTGCCGGGCGGCGAACCCGGCAGGGGTGAAGTAGGCGTCCCCGCGATCCGGGATGGAGCGGGTGAAGTACTCGCGGTTCTCCCGCTCGAAGGCCAGCAGGGCGTCCGCGTGGTCGGCGCGTAGGCGCTCCAGGGTCGGCATGGCGGTCAGGGTATGTCCGTACGACCGGGGTCGCACGGGCGTTTCCGGGGAGGCGACCCCAGGATGACGCCACGCCAGCGGCCCTCGGCCTACTGTCCACGGCATGAACAGATCACGCCTCTTAGCGGTCGCGGCGTCCGCGGCGGTCCTCGCGCTCGGACCGGCTCTGACCCTCCCGGCAGTCGGCGCGGGCACCGCCTATGCCACACCGGCCTCCTCTTCCCCCGCTCCCTCCGCCGCCGTATCGGCCCAACTGCCCCGCCCCACCGGCCCGCACGCCGTGGGCCGCACCACCCTCCACCTCGTCGACTCCGGCCGGCCGGACCCCTGGGTGCCCTCCGCCGGTGCCCGTCAGCTGATGGTGTCCATGTACTACCCCGCCCGCCCGGGCACAGGCGGGCGGACTGCTCCTTACATGACCCTCGAAGAGGCCCGGCACCTGCTGAAGTTGAGGGTGCCGGACGCCACCGTCCCGCCCGAGACAATCTCCGGTGTCCGTACCTGGGCGCACAGTGATGCCCGCCCCGCCCACGGCAGGTTCCCGCTCGTCGTGCTCTCGCCCGGGTTCACGCTCCCGCGTGCCACCCTCAGCGGTCTCGCCGAGGATCTGGCCAGCCGGGGGTATGTGGTCGCGCTGGTCGACCATCCGTACGAGAACGCCGGTACGACCCTGCCCGACGGGCACACGCTGCCGTGCGCCATCTGCGACGAGTTCCCCGAGGTCGGCCAGGCCGTCGTCGAGAGCCGTGCCAAGGACGTCTCCTTCGTGGTGGACAAGCTGACTGGCCGTCATCCGGCCTGGCGCTACGCACGCGTGATCGACACCGAGCGCATCGGTATGGCCGGTCATTCCATCGGCGGCGCCTCCGCGGCCACGACGATGGCGGCCGACCCGCGGGTGCGAGCCGGGGTGAACATGGACGGCGGCTTCCAGACCGAGAACCCCGCCTCCGGCCTCGACGGACGCCCCTTCTTGATGGTCGGGCAGCAGGAGAGGACCCTCGACGACGACTGGAACCAGGCCTGGGCGCAACTGGACGGCTGGAAGCGCTGGCTGACCTTCGTCGGAGCCGACCACGGCTCCTTCACCGACGTACCGCTTCTCGCGGACCTGGTCGGCATCCCGGACACCGCCCCACTGCCCTACCTGCGTTCGCAGGCCCTCACGCGCGCGTACGTCGCCGCGTTCTTCGACCTGCACCTCAAGGGCGTCCCGCAGCCCCTGCTCGACGGGCCGTCGCCGGCCAACCCCGAGGTCAGCGTTCGTCTTCCCTGAGGACGTCTTCCCGAAGCCCCTCTTTCCGAGGCCCGTCTGCTTTGACGTCCTCTTCGACGTCCTCCCTGAGCACCGGGAACCGCCTCGGCGCCAGCAGCAACAGCACCAGGAAGGCCAGCGCCGCCGCGCACGACGCGCCCAGATACACGGCGTGCACCGCGTCGGCGATGGCACGCCGCGTGGCCTCCGGTGCCGTACCGCCGGAATCCAGTGCCCGCGTCACCGAGTCCAGGTCGCTCGCGCCGCCGAGCCGCGCCGCCAGCACGCCGTTCGCCACCGCGCCGAAGACGGCCGCGCCCACGGTCTGCCCCGTCTGACGGCAGAACAGCACCGACGCCGTCGTCGTCCCCCGCTCCGACCAGCCCACCGTCGACTGCACGCCCACGATCAGCGGCAGTTGGAACAGCCCCAGCGCCGCCCCCAGCAACAGCATCAGCAGCGTCGGCTGCCAGGCCGCCCCGGGATACGGCAGAAGGGGAAACGCCAGCAGGATCAGCGACGCCGACCCGACGCCCAGCATCGCGGTGTTCCGGAACCCGATCCTTCGGTACACGTGCTGACTGAGCGCGGCCGACACCGGCCAGCTCAACGTCCAGACGGACAGCACGAATCCGGCCGCCACCGGGGCCAGGCCGAGCACCGACTGGGCGTACGTGGGGAGGAAGACCGTGGGCGCCACCATCAGCAGACCCAGTGCGCCCAGCGCCAGGTTCACCGCCGCGATCGTCCGGCGGCGCCACACCCAGCCGGGGATGATGGGGTCGGCCGCCCGGCGCTCCACGACCACCACGACCGCCGCGAGCGCAAGTCCCGTACCGAACAGGGCGATCGACTGCCCCGACAGCCACGGCCACGCCACCCCGCCCTGCACCAGCGCCGTCAGCAGCACGCCCCCGCAGGCGAACACCGCCAGCGCGCCCGCCCAGTCGACACGCGCACGCGTACCCGTCGTATCTGAGGTGTCCGCGGTGTCCGGGGCCCTGTCGGCTTCCCTGCCCGCCGAGTCCCGGTCCACGTTCCTGTCCGCGCCCGTGGCCCGTCGCGGCTCGTGCAGATGACGCACGATCAGCCACAACGCCACCGCCCCGATCGGCAGGTTGATGAGGAAGATCCAGCGCCAGTCGGCGTACGCCGCCAGGATCCCGCCCAGCCCCGGGCCGGCGACCGCCGACACCGCCCACACCGTGGACAACTTGGCCTGGATCTTCGGGCGTTCCTTGAGCGGGTACAGATCGGCGGCCAGGGTCTGGACGGTGCCCTGAAGAGCACCGCCGCCCAGCCCCTGAACGATCCGGAACGCGATCAGCGCCGCCATGTTCCAGGCCACCGCGCACAGCAGCGAGCCCAGCAGGAACAGCGCCGCACCCGCGATCAGCACCGGCTTGCGGCCGAAGGTGTCGGAGAGCTTGCCGTAGACGGGGAGGGTCACGGTCACGGCCAGCAGGTAGCCGGAGAAGAGCCAGGAGAAGACGGAGAAGCCGCCCAGGTCACCGACGATCTGCGGTACGGCCGTGGAGACGATGGTGGAGTCGAGTGCCGCCAGCGCCATCGCGAGCATCAGGGCCGCGACAACGGCTGCTCGCTTCTCTGATCCGGTGCGCTGTGCGGTGTCGCGTATCGCGGGTGTCGTACTGCCCACCGGGTTCCTTCCCCTTCGGTTTCCCGTGTCGGGTTTCCGTGTTGATTTCCCGTATTGGTTTCCCCGTGCATCTATCTGCCGCGAACAGCTTCCCACTTGACCCTCACGTCGCGGGAGGGTGGAGCCTGGATGCGTCCGACGGGGGAGACAACCCCTAGAAGTCCTCCACCGGTGGGAGGACAGCCCCTAGGGGTACCTCCGTACTAGGGCTCGGGGCGGCTTCGTACCGGCGGAGGATGAGACATGACCCGGCTCGTCCATAGCCTGGCTGTACGCCGCTGGGGGGCGGCTGACCGAACCCACGGGGGTGGGGTTTTCCCCAGCACAAGACGGGGCTGAGCACCAGCGCGCCGGACCCGTTCCCGCCGCGAGACTGACCGTCGTATCAGTTCTCGTGGTTCACCCGCTGCACGACGGATCCACCTGTTGAACCACCTGTTTCATTCATTGACCGACATAGGAGACATACCGTGACATCGGCTGTGACCATTCCCAGGCACGGGGGCACTGGAGGGCGTACGGCCGTTGCCGCGCGGGCGCGGCAGGTCGTCAAGGCGTACGGGTCGGGGGAGACCCGAGTCGTCGCTCTCGACCATGTCGACGTGGACATCGCGTGTGGGCAGTTCACCGCGATCATGGGCCCCTCGGGGTCCGGCAAGTCCACGCTGATGCACTGCCTCGCCGGGCTCGACACCGTCACCAGCGGTCAGATCTATCTCGACGAGACCGAGATCACCGGCCTGAAGGACAAGAAGCTCACGCAGCTGCGCCGGGACCGGATCGGCTTCATCTTCCAGGCGTTCAACCTGCTGCCGACGCTCAACGCCCTGGAGAACATCACGCTGCCCATGGACATCGCCGGCCGCAAGCCCGACAAGCAGTGGCTCGCGCGCGTGGTCGACACAGTTGGACTTTCCGACCGACTCAAGCACCGGCCCACCCAGCTCTCCGGAGGCCAGCAGCAGCGCGTCGCCGTCGCCCGTGCCCTGGCCGCCCGACCGGAGATCATCTTCGGTGACGAGCCGACCGGAAACCTCGACTCGCGCGCGGGGGCCGAGGTGCTGAGCTTCCTGCGCAGGTCGGTGGACGAGCTCGGGCAGACCATCGTGATGGTCACGCACGACCCCGTCGCCGCCTCGTACGCGGACCGTGTGCTGTACCTCGCCGACGGCCGCATCGTCGACGAGATGTACAAGCCGACCGCCGACGCCGTCCTGGACCGCATGAAGGACTTCGACGCGCGGGGGCGTACGTCATGACCGTCCTGAAGACCTCGATGCGCAACTTCTTCGCGCACAAGGGGCGGATGGCCCTGTCGGCCGTGGCCGTGCTGCTGTCGGTGGCCTTCGTCTGCGGCACCCTCGTGTTCACGGACACGATGAACACCACCTTCGACAAGCTCTTCGCCGTCACCTCCTCCGACGTCACCGTCAGCCCGAAGGACGCCGAGGATGAGGACGACGGCGCCGGTACGGGCCGGCCGGTCTCGCTGCCCGCCTCCACCGTCGAGCAGGTCGCGGCCGTCGACGGCGTCAAGAAGGCGGAGGGCGCGGTCGGTTCGACGAACGTCACGGTCGTCAACTCCGAGAACAAGAACATGGGTTCCTCCAACGGCGCGCCCACCTTCGCCGGCAACTGGACCCGGAACGACCTGAAGTCCATGGAGATCGCCTCCGGGCACGCCCCGCGCGGGCCCACCGAGGTCATGGTCGACGCGGACACCGCCGACAAGCACGACCTCAAGCTCGGCGACGAACTGCGCACCATCGCCGCCACCGGCGACATCCGCGCGCGGATCGTCGGCATCGCCTCCTGGAAGGTGACCAACCCGGGAGCGGCCGTCGTCTACTTCGACACCGAGACCGCCCAGCGCACCCTGCTCGGCGCCACCGGCCGCTTCACCCAGGTCGCCGTCACGGCGGCGGCCGGCGTGAGCGACGCGCAGCTGAAGCGGAACGTCGCCGAGGCACTGGACGGCGCGTCCAGCGGGGCGTCCAACGGGGCCTACAAGGTCCAGACGGCCAAGGAGACCGCCGACGAGAACCGCAAGGACGTCGGCGAGTTCATGGACATCATCAAGTACGCCATGCTCGGCTTCGCCGGGATCGCGTTCCTGGTCGGCATCTTCCTGATCATCAACACCTTCTCGATGCTGGTCGCCCAGCGCACCCGCGAGATCGGCCTGATGCGGGCGATCGGCTCCTCGCGACGCCAGGTCAACCGTTCCGTGCTGGTGGAAGCACTGCTGCTCGGCTTCGTCGGATCGGTGCTGGGCGTGGGCGCCGGTGTCGGTATCGCCGTCGGCCTGATGAAGCTGATGTCGATGGCCGGCATGAACCTCTCCACCGACGACCTCACGGTGAAGGTGACGACCCCGGTGGTCGGCCTGGTCCTCGGCGTAGTGGTGACGGTGCTGGCGGCCTACCTGCCCGCCCGCCGTGCCGGCAAGGTCTCCCCGATGGCCGCCCTGCGCGACGCCGGAACACCGGCGGACGGCAAGGCCGGCTGGACCCGGGGCCTCATCGGACTCGTCCTGACGGGCGCCGGCGCCTTCGCCCTCTACACGGCCGCCACGGCCGACAAGGCGAGCGACGGCGCGCTGATGCTGGGCGGCGGCGTGGTGCTGTCCCTGATCGGCTTCGTGGTCATCGGCCCGCTGCTCGCGGGCGGCGTGGTCCGGGTGATCAGCGCGGTCCTGCTGCGGGCCTTCGGCCCGGTCGGACGCATGGCCGAACGCAACGCCCTGCGCAACCCGCGCCGTACCGGCGCCACGGGCGCCGCCCTGATGATCGGCCTCGCACTGGTGGCCTGTCTGTCGGTGGTCGGCTCCTCGATGGTCGCCTCGGCGACGAGCGAGCTGGACAAGTCGGTGGGTGCGGACTTCATCGTCATGCGCGGCCAGCAGATGATCGTCCCGGGCGCCGAGAAGGCGATGCGGCAGACGCCGGGCCTGGAGCACGTCACCCGCTCCAAGGAGGTCCACGCCACGCTGACCTCACCGGACGGCAAGACCGACGACACGGGGCTCACAGCGGCCGACCCGACGTACGCCGAGGACCTTCGCCGCACGACCACGGAGGGCACCCTGTCCGCCGCCTACGGCAAGGACGCCATGTCGGTCGGCTCCGACTACGCCACCAAGCACGGCGTGCACGTCGGCGACACCGTCACCGTCGCCTTCAAGGGCGGCGAGACGGCGAAACTGAAGGTCGCGGCCATCACGGACGACGACACCTCCTTCGACCAGGGCGCGCGCTACATCAGCATCGAGACGCTGCAGAAGTACCTCCCCGCCGACCGGATCCCGCAGAGCCAGATGCTGCTCGGCAAGGCGAAGGAAGGCCAGGAGGAGGCGGCGTACGCGGCCCTGAAGAAGTCGCTGCACGACTATCCGCAGTACCCGGTCCGCGACCAGACCGACTACAAGCAGGAGCTCAAGGACCAGATGGGCCAGCTCCTGAACATGATCTACGGCCTGCTGGCCCTGGCGATCATCGTGGCGGTCCTGGGCGTCGTGAACACCCTGGCCCTGTCGGTGGTCGAGCGGACGAGGGAGATCGGCCTGATGCGCGCGATCGGCCTCTCCCGCCGCCAGCTGCGCCGCATGATCCGCATGGAGTCGGTGGTGATCGCCCTGTTCGGCGCCCTGCTCGGCCTGGGTCTGGGCATGGGCTGGGGCGCGACGGCCCAGCGGCTCCTGGCCCTGGAGGGCCTGAACGTCCTGGACATCCCGTGGCCGACGATCATCGGGGTCTTCATCGGCTCGGCGTTCGTGGGACTGTTCGCGGCGCTGGTCCCGGCGTTCAGGGCGGGCCGGATGAACGTACTGAACGCGATAGCCACCGAATAGCCACCGCACACGGGGGTTGCGGGGGACGGGCCCGGTCCGGAGGCATTGCCTTGCGGACCGGGCCCAAGGCCGTCACCGCCGCTTGAGGAGTACGACTCCCTGGACGTTGCCCTCGACGGTGTACCGGGCCTCGGGGTGGAGGGAGGCGACGTAGGCCTCGACGTCGCGGTAGCGCCTGCGGGAGTTGTCGAGGGCGATGAAGTCGGGGTTAATGCCGCGCGTAGTGCTGATCCAGAAGACGCGGCAACGTGAGGTGAGCCGGCTGATCGGCGCGATGTTCGCCTCGACGGAGGCGCCGTCCGGAATCTCGGCCAGCAGCCGCTCGATCGCCGTCACGCGCGCGGGCTTGCGATAGATCTCGCTCTCGCTCAGGGAGGCCAGCGGCAGCGAGGTCGTGAGCGCGAGGGAGGCCGCGGCGACGGCGGCGGGCAGGTGCCGGGCGTAGGAACGCAGCCACGCGCGTGTGCTGTCGCGGGAGCCGTCGAGGGCATCGACGAGAGCGAGGGTCACGACGGGCATCAGGACGGCGCTGTAGTGCCAGTCGATGCCCCAGTACTGCGGATAGGAGGAGACGAAACGCCAGCCGATGGTCGGCAGGGCGACGAGGAGGAGCGGGGACCGCAGGGCGAGCAGTCCGGTGGTGGGTATCAGCAGCCACCCGACCGTGCGGAGCTTGGTGTCGAGCCCGTCGAGCGGCCCGCCGCCCCCCGACTCGTTGACCTTGTTCCAGTAGTCGTAGGTGCCGGCGCTGTTGAAGCTCGGTATGACCAGCAGCAGGGTGACGGCGACGGCCACCACGCCGAAGACGGCGACGCCGGTCGCGTAGCGGGCGGCGCGCGGGGAGTCACCGCGTGCGCGCAGGGCGACGACCACGGCGATGGCGGCGAGCGTCATCCCCAGGTCCTCCTTCACGAGGACGAGGGGCAGCGCCCAGAGCAGAGCCGCACGCCAACGCCGGGCGAGCAGCGCCTCAAGGCTGAAGGCGATGAGCGGGACGGCGAAACAGATCTCGTGGAAGTCGAAGTCGACGGCCTGCTGCAACCCCCAGGACAGCCCGTACGCGACACCGAGCGCCAGCCCACGCGCCCGCCCGAGCAGCCGGGCGGCGGCACGGGCGACCGGGACCGCGGACAGGGCGAAGAGCGCGGCCTGCGCGACGAGGAGGGTGACGGGTGAGGGGAAGATCCGGTACAGGGGCGCGAGGAGGACGGTGACAGGGCTGAAGTGATCGCCCAGGATGTTGAACCCGGGGCCCTTGAGATCGGCGATGGGCGCCTGCAGATGCGCGTACGCCCGGATGACCTGCTCGAAGATGCCGAGATCCCACGACTTCTGGCCCAGATGCCGGTAGCGCCCCACGGAGACGATCGCGTACCCGACGAACAGCGCCGCGGCCAGCAGCCATGGATCACGCCGGCCACCGTCGGACCGCTCTTTCCCCGAGGAGCGGGACGTGTTCTGCACCGGTATGTGGGGCTCCGTGGAGGTGTCCTTGGTCGTGGACGTGGCGGAGGTGGGCATGAGGGGACCTTACGCGGTGTACATGCGTGGCCTTGACCCGCAGGGGGGCACGGCGTCCCCGACCCGGGACGCCGCCCGTGCAGACGCCGTACAGCAGAGATCCGGCGTTATCCACAGGCCCCGCGTCCGCCCGCGCAGCGACGTACGCTGGAAGACCCCGGCCCGTTACCCGCGTCGGGCCCTTCGTGTTGCCCACCCCGGACGGAAGCGCCCCCGAATGAGCCTGCACGGTCTGCTCGACGCCGTAGTCAAGGACACCGCCCTCGCGGAAGCGATCACGGCGGCCGCAGACGGCAACCGCATGCACGTCGACCTGGTCGGCCCCCCGGCGGCCCGCCCGTTCACGATCGCCGTCCTGGCCCGCGAGACCGACCGCCCGCTCCTCGCGGTGACGGCGACGGGCCGGGAGGCCGAGGACCTGGCGGCAGCCCTGCGCTCCCTCCTCCCTTCGGAGGGCGTCGTGGAGTACCCCTCCTGGGAGACACTTCCGCACGAGCGCCTCAGCCCCCGCAGCGACACCGTCGGCCGCCGCCTCGCGGTGCTCCGCCGACTCGCCCACCCCCGTACGGACGACCCCGAGACGGGCCCGGTCTCGGTCGTCGTGGCACCCGTCCGTTCGGTCCTCCAGCCCCAGGTCAAGGGCCTCGGCGACCTCGAACCGGTGGCCCTGAGGACCGGCCAGACCGCCGACCTCAACGCGATCGTGGAGGCCCTCGCGGCCGCCGCGTACGCGCGCGTGGAGCTCGTCGAGAAGCGCGGCGAGTTCGCCGTACGAGGCGGCATCCTGGACGTGTTCCCGCCCACCGAGGAACACCCCCTGCGCATCGAGTTCTGGGGCGACGACGTCGAGGAGATCCGCTACTTCAAGGTCGCCGACCAGCGCTCCCTCGAAGTCGCCGAACACGGCCTGTGGGCCCCGCCCTGCCGCGAGCTCCTCCTCACCGATGACGTACGCACACGCGCGCGTGCCCTCGCCGAGCAGCACCCGGAGCTGGGCGAACTGCTCGGCAAGATCGCCGAGGGCATCGCGGTCGAGGGCATGGAGTCCCTGGCGCCGGTCCTGGTCGACGACATGGAGCTGCTGCTCGACGTCCTGCCCAAGGGCGCCATGGCCGTCGTATGCGATCCGGAACGGGTACGCACGCGTGCCGCCGATCTCGTGGCGACGAGTCAGGAGTTCCTCCAGGCGTCCTGGGCCGCCACGGCCGGCGGCGGCGAGGCGCCCATCGACGTCGGCGCGGCCTCCCTGTGGTCCATCGCGGACGTACGCGACCGCGCGCGCGAGCTGGACATGATGTGGTGGTCGGTGTCGCCGTTCGCGGCCGACGACGAGCTCGACGCTGACACCCTGAAGCTCGGCATGCACGCGCCCGAGTCCTACCGGGGCGACACCGCGAAGGCGCTCGCCGACACCAAGGGCTGGCTCGCCGACGGCTGGCGCACGGTCTTCGTGACCGAGGCCCACGGCCCGGCGGCCCGCACGGTCGAGGTGCTCGGCGGCGAGGGCGTCGCGGCGCGCCTGGAGGCGGACCTGGAGAAGATCTCCCCGTCGGTCGTCCATGTGGCCTGCGGATCCATCGACTACGGCTTCGTGGACCCGGTGCTCAAGCTGGCCGTGCTGACCGAGACCGACCTGTCCGGGCAGAAGGCGGCCGGCAAGGACGGCGCCCGCATGCCGGCCCGGCGCCGCAAGACCATCGACCCGCTCTCCCTGGAGACGGGCGACTACATCGTCCACGAGCAGCACGGCGTGGGCCGCTACATCGAGATGGTGCAGCGGACCGTGCAGGGCGCCACGCGCGAGTACCTCGTCGTCGAGTACGCCCCCGCCAAGCGCGGCCAGCCCGGCGACCGGCTCTACATCCCCACCGACCAGCTGGAGCAGATCACCAAGTACGTCGGCGGCGAGGCACCCACGCTGCACCGCCTGGGCGGCGCCGACTGGACGAAGACGAAGGCGCGGGCCAAGAAGGCCGTCAAGGAGATCGCCGCCGACCTGATCAAGCTCTACAGCGCGCGTATGGCGGCGCCCGGGCACGCCTTCGGCGGGGACACCCCCTGGCAGCGCGAGCTGGAGGACGCCTTCCCGTACGCCGAGACGCCCGACCAGCTGACCACCATCGCCGAGGTCAAGGAGGACATGGAGAAGTCGGTCCCGATGGACCGCCTGATCTGCGGCGACGTCGGCTACGGCAAGACGGAGATCGCGGTCCGTGCCGCCTTCAAGGCCGTCCAGGACGGCAAGCAGGTGGCCGTACTGGTCCCCACCACCCTGCTGGTGCAGCAGCACTTCGGGACGTTCTCCGAGCGCTACTCGCAGTTCCCGGTCAACGTGCGCGCCCTGTCCCGCTTCCAGACCGACACCGAGGCGAAGGCCGCCCTGGAGGGCCTGCGCGACGGCTCGGTCGACATCGTCATCGGCACGCACCGGCTGTTCTCGTCCGAGACCAAGTTCAAGGACCTGGGCCTGGTCATCGTGGACGAGGAGCAGCGCTTCGGCGTCGAGCACAAGGAGCAGCTGAAGAAGCTGCGTGCGAACGTCGACGTGCTGACGATGTCCGCGACCCCGATCCCCAGGACCCTGGAAATGGCGGTCACGGGCATCCGCGAGATGTCGACGATCACCACTCCGCCCGAGGAGCGCCACCCGGTCCTGACCTTCGTCGGCCCGTACGAGGAGAAGCAGATCGGCGCCGCGATCCGCCGCGAACTGCTGCGCGAGGGCCAGGTCTTCTACATCCACAACCGGGTCGAGTCCATCGACCGTGCGGCCGCCCGCCTGCGCGAGATCGTCCCCGAGGCGCGTATCGCCACGGCTCACGGCCAGATGTCGGAGCAGGCCCTGGAGCAGGTCGTCGTCGACTTCTGGGAGAAGAAGTTCGACGTCCTGGTGTCGACCACGATCGTCGAGTCCGGCATCGACATCTCCAACGCCAACACCCTGATCGTGGAGCGCGGCGACAACTTCGGCCTGTCCCAGCTGCACCAGCTGCGCGGCCGGGTGGGGCGGGGAAGGGAGCGCGGATACGCCTACTTCCTGTACCCCCCGGAGAAGCCGCTCACCGAGACCGCCCACGAGCGCCTCGCCACCATCGCCCAGCACACGGAGATGGGCGCGGGCATGTACGTCGCCATGAAGGACCTGGAGATCCGAGGCGCCGGCAATCTGCTGGGCGGCGAGCAGTCCGGTCACATCGCGGGCGTCGGCTTCGACCTGTACGTCCGGATGGTCGGCGAGGCGGTCGCGGACTACCGCGCCTCGCTGGAGGGCGGGGTCGAGGAGGAGCCGCCCCTTGAGGTCAAGATCGAGCTCCCGGTCGACGCCCATGTCCCGCACGACTACGCGCCGGGCGAGCGGCTCAGGCTGCAGGCCTACCGCTCCATCGCCTCCGCCAACACGGAGGAGGACATCAGGGCCGTACGAGAGGAACTCGCCGACCGCTACGGCAAGTTGCCCGAGCCGGTGGAGAACCTCCTCCTGGTGGCGGGGCTGCGGATGCTGGCACGCGCGTGTGGCGTCGGCGAGATCGTCCTGCAGGGCAACAACATCCGCTTCGCACCGGTGGAGTTGCGCGAGTCCCAGGAGCTGAGGGTCAAGCGGCTGTACCCGGGCACCGTCATCAAGCCGGCGGTGCATCAGGTGCTGGTGCCGCGTCCCAAGACGGCGAAGGTGGGCGGGAAGCCCTTGGTCGGGCGGGAGTTGCTCGGGTGGGTCGGGGAGTTCCTGGCGTCGATTCTGGGGTCGTGAGGCCGGAGGGTTCCGCGGGTCCTGCGGGGCGTGTCGTAGCGGCGGGTTCTGTGCTGCCGGCGGTTCCTGCGGGCCTGCGGATCCTGCAGCCTCTGTGGTGCCGGCCGTTTTCCGGTCGGCCTTCTAGTCGGCCTGCACCGCGGTGTTCTGGCAGGCGTGCAGCAGCCACCGTCCGTCGTCCTGCCTGGTCATGACGTACAGCGGTGCGCCCTCGGTGTCGCCCTGCGGGGAGTGGTAGACCTGCCGGACCTTGACGGCCGCCACGTCGGGCCGCAGGAACTGCGTGTGCACCACCTCGTAGGTGACCTCGCCGTCCCAGGTCGCGGTGGGCAGTACGGCGCGGGTGAACTCGGCGATCGCGTCGAGGCCGACGAGGACCTTGCCGTGGCCGGTGGTCCAGAGGGCGTCGGGGTGGAAGAGGGCGAGGAAGCCCTCGGGGTCCTTGGCACGCTGGGTGCGTTCGACGGTGGCGACGACGTCCTCGATGGCCTTCAAGTCCGTCTGTCCGGTGGTGCTTTCGGCTTCGGTGTTCATGCGGATCACTCTGGGACCTCAAGTGGACTTGAGGTCAAGCCCTGTCTCGGGGCTACCTCCGGAACAGCGTCGCCGCCAGCGCCCGGAACACCTCCTCGGGGTCCTTGTCGCCGACGGGGCCGTCGAGGTTGTGGCTGAGGAGCAGTGTGGCGAAGCCGTGGGCCAGGGACCAGGCGGCGACGCCGGCCAGGCGGGTGTCGATGCCGAGGCCCTCGGGCTGTACTGCGGAGACGGCGCCGCGCAGTGCGTCTCCGGCGAGGGCGCGGGCCGTGGTCAGTTCGAGGTCGTCGGCGCGTAGCAGCTCGGGCGTGAACATCACCTGGAAGTGGGCGGGGTGTTCACGTGCGAAGCGGACGTAGCGGACGCCCGCGTCCTTGAGGTCCCCGGCTTCCTGGAGCGTGCCCGAGAGCAGGCCGAACCCTTCGGCGGCGATCGCCGTGAGCAGTCCGGTGCGGTCCTTGAAGTGATGCGCCGGCGCCGCGTGCGAGACGCCTGCGCGGCGGGCGAGGTCGCGGAGGCTGAGTGCGGAGGGGCCGTCGGCGGCGATGACCTCCAGGGCAGCGCTGAGGATGGCGCGGCGCAGGTCGCCGTGGTGGTAGGGGCGGCCGGGGGACGGCTTCTGTCGGGTGGAGGGCTTCTGTGCGGCGGACGGCTGCTGGGCGGGCGGTTGTTGTGCGGGGGCCATGGTCATCAGCGTACGCGGAATCTAGGCATTGACAAGTTCTGCCCCGTCGGGCAATCTTGTCGGTGTCAAGTTATGGGACTCGGAGCTCGGGCTCCGGTCTCGGGGATCTCGCGATGTCGAACTGGGGGAGTTGCGTCATGGTGAAGCGCGAAGGTGGTCTGGATTCGGGGCGCGTACGTCAGCTCTGGCACCTGCTGGAGCCACTGCATGCGGTGCTGTACTACGCGCCGGAGGTCTTCGAGGAGGCGGCCGCGCTCGGTTACGGCACCGAGGAGCGGTGGCCGAGCTACTTCCCTTACCGGGCCGCGCCGTTGGGAGCGGTCGGTGCCGAACAGGTCGCGTCGGCCTTCTACAGCTTCAGCCCGCGCATGGTCGCCGAGCACATCGACCCCGCGTGGAAGATCGCGAGCCCCGAGGCCCTGTTGAGGGCGAGGGTGCGGGGCCTGGACCGTGCCTACCACGCGATACTCGGCGACCGGGTGGACAGTCCCGAGTTGGCGGAAGCCGCAGCCCTCGCCCGCCGCGCCGCCGAGGCGGCCGACACCGCGGGCCGGCCACTCGCCGCGGCCAACTCCGCCCTGGACTGGCCGCAGGCCCCTCACCTCCAGCTCTGGCATGCGGCGACAGTCCTGCGTGAACACCGCGGCGACGGCCACATAGCGGCCTTGCAGGTGGCCGGCCTCGACCCCGTCGAATCGCTCGTCTCCTTCGCCGCGATAGGCGCCGCATCCGTCGAACGCTTCGAGAGCCGAGGCTGGAACCCCGAGGAATGGACGGCCGCCCGTGCCCGCCTCGTCGCCCGAGGTCTGGTCGACGACACCGACGGTACGGCGACGGAGGCGGGCCGCGAACTGCGCCGCACTGTCGAGGAGCACACCGACCGACTCGCAGCCGCGCCCTGGCAGGCCCTGACGCTTGAGGAGATCGACCGCCTGGTGGAACTGCTGGGCGAGTTCTGGGTGGCGGTGCTGTCCTCCGGTCTGCTGCCGTCGGAGACGACGCTGGGGATCGGAAAGGTGTGAGGAGGCGGGCCGTACGCCGGGTCGAGCCGCCGCCGATTGCGGCAACAACTTCCCTACGCAGCAGAGCAGTTGGCCACTGATGGCTGATGGCTGATGGCTGATGGCTGACGGCCGATGGCTGGCGACTGATGGTTGACGGCCGCGGCCGCACGAAGCCGCCCGCAAGAGGTGGACCTCCGCGGACGGCCTCCGTTCTCAAGGTGGTTCAGCGAGGCTCGGCCGTGACCCGATGTCGGTCGTGCTCCTCCGTGGGTCTCCGGTCCTACGGCTGATCGGGCCTGTCGCGGTCCATGCCGAGTTCGCGCTCCATCCGCTGCTGCGCGTCGTCGACCTGGCTCTCGTACTTGTTGCCCGTCTTCTCGTTGACCTTGCGTTCCGCGGCGTCGGACATATCCCTGGCCTTGCCCTGCGCCTGGCGGTTCTTGAACCTGTCGAAGATGCCCATGCAGAGCTCCTTCCGCTCCTCCCGGAGGTGATTCCCCACCGACGATACGCCCGAGTTAGGAGGTATGCGCGATTAGATCCGTGGTGGTCTGTACCGCCGGTCCGTACCTCCGGTCTGAACCTCTTGAATGCCGCCGTGCGCCGGGTCGCTACCGTGTTCGCGACGGCGTACGAGGGAAGACCGCCTGTGCGGGGCGGTACGGGCAGCAGGGGAGGGGCGCACGGTGAGGCGTCTGAGGGGTGGGGCGGCGAGCGCCGCGGCGATGCTCGGCATGGTGCTGGTACTGGCGGGCTGCGAGAACGTCGACCTGCCGGTGGACGACGAGTCCTCCGGCTCCGGGGTCCCGGGCGCCGGCTCCGGCCGCGCGGTGAGCCCGCTCGACAACCCCGACGGCACGAAACCGGGGCTGGCACCGCTCACCTCGGATGCCGACCGGGCCGAGGGACGGGCCCTCATCGAGAAGGTGGCGACGAAGGGACGCGGCCCCAAGACGGGTTACGACCGGGACGAGTTCGGCTACGCGTGGATGGACTCGGCCCCGGGCGGCATCCCGTTCGCCCGTAACGGCTGCGACACCCGCAACGACCTCCTGAAGCGCGACGGCGAGGACATTCGTTTCCGCTCCGGCTCGGACTGCGTGGTGGCCTCCATGACCCTGGACGACCCGTACACCGGCCGGACGATCGACTGGACCAAGCCCCGCGCCACGACCGTGCAGATCGACCACGTCATGCCGCTGTCGTACGACTGGCAGATGGGAGCCTCCCGCTGGCCGAAGGGCAAGCGCCAGGACATCGCCAACGACCCCCTCAACCTCATACCCGTCGACGGTCCGACCAACAGCTCCAAGGGTGACTCCGGCCCCGCGTCCTGGCTCCCCCCGAACAAGAAGATCCGCTGCTCGTACGCGGTGCGCTTCGCCCAGGTGTCACTGAAGTACGAACTGCCGGTGACGACTGCCGACAAGGAGACGATGCTCAGCCAATGCGGCGCGTGACGGGTGCCCCCCGGGGCGTGCCGGGCTGTCCGGCTGGTGGGCGGCGCGTAGAAAACGGCTTTCCGGCGCAGTCGCCCGCGCTTACGGTGACGTGCATGGAGTTGAAGGTGTCGAGTCTCGCCGAACGTCCCGAGATGCTGGAGCGGGTCGACGACATGGCGAACACATGGCCGGAGTTCGTGGTTCAGGACCTGGTGGGCAATGCCCACTACGGCCGGATCGCCCGTGAACTCCCGGAGTACGTGCTGTTCGCCGAGGACGAGACGGGCGAGGTCGTCGCCCATGCCTACAGTGTGCCGTTCGCCCTCGCGGCCGAGGGGCGCGGACGGCTGCCCGCCCGGGGCTGGGACGAGGTGCTGGTGTGGGCCTTCGCCGACCTGCGCGCCGGAGTCCGCCCCGACACGGTCAGCGCCATCTCCGTCGTCATCGCCCCGCACGCCCAGGGCGCCGGCCTGTCCGCCCGCATGCTGTCCGCGATGCGCGACAACGCCCGAGCCCACGGGTTCAGCGAGGTCGTCGCCCCGGTCCGCCCCAGCGCCAAGCACCTCGAACCGCACACCCCCATCGAGGAGTACGCCCACCGTGTACGCCCCGACGGCCTCCTCCACGACCCGTGGTTGCGTGTCCACGCCCGCGCCGGCGCCACCATCGACTCCATCGCCCCGGCCTCCATGACCGTCGCCGGCTCACTGGACCAGTGGCGCAACTGGACCGGTCTGCCCTTCGACACCCCGGGCGACATCGAGGTCCCCGGCGCGCTGGTACCGGTGCGGTGTGAGCCGGAGCGGGGCTACGCGGTGTACGTCGAGCCCAACGTGTGGATGCGGCACCCGCTGTGAGCCGGCCCCGCGGCGTACGTCGGCCTGAGGGACGGGACCGGCACGCCCGCTGATCCGGAGGCGGGGCCTCCGCGACCTGGGGTGTCGTGCGGAGTGATCAGCACGACAACGGTTCGGTACAACCGGTGACCGTATGTCGGTGTCGACCTATACGCTCGAACCGACAATCGCACGAACGAGGTTGCCGCGCACCGGGCAGGGGCGGCCGATCTCGTCGCTCACTTCAGGCATCAGGAGCAGCCATGCAAGGCCACGGCTATACGCAGCCGGTGAAGCAGCCGCCGCCGACGGGGTTGCTGGTCTTCCTGCGCGTGCTCTTCGTCGTGCTCTCGGTGTGCAGCTTCGGCCTGTTGACGTGGGCGATGATGCTCCGCCTGGCCATCGTGACCCGAAAGCCGCTCGACTGGGGCCTGTTCGCGGCGTCGATCGTGGTGGAGTTCCTCGGCTTCTACCTGATGGGTTCCGAGCCCGGCGACGAGATCCACACCGCCGGCGGCTGGACGGGCTTCGCGCTCCTCCTGGGCGGCATCGTGCTCTCGGTCTCGTACTACCTCTCCGCGGACATACGCCACTTCCACCAGCTCAGCTTCCCCGGCTACCCCGCGCAGCGGGGCCCGGCCCCGGCCTACGGCTATCCGCAGGCCCAGTCGCCGTACACCGCCACGACCGTGCCGCAGTCGCCACCGATACCCCACACGCCGATACCGCAGACGCCGATGTCCCACACGCCGGCGCCGCAGAGCCCGGTACCGCCGTCGACGGCACCGCGCGACGCCGCCCCCCACACCCCCGTACCGCCGCCCCCGGCCCCGCAGCGTCCCGCGCCCGCGCGTATCGACCAGGTGCGTGCCGAGCTCGACGAGCTCAGTGACTATCTGCGCCAGCACGACGGCCGGCAGGACGGCAACCACGAGGGCGGAAGGTGACCGTGGCGACAGGACGTGTTGTCGCCGGCCGCTATGAACTGTCCACGCTCATCGGACAGGGCGGCATGGGACAGGTCTGGACGGCGTACGACCAGCGCCTAGACCGGCGCGTGGCGGTGAAGCTGCTGCGCCCTGACAAGGTGGCCGGGCAGGAGGCGGACGAGCTGCGCCGCCGCTTCGTGCGCGAGTGCCGGGTGACCGCGCAGGTCGACCACCCCGGACTCGTCACGGTGCACGACGCGGGCAGCGAGGCCGAGGAACTGTTCCTCGTCATGCAGTACGTCGACGGTGTCGACCTCTCCGCTCATCTCGCCGAGCGCAACCCGTACCCCTGGCAGTGGGCGGTCGCGGTCGCCGCGCAACTGTGCGCCGTACTCAGCGCCGTGCACGCCGTGCCGATCGTCCACCGCGACCTCAAGCCGCGCAACGTGATGGTGAAGCAGGACGGCACGGTCACCGTCCTCGACCTGGGCGTCGCCTCCGTCATGGACGCCGACACCACCCGCCTCACCCACACCGGCACCCCCATCGGCTCGCCCGCCTACATGGCCCCCGAGCAGGCGATGGGCGGCGCCGTCGGCCCGTACACCGACCTGTACGCACTCGGCGTGCTGCTGCACGAACTCCTCAGCGGGGACGTGCCCTTCTCGGGCTCGACGGCGCTCGGTGTGCTGCACCGGCACCTGTACGAGCCCCCGCTGCCCGTGCGCCGGATCCGCCCCGAGGTCCCCGAGGCACTCGAAGCCCTGGTCCTGCGCCTGCTCGCGAAGGACCCGCAGCACCGCCCCGCCTCCGCCCAGGAGGTCTACGAGGACCTGGCGCTCCTCCTGCCCGCGCGCGGGACGCCCACCGGAGCGCCCCTCGACCCCACCCGCCCCTTCCTGCGCCCCCACGCCCCCTGGCCGGACCGCGCCCGCACCCCCGCGCCCCAGCCCGTCCCCGCCACCCCGGTCACCCCCGCCGATGAGAAGCCGGACGTCGCGCGCGCCGTCGACGAGGTCAAGCGCCTGCTCGGCGAGGGCCGTATCACCCAGGCCGTCGACATCCTCGGCGCGATCCTGCCCGCCGCCGCCGAACAGCACGGCGAGCACTCCCCGGTCGTGCGCACCCTGCGCAAGCAGTACGCCGCCACGCTCATGGACGACGGCCAGTACCGGCGCGCGCTCCCCGAGCTGCGCCGCCTCGCCGACGAACGCGCCGCCGAGGCCGGCCAGGCCGACCCCCAGTCCCTGCGCTTCCGCTACGACGCCGCCCAGTGCCTGGAACAGCTCGGCGAACCGGCGGCCGCGCTCACCGAGTACCGCGCGCTGCTGCCGTACTACGAGAACCAGTACGTCTCCGGCGACCCCGAGCTCGCCCACGACGTCCGCCGCCGCATCGGCCACCTCCTGTTCGCCGTCGGCGACCGCCCCGCCGCCCACGACACCCTGGCCCGCCTGCTGCTCGACGTGGAGCGACTGCGCGGCCCCGGTCACCCGCTCGCGACCGAGGTGCGGCGGACACTGCAGTGGCTGGGGCAGGTGCGCGGTTAGCCGCGCGCAGAGGACGTACACCGGCAAGGAGACGCGCGGTGGCCACACGATCACCGTCGACCGCGACGCGGTGGGACGCCCTGGTGGCCACCACCGGGTGAGCGGGCTCCGAGCAGGCCGAACGGCCCGAGTGGGCCGGCCGGGGGTGCTTCGGCGGGCTTCGGTGCCCGAAGTCCTGGTGAATCGTTGGTCGAATGGGTTGGCCAGAGCTTGCCCACTGCCTACCATCGATCACCGCAAGACTTTGTGCACCGTCGCACAAGCTCTCCTCGGGAGGTCCCCTTGCACCGCCGCCGTCGCACCGCGCTCCTCCTCTCCGTCGCGATCGCCGCGGCCCCGCTCCTCACCGCCTGTGGAAACGACGCGCACCCTGGCGCGGCGGCCGTCGTCGGCGGCGAGCGGATCACCGTCTCGCAGCTGGAGAACCGGGTGAGCGAGGTGCGCGCGGCACAGCGCGCGGCCGTGCCGGACGACGCCCAGTACGCGCAGGTCATCGCCAAGTCCGGCACACTCCCGCGCGATGTCCTGCACACCATGGTCCTCGACCAGGTGCTGCACCGCGCCGCCCAGGACGCGGGCGTGACCGTCAGCCGCAAGGAGCTCCAGCGGATGCGCGGCGGTCTGGAGGAGCAGGTCGGCGGCGCCAAGGCGCTGGAGGCCGCCTGGCTCCAGCAGTACGGCATCCCCCCGCAGCGCGTCGACGAGAACCTCCGCCTCCAGCTGGAGGCCCAGAAACTCGCCACCACGCTCGGCACGGACACCGGCAAGCCCGCCTTCTGGAACGCCCTGTCCGAGGCGTCCAAGAAGCTCGGCATCGACCTCAACCCGCGCTACGGCACCTGGGACGTCCAGAAGAGCAGCCGGGCCGACGCTCGGACGCCGTGGGTGCGCGAAGTGACGGCGGCAGGGGTTCAGCAGACGGCGTGACGGTACAGGGGGAGCCGCTCCGCCTGCGGACAACGGCGGAGCCCGCCCCGGCCTGTGGATGACAGCGGAGCCCGCCCCGGCCTGTGGATAACTCGGGGTGCCGTCGGCGTCGTGAGTTACGTTCGGATCGTGAACGCAACCAGTCCCGAGGCCACCCCCGGCCGCATCGTCCTGCTCACCACCAGCCACCGTGTCGCGCCCGGCCTGCTGTCCTGGCCCGCGTGGCACGCACTGCACGCGGCCGACCGTGTGCTCTGCGCGGACGGCGCCCACCCGCAGCTGCCCTATCTGCGGGAGGCCGGGATAACGGTCGACGAGGCCGCCCCGACCGCCGAGGACCTGATCGACGCGTGCACCGGCGGCCGCACGGTCGTGGTCGTGGCCACCGGTGAGGGCGAGCCGGCCCTCACCGACGGCCTCGCCCGTCTGGCCGGCACCGGCCGCATCCAGATGCCGGAACTGGAACTGCTCCCCGCCTCCTACGACCTGCCCGGCGCCCGCCTCCTCGATCTCGTCCAGGTCATGGACCGCATCCGCAGCGAGTGCCCGTGGTCCTCCCAGCAGACCCACAAGGGCCTGGCGAAGTACGGCATCGAGGAGGCGTACGAACTCGTCGAGGCGATCGAGGACGGCGACCGCGACGAACTGCGCGAGGAACTCGGCGATGTCCTGCTCCAGGTCGTCTTCCACGCCCGTATCGCCGAGGAAGGCCGCGCCGAGGACGGGGCCGCCCCCTTCTCCATCGACGACGTGGCCGGCGGCATCGTCGCCAAGCTCATCCACCGCCACCCGCACGTCTTCGGCGACGAGACGGCGACGACCCCCGAGGAGGTCAAGGAGCACTGGCTGCGCACCAAGGCCGTCGAGAAGCAGCGCGAGTCGGTGACCGAGGGCATACCCCTGGGCCAGCCGGGTCTCGCCCTCGCGGCGAAGCTGGCGTCGCGGGTGCGCACGGCGGGACTGGAGGTGCCGCTGCCCACGGGTGAGGGCATCGGCTACGAGCTCCTCGCGATGGCGGTCCGCGCGGAGGCGGCCGGGGTGGACCCGGAGGCGGCACTGCGGGTTGCCGCGCGGGCCTATCGGGATGCGGTGCGGGCTGCTGAGGGGGTGTCCTCTTAGTACCGTTGGGCCAACGGGTGGGTGCGAGGCGTGGGGGCCGGTGTGGCAACGGAGTTGGAGGAGCTGCGGGACGCGCTGGTGCGCGTGATGGGCAGCTCACCGGATGCGTCGCGTCGGATCGCGGAGGCGCTGGATCAGTCGGGTGTTCCGGGGGCGGTGGAGCTCTGGTTCCGGACCCCGGGAGGGGCGGTCCCGGACAGTACGCTCGGCCGTGAGTGGGTCAGGTTGCTGGCGACTCTGCGCAGAAACCACCCCAAGGAGTTCTCCGACCTCCAGAGCATCGCGGCCGAGCCCACCGCCGAACCTCCACCGCCCGGCCCCGCCTCCGGTGTCACGGCCGCCGGACCCCGTTCCATCGCGGCGGGCGGTGACATCGGCGTCGCCGTGACCGGCGACAACGCCCATGTGGTGACCGGTGGCGTCACGCACCACGTCGCGGGTGACCACATCGACTTCCGCGAGTCCAAGTTCCACGACCGTGTGGTCGGCGTGCAGCACAACCACTATGGTGCCGTGCCTGCGCCGGCGGACTGGCGGCCGGTCCGGCGGGTGGGGCCGCTGGAGTTCGGCGTACGCCCCACCAGGCCCGTGCCAGGGGTGCCCGACGTGCCGCCGTACGTGGAGCGCGACTGCGACGAGGACTTACGGGCCAAGCTCACCGGCCACGGCCTTGTGGTGATCCTCGGCCGACCCTGCACGGGCAAGTCGTACACCGCGTGGCGCGCCGTGCGCTCCCTGAAGGGCCAGCGACGCCTGTACGCCCCCGACGCCGGGGAGGACCTGCGCCCCCTGGTCGCCGCGCTCCAGGGCGACCCCGGCGGATACGTGGTCTGGCTGGACGAGCTGACCGGCCATCTCGGCGCGGGCGGCGTGGATCTGCGGCTGCTGGGGCGGCTCAACGATCTCGGTGCCGTCGTGCTCGCCACGATGAGCCCGGACGAGTACTACCGGCGCCGGGCCGGGACCGCGCCGGGCGACCGGGTCGTCGCCGCGGCGCGCACGGTGGAGCTGGCGCGCGAGTGGAGCGACGCCGAGCTGGCGCGGCTGGCGGCGCTCGACGATCCGCGCGCGTATCCGGCGTACATGTGGAGCGGCCGGGAGGGCGTGGCCTCGTACTTCGCCGTCGGGCATCACCTGTACGACGAGTGGCGTCGCGTGGGCACCCAACTGGAGCACCCGCGTGGGCAGTTGCTGGTCCGGGCGGCGGTTGATCTCGCCCGCTGCGGGGTCACGGCAGCGGTGCCTGCCGAGCTGCTCAGGAAGGTCCAGGAGCAGTACCGGGCGGAGGACCGGGAGTCGTTCGAGGACGCTCTCGCCTGGGCGACGGCGCCGATGTTCGGAGTCTCGGGACTGCTTGTCGCGGGTGCGGAGGATGGCGCCTGGCGGGCGTACGGGGCGTTGGTCGCGGAGGCGCTGCGGTCGGGCGACCTGGAGCCGGTGCCGGACGAAGTGTGGTGGACGCTGCTCGACGCCGCCAGGGAGCCGGGCGCCCCGCTCGATTTCCCAGCCGTCCTCGATGCGGCCCGCAATGCGCTGTACCCCCGCGTCGAGGCCGGGGACCCGGCGGTGGCGCTCGGATTCGCCCGGCGCACCGAGGGCGACGAGCGTGAGGTCTGGCTGCGGCGGGCGGCGGAGGCGGGGGATGCGTGGGCGGCTGTTGAGCTGGCGGAGATTCTGCGGGAGCGGGGGGAGGAGAGCCGGGCGCTCTCCTACCTGGAGCGGGCTGCGGAGTCGGGCAGCGAGAAGGCCGCGGCGCGGCTCGGCAGCCTGTTGCGGGACCGGGCCGAGCACTGGTTGCGCAGGGCGGCCGAGGCGGGTGAGGGGGAGGCGGCGCACGAACTGGGCGAGATGGTGATCGGCACGGGGCGCGACGACGAGGCGGTGCGCTGGTATCGCAGGGCCGCGGAGGCCGGGCATCAAAAGGCCGCGGTGAGGCTCGGCAAGCTGTACAGCAATTGGGGACGGGCGGAGGCGGAGGCATGGCTTCGGCATGCCTCGGACTGGGGTGATCCGAGCGCGGCGAACATGCTCGCGATCCACCTCAGCGCTGAGGAGGCACCTGACGAGGCAGAGGTCGAGGCTCTCTTCCGACAGGCGGTAGAGGGCGGGAACCGGTCCGCCATGGTCAATCTCGGCATCCGCCTGGAGAATGAGGGCCGGTACGTCGAAGCGGGGTCTTTGTACCTCGCAGCAGACCGGACGGGCTACCCCTTCGCGGCCCGCCACATGGCCCAGCTGCTGCTGACCCAGGGCAAGGAGAAAGAGGCCGCCGACTGGCGCCGCAAAGCCGCCGCCGTAGACCCCGAGGGCCTTCCCGAATCCTTGACCGCGCCGCTGCCCAGTCCTGCACCCGCACCACTGGTACCCGGCCTCACTCCCGACGATGATCCGGATCTCGATACCGTTTGGGAGTGACCGACCAGCCCACCCCCCAGGCCCCCGAACTCTTCACCTGGGAGTTCGCCACGGACCCCTACCCGGCCTACGCCTGGCTCCGAGAGCACGCCCCCGTGCACAGGACGCGTCTTCCCAGCGGCGTGGAGGCCTGGCTGGTCACCCGCTATGCCGACGCCAAGCAGGCCCTCGCCGACAGCCGTCTCTCCAAGAACCCGGCTCACCACGACGAGCCCGCGCACGCCAAGGGCAAGACCGGGATCCCGGGGGAGCGCAAGGCCGAGTTGATGACGCATCTGCTGAACATCGACCCCCCGGACCACACCCGGCTCCGCAGACTCGTCTCCAAGGCCTTCACTCCCCGCCGCGTCGCCGAGTTCGCCCCCCGCGTGCAGGAGCTCACCGACCACCTCATCGACGGGTTCGCGCAGAAGGGGAGCGCCGATCTCATCCACGAGTTCGCCTTCCCGCTCCCCATCTACGCCATCTGCGACCTGCTCGGCGTCCCCCGCGAGGACCAGGACGACTTCCGGGACTGGGCGGGCATGATGATCCGGCACCAGGGCGGCCCGCGGGGCGGCGTGGCACGGTCCGTGAAGAAGATGCGCGGCTATCTGGCCGACCTCATCCACCGCAAGCGCGAGGCACTCCCCGACACCCCCGACCCCGGCGAGGACCTCATCTCAGGTCTGATCCGCGCCTCCGACCACGGGGAGCACCTCACGGAGAACGAGGCCGCAGCCATGGCCTTTATCCTCCTTTTTGCCGGATTTGAGACGACCGTAAATCTCATCGGCAACGGCACCTACGCCCTGCTCACCCACCCCGAGCAGCGCGCCCGCCTCCAGAAGTCCCTCGCCGCCCACGACACCGCCCTTCTCGAAACCGGCATCGAGGAACTCCTCCGCTACGACGGCCCCGTCGAACTCGCCACCTGGCGCTTCGCCACCGAACCGTTCACCATCGGCGGGCAGCGCATCGCGGCCGGTGACCCCGTCCTCGTCGTGCTGGCCGCAGCCGACCGGGACCCGGAGCGGTTCGCCGACCCCGACGTCCTCGACCTCGGCCGGCGCGACAACCAGCACCTCGGCTACGGCCACGGCATCCACTACTGCCTCGGTGCCCCGCTCGCCCGCCTGGAGGGCCAGAGCGCCCTGGCCACTCTCCTCACCCGTCTCCCGGATCTGGAACTCGCCGTGGACCCGGCCGAGTTGCGATGGCGGGGCGGCCTCATCATGCGCGGACTGCGTACCCTTCCGGTGGAGTTCACCCCAGTTGGGTGAGTACGTCCGCCCTGGCAAACATGACACGCACTCACGCCTGTGATCTTCACGTGATCTGCGCGGCATTAACTTGTGACAAGTGATCGCCTGCCTATACGTTCACGGATCAACGACGGCGCCCAGGTTTAACGCGCCGCGGGTCCCTGTTGTCGCGCGAAAGGTCCCTGCATGCTCTCCGGGAACGGTCGTCACCGTCGCCCCCGTCAGGCCCCGGCTCTCCTCGTCGCGGCCGGAGTGACCGGGTCTGCCATCGCCATCCCGCTCCTCGGTGCCACCGGCGCGAGCGCCGCCGAGGGCAACGTCTGGGACAAGGTGGCCGACTGCGAGAGTGGCGGCTCCTGGAGCGCCGACAAGGGCAACGGGCGTTACGGCGGACTGCAGTTGACCCAGGACGACTGGGACAAGTACGGCGGTCTCGACTACGCCCCGAGCGCCGACCTGGCGAGCCGTTCGCAGCAGATCGCCGTGGCGCAGAAGATCCTGGAGGATCAGGGCGTCGGTGCCTGGCGCACCTGTGGGCTGCTCAGCGGGCTCACCCAGGAGTCCGGTTCGGTGGACCTCGACACGGGTGTCGAGGAGGACTCGCCGTCCGAGGTGTCCGGATCCTCCGGATTGCTCGATTCGTCCAAGTCGTCTGGGTCCAAGGGGTCGTCCGATGGCTCCGGCGACTCCGACGGCTCCGCGATCCCCTCGGACTCTGGCGACGCCTCGGAGTCGCCCAGCGGCTCCTCGGGCACTTCGCCCGAATCCTCCCCGGATTCCTCCACTTCTTCCTCTTCGCCCTCTTCATCCCCTGAGGTCGACAACTCCTCGAAGTCCGATACGTCCTCCGGTACAGACATCTCACAGTCGCCCGACAGCTCCCCCACGCTGACGCCCGACAGCGGCAATCAGGGCAACTCCGGGCAGGACGAGGGCTCCTCGGGCCTGGTCGACACCGGGGCGTTCGACACCGGAACCTCTGGCGCGGCGGCCGACAGTGCGGCCGACGCCGCGGCCGGCACCGGACGCCACCGCGGCCCCAGCGCCGACGAGGCCGAGGGTGCCGACAGCGCCGCCAAGCCCTCCGGTCGCCACGCCTCGTACACCGTCCGCGCCGGCGACACTCTCGCCTCCATCGCCGACTCCCTTGACCTCGACGGCGGGTGGCGTGCGCTGTACAAGGCGAACAAGAGCGCCATCGGTGCTGACGCGGACCACATCTTCCCCGGTCAGACCCTGGACGTCCCCGCCAAATAGGTGCTGAACAGGGCGAAAAGCAGCCGGAGTTCGCGTCACGGTTCGCACTTAATGTCCGTTTTGAATGTAGTGAGAGATAGATCTCAGAAGCCCTGATCGTCTTTGTAATTCCGGGAATCGCTTGTCTACGGTCGTGATCGCTCGTCACCACGAGCCCCGGCTGCCGCAACGCCGAATCCTGCCAGCGGTCGTACGGGAACAGTCGTCGCGTAAAGCGCCGTAGGCAGGAGCGGGGGACCCAAGGTTTGCGCCGGGTCCGGCAGTTGAGGCCCTTCGGGGCCGGACGGCCGGAGTCGGCTTGGGGTGAAGCCGCGCAACGGGAGCCGAGAGGCGAGCGTGCGCGGCCGGGCAACTCAACCGGCCCGAACCCGACAGCTCACCTCGCAGGCGTCGGTGAGGGGATCTCTCCATGCTGTTCTCCAGCAAGGGCAAGCACCGTCGTCCGTCCAAGGCCGCTCGCGCCATCGCCGTCGTCGGCGTCACCGGTGCCGCCGCCGTCGCCGCTCCGCTGATGGCCGCCGGCAGCGCCTCCGCCGCCACCGCCTCCGAGTGGGACGCCGTCGCCCAGTGCGAGTCCGGCGGCAACTGGTCGATCAACACCGGCAACGGCTACTACGGCGGTCTGCAGTTCTCCGCCTCCACCTGGGCCGCGTACGGCGGCACGGCGTACGCCTCCACCGCCAACCAGGCCAGCAAGGCCCAGCAGATCGAGATAGCCGAGAAGGTCCTCGCGAGCCAGGGCAAGGGTGCCTGGCCGAGCTGCGGTGTCGGCCTGTCCGGCGCCTCCACCGGCGGCTCCTCCTCCAGCGGCTCCTCGCAGAGCGGCGAGAGCACCACCCGCTCCTCCGAGCAGCAGTCGGCCTCCCGCTCCACGGACCGCCCGGCCGCCAAGAAGAGCACCAAGACCGTCACCACCCCGACCGGCAAGAAGGTCAAGAAGGGCGACGGCGAGTACAAGGTCGCCAAGGGTGACACCCTCAGCTCCATCGCCGAGAAGCACGACGTCAAGGGTGGCTGGGAGAAGCTCTTCCGGCTGAACAAGGACATCGTCGAGGACGCGAACCTGATCTACCCGGGTCAGCAGCTGCACCTGAAGTAAGGGCTGCGCCCGAAGCAGTACACGGGCGACAGCTGAACCACAGCGCCTTCACATCCGTGGAACTGACAGTGAGGGCGCCGTGAGGTTCACCCCCGTCCCCACGAACTCCCCGCCTCGGTGCGTCTTCCCCCGTACGCACCGGGGCGGGGCTTTTCTGTGCGGGGTTTTCTGTACGGGGTGTACGGCTTGTACGGGCGTTTTTGTTCCGTTCGGAAACAATTTACTCTCGGTTCTGTCCACGGGGCGGTCGACCAGTGGCTGAAGCCCCGGAGCCGGTTAGGCTCGTCTCGCAGTACCCACCACGGTCTGCGTACCCGCGTCACATCCCAAGAAGGAGATGCTCGTGCCGTCCATCGACGTCGTCGTAGCCCGGGAAATCCTGGACTCCCGAGGCAACCCCACGGTCGAGGTCGAGGTCGGCCTCGACGACGGCAGCACGGGTCGTGCCGCCGTTCCGTCCGGCGCCTCCACCGGCGCCTTCGAGGCCATCGAGCTCCGCGACGGTGACCCCAACCGCTACCTGGGCAAGGGTGTCGAGAAGGCCGTCCTCGCCGTCATCGAGCAGATCGGCCCGGAGCTCGTCGGCTACGACGCCACCGAGCAGCGGCTGATCGACCAGGCCATGTTCGACCTGGACGCCACCGACAACAAGGGCTCCCTCGGCGCCAACGCCATCCTCGGCGTCTCCCTCGCCGTCGCCCACGCCGCCTCCGAGGCCAGCGACCTGCCGCTGTTCCGCTACCTGGGCGGCCCGAACGCGCACCTGCTGCCGGTGCCGATGATGAACATCCTGAACGGCGGCTCGCACGCCGACTCCAACGTGGACATCCAGGAGTTCATGATCGCCCCGATCGGCGCGGAGTCCTTCTCCGAGGCCCTGCGCTGGGGCACCGAGGTCTACCACACCCTCAAGAAGGTGCTGAAGGGCCGCGGCCTGTCCACCGGCCTCGGCGACGAGGGCGGCTTCGCCCCGAACCTCGGCTCCAACCGCGAGGCCCTCGACCTCATCCTTGAGGCCATCAAGGAGGCCGGCTACACCCCGGGCGAGCAGATCGCCCTGGCGCTCGACGTCGCCGCGTCCGAGTTCTACAAGGACGGCTCCTACACCTTCGAGGGCAAGAGCCGCTCCGCCGCCGAGATGACCGAGTACTACGCCGAGCTCGTCGAGGCGTACCCGCTCGTCTCCATCGAGGACCCGCTGTTCGAGGACGACTGGGACGGCTGGAAGACCATCACCGACAAGCTCGGTGACAAGGTCCAGCTCGTCGGCGACGACCTGTTCGTCACCAACCCCGAGCGCCTCGCCCGCGGCATCGAGGACGGCGCGGCCAACGCCCTGCTGGTCAAGGTCAACCAGATCGGCTCGCTGACCGAGACCCTGGACGCCGTCGAGCTCGCCCAGCGCAACGGCTTCAAGTGCATGATGTCCCACCGCTCCGGCGAGACCGAGGACGTCACCATCGCCGACCTGGCCGTCGCCACCAACTGCGGCCAGATCAAGACCGGCGCCCCGGCCCGCTCCGAGCGCGTCGCCAAGTACAACCAGCTGCTGCGCATCGAGGAGATCCTCGACGACGCCGCGGTCTACGCCGGCCGCAGCGCGTTCCCGCGCTTCAAGGGCTGACCCCACCTGGGTAAGCCTTAGCCAGTCGTACGTACGTCCCTGTACTCGGTCCCGTACCGTGTGCGGGGACGTACGCACGTGAGAGGGGAGGCGGAGAGCCGATGGCCGTCAAGGACCGGGACCGTTTCTCCACCGCGACCAGGATCCGGTTGCTCGGCGAGCAGACGGCCGCCCGTGTCTACCGCTCGCAGACCAAGCGGCAGGCCCGGCGCTCCAGGCTCACCGGACGCGCCGCGCTGCTCGCGCTGGTCCTCTGCTCCATGGTGGTGGCGCTCGCGTACCCGATAAGGCAGTACGTCTCCCAGCGCGCCGAGATCGCCGATCTGCAGCGGCAGAAGGAGGAGGCGGCCGAGCGGGTCGAGCAGCTGCGCGACCGCAAGGCACGCTGGCAGGACGACGCGTACGCCGAACAGCAGATCCGGGAGCGGCTGCACTATGTGATGCCCGGGGAGACCGGTTACATCGTGGTCGACCCCGACGCCGCCAAGCAGTCGCGGACCGAGCTGGGGGCGGCCGACCGGCCCTGGTACTCGAACATCTGGGACGGGGTCGACAAGGCCGACGCCGCCGACCAGTGAGAACCGACCGCCGGGATCGAACGACAGATCTCCGGCGAGAACCGATAGAAAGACAGGCATGCAAACGCCCCCGCCGCCCACCCCGCGCACCGAGCCCACCGACGCGGACGTCGAGGCCTTCAAGCAGCAGCTCGGACGGCCCCCGCGCGGGCTGCGCGCGATCGCGCACCGGTGCCCGTGCGGACAGCCGGACGTCGTGGAGACGGCCCCGCGCCTGCCCGACGGCACGCCCTTCCCGACGCTGTACTACCTGACATGCCCGAAGGCGTCGTCGGCGATCGGCACGCTGGAGGCGAACGGCGTGATGAAGGAGATGACGACGCGGCTGGAGACCGACCCGGAGCTGGCCGCCGCGTACCGCGCCGCGCACGAGGACTACATCCGGCGCCGCGACGAGATCGAGGAGCTCAAGGGCTTCCCCAGTGCGGGCGGCATGCCGGACCGGGTGAAGTGTCTGCACGTCCTCGTCGCGCACTCGCTCGCGGCCGGGCCGGGAGTGAACCCGCTGGGGGACGAGGCCCTCGCGATGCTGCCGGAGTGGTGGCGCAAGGGAGCCTGCGTGACGCTCCCGGAGGAGTCCGAGCAGTCCGGGAAGCTCCCGGAGGAGGCTCAGTGACCCGCGTCGCCGCCATCGACTGCGGTACCAACTCCATCCGGCTTCTCGTCGCCGACGTCGACCCGGCCACCGGGGAACTCG
Organism: Streptomyces sp. HD; assembly: GCF_028369295.1. GTDB lineage: Bacteria > Actinomycetota > Actinomycetes > Streptomycetales > Streptomycetaceae > Streptomyces. The sequence continues at coordinate 68,588 of NZ_JAQMYP010000011.1, forward strand.
TCGACCTGGACCGCCGTATGACCATCGTGCGCCTCGGTCAGGGCGTCGACCGTACGGGCCGGCTCGCGCCCGAGGCGCTGGAGCGCACCTTCGCCGCCTGCCGTGACTACGCGGCGATCATCAAGGAGCACGGCGCCGAACGGGTGCGGTTCGTCGCCACCTCCGCGTCCCGGGACGCCGAGAACCGGGACGAGTTCGTGCGCGGGGTCATGGAGATCCTGGGTGTCGAGCCCGAGGTCATCACCGGGGATCAGGAGGCCGAGTTCTCCTTCACGGGGGCGACCAGGGAGCTGGCGGGGCGCGAGGATCTGCACCGGCCCTACCTCGTCGTGGACATCGGCGGCGGGTCGACCGAGTTCGTCGTCGGGGAGCAGCACGTCCGCGCGGCGCGCTCCGTGGACGTCGGGTGTGTGCGGATGACCGAGCGGCATCTCGTGCGGGACGGCGTGGTCTGCGACCCGCCCTCCGAGGAGCAGATCGCGGCGATACGGGCCGACATCGAGGCGGCCCTCGACCTCGCCGAGGAGACGGTGCCGCTGCGCGAGGCCAGGACGCTGGTGGGGCTCGCCGGGTCGGTCACGACCGTGTCGGCGATCGCCCAGGAGCTGCCCGAGTACGACTCCGCACGGATTCACCACTCCCGGATCAGCCATGACCGGGTGCGGGAGATCAGCGAGTGGCTGCTGCACTCCACCCACGCCGAGCGCGCCGCCGTACCGTCCATGCATCCGGGGCGGGTTGACGTCATCGCGGCCGGCGCGCTGGTGCTGCTCGCGATCATGGAGCGGATCGGTGCCGAGGAGGTCGTGGTGAGCGAGCACGACATCCTCGACGGCATCGCTTTCAAGGTGGCCGAGGACGCATAGGGCGCCGTAGGGCGTGCGGGACGCCGTAGGGCGTGCAGGACATGGAAGGGCCCCGGTCCCTCGTAAGAGGAGCCGGGGCCCTTGCCTTGGCCCAGGTGCTGGGCTGTCGGTCAGTTGCAGAGGAGGACGATCAGGCCGTCGCAATCGCCGCCGTCGCCGTCGTCGTGGTGACCGTGGCCATGGCCATGGCCACCCTTGGCCGGACTCGACTGGACGACCGTGGCCTTGGCGGCTACGGGGGCAGCGGCCGCGGCCGTGGCCGCCCCTGCTGCGAGAGCGATGCCGAGGGCAGCGCCGACCGAGACTATTCGAGCGGTGGCCCGCACGAGGGCCTTGTGCGTAGTGATCATGGCTGCACGCTATGCACACTTTTCTCCGCTCGCGCGCGGAATGTGGCTGACGGGTGAACGGTGATCCAGATCGCCGCCGAAGGGTGGCCCGGGTCTCGTTTGTTACTGGGTGGTAGCCATCGGTTGAGCAGGTCGGTTAGCGTATGAGCGCTTCCTGTGGGCGCATTCGGGCCCCTTCACGACCCCCGCACGAGCCCTGTGAACGGCCTGCCGAAGAAAGTTCGTGAAGTTCTTCACAAGGAATTCGGTCCAGTCGAAGCGCGGAAGGGTGCCGGGTGACCCTTCCGAGGGGCGAACAGGCCCTTGAACATGTTCAGATGGACGGTGTAAAGAGGGTCCGGGAGGTCGGCTCCGGCGGGTGTTTCGGTCCGCTCACGGAGGGCCCGGCGAGACAGAGAGGCAGCTCACGCGGCATTGACAACGGGTCGGCCTCGGACCGGGTTCCCGATCGTGACCATGACCTGCGTCACGAGGGCCGGGGAGTGTAGCACGAGGCCTGCAAGAGCTTGTGAAGGGGCGCACGAGCGACCCCCCTGAGGCGGGTGGATACTCGATGGCATGAGCACCACGGAGCGTCCCAGGATCCTCGTAGTAGGCGGTGGGTACGTAGGCCTGTACGCAGCTCGGCGCATCCTCAAGAAGATGCGCTACGGAGAGGCGACCGTCACGGTCGTCGACCCCCGGTCGTACATGACCTACCAGCCCTTCCTTCCCGAAGCCGCCGCCGGCAGCATCTCCCCGCGCCACGTCGTCGTCCCGCTGCGACGCGTGCTGCCCAAGGCGGAGGTTCTCACCGGCCGGGTCACCACCATCGACCAGGACCGCAAGGTCGCCACGATCGCCCCGCTGGTCGGCGAGGCGTACGAGCTGCCCTTCGACTACCTGGTGATCGCGCTCGGCGCGGTCTCCCGCACCTTCCCGATCCCCGGCCTCGCCGAGCAGGGCATCGGCATGAAGGGCATCGAGGAGGCCATCGGCCTGCGCAACCACGTCCTTGAGCAGCTGGACAAGGCCGACTCCACGACCGACGAGGAGATCCGCCGCAAGGCGCTCACCTTCGTCTTCGTCGGCGGTGGCTTCGCGGGCGCGGAGACCATCGGCGAGGTCGAGGACCTGGCCCGCGACGCGGCGAAGTACTACACCAACGTGTCCCGCGAGGACATGCGGTTCATCCTCGTCGACGCCGCCGACAAGATCCTTCCCGAGGTCGGCCCGAAGCTCGGCCAGTACGGCAAGGAGCACCTGGAGGGCCGCGGGGTCGAGGTCTACCTCTCCACCTCCATGGACTCCTGCGTCGACGGCCACGTCGTGCTGAAGAACGGGCTTGAGGTCGACTCCAACACGATCGTGTGGACGGCCGGCGTCAAGCCGAACCCGGCCCTCGGCCGTTTCGGTCTGCCGCTCGGCCCCCGCGGTCACGTCGACTGCGAGACGACGCTCCAGGTCAAGGGCACCGACTACATCTGGGCCGCCGGCGACAACGCCCAGGTACCGGACCTCGTCGGCCGCAAGGCGGGCAACGAGAACGCCTGGTGCCCGCCGAACGCCCAGCACGCGCTGCGCCAGGCCAGGGCCCTCGGTGACAACGTGATCTCCGGTATGCGGGGCTTCCCGCAGAAGGACTACGAGCACGCCAACAAGGGTGCGGTGGCCGGTCTCGGCCTCCACAAGGGCGTGGCGATGATCGTCATGGGCAAGATGAAGATCAAGCTCAAGGGCCGTCTCGCCTGGTACATGCACCGTGGCTACCACGGTCTGGCCATGCCGACCTGGAACCGCAAGGTCCGCGTCTTCGCCGACTGGACCCTCGGCATGTTCCTCAAGCGCGAGGTCGTCTCCCTCGGCGCGATGGAGCACCCGCGCGAGGAGTTCTACGAGGCCGCCAAGCCCGTTCCCGCGGTGCCCAAGCCGGAGAAGACCGAGGCAAAGGCCTCCTGACCGGCTCCGGTCGCTGAACCAGACCGAAGGACCTCCCGCCATCCGTGGTGCGGGAGGTCCTTCGGCTTTCCAGCCGGTCCTTCGGCTTTCCCCGGTGCGGGGGTCAAACGCCGGACGGAGTCAAAAGCACGCGCGCGGGGGACTGTATCCGGGCCACGCTGGTGTTTACGTGGTGCTAGGACATTCCGGGGTCCCTCATCACGGAGGTGTGCGCCATGGCCGACGCCGCGGTGCGGCTGAAGGGTCTTCTCGAACAGGTGCTGGGAGCGCCGCTCCCGGTGGGCATCCGCGCCTGGGACGGTTCGCAGTCGGGGCCGCCGGGCGCGCCGACTCTCGTCGTACGGAACCGGCGTGCGGTGCGTCGGCTGCTGTGGAAACCCGGTGAGCTGGGGCTTGCCCGGGCCTGGGTCGCCGGTGACCTCGAAATCGAGGGGGATCTGTACGCCGCCCTCGATGTGCTCGCGGGGCTCGTGTGGGAGCGGGGCAAGGACGCCCGGAGCCTGGCTCAGGCGCTCCGGGACCCGGAGGTGCGGGCCGCCGTCCGCGGACTGGTCCGGCTCGGCGGGCCGCCGCTGCCGCCCGCGCCGCCCCCCGAGGAGGTTCGCCGGCACCGCGCCCATGTGCACACCAAGCGCACCGACAAGCGCGCCATCAGCCATCACTACGACGTCGGCAACGACTTCTACGAGATCGTCCTCGGGCCGTCCATGGTGTACTCCTGCGCCTACTGGCCGGCCCCGCCCCCACAGGGCACCCTCGAAGACGCCCAGCGCGACAAGCTCGACCTCGTCTGCCGCAAGCTCCGACTCCGGCCCGGCCTGCGGCTGCTGGACGTCGGCTGCGGCTGGGGCTCCATGGCCGTGCACGCGGCCCGCGAGTACGGCGTGCACGTCGTCGGCATCACCCTCTCCCAGGAGCAGGCGGCCTATGCCCGCAAGCGCGTCGCCGGCGAGGGGCTGACGGACAAGGTGGAGATCCGCGTACGGGACTACCGGGACGTCACCGACGGGCCGTACGACGCCATCTCGTCCGTCGGGATGGCCGAACACGTCGGCGCCGACCGGTACCTGGAGTACGCCGATGTGCTGTTCCGGCTGCTGAAGCCCGGTGGCAGGCTGCTCAACCACCAGATCGGGCGGCGGCCGCAGCGCGACGAGTCCTCCTACGAGGTCGACGAGTTCATCGACGCCTATGTGTTTCCCGACGGGGAGCTCCAGCCCATCGGCGTCACCGTCACCCAGCTCGAACGCGCCGGGTTCGAGGTGCGCGACGTGGAGTCGATCCGGGAGCACTACGCCCTGACGCTGCGCCACTGGGTCGCCAACCTGGAGGCAGACTGGGCGCGGGCGGTCAAGCTGACCAGCCCCGGGCGGGCCCGTGTCTGGCGGCTGTACATGGCCGCCTCCGCGCTGGCCTTCGAGCGCAACCGCATCGGCGTCAACCAGGTGCTGGCCGTCCGGACATCCGATTCCGGTGACTCGGGGATGCCGCTGCGGGCCCGCAAGTGGATCGAGCCCGAGCGCCGTTGATCCGGACGCAAGGGGAAGGGCCGGGCCCCCTCGTGGGGAGCCCGGCCCTTCGGCGTGTCAGAACGTGATCACTCGGCCTTGATCGCGTTCAGCATGTTCAGCCGCGCGGCGTTGCGGGCCGGCCACAGCGCGGCCAGGACGCCCACCAGTCCGGCCAGCACCAGGAAGATGCCGATCCGGTCCCAGGGCAGGACCAGCTGGTAGCCCGGGACCTGGTCCGCGAAGGTCTCGCCGATCGCCCAGCCGAGGAACGAGCCGAGACCGACACCGACCACCGCGCCGAACACCGAGATGACGACGGCCTCCAGCCGGACCATCCGCTTCACCCGGCGCCGGTCGAGACCGATCGCCCGCAGCATGCCGATCTCCTGCTGCCGTTCGAAGACCGACATCGCGAGGGTGTTGACGACACCCAGTACCGCGATGATCAGGGCCATCGCCAGCAGGCCGTACATGATGTTCAGCATGGTGTTGATGACGCCGCCGAACTCGTTGCGGATGTCCTGCTGGTCCATGATCGTGATCGCGGGGTTGTCGCCCAGCGCGTCGATGAGGACCTTCTCGTTCGCCGCGGACTGACCGCCGTCCACCTTCACGAAGATCTGCCGGATGTACGGCGTCGCCTCGTGCGGGTTCACCACCTTCTTGTCGATGAGGACGGGGGAGAGGAACTCGCTGTCCTTGTAGACGGCGCCGACCGTCAGCGTGGCCTTCTTCTCGTCGCCGAAGGTGACGGGGACGCTGTCGCCGGGCTTCCAGCCCTTGCTCTTGGCCGTCTTCTCGGCGACCGCGATCTGGCCCTTGGCGAGCGAGTCGACGCTGCCGCTGACGACGTCGACGTTGAGAACCTGCTCGATGTCGCCCGGGGTGACCGCGGAGGCGGACACGTAGTCCTCGTGACCGACCTGGAAGTAGACGTCCTGCTGCGGCGAGACCGCGGAGACGCCCTTGGCCTTCTCCAGCGCCGTCAGCGCGGACTGGTCGAGGTCGCCGCCGTTCGCCATCGAGACCATGTAGTCGGCCTTGATGTTGTCCGTGGTCATCTTGTCGATGGCCGTGCCGACCGTGATGCCGAGCACCGACAGGCCGGTCACCAGCGTCAGTCCGATCGCCAGCGCGGAGGCGGTGGCGCCGGTACGGCGCGGGTTGCGGACCGCGTTCTGGCCGGCGAGCTTGCCGGCCACCCCGAAGGGGCCGACCAGCAGCGGACGGACGAGCGCGATCACGGGCCGGGACAGCAGTGGGATCAGGATGATCACACCGACCAGCGCGAAGAACGCGCCCGCCGCGATGTACATCCGGCCGTCGTCGCCGCCGGTCGAGGCACCCAGCACGATCCCGGCCGCGCCGAGGGCGGTGATGGCCGCGCCGATGGAGTTGCGCACCACCAGCGACTTGGTGGTCGCCATCGCGTGGACGCTGCTCATGGCCGCCACCGGCGGGATCTTCGCGGCCCGGCGGCCGGGCAGCCAGGCGGCGAACATCGTGATCAGCACACCGACCGCGATCGCGGCGAGCACCGGCGTGGCGGACAGGATCAGCGGGCCGTCCGGGATCTTCATCTCGAACGCGGCCATGCCGGACCGCAGTCCGACCGCGAGGCCGATGCCGAGGACGAAGCCGATCACCGAGGCGACCAGGCCCACCACCGCGGCCTCGGCGAGCACCGAGCGGGTGATCTGCTTGCGCGACGCACCGACGGCGCGCATCAGGGCGATCTCCTTGGTGCGCTGGGCGACCAGCATCGTGAAGGTGTTGGAGATCAGGAAGATCCCGACGAACAGCGCGATGCCCGCGAAGCCCAGCAGGACCTGCTTGAGCGAGCCCAGACCCTGCTCGATCTGCTCGGCCTGCTTGTCCGCGAGCGCCTGGCCGGTCTCGGCGTCGGCGGTGTCCGGCAGCAGCGGCTTGACCGCGTCCAGGATCCTGGCGTCGTCGGCGCCGGGAGCGGCCGTGACGGTGACGCTCTCGAAGTAGCCCGGCTTGAGGTACTGCTTCTGGGCTACCGCGGTGTCGAACAGGACGAGGCTGCCGCCGGCGTTCACGGCGCCGTCCTCGGTGGTGAACACACCGCTGAGGGTGTACTCCTTCACCGGGCCGTTCGTCGCGACGCGCACCCGGTCGCCGACCCGGTACTCGCCCTTGGTGGCGGACTCCTTGTCCAGGGCGATCTGATCGTCCTTCACCGGGCCCGAGCCGTCGGTGAAGGTGTAGGCGCTGTCCTTGCCGTCCTTGCCGGGGGCGAAGTTGGAGCCCTTGTTGGACCAGCCGACGCCGATCAGCTTCCCGTCGGGGTCGGCGACCCCGGCGAAGCCTTCGACGCGGCCGTACGCGCCGGTGACGCCGTCAACGGCGGAGATCTTGTCGAGGGTCTTCCGGGAGAGGCCGGGCTCCTCCTTGGGGTCGTCCGGGTCGGCGTGCGAGGTGACGGAGACGGCGACGTCGGCGTAGCTCTTCGCGGACTGGTTGCGGAAGGCGTTGGAGAGGGTGTCGGCGAAGACCAGGGTGCCGGAGACGAACGCGACGCCGAGCATGACGGCGAGCACGGTCATCAGGAGCCGGGCCTTGTGCGCGAGTACGTTGCGCAGGGCTGTGCGGAACATCAGCTGGTGCGGCCCTTCGCGTCGAACTGCTTCATGAAGTCGAGGACGTTGTCCGCGGTCGGCCGGTACATCTCGTCGACGATCCGTCCGTCGGCCAGGAACACCACCCGGTCCGCGTAGGCCGCGGCCACCGGGTCGTGGGTCACCATCACCACCGTCTGCCCCAACTCCCGTACGGAGTTGCGCAGGAAGCCCAGCACCTCGGCGCCGGAGCGCGAGTCGAGGTTTCCGGTCGGCTCGTCACCGAAGATGATCTCGGGCTTGGAGGCCAGCGCGCGGGCGACGGCGACGCGCTGCTGCTGGCCGCCGGAGAGCTGGGCGGGGCGGTGGCTCAGCCGGTCGGCGAGGCCGACCATGCGGATCACCGAGTCCAGCCACTGCTTGTCCGGCTTGCGGCCCGCGATGTCCATCGGAAGGGTGATGTTCTCCAGCGCGGTGAGCGTCGGCAGCAGGTTGAACGCCTGGAAGATGAAGCCGATCTTGTCCCGGCGCAACTTGGTGAGCTGCTTGTCCTTCAGGGAGCCCAGCTCGGTGTCGCCGATGCGCACGGAGCCGGAGGAGAAGGTGTCCAGGCCGGCCACGCAGTGCATCAGCGTGGACTTGCCGGAGCCGGAGGGGCCCATGATCGCGGTGAACTCGGCCTGCCGGAACTCGACGGTGACGCGGTCCAGGGCGACTACCTGGGTCTCGCCTTGTCCGTAGATCTTCGACAGATCCGTGGCACGCGCGGCCACGGTGGTGGTCCGGCCGGCGATGGATGCGGTGGTCACGAGAGGAACGCTCCTGAAGGACGACGGTGTGTTCGAAGGACTCGTCCATCGTCCCGGCCGGGAACCGCCGTGTAGTCCATCCCTGTTCTGGTTCCGAAGGCAGACTGCGGACGGACCACGGGCGCCTGTGTCATACCTGAGGATGACGAGCGACCCTGACGGGCGTTCGCGTCGGGAACAGGTGGAGCGTCCTCGTTTGGACGGTGAAATTCCGTCATTCCGTATGCGCCGCCGACCGCCGCGCGCAAGGCTATTGGCAAGTGCGGATGGCGCGTACCGCGGGCTGATGCACCCTCAGACATCAATAAAATAAGACAACATCGGTCCGCCCGTCCGCTGTTCGGGGGACGTATCCCGATAGGCTCGGAACCTCGATGCGGAAGCCCATGGCCTGCCCAGATGGTGGAATGCAGACACGGCGAGCTTAAACCTCGCTGCCCCTTCGCGGGCGTGCCGGTTCAAGTCCGGCTCTGGGCACTTCCGACTCTTCTTTCTGTGTTCAACCTCCCTTCAAGAGTTGACCCCGATTCAACGGTTGGCGCACAACCGTTGACAGTGGGCGCGCGCCGTCGGAGACTCGCGTCAGGCAATGGTGAATAAAACTTCACTACACGAACACGCGAAGGGAAGCGACCGATGCGCACCACCGTCGGCATCATCGGAGCGGGCCCCGCCGGCCTCCTCCTCGCCCGGCTGCTCCACAACGCCGGCATCGACTCGGTCGTCCTGGAGAGCCGCGACCGCGCCTACGTCGAGCACCGCCAGCGCGCCGGGATCCTGGAGCAGGGCACGGTCGACGTGCTGCGCGCGGGCGGCGCCGGGGAGCGGATGGACCGCGAGGGCCTGCGGCACGACGGCATAGAACTGCGCTACGACCGCAAGCGCCACCGCGTCGACTTCCCCGCCCTCACCGGCGGCCGGTCCGTGATGGTCTACGCCCAGACCGAGGTCTGCAAGGACCTCATCGCCCTCCAACTCAAGGAGGGCGGCCCGCTGTTGTTCGAGGCGGAGGCGCTCGCGGTGGAGGGCGCCGACACCGACAGCCCGCGCGTGCGCTTCCGCCACGAGGGCGTGGAGGACGTCCTCGAATGCGACTACGTCGTCGGCTGCGACGGCTTCTGGGGCGTGTCCCGCAAGGCGATCCCCGCCGAACTGACCCGGGTCTTCGAGCGGACGTACCCCTTCGGCTGGCTCGGCATCCTGGCCGACGTCGCCCCCTCCCACGACGAGTTGGTCTACGCCCGCCACGACCGCGGCTTCGCCCTGCTGTCCATGCGCTCCCCGTCCGTCTCCCGCCTCTACCTTCAAGTGCCCGAGGGCACCGACGCCGAGGAATGGAGCGACGACCAGATCTGGACGGAGCTGGAGCGCCGCTTCGAGACCGCCGACGGCTGGCGCCTGGAGCGCGGCCCCATCACCCAGAAGTCCGTCACGCCCATGCGCTCCTACGTCCACGAGCCCATGCGCCACGGCCGTCTGTTCCTGGCCGGGGACGCGGCGCACATCGTGCCGCCGACGGGTGCGAAGGGCCTGAATCTGGCCGTCGGCGACGTCGTCACCTTCGCGCGGGCACTGACGTACGAGAGGGAGACGGGCTCGTCGGAGCTGCTCGACGGCTACTCCGCCACCTGTCTGCGCCGCGTCTGGCAGGCCGAGCGGTTCTCCTACGACATGACGACGCTGCTGCACCGCGCCCCCGACGCCACGCCCTTCGAGGACCGGCTCCAGCTGGCGCGGCTGGAGCGGATCGCGGGGTCGAGGGCCGCCGAGACGGACCTCGCCGAGGCGTACACCGGGTTCCCGTTCGGGTGAGCGCGTGCCGGGGCCGGGCGAGTGATCTCCGATCGATTCCGGCCACGTACCAGGTTCGTCATGAATGAGCCCCTCCGTGGCTGGGAATCACCCGGCCGCGTAGCGTGTTGCGCACCACGACGAGGGAAAGATCCTCCCCAAGCACTAGGGTCAATCCTTTGCCTACCTATTACTCTTGAGCCAAGGCCGCGCACGGCGGCCATGGAGGAGTGAAATGAGGAGCAGCAACCCGGTCTTCTCGCGACGGGGGTTCAGCCGCGACAACGGCTACGCGGGCTTCAACACCGCGCCGCAGGCCGGGGGCGCCGCTGTCGGCACGCAGGGCAACCCGTACGCCCAGCCGCAGGCCGGCAACCCGTACGCCCAGAACCCGTATGCCCAGCAGGGCGTGCAGTACGGCGCGCCGCCGCAGGCCCCGGCCGCCACCGGCCGGATGACGATCGACGACGTCATCCTGCGCACCGGCACCACGCTCGGCACGCTGATCGTCACGGCCGCGCTGGCCTGGGCCCTGCTGCCGGTCGACGACGCGCACATCAGCCGGTCCTACGGCATTGCCATCGGCGCCGGTCTGATCGGCATGGTGCTGGCGCTCGTGCAGTCCTTCAAGCGCAAGGCCTCGCCCGCGCTGATCCTGTCGTACGCCGCGCTGGAGGGTGTCTTCCTCGGCGTCGTCTCCAGCGTCGTCGACAACCGCATCGCCAGCGGTGCGGCCATGCAGGCGGTGATCGGCACGATGGCGGTCTTCGCCGCGGTGCTGGTCGCCTACAAGGCCGGCTGGATCCGCGTCAACCGCCGGTTCTACGGCTTCGTGATGGCGGCCGCACTCGGCTTCATCCTGCTCATGGCGGTCAACCTGCTGTTCGCCGTCTTCGGCGGCGGTGACGGCCTCGGCTTCCGCAGCGGCCCGCTCGGCATCGTCTTCGGTGTCATCGGCATCCTGCTCGGCGCCGCGTTCCTCGCCCTGGACTTCAAGCAGGTCGAGGACGGCATCGCCTACGGCGCGCCGCGCGAGGAGGCCTGGCTCGCCGCCTTCGGCCTCACCATGACGCTGGTGTGGATCTACATGGAGTTCCTGAGGCTCATCTCGATCCTCAACAACGACTGATCTGCGACGGTTGTGCAGCAAAGGGCCCCGGGTCTCCCGGGGCCCTTCGTCGTCTGCGCGCGCCTAGAGGAATTTGCGCGCCGCCCTCCTCAGGTCGTACTCATGGACGATCGCCTTCGCGTGGCCGTACGCGAGGTCGTATTCGTGGCGGAGCCAGCTGACCTTCTCCTCGAAGCGGATGAGAGCCGGTCCTTCTTCTACGGTGCGGAGCCAGTCGGAGACTTCACGACCGGTGCAGTGGGGGATGCGGGCGAGCATGTTGCGGTGGGTCTCCTCGGAGAGGACGTGGGACATCGGCGCCTCCGGACGCAAAGGGGATGTAAGCCGGTCCTTCAGGTCACCGTGCCTGAGCGTTCGCCCGTTGGCAACAGTCGCGTACGCTCACGGCGTGGTTGATACGACGCGTTTGACCCGGGCCGTGGATCACTTCGCCGACCGTTTGAGGGCGGCGCCGCAGAGTCGGCTGCAGAGAGGTGCGGCGACGGAGGCTCTGCGGCTGGCCCGGGAGTTGGCTCGGTGGGCGCAGGTTCTGGAGGCGCCGGGGGGTGAGCCTCGGGAGATGCCGGATGCGGGGATGTTTGCCGCGGCGGATCAGATCACCGTCGCCGTGCATGATCTGGCGGTGGTCCTTGAGACCGAAGCCGACGTTTCCGAAGCGGTGCGGTTGGTGGAGGAAGCGCAGAAGCGGGCGGGGGTCTGAGGCTCGCGGGCGGCTGCGGGCTTGTGGGGGGGCTTGTCGCGCCCACGCGGCGGAGCCGCAAATCGATACAGCCCCGCGCCCCTGAAGGGCGCTGCGTTCACCGGCGCTGCAGAGCTACAGGCTCGCTATGACCCTGTCCGCCAGGATGTAGACGTTCTCCTCGCCGCACGCGAAGGTCAGGGTGTACGCGCCCGAGACTCCCGAGCCGCCCAGCAGGACCGGGGTGTCGCCCGCTCGCAGGGCCGTGGCGAGGCGTTCGGCCGTTTCCCGGTGGCCCGGGGTCATGCAGAGGGTGGTGCCGTCGGCGAAGACGTAGACGTCGAGGGTGCCCAGCGGGCCGGGGCGGACGTCGGTCAGTTCGGTGGCGGAGGCGGCCAGGTCCTCAAGGGTGGCGACCGTGCGCTCGTGATCGTTCACGGCCGGTGACTGCACCGGGACGAAGTCCGGGTGGGAGGGGTGGCGGCGGCGGGCCGCGGCCAGTTCGGGGGACTCCCCGGCGAACTCGTCCGTGTCCGCGGTCGGCTCGGTGACCGGCTCCAGGTGCTCCAGGCCCGCGAAGTCGGCCTGGCGGGGCAGGAAGAGCTCGCTGTCGGACAGGCCCAGCAGCGTGGGCGAGTCGGAGGCGTCACGGGACTCCTGGGCGGCCCAGAAGGCGCGCGCCTCGGCAAGCTCCCGCTCACGCTCCTCGGCGAGCGCCTCTGCCACCGCGGCGCGTATCTCATCGGCGTCGGCGGAGAGGCGGGCCTGCGGGACGAGACCGCGGGCCGCTGCGGCGTTGTTCTGTGCCAGCTCGGTGTGCAGGGCCGCGACCTGTCGGCGCAGCACCATGAGGGTGCGCAGGACGGCGACGCCCACGGCGCCGGTGGCGGCCGTGGTGAGCAGCAAGGCGATCGGCATGGCGCTCACTGACGTACTCCCGGTTCAAAGTCGACCCCCGACTTCCTACATCAGCTTGAAGGGCGGACTATCCAGCTGTCAGTGCGTAACGTCACGAAACGGACAGGACTTTGGGCCTGGGGTTTGGTGGTGCAACGGCTCTGAGCTGCGTAAATCCCTCCGCGGAGGGAGATAGGTCACATCCTGGGGGAGATTGGATCACAAAACGGCCCAGAACCATGGAGTTTTCCGGGTTCTGGGCCATTGGCTCACGGTGGGTCGTGAGTTGACTACTGAGAGGTCTGCGTCGAGGGGCTCAGCTGAGGCGCTCGATGACCATCGCCATGCCCTGGCCGCCGCCGACGCACATCGTCTCCAGGCCGAACTGCTTGTCGTGGTGCTGGAGGGAGTTGATGAGCGTGGTGGTGATGCGGGCGCCGGTCATGCCGAAGGGGTGGCCGACGGCGATGGCGCCGCCGTTGACGTTCAGCTTGTCGATGTCGATGCCCAGGTCGCGGTAGGAGGGGATCACCTGGGCGGCGAACGCCTCGTTGATCTCGACCAGGTCGATGTCGTCGATGGTGAGGCCGGCGCGGCGCAGGGCCTGCTGGGACGCCTCCACCGGGCCGAGGCCCATGATCTCGGGGGACAGGCCCGAGACGCCGGTCGACACGATGCGGGCGAGCGGGGTGAGGCCGAGCTCGCGGGCCTTGGTGTCGGACATGATGACGAGCGCGGCGGCGCCGTCGTTGAGCGGGCAGCAGTTGCCGGCGGTGACGAGTCCGTCGGGCCGGAAGACCGGCTTCAGGCCGCCGACGGCCTCCATGGTGACGCCGGCGCGCGGGCCGTCGTCCTTGCTGACCACCGTGCCGTCGGGGAGGGTGACCGGCGTGATCTCGCGCTCCCAGAAGCCGTTCTTGATGGCTTCCTCGGCGAGGTTCTGGGAGCGGACGCCGAACTCGTCCAGTTCCTGGCGGGTGATGCCCTTCATCCGGGCGAGGTTCTCGGCGGTCTGGCCCATGGCGATGTAGGCGTCCGGGACCAGGCCGTCCTCACGCGGGTCGTGCCAGGTCGTGCCCTCCTGCTCGGCGACCGCGGCGGTACGGGCCTCGGCCTCGGCGAAGAGCGGGTTGTGGGTGTCCGGGATGCTGTCGGAGTTGCCCTTGGTGAAGCGGGAGACCGTCTCGACGCCGGCCGAGATGAAGACGTCGCCCTCGCCGGCCTTGATGGCGTGCAGGGCCATGCGGGAGGTCTGCAGGGAAGAGCTGCAGTACCGGGTGATGGTGCAGCCCGGGAGGTGGTCCATGCCCATCTGTACGGCGACGATCCGGCCGAGGTTGTTGCCCTGCTCGCCGCCCGGGAGGCCACAGCCGAGCATCAGGTCGTCGATGTCGCGGGGGTCCAGCTCGGGGACCTTGGCGAGGGCGGCCTGGATGATGGTGGCGGTCAGGTCGTCCGGGCGCAGGTCTTTCAGGGAGCCCTTGAAGGCGCGGCCGATGGGGGAGCGGGCGGTCGAGACGATCACGGCTTCGGGCATCACGGCTCCAGTGGCTTACCGGGGGCAGGGCTGTGTGGGAAGTTACCCGTACGTACGAGTCAGGTCACGGGCATGGCGATGTGACCCTCACCGCAATTTTCTAAGCGCTTGCTTTCCTCGCCCCGGACTCTCCCCCGAGCTCTCTCCCGAGCTCTCTCCCGGACTCCCTCCCGAGCGCTCTCAGGAAGACGGTGTCGCCGGGGTCCGGTCCGGCTCCGGTACGCGCCGACGGCGCCTGCGCTTGAGCAGTGCCCATGGCCCCTTCGGCCCCGTCGGCATCGCTGCCGTGACCTCCGTACCCGCCTCCGAGGCGGCCTCGGCCGCGGCGCGGGCGACCGGGAGGAAGCCCTCGCGGCGGGTGACGTCGGGGCGCTCCTCCTCGGCCGGCCAGAGACCGAGGGCCGCGCAGACCGTGGGGAGCACCGCCATCGCCGCCGTGGCGTAGCCCTCCGCCGAGGGGTGGTAGTTGTCGGGGCCGAAGAGTTCACGTGGGTTGGCCGCGAACTCCGGGCCGAGCAGGTCGCCCAGCGACACCGTGCGGCCGCCCTGTTCGACCACGCCGATCGTCTGGGCGGCCGCCAGCTGGCGTGAGGCGCGCCGGGCCAGCCAGCGCAGCGGTTGCTGGACCGGTTCGATCGTGCCGAGGTCGGGACAGGTGCCGACCACCACTTCCGCACCGGCCGTGCGCAGCCGCCGTACCGCCGCGGAGAGGTGACGGACCGAACGCGTCGGCGGCATCCGGTTCGTGACGTCGTTCGCGCCGATCATGATCACGCAGATCTCGGGCACCAACGCGGGATCGGCGAGCACCAGGGCCACCTGGCGGTCCAGGTCGTCCGAACGGGCCCCCGGCAGCGCCACGTTGCGGAAGTCGACCGGCCGTTCCGCCACCGCCGCCAGCCCCGACGCCAGCAGCGCGCCCGGCGTCTCCTGCGCCCGGTGCACACCCTGGCCCGCGGCCGTCGAGTCACCCAGCATCGTCAGCCGCAGCGGCGGCTCACCGGGGGTGTCGTACGTGCGGCCGTACCGTCCGTCGGCGCTCGGTACGTGGTTGCTCGTGCCGTTGCCCACATGGCGCCTGGCCAGCCGGACCTCGGCGAGGACGACACCGACGGCCGCCGCGCCGACCAGGCCGATCCCGCCTCCGCCGTACGCGGCGCCCGCCGCGATCCGCCGGGCCACCCGCGCCCTCGACATGCTCGTCATGCGTCGCAGCCACCTCCTCGAAGCCGTACATCCACTGCTTGCCCCGCACGGACCGTGGCCCAATCCCAACGGCGCGTGAACGACCTTCACGGGCCCGTGCGGGCCACCGGGCCTTAGGCTGGCGGAACCACTACGACCACATCTTTTTGCAGCTACCGGAGACAACGGTGCATTTCCACGATTCGATGATCAGTCTCGTCGGCAACACCCCGCTGGTGAGGCTCAACAACGTGACCAAGGGCATCCGGGCGACCGTCCTGGCCAAGGTCGAGTACTTCAACCCGGGCGGCTCCGTGAAGGACCGCATCGCCCTGCGCATGATCGAGGCCGCGGAGGAGAGCGGCGCGCTCAAGCCCGGCGGCACGATCGTCGAGCCGACCAGTGGCAACACCGGTGTCGGGCTCGCCATCGTGGCCCAGCAGAAGGGCTACAAGTGCATCTTCGTGTGCCCCGACAAGGTGAGCACCGACAAGATCAACGTCCTGCGGGCGTACGGGGCCGAGGTGGTCGTGTGCCCCACCGCGGTGGATCCCGAGCACCCGGACTCCTACTACAACGTCTCCGACCGGCTCGTGCGCGAGACGCCCGGCGCGTGGAAGCCGGACCAGTACTCCAACCCCAACAACCCCCTCTCCCACTACCACTCCACCGGCCCCGAGCTGTGGGAGCAGACGGCGGGGAAGATCACCCACTTCGTGGCGGGCGTGGGCACCGGCGGCACCATCTCCGGCACCGGCCGCTATCTGAAGGACGCCAGCGACGGCAAGGTGCAGGTCGTGGGCGCCGACCCCGAGGGCTCCGTGTACTCCGGCGGATCCGGACGGCCGTATCTCGTCGAGGGCGTCGGTGAGGACTTCTGGCCCACCGCCTACGACCGGACCGTCGCCGACGAGATCGTCGCCGTGTCCGACAAGGACTCCTTCCAGATGACCCGGCGCCTGGCCCGCGAGGAGGGCCTGCTGGTGGGCGGCTCCTGCGGCATGGCCGTCGTCGCCGCGCTGAAGGTCGCCGAGCGGCTCGGGCCCGACGACGTGGTGGTCGTCCTCCTCCCCGACAGCGGCCGCGGCTACCTCAGCAAGATCTTCAACGACGAGTGGATGGCCGACTACGGCTTCCTGGAGGACGAGGGCCCGAACGCGCGCGTCGGTGACGTCCTCAACGACAAGGAGCACGGCGCCATCCCGTCCCTCGTCCACATGCACCCGGACGAGACGGTCGGTCAGGCCATCGAGGTGCTGCGCGAGTACGGCGTCTCGCAGATGCCGATCGTGAAGCCGGGCGCCGGTCACCCGGACGTGATGGCCGCCGAGGTCGTCGGGTCCGTCGTCGAGCGGGAGCTGCTCGACGCCCTGTTCACCAAGCGGGCCTCGCTCGACGACCCGCTGGAGAAGCACATGTCGGCCCCGCTGCCGCAGGTCGGCTCCGGTGAGCCGGTCGGCGACCTGATGTCCGTACTGGGCGCGGCCGACGCGGCGATCGTCCTCGTCGAGGGCAAGCCGACCGGTGTGGTCAGCCGGCAGGACCTGCTGGCGTTCCTCGCCAAGGGCGGGAAGTAGCGGCAAACCTGCGGTGAACGGGCCGTGTCCGCGGCGAACTTGCGGTGACCGGGGCCGCCCGGGCTGTCGCGGAACTGGTACGAGCGCGACACGTTCACGCAGCACCCGCTTAACACGGGTCCGGCACATTAGTGGGTGTCGGCAGGGCGGGAGCGGCTCCCCGCCCCAGCCGGCGCCGAACGTCCAAGGACCTCCGGAGCGGCTCCCGGACCTCCATGGACGCCACGGACGCGCAGCCCGGTCCTGACCCGGCACGCGTCCCTCGCGGGGACCGCCGTCGTCCCGCCCCCCGGCAACGGGGGTGCGGCGGTCCCCGCGCAAATCTCTTTCAGCGGCCGGGACTGGACGCCCAGCTTCCCAGCAGCGCCAGCCTCTCGACTGTCTCCGAACCCGGCTCCGGCGTATAGACGACGAGCGTCTGTTCCGGTGTCTCCGGGAGCGTCAGTGACTCGTACGGCAGGGTCAGCAGGCCCGCGACCGGGTGCTGGAGGCGTTTCACCCCGTACATACAGGCCTTGACCTGGTGGTCGGCCCACAGGCGGCGGAACTCCTCGCTCTTGAGGGAGAGTTCGCCGACGAGCTCGCGCACGCCGCGGTCGTCGGGGTGGGCGCCCGCGCTCAGCCGCAGGTTGGCGACGGTCTGGGCGGCGACCGCGGCCCAGTCGGGGTAGAGGTCGCGGCCCTCGGGTTCGAGGAAGAGCTGGCGGACGACGTTGCGCCGGTCGGGGGCCATGCGGCCGAAGCCGTTCAGGGCGTCGGCGAGGGAGTTCCAGGCCAGTACGTCCATGGCGGGGCCGAGGACGAAGGCCGGGGTGCGCTCGATGCTGTCCAGCAGCAGCTGGATGCCGGGGCGGACACGTGGCGCGCTGCGGCGGCGCTCGCCCTTCTTCGACGGCCGGGCCACCGCGTGCAGATAGGCGTGCTCGGTCTCGTCCAGCCGCAGGACACGGGCGATCGAGTCCAGCACGGCGTCCGAGACTCCCCCAGACTTCGTCCGGGAGGTGCCCCCAGGCCCGCGGCCCTGCTCCAACCGGATGTAGTAGTCGACGCTCACCCCGGCCAGCTGCGCCACCTCCTCGCGGCGCAGCCCGGGCACCCGGCGCCGGCCGTAGGAGGCCAGCCCCACCTCCTCGGGCTGGATGCGGGCGCGGCGCGAGCGCAGGAAATCTCCGAGGTCCCCGTTCATGGGTTCGATCGTAGGGGAGCCGTCGACGCGGAACCTGGTACTGGCAGACCCAGGAAAAGCTCATCCCTGGGTAAGGCGGCCCGGGCGGCCGAGGGTGGTGGACGAGGCCGGGGGGACGCCCCGGCGGACCACCCATCCGAGGAGCACCTCCATGTCGTACGAGAACCTGGCCGGACGTACCGCCGTCGTCACCGGGGCCGCCAGCGGGATCGGCGAGGCCGTCGCCGTGCTGCTGGCCGCGCAGGGGGCGAAGGTCGCGCTGCTCGCGCGGCGCGGTGAGCGGCTGGAGTCGATCGCCGAGAAGATCCGGGCCGAGGGCGGAGAGGCGCTGGCCGTGGTCGCGGACGTCACCGACGACGCGTCCGTGGCCGCCGCGGTGGACCGGATCCACGACGCCTACGGGACCGTCGATCTGATCGTCAACAACGCCGGCGTCATGCTGCCGAACCCGATCGCGGACGCACGCGTCGACGAGTGGCAGCGGATGCTCGACACCAATGTCATGGGTGTCCTGCGCGTCATCGGTGCCCTCGCCGACGACCTGACCGGCGCCGCCGCCGAGGGCCGCAGCGCGGACCTGGTGAACGTCTCGTCCATCGGCGCGCATGTCACCGGCTTCACCAACTACGCCGTGTACGGGGCGACGAAGGCCGCCGTCACCCATCTCTCGGCACTGCTGCGAGGCGAGTTCGGGCCGCGGGACGTGCGGGTCACCAACATCGAGCCGGGGTTGACCCAGAGCGAGCTCGCCTCGCACATCGACAACGACGGTCTGCGGGAGCAGGTCGGCGGGATGGTCGAGGCGATGGGTGCGCTGGCGGCCGGGGAGATCGCCGATCTCGTCGCCTACGTCACCAGCCGCCCCCGGCACATGAACCTGCGCCAGGTCGTGGTGCTGCCGACCCGGCAGGCGTGAGCGCCCCGGCCGGTCGGGAGGCTCAGTCCTCCCAGCGGTCCTCGTCCTTGGCCGACCTGCGGCGCCAGCCCCGGAACAGACCGGGGTTGGTGCGGGCCGCCTGGACGACGTTGACGCCGACGATGCCGATCCAGGTGACCAGCAGGCCGGGCAGATGGGCGGTGCCGGCGCCGATCGCGGACAGCGGGACCGCCAGGACCAGCGAGACGATGCCGAA
The DNA here is from genome assembly GCF_028369295.1 of Streptomyces sp. HD. GTDB lineage: Bacteria > Actinomycetota > Actinomycetes > Streptomycetales > Streptomycetaceae > Streptomyces. The sequence continues at coordinate 87,758 of NZ_JAQMYP010000011.1, forward strand.
GCCGAACCGCTCGCCGAAGGAGTCCGTCGGCCTGGGCGACCGCGCGCCCCTGGCCACCGTCATCTGCTGCTCGGCCAGCTGCCGCCGCATCCGGCGCTCGACCGCCCCGTCGATGCGCTGGTCGACCTTCTCCATGAACGAGTCGACCAGCGCGGACTCGTACTCCTCACCCAGCTCCCTGCGGGCCTGCAGAGAGGCATTGAGTTCCTTCTTGAGCTCGGTGTCCCGCGCGTCCATTCCCGTCATGAGCCCACGGTAGGCAGCGGGGCCGACGGCTGCACTGGGGATAGCCCCCCTGTTCGTAAGGGGGTGCGCCGTCACTTCACCAGTCCGTGCTCCTTCGCGTAGGCGTTCGCCACGTCCTCGGGGTCCTTCTTGTCCTTGTCGACCTGCCGGTTCAGTTCGGTGAGCTGGGCGGTGGTCAGGGTGTTGCCGAGGCGGGCGAGGGCCTTGCGGACGGTGGAGTCGGCCTTGCGGTCGGCGATCAGGGGGACGACGTGCTGGCCGGGGATGAGGTTCTTGGGGTCGGTCAGCACCACCCAGCCGTTGGCCTGGATGTCCGTGTCCGTGGTGAAGAGGTTCGCCACGTCCACGTCGCCCTTCTTCAGGGCGCCCTTCACGAGTGGTCCGGAGGAGTCCAGTGACTTGAACTCCTTGAACTCGACCCCGTAGACGTCCTTGAGGCCGACCGCGCCGACCTCTCGCTTCTTGACCTCGGGCGCCGCCCCGATCACCAGCTTGCCGTTCTGCTTCGTCAGGTCGGCGAGGGAGGTCAGGCCGTACTTCTCGGCCGTCTCGCGGGTGACGACGAAGGCGTCCGAGTCCTCGGCCATGCCGTACGGCAGCACCTGGAGGCCGCTCGGGAGCGCGATGGTGAGGGCGTTCTGCATCTCGCCCTCCTCCGTCGCCGTCGCCTTGGGGGCGACGTAGTGCAGCAGGGCGCCCTGGTACTCGGGGAGCAGGTCGATGTCGCCGCCCTTGAGCGCGGGGATGAGGATCTCGCGGGTGCCGAGGTTGGGGCGGACGGTGACCTTCACTCCGGCCGCGTCGAGTACGGCGGCGTAGAGGTAGCCGAGCACCTGGTTTTCGGTGAAGTTGGCGGTGCCGATGGTGAGGCCGCCCTTGCTGGAGCCGCCGCCGGACCCGGCGGAGCCCCCGCCTTCGAGGGAGGTGATGCCGCTGGAGCAGGCGGCGAGGGCGGGGACGGAGGCGGCTGCGAGGAGGCCGCCGAGGAGCGTGCGTCGGTTCATCGAGTGACGGTTCATCGAATGGTCCCTAGGCAGTGCGGTGGCGGAAGAGGAAGCGCTGGAGGCCGGACAGGGCCAGGTCGAGGAGCACGGCGACCACGGCGACGAGCACCGCCCCGCCGAGCACCTGCACCAGGTCGCGTTGGGCCAGGCCGTCGAAGACGTAGCGGCCCAGGCCGCCGAAGGAGACGTACGCGGCGATGGTGGCCGTGGCCACGACCTGGATCAGTGCCAGGCGCAGGCCCGTCATGATCAGCGGGAGGGCCAGGGGCAGCTCCACCTGGAGGAGGACCTGGTGACCGCGCATGCCCTGGCCGCGCGCCGCGTCCTTCACGTCCGGGTCGACGGCCGTCATCCCCGCGTAGGTGTTGGTGACGATCGCCGGGACCGCGAGGGCGACCAGCGCGACGTAGACCGGGAGCATGGACAGTCCGCCGGCCAGGAAGACCAGCACGACCAGGCCTACGGTCGGCAGGGCGCGGCCGAAGGACGCGAGGTTGATCGCGAGGAAGGCGCCCTTGCCGGTGTGGCCGATCAGCAGGCCGAGGGGGAGGCCGATCGCCGCCGCGATGAGCGTGGCGAGCAGGGAGTACTGGAGGTGTTCGGCGAGGCGGTGCGCGATGCCGTCCGGGCCGGTCCACTGCTCGCTGCCGACCAGCCAGGCGCCGAGGTTCTTGAAGAGTTCGTACATGTCAGGCTCGCCGCCTCCGCCAGGGGGTCAGGACGTACTGGAGGGCGACCAGAGCTGCGTCCGCGACCACGGCCAGGAGCAGCGTGAGGACCACTCCGACGATCACCGGGGTCGGGAAGTTGCGCTGGAAGCCGTCGGTGAAGAGCTGGCCCAGGCCGCCGTCGCCGATGTAGGTCGCGACCGAGACCAGGGAGATGGACATGACGGTTGCGATCCGCACGCCGGCCATGATCACGGGGAGCGCGAGCGGGAACTCCACGGTGAGGAGGGTGCGCAGCGGGCGCGTGCCCATCGCCTTCGCCGCCTCCTTCGCCTTCACCGGGACCGAGTCCAGGCCCTCGACCGTGTTCCGGAGCAGGACCACCAGCGTGTAGACCGTCAGGCCGATGACGGTGGTGGTGCGGGTGAGGCCGGAGACCGGGAGCAGGAGTACGAAGATCGCGATCGACGGGATCGTGAACAGGACGTTCGACAGGCCCAGCAGGAAACCGCGCAGGGGGCGGATCCGGTGGGCGATCACCGCGAGGGGCAGGGAGATCAGGACGCCCAGGAAGACGGCGGTGAGCGCGGCCTGGAGGTGGGAGATCGTCAGGGTGGTGAGGTCGTCGGTGTGGTCGCCTATCCACGACCAGTCGACGGTCATGCCGCCACCCGGGCTTCCGAGTGCGCCTGGCCCGCGTGCTCGTGGATGGCGTCGCGGGAGGTGACACCGGTGAGGACGCCGTCCGCGTCGACCCGGGCGATCAGGCCGGTGGGGGAGGCGATGGACTCGTTGAGCGCCGCGAGCAGGGAGTCGCCGTCCTTGAGCGGTCGTACGGGGATCTCGGTGTCCTGCGACGCCCAGTGGACGGGCCTGTTCGCCTCGTCCAGGACCAGGCTCCAGGTGTCCCCCTCCGGTGCCGGGCTCTGTGGGACGTCGGCGAGGGTCCGCAGGGACAGCAGCTTCAGGCCGCGCTCGGCGCCGAGGAAGTCGGCCACGAAGTCGTCGGCGGGGCGGGCGAGCAGTTCGGCGGGGGAGGCGCACTGGACGAGATGGCCGCCGGTGCGGAAGATCGCGATCTGGTCTCCGAGCCGTACGGCCTCGTCGACGTCGTGCGTGACGAAGACGATGGTCTTGCTCAACTCCTTCTGCAGACGCAGGAGTTCGTCCTGGAGCTGGGTGCGCACGACCGGGTCGACCGCGCCGAACGGCTCGTCCATCAGCAGTACAGGCGGGTCGGCGGCGAGCGCGCGGGCGACGCCGACGCGCTGCTGCTGGCCGCCCGAGAGCTGGTGCGGGTAGCGGCGGCCGGTCTCGGCGGGGAGGCCAACGGTCTCCAGGAGCTCGGCGGCCTTCGCGCGTGCCTTGCGGCGGCTCCAGCCGAGCAGCAGCGGCACCGTGGCGATGTTGTCCAGCACCGTGCGGTGCGGGAACAGGCCCGCCTGCTGGATGACGTACCCGATGGAGCGGCGCAGCTCGGCGGCGTCCTGGCGGGTGACGTCCTGGCCGCCGACCTTGATGGTGCCGGAGGTCGGTTCCACCATCCGGTTGATCATCCGCAGGGTGGTCGTCTTGCCACAACCGGAGGATCCGACGAGGACGGTCACGCCGCCCTCCGGCATCTCCAGGGAGAGATCATGGACTGCTGTCGTGCCGTTGGGGAAGCGCTTGTGGACCGCGTCGAACTGGATCATGAGATGTCCCTTGCCCGGCTGTATAACGTCATGCAGAGTTCTTGGTAGCTGAATAGGTTGTCAACGGGTTGGTGTAAATCCGAAGTAACGGATGACCGAAGGGCAAGACGTGATGTCCGGGTTGAGGGGAGTTTGGGCTTGATGTCGTCTCGAATCGTGGACGCGCCGGAGGCCGTGCCCTCCGGCTACACCGGACTGGTCGTCCTCGACGGAATCGGGCTCGGCGTCGAGGGCGTCGCGCGCCTCGCCGACGGGACCGCGCGGCCGGTCCCGGCGACCGACGCGATGAAGCGGGCCGAGGAGTCCTGGGACGCCGCCCGCCTCATCGCCGCTACGGGCCGTGTCTACGGCCGTTCCACCGGAGTGGGCGCCAACCGGAACGAGGACGTGCCCACCGACGCCGCCGCCGAACACGGCCTGCGTCTGCTGCGCAGCCACGCCGGTGCCATCGGCGAGGAGCTGCCCGCCCGACAGGTCCGGGCCATGCTCGCCGTCCGCGCCAACCAGCTGCTGGCCGGCGGCGCGGGCCTGCGCCCCACCGTCATCACCGCCCTGTGCGAGGCATTGGGGAGCGGCGCCCACCCGGTCGTGAACGAGTTCGGCTCGGTCGGCACCGGCGACCTCGCGGCCCTGGCGCAGACCGGCCTCGCGCTGGCCGGCGAGCACCCCTGGCGCGGCTCCGGTGCGCCGCAGCCGCAGCCCCTCGACAACAACGACGCCCTCGCGTTCATCAGCAGCAACGCCCTCACCCTCGGCCAGGCGGCCCTCGCCCTGCACGAACTGCGCGGCCTCGTCGCCGCCACCCAGGTCGTCGCCGCCCTGTCACTGCTCGCGGTCGACGGCTCCCACGAGGCGTACGCCGCCCCCGTGCACACCGCCCGGCCGCACCGGGGGAGCACCGAGGTCGCCCGCCGGATGCGGGAGCTGATCGGCGCCGAGGACCGCCCGACCCCTCCGCTGGGCCGGATCCAGGACCCGTACGGCTTCCGCTGTCTGCCCCAGATCCACGGCCCGGCGCACGATGCCGCCGACGCCCTGGAGGAGGTGCTCGCGGTGGAGATCAACGCCGCCGCCGAGAACCCTCTTATCTCCCCCGAGGACATGGCGGCCTACCATCACGGCGGCTTCTACCAGGCCCAACTCGCCCTCTCCCTGGACCACTTCAGGCTGGCCCTGACCCAGGTGGCGCGGCTGTCGACGTCCCGTCTGTCCACCCTGAACGAGCCCGCCTACACCCGCCTCAAGCCCTTCCTCGCCGACCACGAGCCCGCCTCGTCCGGCGTGATGATCCTGGAGTACGCCGCCGCGGCCGCCCTCGGTGATCTGCGCGCCTTCTCCGCCCCCGCCTCGCTCGGCCACGCTGTACTCTCCCGGGGCGTGGAGGAGCAGGCCAGCTTCGCCTCGCTCGCCGCGCGGCAGACACTGCGTGCGTGCGGCGCGTACCGTCTCGTCGTCGGCTGTGAACTCGTCGCCGCCGTACGGGCGTTGCGCCAGCGCGGCCTCAGGCCCGACCCTGAGCTTCCGATCGGCCGGGCGATGGAGCTGGCCGAGTCGGTGCTCGACGACGACCCGGCCGACCGTCCGCTCACCGACGACGTGACGGCGGCGGCCGCACTGCTGGACCGGTTCACGGAGATCTGGAGGGGGAGCGCGGCATGAGCGCGGACAGGAACACGGGCGGGACGGACAGCCCCGCCGCGCGGTTGCAGGCGCTCTTCGAGGGGCACCGGCTCACGCCGACCCAGCGGCGCATCGCCCACAGCATGGTGCGGCGGGCCGGCGACGTGCCCTTCCTGTCCAGCGTCGAACTGGCCGAGCTCGCCGGGGTCAGCCAGCCGTCCGTGACCCGCTTCGCCGTCGCCCTCGGCTTCGACGGCTACCCGGCGCTGCGCAAGCACCTGCGCGAGGTCGCACCCGTCGAGCAGGCGGCGGACACCGGCTCGTACAACGAGTACCAGCAGGCCGTCGAGGCCGAGATCGAGAACCTGCGGCATCTGGCGGAGGTGCTGGCCGACCCGCGCCCGGTGCAGAAGGCCGGACGGCTGCTCGCCGCCTCGCGTCCCCTGCCGGTGCTCGGTCTGCGCGCCGCCGCCTCCCAGGCGTACGGCTTCTCGTACTTCGCCGCCAAGGTCCATCCGGACGTACGGCTGCTGGACGAGGGCGGCACGATGATCCAGGACCGTATCGACGCCGCCGTACGGGCCGGCGCGAGCGCCCTGCTCTGCTTCGCACTGCCCCGGCATCCGCGCGAGGTCGTGGACACCCTGGCGTATGCCAAGGAGGCCGGGCTGACGGTCGTCACCGTCGCCGACTCCGCGTTCGCGCCGGTCGCCAAGGTCTCCGACCTGCTGCTGCCCGCCGCCGTCGGCACCGGCCTTGCCTTCGACACGGCCTGCGCGCCGATGCTGCTGGGCCGGGTCCTGCTGGAGGCCATGTGCGACGACCTGCCGGACGCCCAGGCGCGGCTGGAGGAGTTCGACGCGCGGGCGGCGGCCCGGGGACTGTTCGTCGAGTGAGTTCCTGAGCCGTCTTAAGGCTCGTCTCACGTTCGCTGGCTAGCGTGCGCGCACAGCAAGTGGACAGACGCGATACGGGAGGCGGGACGTGGCACGCGCAGGTGGGCAGGGGCTGGCTCGGGTGGCCGTCGTCGTACGGGCAGGGGCGGCGCCGTTGTGGTGGCTCGGAGTGTTCGCGGCCGGCATCGGGGCGCTGGTGCCGGGGATGACGGGACGCCGGATCGGGGTGCTGGCGGGAGCGGCGCTGTTCATCGTCGCCGTGCCGGTCGTGGCGTACGCCCGTCGCAAGCGGTACGTCGCCCTGAGCCGCTCGGCCGCCCGCGCCGGCAAGCACGATGTGCTCCAGGACCGTGCCGTGGCCGTTCGCAACTGGCGCCGTGGCCACCGCTGGTGGCTGCTGCTCGCGTTCCTCGCCGCGCTGGGCAGCGCGTTCGTGGTGCCGGCGACGGGCGGGATGCTGCTCGCCGGGTGCGGGGCGGGGCTGCGGCTCAAGGCGTCCTGGCTGGGCCGGCGGGAGCGGGCCGAGAACGCCCTGCTGTGGGTGCGGGTCGACTGGCTCGACGGCCGGGGCGGCCGGCCGGCGGGCAAGGCCGTCAAGGCCTACCGCAGTACCGGCATCGCCGCGGGCGACGCGGCCCCGGGCGGGGCCCGCCGCCGCACCGCGGCGCTCGTGTAGGTCGGTGGGCCGGACCTCCGTCAGACCTCCAGGTCCTCCTCGATCTTCTTCAGCTGGTGCCTGGCCATGGCGAGGTTGGCCCGCTTGGCGTCGAGGACCAGGTAGAGGAAGAGTCCGTTGCCCCCGCGCCCGGTGATCAGCCGGATCAGGTGGTACTGGTCGCTGAGGGTGATCAGGATGTCCTCGATGCCGCCCTTGAGGCCGAGGTGTTCCATCGTGCGCATCTTGGAGCGGACCACGTCGGTGTTGCCCGCGGCGGCGACATTGAGGTCGAAGCTCTTGCTGCCGCCGAGCGTGCCGAGGGCCATGCCGCTGGTGTAGTCGACGAGCGCGACGCCGGTCGCACCCTCGATGGAGGCGAGGCATTCCTTCAGGGTGGTCTCGGTGTTGGCCATGATGGGGGTTCCTCTCAACTGTCCGTAGTGGTGCGCGCGTTGGCGGTGGTGCGGGTCGTGCGCGCGTTTCTCGTGCGGGTGGGCATGGGTTTGGTCTCCTTGGACTCCTTCGGCTCCTTGGCAGAGCTCTTTGCGGGGCTCCTGCGGGGCGGCGCCGCCTCCGCGTCGATGAGCTCGCCGATGCGGGCACCGGCGCGGCGGCCCTCCAGATGCAGTCGGCCGACGTTGACGCCGTCCTTGGCGAGCAGCGTCAGCACGGCGGTGTCGCCCGCGGCGTACGTCGCCACATAGCCGTCGGCCCCGCGCACCAGCAGTTCGCGGAAGTCGCCCCGGCCGGTCGCGTCCGTCATCCGCTGTGCGACACCGAGTGCGGCGGCGGTCAGCGCGGCGAGGCCGTCCGGTTCGACGCCAGGCGTGTCGTGGGCGAGGACGAGGCCGTCCACGCCGGCCGCGAGCGCCCCGGTCAGCTGGGGCACACGGGCTCTGAGCCGGCGGAACTCGTCGAGTAGCGGGGCCTCGGCCGCCATCAGGTTTCTCCTCTCGGCGCGGGACCGCTGCGGCGGGCGCGGCACCCCGACCGGCTCGCGGTCCTCGAAGGGTTTGCGGTCAAAGGGCCTCCAGCGCATCCCTGACCCTCTTCAGCAGCGCGATGTAGGGATCGGCGGCGTCGGGTGGGTGGTCGTCCATGGGCGGCGGCTGCGAGGACACGAGCCCCGCCGCGGCCAGCCGCCGTATGTGCACCAGCGTGTGGAACGCCGGTCTGCCGAGCTCCCGCGCGATGTCCGTGGCCCGCCGCACGCCGTCCACCCTCGCGAGTACGGCGGCCTGCCGGGACGGGACCGCGGGGGCCGCCACCGGGTCGGCCCGGATCAGCGGCGCGGCGTCCGTCGCCGGGTCGGGCCAGATGCGGCGCAGCAGGGCGCGGCGGCGCAGCGTCTCGCGCTCCAGGTCGTCGACCGCCACGGGATGAACGCCGGCGAGCCAGTGCGCGGTGCCGTAGCGGAAGCGGCCGGGCGCGCTGCTGGGGGCGAGGGCGAAGTACGCGGCGTCGTACAGCGCGCTCACCTGGGCCAGCTCCAGCGCCCCCGGCGGTAGGCCGCGCCGCAGGAGCCGCCCCTCGTCGGCGTTGTCCTCGGCGTCCTGCCAGGTCTCGGCGTCGAGCGCGCCGTGGGTCGTCAGGAGCAGGCCGAGGCTGGGTGCGAGCGGGCTCTCGGCGTGCACCACCTGGCCCTCGACGAGGTGGAGCGCGCCGTGCTCACGGGCCAGCACGCCGGTGGCCCGCTCCTCCGCGAGCCGGGTCAGCATCGGCGAGACCACGCCCCGCGCCCGCTCCCGGGCCGCCGACGCGTCCCGGACGGGCAGGCGCGGCGGCGGGGTGGTTCCGACCACGGTCATGCCAGCACCAGCCGTTCGGCCATCTCGCCCAGCCGGATGCGGGCCAGCGCGAGGTTGCCGTCCGCGCGGGCCAGCCACAGGTACAGCACCACGCTGCTGTCGAACGTCGTCGGCACGAACCGCAGCACGTGGTAGCTGTCCCGGTTGCTGAGGATCACGTCCTCGACCGGCGGATCCATGTCGTCGGAGCCGTCGGCCGGCCCGAACGCGTGCTGCTCGGCGGCCAGCCGTGCCAGCTCCGCGGCCTCGGCGGCCGCCGTCTCGTGGTCACCGCCCGGAGGGTCGCCCACGGTGCCCAGGGCCAGCCCGCTCGTCCAGTCGACCAGCGCCGCCCCCCGTGCACCGGGCAGCCTCATCGTCTCCAGCAAGCACTCGTCGATTCCGGGCACCGTCGCTCCCCTCCCGCCTGGGGTTCGCCTGAGTGACGTTGAAACTACGCAACGTGTGTGCGGCGAGTGAGCGTTCGGGCATTTTCCAGTGGAACATGCGCGGAGTGACTAGGGTGGGTCAACTGAGCCCGTTTTCGAGCCAGTTGATCGCGTATGGCCTACTGCCCGGCGTCGGTCTTCGTCAACGGCGCTTCGGCGCGGGCAGGGTGGTGAGTGAAGTGGCGTGCGCCCCTCCTGATTCGGCCACGATCTCGTCGAGCGACTGCGGCTCACGCACGGTCGCGAAGGTCATGCCCCCGGCGTCGTCGGACGCGAAGCCGTAGATGCCCGGCCGGGCGAGGGAGTTGTAGGCGTAGTGGTGCGCGAAGTAGTACGCCCCCGTGTCCGCCGCCGCCGCGAAGTCCCCCTGCTCCAGCAGCGGCAGCGCGCACCCCTCGGCCAGCAGGTCGCCCGAGAAGCAGGCCGGCCCCGCCACGTCCTGCACCACGGCCGGCCCCTCCTTCGGGCGCCCCTTGCCGTCGTACGCCGCGATCCGCAGCGGCCAGCTCCCCGGCGCGTACACCGTCCGCGTCGCCACCTGCACCCCCGCGTGCGTGATCGCCACCGGCCGCCCGCCCGCGCTCTTGGCGTACTCGACCCGCGCCACGACCGTGCCGTGCTTGGCCAGCAGCGACCGGCCGAACTCCGTGACCAGCCCGTAGCGGCCGTCGAACAGCCCCGGCACCGCCTCGCTCAGCAGCCGCGCGTACTGCGCGTACGTCGGCGCGGTGGCGTCCGAGGCGAAATTGACCGGCAGCCCGCCGCCGATGTCGAGCGTGTCGATCTGCCGCCGCCCGATCCGCCGGTTGATCTCCTCGGCGAGGGCGTACGTCTCCGCGACCCCCTGCGTCATCAGTGACAGCGGGATGCCCTGCGAGCCGGTGTGCGCATGCAGCCGGGTCAGCCACGGCCGGTCCTGATACGCCCGCACGACCCATTCCCGCGCCCCCTCGTCCCGCAGCGCCACCCCGAACTTCGACGTCGCCGTCGCCGTGGACGTCGCCTCGATGGAACCCCCGCCGACCTGCGGGTTCACCCGGATCCCGAGCGGCGAGCGACTCGTGGCCGACCTCACCAGAGCGTCGATACGGTCCAGCTCCTGCGGGTTGTCCGCGTTGACGGCGATGCCCAGCGCCAGCGCCTCCCGCAGCTCGGCCGGGGTCTTGGCCGGCGAGTCCAGCACCGTCATCTCCGGACGCAGCCCCGCCGCCCGTGCCAGCGCCAGCTCGCCCGGGCTCGCCACCTCCGCCCCGATGCCCTCCTCGCGCAGTAGTCGCAGCACCGGCACCAGCGGGGTCGCCTTCACCGCGAAGGCGTGCAGCACGGGCGTCCCCGGCGCCGCCACCGCCTCGAACGCCGCCCGCAGCGCCGCCGCCGACTCCCGGATGCCGGTGACGTCCAGCAGGCCGACGATGGGGGAGTCGGGCCCGAGCAGCCCCTGCTCCACGGCCGCCCGCACCGCTTCGTCCCGCCGCGCCGCCCGGTCGGCGTCATGCGCCGGGATCGCCAATTCGTTGCCCACAACATCCCCCGTCATGCCGTTGTACGAGCCCATGCATCCAGCCAAACACCCGTGACGCGCCCGCGCTGCCTCACCGATGTATTGACTAGTTCTATTCAGACAGTCAGGATGTGAATATCCGTCTCAACAGTTCCATCCCCGACAGTTCGCAGTCACAGTCCGCTGGGAGGCAGACCATGTCAGGACCCCGCCCCGTCCGAGCGCCGCGCGGTACGGAACTGAGTGCCCTGGGATGGCAGCAGGAAGCCGCCCTGCGGATGCTGCAGAACAACCTCGACCCCGAGGTCGCCGAGCACCCCGACAAGCTCGTCGTCTACGGCGGCACCGGCAAGGCGGCCCGCGACTGGCGCTCCTTCGACGCCATGGTGCGCACGCTGCGGGGCCTCAAGCAGGACGAGACGATGCTCGTCCAGTCCGGCCGCCCCGTCGGCGTCATGCAGACCCACGAATGGGCCCCGCGCGTCCTCATCGCCAACTCCAACCTCGTCGGCGACTGGGCCAACTGGGAGGAGTTCCGCCGCCTGGAGCAGCTGGGCCTGACCATGTACGGCCAGATGACGGCCGGCTCCTGGATCTACATCGGCACCCAGGGCATCCTCCAGGGCACCTACGAGACCTTCGCCGCCGTCGCCGCGAAGAAGTTCAACGGCACCCTCGCCGGGACGATCACCCTCACCGCCGGTCTCGGCGGCATGGGCGGCGCCCAGCCGCTCGCCGTGACCATGAACGACGGTGTCGCGATCTGCATCGACTGCGACCCGCGCGCCATCGAGCGCCGCATCGAGCACCGCTACCTGGACGTGAAGGCCGACTCGCTCGACCACGCCCTCCAGCTCGCCACCGAGGCCCGCGACGCCCGCCGCCCGCTGTCCATCGGCGTCCTCGGCAACGCCGCCGAGCTGGTCCCGCAGCTCCTCGCCATGGGTGCGCCCATCGACATCGTCACCGACCAGACCTCGGCCCACGACCCGCTGGCCTACCTGCCGCTCGGCATCGCCTTCGAGGACATGGCCGACGCCGCCGCCAAGGACCCGGCGGGCTTCACCACCAGGGCCCGCGAGGCGATGGCCAGGCACGTCGAGGCCATGGTCGGCTTCATGGACGCCGGCGCCGAGGTCTTCGACTACGGCAACTCCATCCGCGGCGAGGCCCAACTCGCCGGTTACGACCGGGCGTTCGCCTTCCCCGGCTTCGTCCCCGCCTACATCCGCCCCCTGTTCTGCGAGGGCAAGGGCCCCTTCCGCTGGGCGGCCCTCTCGGGCGACCCGGCCGACATCGCCAAGACCGACAAGGCGATCCTCGACCTCTTCCCGGAGAACGAGTCCCTCGCCCGCTGGATCAAGATGGCCGGCGAGCGGGTCCACTTCCAGGGCCTGCCCGCGCGCATCTGCTGGCTCGGCTACGGCGAGCGGGACAAGGCCGGCGAGCGCTTCAACGACATGGTGGCGAGCGGCGAGCTGGCCGCACCGCTGGCCATCGGGCGCGACCACCTGGACTGCGGTTCGGTGGCCTCCCCCTACCGTGAGACCGAGGCCATGCTCGACGGCTCGGACGCGATCGCCGACTGGCCCCTGCTGAACGCCATGGTGAACGTGGCCTCCGGCGCCTCCTGGGTGTCCCTCCACCACGGCGGCGGCGTCGGCATGGGCCGCTCCATCCACGCCGGCCAGGTGACCGTGGCCGATGGCACGAAGCTGGGCGGCGAGAAGATCCGCCGCGTGCTGACGAACGACCCCGGCATGGGCGTCATCCGGCACGTGGACGCGGGGTACGACATCGCGGAGTCGGTCGCCGACGAGCGCGGCGTGCGGGTCCCGATGCGTGAAGGTGACGACGCGTGACTCAGTACTCGGGCGGGCACGGCAACTCTCCGGTGAGGACCGGGGATTCGTCGCCGGGCGCGGGTTCGGCTGTGCCCACCTTCGCCCGATCCCAGCCCGGCGGCGCCTCCTTCCACGAGATGTGGCGCGAGCTGCTTCCCATCGGCAGGCACCCCGCCTCCCACGGCTACCGGCGCTTCGCCTGGACCGGTGTCGACCTCGACTGCCGGGCCTGGTTCAAGGACCAGGCCGAGGCACGCGGGCTCACCTACGAGGTCGACCGCAACGGCAACCAGTGGGCCTGGCTCGGCGACCCCGCAGCCGGGGACGCCGTCGTCACCGGGTCGCATCTCGACTCCGTTCCGGACGGGGGCGCCTTCGACGGGCCCCTGGGCGTCGTCTCCTCCTTCGCCGCGCTCGACGAACTGCGCGGCAGGGGCGTGGAGCTCGCCAAGCCCCTCGCCATCGTCAACTTCGGCGACGAGGAGGGCGCCCGGTTCGGGCTCGCCTGTGTCGGGTCGCGGCTCACCGCCGGGCAGCTCACCGTGGAGAACGCCCACCGGCTGACCGACGGGGACGGGGTCAGCCTGCCCCGGGCCATGGAGGCCGCCGGGTACGACCCCGAGACCATCGGCGCCGACCCGGAACGGCTCGCCCGCATCGGTGCCTTCGTAGAACTGCACGTCGAGCAGGGCCGGGCCCTCGACCTGTCCGGCGACCGGGTCGGCATCGCCAGCGCCATCTGGCCGCACGGCCGGTGGCGGTTCGACTTCCGGGGCGAGGCCAACCATGCGGGGACCACCCGGCTCGTGGACCGGCGCGACCCCATGCTGTCGTACGCCGAGACGGTGCTCGCCGCCCGCCGGGAGGCCGAACTCGCCGGTGCCGTGGCCACCTTCGGCAAGATCGCCGTCGAGCCCAACGGTGTCAACGCCATCCCCTCCCTGGTGCGCGGCTGGCTCGACTCCCGGGCCGAGGACCAGGCGAGCCTCGACCGTGTGGTCGGCGGCATCGAGAAGGCCGCCCGGGAGTACGCGGCGGCCCACGGCATCGACCTCGACGTCGTCCGGGAGTCCTTCACGCCCGTCGTCGAGTTCGACCACGCCCTGCGCGACGAACTGGGCCGCATCCTGGGCAAGGACACCGACATCACCGTCCCCGTCCTGGGTACCGGTGCCGGACACGACGCCGGAATCCTGTCCGGGACCATCCCGACGGCCATGCTGTTCGTACGCAACCCCACGGGCGTCTCGCACTCCCCGGCCGAGTTCGCCGCCGAGGACGACTGCGTGGCCGGGGTCCTCGCACTCGCCGACGTACTGGAAGGGCTGGCCCGCAGGTGACATCGAAGACCTACTGGCTGGAGCACGCCTGGCTCGACACCCACGTCGAGCCGGGTGTGGCCCTGACCGTGTCCACCAGCGGCTCCGCCGCGGAGGCGGACGGCCGCATCACCGCCGTCCGCACGGACGTCCCCGCCCCGCCGCCCGGCGCCGAGGTCCTGCGCGGACTGACGCTCCCCGGCCTGGCCAACGCCCACTCGCACGCCTTCCACCGCGCCCTGCGCGGCACCGTCCAGGTCGGCTCCGGCACCTTCTGGACCTGGCGCGAGACCATGTACGCCACGGCCGCCCGGCTCACCCCGGAGACCTACCACGCCCTCGCCCGCGCCGTGTACGCCGAGATGGCGCTGGCCGGGATCACCGCGGTCGGCGAGTTCCACTACGTCCACCACGCCCCGGGCGGTACCCCGTACGCCGACCCCAACGCGATGGGCGAGGCCCTCATCGCGGCCGCCGCGGACGCCGGCATCCGCATCACCCTCCTCGACACCGCCTACCTGTCCTCCGGCTTCGGACAGCCGCCCAACACCCACCAGCTCCGCTTCTCCGACGGCGACGCCGACACCTGGGCCGAACGCTGTTCAGTTCTCAAGGAACGGGATCACGCACGGATCGGAGCGGCGATCCACTCCGTACGGGCCGTGCCCGCCGACCAGTTGGAGACCGTGGCGCGGTGGGCCGAGGAGCGGCGGGCCCCGCTCCATGTGCACCTGTCCGAGCAGACCGCCGAGAACGAGGCGTGCCTGGAGGTCCACGGCTGCACCCCGACCCAGCTCCTCGCCCTGCACGGTGTCCTCGGACCGCGCACCACCGGCGTCCACAACACCCACCTCACCGCCGAGGACGTCTCCCTCATCGGCGGCAGCGGCACCGGCACCTGTATGTGCCCGACCACCGAGCGGGACCTCGCGGACGGCATCGGACCCGCCGTCGCCCTGCAGAACGAGGGCTCCCCGCTGTCCCTCGGTTCCGACAGCCACGCCGTCATCGACTTGCTCGAAGAGGCGCGCGCGATGGAGCTCAACGAGCGGCTGCGCACCCGCACCCGGGGCCACTGGACCGCCGCCGCTCTGCTGCGGGCCGCCTCGGCCGACGGACACGCCGCCCTCGGCTGGGACGACGCCGGCACCCTGGAGCCAGGCGCCCGCGCCGACTTCACGACGATCGCGCTCGACTCGGTCAGGACGGCAGGGCCGCTTCCGCGGCTCGGGGCCGAGACGGCCGTATTCGCCGCGTCGGCAGCAGACGTGTCGCATACGGTCGTGGCAGGTCGGCACGTCGTACGGGACGGGGTCCACACCCTCGTACCGAATGTGCCGAGGGCCCTCGCGGACGCCGTCGAAGCCCTGCGCGGATGACTCCGGGCCGCCCACCCGCGCGGCCCGCCTCCGTCCCTGTCTCCGTCCCCGAACCCGACCCCACCGCCGACCAGGCAACCAAGGACGCCATGAGCAACGCGACGACCGTCAGCCCCGCCCACTCCGCGAGCACCGCAAGCACGCTCATCACCAACATCGCCGCCCTGGTCACCAACGACCCCTCCCTCGGTGACAATTCCCCCCTCGGACTGATCCAGGACGCGGCCGTCGTCATCGAAGGCGACCGCGTCGCGTGGACCGGTGATCAAAGCAAAGCACCCGCCACTGACAATCGGGTCGACGCAGGCGGCCGGGCGGTCGTCCCCGGCTTCGTGGACTCCCACTCCCACCTCGTCTTCGCGGGCGACCGGACGCAGGAGTTCAACGCCCGGATGTCGGGGCGGCCGTACAGCGCGGGCGGCATCCGCACCACGGTCGCGGCCACGCGGGCGGCGAGCGACGAGGAACTGGAAGCCAACCTCACCCACTACCTCGCCGAGGCCCTCCGCCAGGGCACCACCACCTTCGAGACCAAGTCCGGCTACGGCCTGACCGTCGAGGACGAGGCCCGCGCCCTGCGCATCGCCACCGCCCACACCGCCGAGGTCACCTACCTCGGCGCCCACATCGTCCCGCCGGACTTCGCCGACGACCCGGCCGGCTACGTCGCCCTCGTCACCGGCGAGATGCTCGACGCCTGTGCGCCGTACGCCCGTTGGGTCGACGTCTTCTGCGAGAAGGGCGCCTTCGACGGCGACCAGGCCCGCGCGATCCTCACCGCCGGCAAGGCCAAGGGCCTGCACCCCCGCGTCCACGCCAACCAGCTCACCTACGGCCCCGGCGTCCAGCTGGCCGTCGAACTCGACGCGGCCAGCGCCGACCACTGCACCCACCTCACCGACGCGGACGTCGACGCCCTCGCAGGCGGCCGTACGGTCGCCACCCTGCTCCCCGGCGCCGAGTTCTCCACCCGCGCCCAGTGGCCGAACGCCCGCCGCCTGCTCGACGCGGGCGTCACCGTGGCCCTCTCCACCGACTGCAACCCGGGCTCGTCCTTCACCTCCTCCGTCCCGTTCTGCATCGCGCTGGCGGTGCGGGACATGGGGATGACCCCGGACGAGGCGCTCTGGTCCGCCACGGCGGGCGGCGCCGCGGCCCTCCGTCGCGACGACATCGGCCGCCTCACCCCGGGCGCCCGCGCGGACCTGATCCTCCTCGACGCCCCGAGCCATGTGCACCTGGCGTACCGGCCGGGCGTGCCGCTGGTCAGCGAGGTCTGGCGGCGGGGCGTGCGCGAGGCCTGAGCGGGAGGGGCCTCGGGCAGCGGCCCACCGGCCGGGGGCCCGATCAGGAGGCCCCCGCCTGCCACAGCTGAAGCGCGTCCCCGTACAGCGGCTCCAGCGAAAGCCCGTCCCCGGCGCCCCCGTCCGGCGTCACCGCCCGCTCCAGCGCGATCGAGGGCCGGATCGCCCCGTCGCCGTCCACCACGAACCTCAGGTTCCGCCCGTTGGACCCGTAGACCGAGTCACAGGTCCAGATCCCGACGCCCCGGTCCGTCGAACCCCGGCTGTCCAGGCAGAAGTCGGGATCGGCGGCCGACTGCAGCACCCCGCGATCGGAGTCGACCCGCCAGCGCTGCGTCCGGGACGAGTTGCAGGGAGCCGTGACCACGTCGGTGCCGTTGAAGAAGGCGCCGCCCACGTCCAGGCACAGTCGCGTCTCGACGTTCACGACCTGGGCGTACGAGCCGTTCGGCGGGTGTGTCGCGGACGGCTTGGGGGAGGGCGGTGGCTTCGGGCGGGCCGTCTTCGACGGAGCCGGACGCTTGGTGGAAGGTTTGGCGGAAGGCTTGGGTGAGGGCGACTTGGTGGCGGTCGGCGAAGCCGACGGGCTCGCCGACACCGTGGTCGTCACCGTCACCTGCGGCACACTCACCGGACTGCCGGCCGAGCCCACCGGATCCTGCGACGGCGACGACGAACCGCCCTGCGCCACCAGGAAGAGCACCAGCGGCAGCATCGCCACTCCGAGCGCCGCCGACACCAGCACGACCCGCCGGCGGTCCGGGGGCCAGCCCTGCTGCTGCCAACCCCGCTCCGCGGCCCGGCCGGCGCCCTCCCGCTCGCCCGCGCCACCCGCCGCGTACGACGTTCCGCCCCACGGCAGCAGCCCCTCCGCCAGCGCCGTGCGCGGGGAGTCCCGCAGGGCCGACAGCTCCTCGTACGCCGTCGTGCAGTGCGGGCAGTGCACCATGTGAGCGTGCAGGTCGGCGCTGCCGCGGGGACTGTCCGGCCGTACCGACTCCTCGATGAGGCGGCCGAAGTCGGGGCAGTCGGGGCCGTCGGATGCGGCGAGGCGGGCGCGCAGACAGGCGCGGGCCAGCTGCTGGAGCGCCGGGGTGATGCCGTACGTGACGTCCGCGCGTGTGAGGCCGAGGAGACCGGCGGTGCGTTCCACCGGCTCCCGCTCCACGACTCCGTACCAGATCAGGCCCTGGGTGCGGGACGGCAGCGTCTGGAACGCCGTGAGCATGGGCGGGACCGGACCGGCGGGGCCGGCCGTGTTCAGGACGAGCAGTAGCCCCGCGTCCAGGCCCGCCGCCCGCTCGTCCATGGCCCAGGTCCCCGCCAGACGGGCGGTCAGCAGCAGGAGTTGGTGCCGCCAGGGCAGACCGTGATCGATGCCGCGCGCGGCCTGGCGGGCCGCGAGCGTGAACGCCTGGGCCGCCAGCTGCCGTGCCATCGAGTCGTTCGGGGTGCACACGCGCGCGTAGGTGAGCACGGGCGCATGATGGCGGGCGCGCAGTTCCTGGAGCGCCGTGTACGCGGTGGCCGTGTCGGCGCGCAACAACTCGGTGAGCCGTGCGTCGGACGCGCCCGCGTGGATCCCATGACCAAGGTCCCCACCGTCACCGGCCCGAGCCATCCGCCTGCCTCCTCGCAGCCTTGCGACCCGTCCGGAGTTCTGGCTTACCGGCGGGTATGACGGCTCATAGTGAAGGAACGGGAGCTTTGGGGAAAGGGTTTCTGTGGGTAACCCGTGAACGCACTGTGCCCGGTGCCCTGCCGACAGGTTCGGCGGGGCACCGGGCACAGTGCACGTCAGCGCGAGGGAGCGGCTGCTCCTCGGCCGGCTGTTTCTGGGCCGGCCATTGTTCGGCCGGTCATTCCTCGACCGTCAGCCCCTTCCGGAGCCGGACCAGTGTCCGGGACAACAGCCGCGACACATGCATCTGCGAGATGCCGAGTTCGTCGCCGATCTCCGACTGGGTCATGCCCGCGACGAACCTCAGGGAGAGGATCTTCCGGTCCCGGGGCGGCAGTTCGGCGATGAGCGGCTTCAACGACTCGACGTACTCGATGCCTTCGATGCCGTGGTCCTCGTAGCCGATCCGGTCGGCCAGCGCGCCCTCGGCGTCGTCCTCCTCGGGCTGGGCGTCCAGCGACGAGGCGGTGTACGCGTTCGACGCGGCCATGCCCTCGACGACCTCGTCGTTGGTCAGCCCGAGCCGCTCGGCCAGTTCCGCCACCGTCGGGGCGCGGTCCAGCTTCTGGGCCAGCTCGTCACCGGCCTTGGCCAGGTCGAGCCGGAGCTCCTGGAGCCGGCGCGGTACCCGCACCGACCACGAGGTGTCGCGGAAGAAGCGCTTGATCTCGCCGACGATGGTCGGCATCGCGAAGGTGGGGAACTCCACGCCACGGCTGAGCTCGAAGCGGTCGATCGCCTTGATCAGGCCGATGGTGCCGACCTGGATGATGTCCTCCATCGGCTCGCTGCGCGAGCGGAAGCGGGAGGCGGCGAACTTGACCAGGGCGAGGTTGAGTTCGACGAGGGTGTTGCGGACGTACGAGTATTCGTGGGTCCCTTCCTCCAGCGACTCCAGCCGCTCGAAGAGGGTCTTGGACAGGGCCCGCGCGTCCACCGGCCCCACCTCGTCGTACGGCGGGATGTCCGGAAGCCCGGCGAGTACGTCGTCCTGTCCGAACTCCTGACCGAGGTCCGGTTCGGGGTGTACGTCGCTGCTCTGCGCGATGGGATCCAGATGTTCCGGTCGGGGTGCCGACGTCGCGTTCTGGGTATGCGAGGCGTCGAGCCGGGGTGACATGATGTCCTCCATCGTTCTCGGCATATGGCTGCCGAAGCCTGTGCGTGCACTGCGGTGTGCGGCGCCTCCAAAGCCGGCCGAGTCGGTTACGTGTCTCTACTAGCCCTACCCGGTTTCCCGAGTCCACCGCAAGTGCTCTCTGTTCCGAAATGTCCGTTTCTGGGTGGATGTTCGGGTGTTGGAGGGCGTAGGGAGGGCGTAGTGTTCGAGAGCGTGAGTCAGCAGCCACGACGTCGGGAGTGAGACACGGCATGGACCGCGGGACGGTCGGCAGCGCACAGTCTGGCCGACTTCTGGTCGAGGTGCGGGAAGAGGGCTCCAGTGCCGTCGTGACCCCGGCGGGTGAGTTGGATCACCACACCGCCGATTTGTTGCGTGAGCCACTCGACGACTGCCTGGACAAGGGCTTCAGCCGACTGGTCGTCGACTGCTCGCGGCTTGAGTTCTGTGACTCCACGGGGCTGAACGTGCTGCTCGGGGCGCGCCTGAAGGCGGAGGCCGCCGGTGGCGGGGTGCATCTCGCGGGCATGCTGCCCGCCGTTGCGCGTGTGTTCGAGATCACGGGGGCTTCCGCGGTCTTCACGGTCCACGACTCGCTCGACGATGCCCTGGCCGACGGCTCCGGTTGACCCCTCGCGTCCGGCACTGCATCGGACGTCACATCATTTGTGCCGAATACGGGGGTGTTCCCTCGGTCCGGTCGGGCAGGAGACACCCTGAACCTGTCGGCTGTGAGGTCCGCCACCGAGGGGGTGGGGGACTGTGACCGACGTATCAGGCAAGGACTTGTGTGCGGGCGTACTGACTCTGCGTACTTACTTCTGAATCGTGTTGAACGTTGAACTGGTGAATCGGTGAATCGGTGAGGTGAAGCGCTGATGAGCACCACCCGGCCCTTCTCGCCGGGCGACCGCGGCCCTGAGCCCAGCGGCGCTTCCGGGGCGTCCGAGGGGACCGAGTCGTCCGTCGAGCCGTCGGCGGGGCCTCGGGTCCGTCGGCTCGACTTCGCTGGCCAGAGCGGGGTCGTCCCGCTCGCCCGCGACTTCGCCCGGCAGGCGCTGTACGCGTGGGGCTGGCTGCCCGCGGCCACCGCCGACCAGCGGGCCGCGGCCGAGGATGTGCTGCTCGTCGTCTCCGAGCTGGTCACCAACGCCTGTCTGCATGCCGAGGGGCCGGACGAGATGCTGATCGCCTGGGACAACAAGGTGATCCGGATCGAGGTCTCCGACAAGGGCACCGGCCAGCCCGCACCCCGCACCCCGCATCGCGCGGGCCGCCCCGGCGGTCACGGCATGTTCATCGTGCAGCGGCTGTGTCTGGACTGGGGTGTCGTCAGGGCGCCGGGTATCGCGGGCAAGACCGTGTGGGCTGAGCTGGGCGCCCCGGCGTAGGGGCGCGCACGCCGGTACGGAAGATTCGTTTCCGCTTCCGCCGGGGATCCCCGGTGTAGGCGCCGCCTCGGGTTACCCGGGGTCACCCCCCGGGGGTCGCTCTCCACTCGAACCCCCTCTCTTGCGCGCCGGATCGACACAACTCCGGCGTGCACCGTGTCTTCCTTCCTCAAGTCCCCGGGCGTACCTTGACGGCCCGATCTGATGTGCCGTCAGGAATGAGGGGACCGTGTCGAAGCAGAAGCGAACCGCCGCGCTCGCGACCGCCGCGGCCCTGGCCGGCTCGGCGGTGTTGATGGCCGCCCCCGCGGCCCGGGCCGAAGTCGTCGACGTCAACTACGCCTGCAAGACGCCCATCGGCGACAAGAGCGCCGTCTCGCCGATCGACATCAAGGGCGTCAAGAGCGGCAGCGGCTACAAGGTCACCATGTCGTGGCAGAAGGGCGTCTCCTCCAGCCCGGTCGAGCTGGGCAAGGGCGCGATGAACCCGAGCGCCACCATCAAGCTGGGCGGTGCCGACAGCGGCATCGTGAACGTGACCGGCCCGGCCAACCAGGAGGCGATTCCCGCCAACACCCCCATCAAGATCAGTGACTTGACGGGCACCTACACCCCGAAGAAGACCGGCAAGGTCACCTTCACGGCGGGCACCCTCACCATCAAGGCCCTCGGTACGACCACCACCTGCACACCGACCAACAACCCCGGACCGTCACTGAGCCTCGACGTGACGGCGGCGGGCGGCGGCGGGGCCGACAGCGGACCCCAGAGCGGTTCCGGCTCCGGCTCCGAACTCCCGCAGACCGGCCCCGAGGACTCGGCGATCGCCCTGGGCACGCTTGGCGGCACGGTCCTGCTGGCGGGCGCGGCGGGCACGCTGTGGCTGACCCGGAGGAGGCGGACGGTACGCCGCTGAACTCCTCTGTATGCCCGCCCGTCGCCCGACCACCGCCCCTCAGCGAGGCGCTTCGCGCCGCACCTCCTTGACGGGAGCCGCCGATGTCGTCAGCCGCCCGTGTCCTGTGTCTGCCTCTGCTGCTTCCGCTCCTGCTGGCGGCCGCCCCCACTGCGGCCGCCACCGAGACCTGGTCCGTCACGCCCTCCGGCGGCGGGCGCCCGTCCTTCTACACCGAGGGCGAGCCCGGCACGGTCCAGCGGGACACGGTGTCCGTGACGAACCGCGGCGCCGGGCCGGTCACCGTGCGGCTGACCGGCACCGGCGTGCCGATCGCCTTCGCCGCGAGCCGGGTGCGGATCCCGGCCCGCACCCGTGCCGAGGTGCCCTTCACGGTGACCGTCCCGACGGGCACGTCCCCCGGCGACCGTTCCGCCGAGATCGTCGCCCGCGACACCGGGGGCCGCGCCAGGACCGTCCCCCTCCGGCTTCGCGTCACCGGCCCGCAGCTGTCCGCGCTGACCGTCGAGCACGTCGCGATACGCGCCGACGGCATCACGTACGAGCTGGTCAACAGGGGTACGACCCCCCTCACCCCGAGCCTTGCGGTCCGCGCCGACGGCGTCCTCGGCCGTCTCCTCGACCGCACCCCACGCACCCTCCCCGTCGGCCTGCCCCCGGGCAGCCGCACCAGGCTCACCGAGCCGTGGCCCGACCGCCCCGCGCTCGACGTGGTCGACGTCCGGCTGACGGTGACGGCGGCGGGCGGCGCGAGCGACACGGCGGAGGCGTCGGCACGGTTCGTGCCGTGGGGCGCGGTGGCCGGGGTCGCGGGGTGCGTGGCGGCGGTGGGGGCCTTCTTCGCCGTACGACATCGAAGGCGCCGTAGGCCGTACGACGGCGGTGGTGAAGCGGTCGAAGAGCAACAGCTCCACACGGAAGCCGAGTTGACGGGAGCGGGGACGTGAGCGGCAGGGTACGGATCCCGGCGTGGCCGGCGCTGGTGGCGGTACTGGCGCTGCTGTTGCTGCCGATGGCGGCCGTGGGAGCGTCGGCGGCCGACGGTCAGCCGGCCGTGAAGCTGTCCAAGTCGCAGGCGGGGACGGGCGGGTCGATCACCGTGACCGGCAGCGGCTGGCGGGCGCGCGCACTGCTGATGATCCTGATCTGCGGCCAGTCGGTGCCGTCCTCCGGCGTGACCGGTGGCACCAACTCCTGTGCCAACGCCGACGGCAGGGCCGTGACGACGGACGCCGAGGGGCGGTTCAGCCGGAAGCTGCCGGTGGCCGAGCCGCCGGTGCCGTGCCCGTGCGTGGTGCATGTCGCGACGGTGACCGGGGCGAAGGGCGAGGCCGACGCGATCTTCCAGGTGGCCGGACACGCCGTCGAGCCGCTGCCCGCCGAGCCGGCCGGCGGGCGGCTGTCGGTCCTCACGGACACCCGGCTGGACGGCGCCGGCGGCCTGCTGACCTGGTTCGGCGCACCGCCGTCCCGGACGCTGGTGTTCACGGTCGGCAACGTCGGTACGTCACCCGTCAGGAACCCGGTCTTCCAAGTCGGCACCTCCCACGGCGTGTTCGCCCCGCAGTGGGAGGAACAGCAGTGGCGCGGCACCATCCAGCCCGGTAAGAAGGCGCGGATCGAACTGCCGGTGGAACTCGCCGCCGGGGCGCACGGCGGCTACACCGTCTCCCTGAAGTACGGCGGCAAGGTGATGGCCGAACAGCCCTGGGGCGTGGGCCGGCCCTGGGGCGTGACGCTGTTCTGGGTCCTGGTCTGCCTGGTCGTACCGGCGGCGCTGTTCCGCGTCGGGATGGCGGTGGTGGACCGGGTACGGCCCCGCAAGGCCGCCCGGCGCCGCGGCCTCCGGCTGCCCGAACTGGCCCTGCGCATCCCGGGGTTGAAGCCCCGGGAGGAGGCGAGGCACGCCCTCCCCTCCCCTCCCTCGACCCTGCCGTGGTTCACCCCGGACAACGACCCGGGCACGGCCGGTCGGCTCTCCGCACCGCACGACGACAGCCCGACGAGTCCCACGACTCCGACCAGGAAGGGATCCACGTGAGCATGCGAAGGAGAGTCACACCGGCCGGGCCCCGGAGCCCCGGCGGCCCCCGCAGAGCGAGCGCCGCGGGGGCCGCCCTGATGCTCGGCGGCGCGGCCGTCCTGCTCGGCGTGGCGGCCGCGCCCGCGCAGGCGGCCGAGGTGGCGTACGCGACCGAGTGCGTCCCGCCCGCGATCTCCGGGCTGCCGCCGGTCCAGGGCACGACGAAGGTGGAGATCACCGCGCCCGCGGAGGCGAAGGTCGGCGACGAGGTGGAGATCGTCTGGAAGTTCGTCCAGGCGGCGTCCAAGAACCCCAATATCCTCGACCTCGGCCAGGACACGGTCCAGCCGACGGGGACGTTGAAGGCGGCCGGCGCGCAGACGGCCGACATCGCCATGGAGGGGCCGCGGCAGAACCCGCCGATCCCCAAGAACAGCGAGATGAAGCTGTCCGACATGAAGGGCAAGCTGAAGCTGACGGCACCGGGCGAGGTGTCCCTGACGCCCGGCGCGTACAACATCAACGTCAACAAGCCGATCTCCACGGACACCAAGTGCACGCCGAAGGAGGCCGTGCAGAAGGCGGCCACGATCAAGGTGACGGACGGGGGCGGTGGCCCGGGCGGGACGACGGGCGGGCTGCCCACGGTGGTCCCGACGCTGCCGACGGGTGTGCCGACCGATCTGCCCACGGGACTGCCGACGGGAACGTCGAGCCCTTCGAGCCCGGCGCCGAGTGAGAGCGAGCCGGGCGGCGGGGACACCGGCGGTACGGGCACCGGCGGCGGGGACGGCGGCCAGACCGACTTCACGGGCAAGGAGGTCCAGGTCCCGTACAAGTGCAAGACGCCCATCGGGGACAAGGAGGCGACCTCGCCGGTCCAGATCAACGCCAAGAAGGACGGTGGGAGCTTCGACCTGACGGTCCAGTTCAAGAAGTCGGTGATGGACAGCCCCGCCGACATCCCCAAGGACTCCGTCAAGCCGTCGATGGAGGTCGCCCTGGGCGGCGCCGACAAGGGCACGGTCCATGTCGAGGGCCCGACCAACTCCGAGGCCATCAAGGCGGGTGACCCGATCGAGATCCCCGACCTCACGGGCACGTACAAGCCGGGCGCGAGCGGTGAGTCGACCCTCTCCCCGGGTGTCCTGACCATCGAGGCGCTGGGTACGACGACGACCTGCACACCGGCGAAGACGGAGGTCTCGTTGACGCTGGACACGTCCGAGCAGGCGAGCGGGGCGTCCGGCGGCGGGTCGGCCGGCGGTTCTGCGGGAGGTTCCGCCGGCGGCTCGGCCACGGACGGGGGCCTGGCGGCGACGGGTGCGGAGGACCACGGCACCTTGAAGGCGCTGGGGCTGGTGGCCGGCACGGCCCTGCTGCTGGGCGGCGCGGTGTTCACGTTCATGCCCGGACGCAGGGTGCGCTAGCGGACTCCGGGGCGCCGGGAAACACGGAGGCCGTCACACCCACCCGGGTGCGACGGCCTCCGTCGGCTCAGGACGGACGTCTAGTGGACGTCACCCATGAGGGACTTGACCTTCTTGCGGTACATCCACACCGCGAGACCGGCGATGACGGCCAGGACGGCCTCGACGGCGACGAAGTTCTTCTGGTCGAGGTTGACGCCGCCGACGGCCGGGTTGGACAGCAGCGCCGTGATGGAGTCACCCGCGGTGACCGCGAGGAACCAGACACCCATCATCTGGGAGGCGTACTTCGTCGGCGCCATCTTCGAGGTGACCGACAGGCCCACCGGAGACAGCGTCAGCTCACCCAGCGTCTGGACGAAGTAGATCGCCACGATCCACATCGCCGCGGCCTTCTCGCCGCCCTCGGCGATCGACAGCGGGATGAGGAACACGAAGAAGGACGCACCGATCAGAAGGAGACCGGAGGCGAACTTCACGACCGTGCTCGGCTCCTTGCCGCGCCGGTTCAGCCACACCCACAGCCAGGCGAAGACCGGCGCGATGGCCATGATCAGGACCGGGTTGACCGACTGGTACCAGGAGACCGGGAACTCCCAGCCGAAGACCGAGTTGTTCGCCGAGGCGTCGGCGAAGATCGACAGGGTCGTGGCGCCCTGGTCGTAGATCATCCAGAAGACGGCCGCCGCGATGAAGAAGTAGATGTACGCCGACATCCGCGACTGCTCGACGGAGCTCAGCTCCTTGTCCCGCTTGATACGGCCGATGACCCAGATCGGCACGATCAGACCGATGACCGTGAGCGGGATCATGGCCCAGTTCTGCGTGAAGTGGCCGGAGAGGCCGACGACGGAGTAGAAGACCACGGGGGCGGCCAGCCACAGCAGGCCCTTGCGCAGGGTGCTGCGCTTCTCGTCGGCGTCCATCGGGGTCGGGACGATGTCGCTGCGCTCGCTCAGGTGGCGGGTGCCGAGCAGGAACTGGGCCAGACCCAGCGCCATGCCGAGCGCGGCCAGCGCGAAGCCGAGGTGCCAGTTGACCTTCTCGCCGACGGTGCCGATGATCAGCGGCGCGGCGAAGGCACCGGTGTTGATACCGATGTAGAAGACGGTGAAGGCACCGTCGCGGCGCGCGTCGTTCGGGCCGTCGTAGAGGTGGCCGACCATCGTGGAGATGTTGGCCTTCAGCAGACCCGAGCCGATCGCCACGAGGGCGAGGCCCACGTAGAACACGCCTGCCGACGGCAGGGCCAGGGTCAGATGGCCGAGCATGATGACCAGGCCGGCCACGGCCACCGTCTTGCGGGGGCCGAGGAAGCGGTCCGCGACCCAGCCGCCGGGCAGTGCCAGCAGGTAGACGAGCGACACGTACACCGAGGCGATGGTGATCGCCGTCGGACCGCTGAGGTTCAGGCCGTTGTCGGCCACCAGATACAGCGGGAGCAGGGCCTTCATGCCGTAGTAGGAGAAACGCTCCCACATCTCGGTCATGAAGAGAGTGGCCAGGCCGCGGGGGTGGCCGAAGAAGGTCTTCTCGGAGCCGGGGGTGCCCGGGCGGGCCGAGTCCTTCGTCAGGCTGGACGCCATGGTGATCCTTGTTGGTCGGGACGCGTATGCGTGAGCGGTGACGCGCCCGGTGGGGGGCTGGCCGATACCGGCGGGACCCGCCCGCCCTACCACCCCACGCCCACGGGGAGTTCCGCTCCGGGTCACGAAGCGGCGGACGGCGGTCACCGGGATCCACGCCCCCGTCCTTGAGGGCCCGGCCACAGGTCATTCCAGGCACAAAAGAGACCTTCAGCGTCAAATGCTGCCGAAGGTCCCGCAGTGCTACAGGCGTAGATTCACCATACGTCAGGAAAGGGCCGGATATGGAAGGACTTGAGACCGGGATCACAGGTGTCCAGGGAACCGCGGCTGACCTTTCCAAGGTCCTTTCCAGGATCGCACCTTCTACGCATAGGTCTGCACCACGCGGTCGAAAGTAAGGCACGGGTCGGCGGCGAGTAAGAATCAAGGAGTCCGATCACACTCCAGCTCTTGTCATGGGCGGACTACCATCAGCTCATGACCCGTGTACTGCTCGCCGAGGACGACGCGTCCATTTCGGAGCCGCTGGCCCGCGCACTGCGCCGGGAAGGGTACGAGGTCGAGGTGCGGGAGGACGGACCCACCGCACTCGACGCCGGACTGCAGGGCGGGATCGACCTGGTCGTGCTGGACCTCGGTCTCCCCGGCATGGACGGCCTGGAGGTGGCCCGCCGACTGCGTGCCGACGGCCACACCGTGCCGGTCCTCATCCTGACCGCGCGCGCCGACGAGGTGGACACCGTCGTCGGTCTGGACGCGGGCGCGGACGACTACGTCACCAAGCCGTTCCGGCTCGCCGAGCTGCTCGCCCGGGTGCGGGCGCTGCTCCGGCGCGGGGCGGCGGAGCCGCAGCAGCCGCCCGCCACGCACGGGGTGCGGATCGACGTCGAGTCGCACCGGGCGTGGATGGGGGACGAGGAACTCCAGCTCACCGCAAAGGAGTTCGACCTGCTGCGGGTGCTGGTGCGGGACGCCGGGCGGGTGGTCACCCGGGATCAGCTGATGCGGGAGGTCTGGGACACGACGTGGTGGTCGTCGACCAAGACGCTCGACATGCATATCTCGTGGCTGCGGAAGAAGCTGGGCGATGACGCGGCGAACCCTCGGTACATCGCCACGGTGCGGGGTGTGGGTTTCCGGTTCGAGAAGAGCTGAGCAGCGCCTCATCGCCGTTCGGGCCGTGCCGCTCCGCGCGACTGCGGGCCGTCGTGGGCTGGTCGCGCCCACGCGGCGGAGCCGCGGATCGATACAGCCTCGCGCCCCTTTTGGGGCGTTGCCCTGCTGGGCGTCGTGAAGTTCTCGCTCGAAGGATCACACCGTGCGTCGCCGCCTCATCCAATCGACCCTCGCTGTCGTGCTCGTCGTGATCGCCGTGTTCGGTGTGTCGCTCGTCATCGTCGAGACGCGGACGATCACCAACACCGCGCAGGAGCGGGTGGACACCGAGGCGGTCCGGCTGGTCAGCATCGTGGACAGCCGGCTGCTCGGGGAGGAGACCGTCGACGCGTCCGTGCTGCGGGACCAGATCCAGGGGGACCGGTACGCCGAGATCCGGATCCCGGGCAAGTCGGTGATCGAGGTGGGCACCAAGCCCACCGGTGAGGTCATCAGCGCCCGTGAGACGGGCGAGGAGGGCGAGACGGTCACCGTGCAGGAGCCGCGGTCGTCGGTGACGCGGGAGGTCGGCCGTACGTTGCTGATCATCGGGGCGGTGGCGCTGCTCGCGGTGATCGCGGCGGTCCTGCTCGCGGTCCGTCAGGCGAACCGGCTGGCCTCGCCGCTGACCGACCTCGCGGAGACCGCGGAACGACTGGGCTCGGGCGACCCGCGTCCCCGGCACAAGCGCTACGGCGTCCCGGAGCTGGACCGGGTGGCGGACGTACTGGACTCCTCGGCCGACCGCATCGGCCGCATGCTGACGGCGGAACGCCGCCTTGCCGCGGACGCCTCGCACCAGCTCCGCACTCCCCTCACGGCGCTCTCGATGCGCCTG
The DNA here is from genome assembly GCF_028369295.1 of Streptomyces sp. HD. Taxonomy (GTDB): domain Bacteria; phylum Actinomycetota; class Actinomycetes; order Streptomycetales; family Streptomycetaceae; genus Streptomyces. The sequence continues at coordinate 116,270 of NZ_JAQMYP010000011.1, forward strand.
GAGGAGATCACCCTCACCGACGATCCCGACACGGTGAAGGAGGAGGCGACCATCGCCCTGACGCAGGTGGAGCGCCTGACGGACGTGGTGGAACGCCTGCTGACCAACTCCCGCGACCCCCGCAACGGCTCCGCCGTCACCTTCGACCTCGACGAGGTCATCCAGCAGCAGCTGGCGGAGTGGCGCCCGGCGTACCGCAGCGCGGGCAGGGCGATCGTCAGCTCGGGCAAGCGGCACCTGCAGGCGGTGGGAACGCCGGGCGCGGTGGCCCAGGTGCTGGCGGCCCTGATCGAGAACTCCCTCATGCACGGCGGCGGCACCGTGGCGCTGCGTACCCGCGTCACCGGCAACCAGGCGGTCATCGAGGTCACCGACGAGGGCCCCGGCATCCCGGCCGACCTCGGCGCCCGTATCTTCGAGCGCGCCATCAGCGGCCGCAACTCCACGGGCATCGGCCTCGCGGTGGCCCGGGACCTGGCCGAGGCCGACGGCGGCCGCCTGGAAATGCTCCAGACGAACCCCCCGGTCATCGCCCTGTTCCTGTCCCGCACACCCCCGGCGAAGAAGCCGACGGAGGATTCGGGGCCGACGGTCAGGTAAGAGGCAGCATGCAGCACCGGGCTCCGCTTCTTTTCTTTCAGCCCGTCCGGCGTTCGAGAACAGGACGGCCGTCTCTCGACGCCTGTCCATTCCTTCAGCCCGTCCGGCGTTTGAGGACAAGGCCCTTCAGGGGCCGGAGCGGGGGTCTGGGGGCGGCAGCCCTCAGAAGGGCCGGGGTCGAAGGGGCAGCGCCCCTGGAGGATGGGACGGGTAGGGGCGGTGGGGGCGAGGAAAGCCCCGGTCAGCCCACCCGCTGCCGAACCCGAGGCTTGGCAGGCGCGGCCGTTCGCACGTCCAGGAACGATTCCGCACCGTCCGCAACACCGGCAACCGCCGGCTCTTCGGAAGGCAGCGCGCGGAACACCCACGTCCGGTACGACCAGAACCGGAACAGCGTCGCGATCCCGATGCCGAGGAACTTGAAGACGTTGCTCTGGAGTGGGCTGTCCCACCCGAAGCCGTACGTCGCCGCGTACAGCACGCCGTTCTCGATCACCAGGCCGACCACGCTGAACAGCAGGAACAGGCCCAGTTCCTTCGTACGGCGGCTCTTGTCACGATCGCGGTACGTGAAGTAGCGGTACCCGATGTAGTTGGTCAGGGTCGCGACCGCCGTCGCGATCACGCTCGACCGCACGACCTGGAGGTCGGTCACATGCCGCACCAGGTTGAACACGAGGAAGTTGACCAGAACCCCGGCCCCGCCCACCGCCCCGAACTTGGCGACCTCCCGTACCAGCCGGTCGAGTCGCTGTCGAAGAGCGCTGCGAGACACCGGAGGCGCCGCATGAAGCCCCGAGGAACCACGTCCCATGGTCGTGAAGGCTCCTGTCGGTCGATGTGTCGGTCGATGTGTCGTTCTGTTTCGTCAACCCAGCCATGCTAACCACCCCCCTCGGCGATTGCCTGTGCGCGAGCTCATAGGTCGGGGAAGAGGCCGGGAAAAGTCCGGTAAGAGGGTCGCGTCGGCCCGGCCGATACCCTAGGGGCGTGACGTTCCCGGTAGTCGGCATGGTCGGCGGGGGCCAGCTCGCGCGTATGACGCACGAGTCAGGCATCCCGCTGGGCATCAGGTTCAAGCTCCTCAGTGACACCCCTCAGGATTCCGCGGCGCAGGTCGTCAGCGATGTCGTCATCGGCGACTATCGCGACCTCGACACGCTGCGCGACTTCGCGAGGGGCTGCGATGTGATCACCTTCGATCACGAACATGTACCCACAGAGCACCTCAGGGCCCTGGAGGCGGACGGCATCCCCGTGCGCCCGGGCCCGGACGCGCTGGTGCACGCCCAGGACAAGGGCGTGATGCGCGCGAAGCTCGACGCGATCGGCGTGCCCTGCCCACGGCACCGCATCGTGACCGACCCGGAGGACGTGGTCGCCTTCGCGGAGGAGGGCGACGGCTTCCCGGTCGTCCTCAAGACGGTCCGCGGCGGCTACGACGGCAAGGGCGTCTGGGTCGTGGACTCCGCGGAGGAGGCCGCCGACCCGTTCCGCGCCGGCGTCCCGGTCCTCGCCGAGGAGAAGGTCGACTACGTACGGGAACTCGCGGCGAACGTCGTCCGCTCCCCGCACGGTCAGGCAGTGGCGTACCCGGTCGTGGAGTCGCAGCAGGTCAACGGCGTCTGCGACACGGTCGTCGCGCCCGCCCCCGACCTGGACGGAGCCCTCGCCCTCAAGGCCGAGGAGATGGCCCTGACCATCGCCAAGGAACTCGGCGTCGTGGGCCACCTCGCCGTGGAGCTGTTCGAGACCCGCGACGGGCGCATCCTCGTCAACGAGCTCGCGATGCGCCCCCACAACTCGGGCCACTGGACCCAGGACGGCGCCATCACCTCGCAGTTCGCCAACCACGTCCGGGCCGTCCTGGACCTCCCCCTCGGCGACCCGCGCCCGCGCGCCAGGTGGACGGTCATGGTCAACGTCCTCGGCGGCGACTACCCGGACATGTACTCCGCGTACCTGCACTGCATGGCCCGCGACCCCCAGCTCAAGATCCACATGTACGGCAAGGACGTGAAGCCCGGCCGCAAGGTCGGTCACGTCAACACCTACGGCGACGACCTGGACGACGTGCTGGAGCGCGCCCGTCACGCTGCCGGCTACCTGAGAGGCACGATCACCGAATGAGTACGTCTGCCGGCCCCGTCGTGGGCATCGTGATGGGCTCGGACTCCGACTGGCCCGTCATGGAGGCCGCCGCCCAGGCCCTCGACGAGTTCGAGATCGACTACGAGGTCGACGTCGTCTCCGCGCACCGTATGCCGCGCGAGATGGTCACGTACGGCGAGCAGGCGGCCGAGCGCGGACTGAAGGTGATCATCGCGGGGGCGGGCGGTGCCGCCCACCTCCCGGGCATGCTCGCCTCCGTCACCCCCCTCCCGGTCATCGGCGTGCCCGTCCCGCTGAAGTACCTCGACGGCATGGACTCCCTGCTGTCGATCGTCCAGATGCCGGCCGGCGTCCCGGTCGCCACGGTCTCGGTCGCCGGTGCGCGCAACGCGGGCCTGCTCGCCGCCCGCATCCTGGCCACCCAGGACGACGAACTCCTCGGCCGTATGCGCGAGTTCCAGCAGGACCTGAACGACCAGGCCACCGAGAAGGGCAAGCGGCTGCGGGCCAAGGTCGAGGGCGCGGGCGGCTTCGGCTTCGGCGCGGGGAAGTGACGGCGATGACCTCCGCCGCGTTGGCGGCGGCCCGGGAACTCCTGCGCGAGTTCCCGGTCGTCGACGGCCACAACGACCTCCCGTGGGCCCTGCGCGAACAGGTCCGCTACGACCTCGACGCCCGTGACATCGCCGGTCACCAGGGCGCCCATCTGCACACCGACATCCCCCGCCTGCGCGAGGGCGGCGTGGGCGCGCAGTTCTGGTCGGTGTACGTCCGCTCCGACTACGCCGGCGACAGGGCGGTCAGCGCGACCCTCGAACAGATCGACTGCGTACGGCAGTTGCTGGCGCGCTATCCGCAGGACCTGCGCCCGGCGCTGACGGCGGCGGACATGGAGGCCGCCCGCGCCGAGGGCCGTATCGCATCGCTGATGGGCGCGGAGGGCGGCCACTCGATCGCCGACTCACTGGCCACCCTGCGCGCGCTGTACGCGCTCGGCGTCCGCTACATGACCCTCACCCACAACGACAACATCGCGTGGGCGGACTCGGCGACGGACGACCCCGGGGTGGGCGGCCTGTCGGCCTTCGGCCGCGAGGTCGTGCGGGAGATGAACCGCGAGGGCATGCTGGTCGACCTCTCGCACGTGGCGCCGTCGACGATGCGCGACGCGCTCGACACCTCCACCGCGCCGGTGATCTTCTCCCACTCGTCCTCCCGCGCGGTCTGCGACCACCCGCGCAACATCCCGGACGACGTCCTGGAACGCCTCCCCGGCAACGGCGGCATCGCGATGGTGACCTTCGTGCCGAAGTTCGTCCTCCAGGCGGCGGTCGACTGGACGGTCGCGGCCGACGACAACATGCGCGCCCACGGCTTCCACCACCTCGACACCACCGCCGAGGCGATGAAGGTGCACCGCGCCTTCGAGGAGACCAACCCGCGCCCGATCGCCACGGTCTCCACGGTCGCCGACCACCTGGACCACATGCGCGAGGTCGTCGGCGTCGACCACCTCGGCATCGGCGGCGACTACGACGGCACCGCCTTCACCCCCGAAGGCCTGAACGACGTCTCCGGCTACCCCAACCTCATCGCCGAACTCCTGGACCGCGGCTGGTCCAAGCCCGACCTGGCCAAGCTGACCTGGCAGAACGCGGTACGAGTGCTCGGCGCGGCAGAGGACGTCGCCCGCGACCTCCGGACGACGCGGGGCCCGTCCAACGCGACCATCGAGGCACTGGACGGCTGATCACCGAGGGCGGGGGCGACCGGTGCGGCCGGTCCCTCCGCCCCCAGCCCGCACGGGCAGCCGCATCATCAGCAGGCGCACAGGCAGAACGGATGCCCCGCAGGATCCGCGTAGACCCGGAAACTCCGCGAGCGGTCCTCGGCGTCCAGCGGCTTCGCCCCCAGCGCCAGCACCCCCGCCTCGGCCGCGTCCAGGTCCGTCACGGTCAGGTCCAGATGGAACTGCTGCGAGTGATCGGGCGCGGGCCATTTCGGCGGTACGAAGCCGGTGGCGGCCTGGAACGCCAGCGACCGCCCGCCCGGCAGCTTCAGGTCCACCCAGTCCCCCTCGCCCTCGACGCTGCCGCCGAGCACACCGGCGTAGAAGTCGGCGAGTGCGCGGGGCTCGGGACAGTCCAGGACGACGACGCCCAGTTCGGCGATGGCCATGACTTCCTCCTTGAAGGATTGTTACCTGTGTCTTGCCTTTACAGGTAACGCAGTTACCTCATGCTCCCGCATAGGAGGTAACGTCGCAAGGGAGTAAACGCCGGCCGAGGGAGAGATAGCGTGCAGCCATGAGTGAGAGATCGCCCGCGCCCGGAGGACTGGAGCTGATCCAGTCCCTGGTCAACACGCTGGACATCGAGTCGGGCGCCGACTCGCTGGACACGGCGGAGGGGCGGGCGCACTTCGGGCTGGCCGAGGAGGATCTGCCGCGGGCGCGGGAGCTGCGGGAGTCCCTGAGGGTGGCCCTGCTCGCCCACGCCGGGCATCCGCCGCACCGCGCGGTGACGCCGCTGGGGGAGCTGCTGACGGCGAGCCCGCTGGTGGTCGCGGTCGACCCCGCCGACGGCTCGGCGACCCTGGCCCCGGCCGCCCTCGCGTCGGCGGGGGAGGGACCGCTGCTCTCCCGGGTGGCGGCGGCCATCGCCCACGCCCTGGTCGAGGGCACCTGGCATCGGCTCAAGGCCTGCGAGGCGGCCGACTGCCACTGGGCGTACTACGACCGCAGCCCGGCGGGGCGCGGTCGCTGGTGCTCGATGCAGGTGTGCGGGGCGCGGGCGAAGATGCGGCGCTACCGCGCGAAGTGAGCCACAGCGAAGCCCGGCAAGGCGACGTGAGCGAAGCCGGGCGGCGCGACGTGAGCGAAGCCGGGCAGCACCAAGTGAGCCATTCCGAAAGGTTGTTGAAGATTCATTCGGCGTGTTGCGGCGGTGTGCGGCAGAATGCGAAGGGCGCCGTTTCGGCCGACTGAGCCTCGGCCGAAACGGCGTCGCCTGTCTCTCAGGCCGTCGGCCGCCCCATCGCCCGATAGCTCCACCCGGCCTTGCGCCACACCTCCGGGTCGAGGGCGTTGCGCCCGTCCAGGATCACCCGGGCCGCCGTGACCTCGCCGAGCGCCGCCGCGTCCAGCTCGCGGAACTCCCGCCACTCGGTCAGATGCAGGACGACGTCGGCGCCCCGCACCGCGTCCAGCGCGCTGTCGGCGTAGCCGAGGGTCGGGAACAGCCGGCGGGCGTTGTCCATGCCCTTGGGGTCGTACACCGTGACCTGGCCGCCCTGGAGATGGATCTGCCCGGCGACGTTCAGCGCGGGCGAGTCCCGTACGTCGTCCGAGTCGGGCTTGAAGGTGGCGCCGAGCACCGCGACCCGCTTGCCCAGGAAGGGCCCGCCGCCCAGCGCCTCCCGGGCGAGCTCGACCATCTGACCGCGCTGGCGCATGTTGATCGAGTCGATCTCGCGCAGGAAGGTCAGCGCCTGGTCGGCGCCCAGCTCGCCGGCGCGGGCCATGAAGGCGCGGATGTCCTTGGGCAGACAGCCGCCGCCGAAGCCGATGCCGGCCCGCAGGAACTTCTTGCCGATCCGGTCGTCGTGCCCGATGGCCTCCGCGAGCTTGGCGACATCGCCGCCGGCGGCCTCGCAGACCTCGGCCATCGCGTTGATGAAGGAGATCTTGGTGGCGAGGAAGGAGTTGGCGGACGTCTTCACCAGCTCGGCGGTGGGGAAGTCGGTGACGACGAAGGGGGAGCCCCCGGCGACCGGCGTCGCGTACACCTCGCGCAGCAGCTTCTCGGCCCGCTCGCTGCCCACGCCGACCACGATCCGGTCCGGGTGCAGCGTGTCGTCCACGGCGAAGCCCTCGCGCAGGAACTCCGGGTTCCAGGCCAGCTCGGCGCCCTCGCCGGCCGGCGCGTGCTCGGCGAGGTAGGCGGCGAGGCGGTCGGCGGAGCCGACGGGGACGGTGGACTTGCCGACGACGAGGGCGGCGTCCTTCAGATGCGGGGCCAGCGAGGCGAAGGCGGCGTCGACGTACGACATGTCGCAGGCGTACTCGCCGTGCCGCTGCGGGGTGTTCACGCACACGAAGTGCACATCGCCGAACTCTCCGACCTCGGCGTAGTCGGTGGTGAACCGGAGCCGCCCGCTGGAACCCTCGATCCCCGCCACGTGCTTGCGGAGCAGATCCTCCAGCCCCGGCTCGTACATGGGGACCTCGCCCCGCCGCAGCATCTCGATCTTCTCTTCGACGACATCGAGCCCGAGCACCTCGAACCCGAGCTCGGCCATGGCCGCGGCGTGTGTGGCGCCGAGATAGCCGGTGCCGATCACGGTGATCTTGAGGGCCATGGGTACTCCAGAAAGCGGGACGGTGGCATGCGGGCCCGAGCATAGTCGGAGGGTCTGACGGGCAACTTCCCCGCTGTCGCCAAGCTCACGTATCACTCCCGTGGGCCGACCTCTAAAATTTGAGTTACTTAACGGTAATTAGCGCCAGCAGCACCCTTGCTATCAGCGTCCTTGGAGCGTGAGAGACCTTGGCCGGATCGGCTGACTTCGACCTGTACCGCCCGTCCGAGGAGCACGACATGCTCCGTGACGCCATCCGCTCCCTGGCCGAGGCGAAGATCGCGCCGCACGCCGCCGCGGTGGACGAGGAAGCCCGTTTCCCGCAGGAGGCGCTGGAAGCGCTGGTCGCCAATGACCTGCACGCCGTGCACGTACCGGAGTCCTACGGCGGTGCGGGCGCGGACGCGCTGGCGACGGTGATCGTGATCGAGGAGGTCGCGCGGGTCTGCGCGTCGTCCTCCCTCATCCCCGCGGTGAACAAGCTGGGCTCGCTGCCGGTGATCCTCTCCGGCTCCGAGGACCTGAAGAAGAAGTACATGACCCCGCTCGCCAAGGGCGAGGGCATGTTCTCGTACTGCCTCTCCGAGCCCGACGCCGGCTCCGACGCGGCCGGTATGAAGACGAAGGCGGTCCGCGACGGCGACCACTACGTGCTGAACGGCGTGAAGCGCTGGATCACCAATGCCGGCGTCTCCGACTACTACACGGTGATGGCCGTCACCGACCCCGCCAAGCGCTCCAAGGGCATCTCGGCCTTCGTGGTCGAGAAGTCCGACGAGGGCGTCTCCTTCGGCGCCCCGGAGAAGAAGCTCGGCATCAAGGGCTCGCCGACCCGCGAGGTCTACCTCGACAACGTCCGTATCCCGGCCGACCGCATGATCGGCGAGGAGGGCACGGGCTTCGCGACGGCGATGCAGACGCTGGACCACACCCGCATCACCATCGCCGCGCAGGCGCTGGGCATCGCGCAGGGCGCCCTCGACTACGCCAAGGGCTATGTCCAGGAGCGCAAGCAGTTCGGCAAGCCGATCGCCGACTTCCAGGGCATCCAGTTCATGCTCGCCGACATGGCCATGAAGATCTCGGCCGCCCGCGCCCTGACCTACCAGGCCGCCGCCGCCTCCGAGCGCGGCGACGCCGACCTCACCTACCTGGGCGCCGCCGCCAAGTGCTTCGCCTCGGACGTGGCGATGGAGGTCACCACGGACGCGGTCCAGCTGCTCGGCGGTTACGGCTACACCCGCGACTACCCGGTCGAGCGCATGATGCGCGACGCCAAGATCACGCAGATCTACGAGGGCACCAACCAGGTCCAGCGGATCGTGATGGCGCGGAACCTGCCGTAGCGGGACAGGCAGCCCGCCGCAGACGCACACAGCCCCCGGCGCCATGCCGGGGGCTGTTGCCGTTCCGGGAGCAGAACTCCTGCGGCCCCTGCGCCAGTTGCCCGAAGCCGTCTCCGGTTCAGTGGGGTCGGGTGTTCGTGTAACAGAGCCACGGCGGCGCCGTCAGTCCTCGTACCCCTCGGCCGCCCGCTTCTCCCGCAGTTCCTTGATGGCGCGTCGCCGGGCCAGCCGGTGTGTCCGGCGGATCTGGGCCTCCTGGTTGCGCCGCCTGTCCCGCTCGGTCTCCGGCATCACCTGCGGCACCCGGCGCGGCTTGCCGTCCGCGTCCACCGCCGCGAACACCAGGTACGCCGAGCCGACCTGGGTCGCCGGCGCCGATTCGTTCCAGCGCTCGGCCAGGACGCGTACGCCGACCTCCATCGAGGTCCGGCCGGTCCAGTTGACCTGGGCTTTCACATGGACGAGGTCGCCGACGCGGACCGGTTCCAGGAAAACCATCTCGTCCATGGACGCGGTGACGGCGGGGCCACCGCTGTGCCGGCCGGCCACCGCGCCCGCGGCATCGTCGACGAGTTTCATGATCACGCCGCCGTGCACCGTGCCCAGAAGGTTGGTGTCGTTGTGGGTCATGATGTGGCTGAGGGTGGTGCGGGACGCGGACGTCGGCTTGCCCGGGATCTCCGGAGTGCCTGATTCCGCTGCGGTGACCTGGTCTGTCATGGCGTCCACCTTATGCCGACCCGACAACCGCGGACTTTGTGTTGGCTTCGCAACAGCCGTGACCCTATTTTCCCCCGAACCTTGTAAGACCCCTGGGCGCGCCCTGCACACTGGGGCGCATGAATGACTGGCCCCAGGCATGGTCCGACGACAACCGCGGCAACCGTTACGGACGCGGCAGCGCGAGTGCACAGCCCGAAGGCGCGCGCGTGATGCGGCAGGTCCGCCGTGGTCCGACGGCGCCGCCCGGCCAGGGCTACGGCGGGGTACCGCCGCAGCCGTCGTATGTGAACGGTCAGGGCCACGGTGGCTACGACGACGACGCCTACGACGACGGCTACAACACCGGCCAGGTCTACGGCGGCGGCTCGGGCGGCTCCGGCGGCCGGGGGATGCGTGAGCCGCGGCCCGCGCCGAACTGGCGGCGCCGGATAAAGGTGACCTCGATCACCGTGGTGACGCTGCTGCTCGTGACGACCGTCGCCACCTACTTCTGGGCCGACTCCAAGCTCAACCGCGAGGTCGACCTGTCCAAGGTCATCGAGCGGCCGGAGGCGGGCGAGGGCACGAACTACCTGATCGTCGGCTCCGACAGTCGTGAGGGCATGACGGCCGACCAGAAGAAGGAGCTGCACACCGGGTCCGCCGAGGGCAAGCGCACGGACTCGATGATGATCCTGCACGTCGGCGGCAACGGCGACACCCTGGTGTCCCTGCCGCGCGACTCGAACGTCACGATCCCGTCGTTCAAGGGCTCGGACTCCGGGAAGTTCTACGAGGGCACCGGCCGGCAGGTGAAGCTGAACGCGGCGTACGCGGAGGACGGTCCCGAACTGCTGGTCCGTACCGTCGAGGCCAACACCGGTCTGCACATCGACCACTACGTCGAGATCGGCTTCGCGGGCTTCGCGAACATCGTGGACTCGGTCGGCGGCGTCGAGATCGACATCCCGCGGGACATCAAGGACTCCAAGTCCGGCGCCGACTTCAAGAAGGGCAAGCAGACCCTGAACGGCGAGGAGTCGCTCGCCTTCGTCCGTACCCGGTACGCGCTGCCCGGCTCGGACCTGGACCGTACGAAGAACCAGCAGAAGTTCCTCTCCGCGCTGGCCAACCAGGTGGCGACGCCGAGCACGGTCCTCAACCCGTTCAAGCTGTACCCGACCATGGGCGCCGGCCTGGACTCCCTGATCGTCGACAAGGACATGGGCCTGTGGGACCTGGCGTCCATGTTCTGGGCGATGAAGGGCGTCAGCAGCGGCGAGGGCAAGTCCATGAACATGCCGCTCTCGGGCAACTCGCCGAACGGCAACCTCCAGTGGGACAGGGCGAAGGTGAAGCAGCTGGTGGAGCAGCTGAAGAACGACGAGGCCGTGACCGTCTCCGGCAACTGAGCGGCTCGCACCGCGCGAACGCCGAGGGCACCCCGAATGCCGTGGGGTGCCCTCGCGCGTTGGTCACATGATGGCGCCCGCCATCGAGCGACAGCTCTCGGCGCAGCGACGACACGCCTCCGCGCAGCGCATCATCTGGGGATCGTCCGGCATGGACATACACGCCTCGGCGCACATCTCGCATGCCTTGGCGCACATCGCGCACATCTCGGCCGACATGGGCGAGCGGCGCATCATCATGTCCGCGCACATACGGGTCGTCTCGGCGCAGTCCATGAGCGCCCGCATGATCTGCATCTGCGGCTGGCCGCCCATCTGCATGCAGGAGCTCATCGTCTCCTCGCAGACCACATGGCAGGACATGCACGCGTCGACGCAGGCCTGCATCTCCTTGCTCATCGCGGGCATGGTTCCGGGCTGGGTCATGGCTCCTCCTGGGGGGTACGGGAGCCCGGGGCGGGCCCCGTGCCCTTCCGTTCCTACGCCTGCGCGGCCCGGGGCGCCATCGGGCGGACGGGAATAATCCGCATCGAATGCCGCAGGGGAACCCGGTCCCGCAACCTCCGCCGTGGGTGACGGCACAGGTCCATTGGGGTTACGGATTCCCGCGCGGGCGCGAGGAGCCTAGGAGCACCCCGCCTCATCGCCGCGCACCACATAGGACTCGCCCTGCGTGGGGTCCTCCGACCTGACCTTCCGCACCTGCCGGAAGTCCTCCCCGACGATCACCTTCAGCGTCGGCCCGAGTCCCTTCACCGGCCGCAGCACGCTCCCCGGCAGGGCGGCTGCCAGGGACTTCGCCGAGCGGTCCCAGCGAGGGTCGTGGGCGACGACCGTGCGGGGTTCCGTGCGGTCGGTCGCGGGGAGCGGTCGGCCGGTGGTGCGGAAGCCGGTGGCCGCCAGGGCCTCGTCGACGCGCTTGGCGAGGCCCTCCGTCTTGGTGCCGTTCTCCACCTGGACGTGGATCTCCTGCGGGGCGACCTCCACCCGGACCACCTTGTTGCGCGTCCGGTGCGGGGCCAGCGGCTGGTCCTCGCGCAGGGCCTTGAAGAGGCGGTCGGCCTTCTCGGAGTCCCACTTCACCGTGGAACCGATGCCCTTCACGGCGTATGCCATCTGCCGGATGGGCACGGTCGTGAACTCCGAGGACGACGGTGAGAAGTTGCGCATCGCCCGCCCGAGGTCCAGCAGCTCGCCCGTCCCGAAGCCCTTGTCGGCCCGCACCGAGCCCAGCACCGCCCGTGTCACGTCCCGGAACCGCATCGGGTTCAGCAGGATCCCGGACGACGTGGCCCGCTCGATCAGCCCCGCCATGAAACGCTGCTGGCGCTGCATCCGGCCCAGGTCGGAGCCGCTGTCGATATGCCGGGCGCGCACGAACTGCAGCGCCTCGCCGCCCATCAGCCGGTGTGTGCCGGCCGGCAGGTCGAGTCCGGTGTACGAGTCCTTCATCGGCTCGGAGGTGCAGATCTGCACGCCGCCCACCACGTCCACCGTCTTCATGAAACTGGTGAAGTCGACCTCCAGGTAGTGGTCGATCTTCACATGGGTCATGTGCTCGACGGTGCGCACGGTGAGGTTCGGGCCGCCCTCCGCGTACGCCGCATTGATCTTGATCGGGTGCGCCTCGCGTCCCTCACCGGCCGGTACCTCGGCGTAGGAGTCACGCGGCAGGCTCACCACGCTCGCCCGCTCCCGGTCCTCCGAGATGTGCACGATCATGATCGTGTCGGTGCAGTGGCACGGGGCCCCGCCCAGCCGGTACCTGCGCCGGGCCTCGTCGCTGATGCGGTCGCGGCCGTCGGTGCCGACGAGCAGGACGTTCATCCCGGTCCCCGCCTGCGGCCGGTTCTTCATGTCCTTGAACGGGTCGACGCGTGCGATCTTCGCGTCCAGGCTGGTGACCACCGCGTGCCCGATCCCAGCGGAGGCGAGGACCACGACGGACAGCGTGGTCACCGCCCGCATGGCCCACCGCGGCCTTTTCCGCCGTACCGGCGCGACCGGCCGCGCACCGTGGCGCGACGGCTGCGGGCGGCGCTGCGCGGGGGACGGGGACTGGCGGGGCGGCGTGGGCATGGGGAGATACCTCCGCGGGAGCTTGCCTTGCCCTGGGGGCCGTACGTGGGTCCGTGAGCACCGTAGGGCCATACGATCTCCTGCCCGGTGCAGCGGCCCCGGCGGCGCGCAAAGGTGTCCCCCGTTCGCGGTAACGTGAGCCCCCTATGAACGCCAATCCCGACGTGCAGCTCCCCGCCGTGTCCGTCATCATGCCCGTCCTCGACGAGGAGCGGCATCTGCGCGGCGCCGTCCAAGCGATCCTCGCGCAGGAGTACGCCGGCGAGATGGAGGTCGTGATCGCCCTGGGTCCGTCCACGGACCGCACGGACGAGATCGCCGCCGAGCTCGTCCGGGACGACTCCCGTGTGCACACCGTCCCGAACCCGACCGGCCGCACCCCCGCCGCCCTCAACGCCGCGATCAAGGCCTCCCGCCACCCGATCGTCGTCCGCGTCGACGGCCACGGCATCCTCTCGCCGAACTACATCGCCACCGCCGTGCGGCTCCTGGAGGAGACCGGCGCGCAGAACGTCGGCGGCATCATGCACGCCGAGGGCGAGAACGACTGGGAGCACGCCGTCGCCGCCGCGATGACCTCGAAGGTCGGAGTCGGCAACGCCGCCTTCCACACCGGTGGCGAGGCGCAGCCGGCCGAGACCGTCTACCTCGGTGTCTTCCGGCGCGAGGCGCTGGAGCAACAGGGCGGCTACAACGAGGAGTTCATCCGCGCCCAGGACTGGGAGCTCAACTTCCGGATCCGGGAGGCGGGCGGGCTCATCTGGTTCTCGCCCGAGCTGAAGGTGTCCTACCGGCCGCGGCCGAGCGTGAAGGCCCTCGCCAAGCAGTACAAGGACTACGGCCGCTGGCGGCACGTCGTCGCCCGCTACCACTCCGGCTCCATCAACCTGCGCTACCTCGCCCCGCCGACGGCGGTGTGCGCGATCGCGGCGGGTCTCGTGCTGGGCGCACTGGTCACCCCGTGGGCCCTGGTGGTCCCCGGCGGCTACCTCGCGGCGATCGTCGCCGGGTCCGTCCCCGCGGGCAGGGGGCTGCCGCTGAAGGCCCGGCTGCAGATTCCCGTCGCCCTCGCCACCATGCACATGTCGTGGGGCTACGGCTTCCTGACCAGCCCGCGTGCGCTGGCGAAGAAGGTCATCGCGTCCCGGCGCCCGGCGGTACTCAGCGCCGGCTGAGCCCGCCGGGCCGGGCGCCCGTCACCAGGTGAAGTCCGGGTCCACCTTCATGCACGCCTTGGTGTCGGAGGCGTTCAGCGCCTCCGCCGTGTCCGGCGTCTTGTCGTCCTGCTTCGGGGCCTTGTACGCCGTCCCCTCCCGCCAGTCCGCGCCGATGACGAGGGTGACGCCGGAGACGTCCGTGGACTTCTTCACGGCACTGGTCGGGATGCCGAGGGCCTTGGCGACCCGCCGGGCGTCGCCCTCCAGGTCGGCGCTCGGGTAGCGGACCAGCGTCTTCTCCGCGACCGGCGTGGCCGACCCGTCCGCCACGGCCTGCGTGAAGCCCTTGGAGACGAGCAGCCCGGAGACGGTCGTGGCACGGCCGGAGACCGGGGCGAGACTGTCGGTGCGGGTGCCGTTCTGCACCTGGACGCCGATCTCGCCGTCCGCCGCGGCCGGGTCGGTGGAGGGCTTCTCCTCGGTGGACTTCTTCTTGTCCTTGCCGTCGAGCGCGATGTCATCACGCACCAGCCGGAACAGCTGGGTGGCGTCCTCGGTGGGCACCACCCGGCCGGTCTGGATCGTGTCGTACGTGTTCGGCATCGTCGTCATGGTGATGCGCGAGGTCGGTACCTTCTTGAGCTCGCCCGCCAGGTCGTACAGCTTGGCCACGGTGCCCAGGCCCGGGTCCACGGTGAGTGCCTTGGTGGCCGCCTCGGCGAGGGCGCGCAGCTTGCCCGGGTTGCTGAGCTTCGCGTTCTTGCGCAGCTCGCGGACCATCGAGTTCATGTACATGTGCTGCGCCTTGGCGCGGGCCAGGTCGCTGCCGTCCTCGAAGCCGTATCGGGTGCGCAGCCACTGCAGGGCCTGCTCGCCCTTGACGTACGTCGTGCCCTTCTCCAGCTTCAGCCCTGAGCCGTGGCCCTGGCTGTCCTTGGACTTGATGTTGGCGTTCACACAGACCGGGACGCCGCCGATCGCGTCCGCCATCGACACCACACCCGAGAAGTCGATCATCATGAAGTGGTCGATGTGGATGTCGGTGAGCTTCTCCCACGTCGCCACCGTGCACCCCGGTCCGCCACGGCCGAGCGTCTGGTTCGTCATCTTGCGCGTGGCGGCCTGGTACACGTCCCCGCTGTCCGGGTCCGTGCACTTGGGGATGTCGACCAGCGTGTCGCGGGGCATGCTGACGACCGACATGTTGGTGCGGTCGGCGGAGATGTGCAGCAGCATCTGGACATCGGCGAGCGGGATGCCGCCGAACGTCTCCTTGGCGCCGCCGAGTTTCTGGTTCTCCTTGCTGTCGCGCGCGTCCGAGCCGATCAGCAGGATGTTCAGCGGCGTCTGGCCGGCCGCGTTCGCCTCGGTCTCGGCGGCGCGGTCCTTGGCGTCGCCGATGTTGAGGTCGTCCTTCTTCAGATTGCCGTTGAGGTGCTGGTAATAGAGATACCCGGCACCCGCGGTGCCCAGTATCACCACCGCCAGAACCGTCGCCGACCAGCGCAGCACACGCCGTCTGCGGCGCCTGCTGTCCGTTCCCCGGCCGCCTCTGCGTCCCCCGCCGCTGTGCCGGCCGGCCTGGTCGGCCGGCGTGTCCTGGTCGGCCTGCGCGGTGAGCGACATGGTGTCGTCCACCGCGGGGGCCTCCCCTCGCACACTGCTCTGCGCCAACTCTCTGCCCTTCCCCACCCTTGACCGACACGGATCGGCTCCGCGCCGGACCTCCCTGTCCGGTGCGGGCGAACCATGACAGGCCACCCTGTCCGACACCGGTTCGCAACCTTTCAGACCACTGTGGATCCGAACCGGGTTGGCCACGTGTCGGCAAAATCCACGCCAGGTAAGCAGCGTGGTGTGTTCGGCCAATACCGACTGACACAACCGTGTCGTGTGTCAGACCAACGAGTGTCCCGCACAGTTGCGTTCCCGCCGGAGATTCCATGCC
The DNA here is from genome assembly GCF_028369295.1 of Streptomyces sp. HD. Taxonomy (GTDB): domain Bacteria; phylum Actinomycetota; class Actinomycetes; order Streptomycetales; family Streptomycetaceae; genus Streptomyces. The sequence continues at coordinate 131,985 of NZ_JAQMYP010000011.1, forward strand.
GGGTTCACAACCGAAACGGGCCCGTCCCACCCCGAATCGGCGGTGGGACGAGCCCGTTGAGCCACTACCGGCGTTCCGTCACTTGGCGCACTCGACCTTGTCGGCCGTGGACTTCTCCACGTCGGGTGCCTTCGTCGGAGCCGTGAGGGACACGCCCGCGCCCTTGAAGTCCTTGCCCAGCGTCAGGGTCATCGTGGGCAGGCCCTGGGAGTTGGTCACGCTCTTGCCGGGCTTCAGCGCGGCTCCGGAGAGCCCCATGATCGCGGCCAGCCGGCGTGCCTGGTCCGCCTGGTCCGGCGCGTACTCCAGGGTCGTCTTCGCCAGCGTCGCCGGGGCGTTGCCCGCGTTCTCCGACTTGGTGACGTTCTCCTCGGTCTGCAGCCAGGAGAGGGTCTCCTGCGCACTGCCCGCGGGGGCACCGCCGTTGAAGACCTGCACCCGCACCTCGGAGGCGTCCGCCTTGGTGCCCTTGAGCCGGGCGGCCACGGCGGCGGCCTCCTTCTTCTTCTGCTGCTTGACCGCGGTGAACGAGACGTCGTTCTGGATCGCCTGGAAGACCTGGGGAGCCGTGGTCGGGTTGGGGACGACCGTCGCCCTGACCTTCTCGGTCGGGTTGTCGATCACCGGAACCGTCGTGAAGGTCAGGTTCTTGGTGTTGAGCTTGCCCAGCTCCAGACCCAGGTCCTTCAGCTTGTCGATGGTGTCCAGCTGGGAGTCGACGGTCAGTGCCTTGGTGCCCGCCTCGGCCAGCTTGATCATCTTGGTCGGGCTGGTGAGCGTGTCGTTCGACTTCAGCTTGCGCATCAGCGCGCTCAGGAACTGCTGCTGCAGGGTGATCCGGCTCAGGTCGCCGCCGGTGCCGACGGCATGCCGGGTGCGGACGAAGGCCAGCGCCTGCTCGCCCTCGATGACATGCGCGCCCTTGGGGAGGTCGAGCTTGGAGTCGGGGTCCTTGATGTCCTTGGCCAGACAGACCTCGACGCCGCCGACCGCCGTCGTCAGCGTCTTCACCGCGTTGAAGTCGGCCACCATGAAGTTGTCCGGCTTGATCCCGGTCAGCTCCGTGACCGTACGAGCGGTGCAGCTGGGGGTACGCCCCTCCTGGCCGAGGCTCGTGTTGAAGCGGACGTCGGTCTCGCCCGAGATGACCTTCTGGGAGCCGTCCTCCTGCGTCGTCGGGCAGTCCGGGACGTCGACGATCAGGTCACGGGGGATGCTCAGCGCGGTCGCGTTCGAGCGGTCCTTGGAGACGTGCAGCAGGATCGTGGTGTCGGCGTGTCCGGCGCTGCCCGTGTCGCCGTAGCTGCCGTTGCCCGCGCCGGTGCGCTTGTCCGTGCCGATGAGCAGGATGTTGATGGCCTTGTCCTTGCTGAAGCCACCGGTGCTCGCGCCGTCGTCGGAGACGGACTGGATGTTGTCGTTGAGGTGCTCGATATAGAGATAAGCACCCGTCGCGCCCGCCACCAGCACGAACGCCATGATGCCGCCGGTCCAGAGCACGGCCTTCTTCGCCTTGCTCTTCTTCACCGGCCGGCGACCGCGCCGCCCCGCCTGCGTCTCCTCGGGCACACCCCGGCGCCTGCGCTGCGGCGGGACCTCACGGCCCGGTGCCGGGCGCGCCTCGCGCTCGGGTGCCGCGGACCGGTTGCGGACCGTCCCGCCCGCGCCGCCCGCGGCGGCCACACCGGCCGCGCCCTGGGCGGGCGAACCGGCGGCGCGTGAGGCGGCGCCGGCCCGGGAAGCGGATCTGCGGGGTCCGGGGACCGATGACTGCGGAGCGGAAGGAGTCAGTCGCAGTTCGTATTCACCGGTGTTCGGATTGAGTACCCACTGGTCTGCGGGATCGATGTCTTCCGCCCGCCCACGGCCTTGCGCGTCCACGGTTGTCTGAATCCTCCGCCGTCGGGGCCACGCGGCGCCTTCCCCCTCCAAGGCGCTCGGGTCTCGGTCAAACAGTGCGCAAGCCTAACTACGGCAGGGAGCACCGGATCGCTCACACTATCCGCCCAGTTCAGCGTCGAGCCACGACGGTGACAAATTCCACGTCCCTACAACTGGGCAATCTGCCCCATTTCTTAGAATTGGGGTTCGCCGACTTGGTGAGCGCTTTACCCGCAGGGGTTCTCAGCGGCGGTGTTGCCCCGGAACGTGGGGGGCGGGGGAGTGGGGTCGGCGGGCCGAACAGGCCGCTTCTTGCCAAAGGCCGGCCCTTTGGAGCCGTGCCGCATTTCGGGCGAATCAGCTACTTCCACCGGCGTGTCGGTGCGCAGCCGATCGAAGAGCCGCTCCGCCTCGGGCTTCACCAGTTGGTCTCGATTGGCGTTGTGGATGTACGACTCTCTGGGAACGGTAAGGAATTGCACGCGTTCGGTGGGGATGTCGCGCACGCCACGCACGAGTTCGTACAAACCGCGCAAGCTGGCCAGTGCGGGGTCGGTGGTGAGGGACGACGTGGCGGCGTCGAGCACGGGGTAGAGACGGACCGGATTGAGCAGTACGTCGTTGCTCTGGACCTTGTTGACCAGCGCGGCGAGGAATCGCTGCTGGCGGTCCATGCGGTCGGTGTCGCTGCCGTCGCCGAGGGATTTGCGGGCGCGGACGTAGCCGAGGGCCTGTTCGCCGTTGAGGGTCACCTTGCCGGCCGGGAGCCTCAGTTTGGCGGCCTTGTCGTTGATGGGCTCGGAAAGGCAGATCTCCACGCCGTCGAGGGCGTCGATCATCTCCTTGAAGCCCTGGAAGTCGATGACCACGTGGTGGTCGAGGCGGATGTTCGTGAGCCGCTCCACGGTGCGGACGGTGCAGGCCGAACCGCCCATCTGGAAGGCGTAGTTGAACATCGCGAACATCGGGGTGCTGCGGGTGCCGTCGGGGCGGCGGCAGCCGGGGACGTCGACCATGAGGTCGCGGGGTATCGAGACGGCGGTGGCGCTGCCGCGTCCTGCGGACAGGTGCAGCAGGATCGTGGTGTCGGAGCGTTCGGTGCCGGAGTCGCGGCCGTAGCGGCGGTTCACGGTGCCGGCCCTGGAGTCCGAGCCGATGAGCAGGATGTTCTGGGCGCCGTGTACGAGCGAGGTGGGGCGGTCCTTCTCGTACCGGGCGAGTTCCGCGGCGGCGGCCTCGTCGGGGGTGATGTTGGAGTCGAGCTTGGCGTAGATGGCCCAGCCGGCTCCGGTGGCCGCCACGAGGATCAGCCCGACCCCGAGCGCGCCTCGCCGCACCCAGCGCCATCTGCGCCGCCTGCCGACGCCGGGGCCGGGGCCTCCGGGGTATGGGCGTGCGGTGCCGGTCACGTCGGGCTCCACTCCTCAGGGCGTGCTGCGTGTGGTGTGGGCTGTTGTTACGACCATGGCTCGGGTGGGGAGTGGGGGGTGGGTGGTGGTGGACCGAATGGGTGACGGTTGCCTCCGGCGGTGGGGCCGGGATGCGGGTGGTGGGGGTGCGCGTCCATGCCTGCGGCGGCCTGCTGGTGTTCGGTGGGGGCGTGCGTAGCGCCTGCGGGTGCGTTGTGGGTCGGGGCCGTGCCGGGGGGGTGTCCGTCCTCGGACCGGCGGCTGGACCTGGCCTGGAGGTTCTGTTTCTTGACGCCGGCCACTGCGGGCGGACACCCCCCGGCACGTCCCCTTCCCGCCGTGGGCGACTGCAGGCCGGTGGGGGTGCGCCGCCCCACCTCGGAGCAGGGCGGCACTTCTCGACGCGGTCCGCGCCTCTCAGCCCGTCCGGCGTTTGAGGACGAGGCCCTTTCGGGGCCGTGGCGGGGTCTGGGGCGGCAGCCCCAGCGGGGTGCAGGGGCGGAGCCCCTGGCGGGGTCGAAGGGGCGGAGCCCCTGGGGATGGGACGGGTAGGGGCGGCGGGGGCGAGGGGGATGGGGGTCAGGCGGTTGCGGCGTCTGCTGCTGGTGGGGTGGGGGTCAGTTGGCGGGAGAGCCAGGTGGGGACTCCGCCCAGGAGGCGGAAGAGGCGGCGGGCCTCCTCGCGTAGGCGGGAGGCTTCCGGTTCTGCTTCCGCGTCGGCCAGGGAGGCCAGGGCGGGGGCCGTGCCCACCAGGTAACCCAGTTCCTCCCGGATGCGGAGGGACTCCGCGAAGCCGTGGCGGGCTTCTGCCAACTCGCCGTCGCGGAGGGCCAGTCCGGCCAGGTGGCGCCACGTGAAGGAGAGCAGGAGGGGGTCGGCGTGGGCCGTCGCGCCCGCGTGGGCCCGGCGGTAGGCCGCACGGGCCGCCTGGGGCGAGCGGGCGAGGTTCTCGGCCAGCAGACCGCGGCGGAAGTCGAGGAGGGCACGTCCAGCCGCCCCTGGAGGGATGAGCGCCGCCGCCCGCCCCAGCGCGGCCCGTGCCTCGTCGGCCCGGTCGCGCACTGAGTGCAGCGTCGCCGCGTAGGCAAGTTGCCCGCGTTCACAAGCGGCCGCGCCCCGCTCGTCGTCGCTGTGGGCCAGCGCCTCGGCCGTCCGCAGTGCGTCCTCGGCCTCCTCCCAGCCCTGCTCGGTGTACAGACACCGCTCCACCAGCAGCGCGGCCCGCTGCAGCGCGGCCTGCGCGGTGACCGGCTGGAGCAGTGCCGCCGCGTCCGCCCAGCAGGCGCGTGAGCGCAGCCGCCATACCGCGGTCTGGAGTGGATCGTCACCGGCGTTCGTTCCGTTACCAGACATGGCGGTATGCGCCACCTCGCCCTCCCCAAGGTCTGTCCTGCGGATCAGCTCGGGGTCGCGGGGCGGGGTACGCGCGGACGGAGGCGTTGCTTCGCCTCGCAGCCGCACGCACCGCACTCCGCTCGCCGGCGTCGCCGGGCACCGTCCCTTGACACCGACCTGGTCCGCAGGACAGGCCCAGCACGCCATCGAGCTGTTGAGTCGTGGCGGCATCTCAGCACGAATCGTCGGGCCCGGCCAAGAGGGTGGGTGAAGGATTTCACAAAGTCGTGGGACAGCGGCGGCACTTGGTGCCATCCGGGTGAGGGCCGGGTGCAGCTCAACTCATCCGCAATGCCAAGAAGAAATCCAGCTTGTCCTCCAGCCGGGACAGGTCCCGGCTCGTCAACTGCTCGATCCTGCCCACTCGGTAGCGCAGCGTGTTGACGTGCAGGTGGAGGCGGGTCGCGCAGCGGGTCCAGGAGCCGTCGCACTCCAGGAAGGCCTCCAGGGTGGGGATGAGTTCGGCGCGGTGGCGGCGGTCGTAGTCCCGGAGCGGGTCAAGGAGGCGGGCGGTGAAGGCCCGGCGGACGTCGTCGGGGACGAAGGGGAGCAGCAGGACGTGCGAGGCCAGCTCCTGGTGGCCGGCCGCGCAGACCCGGCCCGTGCGGGCCGCCGCCACCCGGCGGGCGTGGCGGGCCTCCTCCAGGGCGCCGCGCAGCCCCTCCGCCGAGTGCACCGCCGCGCTCACGCCCAGCGTCACCCGGCCGTCGTCGTCCAGGCCCGCCGACAGCGGGTTGCGGATCGAGTCGAGGAGGACGTCGGCGTGGATGCCGGCCTCCGAGCCGTCGTGCTCGGCGGAGACCGCGGGTAGCGGGACCAGGGCGATGGCCTCGTCGCCGGTGTACGCCACGGCGATGCGGTCGGAGGGCTCCGGGCCGGTCGCCAGGGGGTCCACCAGGACCTCTTCCAGGAGGGACTGGGCGATGGGGCCCGTTTCCAGGTCCCCGCCCTCCCACTCGACCCGGGCGACCACGACCTGCCAGTGCGGGGCCGCGCCGAGGCCCGGCAGCAGCACCGGAGCCGCGACCCGCAGGCGCGCTGCGATCTCGGCGGGCGCCGCGCCCGTCTGGACCAGCTCCAGGACCTCCTGCGCGAGGCGGCGGCGGACCGTGCGCGCCGCGTCCCTGCGGTCCCGCTCCACCGCGATCAGCTGTGTGACGCCCTGGAGGAGGTCGAGCCGCTCCTCGGGCCAGTCGCTCGCGTCCGCCTCCACGGCCAGCAGCCAGTCCGACAGGACCGTCTCGCGGATGTCCCGCGCGGCGGCCTGCGGGGTGCGGCCGCTGCTGCGGACCGGGAACAGGGAGTACGGGGTGGAACCGAGGGCCGTGCGGTGCGGGCCGCGGCGGCCCGAGCGGGCCGCCGTCAGGTGTTCGGCTGCCAGCTTCGCGCAGACCTCGGCGGGCAGCGCCGGGCCCCCGACCTTCGAGCCCGCGATCAGCCGGCCCGTCGGCGACAGCACCCAGGCCTGCAGGTCCAGGTCCGAGCCGAGGAGGTCGAGGACCACGTCCGGGCCGCCGCCCGCCGGGCCCGAGGTCATCATCCGGCGGTGCCGGTCGACGACGGCCGCGAGGTCACCGGCCCGCTCGCCGCTGACCTGCCGTACGACATGCTCGGTGATCGTCGCGAACGCCACCGACTCGTGCACCGCGAACAGCGGCAGACGGTGCTGGGCGCAGGCCAGCACCAGGTCGTCGGGGATGTCGCCGAGCTCGGCCTCACCGGCCGCGAGGGCCACCACCCCGGACTGCACCAGGAGGCGCACGAACGGCTCGGAGTCCGCGGCGTGGCGCCGCCAGGCCAGCCCCGTGAGCACCAGCTCTCCGCCCGAGAGATAGCGGCTGGGGTCCCTGAGGTCGGTGGTCATCACACCGCGCACGGTGCGGTCCAGCTCGTCCTCGCCGCCGAGCAGCTTGAGGCCCAGCGCGTCGGTGTCCAGCAGTGCGCGCAGCCGCATTCTCGTCGCCGCCGTTCTTTGTCTCGATATCTACGATGAATCTTGATGGGTCTGTGGGTGAGGCCCGGTCGGCGGGCCGATGAGCGGCGCCGGGGGCGGTGCTCGTCGTCTTTCGGACGGTGCCGCAGGTCACAGGGCCGTGGCCGGTGTTTCCAGAGAAAGACGTGGAGGTTACTGAGGGCCTCTGTTCATATGAATCTACAAGATGTCCGCCCTGGCCAGCCAACTCCTTCATGGTTTCCGTGACTGACCCAGGTCGAGCCGGGCGCTGTGTACTGACGTCAAAGTGCGTTAACAACACATGAACGAGCCGGACTCGCCGCACCAGATCTGGCTCAAACCGTACGGCCCACGAGACGAGGAAGAGAGCCGGCCATGGACTTCCTTCGCCCCGCCAGCTGGGAGGAGGCGCTCGCCGCGAAGGCCGAGCACCCCACCGCTGTGCCGATCGCGGGTGGTACCGACGTGATGGTCGAGATCAACTTCGACCACCGCCGGCCCGAGTACCTCCTGGACCTCAACCGCATCGGCGACCTCTACGAGTGGGAGGTCGGCGAGGACAGCGTGCGGCTCGGCGCCTCTGTGCCGTACACGCGGATCATGGAGAGCCTGCGCGCCGAGCTGCCGGGCCTCGCCCTGGCCTCGCACACGGTCGCCTCCCCGCAGATCCGCAACCGCGGCGGCGTCGGCGGCAACCTCGGCACCGCCTCCCCGGCCGGCGACGCCCACCCCGCCCTCCTCGCGGCCGGCGCCGAGGTCGAGGTCGAGTCGGCCGAGCGCGGTACCCGCCTCATCCCGATCGACGAGTTCTACACCGGGGTCAAGCGCAACGCCCTCGCCCCTGACGAGCTGATCCGCGCCGTCCACATCGACAAGGCCGACGGGCCGCAGCAGTTCTCCAAGGTCGGCACGCGCAATGCGATGGTCATCGCCGTGTGCGCCTTCGGGCTCGCGCTGCACCCCGAGTCGCGGACCGTTCGGACCGGCATCGGCTCGGCCGCCCCCACGCCCGTGCGGGCCAAGACCGCCGAGGAGTTCCTGAACGCGGCGCTCGAAGAGGGCGGCTTCTGGGACAGCGGCGAGATCATCACTCCGTCGGTCGCCAAGCAGTTCGCGGAGCTGTGCTCCGGGGCCTGCAGCCCGATCGACGACGTCCGGGGCACGGCGAGCTATCGCCGGCACGCGGTCGGCGTCATGGCCCGCCGCACGCTGACCTGGACCTGGGAGTCGTACCGCGGCGCCCGCCGCGCCACGGAGGGAGCTGCGTGATGCGCGTCAACTTCACTGTCAACGGACGCCCGCAGGAAGCCGACGACGTGTGGGAGGGCGAGTCCCTGCTGTACGTGCTGCGTGAGCGGATGGGGCTTCCGGGGTCGAAGAACGCCTGTGAGCAGGGTGAGTGCGGGTCCTGCACCGTTCGGCTGGACGGCGTGCCCGTGTGTTCCTGCCTGGTGGCTGCGGGTCAGGTCGAGGGCCGCGAGGTCGTCACCGTCGAGGGGCTCGCGGACTTCGCCAAGCAGCGCGCCGAGCACGGCGGTTGCGCCACCGGAGCGTGCGGCACCTCCCTCCAGGACGCCCAGCCGGGGGTCCCCCCGGGCGAAGCCTGGCGGTGGGACGCCAAGGGGCAGGACTCGCAGACCGGTGAGGGCACCGAGCTCTCCCCGATCCAGCAGGCGTTCATCGACGCCGGCGCCGTCCAGTGCGGCTTCTGCACGCCGGGTCTGCTGGTCGCCGCCGACGAGATGCTGGAGCGCAACCCGAACCCGACCGACGCGGACATCCGCGAGGCGCTGTCGGGCAACCTGTGCCGCTGCACCGGCTACGAGAAGATCATGGACGCGGTCCGCCTCGCGGCCGCCCGGCAGGGAGAGGCGGTCTGAGCAGCATGCCAACCAATGGCGCTCCCACGAAGATCACCCAGGGATCCCGGACCAAGGGCGGCATCGGCGAGTCGACGCTCCGCCCGGACGGCACCCTCAAGGTCACCGGTGAGTTCGCGTACTCGTCCGACATGTGGCACGAGGACATGCTCTGGGGACAGATCCTCAGGTCCACCGTCGCGCACGCCGAGATCGTGTCCATCGACACGAGCGAGGCCCTTGCCACGGCGGGCGTCTATGCCGTCATGACGTACGACGACCTGCCGACCGACGTGAAGAACTACGGCCTGGAGATCCAGGACACCCCGGTCCTCGCGCACGGCAAGGTACGTCACCACGGTGAGCCGGTCGCCATCGTCGCCGCCGACCACCCGGAGACCGCGCGTCGTGCCGCGGCGAAGATCAAGGTCGACTACCGCGAGCTGCCCGTCATCACCGACGAGGCCTCCGCGACCGCCCCGGACGCGATCCTCGTCCACGAGGACCGCGACGACCACCACAGCGGCCACGTTCCGCACCCGAACATCGTCCACCGCCAGCCGATCTTCCGCGGCGACGCCGCCGAGGCCGCCAAGCGGGCGGACGTGATCGTCAAGGGCGAGTACACCTTCGGCATGCAGGACCAGGCCTTCCTCGGCCCGGAGTCCGGCCTCGCCGTGCCGGACGAGGACGGCGGCGTCCACCTGTACATCGCCACCCAGTGGCTGCACTCCGACCTGCGCCAGATCGCGCCCGTCCTCGGTCTGCCCGAGAGCAAGGTCCGGATGACGCTGTCCGGCGTCGGCGGCGCCTTCGGTGGCCGCGAGGACCTGTCGATGCAGATCCACGCCTGCCTGCTGGCGATGCGGACCGGGAAGCCCGTAAAGATCGTCTACAACCGCTTCGAGTCCTTCTTCGGGCACGTCCACCGTCACCCGGCCAAGCTCTCCTACGAGCACGGGGCCACCCGCGACGGCAAGCTGACCCACGTCAAGTGCCGGATCGTGCTCGACGGCGGCGCGTACGCCTCCGCCTCTCCGGCGGTCGTCGGCAACGCCTCCTCGCTCAGCATCGGCCCGTACGCGGTCGACGACGTCGACATCGAGGCCATCGCCCTCTACACCAACAACCCGCCCTGCGGCGCCATGCGCGGCTTCGGCGCGGTCCAGGCGTGCTTCGCCTACGAGGCGCAGATGGACAAGGTGGCCAAGGAACTGGGCCTGGACCCGGTGGAGTTCCGGCAGCTAAACGCCATGGAGCAGGGCACCGTCATGCCGACGGGCCAGCGCGTCGACTCCCCGGCGCCGGTCGCCGAACTGCTGCGCCGCGTCAAGGCGATGCCGCTACCGCCGGAGCGCCAGTGGGAGTCCAGCGAGGGCGCGGACGTACGGCAGCTGCCGGGCGGTCTGTCCAACACCACGCACGGTGAGGGCGTCGTACGAGGTGTCGGCTACGCGGTCGGCATCAAGAACGTCGGCTTCTCCGAGGGTTTCGACGACTACTCCACCGCCAAGGTGCGCATGGAGGTCATCGGCGGTGAGCCCGTCGTCACCGTGCACACGGCCATGGCGGAGGTCGGCCAGGGCGGTGTCACCGTCCACGCGCAGATCGCCCGCAGCGAGCTGGGCGTCACCCAGGTGACCATCCACCCGGCGGACACGCAGGTGGGCAGCGCCGGCTCGACGTCCGCGTCCCGGCAGACATACGTCACCGGCGGCGCCGTCAAGAACTCCTGCGAACTGGTCCGGGAGAAGGTGCTGGAGATCGGGCGTCGCAAGTTCGGCTCCTACCACCCGGCCTGGGCCACCGCCGAGCTGCTCCTGGAGGGCGGCAAGGTCGTCACCGACGGCGGCGAAGTGCTCGCCGACCTGATCGACGTACTGGAAGAGGAGTCGGTCGAGATCGAGGCCGAGTGGCGGCACCGTCCGACCGAGGCCTTCGACCTGCGCACCGGCCAGGGCTTCGGCCATGTCCAGTACTCGTTCGCCGCGCACCGGGCCGTCGTCGAGGTCGACACCGAGCTCGGCCTGGTCAAGGTCATCGAGCTGGCCTGCGCCCAGGACGTCGGCAAGGCGCTCAACCCGCTGTCCGTCCTGGGCCAGATCCAGGGCGGCACCCTCCAGGGCATGGGCATCGCGGTGATGGAGGAGATCATCGTCGATCCCAAGACCGCGAAGGTCAGGAACCCGTCCTTCACGGACTACCTGCTCCCCACGATCCTCGACACGCCGATCATCCCCGTCGACGTGCTCGAACTCGCCGACGACCACGCCCCGTACGGGCTCCGTGGCGTCGGCGAGGCCCCGACCCTGTCGTCGACCCCGGCCGTCCTCGCGGCGATCCGGAGCGCGACCGGGCTGGAGCTCGACCGGACGCCTGTACGGCCGGAACACCTCACCGGCACGGCGTAAGGAATCCCGCAAGACCCTCCGGGCGGTGTGAGGGAACGTCACACACTCCGCCGCGCCGCCCGGAGTACTCGATGTGCCGCACCGCTCGCGGCACTCGGGAACCAGGCAAGTACCAGCACCACAGATCCTGTTCGTTCGTCTCGGGCCGTCCCCCGGGTCGTGCGGCCGTAGCACCTTCCCAAATCCCGTAGCCGCGCACGCGGTTGACCGACCGTCAGGGCGGTTGTGCGGGTGCCCCTTTGAACCTTGGGAGTAGGCCCACATGACCCAGCAGTCACTGGAGCCGGCGACCACAGCCGACGACGCGGGAGAAGGCACCCGCGTCCCGGCCGGCAGGTCCTGGCTCGACCGGTACTTTCACATAACCAGGAGAGAATCCACGGTCGCGCGCGAGGTGCGCGGCGGCGTCACCACCTTCATGGCGATGGCGTACATCCTTCTGCTCAACCCGCTCATCCTGTCCGGCAAGGACGCGGCAGGGGACACCCTCGCCCAGAAGGCGCTGATCACCGCGACCGCGTTCGCGGCGGCCCTCAGCACGCTGCTGATGGGCTTCTTCGGCAAGGTGCCGCTCGCCCTCGCCGCCGGCCTCTCCGTCTCCGGCGTCCTGTCCTCCCAGGTCGCCCCGCAGATGACCTGGCCGCAGGCCATGGGCATGTGTGTGATGTACGGCGTGGTCATCATGCTCCTGGTCGTGACCGGCCTGCGCGAGATGATCATGAACGCGATCCCGCTCGCGCTGAAGCACGCGATCACCATGGGCATCGGCCTGTTCGTCGCCCTGATCGGTCTGGTGAAGGCCGGCTTCGTGCACCAGGGCAAGGCGACCCCGGTCACCCTCGGCCCCGAGGGCGAACTGGCCGGCTGGCCGGTGCTGCTCTTCGCCGTCACCCTGCTCGCGATCTTCATGCTCCAGGCGCGCGGCATCCCCGGCGCGATCCTGATCGGCATCGTCGGCGGCACCGTGATCGCCGTCGCCCTCAACGCACTCGACGTCATCGACCCCAAGCAGTGGGCCAGCGGCGCTCCCGAACTGCACGGCAGCGCGGTGTCCATGCCCGACTTCTCCATCTTCGGCAACGTCGAGTTCGGCGGCTGGGGCGAGGTCGGCGCCATGACGGTCGGGATGATCGTGTTCACCCTCGTGCTCGCCGGGTTCTTCGACGCGATGGCGACGATCATCGGCGTCGGCACCGAGGCCAAGCTGGCCGACGACAAGGGCCGGATGCCGGGGCTGTCCAAGGCGCTGTTCATCGACGGCGCGGGCGGTGCGATCGGCGGCGTGGCCGGGGCCTCGGGCCAGACGGTGTTCGTCGAGTCGGCGACCGGCGTCGGCGAGGGTGCCCGTACGGGTCTTTCCTCCGTCATCACCGGCCTGTTCTTCGCGGCCTGCCTCTTCTTCACCCCGCTGACGGCGATCGTGCCGGGCGAGGTCGCGGCGGCGGCCCTGGTCGTGATCGGTGCCATGATGATGATGAACGCGCGGCACGTGGACTGGGCCGACCGGGCCACCGCGATCCCGGTGTTCCTCACCGTTGTGATCATGCCGTTCACGTACTCGATCACCGCGGGTGTGGCCGCCGGTGTCATCTCGTACGTCGCCATCAAGGTCGCTCAGGGCAAGGCGCGGGAGATCGGGGCGTTCATGTGGGCACTGACAGGCATCTTCCTGGTCTATTTCGCCCTCAATCCCATTGAGAGCTGGATGGGCGTGCACTAGTCAGTGTCTGAACCGCCCTCCACACAACCGCTTTGAGGGGACCGACAGATGCTGGACATCGCCGAAGAGCTGCACCGGTGGGTCGAGCAGGGACGCGAGTTCGCCGTGGCCACCGTGGTGGCGGTCGACGGCAGCGCACCCCGCCAGCCCGGCGCCGCGCTCGCGGTGGACGCCGACGGCGCGGCGATCGGCTCGGTCTCCGGCGGTTGTGTGGAGGGCGCGGTCTACGAGCTGTGCCAACAGGCGCTGGAGGACGGCGAGACGGTCCTGGAGCGCTTCGGGTACAGCGACGAGGATGCCTTCGCGGTCGGGCTGACGTGCGGCGGCATCATCGACATCCTGGTGACGCCGGTACGGGTGCAGGACCCGGCCCGTCCGGTGGTCACGGCGGCGCTGGCCGCGGCGTCGGCCGGCGAGGCGGCGGCGGTGGCCCGGATCGTGTCGGGCCCCTCCGGCCTGATGGGCCGCGCGCTGCTGGTCCGCCCCGACGGCACGTACGACGGCGGCTTCGGCGCCCACCCCGAACTGGACCGTACGGTCGCGGCGGAGGCCGGCGCGTTCCTGGACGCGGGTCGCACCGGGACCCTGGAGATAGGTGAGCAGGGTTCGCGCTGCGGGGCCCCGCTCACTCTCCTCGTCGAGTCGTCCGTCCCGCAGCCCCGGATGATCGTCTTCGGCGCCGTCGACTTCGCGTCGGCGCTGGTGCGGATCGGCAAGTTCCTGAACTACCACGTGACCGTGTGCGACGCCCGCCCGGTCTTCGCGACCGAGGCCCGCTTCCCGGACGCCGACGAGATCGTCGTGGAGTGGCCGCACAAGTACCTGGAGCGTACGGAGATCGACGGCCGGACGGTGCTGTGCGTGCTGACCCACGACGCCAAGTTCGACGTACCCCTGATCCGGCTCGCCCTGCGCCTGCCGGTCGCGTACGTCGGTGCGATGGGCTCCCGACGCACCCACCTCGACCGCAACGAGCGGCTGCGCGAAGTCGGCGTCACCGAGCTGGAGCTGGCGAGGCTCCGCTCCCCGATCGGCCTGGACCTGGGTGCCCGTACACCCGAGGAGACGGCCCTGTCGATCGCCTCGGAGATCGTAGCCAACCGGCGTGGCGGCAGCGGGGGGTCACTCACGGGCGCACACACTCCGATCCACCACGAGGCGACGTCCACGTCGTCCCCGGCGGGGCGGATCGGGTCGGTGGCCTGAGCGCCCGGGGAGCCCTCAAGCCCTCCTGAGCAGCCGATTCGCCGCCCGCCCGAACACATACCGAGCCATACGCTCCACCACCGCGTCCAGCGGCGCCGGCACGAACCGCACCCGCAGCTCCTCCCGCCACACCACCCGCGCCCGCCCGCCCGGACCGGGCCGTACCTCGATCTCGGCCCAGCCCGTGATCACGCGGCCCCGCTTCTCCAGTCGGCACCTGCCGGGTGTGCCGTCCCCGGGTGGCTGCCACACCGTCACCTCCATCGGGTCGTCGAAGGAGAGCGGGCCCAGGCCGGAGCGGGCGGTGAAGCGGGTGCCCTCGTGGGTCGGCCCGGGGGTGGTGACATGGACGCGGGTCAGCGGGACGACCTCGGCGTGGCGGGGCCACTCCGTCAGACGGCGCCAGGCCTCGGCGAGGGGGAGTGGAACCGTGCGTTCGAGCAGGAAGTTCGCCACGGAACGATCTTACGGAACGGCCCGGTGGATCAGGGCTGGTCACCAGGGCCGGTCGGCAGCGCGGGTCATCGGCGCGGTCGGCGCGTCGGGCATGGCGTATACGGGGTGTGCCGACGGTCCGGACAGGGGTCGGACGACGGACGTACGCGGGGTGAACTCACCTCCGGGCGCGCCGCCCACGCCCTACGCTTCCGGCCAAGGGCGGGCAAACCGTCCGCCCAACGGGGGAGTTGGTCGTCATGCCACTGAAAACGTACGGCGTACTCGTCGGACGAGCCGTCGACACCCGGCGCGAGGGCGCCCACGACACACCGCACTACCAGATCCACCTCACCGACGATCAGGGCACGCACTACCGGGCCGCCGTCAACGTCCAGTCCCAGCAGAAGCCCGCCGAGCTGCTCTACTTCGTCAGCGAGGACTTCCGGCACCCGATCACGGACCGGCTGGCGGGACTGCAGAGCGGCTGGAACACCCTGCCGTCCGGGCCCGGCGGCCCGAACCTCGACTTCGTGCGCGGCAACCTCTTCGACCCGGCCCTGATGCGGAAGCTGCCCCCGGACCTCGAAGGGCCCGACAACGACCTCGCCGACCTCCTCGACCACTCGGTCCGCCGCGCGGTCGCCGACTCCGAGGCCCGCGTGTACCTCTTCGGCGAGCGCTGGGGTCCCGAACCGAAGGTCAAGGACAAGGTCTTCGGCTTCCTGCCCGGCAACGGCGTCCACGACATCCATATGAACCAGGGCAACAGCGGCCGCTTCCGCGACTCCGACGGTGTCTGGCAGGACGGCGGGATGCTGGTCCACTTCCCGGCGCAGTCCCGCTGGGTCGGCGTCTTCCTCGCCTTCCAGAGCCAGTCCTGGAAGACGGACGACGTCACCGGCCACCCCATCGACGACGTCGACGGTTCGCGCCCCGTGCCCGGCACTCGTCCCGTCCGGATCGTCGCCGCCCTCGTCAACCCGCGTGGTCCGGCCCCCGAGGCCGAGACGGTGACCCTCGTCAACGCCTCGCCCGACCCCGTCGACCTGACCGGCTGGCAGATCCAGGACCGGCTGGGCCAGCGCTCCGCTGTGACGCCCGGCCCGCTCACGGCCGGCGCCTGCCTCACCGTCCGCCTCAACGGCGGCGCCCAACTCGGCAACCATGGCGGCGAGATCAGCCTCCTCGACGCGAAACGGCTGAAGGTGGACGGCGTCTCGTACACCGCCGAGCAGGCCGGGCGCGAGGGCTGGTCCGTCGTCTTCTGACGGGACCGTACGACCTGGTACCCGGACCGGGGCGCGCCGTCTGTCGCACCCGTACCCCCGTACGGCACCATGAGCGCGACCCGCACCACCGTCGGGAGGGCGTCTCGTGGACCGTGAACGGCACGACGTACTCGACGAGTTGCAGCGCGATCCGTATCCGCACTACGACCGGGCCCGCCGGGCCGAGGGGCTGACCCGTGTCCCCGAGCTGGACGCCTGGCTGGTCGCCCGGGACGCCGACGTACGCGAAGTCCTTCGCCGTCCCGACGACTTCTCGTCGGCGAACAGCCTGCGGCCGGACGTCATGCCCTCGCCCGCCGCGCTCGCCGTCCTCGGCGGCGGATTCGGCGGGCGGCCGGTCGTCGTCACCACCGACGGCGACCGGCACCAGCGGCTGCGCGCGCCCATCGTCCGCGCACTGTCCCCGGCCCGGGTCGCCGCCGTCCTGCCATACGCCGCCGAGCGGGCCGCCGCCCTGGTGGACACGTTTGTCAAGGACGGCCGGGTGGAGCTGATGTCGGCCTACGCCCAGCGCCTGCCCGGCGATGTCGTCGGCAGGATCGTCGGCCTCGATCCGGTCGACGTGCCGGGCGTAGTGCACGGCGGACACCGCGCCGAGGAGCTGCTGTTCCGTCCCTTGGCGGAGGACGAGCAGATCGCCGCTGCCGAGGACGTGGTCGCGATGCAGCGCACCCTCGACCGGTACGTACGGGAGCGGCACGCCCA
Organism: Streptomyces sp. HD; assembly: GCF_028369295.1. Classification (GTDB taxonomy): domain Bacteria; phylum Actinomycetota; class Actinomycetes; order Streptomycetales; family Streptomycetaceae; genus Streptomyces. The sequence continues at coordinate 148,252 of NZ_JAQMYP010000011.1, forward strand.
TCCCCGCGAGGACCTGGCGACGGAGATCACGGCCCAGGTCACCGAGGGCTCCGAGGGCTCCGAGGGCGAACTCGCCCTGGAACACCGGCACGAGGCCGTCTCACACCTCCAGAACCTGCTCATCGCGGGCCACCTCACCACGACCGCCCTGATCGGCACGACCGTCCTGCACCTCCTGCGGCATCGCCGTCAGTGGGAGCTGCTGTGCGCCGAGCCCGGGAGGATCCCGGCGGCGGTCGAGGAGGCGGCCCGCTACGACACCGCCCTCCAGGGTTTCCGTCGGCTCACCACCTGCCCGGTCACCCTGGCCGGCACCGAACTCCCGGCCGGGGAGGCGGTGTTCGTGGCCTTCGGCGGGGCCAACCGTGACCCCGCCCGGCATCCGCGCCCCGACGAGTTCGACATCACCCGCACCCCGGAGCGCCACCTGGCCTTCGGGTTCGGTGCGCACGGCTGCCCCGGCGCGCAGCTGGCCCGCGAGCAACTCAGGCTCACACTGGAGGAGTTGACCCGCAGGCTGCCCGGTCTTCGGCTCGCGGTGGACCACCCGGTCAGCATGCGACCGACGATGATCCACCGCTCCCCGTACCGTCTGCACCTCACCTGGTGAGGTGCCTCACCGCCTCACTGGGCGTAGAACGTGGCGTCTGCCCTGTCCGCCGCCGTGCTCGGTGCCTGCACCTTCAGCAGGTAGTCGTAGTGCCGGATGTAGCGCCCGGCGTAGTTGTACGACTCGTACGACACCCCCGCCGAGTCGGACAGCCCGGCCCGCTTGTGGAAGCAGGCGCCGGACGCGAACGCCGCCGTGCCGTCGTTCTTCGCCACCCACACCTCGAAGTTCTTGTGCCGCAGGTGGTAGCCGGGCCGGCGCCCAGATGTGCGCGCCCATCACACCGCTGGAGTGCTTGGTCCAGATCGTCACCTCCTGGGCCGTGGACAGGCCCTGGATGGTGGTCGCGCGGCGCAGCACGATGCGGTCGTACTCGGGGACGGTAGCGGTGAAGTAGTAGTAGCCGTCGGAGTTCTCCAGTCAGGGCGGAGTGATCAGGTGGTGGGGACGAGGCGCCACTGCTGGCAGTTGTTGTTCAGCCAGGTCCACTGGCGTACGTCGGCGCCGTTCGCGGTGGAGCAGTCGGCGACGTCGGCGACCTTGCCGGTGGACTCGTTGACGATCCGGACGTGGTCGCCGCTCGCCGTGAACACGAGGCGGTAGCGCTGGCACTTGTTGTTCAGCCACGACCACTGCCGGATGTCGGCGCCGTCGGCGGTGGAGCACTCGGCGGTGTCCATCACCTTGCCGGTGGCGACGTTGACCAGGCGGTTGGTGTCGTCGCCGAGGTCCTCGACCTTCCACTTCTGGTTGGCCCCGCCGGTGCAGCTCCACTGGAAGATGTCGGTGCCGTCGGCCGTGTTGCCGCCGTTCACGTCCAGGCACTTGCCGCTGTTGCGGTTGACGAGGGTGTACGACGTCGGGGTCGCCGCCGTCTCGCCGGACGGGCCCGGGAGGGTGGTGCCGAGCTTGACCGGCGTGCCGAAGTCCGGGGTGCCGTCGGCGTTCCAGGAGAACTCCTGGGCGCGGGTGGTGCGGCCGTTGCCGCAACCGCCGTTCGACGCGGAGTTGGCGTGGTAGACGATCCAGTTCTCGGTGCCGTCGGGCGAGCTGAAGAAGCCGTTGTGGCCGGGGCCGTAGACGCTGCCCGCGTCATTGCGCTGGAAGACCGGGGTCTGCTTCTTGGTCCAGGACGCCGGGTTGAGCGGGTCGGAGCCGGTCAGCTCCAGCTGGCCGAGCTTGTAGTCGGAGGTCCCGCAGAAGCTCGCGGAGTACGTCAGGAAGGTGCGGCCGCCCCGGTACAGCGGCTCGGGGCCCTCGTTGACCGGGCTGCCGGACCGCTCCCAGGCCAGGGTCGGGCTGGAGATGATCGTGAAGGTGTTGCTGGCCAGCGTGTACGGGTTGCTCAGCGGGGCGATGACCAGGCTCTGCGTACTGCCGTTGATGAAGCCGCTGCCCACCAGGTACAGCTTGTTGTTCGCCTGCAGCACGCTCGCGTCGATCAGCCAGCCGCCCGGCGTGAGGTTGGAACCGGTGAGTGAACCCTTGTAGGTGTACGGCCCCATCGGGTCGGTGCCGGCGCTCTCCAGGACATGCGTGCGCTGCGAGTCGCAGCAGGCGACGCCGCTCTGGCCGGCCGAGTAGTACACGTACCAGTGGCCGTTGAACAGGTGCATCTCCGGCGCCCAGATGTTGGTGTTGCGGGTCGGCGTGGTGTCCGACCACACCTGCACGTTGGGCGCGGTGGCGAGGCCCGCGAGCGTCGGCGACTTGCGGATGCCGAGGATGCCGGTGAACGTCGTGGTGATCAGGTAGTAGTTGCCGTCGTGGTACTGGAGCCAGGGGTCGGCGCCCTTGAACGACTTCAGCGGGTTCGTGTACGGGCGGCCGTCTGCCGCGGACGCCGGCTGCGTGGTCGCCACCAGGGCGAGAAGGGCAGCGAGGACGCAGAGGATCAGTGATCCACGGCGTTGCCTGAGCGGCCGGTGAGACATCCGGGGCATACGAGACCGTCCCTGTCCGTTATTTCGAACGGAGTTCGTGATTCCGATCGTGATTGAGACAGAAGATAAAAGTGGGCCATGTCCCCGTCAACGGTTTCGTCATACGTGCTTTACAAACCCGCTTGCGGACGCACGCCCGGCGCGGCTGCGTGATGGTGCGCTCGCCGTTCAGGTGATGAACCGACCGATGGGCTGCCGAAGCCCCAACTTCCCCCGTATTCAAGGCACATGGACAATCACCGCGCGTCTGTCGGCTCAACTCCCGTATCCCGGCGGCAGTTCACCGCAGCTTCCGCCACGACGGCCGCCCTGGCCGCGTTGGCCCCCACGTCAGCGGCCGCCGCGCCCGCCGCGGCCCCGCACCGCCCGCGGTCCACCGCCGACTGGGACACCTGCCTCGACGTCGCCCGCGCCCTTCTGCTGGTCGACGACCACGACCAGCCGCTCGCACCGGCATACCGGCAGATCCTCGACTCAGGGCTCCCGCGCGCGAAGACGAAGACCGCCAAGAAGGTCCTCGTCATCGGTGCCGGGCCCGCCGGCCTGGTCGCGGCCTGGCTGCTGAAGCGGGCCGGGCACCACGTCACCCTCGTCGAGGCCAACGGCAACCGCGTCGGCGGCCGGATCAAGACCTTCCGCACCGGCGGTCACGAGCACGCCGCGCAGGCGTTCGCCGACCCGGCCCAGTACGCGGAGGCCGGCGCCATGCGCATCCCCGGCAGCCATCCGCTGGTGATGAGCCTGATCGGCCAACTCGGCGTCGAGCACCGCCCGTTCCACCTCGTCGACGTCGACGGCGAGGGCAAGCCCGTCAACAACGCCTGGCTGCACGTCAACGGCGTTCGCGTACGCCGCTCCGAGTACGCCAGGGCGCCCCGCAGGATCAACCGCTCCTTCGGCGTCCCCCGCGAGTACTGGGACACCCCCCGGCCTCATGGGCTGATGCCGTGCGGCAGGGGCTGTTCCGTCCAGATCACCTTGCCGACGGTCGTGTAGCGCGTGCCCCACCGCTCGGCGAACTGGGCCACCAGGAACAGCCCTCGGCCGCCCTCGTCCGTCGTGGCCGCGCTGCGCAGGTGCGGGGCGGTGCTGCTGCCGTCGGAGACCTCGCAGATCAGGGCGCGGTCGCGGATCAGACGGACGTGGATGGGGCCGGTGGCGTGGCGGAGGGCGTTGGTGACCAGCTCGCTGAGGATCAGCTCGGTCGTGAACGCCTCGTCCGCCAGGCCCCAGTCGTCCAGGGTCCGGGCGGCCACCGCGCGGACCCGGGCCACGGCCGAGGGATCGGCCGGCACGTCCCAGGCCGCCGTGCGGTCGGTGGGCAGCCGTCGCGTCCGGGCGACCACGAGGGCCACGTCGTCACGCGGCCGCTCGGGCAGCAGCGCCCCCAGCACCGCCTTGCAGGTCTCCTCCGGCGTCCGGCCCTGCGTCGGCGGGGCCGCGGCGAGCGCCCCGCGCAGCAGCTCCAGCCCTTCGTCGATGTCCCGTCCCTGGTCCTCGACCAGCCCGTCCGTGTACAGCACCAGGCCGGAGCCCTCCGACAGGCGCAGCTCCGTCGCCTCGAACGGCAGGCTGCCGCCCAGGCCCAACGGCGGGCCGCCGGGGACGGCGGGGAACTCGACGTCGCCGTCCGGGTGGACGAGGGCCGGTTCGAGATGGCCGGCGCGGGAAAGGGTGCACAGCCCGGAGGACGGGTCGTACACCGCGTACAGACAGGTCGCCCCGGTGACCGGCGCGGCCTCGCCGTCGCCCTCGTCCTGGTCGATGCGGACCACCAGCTCGTCCAGATGGCCGAGGAGTTCGTCGGGCGGGATGTCCAGGGTGGAGAAGTTGTGGACCGCCGTGCGCAGGCGTCCCATGGTGGCCGCCGCGTGCAGCCCGTGTCCCACGACGTCCCCCACCACCAGCGCCACCCGCGCGCCCGGCAGCGGGATGACGTCGAACCAGTCCCCGCCGACCCCGCCCTGCGCCGCGTGCGCGGGCATATAGCGGTAGGCGACGTCCAGGGCGCTCTGGCCCGGCAGGGCCCTTGGCAGCAGGCTGCGCTGGAGCGTGATCGACAGAGTGTGCTCGCGGGTGTAGCGGCGGGCGTTGTCGATGCTGACGGCGGCCCGCGCCACCAGCTCCTCGGCGAGCGAGACGTCCTCCCGCTCGAAGGGCTCGGGCCGGTCGCCGCGCCAGAAGGTGGCCATGCCCATGATGACGCCGCGGGCGCGCAGCGGGACCGTGAGCATCGTGTGGATGCCGAAGTCGACGATCCTGCGGGCGTTGTCGGGATTCTGCACCTGCCAGCCGGAGAAGGTCGACATGTCCGTCTCCAGCACCGTCTCGCCGGTGCCGAAGCCGAAGGCCTGCGGGCTGTCCGGGGCGAAGTGGATCAGCTTGCCGATCGGGTACAGCGGGCTGCGCTCCCGTACGCCCCGGAGGGCGACCCGGCGCATGTCGGTACGGCCCTCCTTCGGCTCCTCGCCGCGCAGCACCGGATCCGCCAGATCGACGGAGACGAAGTCGGCGAACCGCGGCACCGCGAACTCGGCCAGCTCCTGCGAGGTGCGGGTGACGTCGAGCGTGGTGCCGATCTCAAGGCCCGCGTCGTACAGCAGCTTCAGCCGCTCCTGCGCCACGTCCGCCCGGCCGGTCATGGTGCGCAGCTCGGTGGTGTCCCGCAGCGTCGCCACGCTGCCGGGCGGCCCGCCCTCGCGGTCGGTCGAGCGCTGGCTCACGGCCAGCAACCTGCCCTGCGCCAGGTGCACCTCGTCGGTGGCGTCCCGCCCGGAGGAGAACAGCTGGGCGAGGTCGCGCCCGATGCCCAGATCGCGGCAGCGCCGCCCCTGTGCGTCCGGGCCCAGCCCGAGCAGCCGCCGCGCCTCGTCGTTGGCCAGGGCCAGACACCGCTGGTCGTCCAGGATCAGTACACCTTCGCGTACGGAGTGCAGGACGGCGTCGTGATGCTCGTACATCCGCGTCATCTCTTCGGGCCCCAGCCCGTGCGTCTGCCGCAGCAACCGCCGGCTGACCAGCGCGGTCCCGCCGGTGGCGAGGGCGAGCGCGGCCGCCGCCGAGCCGAGCAGCATCGGCAACTGGTTGTCCACGGTGCTGCCCACGCTGGCCAGCGTCACCCCGGCGGCCACCAGACCGACGACCTTGCCGTCGTCCTTCACGGGGACCACGGCCCGCACGGACGGCCCCAGGGTTCCGGTGTACGTCTCCCGTACCACCCCGCCCGCCGCGGCCGGCGCGATGGTGCCGACGAAGTGCTTGCCGATCTGCTTCGGGTTGGGGTGTGTGTAGCGGATCCCGTCCGTGCTCATCACGACGACGAAGTCCACGTCGGTCGCCTCGCGCGCCGCCTCGGCACGCGGCTGCAGCACCGACGACGGATCGGGGCCGGCCAGCGCATCGACGACGCCCGGCGAGTGCGCGAAGGCCTCGGCCACCGCGAGGGAGCGGTTGCGGGCCTCCCGCTCGGTGTCGTTGCGGACCTGCAGTACCAGGGCCACCACCGCGGCGACGACGAGGAGCACGACGATCGCCGCCTGCAGCACGAAGACCTGCCGGGCGACGGTACGCGCGCTCAACAGGGAGCGCAGGCGGCCGAGGAATCCGGCCATGCTCTATTTCTAACACCGTTCGGTGGGGCCGGCACGGGGCGCTCCGCGGGTGGAGCCGGGAGGTTGTGCCGGGTTCGGGGCGTCTTTTGTGTGCGGCTGCGTTGTGGCTGGTCGCGCCGTTCCCCGCGCCCCTTGGTACGTCTATGGCGAGCACGATTCGATGCACCCGGCATCGGACGTGGCACGCCTGACCGGCGTTTCGGGGGCCGTCGGCTTCTGGAGGAGCAGCAGGGCCGCGTCGTCGTGGAGTCGGCCGCCGACGTGGGTCAGGAGTTCGTCGTGCAGGGCGGTGACAGTGTCGGCCGGTTCGCCGCAGGTGTGGCGGGCCAGGCCCTCGGCGAGGGGGTAGAACTCCCGGTCGTGGTTGCGGGCCTCGGTGACGCCGTCGGTGTACAGCAGCAGCTGGTCGCCGTCGGCGAAGGGCAGCACCTGCAGTGCGGGCGTCTCGCCCGAGAGGGTGCGCAGACCGAGCGGCGGGGCCGGACGGTCCGGCTCGACCGGTACGACGACGGAGTCGCGCACCAGCAGCGGCGGCGCGTGGCCGCAGTTGACCACCTCCAGCTGGCCTTCCCGGGGGTACCCGGCGACCACGGCGGTGACGAAGTCGTCGCTGCCCAGGTTGCGCGCCAGGCTCCGCTCGATACGGGCGACGACATCAAGGAGGTCGGGCTCGTCGTAGGCGGCCTCCCGGAACACGCCGAGCACCAGGGCGGCGGTCCCCACGGCCGGCAGCCCCTTGCCGCGCACGTCGCCGACGATCAGCCGGACCCCGTACGGCGTGGACACCAGGGCGTAGAGGTCGCCGCCGATCCGGGCCTCCGCCGCGGCGGCGCTGTAGCGGACGGCCACCCGGAACGGGCCGACCGTCGCCGGGATGGGCTGCAGCAGCGCGTGCTGGGCGGCCTCGGCGACGGACCGGACGGCCGCCAGCACCCGCTCGCGGCGCCCGCGCAGGGTGCTGGTGAGGGCGCACGCCAGGGTGACCACCAGCAGGGCGGACATCGCGACCGCCAGCTGGCTGCCCGGGGCGCCGCCGCGGATACCGAGGGTCACGCTCATGGCGGCGGCGAACAGCCCCACGCACAGGACGGAGCGCGGCCCGCAGGTGGTGGCGGCGAGCGCGGGTCCGGTGGCGAGCAGCGGTACCCAGGTCATCCCCGTGCCGCCGACGACATCGACGAGTACGAGGGCGGAGACGATCAGGATGGGCAGAATGGGCACGGCGGCGATCAGCCGCCTCGGCCAGTGGTCATCACCGTGGTGGGGGGCCATGCTCATGTCTTGTCCGCTGTCCTCACCTTGTGCGGGGCCATACGCCCGTGAAATGTCCGGTTTATTCAGGAAAGCGTTTCGCCCCCGGACGGGACAAGGACAGCGTTTTCAGATAGTGAGCGAGAGGCCGCGGGTCACACGGTCGGCGGCGGGGATCAGCCGTGCCCTGATCTCCTCCAGACGGGAGCGCCGGCCGGCCCGCAGCGAAACGCCCAGCGAGCCGAGGGTGGAGCCGGCGTAGACGGGCACCGCCACGCACACCGTGCCCAGCGAGTACTCCTCCATGTCCGTCACCGCCGGCGCCAGGGGTGAGGATTCGAGGCGCCGCAGCAGCTCGGGGGTGTCGGTGATCGTCCTGGGCGTGAGGTCGGAGAGCGTGTGCCGGGACAGGTACTCCTTGCGCGCGTCCTCGTCCAGCTCACGCAGCACCGACTTGCCCAGCGCCGTGGCGTGCCCCGCGTCCTCGAACCCCACCCACAGGTCGACCCGGGGAGCGCGCGGGCCGTCGACGATCTCCGCGACTCGGATCTCCCCCTCCTCGTAGAAGGTGAGGTAGGCGGCGCTCGACAGCTCGTCCCGCAGCGCGGCGAGCGTGGGGCGGATCCGGCTGAGCAGCGCCTGGGTCCGGCCCGCCGTGTGCAGGGTCTGGAGCCGCTCGCCCAGGATGAACCCGCCGTCGGCGAGCTTGCGCACATAGCCGTCGTGGACCAGCGTGCGCAGCAGGTGGTACGCCGTGGCCAGCGGCAGATCCGTCTCCCGGGCCAGCTGCTTCGCCGGGGCACCGTTCTCGTGTGCGCTCACTGCCTCCAGCAGACGAAAGGCCCGCTGCACAGAGTTGATCAGCGTAGGGCCGCTGTCAGCACCCATAGGAACAGGGTGCGCCGGGCGTACCGAAGGAGCAACTAAAGAACCCGTGCCACGAGCAGCGCCACGTCGTCGTGGTCGTCGGGATGGCGCAGGCCGTACAGCAGCAGGTCGCAGGTCTCCTCCAGCGGGCGGCGGGGTTCGTCGAGGAAGCCGAGGAGAACGTTCAGCCGGTCGTCGATGGAGTGGTGGCGGGTCTCGACCAGGCCGTCGGTGTACAGGACCAGCAGATCGCCGGGGCCCAGCTCGACCGTGGTCGTCTCGAACGGGATGCCGCCGACACCGAGGGGGGCTCCGGAGGGCAGTTCGAGGAGTTCGGCCGGGCGGCCGGGACGGACCAGCGCGGGCGGCATGTGTCCGGCGTTGGCGATGTGGCACCGCCCGCTGCCGGGGTCGTACACGGCGTACAGGCAGGTGACGATGTAGTGCTCCAGATCGCAGGTGATCTTGTCCAGGTGCTGGAGCACGGCGCCGGGTTCGAGGTCGAGGTCCGCGTATGCGCAGGTGGCGGTGCGCAGCCGGCCCATGGTGGCGGCGGCGTCGATGCCGTTGCCCATGACGTCGCCGACGACCAGGGCGGTCTTGTCCTCGGTCAGCGGCAGGACGTCGTACCAGTCGCCGCCGACCTCGCTGGTGGCCTGCGCGGGCTGGTAGCGGGAGGCCAGTTCCAGACCGGTGTGGTGCGGCGGGTGGTCGGGCAGCAGGCTGCGCTGGAGGGTGAGGGCGGTGTTGCGCACGCTCTGGAACCAGCGGGCGTTGTCGATGGCCACGGCGGCCCGGCTGGCCAGCTCGCTCGCCAGGACCACGTCGTCCTCGTCGAACGGCACCGGATTACGGGTCCGCTTGAGGTCGAGGGCGCCCAGCACCTCGCCGTGCGCGATCAACGGCACCGCCAGATACGAGTGCACACCGGCCCGGGCCAGCAGGGAGGTGGCCTCCGCGTCCCGGGCGATGCGCGGCAGATCGTGCTCGCCGACATGGCGCACCAGCACCGGCCGGGCCGTGTGGACGCACAGGGTGACCAGCCGGTCGCCCTCGTAGGAGGCGAGGTCACCGGGCGGGTCCGCGGCGCGCAGGGCCACGCTGGGGTAGGCCGCCTTCAGGGCGAGGGCGCGGAAGAGTTCGGGGCCGTTGTCGGGTTGGCGCATACGGCGGCAGGCCAGGGCGGAGTCCAGGACGTCCACGGCGACCACGTCGGCCAGCTCCGGGGCGGCGATGTCGGCCAGTTCGCGGGCGGTCTGCTCCACCTCCAGCGTGGTGCCGACCCGGGTGGAGGCATCGGCGACGAGGGCGAGACGCCGCCGGGCCCGGTCGGCCTCGGCCGCCGCGCGGTGCCGCTCGGTGACGTCGACGAACGAGATGGCCGCACCCAGGGTCCGGCCGCCGGGATCCTCCAGCCGGTAGAAGGACAGCGACCAGGCGTGCTCGTGCTCGGGATCGGCAGGCGGGCGGCCCACGTGGTACTGGTCGAGCAGCGGGGTGCCGGTGGTGAGCACCTGACGCAGACAGGACTCGATGGTGTCGATGTCGGGCAGCGGCAGCGTCTCCCGCAGCCGGCGGCCGATGTGGTCCTCGGCCGGGGTGGCGTCGATGCGCTCCAGCGCCGGGTTGACCAGCAGATAGTGCAGGTCGGGGTCGAGCAGGGCGATACCGATCGGGGACTGGTTGATCAGCCGCTCGCACAGCGCCAGATCGGTCTCGACGCGCTGGAGCAGGGAGTGGTCGGCGGCGATGCCGAGCGCGTACACGTCCCCGAGATCGTCCAGCAGCCGCATGTTGCGGAACTCCGTCAGCCGGGTGCTGCCGTCCTTGTGCCGCACCGGGAAGGCGCCGGCCCAGCTCCGGCCGGTCTCCAGGACCTCCGCGAACAGCTTCGCCACGGCCGGCAGATGCTCGGGCTGGATGAACAGCCGCGCCGCGTACGTGCCGAGCGCCTCCTCGGACGTATAGCCGAAGAGATCCTCTGCCTGCGGGGTCCAGAACACGATGCGCCCGGCGGCGTCGACGACGACCGCGGCCACGCTCAGCATGTCCAGCAGGCCGGTCGGGCGGGGCGGCTCGGCGCCGTACCCGCCGCCGTCGGACTGGAAGGATTCGGATTCGGCTGTCATCCCAGCTCCTCCGCCACCGGCCCGGCCTCCCGCGCACCGGCCGACCGGACCCACCGGCCTCGGCCACGACCGGGTACCACGGCTACGAGGACCGGCACCTCCATGCTCTCTCCGCTCCCGCGCCTTGCCCAGTGAGGGCCTGTGAACAAACCCCCCGTCGTCCCGCCCGTAGGGCGAGCACGCGTGCCGGGCGTCGCAGCGCAGACGGGGTTGGTTCACAGGCTCTGAGGAGGCTGGAGCCGGCGAGGGGGGACGGCGAGGCGGGCGTCGGCCCGTGCGTATCCGGCGTACTAGCAGGAACATGGTCGTGTACGGGATGGGACCCATGGACGCTGCGTGAGGACCCATGGATGCTCCGCGAGAGGAACCGGACGCGCCCACGTCCGCAGGACCGAGCGCGCTCTTCGACGCGTCCTCCGACGCGGCGGCGGTGCTGTCCGCGCAGGGCGTCGTCCTCGGCTGGACCCGGGCCGCGGAGGAACTCCTCGGCCGCCCGGCGTCGGAGACGGTCGGCGGGCCGGCCGCCGGACTGCTGGCGATGCCCGGCGATCCGGTGCGGGTGGCCGGGGTCGCCGAGCGCTGCCGGGCCGGCATGGGGTGGAGCGGGCTCATCCCGCTACGCCACAGCGACGGCCGCCGTATCGACGTGGACCTGCGGGTCTCCGCGTCCTTCCGGATCGGCCCGGACGAGTGCTTCCTGATCTCGGCGCGCGAGCGGCGCCCGCAGTGGACCGTGGGCCAGTCCGTGCTGGACGGATTCCTGACCCGCTCGCCGGTCGGCATGGCCGTGATGGACACCCAGCTGCGCTACGTCTGGCTGAACGACACCCTGGAGCGGTTCGGCGGCGTGCCCCGTGAGCAGCGGCTGGGGCGGCGGCTCAGCGAACTGCTGCCCGGCCTGCAGGCGGAGACCATCGAGGGCCTGATGCGCAAGGTCCTCGACACCGGCGTCCCCGTCACCGACTACGAGTACGAGGGCTGGAGCTGGGCCGATCCGCACCGCCGGCACGCCTACTCCACCTCGTTCTTCCCCCTCGTGGACCCGGACGACTCGGTCACCGGGGTCTGCTACATGGTCCTGGACGTCACCGAACGATGGAACGCCCGCCAGCTGCTGGCGCTGGTCAACGAGGCCGGCACCCGGATCGGCACCACCCTGGACGTCATGCGGACGGCCCAGGAACTCGCCGACTTCGCCGTGCCCCGCTTCGCGGACTTCGTCGTCGTGGACCTGCTGGAGCCCGTGCTCAGCACCGAGGGACACGGAGCGTGGCTCCCCGACGCGGGCCCGGCCCCCGCCAAGCCGGTGATGCGCCGGGCCGGGATGAACTCCGTGCGCGAGGGCGTCCCCGAGGCCGTGGCCCAGATCGGGGACCGGGTGGACTTCGTGCCGCCGCCGCACGACGCGCATCTGCTCATCGACGGCGAGCCGATCCTCATCCCCGTCCTGGACCCGTCCGACGCCCTGTGGGCCACCGAACAGCCCGCCCGAGCGGCCAGCATGCGCGAGTTCGGCCTGCACTCCCTGATCTCGGTGCCGATGCGGGCCCGCAACACCGCCCTCGGTCTCACCACCTTCATACGGTCGCTCAATCCCGTGTCGTTCCAGCCCGACGACGTCCTGGCCGCCCGGGAACTGGTCGCCCGCGCCGCGCTGTGCGTCGACAACGCCCGCCGCTACACCCGGGAACACACGGCCGCGGTCACCCTGCAACGCAGTCTGCTGCCGCAGGCCCTGACGGGCGGTACGGCGCTGGAGGTGGCCTCCTCCTATCTGCCGGCGGACCCGACGGGCGGGGTCGGCGGCGACTGGTTCGACGTGATCCCACTGTCCGGCGCCCGGGTGGGCCTGGTCGTCGGCGACGTCGTCGGCCACGGCATCACCGCGGCCGCGGCCATGGGCCGGCTGCGCACCGCCGTACAGACCCTCGCCGACATGGAGATGCCGCCCGACGAACTGCTGGCTCACCTCGACGACCTGGTGCTCCGGCTCAGCGAGGAGCAGCCCGAAGACGAGCGTGCCCAGGGAGCCGAGGGCGTCGACGGAGCCGAGAGAGCCGGGGCGGCCCACCAGAGCACGACCGCCTTCCTCGGCGCCACCTGCCTGTACGCCGTCTACGACCCGGTCACCCGGCGCTGCACCATGGCCCGAGCCGGACATCCGCCGCCGGTCGTCGTCGCCCCCGACGGGCAGGTCTCCTTCCCCGAACCCCCGGCCGGACCGCCACTCGGGCTGGGCGGGATGGCGTTCGAGGCCACCGAGTTCGAACTCGCCGAGAACAGCCTGTTCGGCCTCTACACCAACGGCCTCGTCGAGTCGGCCGACGGCGACATGGAGCAGGGCATGGCCCGGCTCGGCGAACTGCTCTCCCGGCGCGAACCCGACATAGGCACCCTGTGCACGTCCGCGGTGCGGCAGCTCGTGCCGGTGCCGCAGCCCGACGACATCGCCCTGCTCCTGACCCGCACCCACGCCCTGGGCGCCGAACACGTCGTGTCCTGGGACGTGCCCGTGGACCCGGCCGCCGTCGCCGACGTCCGGGCCCGGGCGACCCGCCAGGTCACGGACTGGGGCTTCGGGGAGCTGGCCATGACGACCGAGCTGATCGTCAGCGAGCTGGTCACCAACGCGATCCGCTACGCCGAACCCCCCATCCGCCTGCGCCTCCTCCGCGACTCCCGCCTGACCTGCGAGGTCGCCGACGCCAGCAGCACCGCTCCGCGACTGCGGCACGCCCGGATCATGGACGAGGGGGGCCGGGGGCTGTTCCTGGTGGCCCAGCTGTCCCATCGGTGGGGGGCGCGGTACACGGCCGACGGGAAGATCATCTGGGCCGAGCAGGAAATTCCGTGAGGCTGCGGCGGACGGTCGGTCGCCCAAGAGCTCGGGTGGTCGGGCTGGTTGTGCGGGTGCGGGTGCGGGTGCGGGATGTGGGTGGTTGCTCGCGCAGTTCCCCGCGCCCCTTGAGGTCGACTGCACCGCCCCTGGTCACAACGGGCCCGGGTTGCGCAACGCGTCCGACAGGGACTTGACGCCGCCGTGTGCGGTGAGGCCTCCGTCCACCGGGATCTCGGCGCCGGTGATGAAGGACGCCTCGGCGGAGAGCAGGAACGCCACCAGCGGGGTGATCTCGTCCACGGTTCCGGTGCGGCCGAGCGGCGTCTCGCGGATGTTGGCCTCGCGGAAGGCGGGGGCCGCGGAGGCGGTCATGTCCGTCTCGATGTAGCCGGGGTGGATCGTGTTGACGCGGATGCCACGCGGGCCGAGCTCCAGCGCCGCCGCCCTCGACAGGCCCCGCAACGCCCACTTGCTCGCCGTGTAGGCGACCGGGTAGTGGCCGGTGAGCGCGGCCGTTGAACCCACGTTGACGATGGATGCACCCGGCGGCATCAGCGGCGCGAGATGCTGGATGCCGAGCAGCGGGCCGGTGACGTTGACCGCGTGGACACGGTCGAAGTCCTCCGGGCGTACTTCGCCGAGACGGGCCCGCCAGGTGACGCCGGCGTTGTTGACCAGGTCGTGGACTTGGCCGTACGACTCCCGTAGCCCGGCGGCGAGTTCGGCCCACTCCTGGTCGCTGGTGACGTCGAGGCGACGGCAGCCGGGTGCCTGCGTCACGTCGGTGGCGATCACCCGGGCGCCCTCGCGGGCCAGCGCCTCGGCCTCCGCGGCGCCCTGCCCGTGAGCCGCACCCGTGACGACCACGACCTTGCCCAGCAGCCTCTCGGGGCGCGGCACGCTCACGGCCGCTCCCGGCCGCGCCGTCGGCCCGTCGGCAGCGGCACCGGATCCGCCCCCGCAACCACCGTGTTGGACACGGAACCGATGCCCTCCACGGTGAGCGTGACGGTGTCACCCGGCTTCAGCGGCGGAGGCTCCTGTCGGCCGCGCACCCCCCCCACAGCTCGGCCAGACATCCGCCGTTGCCGCAGGTGCCGGAGCCGAGGACGTCCCCGGGACGCACCCAGGTCCCGCGCGAGGCGTAGGTGGCCATCTCCTCGAAGGTCCAGCTCATGTTGGACAGCAGGTCCGTGCCGACCACCTCGCCGTTCACCGCGGCCGTGAGCGCCAGCCGCAGGAAACCGTCGGCGTCCCGGTACGGCTCCAGCTCGTCCGCGGTGACGAGGTACGGGCCGAGGGTGGTGGCGGTGTCCTTGCCCTTGCACGGGCCCAGGCCCACCCGCATCTCCGCCGACTGGAGGTCACGGGCGGACCAGTCGTTGAGGATCGTGTAGCCGACGATGTGGTCGAGGGCCTGCTCGGGCGTGAGGTCGCGGCCCTCCCGGCCGATGACGGCGGCCACCTCCAGCTCGAAGTCGAGCACGGCCGACCCCGGCGGCATCGGGATGTCGTCGTGCGGGCCGTACACCGCGTAGGGGTTGGTGAAGTAGAAGGTCGGGGCCGCGTACCAGCGCTCCGGCACTCCCGCCGCCCCGTCTATGGAGCGGCGTACGCCCTCCACATGCTCCTCGAAGGTGACGAAGTCCCGCACGGTCGGCGGCTCCAGCGGCGGCAGCAGGCGTACGTCCGACAGCGGGACGGCGTCCCCCACGGGGCGGGTGCCGACGGCGTGCAGGGGGGAGGTGCCGTCCGGCAGAGCCCGTACGACGGCGCCCTCCACGACTCCGCACTGACGGTGTCCCTCGTACCGGTAAGTGGCGATGCGCAAGGGTCGGCGCCCCTTACACCGGCGGGGCGACGAACACGCCGCGGTCGACGTCGTTGAACGACTCCTTGGCGACCAGCTCGTTCATCGGGTTCGCCGTGCCCCACTGGTCGGTGGCCTCGGGCCGGGAGAAGTCGTAGACGTGCGGGTGCCAGGTGTCCTCGTCGAGCTCCTCAAGCTCGGTGGTGTACTCGACGGTGTTGCCGTGCGGGTCGAGGAAGTACGTGAAGGTGTTGTCCCCGGCCATGTGCGCGAGGTCGGGGTGCTGGAGGGGGACCAAGCCGAGGCCGTGCAGCCGGTCGGGGGCCTTGGCGCAGTGTGCGGCGGTGCCCTCGTTCGCCAACCGGCAGATCCTGTTCGCCAGTCGGGTGCCGGCCCAGTAGTGGTAATGGCCCGGCGAAGGGCTCACCAGCTGCACGTCCACGCCCGCCTCGTCCATCGCCGCCAGACGCACGGCGACGTCCGTCAGCCTCGGCACCCGAGCGCCCACCATGGGGCCGTTCACGGCGAGGGCCGCCGGACCGTTGCGACGGGCGTCGAGGTCACGGGCCTCGGCGAGGCCAGGGTGACCGGCGACGGCCTCCTCGATCTCCGGGAGCAGGAGGTGGGCGTGGACGTCGATCGTCGGAGTCGGCAGGGGCTCGGTCGCCTGCTCGGGCACGTGCTGTGTCACGGACGCTCCTTGAGGGCGTTCAACGTGCTGCCGACCAGCCCCGCGACATCGGCGTCGCGTACGCGGTCCAGCTGCCACTGGCCGATCTGCACCGACGCCTCGACGACCCTGCGCACCCGCGGGACCCGGCGGTCGTAGTACGCCTGGAGCAGTTCGTCGTCCCAGTCCCGTCCGCTGGTGAGCAGCTCGGCGAGGACGAGGGCGTCCTCCAGGGACATCGCCGCGCCCTGGGCCAGGGTGGGCGGGCAGCAGTGGGCGGCGTCGCCGATCAGCACGACGCGGCCCCGGTGCCAGGAGTCCTCGACCAGCAGGTGGTCGAACCAGGTGTAGTTGACCTTCGCCGGGTCGGTGATGTGCTCGGTGATCTCCGGCCAGGCCCCGCCGTAGCCGCGCGCGAGGCGGCGCATCTCGTCGGCGTAGGCGGCCGGGTCGATGGATGCGCGGTCCCGGCACGCCTCCACGACGTACGCATAGATGGTGTTGTCGCTGGTGGGGGTGTACCCGGCGATGTAGGCGGGGCCGCCGTAGGCGAGGTCGGTGCGGGTCACGCCGTGGGGGCGTGGGGCGGCGATGCGCCAGATGGCCATGCCGGTGGGCTCGGGTTTCGCGGTGATGCCGATCGCGGCGCTGGTGGCGGAGTTCAGGCCGTCGGCGGCGATCACCAGGTCGTAGCGGCTCTCGACGCCGTCGCTGAAACGCACCGAGACACCGTCGGCGTCCTGGTCCAGCGACTCGGCCGTGGTGCCGAGCCGAACCCGGGCGCCGGAGGCGCGGACCGCGGCGATGAGGATCTGCTGCAACCGGGGGCGCTGCATGCCCAGGGTGGCGGGCAGGTCGGGACCACCTGTCCGGATGTCCTCGGCGACGAACAGCACGGTGCCGTCCGGAGCGGTCACGCCCAGCGAACCGAAGGCACAACCGGAGGCGGCCGTCTCCTCCCACACCCCCAGTTCGCGCAGGACCCGCAGGGCGTTGCCCTGAAGGTGATGCCGGAGCCGGTCGTGGCGTTCCAGTCGGGTCTGGCCTCGATCAGGTCGACGGTGATGCCGGCGCGGCGCAGCAGGACGGTGACGGCGTTGCCGGAGGCGCCCCCGCCGATGACGAGGACGGTGGGCGTACCCCCGGCCGGAGGCTGGGGGAGGGTGCGGCTGTCGGTCATGTCGGGGTCCCTCCCGGGGTTGGGCCGCGCGGCAGCGGGCGGCCGGGGGTGCGGGGCGTGGGGATGGGGGGCGTGGGGATGGGGGTGCGGCGGTGTTCGTACGGGCGGTGGTTCGCCCGCATGGGTGCGGGCGGGACGCTCCGAGTGCGGGCCGGACGGTTCCGGCGGATACTCGAAGTCGGTGGTGTGAGGGGCCACCCGGCAGTGAGCGGACTGACGGGTGGCCAGGGGGCCGGACACATCGCTGGGGTGGGCCGGAAGGGGACACAGCCGGCAGGCTGCGGGACGGTGTCCGCGCGGGCCGCGGGGCCTGTCCGCGCAGCCCGCGGGCTGCGGACCCCACGTGACGGCGATCTGCTCGACAGCGATCTGCTCGACAGCGATCTACTTGACGGCGATCGGGTTGACGGGGGAGCCGACGGCCCCGGTGACGGGCAGCGGAGCGGCGGTCAGCCAGAACTCGTACACCCCGTCCGCGACGCAGTCCTCGGCCAGCGACTCCAGGTCCCACATCTCGCCGATGAGCAGTCCCATGTTGGGGATGACGACCTGGTGCAACGGCTGGAAGGCGTCGTCGAACTCGTTCGGCCGAACCTCGAAGCCCCAGGTGTCGGTGGCGATGGCGGCGATCTCGGTACGGTGCAGCCAGCCCGCCGTGGTGAACGACAGCCCCGGCGCGGGCCCGCCCGCGTAGTCGCCCCAGCCGTCGCGCCCGACCCGGGCGAGCCGGCCGGTGCGGACCAGGACGATGTCACCGCGCCCGACGCTCACGCCGTGGGCCTGCGCGGCCTGCGCGAGGTGCTCCTCGGTGATCGCGAACCCGTCCGGCAGCTCACCGTCGGCGCCGGCCACCCGGCCCACGTCCAGCAGGACACCGCGCCCGGCGACGTACGGCGCCATGTGCTCGATGCCGGTGACGAGGTCGCCGTCGGAGGTGACCACCTTCTCCGCCGGGCGCCCGTTCCAGGCCTTGCCGTGGTCGAAGATGTGGCCGAGCCCGTCCCACTGGGTGGAGCACTGCAGCGGCATCGCGATGACGTCGTCGGCGCCGCCGATGCCGTGCGGGAAGCCCTGGTTGCCCAGCGCCGCGTCGGTGCCGGTGTCGAGCATGGTGTGGACGGGGTTGGTCCGCCGACGCCAGCCCTTCTGCGGCCCGTTCATCTCGAACCGCTGCGACAGCGAGAAGCTCACGCCCCGCCGCACCAGCGCGGCGCCCTCCCGCCGCTTGGCCTCGTCGAGGAAGTTGAGCGTGCCGAGCACGTCGTCCTCGCCCCAGCGCCCCCAGTTGGAGTACGCCTTGGCGGCCTCGGCGATCGCGCCTTCGGGGTCGTGCCGGTCCAGGCTCATGACGCCTCCTCGACGCAGCGCGTGCGCTGTACGCCCAGCCCCGTGATCGAGCCCTCCAGCACGTCGCCGTCGCGCAGCAGCCGACCCCAGTGGATGCCGTTGCCCGCCGGGCTGCCGGTCAACACGAGGTCACCGGGCAGGAGTTGAGCCGACTGCGAGATGTACGACACCAGCCGCGCGATGCCGAAGAGCATGTCCTTGGTGGACTCGTCCTGCATGGTGTCGCCGTTCAGCTTCAGGGTGACCCGCAGATCACCGGGATCGGCGACCGACTCGGCCGGCACCAGCCACGGCGCCAACGGGGTGAAGCCCGGGGCGTTCTTGCAGCGCAGCCAGTCGGTGCCGATGGCCTTCATGTCCCGGCGGAACACGGTGGCGCGGTCGGTGAGGTCGTTGGCGATCGTGTACCCGGCGACGTACTCCAGGGCCTCCTCGACGGATACCCGGTGCGCGGGCCTGGCCATCACGGCCGCCAACTCCAGCTCCCAGTCCGGCTGTTCGGCCCAGGACGGCAGGACGACATCGTCGTACGGCCCCGCGATCGTGCTCGGCAGACCGATGAACACATACGGCAGGTCCTCGGCCGCCCGCCGGTCCATGACCGCGGCGATCTCGGCCCGCGCCTCCTCGACCGTGCGCGGGTCGTCGGGGGAGCGGTGGGCGACCTCCAGGTCGATCACATGCTGCCGGTAGTTG
This sequence comes from Streptomyces sp. HD, assembly GCF_028369295.1. GTDB lineage: Bacteria > Actinomycetota > Actinomycetes > Streptomycetales > Streptomycetaceae > Streptomyces. Next base: position 167,205 of record NZ_JAQMYP010000011.1, read on the forward strand.
GCACCGGACTGGAAGATCTGCCGGGGCTCGACGGGAGCGTGCACCCGCAGCCCTTCCAGCGCCCGCCACTCCCGGTCGTCGTCGTCCGCCAGGACGCGCAGCCGGGGGAGCGTCTCCGCCCACCGTTCCAGTACGGCACGCATGTCGGACGGCGCCGGGTCCAGGGCCCGGCTCAGGTCGAGCACCCGGCCGCCGGCCAGGAGACCGGGGAACGGCTCCCCGTCAGGGGCGGAGAACGTGCCGAGTGCGAACGGGCCGGCAGGCTGCACGAGCGTGGCCATGAGATTTCCTCCTGCTGGGTCGCGGTCTACTCTGGCCTCGATCGCCAGATCACGGAAATCAATCTTGTGAAGTGCCAGATCCACGACATGGATGGCCTTCACTGACATGGATGGCCTTCGCTCGCTAGTGCTCTGACCGGAAACGATCACAGGGGTGGTGCTGACTGGCCTTGCGCCGGTTGGATGTGACGACACGTCCGATCGGTGTGAGGAGGCTCGATGGCAGGGCCGGTCAGGGTCCGCAGGCTGACCGAGCAGGAGGGGCAGAAGCTCCAGCGGATCGTGCGGCGGGGCAGTACCAGCACGGTGCGGTTCCGGCGGGCGATGATGGTGCTGGCTTCGGCGGGCGGGAACACCGTGCCGGTGATCGCGAATTGGTGCAGGCGGACGAGGACACCGTCCGTGACATCATCCATCGCTTCAACGAGGTCGGGCTGGCCTGCCGGACCCTCGGTGGGCGGGAGGCCGTCCCCGCCTGCTCAGCGATGACGACGAGGAGTTCGTCATCGAGACGGCCACCACCCGCCCCACCAAGCTCGGTAAGCCCTTCACTCGCTGGTCGCTCCGGAAACTCGCGGATCATCTGCGGCGTAACGTCGCCCGTCCCATACGCATTGGCCGCGAGGCCCTGCGCTGCCTGCTCGCGCGCCGCGGGGTGACGTTCCAGCGGACCAAGACCTGGAAGGAATCCAGCGACGCGGACTTCGACGCCAAGCTGGACCGGATCGAGTACGCGCTGACCGAGCGGCCCGACCGCACCTTCGCCTTCGACGAGTTCGGGCCGCTCGGCATCCGCCCCACCGCCGGGTCCTGCTGGGCGAGGAAGGGCCGGCCCGACCGGTTGCCGGCGACTTTCCACCGCACCCACGGGGTCACGTACTTCCACGGCTGTTACTCGGTCGGTGATGACACTCTGTGGGGCGTCAACCGGCGCCGCAAGGGCATCGCGCCGACCTGGGCCGCGCTCAAGAGCATCCGGGCAGCGCGTCCCGACGGCGCCCCGATCGACGTGATCCTGGACAACCTGTCCGCCCACAGGAACGTGCGCATCCTGCGTTGGGCGGCCAGGAACAAGGTCGAGTTGTGCTTCACGCCGACGAATGCGTCCTGGGCGAACCCGATCGAGGCTCACTTCGGGCCGCTGCGGCAGTTCACCCTCGCCAACTCGAACCACCCCAACCACACCGTCCAGACTGCGGAGTTGCACCGCTATCTGCGCTGGCGCAACCAGAACGCCCGCCACCCCGACGTGCTGGCCGCCCAACGACGCGAACGCGCCCGCGTCCGCAGCGAGAAGGGCATCCGCTGGGGTGGACGACCACTCGCCAACGCTGAGTGACAGGACATGCCCGGGGGCTCAATCGACAGGCACTGCCTGTCGCAGAAATTCGATCAATAGATCGGCGACGTCAGACGGCCGCTCCAGACTGGGAAGGTGACCTGCCCACGGCAGTTCAACATGGTGGGCGTTCGCGAGCAGATCCGGCAGGCGGGCAGCGATCTGTCGGAAGTCCGCTACATCATGCCTGCCCGACACGGCGAGGCAACGAGCCACGATCGCTGTCAGATCAATGTGGGCCTCGAGCGGCTCGAACTCTTCAGCGGCGGCCAATTGCACCTCAAAGGCGTGCCGTTGCATCTGGCGTACCGCTTCGCGGGCGGTGTCGTCGGCGTCCGGGCCCAGCCAGGTATCAACCATCAGTTCCGTCGCACCGGCGATGTCCCCCGCTTCGAGCAGCGCCTCCTCGCGCTCACCGAGCACACCCAGTTCGAGGGAAGGCTCATGCCCGGGAAGGGCAGAACAGAGCAACACCATGGCACTCACCCGGTCCGGCCAACGCGCAGCGATCTCCAGGGCAACCTCCCCGCCGTACGAGGATCCCACCAGTACCGCCTGCGCGATCCCAAGACCATTCAGGAGCTCCAGCACGTCCTCGGCATCGCTGTGAGGCCGGTCCGGAGCAGGAGTTCCGCCGAAGCCCCGAAGATCACAGCGCACCAGCCGGTAACCGGCATCGATCAAGGTCTGCCACTGTGCATCCCACATCCGTCGGTCACACACCCCGGAATGCAACAACACAACCACAGGACCGTCTCCGGCCACATCATGAGAGAGCGTCATTCGGCAGACCCTACGCAGCAGCTGTCCGAAGCACCTCCCAAAACATCAACGCCTGACTCACCCACCACCCCGGTGATCGTTTCCGGTCACAGCACTAGGTGGTGCCCGGTGAACCTGTCCAGACTCGACCTCAACCTGGTCGTAGCCCTGCGCGCCCTGCTGGAGGAGCGCAACGTCACCCGGGCCGGCGAGCGCGTCGGACTCAGCCAGCCGGCGATGAGCGCGGCACTGTCCCGGCTGCGCCGCCATTTCGACGACGAGTTGCTCGCCCGCAGCGGCAACTCCTACGAACTGACGCCGCTCGGCGTCGCGTTGCGGGACCGCAGCGCCACCGCCTGCGACCTGCTGGAGCGGGTGTTCTCCAGCCAGGCCGACTTCGACCCGGCCGCCGAGTCCCGCGAGTTCACCCTGCTCGCCTCCGACTACGGCGCGGCCGTGTTCGGCGCCGCGCTGGCCCACGCCGTCCACCACGAGGCGCCCGGCATCCGGCTCGCCTTCCAGCATCCGGCGCCGTCCGTCGAGGAGAACACGGCCGCGCTGCTGAGCACGGTCGACGGACTGCTGATGCCGCACGGCGTCATCGACGGCTTCCCCGCGGTCGACCTCTACCAGGACCGATGGCTGTGCATGGTCGCCGACGACCACCCCGAGGTCGGCGAGGCACTCACCCTCGACCATCTGGCCCGGCTGCCGTGGGCCGTCTACCAACGGCCCTACGACGCGCCGGCCGCCCGCCAGCTGAGCATGCTCGGCATCAGCCCGCACGTGGAGGTGTCCGTCCAGACCTTCCCACTGCTGCCGCACATGGTCGAGGGCACGCGCCGGGTCGCGATGATCCAGGAGCGGCTGGCCCGCAGGGCGGTGCGGTCGGCGGCGGTGCGGGTACTGCCCTGTCCTTTCGAGGCCGTACCGGTGCAGGTGGCGCTGTGGTGGCATCCGGTGCATGCGCAGGACGCGGCGCACATCTGGCTGCGGCAGAAGGCGGCGGAGGTGGGGGCGACGTTGCTGGAGGAGGGATGACCTTCGGTGACCCAGGTGAGCGCCGCGAGGGGGTGTCGTTCGGGTGCGGGGTGCGGGGTGCGTCGTGGCTGGTCGCGTCAACGCGGCGGAGCCGCATATCGATCACAGCCCCGCGCCCCTGGGCGTTGACGGAGCCGTCGGACGATTGCTTCAGCCCGATTGCTTCAGACCAATCGCTTCAGCCCAGTTGCTCCGGCAGTGGCCGTGGATCGACCGTCCCGGCCCGCCGCCGGGCTGCCACCCACAGCCCCGCCGCAACCAGGGCCGCCACCAGCCCCAGCACCCCACCGCACCGGCCAGCGATCCCACCCCCGCCTCCACCGCGATCAGCACCAGCGGGCAGACGAACTCGCCCCCGAAGAAGGCCGCCATCCACAGCCCCGTCCCGCGGCCACGATCCTCGAAGGCCAGCCGGGGGGCATGACCCAGATATGCCACAAACCCGCCACGGGATGATCTTGGTTACTGATCGAGGGCGTCGACGCGGTTCGCGTATTCGCGGCGGGCCTTGCGCTGTGCCGGGATCGCCGAGGCGCCGTCGAGCAGCTGGCAGCGGTCGAGGAGTCGGCGGTGGATCGCAGGCACGGCGGTGACGCGCAGGGTGTAGCCCTGGCCGCGCCGCACGGTCACGCCCTGGTCGAGGACGGCGCGCTCGGCGGGCTCCAGGTCGGTGTTGCGGAGGAAGTCGGCGACCTTGCCCGGCATGTCGAGGACGACCGGCAGTTCCGGGGCCGAGGCGCCCGGGTCGGCGGCTGTGTACTCGGGCAGGAGGTCGGCGACGGCGGTACGGATGGCGCCGCGGCTGACGTCGTGGTCGCGGGCGAGGGCGGCGATGGAGCGGCCTTCCAGGTACGCGGCGCGGACGGTGTCGGTCTTCGCGGCCGGGATGGCGGGTCGGCGGCCGCCCTTGTTGCCCTTGGCCTCGGCGGCCCGCAGTCCGTCGTAGGTCAACTCACGCTGGAGGTCGCGCTGGAGTTCGCCGGCGGTGGCGAGGGTCTGGACCATGAACTTCACGGTGGACAGCAGCTCGCCGGTGCGCGGGTGGCGGGCGGTGAGGTCCTTGGCGGAGAACGCGCCGTCGTGGATGCGCAGGGCGAGGCGGTCGCGGTGGAGGACGTCGAGCACGTCGAGGATGTGCTGGGTGCCGCGCACGAGGCGGAACATCTCGGAGATGTGGACGGCGTCGCCCTGCCGCGCGTGAGTGAGCAGCTCGCCGAACTTCGGGCGCTCAAGAGGATGGAGGCGGCTGGAGGTGCCGCCTTCCTCCTCGAACGTGACCGGCTGCTCGATGTCGGCCTCGGCGAGGACGAGGTTCTGACGATCGGTCGACTGCTGGTCGGTCGACACCCGCTTGTAGGCCCCGGAGTCCTAGCCCGGACACCAGGGAACAAGTAACCCTCCGGTAGTTTTTAGGGCTTCGTGACTGCGGTCTTCTTCGGCTGGCGAGGCACGGTCCTGGTCTTGTCGAGGTGCCCGTACACCGTGGACCGCGGGACTCCGAACATGTCGGCGATCTGCTGGACGGTTTTCTCCCGCTCGTCGTAGAGCCGTTGGGCGAGCGCGGCCTGGTCCTCGGTGAGCTTCGGCCGACGCCCGCCGACCCGCCCCCGGGCCCGCGCGGAGGCCAGCCCGTCGTTCGTGTTCGCCACGATCAGTTCGCGCTGGAGCTCTGCCAGTACGGACAGCATCCCGAACATCGCCCGCCCCTCCATGGTGGCGGTGTCGATGCCCTGCTCGATGACGTGCAGACCGATGCCGCGCTCGCGCAGCTCGGCGCCGAGGGTCACCAGGTGCAGCACGGAGCGGGAGAGCCGGTCGAGCCGGGTCACCTTCAGCGTGTCGCCCTCGCGCAGCAGCTGCATGACGAGATCGAGCTTCGGGCGGGACGCCTTCGCGCCGCTGGCGACGTCGACGTGGATGCTGTCGCGGCCGACGCCATGGCGGAGTAGTGCGTCGATCTGATGATCGGGGTTCTGGTCGGCCGTCGATGTGCGGCAGTAGCCAATGAGCATCGTCGGAAACTATCCGAAGGCCCGTTCTCCGACGTTGATTTCCGACGCGAGTTGCCGACACTGCCCACCTGCGGGTTCGTGATCGCCAACTTGAGTGTCGGCAGACGTTCGTTTGCCGACAGACGACTGCGGCGGGACCGTGGACCGGTAGTGTCAGGTTGAGCCTGACCGGCGGCCTGCCCACCCTCTCCCTGCTGGATGAAATCGGCCTCGGGGCATCGGTACAGCCGTTGGCACTGAGATACGTGATGGACTAGGACCCACCAACTGCTCGCCCAGATCTCCGAGGGCCACGCCGACGCCCTCCCACAGATCCGCGATCGTGAGCCGCAGGCGTCGGTCTGGCCGCCCCACGGCCAGCACCCGCACGGACAAGCCGCTGCTGACGTTCAAGCAGATCGCCGCCGCGTTCGGCGACGTGCCGAGCGACCGCGCCGACGCTGGGGCGTGCGTACCGCTCCAGGGAGCGGACGGAGGCGTGGCGGGAGCGGGCCAGCAGTATTGGGGTGGAGGCAGCCAGGAGACCGTCAAGACGTTCGTGTCCTGCATTCGCGGCAAACTCGGGCTTCGCGACCGCGTTCACGTTGGTCGTGTACGCCTACCGCCGGGGGCTGGTGATCTGATGCGGGTCCGCACAGCGGCCGGCCGCGCGGCATCAAGGTGGTCGCGTGGACGTATGAGTGAAGCGGCCGGACGGCGCCGACTACGACGCCCCGCACATGGCCAGCGCGGTTCGCGCCAGCCCGCGCAGCCAGGCGTGGGCGTGGTCGGTGTCGTAGCGCTGATGCCACGACAGGTATATCGGTGCCGACGGCAGTTCGAGCGGGAGGGGGAGCACGACCAGGCCGAGGTCGGCGACCGCTGACCGCGTGGTGGCTTCGGGGACGCTGATCAGGAGATCGGAGCCGCGCGCGAACTCCAGCGCGGCCGCTTCCGTGGGCGCGGTCGCCACCACGCGGCGGGTGAGGCCGAGCCGCGCGAGGGCGTCGTCGAGGGCATTGCTGAGGTTTCCACGTCGCGAGACGGTGACGTGCTCAGCGGCGGCGTACCGCTTTGCGGTGACCGTCCTGACGCGGGTGAGGGGGTGCCCCTGCCTCACGACGATGACGAGGCGGGTCTCGCCCACGTTCTCGGCACGGATGTCCGGTGCGCTCGGGCGGTTGGCGTTCGCCTCCAGGTCGACCTCGCCGCGCCGCAACTCGGGGGTGTCGATGCTCGATTCCGCGAGGAAGCGCAATCGCACGCCCGGCGCCTGTCCGCGCACGGCCGCGAGCAGTGCGGGGCCGCTCAAGGCGACCAGGGAATCGTGCCAGCGGAGTGTGAAAGTGCGCTCCAACGTTGCCAGATCGAGTTCACGGCTCGGTGCCAGCACCCCCTGGACCTGGTGCAGCAGCTCGTGCACCTGTTCCCGGACGGCGATCGCATACGGCGTCGGGGTCATCGTGCGGCCGGTGCGCACCAGGATCTGATCCCCGGTCGTGCGCCGGATTCGGCCCAGACTCCGGCTCATCGCGGGGGCGGTGACGTGCAGGCGCGCGGCCGCCCCGGCCACACTTCCCTCCTCCAGCAGCGCGTCGAGCGCGGCGAGCAGGTTCAAATCCAATTGCATGTGAGTAATCCTAGCCGTGCTTGACATGCATTTGAAGTTAATTAAAGGGCTGGATACCTTCGAGACGAGAGCGCAAGACGGAACACACAGCTTGGCCCGACCCGCCTCATCACCCCTCCTCACACGGGAGTACCGCCATGTCCGAAACGCTTCAGACCACTGACGTCGCCGCCTCCGACGCCGACCTGCTCGGCCAGACCGCGATCGCCGTGCGCGCGGCCGGTTCGGCGCTGCGCGAGCGCTTCGGCGAGGTGGTCCGCTACCAGACCCGCGAAGAGCTGATGCGCGCGCTCGCCGCCAACGACGACACGGCCCTCGATATCCTGCGCCCCCGCCTCACGCGCCTGCGCCCGGACGCCGGCTGGGTGGAGGACGAACTGGACGGCGGGGCGCTGCCGCCCGGCGAATGGTGGGTCGTGGATCCGGCCGAAGGCAACGTCAACCACCTGCACGCCCTGCCGGAGTGGGCGGTGACCGCCACCCTCGTGCGTGAGAACCAGCCGGTACTCACCGCGGTCCACCTGCCGTTGACCGGCGAGACCTACACCGCGCTCACCGGCGCGGGCGCCCACCTCGACGGCCGGCCGCTGCACGTCTCGCAGACCGCGGACCTCGGCCTGAGCATCGTGGCCACCAGCCAGGCCCGGCCGGACGAGGACGAGAAGGTCGTGCGGCGCGTCGGCTCCTCGATCACCGCGATGCTCTTCGACGCGCTCGTCGTCCGCACCGCCGTGCCCGCGACCCTGCACCTGCTGAACGTGGCCGCCAGCCGGATCGACGCCTTCTGGCAGTTCGCCGGCGCCCGCGCGGACCTGCTGCCCGGGGCGCTGCTCGTCACCGAGGCCGGCGGACAGATCTCCGACGCCGAGGGCCGCCCCTGGACCCCGCAGAGCGAGAGCTTCCTGGCCGCCGCGCCCGGCGTCCACGCCGAGGCCGTCGCCACGCTCTCACGCTGACCGCGCACCACAACCTGCACGCACGGAAGGACCAGATCATCATGACCACGATCGCAGTTCTCGGAAACGGCCGCGTCGGCGGCAACCTGGCCACAGCCCTCACCCGGGCAGGGCATGAGGTGACCGTGGCGGACCGCGCGCCGGGCGCCGCCGCCGACGCTGTCCGGACAGCCCAGATCGTCATCAACGCCACCCCGGGTGCCGGCTCGCTGGACCGGCTCGTCGCCCTGCGCGAGGAACTGCGCGACAAGATCCTCGTCGACGTTTCCAACGCCACCGTCGACGGACCGGACGGACTGCCCGCCGACCTGATCTACCCCGGCTCAAGCCTCGCCGAGCAACTCCAGGAAGCGCTCCCCGAAACGCACGTCGTCAAGACACTCAACACCATGCTCTTCCCGGTGATGACCGCGCCAGCCACGCTCACCCAGGCGCCCGATGCCTTCCTCTCCGGCGAGGACCCGCAGGCCAAGCAGACCGTCCGTGAACTGCTCATCAACCTCGGCTGGCGCAAGGAGTGGATCACTGATCTCGGCGGGATCCAGACCGCCCGCGCCACGGAGGCCGCGATACTGTTCGTACCGCACGTGATTCGGTCCAGCGGATTCGCGCCCTTCGCGATCTCGATCGCCCGCTGATCCGCACACAGTGCACCGCCCCCGGCGGGCCCACATCCAGAACGGATACGACAGCGCAGCCAGGGCCAGCGATTCAGCGCCGGACGGCGACCCGTGGCCACCCTTCCCGGGGCCGTGGGCCTCGCACCGAGGAATCGGCCCATCTCACGGCGGACGCGCTTGCGGAGCTGGTCGCGAATCTGCCCGCCGATGCCCGCGGCGGCCGCCGGCACCGGCCTCACACTCGCCGATCCAAGTGCCGATCCAAGTGCGGGTGCGGGTGCGGGTGCGTGTGCATGGCGCTGGCGCCGGACGGCATCACGCTGCCGCTGAAGTAGTGACCTGGCATCGATGGTCAGGCTGCCTGGCCGTAGCCGTCCGCGCCGGGGCCGTCGCCGCGCAGCGGGCTGAAGTCGACGTCCAGGTGCGGGTCGTACGCCTCGGGCTCAAGGCCGAGTTCGTGGGTGGAGTACTCGCCGAAGCGGCGGATGTGCTCGGTCAGGTACGGCGAGATGTGGGCCAGGTCCTCGGGGTCGACGACGTGGCCCTCCTCCTGGAGCTGGCGCACGAGCTCGGCGATGTCCAGGGCGTTGTGGAAGATCACCGCGTTCGTGAGCAGAGCGTTGAATTTCGCGGTCTTCTCCTGCTCGACGGGGTCGTTGTCGGTGATGACGCCACCGTTGCCGAAGCCGATCCACTGGGAGAAGCCGTTGAACGCCTCGACCTTGTTCGTGGCCGCGGTGACCCGCCGGCGCAGTGGGGCATCCGAGAGATAGCGCAGCAGCTGGACGGTACGGATCACACGGCCGACCTCACGGAAGGCGGTGTAGGTGGCGTTCTTGCGTGAGCCCGCGCGCAGGCGACGCAGCAGCAGCGTGGAGGAGATGGCGCCCTCGCGTACGGAGATCGCCACCCGCATCAGGTGCCGGAACTGGGACTCGATCAGGTCGAAGTCGATGACGTTGCGGCCCGGCTCGCCGAACAGGGCATCGATGTGCACGTACTCCGTCTGCTTCGTGGGCCGGTAGAAGGTCAGTTCCTTCCAGTTCCGGATCCTGGGCATCAGGTCGAAGCCCAGCAGGTGGGCGAGCGCAAAGACAGGGAAGCTCTGGCCCTGCGTATCCGCGTGCACCGTGGTCGGCTTCACCTCGGAGGTGTTCTTCAGCAGACCCTCGATGATGTAGACGGCCTCCCACACCCCGCACGGGATGAAGTGCGTGAACAGCGCGATGTACGTGTCCGAGATGTGGTGGTAGGCGATGCCGCCCGGCTTGCCGTACCGCACCGAGGTCTCGGACAGCAGGTTGTTGAGGTAGGTGTCCATGTGGGTACCGTCCGCAGCGACCGCGGAGCCGTCGCCCCACGCCTGGGAGATGTCCAGGCGTGCGTGCGCGTTGACCAGGTCGGCGATCGCCTCGTTCAGCGTCGGGATGGAGAAGTGCCGCGGCCAGCGACAGCTCGTGTCCGGTGACGCCGGGGATGTGGCGGGCGGCCTCGTAGGGGCCCATGTTGGTGCCCTTCACGAACGTGGTGATCACGTACCTGCCGAAAGGGTCCCTCAGCTTCGGCTCGTTGCCGGACGCCGGGCCGAAGCGGCGCCACCACTCCACCCAGTACGCGGTGCGGGAGATGATCCCGATTAGCGAGCGCTCCGGCAGCCTCGCCTTGATCTCCTGCTCCAGCACCCTGGCCGAGGCCCGCTGCCCCTCGGAGCGGTGCGCCTTGAGCGAGGGGATACCGGTCTCCGGGTCGATGACCAGACCCTCGTTGTCCGGGTACCCGGCATCCGTCGCCGCGGCGGCCGCGGTGAGCTTGTCCTCCAGCTGCCGGCGGAACGACACGGCGTCGTACGGCACCGCGTCGCCGGGCTCGGCGAGCCCGACGTCCGCCAGGTAGTCGCCCAGCTTCGCCTCGACGTCCTCCCAGAGGAGCAGCTGCTCGCTCCAGTCGGCGTACTCCTCCGACCCGGCCACCGCGACGTCGCCGGTGCGCAGTTCCTCAGCGAGCGCCGTGAAGACCATCGCCTCGAAGTGCTTGCGCACGAAGACGCCAGGCCGGTTCTTGTCGCGTACGGCCTTCTGCCAGTTCAGCGTGGCGAAGGAGATGTCGACCGGGCGGCCGTCCTCGTGCCGCTCCGGGATGTAGTCGCGGGAGGTCTTGTACCGGCGGGCGTGCGCGAGCACGTCCAGGACGCGGTTGTCCTCGGAGGTGGCCCGCAGCTCCAGGCGGCTGGTCAGGTCGTACATCGTGGAGCGGTCCTTGAGCAGGTGCCCGTACAGCAGCACCTCCCAGTAGTTGCCGTGGTGCGCGGCGACCTTCTCGATCTGCTCGTACTGGCCTTCGAACCCGCCGAAGTCGTCCACCGCCGCCGCGGGCACTCCCAAGGCGCCGGACTGCACGCGCAGGGCCTTCGCCATCGTGTGCAGGGCGGGCCCGAACCCTTCGCCGAGCCGCGCGGCGACGGCGTCGGCCTCCGCGTCCTGGTCGAGTTCCCCGACCGCCGCCAGGATCTCGGCCGTCATGACGGCCGCCTTCTCCCGGGCGGCCTGGACGGGACTGTCGGCGTCGATGTGCTGGAGCACGGTGCGGTAGTTCCCGATCAACGCCTCAACGATGGCCTGCTGTCGCTCCCGGATGCTCTCCAGCTCCGCCTTGGCCCGCTTGACCTGCAACGCGACCCGCTTGCAGAACATCGTGGTCAGGTCGTCGCGGGCCCGCATCCGCGCCTTGTGCGCCAGGCACACCAGCAGCGCGATCCGCTTCACCAGGTTGTAGTCCCGCAGCCCCGGTGCGTCCGTGGCGTCCGCCTCACCGGCGAAGTCGGTGATCTTCCCTGAGGCGACGCCGGCCAGCCACACCCCGGTCTCGCCGAGCTCGTCCACCCACCCGAGGTGTTCGGCCTGGGCGCGGAAGTGCGACCACGTCGGGGCCTTCGCCGACTGCTTCAGCCTGTTGTACTTCGTGGTGCCGGACTCGTCCTTCTCCGACAGCAGGGCCAGCAGCCGCTGACGGTGGGACTCGCTGAGCTGGTCGTAGATGCCCATGCAGATCGAGGCGTTCACCTCGGTGCGGACCTTCGCCGCGAGCGCGTCCAGCGTGGTGAAGCCCGGGAGCTCCAGTCCGGCTTCGACGACCTTCTCCAACGCGATGTTGATCAGGTCCGCCGGGCGGTTCTTCGAGACCGCCTCACTCCGCATCACGACCTCGGCGATCTTCCGGGCCTTCGCCTTGTCGTACGACAGACCCGTCCGCTGCCGTACGGCGGTCCGCTGTCGTTCCGCCGTACGGTTCACCGCCCTCGGCACCGTGCCTTCCGGCAGGTCGACTGCGCGGCGGACGAAGTCGACGACCTTATCGGGGATCTCGTCCAGCTTCGGGAAACACCCCATGCGCTGATACGACTTCAGCGCGAGCAGTTGGGGCAGCAGATGCTCGTCACAATCGGCACGGGCAGCAGCCCACTCGACCTAGTCACGGCTCGGCGCGAAGAACAGGTGCAGCTCATGCGCGGTGATCAGCCGCTTGAACCGCGGATACGCGGTCCTCTCGATCGAGGTCACAACCCACCCCGCCCCGGACCAAATCCAACGTCACCACCAATGACGCTGAGCCGAACGGGTGACGGGCGGACCCGCTCAGGAGGCCAAGATCATTCCGTGGCGGGTTTCTGGCGTATCTGGGTCATGCCCCAGCCGGGACATCGCACTCGTCAGCAGCGCGGGCAGCAACATCCCCGTACCGAGGCAGTTGATCACCGCTCCGCCGACCAGCAGCGCCGCGTCGCCCGCCAGGAACATCACCCCGAACCCGACCGCGCAGACCGCGAGGACGGCGGGCAGCATCGGGTCGGGGGCGCGCTTCAGCCGGGCGAAGGCGACCGCCCCGCCCACGGTGGCCGCACTGGCGATCGCGGTGGCCAGGCCGATCACACCGGAGTTCTCCACTCCGAGGTCGTCGAGCAGGTACGACATCTCCACCGGGACCGTGTAGAAGACCATCGCCCCGAAGAAGGTGAGGGCGCAGATGCCGGACAACTGCCGCCAGGGGAAGACGCGGCGAACGGCCGGGCTCGCCGCATCGGCCCTGTCGGCCACGTCGGCGGTGTCAGCCACTTGGTCGTGTCGGCCACGTCGGCCGGAGGGGCCGCCGGGTTGGGCAGGGCGGAGGCCATCAGCGGGGTGAGGAGCAGACTCACGGCGTAGATCCAGAAGGGCACCCGCCAGCCCGCCGCGCCCACGGCGCCACCGAGCACGAAGAAGACGGTGGCCGACGCGGAGGCGCACATCGTCTGCAGGGCGAGGTACTTCACCCGCCGTTGACCGCTGTAGTAGTCGGCGATCAGCGTGGTGCAGCAGGTCATGATCGCGGCCTCGGCGACACCGACCAGGGCCCGGCCGGCGATGGTCGCGCCGAGCGAGTCCAACCACAGTGGCGCCGTGCCGAACACGGCGTACAGGACGGTCGCGACGATCAGCAGCCGCTTGCGGCCCAGCCGGTCCACGACCACCCCGGCGAACGGGGCCAGCAGCGCCAGCGACAGCGCCGGTACGGTCAGCGCGAGAGGGACGAGCGCTTTGGCGCCGGGCGTCGAGGCGAAGTGGTCCTGCATCTTCGGCAGCACCGGCGCGATCAGTACGGCCCCCAGGATCGGCAGGCAGCTGCCCGCCATCAGCAGCGTCACACGCAGCAGATGGGCGGGGCCCGACACGGCGACGCCCGACGCGGTGGCATCGTCGAGCGCTGGGGCGGGCGGGGTCGGGGACACGGCACCGGGCATGGGGGACTCCAGGGGACGGCGAGCGGGAGCGGGCATGCCTCTCACAGGCGCCGACGACGCACGGCATGCCGGTGGACGACCCCACGGCGAACACCCGTGGGCGCCCCCACGCCGGCGGCTGGTCCGGACAGCGGCGTGCGGGTCGGGACGACTATGGGCCGCCTGTCTCCCCGCCGCCATCCTCCGAGCGATCGGAATCCCGGATCCCGGCCATCCATGGCGTGGATGGAGGCGTGGGTGAGCAACTCACGGGAGGCGGTGACGACGGCCTGGGTCTGGCAACCCACACCCATGGGTCGGGATCCGCGTACAGCCCGCCCAGGCGGTGTCCCGCACGAGGGCCGCACCCGACCCGTCAGCCGCCTCGGCCACCCGACGTACGGCCTCGTCGTACGGCCCCTCCACCTCGCCCCGCCGCGGCACCCCGACGTCCCGGTCACCGACACGGCCCACTCGATGGCCGACCACCCCTGGGCGGGACCGGAAGGCGCAGCCGCCCGGCACTGGGCCATGCCCCTGTGCCCCTGTGCCCCTGTGCCGCTGGGCGGCCTCCGCCTGACAGCGGCGCGCCGGGCCCGGACAACCCGGGCCCGGCAGCACAGCCGACCTGTACGACCCCCGGAGAACCGGGGGGTCAGCCTCTCCTCATCGGAGTCACCAATCCTTCTCCTTGTCGTGCTTGGGCTTGCTCGGCAGGCTGGGCTTGGAGGGAAGACTGGGCTTGGACGGGAGCTCCGGCTTGCTGGGGATGCTGGGCTTGGAGGGGAGCTCTGGCTTGCTGGGGATGCTGGGCTTGGACGGGAGCTCCGGCTTGCTGGGAATAGCCGGCTTCGAGGGAAGCTCGGGCTTGGTGGGGATCGCCGGCTTGGAGGGAAGCTCCGGCTTGCTTGGGATTGCGGGCTTGCTGGGGATGGCGGGCTTGGAGGGAAGCTCGGGCTTGGTGGGGATGGCCGGCTTGGAGGGAAGCTCCGGCTTGCTTGGGATTGCGGGCTTGCTGGGGATGGCGGGCTTGGAGGGAAGCTCGGGCTTGGCGGGGATGGCGGGCTTCGAGGGGAGATCCGGCTTGGTGGGGATGGCCGGCTTCGAGGGAAGTTGCGGCTTGGCCGGGATCGCAGGCTTCGCGGGGAGCGCGGGCTTCGACGGCAGTTCCGGCTTCGACGGAAGCGCCGGCTTGGAGGGAAGTTCCGGCTTCGCGGGGATCGCCGGCTTGGAGGGGAGCTCAGGCTTCGAAGGCAGTGCGGGCTTTGCCGGCAGCGCAGGCTTCGCGGGGAGTTCGGGCTTGGCGGGGATCGCCGGCTTCGCGGGGAGCGCGGGCTTCTCCGGGAGTGCGGGCTTTGCCGGCAGCGCGGGCTTGGCGGGCAGCGCCGGCTTGGCCGGGAGTTCCGGCTTCGCGGGGAGCGCGGGCTTCTCCGGGAGCGCGGGCTTTGCCGGCAGCGCGGGCTTGGCGGGCAGCGCCGGCTTGGCCGGGAGTTCCGGCTTCGCGGGCAGCGCGGGCTTCGCCGGGAGCACAGGCTTCTCCGGCAACGCGGGCTTGACCGGGTAAGCGGGCTTGGCGGGGATCGCGGGCTTTGCCGGGAGTTGCGGCTTGGCGGGGATCGCGGGCTTTGCTGGGAGCTCCGGCTTCGCGGGGAGAGCCGGTTTGACCGGCTTCGCCGGGTAGTCGGGCTTGGCCGGGAGTACTGGCTTCGCCGGGAGCTCCGGCTTCGCGGGCAGCGCGGGCTTGACCGGATGTGCGGGCTTCTCCGGAAGCGCAGGCTTCGCGGGGATCGCGGGCTTGACCGGCTTGGCCGGGTAGTCGGGCTTGGCCGGGTGCGCTGGCTTGGCCGGGTAGTCCGGCTTGACCGGATGCGCGGGCTTGGCCGGCATCTCAGGCTTCGCCGGGTGCGCGGGCTTGTCAGGGTGGACCGGGTAGGCCGGCTTACCCGGGTGGGCGGGCTTGGCAGGCTTGGCCGGGTAAGCGGGCTTGCCCGGATGGGCAGGCTTGCCGGGCTTGGCCGGGTGGTCAGGCGTCGCGGGCTTGCCCGGGTGAGCGGGCTTCGCGGGGTTGCCCGGGTGTCCCGGCTTTTCCGGATGTGCCGGTTGGGCGGGCTTGGCCGGATGCGGGGGCGGGGTGGTGTGGTTCTGCGCGCCGGCGGTGCCCGCGCTCGTCAGCGCGGCTGCGGCCAGCGCGGCGGCCAGTGCGGCCGGCGTCAGAACAGATCGCCATCTCGGCGATGTTGTCATTTTCTCCACTCTCCTCGACTTGGTTCAGGGCCTCGTGACGGCTGGTCAGCACCAAGAGCCGGACAGTGGATGAGTACGAAATCGGCTGATATGAATAACCTTTTGACGGCCATATGCCACCGGATGGGGTATCGCTCGGGGCTGTTGATTGGCCCGGCTGGTGGCAGGGGTGAACGCCCCGGCAGCCGTCAGAAACCGTCGGGGCACCCGCCTGAGTCACCACTCCTCGGCCGTCGGCCCCCGGACTGTCGGGCCGGTTTCGATACCTGCACGCCAATGAGCAATTAACTGGCTTGGGATCCCACCGGCTCGCCTCCTCGCCACGCCCCTCCAGAGCCGAGTGGAACTCCCTCGGCCGGCCACCCGTTGACGTAGCGAAGATCCACAGACGTTTCAAACGTTCAGACGTGTCAGTCGTGTCAGATGTGTCAGCCGTGCCAGACGGTCAACGGATCCTTGAGCCACTTGGAGTGTCATGACCAGCCCTCCGTCCCGACGCACCGCGTTACGCGGCCTCGCCGTCACCGGAGCCGCCGTCATCGGCTTCGACCCGTTCACCCGGACCTGGGCGGCAGCCGCCCCCGCGGCCGACGCGTCCCGGCTCACGGGCGTGCCCGACCTCGACGGAACACTCCTCACCGACACCGCGTCTCGCACGGCCGTCGCCGACGACTACGGCCACATCGTGCACCGCACCCCGGCCGCGGTGCTCAGACCGGGTTCCGTGCGAGACGTCGTCGCCATGGTCCGGTTCTGCAACGCCCACGGGATCGAGGTCGCCCCACGGGGGCAGGGCCACGCCACCCAGGGACAGGGGCAGATCGACGGCGGCCTGGTCGTCGAGACGACGCCGCTCGCGTCCATCGGCGCGGTGGACACCGGCAGTTCGACCGTCACCGTCGGAGCGGGCGCCAAGTGGAGCGACGTCGCCAGGGCCACTCTCGCGCACGGCCTGACGCCGCCCGTCTTCACCGACTATCTCGAACTCTCCGTCGGCGGCACGCTGTCCGTCGGCGGCTTCGGCGGCCAGGCCCACCGGCACGGCGCCCAGGTCGACAATGTCGCGGCGCTCGAAGTCGTCACCGGGGCAGGGGAGTTGCTGCACTGCGACGCCACCAGACGCCCCGACCTGTTCCACGCGGTGCGCGCCGGACTCGGCCAGTGCGCGATCATCGTCGGCGCCACGCTGCGCCTGGTCGCGGCCCCGGAGACCGTACGCCACTACCTCCTGCCGTACGCCGACCTGCGGACGTACGTGGACGACCAGCGGCGCCTCGCCGAGGACGAGCGCTTCGACTACCTGGAGGGCCAGGTCACCGCCGACGACTCCGGCGTCTACCGGGGCGGCGTCATCGAGGCCGTCGCCTACGGCCCGCCCGTCGGCGAGGCCCCCGACGACAAGGCTCTCCTGCGCGGGCTGCGCCACGACCCGCAGGGCGTGCAGATCACCGACCTGCCGTACTACGACTTCCTGGACCGCATCGCGCCCGCCGTGGCGGAGCTGAAGGAGTCGGGCCTGTGGTACTGGGCGCATCCCTGGCTCAACCTCCTGCTCCCCGGCGCCCGTACGGCCGACATCACCCGCGAGATCCTGGCCTCGCTCACCCCCGACGACGTCGGCCCCGGCCTCGTCCTCCTCTACCCGGTACGCCGCGAACGGCTCACCGCCCCCTTCCTCCGCGTCCCGGACGACCCCGTCCCCTATCTCTTCGCCATCCTGCGCGCGACCCCACCCGACGACCGCCCGACGATCGACCGCCTCCTCAAGGCCAACCGCTCGGCGTACGACATCGCCTACGCGTCCGGCGGCCGTCGCTACCCGGTCGGCTCGGTCCCCTTCACCGAGCGCGACTGGCATCGCCACTTCGGCCCCGTATGGCCGGCCCTGGCCGCGGCCCGCCGACGCCATGACCCGAAGGGGGTGCTGGGCGCGGGCCAGGGCATCTTCCACGGGTGACGGCGTCGACGGGCTCTCGACGACCGGCCTCACCGGTCCGCTGTCGTGGCGTCCTCCACTTCGGGCAGATCCCGCGCCGCGATACGGCTCAGGTGGCGTGCGAACACGGTCGGGGCCTCGGGGTTCATGCGGGTCAACGCGACCATGGCGGTGACGACGACGTCGCAGATCTCGGACTCGACGTCCTCCCAGGTGTGCGAGTGGCCCTTGCGCGGGTTCTGCCCCATCGCCCCGATCACGGCCTCGGCGACCTCGCCGGCCTCCTCCTGAATCTTGAGCAGCTGCAGGAGGATGCGCTGGTCGCGAGGGAGCGTGGAATGGTCCTCGAAGCGGGCCGCGAGCCGGGTGATCGTCTGCCATGTCGGATCAGTCATGTGCGTCTCGATTCTGTTCGATTCCGTGTCGAAGTGCTGGGGCGTCACCGATCCTTGGCCAGGGCGACGAGTTCCGCGAACAAGCCACCCCCGGCGGCGAGTTCGTCGTACGTGCCCTGTTCGGTGACCCGGCCTTTGTCCATGACCAGGATGCGGTCGGCGAGCCTGGTGTTTTCGAGCTGGTGGGTGACGACGATCGTCATACGCTCGGCGGCGATCCGTTTGATCTGCAGGAAGATGGCGTGTTCCCCGCGGGCGTCCATCTGCGAGGTCGGCTCGTCCAGGATCAGCAGCGGCGTCCGCCGGTAGAGCGCGCGACCGCACGCCAGGCGTTGCCACTGCCCGCCCGACAACTCGGCCCCGCCCCACAGTTCCTTGGCGAGGAGGGTGTCGAGCTGTCGGGGCAGGGTCTCGATCGCCTCGCGCATCCCGACGGCGTCCACGACGTCCCACACCGGCGCGTCGTCGTGGGTCCGCGGCTGGCCGAGGGTGATGTTCTCGCGGGCGCGCAGGGGCCAGCGGGCGAAGTTCTGCGGGACGAGTGCCGTGCGTTTCCACACGGCGTCGGGATCGGCCTGGGCCAGGTCGACGTCGTCCCACAGGACACGTCCCTTGTCGGCGAGCAGGATGCCGGTGATGAGTTTGGTCAGGGTCGACTTGCCGGAGCCGTTCTCGCCGACGACGGCCAGGATCTCGCCGCGCCGCAGGGTGAGCGACACGCCCGCGACGGCCGGTTCCGCCTTGCCGGGGTACCGGTACACGACCTCGTCGAGACGGATCTCGTCCACGCGTTCCGCAATCGTCAACTCCCCTCGCTGTGGCGCGCGTTCGGCGGCCATGTCCAGGAAGGCGCGCATGTCGGCCAGGTAGAGCGAGGTGTGGAACATCGCGGCCCCGTGGATGACGAACTGGGAGAGCGCGGCCAGGGTGGTCTGGACGGCGACCACGGCGGTGGCGGCGACGGGCAGGGCGATACGGCCGGTGGCTGCCAGCCAGGCGAGGGTGGCCCAGGTGCACAGCAGGAAGATCCCGCCCAGGGCACTGGTGGCCAGGACGATGCGGAGCATGCGCGGGGCGGCGGTCAGGGTGCGCCGGTCGATCCGGTCGGACAGGGCGCGGTACCAGTAGGCGAGGTAGCCGGTCAGGCCGTTGGCGCGGACCTCGTCACCGTATCCGGAATAGGTGGCCCACCAGCGCATCATGGAGCGGACGTTGCGGTCGCCGAGGTTGAGGTAATGGGTCTCGTAGTCGACGCGCGCGGACAGCACGGCCCCGGCGCCGGCCGGGAGCACGGCCAGCAGAAGCAGGGGCAGCATCAGCGGGTGCAGCGCCGTGATGACACCGCCGGCGGCGATCATGCGGATCAGGGCGGACATGAACCGCTGGGCCTCCTGCACCATCGTCCGGGTCCGGATGGTTCCGACCTCGGCGGCCTCCTGCCGGTCGGTGAACCCGTCCTCGCCGTACGCGGACGACTCCACGCGGCACACGGCGGTCACGAGCGCGATGTCCGCCTCGGTCATCAGCAGCGGAGTGATCCGCCCGTCGGCGTACGAGGACAGCGCGCCGCTGACACGGCCGACGGCCGCAGCCGCCGTCACCACGATCAGGGCGGGAAGCGCGGCGTGCAGACGTTCGGAGACGGTGCCGCTGCCGAGGACGTGGGTCATCGCCTGTGCGGTGAACGCCAGGACGACAGCGGCGGCGACGCCGGTCAGCACCTGGCAGACCAGGAGCAGCACGGCGCCGGTCCGGTCGACGGCCCACGCCATCCGCGCCGTGTGCCCGAGCACGGCGGGCAGGCGTCGGCACATGGTGCCGAAACTGGCGTCCGCCAGCGGGTTCTTGCCGAACTTGGCCTCCAGGGTGATGGTGGCCGGAGGTGGAGGGGGAGGAGTCTCCGCGCTTTCGGTCGAGGCGTCAGTAACAGTCACCTGCATCCCTCCTCGGGGTAGGTGCCGCACCTGGATGGCTCGGCGTGCACGGCTAACGACGCGACACCGGAATCGAACACGCTCGATTCCGGACGCGCGCGATCCCAGCCCCGCCAAGGGCACGAACACGTGGACACCGAGTTGAGGCCGCCGCCCGGGCAGTGCGGGTTGGCCGAAACGCCGACGCCTGAAACGCCTGTGGCGAATGAGGTCTACCGGAGCCGCGGGACCGGCGGGCCCTGCGCGAGGACTCCGAGCGCGTCGTCGGACTCGGCGTCGAAGCGGACCGCGCCGCGCAGGTCGAGGAGGTCGCTCACCACGACCTCGGTGGTGAACGGTGCCCCTGTGCCGCAGGAGGGCGGTCGACACCGGGGCGCGCCCCACATCGCCGCCTACCGAGCGGGAAAGACCGTCATCGACATCTGCAACCTGACCCCACCGCTCGGCGTGACAACGCCGCTACGCATCAGTTGACGCTCGGGGTCACCGGCGGGCGTCGTAGCTGTCGCGGGCCGCAAGTACCTCGGTGATGTGCTCCTCGGCCCAGCGGCCCAGCGGCCCAGCGCCTGGCGGGGAGCATGCAAGGAAATAGGACGACTGGTTACTGATGGTGGGTGTAGGGCTCCGGTCAGCGGACGGCCTTCCCTCCAACGGCGGCCCTGCTGCTCTCGTCCAGGGAGCGCCCGGCGGCCCGCAGCGTCGGTCGTTCGGGTTGGCCCGACGTGCGCACAGGCGAGGCCCGCCGCCTACTCCCCGGCCACCCGGGAGCGGTGGACGTGCCGCAGGGTGAGGAGTTCGGCGACGGCCTCCAGCCAGCGGGCGGCCTCTTCGTCGCCGTCGATCCCGTCGGCGGCGGTGGCCGCGGACTCCAGCCACGCACACACCATGGACGCCGCCTGGTCGCCCGGCACCGGCTCGCGCAGCTCGGCCGCGTACCGGACACCCCCGCCGCGTACCACCTTGGCGAGGAAGGCCACCGCCCGCGGCTGGATCCCGAGCCGGTCAAGGAGGACGGCGGCGCCCACCGCGCCGTCGCCGAAGAGGGCGGTGCGGTGCGGTCCGGCGAAGGAGAGGCCGTAGCGCAGCATCGCCGGGATGTCCGACTGTGCCAGCTCGTCGTCGGTCCGGCCGGGCGGCGAGGTCTGCGGCGCGGAGGTCATGGCTTCCTCACGGTGACGGTGTAGGTGTGGATGGTGGCGCGGTACTTCTTCTGGGGGGTGGGGCTGCCGCTCGGGACCGGGGACGGGGTAATGGGACCGCCGGCATCGCCGCCGCCGTCGCAGGCACCGCGCGGGCACTGGATGAGCCGGATCTTCGTCGTGCCCGGCCCGACGGCCTTGAAGTCGAAGAAGTCCGTTCCGCTCCCACTGCCGTCGACGTCGTCGTCGGCCTCGATCTTCTCCCGCTTGTCCGTGTTGCGGACGACGTCAGCGTCGGGCTCCGGCACGGTCAGATACCACCACTCCCCCATCGCGGTGGCGACAGGAACGGACAGCGTGAACTCCTCCCCCACGTCCACCTGTATGTGCTTCTCGTCCAGCTCATAGGTGTCCGGCCCGGTGAGGCCGCAGCCCGCGAGCACGGTCATCAGCAGGGCGGGAACGGCGAGTCGGCGCGGCGCGCGGGTCATGACGCTCACTTCTGGTCGGCGGGCAGGTGGACGGCGTACGCGTCGGGCATGCGGTGGTCGGAAGCCTTGTCCATGTGGCCGTTGACGAAGTCGTCCTCGCTGACCCAGGTCGTTGTGCCCCACGGGTTGTAGATCTGCAGCATGTCGCCTTCCTGCCCGATCACCATCATCTGGTGTCCGTGCCGACCTTCCTCGTCGTACCCCTCCACATTGATGGGGACGGGTTTGCCCTCGGCAACGGACTTCTCGATGTCCGGCAGCACGTCACGGCGCTCATCCGCACCGCGAACCTCCTGGAACTCGTAACTGCTGCCGGTGTGCGGGCTGATCTCGCCGTTGGCGATCTTGTCCTGCCCATCGGGGTCCACTCCATTCGGAACGTCGGACCACCAGTGCGTGTAGCTGCCGTCACCTTCCTCGTGCATGCGCAGCTGTTCGTCGTGGAGACGGTCGCGGAAGGCGTCGGGGTCGTCCTCCTGCCCGGACGGTCCACCGGTCAGCTCCAGCGCGTAGAGGGGATCGACCATGGCGCGGGCGGTCACGGTGCTCGACGGCACACAGGTGTTGCCCTCCTGGGACCACGCCTCGTCGCCGAACCACTGGTAGTCGGTGTTTCGGTTCGACCTGTCGTCCTTGAGCCCCTCGTCCACCTTGCTGTCGCCGGCCGTGACGACCGGGCTGAGGTGCTGCTGCAGCCAGTACGGGTCCTTGCCGTGGATCTTGTCGCGGAACTGGCCGACCTCGTCCACGTCATAGCCCGCGGCCAGCGCCTTGACCAGATACGCCCGCTCCTGCGGCGTCTTGGCATCCGCGAGCATCTGCTCGAAGCGGGCCTGGTCCTGCGCGTTCATCTTCTCCATGAAGCGGCCGGAACGTTCGAGGTCGTTGGCAGTGAGGAGTTCGTTCTGCTCCTGCGGGCCCCCGGCCACGCCGACGTCGGCGAGGACGAGGCGGTCGGCGGCGGAGATGTTGTCGGTGTGCATCTGCCCGGCACGGGCCTCGGCCGCGTACTTGTTCAGCTCCCGCGCCGCCGTCCGGGCCGCGTCGTCCGCCTCCTGGGCGGCGTAGTAGAGGAAGTTGGCCCCCGTTCCCGCGATCTCCTGGGCCCGCTTGCGTTCGGCTTCCTCGGCGTCTTTCTCAACCATGTCGTCGAAGAAGCCGTCCTCGCCGCCGAGCATCGTGCGGGCCTTCCGCAACTGCTCGCGGCCGTCGCCGTCCTTGGACTGGGCGGAGGTGAGCGCGTCGGAGAGGTCGTAGAGGGCCTTGGACGCCTTGCGGAACGCCTCGGCCATCTGCTCGGCGGAACGGCCGGCCGCCGCCACCACCTCGGCCGCCTTGGCTCCGGTACTGCCCACCCACACCGACGGAAGCCCTGACGCGGCGACCTTCTCGACCCGGTCCTGTACGTCCGCGGCATCGTCGGCCTGGCCCTTGTAGCGCTGGGCGATGGCGTCCAGGGTGCTCGGGGAACCGACCGGCGCGGAGACACCGAGGAGGTTGTCGATGGCCTCCAGGACCCCGTTCTTGCTGTCGGCCGCCGCGAGGTCTCCTATGTGACGGTCGATCTTTTCCTTGCGGTCGGTGGTGGATTCGCCTGCGTCAGCCATGTGGTGAGAGCCCCGCTGTCCTTGCTCAAATGTCAGGTGTCAGAAGTCCGGTGTTTGGTGTCCGGAGGCAGGTGTCAGAAGTCAGGTGTCCGGTGGAAGCACACACGTCGGCCGGGTGCGAGCGGTCGCCGGTGTGTCAGGTCGCCGGTGTGTCGGTCCGTGCGGCGTGTGCCGGCGGTCCGTCAGTCGAAGTCGGCGAGGCTGGGCGGCGGCCCGCCCGGGGTGGGCCGGGTACCGACGGGCGGACCGCCCAGGGCGGCGGGGCGCGCGCCCGGGGTAAGGCCCGTCGCAGTCCCCGGGTGGGCGGCGGCGGGTGCGGGCATGGTCGTCAGGCCGTCGTTCGCTCCCGCGGATTGCAGCGCGACGATGGTGTCCTGGTCGGCGCTCTCGTAGTTCCGCTGGGAGATGCCGACCTTGTCCGCGAGTTCGTGCAGCGCGGCTTCCAGCGTCTTCGCCTCGGCCTGCCAGGCGGCGGCGAAGTTGTCGTACGCGGGGCCGGAGTCGGAGCCGCCGAGAGCGTCCGGTGTGTAGCACATCTGGTCTTCCACGGCCTTGCGTATGAGGCCGACGTCGTCGCCCGCCCGGTCGAGCTTTCCGGCCTCGCCGTCCATGCCGCTCGCCTGGATCCCGTAGCCGTCCGAGCCCGCGCCTGACATGCTCCCCGCCCTCTGATCTGAACGGCCGAACACCCCCGTGGCAGTCCAGGCCTTCTGACCAGCGATGTTACCTGATCTCGTGTCATGAGCACGTTGCCCGGCAGGGGGGAATCAGAGCCAGTCCCGCCGCTCGAAAGCCGCGCACAAACTCGTGCAGCCGGGGCAGCCACGGGCCTGCGGCGCCGCTGCTCCGGCTGCTCGTTGCCGTCGCGCAGGGGGTGTGTCCTAGGACGACGGATCCGCCTCACAGGCGGCCTCTGTTTCGGCGGCGCACTGATCGTTCGGGCCGGGACCGCCGTCGGCCGAGTCGGCGCCCGTGTTGCCGCGCAGAACGTCGTTGGCGCCCTCCCCGAACAGGTCGTCGTCGCCTGCCTGGCCGCGCAGGTCGTCCGTGCCGTTGCCGCCGTGCAACTCGTCGCCGCCGTCGCCGCCGAAGACGATGTCCGCGCCGTCGAAGGCGAACACCTGGTCGTTGCCGGGGCCTGCGTCCACGGTGTCGGAGTTGGTGACGAACGTGGAGTCGGCTCCCATGACGTCGTTTCCGGCGCCCAGGCATACCAGGTCGTTGCCGCCCGCGTCGGCGTAGGTGTCGTTGCCGCCGAGCAGGGCGACGACGTCGTTGCCCGGGGTGCCGGTCTGGAAGTCGTCGCCCTCCGTGCCGACGACATTCGCGACCTGCCCCATGCAGGTCACCACCGCCTGGGGGCTCGGCTCCTGGGCGGCCAGGGCGGGTGTCGTCACCGGGACGAAGGTGAGGGCTGCCACTGCCAGCGAGCCGGCGACCGAGGTAAGCATCCGCATGCGTTTTCCTCTCGGGTCTGCCCCGGGCCGTCTGGTGCCGGGGGCGATGGTCGGTGCTGCCCTTGCTTCGATCCCAGTAGGAGGAATGGATTGCCCCTATTTGTGCGATAGTTCATGCTTTCCCCCTTGCGGACAGCCGCGCCCTGCCCAGAGCCCACCTGCCGATCCGTCCGTCTGTCGCCCATCCCGGTCTCGCTGGATGTGGTCGAGCACATCAAGAACCTGTACGTCGTGCAGCACGGCATCGACGGCAACGACAAGTGCGACGAGGCCGTGTCTTTCGGATCACCGCGAAAGGCACGGACTGAGGCTCGGCGCCGGCGGGGCTACCGGGGTCGCAGGGCGTGGAGATCCGGCAGATGGCGTTCGCCGACGTGGGGCAGGGTGGTCTTCCGTCCTTGGCTGTCGCACAGACGTACGCGCTGCCTCGGTGGGGACGAGTCCGTCTCCACGACGATGTCCTGGATGTCGGGCCAGGCCCACTTCCGCACCCGCACCACCCCGACCACGGCGATCCCGCTCGCCCGCACCACCGTGCGGGCGCGCCACAGGGACAGGGCCCACACGCCGTCGACGATGGTCAGAACTCCTATCAGGATCGCCGCGACCCAGCCCGGCAGGTCGTTGATGACCACTTCGAGCACCCCGCACGCCAGCATCAGCGCGATGAGCGCGAGCACCTTCAGCCGCGCGCGTCTGTCGGCGCGGTACTCCCGCAAGATCACACCCGTCACGCCCGTCACACCCATGCCCTGCCCCCCGGTGGCCTACTTGGCGGCCCAGTAGCCCAAGTTGTTCCGGTTCCCCTCCGCCGCCCGGCGCGGCGCGTCCGGCGATCCCAGCAGACCGTACGGCAGATACCCGGACCGGACACCGAGTTCCCACCCATGGACCTGGACGGCGAGGCAGGCCAGGGCGAGGGTGCCGAGGGGGAGGAGGGACCGGGGTGCGGGATCACCGGCAGCGGCCTCGACGCTCTCCCGGTACGCGACCAGCCGGGCGACGAGGGCGTCCTCGAAGGCGTGCTGGTCGTCGTCGAGGAGTACGCGGAGCAGCCGCTGGTCCGCGCTCAGCGCGTCGCCGACCTCGTCGAGCCGCCGGGCGGCCTCCGCGCGCTCCCCGGCGTCGGGCTTGCGCAGCGGAACCGTCGGCCAGTCGCGGGGCAGATGCCCGGCCGCCTCGGTGAGATAGGGGCACAGGGCGTCCATGGCGGCGAGGTCGGCGGGGTCGGAGACGGAGGTGTACCGGTTGTAGGGCACGCCGTCACGGATGGCGGGCGCGTAGTCGCCGCGCAGCAGCAGCCCGGTGACCCGCTCCCAGTCCCACACATGCCCGCTGACGACACACATCTCGAACATGTCGAGCCAGGTCCGCGCGGTGGGCGCCTCCCTGACGACGTCCCGGAAGGTGATGGGCCCGTCCCCGAACTCGTCGTCGTCCGGGTCCGTGCTGATCCGCTCCCCGACGAGGGGGAACCGGAGTTCCTGGTCCCCGTTCGGGAAGCACATGATGCTCAGCACTCCGTGCACACACTCCGCGGCGGTGACGGCGACCGTGCCGGCCGCGGCGTCGAGCCCCGGCTCCGTCACCGTTCGCGCGGCGACATGGTCGAGCAGTTCGTCCGCCATGGCCCGGATCAGCGTCGGCGAGATGCTGCCGTACCGCAGCGAGTGCCACCGCGTGTAGGCCCGCCCGTCGATGTCGTCGAGCGCCTCGGCCAACCGCTGCTCGCCGACCTGATGGCATGTCACATCCCGCACGTGCCCCGTCCCTTCATGAACTCCCCGACTGGACGAAGCACGTTATCAACGGGCACTGACAGCACTGGAGCGTTCTCTTTCGGATCACCTCGCCGACCAGATGAAGATGGCGGCGATGTGGAGTCCGGCGAGGTCGATGGCGGCGGTCTTGTCGTATCGAGTGGCCAGACCGCGCCATTGCTTGAGCTTGTCGATGCATCGCTCAACAGAGTTGCGCTGCTTGTACGTCTCGCGGTCGAAGGCCGGTGGGTGACCGCCGGCCGGATCGGCCTCGCTTCTTGCGCTCGGCGATCTGGTCGGAGGGTTGGGGGATCACCGCCCGGATCCCGCGCCGGCGGAGATGGGTGCGGATCGCGCGGGACGAGTAGGCCCTGTCGGCCAGGACCAAGTCCGGCGTGGTCCTGAGGCGGCCGATGGGCCTCGGTACTTGTAACTGGGCCATGACCTGGGTGAACGCGGGAGCGTCGCCTGCCCGGCCGGGTGTGAGGACGAATGCGAGGGGGGCGGCAGCGGCCGTCGATGGCGAGGTGGATTTTGGTGGTCAGCCCGCCGCGGGGGACCGTCCGAGGGCATGGTCGTCCGGCTCGCCGGCCGGGGCCCCTTGTGACAGGCCCCGGCGGCATGCTGGTGAGCGTGCACGATGATGGAGTCGACCGCGACAACCCGGTCCAGGTCACCGTGGGCGTGGGCGGGGGCGAGCAGTTCGGCGCTCCTGAACACACGGATGTCGATGCCGTCGATGGTCATCAGGCCGCCTGTCGACGCCGTCGGCGAGGGACTGTCCACGCGAACTTCCGGAGCGGAACTCGCGTGGACAGCAATCCGGGTGTGTGACCCGCTCGATCGCGCCGTGCGGTCGATGCGCGTTCCCGGCCGGTCGGACGGGCGGATCAGCGCAGTCCGGCGAAAAGGTCGTTCTCGGGGATGGCCGCGCCGGTGGCGTCCTGGACCCGTACGAAGGTCTCGATGCCCATCAACTCGCCGAACCTCTCCTTGCCCATCTTGAGGAAGAAGATGTTCTCGCCCTGACTGGCGTGCGCGGCCAACGCGTCGAACTTCTGACCGCTGAACGCGGTGGTGTCCACCCACGTGGTGATCTCATCGTCGGGGAGGCCGATCTCGGCCATCGCGGCGGCCTCGGCAGGATCCGGCTCCGGCATGTCCTCACCGAACTCGCGCATGACCTCGCCGAACCGCTGCATCATCGAGCGGGGCATCGTCGTCCAGTACACCTTCGGTGTCAGCCCGGTCATCTCCAGCGCCGCCATCGTGATGCGGTGGGCCTGGATGTGGTCGGGGTGGCCGTAGAAGCCGTTCTCGTCATAGGTGACGACCACATCAGGTCGGTAGTGCCGCATGAGTTCCGCGAGCCGGGCCGCGCCCTCCTCCACGGGGGTCTGCCAGAAGGACCCGGGGGCGTCGTTGCTCGGCCAGCCCATCATCCCGGAGTCGGCATAGTCCAGCATCTCCAGATCGCTGACCTTCAGGACGCCACAGCTCGCCTCAAGTTCTTGACGGCGCATCAAGGCAACGGCTGCCGGATCGTGCCCGGGATCGCCCGGCTTGACACCCCCCGGTCCGTCACCGCAACCGCCGTCGGTACACGTCACGAGAACCGTACGGATGCCCTCCGCCGCGTACTGCGCGAGGACCCCTCCGGTTCCGGTGGCCTCGTCGTCGGGGTGGGCGTGTACTGCCATGAGCGTCAAGGGCCGGTCAGTCATGAAACAGTCCTCCTGCAGAAATTCGTCTTGCTCCGAGTGCGCGGCGGGCGTACCGCGGTCCTGGGGCCCGGCTCCTGGTGGGGCGGACGACCTTGTGGTCTCGTGTTCCCCGCCCGTGCGGCGCCGGTCCCTCGATCGATGCAACCGCGCCGGCAGGACCGGCTGTTCCCGGTGCGGCCGCCTGGCCTTCGGACACGACGATCGCCGTCAGGGTCGACCAAATTGGGTCGAACAGGCGATCGCTGCTCTTCAGACTGGTGGTCATGCATCAGATCGAGTTCCTGAACCACCCCATGAGCGAGTGCTCATCGGACCTCCAGTGGGGCATTCGTATCGACGGCAAAGATCTGCGCGTGTACGCGGCCGACGCCACCCGCGACTTCTGGCGTCAGGAGCACGAGGAGGAAAGCCTGGAGGAGCAGGAACGCTTCCTGCTCCTCCAACACGCCGGTTTGGCGGTTTCCGAGGTCGGCGACCCTATGCACCATTTCCTCGGTGACCCCGCCCCGGAGTTCGGTGATCCCTCTGCCGGCACCACCCCGGTCCTGGGCTGCTCCTGCGGCGTCTGGGGTTGCTGGCCCCTGCTGACGGTGATCGCCACCACCTCGGAGGACGTCACTTGGTCCGCCTTCCGGCAGCCCTTCCGCAAGGAGTGGGGTGAGCTCTCCATGGGCCCATACGTCTTCGCCCGTCCTGCCTACGAGGCTGCCCTCGCGCGGCCGGTCCGCCTCGCCGAGGACCCGCTAGGACTGCAGTCGAATTGAACTCGCCTGTGGATCTTGTGCTGAGCTGCGGCGCTGCCAGGTCGGATGAGAACTCCCGGCTCGGGTTTCTCGGTGCACCTGGCTTCTGCGGAATCCCGCGTGGGGTTGCGAGCCGACCGCCCCAGAACAGAGACAGAGCCAACCCTTGACGAAGAGCTCCGGCTTCAAGGGCACAGCGACCGTTGAGCGGTGGCCAGGGTTACCTCGATGTCGTCGCTCCAGGAACAGACCTCCAGCCACGAGAGGTAGCCGCCCTGTGCGAAGACCAGGACCTCGCCGGGGCACTCTCCGCCATCCGTGAAGATCTGAGCCTCGGCCGCCACCACGGTGCCCGGTCCGGACGACGCCGGCTCCACCGCTTCTGTATCGAGATCGAAGTACGCGGTGCCGCACCCACATGTGCAGCGTTCTCGTACGCGGATGTGCGGCACCTGCCGGCGAAGTGCGACGTGGACCGGATCATCCCCGCCGAGAACGGCCTCCAGCACGAGGGCCACATCAGCGGGCAGTGTCTCCGTCACGTCGTCACCGTATCCCGTGACCGGATACGTCCCTCTCGACGTTCGCCGGCCTCAACGAGAGGTTGGACGATCTGGGCCTACCCGGGAGGCAGCCATTCCTGATCGGTCCGGCGGGCGGCGTATGAGCGGCGTATGAGCTGTGGCGTCGTCGCGATGGCACGGGCCCGGTCTTCCGCCGCGGGGGCTTCCGACAGGCCGGTGGCGGTACCGGACTGTCGGGGAGCGCTTCCGGTCAGGCGAGGTTCTTGGTGAAGAACTCGTCGAGCCTGTCGAAGGGGATCTCGTGGGACCCGCGCGCGAAGGTGCCGTTCTCGGCGTCGATCCAGCGCTGCCGGCTGAGGTGGTCCACGACCTTCTGGCGCTGCTCACGCGTGTAGTAGTCCTCATGGCCGCGGGACACGCTGCGCGACATGTCGTACATCGAGGCCGTGGCGACCGCCCTGATACGACTGTCTGCAGCCGCCGCGGTGAGCGCCATACCGCTCAGGCCGCTGATGGCCTGCGCGCCGATCCGCTCGCGGAACTCGTTGGCGTAGAGCCCCGAGGACAGGCCGGGCGTGAACCGCATGACCGAGCCCTGCGTGAGCTCGGCGAACTGTCCACCGTCAGCGCCGACTTCCGCACCATCTGGGCCGCGCACGACGTCCGTATCCGCCACGAGGGCATCAAGCGGCTGCAGCACCCCGAGGTCGGCCTCCTGGAGCTGACCTACCAGTCTCTGGACCTGCCCGTGTCGCAGCGAGAGCGCCTCAGACTCCTCGCCAGTCTGGCAGCCACCCCCGCCGGGGCGACACCGAGGCCACCGACCAGCCGCGCTGAGCAGCCTGCTCAGACAGTGCCGTTGGGTGAAAGCGTTGCGCGGGACGCCGGCCTCAAGGGGAGGGCGACGATCGTCAGCGCTCCGTCAGCGCCTGCGATCGGAGTCAGCTCTCCCCGTGGCAGTGGCAGCACCTCTCGCGGCGATTACTCAGAGCCAGTCCTTCCGCTTGAAGATGACGTACAGACTGGTACATACGGCAGCCTTCAGGAGCACGGCGAAGGGGTGTCCGAGCACCCAGGCCTCCCAGATTCTCCCCAGAGGAACTGCTCAGTGGCCCAGGGAACGGCCCTGCTGTGTGTGATCCGGGTGTCGACCGGCGATCACACACAGTTCGGGTGGGGGGCTGCCAGAGGCGAGTCGGAGTGGGCGCTTCTCGCGGATCGGCAGGATGCTCAGGGCCATGACGGTGCCGTCCTCGTGGAAGGAGATCGGGCCGTTCCAGTGTCTGGCTGCATCTGTGCCGTGCCAGTGTGTCGAAGCCTTGAAAGAGATCAGCACGATGACCGCACCAGGCAGTCTGCCCCTGCACGCCCGCCAGGGTGGCTGCCGACGACATCCTTGCAGGGTTTCCGCCCGGGGGTGCCCGGCCCGGACTCTCTCCCTCGCGTTTTCGAAGGAGCCCCTGGAACCGGGGGCCTGACTCGCTGGGGCGGGTCGGGCCCCCGGCCGGTGTTTCCATCTCGATGTGGCGCGCTTTGCGTACAGGGTGTCGTTCGTTATCGGAGGGGGCGGTGACCCGTGCGCTGGGACCAGCGGACGGCGACGAGGCCCAGCGCGGCCACAAGGACCACGATGCCGATGATCAACAAGTAGCCCAACCCTTCTGCGGCCACTCCGATGATTCCCAGCACGACGGCGACCAGAACGAGAAAGAGCAAGAGGGCCATGACGCGTACGCCTCCCTTGGGCGGCTGAGCGCGGGCGATCAGCGGCGTGCGAGTTGCCGCTCGCCGCCTGCGCCCGTCTGGTAGGGCATGTCGTAGTGCTGGAAGATCGCTTCCTCCGACTCGGCGGGCAGGATGTCGTCCATGCCGACCGAGGGTGCCTTCTTCACCAGTGTCTTGGTGTAGGAGACCTTGACGTAACCGGGGCCGAGGGTTGCGTCGTCGAGGGGTACGAAGGCCAGGTGGTGGCGGGTGGGGAGCCCGGTGCGGACCGTGGCCATGGCCGGTTCGTCGGTGGTGGTGTCGACGTAGACCGCTTCGAGTACGCCGATCTTGTGGCCTTTGGGGTCGACGACGCTGCGGTTGCGCCACTCGCGGATGTCGGCTGCATGGATCATGGCCTGCCTCCTGAGCCGTTGATCAGGGCCGGTGCGAGCCGCCTCTTGCGGAAGTCGCCGCCCGCTGAGCCCGGCAGTCCTCTGTTCTTCCAGGTTATCCAGGAACGTCTGCGTCGCGCCGTCGCGCGTTGACGGTATCGACCGTGGTAGTCGACAGGCATGCCGATGAAGCCTTCTGGTGCCGCGGACCGTTCGTCTTGGTTCGGGCGGCTGCGCCGTGTGATCAGTCGTTCGCCGATCGGGCGCGGATGGCGGCGGAGCAGGGACATTGAGCTGTGGCCGCGTTCGCTGGGCTTTGCGGCGCTGGGGTTGCTCACGCTGGTGCCACTCCTGATCATCGTCTCTTCCGCCGATCCCGAGCACGGGCGGGGGTTCGCGCAGTGGCTGGGCGAGGGGCTTGGCGTGTCGAGGGCCTCCAGACGGCAGGTCGAGCAGTTGTTCATCCGGCCCGGCCAGGCCCTGCGGACCACGACCGCGTTCGGTATCGCCGCCCTTGCCGTGTTCGGCCTGACCTTCGGCGCGGCGGTGCAGACCGGCTACGAGAAGGTCTGGGACCTGCCGCCGGCCCGCTGGTGGGCCAGATGGCGGCATGTGGTGTGGCTGGGCGTCCTCACCGGATACCTTTTCGTCTCCGCCACCACCACGCTGCGCCGCGAACCCCTGGCAGGCGGGGCCGTGGCCTCGCTGAGCGCCGTGCTGTTCCTGTGGTGGTCCCAGCGCGTGCTGCTCGGCGGGAGGATCCGCTGGCGTGCCCTGTTGCCCGGCGCCGTGGCCACCGTGATCGGGCTGCTCGGCCTGAGGGTCTTCTCCAGGCTCGTCTTCTCGCCGTTGATCGCATCCAACGCCGTCAGCTACG
Organism: Streptomyces sp. HD; assembly: GCF_028369295.1. Taxonomy (GTDB): domain Bacteria; phylum Actinomycetota; class Actinomycetes; order Streptomycetales; family Streptomycetaceae; genus Streptomyces. The sequence goes on from NZ_JAQMYP010000011.1 coordinate 199,508, forward strand.
GCCCCGTCGGAACCGTCCTGGTCATCCAGTCCTGGCTGGTCGGCGTGGGTGTCGTCGTCTTCGGTGGTGCCCTGGTCGGCCGACTGCTGCACGAGGAACTCCCACGCTTGGCACACGTACTGAACCGGCGCAGGTGAGATGCGGCCCTGCAACCGGGTCAGCTCGCCCGGGCCGCGAGTTCGTCATCGTGGGACTGCCGCTCGGAGCACCAGCAATCGTGCCGCCGCAGACCACCCCGTCGAGCCAGTGAGGGGTCGTGTGGTCTGCCCGGTGACGGCATGAGGGCACCTGTTGCGGGACCGTACGACATCACGGGCCGTTTCATTTCGTGTGGCGTCGGGTCAGTGCCGACAGGGCGTGGCCTTGGTCGTCGGGGGACGGCGGGTGGGCCTGGACGGGGTGGCCTGCTGTTCGCTGACCAGGGTCTCGAAGAGGCCTCGGGCTTGGACCATGGCCCTCCCGCATTTCCTCGGTGCTGATCTGGCTGCGGGCCGCCGCGTGCATGCGGCGGTAGCCCTGGACGTTGTGGGCGTGGCGGACGGAGAGGGCGGCGATCTGGTCCTCGAACTGGTCGGCGTCGGGGAAGCCGCGGCTTCCTGCCAGGCGCGCCAGCAGTGCGTCTGCTTCGGTGACGGCCTGCTGCCGTGTTGCGACGGACTGCTCCTGGATGACGGCCCATTGCGTCATGTAACGCTCGCGGAACGCGGGCGACAGCGGCTGTTCCGTCAGGGAGCCGTGCCGATCGAGGCGCTCGCCGAATTCCTGAACGGCCCCCTCGGCCGGGGCTTCGGCCGGCTCGGCCGGCGGCGCCGGCAGGATGTGGTCCTCCCACCAGGACAGGGCCATCACGGTGGCGAGCAGGACGAAGGGAGTTGAAGCGGGAAGGATCAGCGCGTACATGTGTACCGCCTGGTGTGGGATGCGTGCGACACGGCGCGCAGCAGATCGGTGCCTGTCCGGGGTGCATCGGGGTGCATCGGGGTGCGACCGGGCTCGCGGGGCGATGGGCGCGTACGGGAACGGCCTCGCTCGTGACGTGGCGGGTTCCGGCACCGGTGAGCAGGGTGCGCCCTCTGGGGAGCGTGCCGGCGACGCTGCCGGGGGGCAGGGGCGGCATGTCGCACGCTAGCCCTCGCCGCGGTTCCCTGACAGGTGTCAAGCAGCCATTCATGCCGCACTGGACGCGCTGACGTCGCCCGGTATCCGTAACCGTTGGGCAGGACTACGCTGTGGGGTGAGGCCCCAGTCCCCGGTATCCATGCTGTGTCGTGCTCCCGGGGAGGCCCGCCGTGTTCGTGCTGCTCCTCATCCTCATCGTGGTCTTGTTCGGCCTCGGCTTCATCAGCCCCATCTGGTGGGTGGCTGCGGCCGTGTTGGTCTTCGCCGCCACCCGGCACGGTCGCGAACGCGGGGGAGGCTGGATCCGTGGCGACGGTTCCGACCTCGGAACCTATCGGGACTACCAGGCACGCCGGGATCGTCAGGACCGCTGGGACCGCCGCTACAGCCGTCAGCACCGGGCGCGTTGGCGGCGCGAGGACCGTCGGGACCGTGAACACCGCAAGTGATCCGTGGAGCGGCCCGGGAGCCGGAGGTTGCGCAGTGCGACGCCAAACCTCCGGAGGTGGCCGCGGACCTGGTCACCGCCTGGGAGGGCAAGCCGTTCCCGGAACGGATGCAGCGTGCGCGGCGTCGTGCGCTGCGGCGATTTCGGGTGGAGAACCAGGGGCGCGACCCACAACCGCCAGGCGGGTCGTCCAGGTAGGGAGAGGTCATGATCCACGCAGCCGACGTCCGAGAATGGCGCAACCGCATTGTCGTCGACTCCGAGTCGCACAAGATCGGTGTCCTGGAGGCGGTCTATGTGGACACCACCACCGATGAGCCGGCCATGGCCACGGTACGGACCGGACTGCCCACCCGGCACCGTCTGGTCTTCGTCCCTCTCGACGACGCGATCGTCGGGCCGGACTATCTCAGGGTCGGCTATGTCAGAACGCTGGTGAAGCAGGCTCCTTCGATCGGCACCGACGACGTGCTGCCCGCCGAGCAGGAGGAAGCGGTCTTCAAGCACTACGGACTTCCCTACAAGTCCGGTGCGGCCGGCGAACGGCAACTGGCGCGCCGCTGACCGCCTATGGACGGGATGACTGCCCTGTGAGGTACGGACCATGCACCAGGTGACCCGGCCCCGTGAGGAACAGCGGCTGTTGACGGCTGTGCCTTCGGCGGGGGATGCGGCTCTGTTGGCCGAGGTCATCGAACTGCGCGCCAGGAACGAGCAGTTGGGCCGGGCGCTGGCGAGCCGTGCGGCCATCGACCAGGCACGGGGCATGGTGATGGCCCTGGCCCCGTGTTCCAGCGACAGGGCCTGGGACGTGCTGGTGGAGGTGTCGCAGCACTGCAACACCAAGCTCCGGGACGTGGCCGCCGCCCTGGTCGCCACCACGACGGACAAGGCGCTCCCGGAACCGATACAGCGGGAGCTGCGCCGAGCACTGAGGCGCCTCCGCGAGGCGGACCCGAGATGACGGCGCACGCGGTCGGCGGGCGGCACCGGGAGCTGCGACTCAACTCTCCGGTGCCTTCGTCCAGGACGGCCGTCGGACGCCTCTGTTGTGTAGCCCGCCCCGTGGATCTCAAACACCGGTCGTGCAGTTCTTCGTCCGTTCCTGACGCCCTGTTTGAAAGCGGTCCGTCAGGGAACTCGTCCGATGTGCTTCAGACCGGAGGCACGCCCGTGGGATCAGCTGTCGCTGCTCCCCAGTGCGCTGCGGTCCGACAGCTCCCACGGTGAGCGACGCCACCGATGAGGAGACACGTGCCCATGCCGTACGCACGTACCCAGAGGCCACGAGGCGCATACCCCTACGACGATGCCCCGGACACCGATGCCGCGTTCCGCCGTATCGCCGCCCTGCCGGACGGCCCGGAGAGGACCGCCCTGCGGCAGGAAGTGGTGTGCGCCTGGGCGTCGATGGCCGTACGGCTCGCCCGGCGCTTCCGTCATCGCGGCGAGTCCTTCGAAGACCTGGAGCAGGTTGCCCAACTCGGCCTGATCAAGGCGGTGACTCGTTTCGACCCGAGCCTTGGCAACGCCTTCCCGAGCTTTGCCGTACCGACGATCCTGGGCGAAGTGAAACGGCACTTCCGTGACCACCTCTGGGGTGTGCACGTACCGCGACGCGTACAGGAGTTGAGTACCCAGGTCCGCTCCGCCGGCCGTGAGTGCGCTTCGCTCTACGGCTGTGAACCCTCTGTCCACGACATCGCCGCGCACACCGGCCTCACCGAGGCGGAGGTGCGGCTGGGCCAAGAGGCGATGCGGAGCTTCACCTCCCTGTCCCTGGACGCCGTACCCGGCCGCTCCGAGCACAGCCACCCACTGACCGACACGCTCGGTGGCACGCAGCCCGGCTTCGACATGATCGTCAACCGTGAAGCGCTCCGCCCGCTGCTGAGGGCCCTGCCAGAACGCGAACGACAGATCCTCTACATGCGGTTCTTCTGCGAGATGACGCAGGACCGCATCGCCCTGCAGCTCGGTCTCTCGCAGATGCACGTCTCCAGGCTGATCATCCGCACCTGTGCGCGCCTGCGCGACCAGGTGATGGCCGAGGCCCACGATCGCAGGAGGGCAGTGTGACGACGCTCGGGGGGGGCGCCAGAGCGGGCCCCGGCAAGGGCGTGGGTCAGGACCCCAGACCGGCGAGGGGTTCCGAGCCGTCGATGAGGGCGCGGGCCACGTCGGCCAGGCGCCGGTTGTGGGAGCGGGCGTAACCGCGCAGCGCGGTGAACGCCTGCTCCATGTCGATGCCCTGGCGTTCGGCGAGTTTCCCCTTGGCCTGTTCGATCAGTACCCGGCTGTTCAGCGCCGTCTGCAGTTGTTCGTTGAGCACCGTGCTGCGCTGCGCGGTGCGTTGTTGCAGCAGGCTGATGGTGGCAACGTCGGCCAGGGCCTGGGCGACGGGTACGGCGGCCGGGTCGAAAGGTCCAGGGGTGGTGCGGAAGAGGTTCAGGGCGCCGACGACCTCGTCCCGCAAACGCATCGGCAGGGCCTGGACCGCCCCGAACCCGCTGCGCTGGGCCGCCACCGCGAAACGCGGCCAGCGGGCGGTCACCGTGCCGAGGTCGGAGACGATCACCGGTACGCCGGTGCGGAAGCACTTGAGGCAGGGGCCCTCGTCGTTCTGCAGCTGGAAGAGCTCCAGCAGGCGCACCTGTTCGTCGGAGGCGGCCATGACGCGGAGTTTGCCGTCCCGGTCAGCGAGCAGTACTCCGGCGGCGCTTACGTCGAGCATGGCGACGCAGCGGTCGGTCAGCAGGCGCAGGAAGTCGATGAGGTCGAAGTCGGCGACCAGATTGTCGGCCAGCTCGACGAAGGTCTTGGCCAGAAGCTGTTGATCCATCGTGGGTACCCTCGATTGAGACCAGTCCTTGCCCGCGGGGACGGGAAGTACGGCACATTCCTTGGCCGGGACCGATGCGTCAAGTTTCCTCCTCGGCCTGGTCCGGCTCCGCGTCCGGGGTGAAACGAAGCCGTCGGGCCACCACGTCGGCGGCCACGTCGGCGAGCCGGCGTCCCTGTGCAAAGGCGTGGGCGCGGAGCCGGACGAAGGCTTCTTCGATGCCGACTCCGAGCTGAACCGTGAGCATCCCGCTGGCCTGGTCGATCTCCGCCCGGTACGCGCCCAGGTCCTCGAAGCTGCGGTCCGGCATCGGCCCGACGGCCGGCGCGCCCGCATCGTCGATCCTCGTATCGAGCAGGAGCAGTGTCGCGAGATCGGCGAACGCCAGTGCGTCGGCCAGTTCCTTCGTGTCCAGTACGGTCGGAATGCCGGCGTACAGGTCCAGAACTCCCGGGCTGATCGCCCCCTTCTGCAGGGGGAGCGAGAACACCGCGCGAGCTCCGGCTTCCAGGGCCGCATCGGCGAACACGGCCCAGCAATCCTGGAGTTCGGTGGAGAGCAGATCGGGTGCCAGGACGGCCGAGCCGCGTACGAAGGCGTCCACGCAGGGCCCCTCGCCCAGCGTGAGCTGGAGATCTTCCAGTTGCCCGCTGATGTCGTCAGTGCTGCACAACGGATGGCTCGCCGCGGTCCGGGACATCGCCGACAGCCCGGCCCCGCCGACCGGCAGCGCGGCCACGGCCGCGGTGCACACGTCCACCACACTCACCCGGGCATGTCGTCGGACCGCCTGCTCGGCCACCAGCATCCGAATGCGGGCCGACCGCCTGTCAGGCCCCACCCGGGCCACCGTCTCCCGGCATCGCGACAAGGCCCTCCAGCCTCGCCGTGGTGCGTTCCCCGAGGGGAAACACCAGCGCGCGGAACGTGGCGGCGCCCAGTGGCCTGCGCAGCTCTCCGATGTCCAGCCACCCCCAGGAGCGGAGCACAGCGAGGGTCGGGTGATCGGCCCGGTCCACCAGGGTGGCGCCGAGCGTTGCCTGGTGGTCGGTCAGCAGCCGCTCCTGCACACGATGGGCGAGTTCCCGGTTCTGCGGGTGGGGCCGGATCAGGATGTCGGCGAACGCGAAGACGTTGCCGGACACGGTGAGTTGCCCGACGCCGCGCGGCAATACTCCGTCGAAGCCGAGCCACCACGAGCCGTCGCCGCGTACCGGGAATCCGAAGGCGCATCCCATCAGGCTGTCCGTCTCGGCGATCACCATGGCGAATTCCGGTCGGCGCATGTCCGTGATGAGGCGGTTCAGGAAGTCCTGGCGGCTGGGACGGCGGTACGGATCACCCGGCGGCGTTGCGCGGGACTCCACATACAGCCCCGACAGATCCTCACGCAGGTCCTCCACCAGCCAACGGCTCAGCCGACGCAACCGCACCGGAGCCATGGCTGAGGGCTCGCCGTCCCCCGGCTTCCGTGTCTGTCCCCGCCCTGGTTCGGCCTTCATCGCACATCTCCCGGGAGAACAGGTATAAGTGGGACAGACCGGTGCGGCGGGACCGGAGGTGGCGCGGCCGGGTTGTCGCCGAGGGGAGGTGACAGGTGGCCCAGCGGAAGGTCCCGGAGCAGGAACCCGCGGCCCGCGAGGTCGAGGATCCGCCCGCTGCAGTCGCAGAAGGGCACGGGCGTGCAGTGGGCGGTGAGCTGTGAGAGGGGCATGACGCCTCGGTTCGGAAGACCATCCGCCGGCGGGCACCGGCGGCCGGAGTTCCGGCTCCCGGTGCGCTCCGACTGGGGCGAATTTTCGGCGGAGGCGGAGCAACGGCCGGTCTCCAGCCTGCGCAGCAGGCCGGAGGACCCGCCCCGTTCCCTCCGGGGATGCGCCGGGTGACAGACGAGGAGTCCGTACCCCGCAGCCATCTGTGTTCAGCAAACAGCGCGCCGCCGGGGTCTGGGACGTCTGTACAACAGCGTAGTCCTCGCGTCGTGTGAGGGACGGTCCGAAGCCGTCCCATCCCAGGACATGGACGGTGTCGGCCGTGGTCGGGGGTGCACCGGCGGACAGCCAGGGGCGAGTGAGTACCGGGGTTGGCAGGCAGCGGGTCGCTGTGGCGTCGGCCCTGTCTTCGGTGGTGCGGTTGTCGGCTCACTCCAGGAGCACGAGGTGGTCGGCGGCGCCCCCTCGGCATTCGATCAGGAAGAGGGTCGCGTCGTCGGTGGTGCGGCCGCCTCGTTGCTGCTTCAGGGCGTGGGAGAGTGAGCGCACCACCGCTCGTACTCCCTTCGCTGTGTGTTCGAACGCGTTGGTACGAGTGGAGTCGATGGTC
>NZ_JAQMYP010000110.1 GCF_028369295.1 Streptomyces sp. HD
CCAGGCGCTCCTCGCTACCTACGGCCAGGACCGTGAACAGCCCCTCTGGCTGGGCTCGTTGAAGTCCAACATCGGCCACACGCAGGCGGCGGCCGGTGTCGGCGGTGTGATCAAGATGGTGATGGCGATGCGGCACGGGGTGCTGCCGCGCACCCTCCACGCCGACGAGCCGTCCTCGCACGTCGACTGGACGGCGGGCGACATCGAGTTGCTGACGGAGGCAGTGGAGTGGCCCGAGAGGGGTCGCCCCCGTCGAGGTGGTGTGTCGTCCTTCGGTATCAGCGGCACCAACGCCCACGTCATCCTCGAAGAAACGAACGAACCGACCCCCACTGACACACTCGGTGACACCGTCATTGCCGAGACGACCGACGACCGTAACGTCCTCCTTCCCCTGTCCGGCGCGGAGCACGGAGCGCTGCGTGCCCAGGCGGAGCGGCTGGCGGCCCTGTTGTCGTCGGATTCCGGGCTGTCGCACCGTGATGTCGCGCTGTCGTTGGCGACGACGCGTTCCGCGCTGGAGCATCGTGCCGTGGTCGTGGCCGCCGACCGGGAGCAGGCCCTGTCTGGTCTGCGGGCAGTGGCCGAGCAGGGGTCGGTGGGGCATGTGGTCACCGGTGCCGCGGTTACCGGGGGCGGTCGTACGGCGTTCCTGTTCGCCGGGCAGGGTTCCCAACGGCTGGGTATGGGGCGGGAGTTGTACGAGACATACCCGGTCTTCGCGGAAGCCTTCGATGCCGTGGACGCGGAACTCCCGTTCGCGCTGCGGGAGGTCGTCTTCGGCGAGGACGCCGACCTGCTGAACCAAACGGAGTACGCGCAGCCCGCCCTGTTCGCCATGGAAGTCGCCCTCTTCCGGCTGCTGGAGTCCTGGGGTGTGCGGCCCGATGTCGTGCTCGGTCACTCCATCGGTGAGATCGCCGCCGCGCATGTGGCCGGAGTGTGGTCGCTGGCGGATGCCTGCCGTCTGGTGGCGGCGCGGGGCCGGTTGATGCAGGCGCTCCCGGCCGGCGGGGCGATGGTGTCGCTCCAGGCGTCCGAGGATGAGGTCCTGCCCCTGCTGACCGGCCGCGAGGCCGAGGTCGGCATCGCCGCTGTCAACGGCGCGGAGGCAACCGTCGTCGCCGGCACCGAAGCGGCCGTCGACGAGATCGCCGCCCACTTCCGGGGTCTCGACCGCAAGGCGACCCGGCTGCGGGTCAGCCACGCCTTCCACTCTCCGCTGATGGAGCCCATGCTCACCGAGTTCCGGACCGTCGCGGAGAGCCTCACGTACGAGGCGCCGCGGATGACCGTGGTCTCGGCGCTCACCGGAGACCGCGCCGACGCCGCCGACCTCATGACACCCGACTACTGGGTGCGGCACGTCCGTCACGCCGTGCGGTTCGCCGACGGCGTCCGTCGGGTCCGCGCGGAAGGCGTGGGCAACTGGCTGGAGTTGGGCCCCGACGGCACGCTCACCGCGCTGGCCCGGGCCGAGGCCGGTGCCGATCCCGCCGAGCGGGAACTGTTCGTACCGGCGCTGCGCAAGGACCGCGACGAGCCCGGGACCCTGCTGTACGCCGTGGCCGCTCTCTACACCCGCGGCAGCGACCTGCGCTGGCCGCAGGTGTTCGCCGGCACCCGTGCCCGCCGCGTCGACCTGCCGACGTACGCCTTCCAGCGGCAGCACTTCTGGCCGGGCGCCCCGCGCGGCACGGCGGGCGACGCCGCCGGGCTCGGGCTCACGCCTTCCGGGCATCCGCTGCTCGGCGCCGAAGTCGCCCTGGCGGAAGGGGAGGGAGCCCTCTTCACCGGCAGGCTCTCTCTCAAGACCCATCCCTGGCTGCGGGACCATGTCGTCGCGGGTGCCGTCCTCTTCCCGGCCACCGGCTTCCTGGAACTGGCGCTTCAGGCCGGTCTCGGGGTCGGCTGCGGACGTGTCGCGGACCTGACGCTGGAGACGCCGCTGGTCCTGCCGGAGCGGGGTGGCGTACGCGTCCAGGTCGCCGTCGGCGGCCCGGACGAATCGGGGCGGCGTACCGTGTCGCTCTACTCGCAGGCCGACCCCACCGAGGCCGCGGCCGAGCGCTGGACACGCCATGCCACCGGCCTCCTCGACGCCGAGAACGCCGAGAACCCGGAGAACGCGGAGAACGCCGAGGACGCGCACCGCGTCAGCGGGACCCATGACTTGGAGAACTGGCCGCCCACCGACGCGGCCCCCGTCTCGCTCAGCGGCTTCTACGAGCGGCTCGTGGCTGAGGGATACGGCTACGGCCCGGTTTTCCAGGGTCTGAGCGCCGTCTGGCGGCGGGGCGACGATGTCTACGCCGAGGTTCGGCTGCCCGTCGACCAGCACAGCGAGGCCGGGCGTCACGGCCTTCACCCGGCTCTGCTGGACGCGACACTGCATGCTTGGCTCGCCGCCGGGCGGACGGCGGCGGGTCGCCCCGACGACTCCGGTGACTTCGGTGACTCTGCCGGCGTGCGGTTGCCGTTCTCGTGGAGCGGTGCCTCGCTGGCGGCGGTGGGCGCGTCCGCGGTGCGGGTGCGGCTGTCGCCGCTGGACGAGGACACCATCACGCTCACCATCGCCGACGCCGAGGGCCGTGCCGTGGCCCATGTCGACGCGCTCACTCTGCGCGAGGTGAGCAGGGACGCCCTGGCGCCTGCCGGCGGCGACCCTGCCGGGGCGCGGGACGCGCTGTTCCGGGTGGACTGGACAGCGCTGCCCGCACCGTCCGGTTCCCTCCCCGACCGGGCCCAGAGCTGGGCCGTCGTCGGGTCCGGGATCGCGGGGCTTCCCGAAGCCCCGGCCGGTCACTACACCGATCTCACGGCTCTGGCCGACGCCGTCGCCGCGGGAACGCCACTTCCGGGTACGGTGCTTGTCGCCTTTGGCCCGTCCATGGCAGAGGGACCGGCGGCGCTGCCGGACACGGACGGAAGCAGTGCTGACGGAACCGGTGCTGCGCAAACCGTGGAAGCCACCAGGGTGGCGTTGCACCACGTCCTCTCCCTCATACAGAACTGGCTGGCCGACGAGCGCTTCGGTGCCGCCAGGCTGGTGCTGGTGACACGGGGCGCCGTACCCGCCGACGACGAGCGGGCGCTCATCGACCCGGTGGCCGCCTCCGTCTGGGGGCTCGTCCGCTCCGCGCAGTCGGAACACCCCGGACGCCTGGTCCTGCTCGACCTCGCGCCCGGCACACGTACCTCCGCCGACCAGGCCACGTCCGCCGACCAGGTCACCCCCACCGACCCGGCCCCCGCCCTGGCCACCGGCGAGCCGCAACTCGCCGTGCGCGGTGGTGTCGCCCACGTGCCGCGCCTGGCCCCGGCCGGCACCGGTGGCGCACTGCTCCCGCCGCCCGGTGAACCCCTGTGGCGGCTGGACGTCACCACGCCCGGCACCCTCGACAGCCTGGCCCTGGTCGGCTGCCCCGAGGCCGGCGGACCGCTCGCTCCCGGCGAGGTACGCGTGGCGATACGGGCCACCGGCGTCAACTTCCGTGACGTACTGGTCTGCCTGGGCATGCTCGACCGCGAAGTACCCGGCCGCGAGGGCGCGGGTGTGGTCCTGGAGACCGGCCCGGGCGTCACCGGCCTCGCCGTCGGCGACCGGGTGCTCGGACTGTTCTCCGGGGCGTACGGGCCGGTCGCGGTGACCGATCACCGGCTGCTGACCCGGCAGCCCGACGACTGGTCCTTCACCGAGGCCGCCGCGGCGCCCATCGTCTTCCTCAGCGCCTACCACGGCCTGGTGGACCTGGCCGACCTGCGGCCCGGCGAGTCCGTCCTCGTCCACGCGGGCACCGGCGGCGTCGGCATGGCCGCCGTACAACTCGCCCGGCACCTGGGCGCCGAGGTGTTCGCCACCGCCGCTCCCGCCAAGTGGGACACCCTGCGGGCGATGGGCCTGGACGACGACCACATCGCGTCCTCGCGCGATGCGGCCTTCGAGGAGAAGTTCCTGCGCGTGACCGAGGGACGCGGCATGGACGTCGTCCTCAACTCCCTCGCCCGGGAACTGATCGACGCCTCGTTCCGTCTGCTGCCGCGCGGTGGCCGCTTCATCGAGATGGGCAAGACCGACCTGCGCGACGCGCAGGCCGTCGCCGCGCAGCACCCCGGGGTGGTGTACCGGGCGTTCGACCTCAGGGACGTCGACCCCGACCACACCGCCGAGATGCTCACGAACGTGCTCGCACTGTTCGAACAGCGGGCGCTGCGTCCGCTTCCGGTCACCACCTGGGACGTACGGCGCGCTCCGGAGGCGTTCCGCCACCTGAGCCAGGCCCGGCACACCGGCAAGATCGTCCTCACCGTTCCCGAGGCGCCGATCGACCTCGCCCGCACCCCGGCCGACGACGCGGGCACCGGATCCTCCGCGGCCGGCCGAACCCACGGCACCGTCCTGGTCACCGGCGGCACCGGTACCCTCGGCGCACTGTTCGCCCGGCACCTGGTGACCCGCCACGGCGTCCGTCATCTGCTGCTGACCAGCCGCAGCGGCTCAAGCGCCCCGGGCGCCGCCGACCTCGCCGCGGAACTGACCGGGCTGGGTGCCACCGTCACCGTCGCCGCGTGCGACATCGCCGACCGGGGCGCCCTGGCCGGACTGCTCGCCCAGATCCCCGCCGAGCGTCCGCTCACGGCCGTCATCCACGCGGCCGGCGTCCTCGACGACGGCGTTCTCGACGCCATGACGCCGGACCGTGTCGACCGTGTCCTGCGGCCCAAGGCCGAGGCCGCGTGGAACCTGCACGAGCTGACCCGCGACCTGAACCTGTCCGCGTTCGTCCTCTTCTCCTCCGTGGCCGCCACCTTCGGCAGCCAGGGGCAGGCCAACTACGCCGCCGCCAACGCCTTCCTCGACACCCTGGCCCAGCACCGCAGGGCCCAGGGGCTGCCCGCACTCTCCCTCGCCTGGGGCCTGTGGGACACCGACGACGGCATGGCGGGCACCCTCGGCGCCGCCGACCTCCGGCGCATCGGCCGCATGGGCCTCGCCCCGCTGCCGGCCGAGGAGGGCCTGGCTCTGTTCGACACGGCCCTCGCCGCCGACCAGGCACTGCTGCTGCCCACCCGCCTCGACCTGGCCGGACTGGAACGCCGCGGCGCCGAACCGCCCGCCCTGCTGAAGGCGCTGGCCCGGATCCCGGTCCGGCGGGCCGCCACCGACAGCCCCGGTGCCACCGCCGGGACACCGGGCGGCGGCAGCGGTACGACGCCGTCCTTCACCGAGCAGCTGAGTCCGCTGTCCGCGGAGGAACGGGAACAGGCCGCTCTGGACCTGGTCCGCACCCACACCGCGGCCGTCCTCGGGCACTCCGACCCCGAAACGGTCGACGCCGACCGGCCGTTCAAGTCGCTGGGCTTCGACTCGCTCACCGCGGTCGAGATGCGCAACCGCCTCGGTGCGGCCACCGGGCTCACCCTGCGGGCCACGCTGGTCTTCAGCTACCCGACACCCGCGGTCCTCGCCCGCCACCTGCTCGAACAGTGCGCACCGCAGCAGGCACAACCCGCGGACGTCCTGCTCGCGGAACTCGACCGGCTCGAATCCGCCATGGCCGACGTGGACCGTGCCGCCGACGGCGCGACGGCCGACGCCGGACTGAGCGACAAGGTGACCGCCCGACTCCGGGAACTGCTGACCCGGTGGGCGGGCGGCGTGGACGGCACGACGTCGTCCGGCACCGGACTCGAATCCGCGACGGACGACGAGATGTTCGACCTCATCAACAAAGAGCTGGGCATTTCCTGACCCCGACCGACCCCGGACCGCTCAGGACCCGACGTCTGTGGACCCCCTCGGGGCTCCTCCTAGGAAGTGGCATCGAATGGCGAGCAACGAAGAGAAGCTGCGGGACTACCTCAAACTGGTCACGGCTGACCTTCGTCAGACACGCAAGCGTCTGCAGGACCTCGAGGAACGGCAGCAGGAACCCGTCGCGATCGTGGCGATGGGCTGCCGTTTCCCCCACGGGGCCGACACCCCCGAGGCCATGTGGCGGCTCCTGGCCTCCGGCACCGACGCCGTCACCCCGTTCCCGGCCGACCGCGGCTGGGACCTGGAGGCGCTCTACGACCCGGACCCCGACCGGCCCGGCACCTCGTACGTCCGCGAGGGCGGCTTCCTGCACGACGCGCCGCTGTTCGACGCCGAGTTCTTCGAGATCTCGCCGCGCGAGGCCCAGGCCATGGACCCGCAGCAGCGGCTGCTCCTGGAGACCTCCTGGGAGACCGTGGAACGAGCGGGCATCGTCCCCGCCTCCCTGCGGGGATCGGGCACCGGCGTGTTCGTCGGCGCCATCGCCCAGGACTACCAGCCGCGCTCCCACGACTCACAGGCCGACCTCGGCGGCCACCTGCTCACCGGCAGTACCACCAGCGTCGCCTCCGGCCGCATCGCCTACTCCTTCGGCCTCGAAGGGCCCGCGGTCACCGTCGACACGGCCTGTTCGTCGTCGCTGGTGGCCCTGCACCTCGCCGTACGATCCCTGCGCTCCGGCGAATGCGACCTGGCCCTGAGCGGCGGCGTGACCGTCATGTCCGGACCCGAGATGTTCGTCGACTTCGGACGCCAGCGTGCCCTCGCCGCCGACGGCCGGTGCAAGGCGTTCTCCGCCGCGGCGAGCGGCTTCGGACCCGCCGAGGGCGTCGGCATGCTCCTCCTGGAACGCCTTTCCGACGCCCGCCGCAACGGCCACCCCGTACTCGCCGTGATCCGCGGCAGCGCCGTCAACCAGGACGGCGCCTCCAACGGCCTGACCGCCCCCAACGGCCCCGCCCAGGAACGTGTCATCCGCGCGGCCCTGGCCGACGCCGGCCTGACCGCCGGGGACATCGACGCCATCGAGGCCCACGGCACCGGCACCCCGCTCGGCGACCCCATCGAGGCGGAGGCGCTGGCCGCCACCTACGGCGCCGCACGTCCCGAGGACCGGCCCCTGTGGCTCGGCTCGGTGAAGTCCAACATCGGACACACCCAGGCGGCCGCCGGTGTCGCCGGCATCATCAAGCTGGTGCTGGCCCTGCGCCACGGCCTGCTGCCCCGCACCCTGCACGCCGACGAGCCGTCCCGGCACATCGACTGGACCTCCGCCGACCTCCGCCTGCTCACCAGCGAACAGCCGTGGGCCCGCGACGACGACCGGCCCCGCCGCGCCGCTGTCTCCTCCTTCGGAATCAGCGGCACCAACGCCCACATGATCGTCGAAGAGGCCCCCGCGCCCGGCTCGCCCGACCCGACGGACCAGGCGAACGAGACGGACGAGACACCCGCGAACGCCGCCCCCCAGGCTGGCCCGCAGCAGCCGACGGGCGAACACCCCCTGCCCTGGGTGCTCTCCGCCCGCAGCCGCGCCGCACTGACCGCACAGGCCGCACGTCTGCTCAAGCACCTCGACGGGAACGCCGAGGGCGGCGAGCCCCACCCGGACCCGGCCCGCATCGGCCGCGCCCTCGCCACGACCCGCTCCACCTTCGAACACCGCGCCGTGGTCACCGGCCGCACCCTCGACGACCTGCGCACCGGCCTCACCGCCCTCGCCGCCGACGAACCCCACCCCACCACCGTCACAGGCTCCGTCCGGCCCGGCGGCCGACTGGCCGTGCTGTTCTCCGGCCAGGGCTCGCAACGGCTCGGCATGGGCCGCCAGTTGTACGACACGTACCCGGTATTCGCGGCCGCCTTCGACGCGGTCGACGCGGAACTCCCGTTCGCGCTGCGGGAGGTCGTCTTCGGCGAGGACGCCGACCGCCTGAACCGGACCGAGTACGCCCAGCCCGCCCTGTTCGCCCTGGAAGTCGCCCTCTTCCGGCTGCTGGAGTCCTGGGGCGTGCGCCCGGACGTCCTGATGGGCCATTCGGTGGGTGAGATCGCCGCCGCGCACGTGGCCGGAGTGTGGTCCCTGGCCGACGCCTGCCGCCTGGTGGCGGCCCGCGGCCGGCTCATGCAGGCGCTCCCGTCCGGCGGTGCGATGGTCGCGCTCCAGGCCACCGAGGAGGAGGTGCTGCCGCTGCTCGGCGCCGAGGTGGGCCTCGCCGCGGTCAACGGGCCGCAGTCGGTGGTGATTTCCGGTGCGGCCGCGGCCGTCGAGCAGGTGGCCGCCCACTTCCGGGCCCAGGACCGCAAGGCCACGCCCTTGCGGGTCAGCCACGCCTTCCACTCCCCGCTGATGGAACCGATGCTCGACGACTTCCGTGCCGTCGCCGAGACCCTCACCTACAGCGCCCCGCGTATCGCGGTGATCTCCAACGTCACCGGCCGCCCGGCCGAACCCGGCGAACTGACCTCCCCCGACTACTGGGTGCGGCACGTCCGCCGGCCGGTCCGCTTCGCCGACGGTGTCCGGGCCCTGGCGGAACGCAAGGCCGGACGGCTGCTGGAGCTGGGCCCCGACGGACAGCTGACGGCCCTGGCCCAGACCTGCCTGGACGACGGCTCCCATCACTTCGCCACCGCACTGCGCAAGGACCGCCCCGAACCGGAGAGCCAGCTCACCGCTCTCGCCCAGCTCTACGTCAGCGGCCTTCCGGTCCACTGGGAGACGGCGTTCGCCCAGGACCCGACCGACGGCCCCGAGCAGGAACCGGTCCACCTGCCGACGTACGCCTTCCAGCGACGCCGCTTCTGGTCCCGCGACACGGGCTCGACGCTCGGGGACCTGGGTGCGGTGGGCCTGGGGTCGGCGGAGCATCCGCTGCTGGGTGCCGCGGTGGAACTGGCCGGCGCTGACGGGCTGCTGCTGACGGGGCGTCTGTCGTTGGCCACCCAGGAGTGGTTGCGGGATCACGTGATCGCCGGCGCGGCCGTGTTCCCGGGGACCGGTTTCCTGGAGCTGGCGCTGCGGGCCGGTGAGCAGGCCGACTGCGACCGGGTGGAGGACCTGACGATCGCGGCGCCGCTGGTGGTGCCCGAACGGGGAGGGGTCCGGGTCCAGGTACGGGTGGGGGCGGCGGACGACGCCGGCCGACGCCCACTGGAGATCCACTCCCGTGCCGAGGACGCCCTCGACACCGATCCGTGGACCCTCCATGTGACCGGTGCGCTGTCCGGGCCCGCGGACGTGCCGGTCGCCGACCGCTTCGACTTCGGTGTGTGGCCGCCGCGGGACGCGGTGGCGGAGCCGATCGAGGGTGCATACGAGCGTTTCGCCGCGCTGGGGTTGTCGTACGGTCCGGCGTTCCAGGGGCTGCGCGGTGTGTGGCGGCGTGGCGAGGAGGTGTTCGCCGAGGTCGGCCTGTCGGAGGAGCAGGAGGGCGTCGCGGACCGGTTCGGTGCGCATCCGGCGTTGGTGGACGCCGCGTTGCACGCCGTGATGTTCACGTCGGCGGTCGGGGACGGGCGGGCGCGGTTGCCGTTCTCCTGGGCCGGGGTTTCGCTGTGGGCCTCGGGTGCGCGTGCGTTGCGGGTGCGGATGGTGCCGGTGGGTCCGGACGCGGTCGCGTTGGAACTGGCCGATCCGACCGGCGGTCCGGTCGCCTCGGTGGAGTCACTGACGCTGCGGGAGACCTCCGGCGACCTCGCGGCCACCGATGCCGGCCCCATGGACGGCCTCTTCCAGCTCGACTGGGCCAAGGTCCCCACCAGTTCGGGCGCGGGTCAGGTGCCTGCGGTCGTCGGCACCGCTCTGCCGGGACCGGACGAGACGGTTCCCGCCGATGTGCTCATCCGGGTCGAACGCTCGACCGACGGCACCGACGAGGCCGCACACGAGGTGACTACCCGGGTCCTTGGCCTT
>NZ_JAQMYP010000111.1 GCF_028369295.1 Streptomyces sp. HD
GACCTCGGTGGTGGTGTCCGGTGAGCCGGAGGCGCTGGACGAGCTGCTCGCCGAGTGCGACAGCGATGGCGTGCGGGCCCGCCGTATCGCGGTGGACTACGCCTCCCACTCCGCCCAGGTCGACGCCCTCAACGACGACCTGCTGGCCGAGCTCGCGGAGATCCGGCCCCGGTCGTCGTCGGTGGCGTTCTACTCGACCGTGACCGGCGAGCAGATCGACACCGCCGGACTGGACGCCGGGTACTGGCTGCGGAACATGCGGGAGACCGTCAACTTCGAGGCCGCCGTGCGGGCCACGCTGGACGAGGGGCATCGGAACCTGCTGGAGGTCAGCCCCCACCCGGTGGTGGTGATGGCCGTGCAGGAGATCATCGACGGTATGGGGGTCTCGGCCCATGTGTCCGGTTCCGTACGGCGGGACGACGCGGGTACCGGGCGGCTGCTGACGTCGCTGGCCGAGGCGTATGTGGCGGGTGCGCCGGTGGACTGGTCGGTGTTGTACGCCGAGAGTGGTGCGCGTCGGGTGGACCTGCCGACGTACGCCTTCCAGCGGCAGCGGTACTGGCTGCGGCTGCCCGTCTCCGGGTCCGGCGACGTGACAGCCGCCGGACTCCGCTCCCCCGGGCACCCGCTGCTCGGCGCCGCAGTGGAGCCCGCCGAGTCCGACGGGCTCGTGCTGACGGGCCGGCTCTCGCTGCGTGACCAGCCCTGGCTGGCCGACCACCGGGTCATGGGGACGGTTCCGTTGCCGGGGACCGCGTTCGTGGAACTGGCGGTGGCCGCGGGCGACCTCGTCGAGTGCCCGCACGTCGAAGAACTGACCATGCAGGCCCCGCTCACGCTGCCGCCGGCCGGCAGCATGGATCTCCAGCTCACGGTGGGCGCCCCCGATGACTCCGGGCGGCGCGAGATCGGGTTCTTCGCCCGTACGGAAGAGGAGTTCGCGGCGGCCGAATGGACCCGGCACGCGACGGGTGTGCTGTGCCCGGCCGGTCCGGTGCCTCAGGCGGCACCGGCCGCCTGGCCGCCGCGCGACGCCGAACGGATCCAACTCGGTGATCTGTACGAGGACTTGGCGGACGGGCCGTTCGCCTACGGGCCCGCCTTCCACGGTCTGCGGGCAGCCTGGTCACGCGGCCGGGAGGTGTTCGCGGAGGTCCGGCTCCCCCAGGAACTGCACGAGGCGGCGGGTGAGTACCTGCTGCATCCCGCGCTGCTGGACGCGGCCCTGCACGCGGTGGGTCTGGGCGAGCTGCTGGACGCCGGGACCGGGCCGTTGCGCCCGTTCGCCTGGAACGACGTGTCCCTGCACGCCACCGGCGCCACCACCCTGCGGGTGACCCTGTCGCCCGCAGGGGAGAACGCGGTGTCCCTGCACGCCGTGGACGGCACCGGCGCCCCGGTCGTCACCGTCGGTTCGCTGCTGCTGCGGCCGGTCGATCTCACCGCGCCGGAGGCCGGGCCGACCGCCGCGCACTCCTCGCTGCTGGCCATGACGTGGACGCCGGTGCCGCTGCCCGCGGTCGAGGCGGCGCCGTGGGCGGTGGTGGGCGCGGCTCCGGAATGGGCGGACGCCGACAGTGGTGCCGTGCACCACCCGGATCTCGCGGCGCTCTCCGCGTCGGTCACGGCGGGTGGGCCGGTGCCGTCCTTCGTCGTCCTGGCCCTGCCCGACGACGATCCGGCCGGTACGGGGCTCGCGGACGTCACCCGAGAACGTGCCGGAGCGGTGCTGGACGCCGCGCGCGCCTGGGTCTCCGAGGATCTCGACGAGCGGCTCGCCCCGGTGCCGCTGGTGGTGGCCACGACCGACGCCGTGGGCACCTCGGAGCGGGACGGGGTGAGCGGGCTGGGCTCCGCGCCGCTGTGGGGACTGATGCGTTCGGTCCAGTCGGAGAACCCCGGCCGGTTCGTGCTGCTGGACATCGACGGGACCGCCGGGTCCGGGCGGGCGGTGCCGGCCGCGGTCGCGTCGGGGGAGGCGGAGCTCGCCCTGCGGGACGGGGTCGCGCTGGTGCCCCGCCTGAACCGGCTGCCGGCCGCCGCCGAGGTTCCGGACGCCGTGCCCGGTGCGGGGCTGGACGCGCTCGACCCGGCCGGCACGGTGCTGGTGACCGGGGCGACCGGCGGTCTCGGCGCCCTGGTCGCCACCCGGCTCGCGGAGCAACACGGCGTACGCCATCTCCTGCTGCTCAGCCGACGGGGTCCGGACGCCGATGGTGCCGGTGAACTGATCGGCCGACTGGAGGAGTTGGGCGCCACGGTGACGTTGGTGGCGTGCGACGCGGCGGACCGCGCGGCGCTCGCCGCGGTACTCGACCGGATCC
Source organism: Streptomyces sp. HD (assembly GCF_028369295.1). Classification (GTDB taxonomy): domain Bacteria; phylum Actinomycetota; class Actinomycetes; order Streptomycetales; family Streptomycetaceae; genus Streptomyces. The sequence continues at coordinate 2,328 of NZ_JAQMYP010000111.1, forward strand.
CCGCCGGCCATCCGCTGAGCGCGGTGGTGCACTGCGCGGGCACCGCCGAGAACGCGCTGCTGGCCTCGCTGGGGCCGGAGCTGATCGACCGGGTGTTCCGCGCCAAGGTGGATGCCGCGGTGCATCTGCACGAGCTGACCGCGGACCTGGACCTGTCCGCCTTCGTGCTGTTCTCCTCGATCGCGGGCACCCTCGGTGGCACCGGTCAGGGCAACTACGCGGCCGCCAACACCTTCCTGGACGCCCTCGCCCAGCACCGCCGCCGGCACGGACGTGCGGCCACCTCGCTGGGCTGGGGGCTTTGGGCGACCGAGCGTGGCATGGGCGGCGGCCTCACCGAGGCCGCCTCGGCGGGCACACCGATGCGCGGGGTGTCCGCGCTGCCCACGGACGAGGGCCTCGCCCTGTTCGACCTCGGCTGGCGCTGCGCCGAGCCCGTCGTCTTCCCGGCCCGCCTCAACGGCGCAGCCCTGCGCGCGCAGGCCGCGGCCGGTTCCCTGCCGCCGGTGCTGCGCGGTCTGTTCCGGGTCCCGGCCAGGCGGTCGGCACAGACCGAGGGCCAGGACGCGGGCACCGAACTGCGGCGCCGGCTGGCGGACATGATGCCCGTGGAACGCCAGGAGACCCTGCTGGCGCTCGTCCGCGACCGGATCGCCGCCGTGCTGGGCCACACCTCCGCCGACCAGGTCGAGAACGACCGCCCGTTCCGCGACCTGGGCTTCACCTCGCTGACCGCCGTGGAACTGCGCAACCGCCTCAACGCGGCGACCGGTCTGCGACTGCCCGTCAGCCTGGTCTTCGACTATCCGACCCTCGGGGAACTGGTGACACTGCTGGTCACCAGGCTGTGCCCCGACGGGGCCGGGGGTGCCGGGAGGCCCGAGGACGAGGAGGAGGCGGCCGTACGCCGTGTCCTCATGTCCGTTCCGCTGAACCGGCTGCGGGAACACGGCCTCCTCGACGCGCTGCTGGCGCTGACGGGGGACGAGGAGGCGAAGCCGGAGGCGGCCGACCGCAGCGAGGAGATCAAGTCCATGGACGTGGCGGCGTTGCTCGCCATGGCCAGGAGCACGACTGACCAGTGACCGGACAGTTGGCGCGAATACGTCGCGCAAGTGGGGCGACATAGGGGGCGGGTGTAGGGGCCGACCCTGCATAGCCTGCGAGGAAGGCCGACCTGTCCCCTCCCGTCGTTCCTCTGTGCTTGAAGAACCTTACGAATCTGGAGAGCAATCCATGGCCGAAGCGCCTTCTGAACCCATAGCGTTCCCGTTTCCCGACCCGCCGTCGGTCGTCGAGATGCCCCCGGAGCTGGCCGAGATCCGGGACGGCGAGTCCGTGGTGGAGGTGAAGTTCCCGGACGGCATCACCGGCTGGATGGTGACCAAGCACGCCGATGTCCGCAAGGTGCTCGTGGACTCCCGGTTCAGCAGCAAGGTCATGGCCGCCGCGGCCGCCGCCATGTCGGAGACCGAGTCCGGCAAGCTGATGAACGAGTCGCTCGTCGGCATGGACGCGCCGGAGCACACCCGCCTGCGCAAGCTGGTCAGCAAGGCCTTCACCGCGCGTCGGGTGGAGCAGCTGCGGCCCCGGGTCGTGGAGCTGGTGGCCGAACTCCTCGACGAGCTGGAGACGCTGCCCCGTCCGGTGGACCTGGTGAAGAGCTTCTCCGTTCCGCTGCCGGTCCGTGTGATCTGCGAACTCCTCGGTGTGCCGGCCGGCGACCAGGACACGTTCCACGCCTGGTCGAACGCGCTGCTCGGCGACTGGCAGCAGGTCGTGGAGAAGGAAGCGGCGACGGTCTCGCTGGTGAAGTACTTCGGTGACCTCATCGCGATCAAGCGGGAGAAGCCCGCCGACGACCTGATCAGCGAGCTGATCGCGGTCAGCGACGAGGAGCACAGCACGCTCACCGAGCGCGAGATCATCGCGCTGAGCATCGGCATCCTGAGCGCGGGCCACGAGACGACCGCCAACCAGCTCAGCATGTTCCTGGTGACCCTGCTGCACAATCCCGAGGAGTTCGACAAGCTGCGGAAGAACCCCGAGGCGATTCCGCAGGCCGTCGACGAGCTGCTGCGCTTCGTGCCGCTCACCACGACCGGCGGCATCATCCCCCGGCTCACCACCGCGGAGGTCGAACTGAGCAACGGCAAGGTGCTGCCCGCCGGCGTGGTGGTCCTGCCCGCGGTCGCCACGGCCAACCGTGACCCCGAGGTGTTCGAGGACGGCGACCGGCTGAACCTGTCCCGCGAGCAGAACCCGCACCTGGCGTTCGGCGCGGGCATCCACTACTGCCTCGGCGCGCAGCTCGCCCGTATCGAGCTCCAGGAGGCGTTCCGCGCGATCCTGGACCGCATGCCCGAGGTGCGGCTGGCGGTGCCCGAGTCGGAGCTGCGGCTCAAGCCGGCTTCGATCATCCGCGGACTGGAGAGCCTGCCCATCACCTGGTGACACGGCGCTCGGCGCACAGCACGGCAGCGGGCCCAGCAGGTTGACACCTGCTGGGCCCGCTGCCGTTCGTCTTCTGCCCGACCCGACGCAGTCGGCGCCGTGCTCTCCCGCACACGCGACGGGCCGTGCTCCCGGTGCGGGAGCACGGCCCGTCGACGCCGGCAGTCCTACGCGTCACGCTCCAACAGCCACCGGTGCACCGCGTCCGCGGTGACATCCCCGCTGCCTTCCAGCATGGTGTAGTGGTTGCCGGGCACATCAATCGCGTCATGGGGCAGTGGCCAGGCAGCCTGCCATTGCTCGGCCGGCGGCTGCTCCTGCCCCGGCTCGATGCCGTAGCACTCCGAAGCCCGCACCAGCAGCGTCGGGATCGAGGTCTCTTCGGGCTGCCAGTGCTCGAACATGGCGAAGTAGGCGGCCATCGCCGTGAGCCGGGTCCCGGTCATCTGGCCGAATTCCTTCTCCAGCTCCAGGGCCTTGGACTCCATCACCGGCACGATGTAGGAGGTGGCGTCGTAGCCGGCCATGTAGCTGTCGATCAGCACCAGCCCCTTGGGGGCTCGGCCGCGTGCCTCCAGCCTGGCGGCGACCTCATGCGCGATTCGTCCGCCGGAGGAGCGCCCGGCCACGACGAACGGCTCGTCCTCGACCAGTTCCTCGATGAGTCGTACGGCGTACTCGGCCGCCGCGTCCACATCGGCGGCGACCGGCTGGCCGGTGACGAAGCCGGGGAGCATCAGGGACCACATGTCGCGTACGCCGCGCAACGGTACGGCCATGCCGACCAGTTCCTGGTTGCTCGCCCACACCGACTGCGACGGGAACCCGATGATCTTCGGATGCTGCCCTCCCTCGGCGAGCCTGACGAGCGTCGGTCCGTTCCGGATCTCGTCCGGAGCGGAGAAGCTCACCCGCAGATCGACCGAGTTCTTCAGCACGCTGTGCCCGAGGTCGAGCCGGCCCAGCTCGATGGAGCGCCGGTAGAGGGCTTCCACCCCGTTGATCACCGCGATGTCCCCGGTTTCCCCGGCGCCGGCAGGGCCAGCGGTGTCCTCGGCCTGTTGCGGGGCCTGCACGGCGACGGCCGTGCCGGCCAGCTGGTCGCCGAGTTCGGCGGCGAGGGCGACCGGTGTGGGGTGGTCGAAGACGACAGTGGACGCCAGGCGCAGCCCCGTGCGTTCGCTGAGCCGGTTGCGCAGTTCGACGGAGGTGAGCGAGTCGAAGCCCAGCTCCACGAAGCCGCTGCCCTCCTCGATTGCCTCCGCGCCACTGTGCCCGAGCACCTGTGCGACCTCACCGCGGATCAACTCGGTGAGCACGGCCAGTCGTTCCGCGCCGGTCGCGCCGGCCAACCGCTCGTGCAGCTGTGAGGTGGCCCTCGCGTCCGATCGGGTGGCCCGTCGCTGCGGGGCCCGGACCAGCCCGCGCAGTAGCGGCGGTACCTGCTGCCCGGTCGAGGCGGGCGCGGCCTTGGTGTTCATCCGCATCGGTACGAGCAGGGCCTCGGTGCCGGCCGACAGGGCCTGATCGAAGGCGTCCATGCCGGACTCTGTGGTGAACGGGGTGAGGCTGCCGCCGTGGGCAAGCCTGGCGCGCTCGGCCCGGCCGAGGCCGGCGGCCATGCCACTGGGCTGCTCCCACCAGCCCCAGGCCAGTGCGGTACCGGCCAGTCCCGCTGCCCGCCGGTGCACGGCGAGGGCGTCCAGGAAGGCGTTGGCCGCGGCGTAGTTGGCCTGTCCCTGGCTGCCCAACAGGCCGGCGACCGAGGAGAAGAGAACGAATTCCCGCACCGGCGCCTCTGCCGTCAGCTCGTGCAGATGCCAGGCCGCGTCGGCCTTGGCCCGCAGGACCGTGTCGAGCTGGTCCGGGGTGAGCATTTCGACGGTCCCGTTCGCCAGTACGCCCGCGGTGTGCACGACGCCGGTCAGCGGCTGTTCCGCCGGAACGTCCCGCAGTAGCGCGGCCAGCGCGTCACGGTCCGCGACGTCGCAGGCCGCGATGCGGACCTCGGCACCGAGTCCGGTCAGCTCGGCCAGCAAGGCGTCGGCTCCCGGGGCGTCCTCCCCGCGGCGGCTGGCCAGCACCAGGTGCCGGACTCCATGTGCGGCCACGAGATGACGGGCGACCACCGAACCGAGCGCTCCGGTACCACCGGTGACCAGCACGGTGCCGTCCGGACCGAAGCCCGGGGAGACCTCCGGCGCACGGGTGTGCCGGGCCAGCCGGGGTGCGCTCACGGCGCCCACGCGCAGGGCGAGTTGCGGCTCACCGGTGTCGAGCGCCGCGGGCAGTGCCCGGTACGACGCGGGGTCGTCGTCGAGGTCGACGATGACGATCCCGCCCGGGTGCTCAGACTGTGCTGCCCGTACCAGGCCCCATACGGCCGAGGCGGCCATGTCCTCGATCCGGTCCGTGGCGACGGCTGCCACCGCGCCCCTGGTCAGCAGCACCAGCCGGGAAGCCCTGAGGCGGGCGTCGGCGAGCCACTGCTGGAGCACCTCCAGTACCCGTCGGCCGGCGTCATGGGTGGCCGTGACGATGCCGTCCCGGTCGCCGCCGAAGCAGGACATCACCACTACGGGCGGGGCGGGCTTGCCCGACTGGACGGTGTCGATCAGGGACTGCGGGTCCAGGTACGGCGTACCGGTGAGTCCGGCCTCGACCAGGCGCGGGCGGATCTCCAGCGGGTCGAAGCCGAGCATCGCCCATTCCCCGGAGACGGCCTTGGGTTCGACGGGCACAGGGGTCCACGTCACGTCGAACAGTGTGTCCTGCCGCGGTGCGGAGGCGGTGAACTGCTCCAGTGCGGGGGCGCGCATGGCCAGCGAGTCGACCGTGGCGACCGGGAGCCCGGAGTCGTCGGTCACGGTGACGACCACTTCGTTGTGTCCCGTCGGGGCCAGGTGGACCCGGGCAACCGTGGCGTGGGTGGCGTGCAGCCGTACTCCCGTCCAGGCGAAGGGCATGCCACCCTTGATCGGCTCACGGTCGGCCGTACCGCCGAGGACACCGAGGGCGAGGGGTTGCAGGGCCGCGTCCAGCAGCGCCGGGTGCACACCGAACCCGCTGTCCGTGTCGCCGGCCTCGTCCGGGAGCCGGACCTCGGCGAACAGTTCGCCGTCCTTGCCCCACAAGGCCCGCAGCCCCTGGAAGACCGGCCCGTAGGTGAAGCCGGCCTCGGCCATGTCCCGGTAGAAGCCGTCGACCGCGATCTCCGTGGCGCCGTCGGGCGGCCACGCCCCGGCCGGCTCCTGGGCAGGATCCACTCCCCCGTGCTCGGCCAGTACTCCGGTGGCGTGCCTCAGCCATGGCTCGTCGTCGCCCGCGTCGTCGGGCCGCGAGTACAGCACGATGGTGCGCCGGCCGGTCTCGTCGAGCCCGCCGACTGTCACCTGGACCGCGCGGCCGCCTTGCTCGCCCAGCACCAAAGGCGCCTCCAGGGTGAGTTCCTCGATCACCTCGCACCCTGCCTCGCTGCCTGCGCGCAGTGCCAGCTCCGCGAACGCGGTACCGGGCAGCAGCGCGGTACCCAGCAGCGCGTGATCGGCGATCCAGGGCTGCGTGGCCAGGGAGAGCCTGCCGGTGAACAGGAAGCCGTCCGAATCGGGCAGCCTCACACCGGCACCGAGCAGCGGATGACCGGTGGCCGTGAGTCCGAGGTTCGCGGGATCGCCGCCACCGGTCGCGAACGAGTCGAGCCAGTAACGCTTGTGCTGGAAGGCGTAGGTGGGCAGCTCGACCCGGCGTGCACCGGTACCGGCGAACGACGCCGACCAGTCGACGGTGGCACCCTCCGCCCATACACTCCCCAGCGCCCTCAACAGCGAGGCCTGCTCCGGGTGTTCAGCCCGCAGGACGGGCACGCAGACAGCGCGGATGCCGCTGTGGTCGAGGGTCTCCTCGGCCATCGCGGTCAGCGTGCCGCCCGGCCCCAGCTCCAGGAACTTGTCCACACCCCGGCCCAGCACAGCCGTGACGCCGTCGGCGAACCGGACCGCCTCACGGACATGCCGCACCCAGTACTCCGGGGTCGTCAGCTCCTCACCCGCGATCCGGCCCGTCAGGTTGGACACCACCGCGATCCGCGGCGCACGGAACTCCACCGAACCCAGTACTCCGGCGAACTCCGCCAGCATCGGCTCCATCCGCA
>NZ_JAQMYP010000112.1 GCF_028369295.1 Streptomyces sp. HD
CCACAGCCGGCCGCCGCCCCGGCAAACCCCCACGGCCTGCCCCAAGTGGGAACGCTCACGTACGGTTGACACATGACGAGCATCGGTGGTGCCGAGATGGTCGACTGGAATCTCGCGGTGGCGACCGCGACCCGGCTCGTACGGCCGGGCCCCGAGGTGAGCCGCGACGAGGCCAGGGCCGTCGTCGCCGAGCTGCGCCGACACGCCAAAGCCTCGGAGGAACACGTCCGGGGCTTCACTCGTATGGGCACGGAGGACACCCACGACACCCCCGTCCTCGTCGTGGACCGCCCCGGCTGGGTCCGCGCGAACGTCGCCGGGTTCCGCCAGATCCTCAAGCCCCTGCTCGAAAAGATGCAGGAGCGCCGCGGCGGCAGCACCGGCGGCGCGGTCCTGGGCGCCGTCGGCGGCAAGGTCACCGGCGTCGAACTCGGAATGCTGCTGTCCTTCCTGGCCTCCCGCGTTCTCGGCCAGTACGAGACCTTCGCCCCCGCCACCCGCGAACTCCCGGCCGGCGGCCCCCCTGACTCACCGAGCGGCGGCCGCCTCCTCCTCGTCGCCCCGAACATCGTCCACGTGGAGCGCGAACTCGACGTACACCCCCACGACTTCCGCCTGTGGGTGTGCCTGCACGAGGAGACCCACCGCACCCAGTTCAGCGCGGTGCCCTGGCTGCGGGACCACCTGGAGGGCGAAATCCAGTCTTTCTTGGGAGAGACCGACGTCGACCCCATGACCGTCCTGGAACGCATCCGCGAGGCCGCGCAGTCGCTGGCCGGCAGCCGGCCCGAGGCCGAGGAGGACGACGGCGGACGCTCCTTCGTCGAACTCGTGCAGACCCCCGCCCAACGGGAGATCCTCGGCCGCCTCACCGCAGTGATGTCACTCCTGGAGGGCCACGCCGACTTCGTGATGGACGGCGTCGGTCCGGCCGTCGTGCCGTCCGTCGCCGAGATCCGCGAGAAGTTCCAGCAGCGGCGCGCCAAGGGCGCCTCAAGGCTGGACATGGCCCTGCGCAAACTGCTCGGTCTGGACGCCAAACTCAGGCAGTACCGCGACGGCGAACGCTTCGTGCGGGCCGTCGTCGACCAGGTCGGCATGGACGGCTTCAACCGCGTGTGGACGTCCCCGAACACCCTCCCCACCAAGGCCGAGATCGCCAAACCGGCGGACTGGGTCGCGCGGGTGCATCGCAAGGCAGAGTCGTGAATCACGCGCCGAGTCGTGCATCTCATACGAAGGTCGTGAACCGAATCCGGCCGACGGCAGTCGAACGCCCCTGCAATCACCCGTCCGAGGGACCGTGAGCCATGGGTAGGCGTGCAATGCTCGGGGAACGGCCCGGTTCTGTCACCATCTACACACTCTGAGTGACCGACTCGGACTCACCCCCCGACAACTTCATGAAGGGAACCGGACATGGGTCCCCATCCTGCGGTCGCGGCGATACGCCTGGCGGTCCGCCGCGTCCTCCACGACATCCTCACCGAACACAGCCGCACCACCGACGCACCAGCGCCCGGCAGCCGGCGCGCGACCTCCTACGAGGCGCCGCACCTGGCACAGCCGATGGCGCCCTCAGTGACGTCCGCGGCCACCACGTTCGCCACCGCCGCGTACCACCCCGCACGCGCCGCGGTCGGCCACCGCACGGCACACGAGCCGTCGTACGAGCTCCCCCGCGCGACCCCGCAGGAGCCCCCGCGCACCACCCCGCACGAGCGACCCCCCTCCCCGCTCGTGCTCGTGGCGTGCTCCGGCGGCGCCGACTCCATGGCCCTCGCCTCCGCACTCGCCTTCGAAGCCCCCAAACTCGGCATCCGCGCCGGCGCCGTCACCGTCGACCACGGTCTCCAGCCCGGCTCCGACCTGCGCGCCGAGGAAGTCGTCCTGCGCATGCGCGAACTCGGCCTCGACCCGGTCGAGTCCATCGCCGTGACCGTGGGCCGCGAAGGCGGCCCCGAGGCAGCCGCCCGCGACGCCCGCTACGCCGCCCTCGACGCCGCGGCCCTGCGCCACGGCGCCCTCGCCGTGCTGCTCGGCCACACCCGCGACGACCAGGCCGAGACCGTCCTGCTCGGCCTCGCCCGCGGCTCGGGCATCCGCTCCCTGTCCGGAATGGCCGCGGTCTCGGGGGCCGACGGCCGCTACCGGCGTCCCTTCCTCCAGCTCGACCGGCAGACCGCCCGCAAGGCCTGCATGGTCCAGTCCCTGCCGGTCTGGGACGACCCGCACAACTCCGACCCCGCGTACACCCGGTCGCGGCTGCGCCAGGAGGGCCTGCCCGCCCTGGAGAAGGCCCTCGGCAAGGGCGTCGTGGAGGCCCTCGCCCGTACGGCCCAGCTCTCCCGCGACGACGCCGACGCCCTCGACGCCTGGGCCAGCCAGGCCGAGACAGCCGTACGCGACTCCGCCGGCCTCCTGGAGTGCGCGAAGCTGTACGCGCTGCCGCCCGCCGTACGCCGCCGGATCCTGCGCCGTGCCGCCATCGAGGCCGGGGCACCCGCCGGGGCGCTGTTCGCCCGCCACATCGAGGAAGTCGACCGCCTGATCACCGGCTGGCGCGGCCAGGGAGCCATCAATCTCCCCGGCAAAGTCGTGGCCCAGCGCCAGGGTGGCAGACTGGTGATTCGGCAAGGCTGAAACCGGACCCTCCCACCGGCCCCTCAAGCGGGTCGTGAGAGCGGCCGGGAAGAGCCGGTGGGACGACCGAAAGTGATGCGGGTGGACGCGAAAGACATGGGTGCCGACCTCAAGCAGGTACTCATCACCAAGGAAGAGATCGACGCCAAGCTCGCCGAGCTGGCCGCGAAGATCGACGCGGAGTACGAGGGCAAGGACCTGCTGATCGTCGGCGTCCTCAAGGGCGCGGTGATGGTCATGGCCGATCTCGCCCGGGCGGTGTCCACCCCCGTCACCATGGACTGGATGGCAGTGTCGTCGTACGGCGCCGGCACCCAGTCCTCCGGTGTCGTGCGGATCCTCAAGGACCTCGACACCGACATCAAGGGCAAGCACGTCCTGATCGTCGAGGACATCATCGACTCCGGCCTGACCCTGTCCTGGCTGCTGTCCAACCTCGGCTCCCGCGAACCGGAGACGCTCAAGGTGTGCACCCTGCTGCGCAAGCCGGACGCCGCCAAGGTCGCCATCGACGTGGAGTGGGTCGGCTTCGACATCCCCAACGAGTTCGTCGTCGGCTACGGCCTCGACTACGCCGAGAAGTACCGCAACCTCCCGTTCGTCGGTACGCTCGCGCCTCACGTCTACGGCGGCTGAGTCCGACGGTCCGGGAAAGCGGACCCGAAGGGCCCAAGCACCGTACGAAGATCGGGAACCCCGGCGGGCCTCGCGGCGTTGGAGCATGCAGACGGGCTTGCGGGCCCGCCCGTGCGGCTACGGGCGTCGAAGCTGGGGTACCGTCAGAAGAACTGTCTTATCAAACTCACTATGGCAGGAGGGACGGGGCGACACCGCTCCGTATGGATGGACGTGAAGCGATACTTCCGTGGGCCGGTCATGTGGATCGTGCTGGCCGTCCTTGCCGTGGTCGTGTTGATGCAGGTCGTCGGCTCGTCCGGCGGCTACAAGACGGTTGACACCGGCCAGGTCATTCAGGCGATCAATGAGAACAAGGTCGAGTCGGTCAAGCTGACCACCGGCGACGAACAGACCGTCAAGGCCCAGCTCAAGGACGGCGAAAAGGTCGAGGGCGCGACCAAGATCCAGGCGTCCTACATCGGCGACCAGGGCGTGGACATCGCCAACACGCTGCAGAACAAGTTCCAGCAGAAGCAGATCCCCGACGGCTACACGGTCTCGCCGTCCAAGCAGAACCCGTTCGTCGGCATCCTGCTCTCCCTGCTGCCCTTCGTCCTCATCGTGGTCGTCTTCCTGTTCCTGATGAATCAGATGCAGGGCGGCGGCTCCCGGGTCATGAACTTCGGGAAGTCCAAGGCGAAGCTCATCACCAAGGACACCCCGAAGACGACGTTCTCGGACGTCGCCGGCTCGGACGAGGCCGTCGAGGAGCTCCACGAGATCAAGGAGTTCCTCCAGGAGCCGGCCAAGTTCCAGGCCGTCGGCGCCAAGATCCCCAAGGGCGTACTGCTCTACGGGCCTCCCGGTACCGGTAAGACGCTCCTCGCGCGCGCCGTCGCCGGCGAGGCGGGCGTCCCCTTCTACTCGATCTCCGGTTCCGACTTCGTCGAGATGTTCGTCGGCGTCGGCGCCTCCCGAGTCCGTGACCTGTTCGAGCAGGCCAAGGCGAACGCCCCGGCCATCGTCTTCGTCGACGAGATCGACGCGGTCGGCCGCCACCGCGGCGCCGGCCTCGGCGGCGGTCACGACGAGCGCGAGCAGACCCTGAACCAGCTGCTCGTCGAGATGGACGGCTTCGACGTCAAGGGCGGCGTGATCCTCATCGCCGCGACGAACCGGCCCGACATCCTCGACCCGGCCCTCCTGCGCCCCGGCCGCTTCGACCGCCAGATCGCGGTCGACCGCCCGGACATGCAGGGCCGTCTGGAGATCCTCAAGGTCCACCAGAAGGGCAAGCCGGTCGCCCCCGACGTCGACCTGTCGGCGGTCGCCCGCCGCACGCCGGGCTTCACGGGCGCGGACCTGTCGAACGTCCTGAACGAGGCGGCGCTGCTGACCGCCCGCTCGGACAGGAAGCTCATCGACAACCAGATGCTGGACGAGGCCATCGACCGCGTCGTGGCGGGCCCGCAGAAGCGGACCCGGATCATGTCGGACAAGGAAAAGAAGATCACCGCGTACCACGAGGGCGGACACGCCCTGGTCGCGGCGGCCTCCCCCAACTCCGACCCGGTCCACAAGATCACGATCCTGTCCCGTGGCCGCGCTCTCGGCTACACCATGGTCCTGCCGGAGGAGGACAAGTACTCCACCACCCGCAACGAGATGCTGGACCAGCTGGCCTACATGCTGGGCGGCCGTGCGGCCGAGGAGCTCGTCTTCCACGACCCGACCACGGGCGCCGCGAACGACATCGAGAAGGCCACGGCCACGGCCCGCGCGATGGTCACGCAGTACGGCATGACCGAGCGTCTCGGCGCCATCAAGTTCGGCGGCGACAACACCGAGCCGTTCCTCGGACGTGAGATGGCTCACCAGCGCGACTACTCGGAAGAGGTCGCCGCGCTGGTGGACGAGGAAGTCAAGAAGCTGATCGAGACCGCGCACAACGAGGCCTGGGAGATCCTGGTCGAGAACCGCGACGTCCTCGACAATCTGGTGCTCGCACTGCTGGAGCGGGAGACGCTGGGCAAGGAGGAGATCGCCGAGATCTTCGCCCCCATCGTCAAGCGCCCGCCCCGGCCCGCCTGGACCGGTTCCTCCCGCCGTACGCCGTCCACCCGTCCGCCGGTGCTCTCTCCCAAGGAGCTTGCACTGACGAACGGTGCCAACGGCGCGACCCCGGCGATCAGCACCGCCAAGTCGACGGTGACGGAGCCCGCCCCGGCGACCGAGTCGGCCCCCGAGGAGCGTCCCGAGAGCTGACGCCCCACCCCGGTGCCTCACCGGGCCCGGAATGGATGCCGCGCCCCCCTGGTTTTAGCCTGGGGGGCGCGGCATTTTCGTATGCCGGCAGTTCAGACGCGTGACCCATACGCGCCACCCGCGAAGGAACGAGGCACCACATGACCGACCCCGTGACGCTTGACGGCGAGGGCCGCATCGGTGAGTTCGACGAGAAGCGCGCCGAGAACGCCGTACGCGAATTGCTGATCGCGGTCGGCGAGGACCCGGACCGTGAGGGGCTCAGGGAGACGCCTGCGCGGGTGGCGCGGGCATACAAGGAGATCTTCGCGGGGCTGTGGCAGGAGCCCGAGCAAGTGCTGACGACCACGTTCGACATCGGGCACGACGAGATGGTGCTCGTGAAGGACATCGAGGTGTACAGCACCTGTGAGCATCATCTGGTCCCCTTCCGGGGCGTCGCTCACGTCGGATACATTCCGGCCACCTCCGGCAAGATCACCGGGCTGTCCAAGCTGGCCAGGCTGGTGGACGTCTACGCACGGCGTCCGCAGGTGCAGGAACGACTCACTACCCAGATCGCCGACTCGCTCATGGAGATTCTGGAGCCGCGCGGCGTGATCGTCGTCGTGGAGTGCGAGCACATGTGCATGTCGATGCGCGGCATCCGCAAGCCCGGCGCGATGACCATAACGTCGGCGGTGCGCGGTCAGCTGCGGGACGCGGCGACCCGTAACGAGGCGATGAGCCTCATCATGGCCCGCTGACGCCCGAGGCGCTGATCCCGCGCTACACCGTCGGCGCTGTCCCCGCCCCGTCGTGTTCGTCGTCCTCCGGGAGCTTGCACACGCGCTCCAGGAAGATCGCCGCCACTATGACGCCGACGCCGGCCAGGACTGCGAAGCCGGCGTAGATGGCCTGGTCGCGGCGGGCGGGGATGTCGAGGTATTCCAGGAGGAAGACGCCGGTGCCGCCGTACATGCCGGCGACGAGGGCGGCGACCAGGGCGCTGGCGTGACCGAAGACGACCGCGCGGGCGGCCATCAGGGGGTCGACGCCCTTGGCCTCGGGGCGGCGTTCGCGCTGGGCCTTGAGGCGGGCGCGGATCGAGATCGCCGTGGACAGGAGGACCACGGCGATCAGGGCGAGGACGATGGGGGCGGCCAGGGGGACGCTGGGCAGGGTCCCGACGGAGTTCCAGAGGCGGGCGCCCGCCCAGGACAGGATGCCGGCGACGATGAACACGCCTGCCAGCATCCTGATGCGCAGCTCTCTCACGGTGTTCCTTCAGCTCCCCCGGGTCCCCATGGACGGTGTCGTCTTGACCTTAACGACTATTCGGGCAGCTGGAGTTCCAGGTCCGCGCGGGCCGCGATGCCTTCGAGGGTGATGCCGGCCAGGAGGTCGGCCACCGGGCCGCGGCCCGGGAGCTGTGCCTGGGGGTCGACGTCGTGCCAGGGGGCGAGGACGAAGGCGCGTTCGTGGGCGCGGGGGTGGGGCAGGGTGAGGATCGGGTCGTCGGAGACGACGTCGGCGTAGGCGACGATGTCGACGTCGAGGGTGCGGGCGCCCCAGCGCTCGCCCCGGACCCGGTGGAAGGCCTCCTCGACCGCGTGGGCCCGCTCCAGCAGGGAGGACGGGGGGAGCGTGGTCTTGAGGACCACGATCGCGTTGAAGTAGGAGGGCTGGGTGCCCGGCTCGACGCCCCACGGCTCCGTCTCGTACACCGGGGAGACCGCCTTGATGCGGACGCCGGGGGTGTCCTCCAGGGCGTCGACGGCGCCCTGGAGGGTCTCCAGGCGGTTGCCCAGGTTGGCGCCGAGGGAGATCACGGCCCGTTTCGGGTTGCTGAGGGTGGTGTCGGCGGCGTCGACCTGCTCGACGACGGAGGCGGGTACCGGCTGTACGGTCGGGTCGCTGGGGCCCTTGATGAAGGGTGCAGTCATACTCGGCTCCGGGTGATGGTGACGGTCACGTCGTCGAAGGGGACCGTGATCGGCGCGTCCGGTTTGTGGACGGTGACCTCGACCTCCTGGACCCCTTCGTGCTTCAGACAGGCCTGGGCGATGCGTTCGGCGAGCGTCTCGATGAGGTTGACCGGTTCGCCCTCGACGACGGCCACGACCTCCTCCGCCACGATGCCGTAGTGCACGGTCTTCGCCAGGTCGTCGTCGGCGGCGGCAGGCCGAGTGTCCAGGCCCAGGACGAGGTCCACGATGAAGGTCTGGCCCTCCTCGCGTTCCTTGGGGAACACCCCGTGGTGCCCGCGGGCCTTCAGGCCGCGCAGCGCGACACGATCCACGCGAATCACTCCTGCAATCGTCGGTGACGGCCGGTCGCTGCCGCGTGCGGGCGGCACACCGGCCTCGAACGAATCTACCTGCGGGCACTGACAGGGCCGGGCCACGGGGGTGTGGGTCCGGTCCGGGGCCAAGAGGATTCACCGAGTGTTTCCCCTGGGGAACCCGGTGGCTCATGGGTTGGTAGCCGCCCCTACCCGGGGAGGCGTGATTCCAACCACTTCTTGGTCCCGGCGGGGTCCCGCGGCCCTCGTGCGGGTGGCTCGCGGGCGGCCCGCGGGCGTCGTCCCGTGGTCTCCCGGCGGTTCCTGCGGTCGGTCCCGGTGGTTTCGCGGGTCCGGCCCGGTGGTTCCTGCGGGGTACGTCCCCGCCGTTCCGCGGTCCGTCCCTGTGGTCGTCCCCAGGGGGCGCCTACCCACTCAGGAGGGGGTGCCGTCGCTCTCTTCCTCGTCGTTTTCGGCCAGTACGGGTGAGGCGTGGTGGGACCAGATCTTCCAGCCGGCGGGGGTACGGCGGAACACGTTTGTGGCGACGACCAGCTGGCCCACCAGCGGGCCGAGCTCGTCGCCGCCCTCGGGGGCGGGGCCACCGCTGAGGATGTTCTCGGTGCAGGTCACCAGAGCGGTGTCGCCGGTGACGGAGACGTGCACATCGGTGAGGAAGAACTGAATGTAGTCGGTGTTCGCCATGATGAGGGCGTACGACCTGAGGACCTCGCCGCGTCCGGTGAGCACCGGCCAGCCGGGGTGCACGCAGGAGATCACGCCGACGTCGGCCGGGTCGTGGTAGGTCTCGTCGACGCCCAGGTCGGTCGGGGTGAGCCAGAGCGCGGAGAGCTCCTCGAAGTCGCCGCGTTCCATGGCCTCGTAGAAGGCGGTGTTGGCGGCTTCCACCTGCTCCACGTCGGTGTGGGGGGCGCTCACCGGGCTCCCTCAGCGCCGTGTGCGCCGTCGCGCTCGGGTGCGGTCTGCGGGCCGGGTGAGTCTCCGGTGGCGCCACGCGCCTCCTCGATGGCGCGGGCGACCCGCACCGCGTCCGC
>NZ_JAQMYP010000113.1 GCF_028369295.1 Streptomyces sp. HD
CATCCCGGTCGACTGGACCACGGTCCTGGCCGGACACGACGCCCGCACGCTCTCCCTCCCCACCTACGCCTTCCAGCACCGCCGCTACTGGCTCGACCTCCCCGAGCCCGCCCCCCACGGCGCATCCGCAGGCCCCTCGGCCGACGACGTGGACGCCCGCTTCTGGGAGGCGGTCGAGCGCGAGGACCTGGAGGCCCTCGGCGATACGCTCGATCTGGCGCCCGAGCGGCGCGGGGCATTGGCCACGGTGGAGCCGGTGCTGCCCGTGCTGGCCGAGTGGCGTCGGCGCAAGCGGGAGAGCGCCGTGCTGGACTCCTGGCGTTACACCGTGACATGGCAGCCGGCCGGTGCTTCGGTGGCCGGGCCGGGCCTGTTGCCGTCGCACTGGCTGGTCGTGGTGCCCGGTGCCGACGGCACCGTTGAGGGAACCGCCCAGGAGTTGGTCGAGCGGCTGCGCGGGCGCAAGGAGGTCGAAGACGTCGTCACGCTCGTCCTCGACGTGACGCGGGAGGATCGGACGGCACTCGCGGACCGCCTCCGTGAAGCCTTCGAAGGGAACCCGCTCACGGGCGGCGTACTCAACCTGCTGCCGCTCGCCCCCGCCACCCCGCGCTCTGCCGACGAGTCTCCGACCTCCGTCGTTCCCGGGGTCGTCACGGCGACCCTTCTGCTCATGCAGGCGCTCACGGACGCGGAGGCGGAGGCACCGCTGTGGACGGTCACCCAGGGAGCGGTCACCGTGCCCGGCCCCGCCGCGCAGCCCGCCGCCGGCCCGGTGCCGGAGCAGGCGGCAGTCTGGGGTCTGGGACGGGTCTACGGACTCGACGACCCCCAGCGGTGGGGCGGTCTCATCGACCTCCCCGCACCCGCCGATCACCCCGCACCGGGCGACTCGGCCGCGGAGCTCGACCCGCGCACCTGGGACCGGTTCTTCGCGGGCCTGGCGGGCGACGAGGACGAGGACCAGTTCGCCGTACGCGGGGACGGACTGTACGTACGCCGCATGGTCCGCCGGCCGGTCGACGCCGAGGCGGGCGAGCCCCGTACAGCCGGTTTCCCGGGTACGACGCTCATCACCGGCGGCACCGGGGCCCTCGGCGCGCATCTCGCCCGGCGGCTGGCCGCGACCGGTGCCGAGCATCTGCTGCTGGTCGGCCGCCGAGGCCCGGACGCGCCCGGTGCGGCCGAACTGGAGGCGGAACTGACCGCTCTCGGCGCCCGCGTCACCGTCGCCGCGTGCGACATCACCGACCGGGATGCCCTGGCCGCACTGCTGTCGGAGGTGCCGGAGGACGCACCGGTCAACGCCGTGGTGCACGCGGCGGGCATCGAGCCGCCGGCCGTCGCGATCGGGGACACGGACCTCGCCGACCTGCATGACGTGGCGGGCGCGAAGATCGCGGGTGCCGTCCATCTCGACGCGCTGCTCGCCGACCGTCCGCTGGAGGCCTTCGTCCTGTTCTCGTCGGGCGCGGGCGTCTGGGGCGACGGCGGCCACTCCGGATACGCGGCCGCCAACGCCTACCTCGACGCGTTCGCCGAGTGGCGCCGCAGCCGCGGCCGGGTGGCCACCTCCATCGCCTGGGGTGCCTGGGCCGGCGGCGGCATGGTCCACGAGGCCGAGGGCGACCGGCTGCGTCGCTACGGCGTGCCCACCATGGATCCCGAGGTGGCCGTGGGCGCCGTACAGCAGGCCCTCGCGCATGACGAGACGTTCCTGGTCGTGGCCGACGTCATCTGGGACCGGTTCGCGGCGACGTATTCGGCTGCCCGCCGCCGTCGTCTCTTCGACGAGATTCCGGAGGTCCGCCTCCTCCACGCGGAGCAGGCCCGCGCCGGTGCGTCCGGGGACGGCGCCGATGCCGGGCCGGTGCCCGGTCGGGCGCAGTCTTTCGCAGGCCAACTGACCGGCGCCGGCCGGGCCGAGCAGACACGGACCGTGCTCCAGCTCGTCCGTACGCAGGTCGCGGCGGTCCTCGGCCATGACGGGACCGGTGCCATCGGCCCCGACCACGCCTTCCGCGACCTCGGTTTCGACTCCCTGACCGCGGTGGAGTTGCGTAACCGGCTGAAGGAAGTCACCGGACTGAGCCTGCCCGCCACCCTGGTCTTCGACCATCCCACCCCGGCGGCCCTCGGTGAACGGCTGCTGTCCGAACTGGTCCCGGACGCGGAACCGGCCGGTGGAGGGGAACTCGCGTCACTCGACGAGCTGGAAGCGGCCGTCGTCGCGCTCGACCCCTCCGACGACGTCTCCCGCGCCAGGATCACCACCCGGTTGCAAGCGCTGCTGTGGCGGTTGTCCGACAGCCCGGTCGAGAAACCTGAGGGCGGCGGCGACGCCGACGACGAACTTCTCGGGACCGTCTCCGACGACGAGATGTTCGACCTGATCGACAAGGAACTCGGTCTCAACTAGCCCGCCAGACCGCCGGACGGGCCGGCTCCCCCCCCCAACAACCGGCCCGTCCGGCCTCCTCCGTTCCCCTCCGATCCCCTTCGCACCATCGCCATCCGCACCGCACCACCAACCCTGTCCGACCTGCCCGTTGCCAACGCCGTACGGGTGACTCCAAGCCTTCGGGCCTGCTCTAGGGACTGATGACGTTCATGGCCAACGAGGACAAGCTCCGCGACTACCTCAAGCTGGTTACCACCGACTTGCGGCAGACCCGCCGTCGCCTTCAGGACGTCGAGGCCCGCCAGCAGGAGCCCATCGCCATCGTCTCGATGAGCTGCCGCTTCCCCGGCAACGCCCACACGCCCGAGGACTTCTGGGAGTTGCTCACGGCGGGCGTCGACACCGTCTCCGAACTGCCCGCCGACCGCGGCTGGGACCTCGATGGGCTGTACCACCCCGACCCGGAGCACCAGGGCACGAGCTACACCCGCTCCGGCTCGTTCCTGTACGACGCGGCTGAGTTCGACCCCGCCTTCTTCGGCATCTCGCCGCGCGAGGCGACGATGATGGACCCGCAGCAGCGACTGCTGCTGGAGACCTCCTGGGAGGCCCTGGAGCGGGCCGGAATCGAGCCGGGCACCCTGCGTGGCGAGAAGGCGGGCGTCTTCGTCGGCAGCAGCGACCAGGGCTACGGCGCCGCGGCCGCTCGGGCCCGGGACCGCGTCGAGGGACACATGCTGACGGGCGGCTCCGGTGCGGTGCTGTCCGGCCGGATCGCCTACACCCTTGGCTTCGAGGGCCCCGCCGTCACCGTCGACACCATGTGCTCCTCGTCGCTGGTGGCGCTGCACCTCGCCGTCCAGGCCCTGCGCCAGGACGAGTGCGGCCTCGCCCTCGCCGCCGGCGCCACGGTCATGGCCACGCCCCGGAACTTCGTGGAGTTCAGCAGGCAGCGGGGGCTTGCGCCGGACGGTCGGTGCAAGCCGTTCGCGGCGGGTGCGGACGGCACCGGCTGGGGTGAGGGTGTGGGTGTGTTGCTGCTGGAGCGGTTGTCGGACGCGCGGCGCAACGGTCACCCCGTGCTGGCGGTGGTGCGCGGTTCGGCGATCAACCAGGACGGTGCGAGCAATGGTCTGACCGCGCCCAACGGGCCTTCGCAGGAACGTGTCATCCGTGCCGCGCTGGCCAACGCCCGTCTGACGGCGGACCTCGTGGACGTGGTCGAGGCGCACGGCACCGGGACCACCCTCGGCGACCCGATCGAGGCACAGGCCGTGATCGCCGCCTACGGCCAGGACCGCGAAGAGCCCCTGCGGGTGGGGTCGCTGAAGGCCAACATCGGGCATCTCCAGGCCAGTTCGGGTGTCGCAAGCGTCATCAAAATGGTGTCCGCCATGCGTCACGGAGTCCTGCCGAGACTGCTGCACCTGGACGAGCCGACGCCGCACGTCGACTGGTCCTCCGGCGCGGTCGAGCTCCTCACGGAGAACCAGGAGTGGCCCGAAACCGGCCGTCCGCGCCGCGTGGGCGTGTCCTCCTTCGGCGGCAGCGGCACCAACGCCCATGTGATCCTCGAGCAGGCCCCTGAGCTCGACCCCGAGACGGAGGAACCGCGCTCCACCGACGACACCGCTGCACCGGTGTTCGCCGAGGTTGGCGTGGTGCCGTGGGTGGTGTCGGGTCGTGGCGGGGACGGGCTTGCCGGTCAGGCGGGACGGTTGGCGTCATTCGTGGAGTCGGCCGGTGAGGACGTACGGCCGGTGGACGTGGCCTGGTCGCTGGCCGCCACTCGGGCGGCGTTCGAGAACCGTGCCGTGGTGCTGGGCGCCGAGCAGGGTGAACTCGTCGACGCCCTCGGCGCGTTGGCCTCCGGGAACGCGGCTTCCGGAGCGGTGACCGGGAGCTTCGACGTGGTTCCCGACGGTCCCGTCTTCGTGTTTCCGGGTCAGGGGGCGCAGTGGGCCGGTATGGGGCGTCAGTTGTGGGATGCGTCGCCGGTGTTCGCGGCGTCGATGGAGGCGTGTGAGGCCGCTCTTGCTCCTCATGTGGAGTGGTCGCTGGGCGAGGTCGTGCGGGGCGGTAGTGACCTGGCCGGTGTGGATGTGGTGCAGCCGGTGTCGTGGGCGGTGATGGTGTCGCTGGCGGCGCTGTGGCGTGCTTGCGGGGTTCAGCCGTCGGTGGTGGTGGGGCATTCGCAGGGGGAGATTGCTGCCGCGGTGGTGGCGGGTGGTCTGTCGTTGGAGGACGGGGCGCGGGTGGTGGCGCTGCGGTCCAAGGCGATCCGGGCCATCGCCGGCCGCGGTGGCATGGTGTCCGTCCCGCTGCCGCTCGCGGATGTTGAGGAGTTGCTGACGGCTTGGGCGGGCCGCATCGACATTGCTGCGGTCAACGGTCCGGGTTCGGTGGTGGTGGCCGGGGATGCGGATGCGCTGGATGAGCTGATGGCGCACTGCGAGGCGGGGGAGATCCGGGCGCGTCGTATCCCGGTGGACTACGCCTCCCACACGAGGCACGTGGAGGCCATCGAGGCCGAGCTGGCCGAGGTCCTCGCACCGGTGGTCCCGCGTTCGGGTGAGGTGCCGTTCTTCTCCACGACCGAGGCCGAACTCATCGACACCGCCGGTCTGGACGGCGGGTACTGGTATCGCAATCTGCGTCAGCGGGTGCGGTTCGCGGACGCCGTGCAGGGTCTGGTCGAGCAGGGATACTCCGCGTTCGTGGAGGTCAGCTCGCACCCGGTGCTGGGTATGGCGGTGCAGGAGGCCGCCCCGGACGCGGTGGTGGTGGGCAGCCTGCGCCGCAACAAGGGCGATGCCCCCCGTTTCCTGACCTCGCTGGCCGAGGCGTGGGTGCGCGGCATCCCGGTCGACTGGACCACGGTCCTGGCCGGACACGACGCCCGCACGCTCTCCCTCCCCACCTATGCCTTCCAGCACCGCCCGTACTGGTTCGAGCCCGACGCTCCGCAGCTCGCCGCGGCGACCGGAGGTGCAGAGGACCCGGTGGACGCCGAGTTCTGGGCGGCCGTGGAGGGGCAGGATCTCCAGGCACTGACCGGCACGCTCGACGTCGTCGAGGACACTGGGCAGGAGGCGCTGGCCCAGGCGCTGCCCGTGCTGTCGGCCTGGCGCCGGGGCCGCCGTGCCGCGTCCACCATCGACTCCTGGCGCTACCGCATCGCTTGGCGGCCGACGGCCGATCCCACCGCCGTCACCCTCGACGGCACGTGGCTGGTCGTCGTCCCGGCGAGCCAGGCGGGCACGGAACTCATCAGCGTCTGCCTGGACGGGCTCGCCACGCACGGCGCGCAGACCGTGCCCCTGTTCGTCGACTCCTCCGACACCGACCGGGAGCGGCTGGCCGCCCTGCTGACCGAAGCGGCCCGGCACAGCGGCGTCGACGCCGGCCAGTTCAGCGGTGTGCTCTCCTTCCTCGCGCTCGACGAGCACCCGCACCCCGAGCAGCCGGGACTCGCGGCCGGCCTGGTGGCCGGGCTGGCGCTGGTCCAGGCGTGCGGTGACACCGGCGTACGAGCCCCGCTGTGGCTGGCCACCAGCGGAGCCGTCACGACCGGCGACAGCGACCCGCTGCGCAACCCCGTGCAGAACGGCACCTGGGGCATGGGCCGGGTCGCGGCGCTGGAGCACCCCGAGTTCTGGGGCGGCCTCGTCGACCTTCCTCAGGCGCCCGACGAGCGCACCGCCTCCCGGTTGTGCGGGATCCTCGCCGACGACCGCGCCGAGGACCAGATCGCCATCCGCCGGACCGGCACCCTGATCCGCCGTCTCGCCCGTACCCCCGGCGGGGCCATGGGCGGCGGACAGCGCGCCTGGACCTCGCGCGGCACCGCACTGATCACCGGCGGCACCGGTGGTCTCGGCGGCCACACGGCCCGCTGGCTCGCCCGCAACGGAACCGAGCACCTGGTCCTGGTCAGCCGCCGCGGTGCGGACGCACCCGGCGCGGCCGAACTGGAGGCCGAGCTGCGCGAGCTGGGCGCCCGCGTCACCATCGCCTCCTGCGACATCGCCGACCGGGACGCGCTGGCCGCGCTCGTCGAGCAGGTCGAGGCCGACGGGCCGCCGATCCGCACCGTCGTGCACACCGCGGGCGTCGGCATCCTCATCCCGCTGGCCACCACGACGCTCCAGGAATTCGCCGACGGAGCCGAGGCCAAGCTGTCGGGCGTCGCCAACCTCGACGCGCTCTTCTGTGACGACCGGCTCGACGCCTTTGTCGTCTTCTCCTCCGTCGCCGGTGTCTGGGGCAGCGGCGACCACGGCGCCTACGCGGCGGCCAACGCCTACGCCGACGCCGTCGCCGAGCACCGGCGGGCCCGCGGCCTGGCCGGTACGTCGATCGCCTGGGGCATCTGGAGCGACGAGGGCGGCGGCATGGCCCTCGACATCGTCCAGGAGCAACTGCGCTGGCGCGGCATCCCGTTCATGGACCCGGCCCTCGCGGTCACGGCCATGCAGCAGGTCCTCGACCGCGACGAGTGCTTCATCGCCGTGGCCGACATCGACTGGGAACGATTCGTCCCCGTCTTCACCGCGGCCCGCCCCCGCCCCCTGCTCACCGAAGTGCCGGAAGTCGCCGAGCTGCTGCGCGCCGAGGAGGACCGCCACCGTCGGCACACACCGGACGCGGCGAGCACCGGTCTGGTCTCCCGGCTGCGGGGCATGACCGCAGACGAACAGGACCGGACCGTACTGGACCTGGTACGTGCCCAGGTCGCCGGAGTACTCGGACACAGCAGCCCGAACAGCGTCGAAGTCGGGCGAGCTTTCCGGGAGTTGGGCTTCGACTCGCTGACCTCCGTCGAGCTGCGCAACCGGCTCAACGCCGCTACCGGACTGCGCCTGCCCGTCACCGTGATCTTCGACCGGCCCACGGTCATCGCCCTGGCCCGCCACGTCCGCGAGGAACTGGTCGGCGACTCCGCCGCCCTTCCCGTTCCGGTCACAGCCGTGACTCCGGCCGGCGGGCCCGCCGCGGACGACGACCCGATCGTCATCGTCTCCATGAGCTGCCGCTACCCCGGCGGTGCCAACAGCCCCGAAGAGCTGTGGCAGATCCTCGCCGAGGGCCGCGACGTCATCGACGCCTTCCCCGACGACCGTGCCTGGGACCTCGACGCCCTCTACGACCCCGACCCGGACCGTGAGGGCACCTGCTACGCCCGCGAAGGCGGCTTCGTGCACGACGCGGGCGACTTCGACGCCGGCTTCTTCGGCATCTCGCCGCGCGAGGCCGTCGCCATGGACCCGCAGCAGCGACTGCTGCTGGAGACCTCCTGGGAAGCGCTGGAACAGGCCGGCCTCGTCCCGGACGCGCTGCGTGGCACCCCTGTCGGCGTGTTCGTCGGCGCCGCCAACCAGGGCTTCGGCGGCCTCGACAACCTGCCCGAGGGCGTCGAGGGCCACATCGTCACCGGCAGCGCCACCAGCGTCCTGTCCGGCCGTATCGCCTACACCCTCGGCCTCAAGGGCAGCGCGGTGACCATCGACACGGCCTGCTCCTCGTCCCTGGTCGCACTGCACATGGCCGTCCAGGCACTGCGCTCCGGCGAGTGCTCCATGGCCCTCGCGGGCGGCGTCGCCGTGATGGTCGAGCCCATCGGCTTCATCGGCTTCGCCCGCACCCGGGGCGTCGCCAAGGACGGCCGCTCCAAGGCGTTCGCCAAGGCCGCCGACGGCATGGGCCTCGCCGAGGGCGCGGGCATGCTGCTCCTGGAACGGCTCTCCGACGCCCGGCGCAACGGCCACCCCGTACTGGCGGTGATCCGCTCCACCGCCCTCAACCAGGACGGTGCGAGCAACGGCCTCAGCGCCCCCAGCGGTCCCGCGCAGCAGCAGGTCATCCGGGCGGCCCTCACCAAGGCCGGACTGTCCGCCGCCGACGTGGACGCGGTGGAAGCACACGGCACCGGGACGACCCTCGGTGACCCGATCGAGGCGCAGGCGCTGCTGGCGACCTACGGGCAGGGCAGGGATCCCGAACGGCCTTTGTGGTTGGGCTCGTTGAAGTCCAACATCGGTCACACGCAGGCCGCGTCCGGTGTCGGCGGCGTGATGAAGATGGTGCTGGCGCTGCAACACGGTGTCCTTCCGCAGACGCTGCACGTCGATGAGCCGACTCCGCATGTCGACTGGTCGGCGGGGGCGGTGTCGCTGCTGACGGAGGCCGTGCAGTGGCCGGAGGTCGAGGGGCGTCCGCGCCGGGCGGGTGTGTCCTCGTTCGGGGTGAGCGGCACCAATGCGCATGTGGTGCTGGAGGAGCCGCCGATCGAGTCCGAGCCGGAGCCTGACGGTGCCGCTGGGCTGGTGTTTGCGGCTGGTGGTGTGGTGCCGTGGGTGGTGTCGGGTCGTGGTGGGGACGGGCTTGCCGGTCAGGCGGGCCGGTTGGCGTCGTATGTGGATGATGCTGCGGGTGA
>NZ_JAQMYP010000114.1 GCF_028369295.1 Streptomyces sp. HD
CGCAGGAAGAAGTCGAAGACATGCTCACCGAGCGTCTCGGCGACAAGATCGCTGCGCTCCATCAGCGTCAGCGCCTCGCCCAGGTTCTGCGGCAACGGCTCGATGCCCATCGCGCGGCGCTCGGCGTCGGAGAGGGCCCAGACGTCGTCCTCGGCGCCGGGCGGCAGCTCGTAGCCCTCCTCGATGCCCTTGAGGCCGGCGGCCAGCAGCAGCGCGTACGCCAGGTACGGGTTCGCTCCGGAGTCCAGTGACCGGACCTCGACCCGCGCCGAGCCCGTCTTGCCGGGCTTGTACATCGGGACGCGGACCAGGGCGGAGCGGTTGTTGTGGCCCCAGCAGATGTAGGACGGGGCCTCGCCGCCGGCGCCGGCGGTGCGCTCGGAACCGCCCCAGATGCGCTTGTAGGAGTTCACCCACTGGTTGGTGACGGCCGAGATCTCCGCCGCGTGCTTCAGCAGGCCGGCGATGAAGGAGCGGCCGACCTTGGAGAGCTGGTACTCGGAGCCGGACTCGTAGAACGCGTTCCGGTCGCCCTCGAAGAGGGACAGGTGCGTGTGCATGCCCGAGCCGGGGTGCTCGGAGAACGGCTTCGGCATGAAGGTCGCCTGCACCCCCTGCTCCAGCGCCACCTGCTTCATGACCAGGCGGAACGTCATGACGTTGTCCGCCGTGGACAGCGCGTCGGCGTAGCGCAGGTCGATCTCCTGCTGGCCGGGGGCGCCCTCGTGGTGGGAGAACTCGACCGAGATGCCCATCGACTCCAGCATGGTGATCGCCTGGCGGCGGAAGTCCATGCCGATGTTCTGCGGGGTGTGGTCGAAGTAGCCGGAGTTGTCGGCGGGGGTCGGCACCGAGCCGTCGACCGGCTTGTCCTTCAGCAGGAAGAACTCGATCTCGGGGTGGGTGTAGAAGGTGAAGCCGAGGTCGGAGGCGCGGGCCAGGGCGCGCTTCAGCACATACCTCGGGTCCGCGAAGGACGGTGAGCCGTCCGGCATGAGGATGTCGCAGAACATCCGGGCCGTGCCGGGGGCCTCGGCGCGCCAGGGCAGGATCTGGAAGGTCGACGGGTCCGGCTTGGCGATCATGTCGGACTCGTATACACGGGCGAAGCCCTCGATCGCCGAGCCGTCGAAGCCGATGCCCTCGTCGAAGGCCTGCTCCAGCTCGGCAGGGGCCACGGCCACGGACTTGAGGAAGCCCAGAACGTCCGTGAACCACAGCCGTACGAACCGGATGTCGCGCTCCTCCAAGGTCCGGAGCACGAACTCCTGCTGCTTGTCCATCTTCCGCTTCCCCATCCTTGCTGGTCAGGCCGCCTGTCTCCGAGTACCGCGGGAGGCGGTCGGGCACCTGAGCATCACACCACAACACCGTTTCAGGCGCGTTGCGCACCTTGATCGCCGAAGCGACCCCGGGCGGAACTCCCGGCCTACGGCCGGTGTCCCTGAGCGGTGCCGGTGTACTGCTCTAACGCCCATCTTGCCTGCTCGCACCGACATCCGTAATGCCCGGCCCCTCAGGACCCACCCCGCTTTAATTTGCATCTTGGATGCAAGTTTTAATGATGGCACCGGATCGGCCCGATCGAGCCTGAGGAGACCCGATGCTGTCCGAGCAGTCCACCGCCACCGTGCGTGCCACCCTTCCCGTCGTCGGCGGGGCCATCGGTGAGATCACCGAGCGCTTCTACGCCGGGATGTTCGCCGCCCGCCCCGAGCTGCTGCGCGACCTGTTCAACCGCGGCAACCAGGCGGCCGGCACCCAGCGGCAGGCGCTGGCGGGGTCGATCGCCGCGTTCGCGACGTACCTCGTCGACCGCCCCGACGAGCGGCCGGACGCGATGCTGGCCCGTATCGCCCACAAGCACGCCTCCCTGGGCGTCACGGCGGAGCAGTACGCGCTCGTCCACGAGCACCTCTTCGCCGCCATCGCCGAGGTGATCGGCGAGGCCGTCACACCCGAGGTCGCGGCCGCCTGGGACGAGGTGTACTGGCTGATGGCGAACGCCCTGATCGCGATCGAGAGGCGGCTGTACGACGAGCACGGCGGGGCCGGATTCCGGGAGTGGGAGGTCGTCGAGCGCGTCGCGGAGACCGCCGACGTGGCCACCTTCCGGCTGCGCCCGGCCGACGGTCGCCCGGCGCCGGACTTCCGGGCCGGACAGTACGTGTCCGTGCAGGTCGAGCTGGCCGACGGGGCCCGGCAGATCCGCCAGTACAGCCTCTCCGCCGCGCCCGGATCACCGATACGCCAGTTCAGCGTGAAGCGTGTGCACGACGGCGCCTCACCCGACGGCGAGGTCTCCAACCACCTCCACGCGCGCGTGCACGTCGGCGACCGGCTGCACCTGTCGGCACCGTACGGCGATCTCGTGCTCGGGGAGACCGGGACCGGGGCCGGGTTCGAGACCGACGCGCCGCTGCTGCTCGCCTCGGCCGGCATCGGTGTGACCCCGATGGTCGCCATGCTCGGTCAGCTCGCGGACGCCGGGCACCAGGGCCCGGTGCTCGTCGTGCACGGCGACGGCTCCCCCGCCGAGCACGCCCTGCGCGCCGACCACGAGGGGTACGCCGGGAAGCTGCCGGGGGCGTCGGTCCACTTCTGGTACGAGCGGCACACCGGCCGCGCAGCCGAGGCCCCCGCCTTCGACACCACCCACCGCACCGGCCTGGTCGACCTCACCGACATCGCCGTACCGAAGGGCACGCGCGCGTACCTGTGCGGGCCGCTGCCGTTCATGCGGGCGGTGCGGGCGCAGCTGATCGGGAAGGGGGTGGCGCCGGCCGACATCCACTACGAGGTGTTCGGGCCGGACCTCTGGCTGGCCCAGGAGGGCTGAGGCCGGGCGCGCCTCAGGGTGCGCGGCCGATCTGGAGCAGCAGCGGGCCGGTGGGGTCGGCGGTCACATCGGCCACCGTCAGCGGGTCCAGCGAGGCGAAGAAGGCCTCCTGGGCCCGCCGCAGCGCACCGCGCAGCCGGCACCCGGAGTGGAGCGGGCAGGGGTTGTCGCCCTCGCACTCGACGACGTCGCCGTCTCCCTCGAAGGCGCGCACGATCGCGCCGACCGACGCGGTACGGCCCTTGCCGCTGAGCGAGAGCCCGCCGCCGCGCCCCCGACGTGCGTCGACCAGGCCCATGTGCTGGAGCTCGGCGACGACCTTGGCGGCGTGTGTGTACGGCACCTCCATGTCCGCGGCGACCTCGCGGGTCGTCGGCGTGGCGTCCCCCAGCACGGCGAGCCGCATGAGGAGGCGCAGTGCCAGGTCGGTCGAGCGCAACAGCCGCATACCCCGCAGCGTAGATAATGCGCATTCGCGGTTCAAAATATCGGCCGCTCTACTGGAGGTCACACCTCCCCCATTACGATCAGCGGACCCGACCGTCCCACCCCCCAGAAGGGCACATCCCATGGGCTCCGCCAAGAACAAGGGCAGCGCGGCGCGCAAAGCGCGAATAGAGGAGATGCGGCGTGCCGAGCAGGCCCGTGAGCGCCGCAGCCGGATCCTCACCATCGCGGCCAGCGTGGTGGTCGTCGCCGGTCTGGTCGTCGGCGGTGTGGTGCTCGTCCGGTCGCAGTCCGACAAGAGTGACAAGGCGAAGGCCGACAGCGACAAGACCACCGGGAAGTTCGTCACCGGCAAGGACGGCGTGCAGACCTGGAAGGGGACGCTGGCCCGCACGCACGTCGAGACGAGCGTGAAGTACCTGATGGAACCCCCGGTCGGCGGCAACCACAACCGGGCCTGGATGAACTGCAACGGCGACGTCTACACCAAGGAGCTCGCAGGCGAGAACGCCGTGCACTCGCTGGAGCACGGCGCGGTGTGGGTGACGTACACCAGCAAGGCCTCCAAGGCCGACGTCGCGGCGCTGGCGGAGAAGGTCAAGAAGACGCCGTACACGCTGATGAGCCCGGACGAGAAGCAGAAGGCGCCGATCATGCTCAGCGCGTGGGGGCACCAGCGCACGGTGACGAGCGCGAGCGACCCGAACGTCGGCAAGTTCTTCGAGACGTACGTCCAGGGCAAGCAGACCCCTGAGCCGGGCGCGGCGTGCACGGGTGGTCTGTCGGAGTGAGGCAGCACATCGGCTGGATTGCCGGGACCGCGGCGGCCGTGCTGGTCGCGGCCGGCGCGATCACCTACTCGGTCGCCGAGGACGGGGGCGGTGCGCAGACGCCGGCCGCCGACTCCGCGGACGCCGGGTTCGCGCGGGACATGGCGGTGCACCACCAGCAGGCCGTGGAGATGTCGTACATCGTGCGCGACCGCACCAAGGACGAGGAGGTGCGGCGGCTGGCGTACGACATCGCCCAGACGCAGGCCAACCAGCGCGGCATGCTGTTGGGCTGGCTGGATCTGTGGGAGCTGCCGAAGGTGTCCGCGGACGCGCCGATGACCTGGATGGGCATGGGTGACATGGCCTCCGGCGAGGACGGCGCGCTGATGCCGGGCATGGCGACCAACGCGGAGATGAAGAAGCTCGGGACCCTCAACGGCAGGCAGGCGGAAGTCTTTTACCTCCAGTTGATGACGGCCCATCACAAGGGCGGCATCCACATGGCCGAGGGCTGTGTCGACAAGTGCTCGGTCGGCGTGGAGAAGAGGCTCGCGCAGGGCATGGTCGAGGGGCAGCAGTCGGAGATCGACCTGATGAAGGACATGCTGGCGGAGCGGGGCGCGAAGCCGCGGCCATGAGAGTCCGTGACGGGCTCTGACAAATGGCCTTGTCATTAGGTTAATTGGGAGCTTCTTGGCCCTCGCATTCCCCTGACATGAACGGTTCATCGCGAGAGTGACGACAGTCGAGTGATCCACTCGCGACGAAAAACCGCACAGGGGGTTTCATGAGATCCAAACGCGCCACCCCGCGTGCCGGACTGAGCCTGGCAGCGACACTGCCCCTGCTCGCCGGCGCGCTGGCGCTCGGCATACCCGCCGCGCACGCCTCGGACCACCAGGACCGGGACTCGCTCGCCGGCACCAAGCCCACTTGGGCCACGACCAAGGCGGACAAGGGCGCGGCATCGGACAACGGCCAGGTGAACGCGCGGGTCTACCTCGCGGGCCGGGACGCGGCCGGCCTCGCCGCGTACGCGAAGGCCGTGTCCGACCCGAGCTCGGCGTCGCACGGCAAGTACCTGACCGCGCGGCAGGCACAGTCCCGCTTCGGTGCCACGAAGGCCCAAGTGGCCGCTGTCAAGAGCTGGTTGAAGTCCGCCGGCATGAAGGTCACGGGTGTCACGCAGCACTACGTCGCGGTCAGCGGTGACGTGGCCGCCGCGGAGAAGGCGTTCGGCACCCAGCTGCACAACTACACCAAGGGCGGCCGCACCTACCGCGCACCCGCGACGACCGCGTCGGTGCCGGACGAGCTCAAGGGTGCCGTCCTGACCGTCACCGGCCTGGACAACGCGCCGCACCGGGCGAGCCACAAGGACCAGCTCCCGCCGCCGGAGACGGTGTTCCGCAATGCCGGGCCGTTCTCGACGTACCACGGCTCCAACGTGGCGAGCACGCTGCCGGACGCGTACGGCACGAAGATCCCGTACGCCGTCAAGGGCTACACCGGCAAGCAGCTGCGCGCCGCGTACGGCGCCGGCAAGCGCACCGGCAAGGGGGTGCGCATCGCCATCACCGACGCGTACGCCTCCCCGACCATCGCCTTCGACGCGGCCACCTACGCGAAGAAGAACGGCGACGCGGCCTGGACCACGGGCCAGCTGCGCCAGGTGCTGCCCGGGAAGTACACGAAGACCAAGGAGTGCGGGGCGGCCGGCTGGTACGGCGAGGAGACCCTCGACGTCGAGGCCGTGCACGCGGTCGCGCCCGCCGCGCAGGTGACGTACGTGGGCGCCGCCTCCTGCTTCGACGACGACCTGCTCGACTCGCTCAGCAAGGTCGTCGACAACCACCTGGCCGACATCGTCTCCAACTCCTGGGGCGACATCGAGGCCAACCAGACGCCGGACCTCGCGGCCGCCTACGACCAGGTCTTCCAGTTCGGCGCGGTCGAGGGCATCGGCTTCTACTTCTCCTCCGGCGACAACGGCGACGAGGTCGCCAACACCGGTACCAAGCAGGTCGACACCCCGGCCAACTCGGCGTGGGTGACGGCGGTCGGCGGCACCTCGCTGGCGGTCGGCAAGGGCGACTCGTACCTGTGGGAGACCGGCTGGGGCACGCAGAAGGCGGTGCTGGCGGCCGACGGCAAGAGCTGGACCGACTTCCCCGGCGCGTTCACCTCGGGCGCGGGCGGCGGCACCAGCAAGACGGTCGCCGCGCCGTACTACCAGAAGGGCGTCGTGCCGGACGCGCTGGCCAAGGCCAACGGTGCCGACGGCAACCGCGTCGTCCCGGACATCGCGGCGATCGCCGACCCGAACACCGGGTTCCTGGTGGGGCAGACGCAGACCCTGCCGGACGGGAAGACGCAGGCGTACGACGAGTACCGCATCGGCGGCACCTCGCTGGCCGCGCCGGTGATCGCGGCCGTCCAGGCGCTGGCGCAGGAGGCGAGCGGCGGCAAGGCGATCGGTTTCGCCAACCCGTCGATCTACGCGCGGTACGGCTCGAAGGCCTACCACGACGTGACGGACAACCCGACGGGCGCCGGGCTCGCGGTCGCACGCGTCGACTTCGTCAACGGCTACGACAAGACGGGCGGCCTGACCACGTCCGCACGGACGTTGGGCAAGGACAGCTCCCTGCAGGCCGTGAAGGGCTACGACGACGTGACGGGCGTGGGCACGCCCGCGAACGGCTACGTGGAGTCGTACCGCCGCCACTGACCGACGGCGGGTAGGCGGGTGAGGGGGTGGCACCGCGCCACCCCCTCACTTTTTCACCGGGTGACCGGGGTGGCGGCGGTCGCCGCGGCGGACAGTTCCCACAGCCGTGCGGCGGCGTCGGGGTCGATGGCGTACGCGCGGACTCCGCCGTCGTCCATGGGCTCGTCGGGAGCGGAGACGCGCGCGACGTCGCAGTCCTCCAGGTAGAGCCCGCCGCGTCCGTCGAGAAGCGGGGACGTGGCCGCCCAGAGGCCGGTGGCTGCGCCCTGGGAGGGGGTCTTGAAGCCCGCGCCGATCACGGTGCCGTGCTCGTCCACCCAGCCGCGTTCGATCTGCTCCCGGAGCGTCATCTCCCGCTGCAGACCCGTGATGATCTTGCCCGGGTGGAGCGCGAACGACCGGACGCCGTCGTCGTGCCCGAGGGTGTCGAGGTGTACGGCGAACAGGGCGTTGGCCGTCTTGGACTGGCCGTAGGCAAGCCACTTGTCGTAGCCGGTGCGGAAATGCGGGTCGTGCCATCGGATGCCGGTCAGGGTGTGTCCGGCGGAGCTGTTGACGATCACGCGTGCTCCGTCGGCGGCGGCCAGGAGCGGGTGGAGCTCGCAGGCGAGCGTGAAGTGTCCGAGGTGGTTGGCGGTGAACTGGCCTTCCCAGCCGGGTCCGACGCGTCGTTCGGGGGTGGCCATGACGCCGGCCACGGCCATGAGGAGGTCGAGCCGGTCGACGGAGTCGGCGATGTGCGCGGCGGCCGAGCGCACGCTGTCGAGGTCGGTCAGGTCCATGGGGACGACGTCGCAGCCACTCGACTCCGCCTCCGCGAGGGCGGCGCGGGCGGCCCCGGGCCGGCGTGCCGGAACGATGACCCGGGCCCCGGCGGCCGCCAGACTCCGGGTGGTCTCCAGTCCGAGCCCGGAGTAGCCGCCGGTCACTACGGCGGTCGCGCCGGAGAGGTCGAGGCCCGCCATGACGTCCTCGGCGGTGCTGGTGGCGGAGAAGGGCGAGCCGAGCGGGCGCTGTTCGGTGGTCATGGCGACGACGCTAGGATCTGGAGTGAGGTCTAGATCAAGTCCTAGGCTGGCCGCATGACAACTGCCGGATCACTGGGCATCGGCGAGGTGGCCGAGCGGACCGGGCTCAGCGTGCACGCCCTGCGCTTCTACGAGCGCGAGGGTCTGCTGGTCGGGCCGGTCCGGCGCACCTCGGGCGGGCGTCGGCGGTACACCACGGTCGACGTCGACTGGCTGCTGATCTGCGTCAGGCTGCGCGAGTCCGGTATGCCCCTCGCCGACCTGAAGCGGTTCGCCGAGTTGGTACGGCAAGGTCCGGGCAACGAGGCCGAACGTCTCCGCCTCCTCGACGCCCATCAGCAGCGCGTCGAGGCACAGATCCAGGCGCTGCAGGAGTGCCGTTCCATCATCGCCTGGAAGGCCGGCGTCTACGCCGAGCACCTCGCCCGCGGCGAGGCCGACGGGCTCTGGGACCCGACGGTCTGACGGGACGTCGAGAACACCGCACGCCCAGGACCTGCCCGGGCGATCATGAGCAGCGCGGCGGTCCACGATGGCTGCTGCCGCCGGTCGTGACCCAAGGGGGAAGACATGTCTGTTCGCGCTCTCGTCGTCGATCCGTCCGCATCCGCCGCCGTCCGCCTCGCCGAGGTGCCGGATCCCGTGCCCGGGCCGGGCCAGGTCCTGGTGGACGTCTCCCACGCCTCGTTGAACCACGGCGACCTCAACGACGCCCGCTCCGGGCGGGTCCCGGTGGGTGCTAGTTCCGACTGCTACGACGAGGGGGGGGGGGGGGGGGGGGGGGGGGGCGCGGGCGC
>NZ_JAQMYP010000115.1 GCF_028369295.1 Streptomyces sp. HD
CCGCACTCACTTCATCGACGACGACCCCGCCCAGGCCATCGCCGACCGCGCCAAGGCCCTCCGCGACGGGGTCACCACGCTGACCGTGATCGAGCGCGGTGAGGAGCGTGACCCGCTCGCCGACATCGCCGCGGCCATCGGCGACGCGCCCCGGCTGCCCACCACCGACGTCCTCAAGCGGCTCGCGATGCTCGATCAGGACGCCTACGGCGACTGGACCAACGGCGACCTCAAGCGCGTGCTGGAGGCCGAAGGCGAGGAGCCGAAGAAGTCCCACGGCCGCATGGTCGTCCACCGCGATCACGTCCTGCGCGCCCTCGCCAACCGCGACGACGACGGTTCCGCTTCCGCCTCCGCGTAGCGGGGAGGCGGACCCGCCCGCGCCGGGGAGGCGGGGAGAACTCCCCAACCACCTCCCCACCCCACCTCCCCCGCGCTGATCAGCGGAAACATCATCTTGGGGAGGCGGGGAGGCGCCCTGGTCAGCACCCCTGAAACCCCCTCCACAGCGCCCCTAGCAGGGGGTGTGTCCGCCTCCCCGAGCCATGACCGGAAGGGATTCCGCATGTACCCCGAACCTGCCCGCCACCCACCCGCTCACAGCGCCGTGGAAGTCCACCAGCCCACCCCCATCACACCCGCCGCCGTCGTCCATCCGGCACCGATGGTTCCCATCCAGCCGGGCACCGTCCCGGCGGTGGCGAGCGTGGTCCTGCCGGACGGCCGTGTCGTCACTGGCTACGCCATCGAACCCGCCAAGCCCGAACCCATCCAGGCCAAGCCGCCCGTCTCCCGCGCGGCGGTGAACATCGCCCTCGGAGGCATCGGCTTCGGCGCGGTGTGCGGCGGACTGTTCCTGCTGACCGCGTTCGTCACCGCCCTGACCGCGCTCATCACCCAGCTCATCACCCTCGCCGCCGTGATCTTCGGCGGATACGCCGCAGTGCAGATCTTCAAGCCCGCCGGCACGAAGAGCGGGATCACGTTCCACATCCGCAAGGCCGTCTTCAAGCGCAACCACTTCAACGGCTGACGGGAGAGCAACCACCCATGTTCGAGATCCGCGTCATCTGCGACCCCACCGACACCGATCACGTCGTCGCCGCCCTGGACCGCACCTTCACCGTCGGCACCGTGACCGTCTGGCCCACTCGCGACCGCAAGCAGCACCGCCTGTACGCCCGAGCCGAACACCGCAGCGAGCCGGAATCGTGGCCCACACCGGAAGACGCCTACGCACTCGCCCCCAGCATCATCAGCGAAATCGGCTGGACCACCCGCACCGTGGCCGGCGCCGACTGCTTCACCGAGTTGGAGCGGGAGTTCTACCTACGCAAGGCCGCACTGCTGGACCGCATCGCACTGCTGGACGAGCCCGACGAACCCTGCGGCGACGCGGAAGAGAACGCGCTGGCTGCCGCTACATACCTGCTCGACATCGACCAGGCCCACCCCGACTTCACCGTCCCGGACCACGCCGCAATGCACCCGCGCGGCTACGTCCGACAGCAGTACGCCGCATGGCACCAGCACGAGCAGCGAAGCGACCACGTCACCCCTGACTGCCGCTAGCTACGCCAAGGGCGGCCCCCGTCTCACGCCAATGAATCCGGGGCCGCCCTTGTCCAGCCAGTCACCTTCAAGGAACTGGAGACATCCAGCATGACCCATGACCCCCGATCCGCGATGCTCCGCGCCGCACTCGATGCCGCCGAACGCGGCTGGTACGTCTTCCCCCTCCGCCCCGGCGACAAGCGCCCCGCCCTGCACGGCGAAGCCACCTGCCCGCACACCGGCGAGTGCGCTGGCGGACACATGAAGTGGGAGCAGCGCGCCACCCGGGACCCCGAGCGCATCCGCACCACCTGGTGGCACACCCCCTACAACATCGGTATCGCCACCGGCCCCTCCAACCTGCTCGTGGTCGACCTGGACATGCCCAAGCACAAGGACAGTCGGGACGCGCCTTGCGGCGCGGCGACCTTCAAAGCGCTCTGCGAGCGCGCCGGACACGCCGTCCCCACCACCTACCAGGTGCGGACCGCGAGCGGCGGAGAGCACCTGTACTTCACCGCCCCCGAGGGCCTCCGACTGACCAACACCGCAGGAACCATCGGCCAGTTGGTCGACACTCGCGCATGGGGTGGCTACGTCGTCGCCGCCGGCAGCCTCACCCCCGCCGGAACCTACGAAGCTGTGTGCGGCTCTGTGGCGGCCCCTCTGCCCCCGTGGCTGCAAGCCATCCTGCAACCCGTCCCCAAGGCGTCTCAGGCCCCCTCAGGTCCCGTAACGGCACAATGCCGTCGATACGCGGATGTAGCGCTCACGAACGAGACGTGGAACGTAGTCACGGCCCAAGTCGGCCAGCGGGAGGGGGCGTTGTTCCGGGCCGCGCGCGCCCTGGGACGCCTTGTCGCGTGGGGCGACCTCCCCCGGCACGTGGTTGAACAGGCTCTTCAGGAGGCAGGCGAGACGGCCGGACTGCCCGCTGCCCAGTGCCGCGCCACCCTCCGTAGCGCCCTCAACTGGTCCATCGCCCACAACCAGACCCGGCGGGACACCGCATGAACACCCCACCCCGCCCCCCTCTGAAGAGCCTCACCCACACCCCGAGCAACCCGCACACCGCCGCACCGGCCGCACCACGCACGACCGTGGGCGAGCCGAAAGGCGCCGCCCGCAAGGGCGTCCGGTCTGCTGTTGGTTCTGACCCGCGGACGGTCACCGTCACCGGCATCACCCCGGGGCTTCAGATCCAGTGCGAGGGCGTCACCGTCGCGGACTGGATCTGTGTCTGCGGGCATCACGACCGTGCCCGGGGCCGCGCGGCTGTCATCAGGCTGACCGCCCGCGTGAGCGTCGGCGTCTGCCCGCACACCGCCACCGCTGAAGGGAGGGCGGCCTCATGACCCCCAACCCTGTGGGCGGACCCGACCTGTGGGCCGGACTGCCCGCCCTGGAAGAACCGCCCGGCGAGGACGACGCGGCACCGGAGGTGTGGGAGGACCCCATTCCCCTCACCGGCCGCCGGGAACGTCCCTCGTTCCCCGCCCACGTGCTCCCGGCCTGGCTGGGGGAGTTCGTGACGGCCGTCGCCCAGGAGACGCAGACCCCCGTGGACCTAGGGGGTTCGGTCGCGCTGGCCGTGCTCGCCACGGCGGCCGGCGGCCGGTCCGTGGTCCACGTACGTGGGAACTGGCGTGAGCCGACCAACGTCTACACGGTGGTCGCGCTGCCGCCCGCCAACCGCAAGTCCGCCGTTTTCGCGCTGCTGACCAACCCCCTGTACGAGGCGGAGAAGCAGCTCAAGACCGCTATGCAGCCGGTGATCGTGGAAGCGGAGCTGACGGCACGGTTGGCCAAGGAAGCAGCCGACAAGGCCGCCGCCAAGGCCGCGTCCGCCGACGGCGACAAGCGCGAGGACATGGTGGCCACCGCCGTCGGTCTCGCGCAGACCGCCGACACGCTCACCGTGCCGGCCGAACCGGTCCTGCTGGCGGACGACTCCACCCCCGAGACGGTCACCTCGCTCATGGCCGAGCAGGGCGGCCGGCTGTCGGTGATGAGCGCGGAGGGCGGCATCTTCGACATCATCGCCGGGCGGTACTCCGGGGCCCCGAACATGGAGGTCTTCCTGAAGGGGCATGCCGGGGACCGGCTGAGGGTGAACCGGCAGACCCGCCGCGAGTACATCGACGCCCCCGCCCTGACCATCGGCCTCGCCGTGCAGCCGGACGTGCTGCGGGACATCGGGAAGGTGAAGGGGTTCGAGGGACGCGGACTGCTGGCCCGCTTCCTGTACTCCCTGCCGGTGTCCACGGTCGGCGAACGCGAGATCATCACCGACCCGGTTCCTGAGCAGACGGCCGCCACCTACACCGCGAAGGTCATCGACCTGACGCTGTCCCTGGCGGAGTGGACCGACCCGGCCGTCATCCAGCTCACCCCGGAAGCGGACACGGCGCTGATCGCCTATCAGAAGCGCATCGAACCGCAGCTCAAGGCACGCGGCGGCACACTGGGCCACATCTCCAACTGGGCCGGAAAGCTCGCCGGGGCAACCGCCCGCATGGCCGCGCTGCTGCACCTCGCCGAACACGGCGGCAACGGCTACGCCCACCCCGTCACCGAGGCCACCATGCGCGCGGCGATCGAGCTGGGGGAGTACTACACCGCCCACGCCCTCGCCGTGTTCGACGTCATGGGCGCCGACCCGGTCCTGTCCCGCGCCCGCAGCGTGCTGGAAGTGCTGAAGGACAACGGGTGGGAGGACGTCAGCCGACGGGACGTCTTCAGCATCGTGTCCCGCAGCGAGTTCCCCAGCGTCGCCGACCTCGAACCGGCCCTCGCGCTGCTGGAAGACCACGGATACCTGCGCTCCTACCAACCCAAGAAGACCGGCAAGCGCGGACGCCCCCCGGCACCCCACCTACAGGCCCATCCCAGCCTGCGCCACGGCGGCCGGTGACCCCCGTCCGCACACCCCTTCCCGCACAAACCGCAAAATCCGCAGAAACCCCGGACACCCCCGCTGACCTGCGACGAACCCCAACGCCGAGCCCGGGTCGGGGCCCGTCGCACAATCCCGCGATATTCCGCAAAAAACCTGAGCCACCCCCGCCCACGGGGACCAGCCAACCGCCGCCCCTGATTTTTGCGGAATATCGCGGGTTTCTGCGGAGCACCACCCACCACCGCCCGCGCACCACAACACCGCAGGTCAGCGCCCCTCCCCGGTCTTTCTGCGGATATTGCGGTTTGTGCGGCGCCCACTCTGCTTGGAGCCCCATGGCAACGCCGACAGACCACGACCCCCGCGCCACCCTCCGCGGCGGCCTCCCGGACCGGTACCTCACCCCCGACGACATCGCCGAGATGTTCGAGGTCCCCGTCGAAACCGTCTACCAGTGGCGCAAGAAGCGCACCGGCCCACCCGGCTTCCGCATCGGCAAGCACCTCCGCTACGACCCCGCCGACGTGCACGTCTACGTCACCCAGCGCAAGGACGCCGACCGAAACGCCGCGTAGCTAAACACCCGCCAGAGACAGCAGGGAGAGCCGTTGCCGACGGCTCTCCCTGCTGCATGTCGAGAGAGGACCGCCGCCGCATGGCTGGCCACATCCAAGACCGCTGGTACAAGACCGAAACCGACGCCAACGGCAAGCCCCGCCGTGTACGAACCGAGCGCCACGGGATGGGCCTGCGCTACCGAGCCCGCTACATCGGCCCGGATGGGACCGAGAAGAGCAAGTCGTTCCCCGACGGACAGAAGCGACTGGCCGACCAGTGGCTTGCCCACATCGAGGCGGACATGTCTCGGGGGCAGTACGTGGACCCCGCCGCCAGCAAGGTGACGTTCCGGCAGTACGCCGAGAAGTGGCTGAGCACGCAGACCACAGACATGACCACGCGAGAGTCCGTGGAGTCCGCGATTCGCGGCCACGCGATCCCCTACCTGGGACCGCGACCCCTCGGGTCGTTCAAGCCAGAGCACATCCGGGATTGGCTGAGCGAATTGGAGAAGGCCGTCGCCGCGTCGTCGTACCGGCGCGTGATCTACAACAACGTATCGACGGTTCTCAATGCGGCGGTCGACGATGGTCACCTGTCGAAGAACCCGTGCCACGCGCAATCAGTGCGTCCGCCTGCTGCCGGGACTGGCCGCGTTGTGCCGTGGAGCGCAGAGCGCGTCTTCGCCGTACGGGCAGCCCTGCCGGAACGCTTCCGCCCGACGGTCGACCTCGGAGGCGGATGCGGACTCCGACAAGGAGAGATCTTCGGGCTTCCCGTCGATGAAATCGGCTTCGACTCCGGATGGCTGCACATCGCGAACCAGGTGAAGGTGACGAAGGAAGGTCTCATATTCGCCCCACCCAAGCGGAACAAGGTCCGCGACGTCCCCTTGCCGGACCGCGTGGCGCACGTCCTCAAACAGCACATGGAGGCATTCCCCCCGGTAGAGATCACCCTGCCCTGGCTCCGGGTGGACGGTCCGCCCGTCACGAAGCGGCTGCTGTTCACCCGTCTCGATGGCGCGGGTGCGGTTCGGCGTACCGACTTCAACGACCGAGCGTGGAAGCCCGCTCTCGTCGCGGCCGGGGTGATCCCCCAGCCCAAGCCGGGCGAGCGTTACCAGGCCGCCCGCGAACACGGCATGCACGCGCTCAGGCACTTCTACGCCTCCGTCCTGCTGGACGCCGGCGAGAACGTCAAAGCCCTGAGTCACTACCTCGGACACAACGATCCGGGGTT
Organism: Streptomyces sp. HD; assembly: GCF_028369295.1. GTDB lineage: Bacteria > Actinomycetota > Actinomycetes > Streptomycetales > Streptomycetaceae > Streptomyces. Next base: position 6,254 of record NZ_JAQMYP010000115.1, read on the forward strand.
CACGCTCCGGGTCTACACGCACCTCATGCCGAGTAGCGACGCACGGGCCCGGAAGGCCGTGGACGGCCTGTACGAGGGCACCGATCCGGCGTCTGACGGCCCAGAGACGGCCCAGAGCGAGTGAGACGCGATGGGGCCGACGGTCCGCGACCGTCGGCCCCATTCGCCGAATCAGCGGGAAACCCGCTCTGACCTGTGCTTACAGCACCGGCAGATTCTTCCGCAGCTCGAACGCGGTGACCTCGGACCGGTACTCGTGCCACTCGTGCCGCTTGTTG
>NZ_JAQMYP010000116.1 GCF_028369295.1 Streptomyces sp. HD
CACGCGGCTCTCCTCGGCGGCCGTGAGGGTCGTGATCGCGCCGTGGCGCTTCGGGGTGCCGCCCATGTCGTAGCTGGCCGCATCCTGAAGCCGGTAGGTGCTGACGTCGAACGGGTTGGTCGTCAGGATCGGCCGGTATTCGCGTACGCCTTGCGGGTTGTTGTAGTCGATGTAGAGGGCCCACTCGTCGCGGTCTCTGAACTTCATCCAGACCGGGCCTTCGACCACATTGCCTGTGAGGCCGATGCTGGAGAGGTTGCCGAGGTTGGTCCACGTTCCCAGGATCGAGTTGCTGCCCTCGACGGTGTTCTGGCCGTCGCCCGAGACCCGCATGTAGCGGTAGGGGCCGGCGCCGGCGGGCACCTCGGTCATCTGGGTGTCGACGACCGGCGTGTTGCCAGGGGGGTCGATCCAGATCTGTGGGGTGGTGATGGTGCGGAAGTCCTTGGTGCGGGCGTAGTAGATGCGGTACTTGAACACGCCGTTCACAGTGGCGTTCGTCGCCCAGTACAGGACGTAGTCGTTGGTCTCGGGGTTCCAAATGGCCTCGGGCGCCCAGGCGTTGCGGCCGCCGGGGATCGGTCCGGCGGCGCCGAGCAGCCATGGCTTCGACCAGGTCACCAGGTCGGTCGACTCCCACACCACGAAGTTGGGGCTGCCGTCGGTGTACGTGGAGCCGCAGCGGATGCACAGGTCGGTCGCGATGATCCAGTACTTGCTGCCGTCGGGGGAGCGCACCAGTGCGGGGTCGCGCACGCCCTTCGTGCCGATCTTGGAGTTGAGGACCGGCGCTCCGCCGTTGAGGTCGTTCCAGTGCAGGCCGTCCGTGCTGTGCGCGAGGTACAACATCTGGCCGGTCGCGGAGTCCCCGGTGAAGTGCACCATCAGGTAGCCGGGGTCGGCGGCGGCCGCCCGCTCGGGTGTGGCCAGGGCTTGGCCTGTGAAGAGGAGGCAGACGGCGAGCAACATCACCGTCAGCCGGGCGCGAAGCGCGGACATGTGGATCCTCCCGTCGTTGTGCACGTGCCACCGTCGGGCGAGGGGGAAAGCGAGGTGGCGGGTGAAGGGATCCGGGCAACGGCGGGTCTGCCGTGTGCGGCTGAGCCACGGCTGTCGCCCGGGTGGGGCGGTCGGGGTGCGGGCCGGACGAACGGTTGGCGATCGGAGCGCGCATGGCCGGGAAGCGCCGTACCCAACTCGGCGACCGACCAGCCAGGTTGTGCGATATGCCGAACAATGTTCGCAGGGTCGGCTGACAGTAAGCGGGGAAAGCGGGTGGCGTCAATACATCCGGCACGCCAGACATCCCATAAAAGGTCGGACCGTAAGCCTAACTGCCGGGTAACTCCAAGGAATTGAAGGCTGATCCCTTGACAGTGATGGGATGTAAAGGCAATCTCCCTGCGACTCCCGGCGCGAGCGACACGCGGCGGACCACCTGTCCCCCCCGGAAGGCCACCGCATGAAACTCCTACAGAGAAGCGGGATTCGAATCGCCGGTGCGGCCGCCGCCGTCCTCGCCGGCGTCGGCTCGGTCACTGCGGTGCCCGCGTCCGCCGCCACGCCGGGGAACTGGACCTCGGTCCAGCCCGGTGTCGCGCAGGCCGGCTGCGACGGCGTGCGCGCCACCGTGGCGCTGGACGCGAACGGCGCCCTCTCGCTCGGCGCGACCTGGGACTGCCGCCAAGCCCTGATACCCGCTCCGATCGGGCTGGTGACCAGTCAGGCCGACTTCACCACCGGACTGGAGTTCGTCAGACGCACGGACACGCCCATCTCGTACAACTACGAGGTCAAGGCGGGGAAGTCCCGCGTCCGGACGCGGTCCGCGACCGAGACGAGGCTGGTGTTCGCGAAGGGCTCCGCGCAGATGACCGTGCATGTCCGCACGTCCGCGGACGGTATGGCGCTGCGCTACGAGCTGCCGTCGGGTGCGACGGTGCTGAGAGAGGCGACGTCGTTCGAACTGCCGACGGACGCCCAGCTGTCCCGGCAGGCGTTCAGTCCCGAGCACGAGCGGGGTTATGCGACCTCCACGGTCGCCGACGTCCCGACGGGCTCCTACGACATGGGCATGTTCGCCCAACAGGTCAACGGCGCACGGGTGTTGCTCGCCGAGTCCGGTGTGGACGGCGACTACTCGGGTGGCCAGTTCACCCACACCCAGGGAACCGGCCGGTTCACCGTCGCGCTGGCCGACTCGCAGATCGTGCGATCCGGCGCGTTCACCACGGCGTGGCGCACCGCCGCCATCGGCAGCACGGCGACGATCGTGGAGTCCACGCTGGTCGACGACGTCGCGCCCGCGTCGAAGATCTCCGACACCTCGTGGATCAAGCCGGGTGTCGCCGCGTGGCCGTGGCTGGACGGCATGTGGAACACCCAGCGCGACCTGACCAAGCTCAAGCAGTGGGCCGACTACGCCTCCTCGCAGGGCTGGCCCTATCTCCTTGTGGACGACGGGTGGAAGGACAACCAGGCGATCATTCCCGAGCTCGTGACCTACGCCCGGGACCGCGGCGTGCGGATCATGCTCTGGTACCACTGGCAGGACCTGGACACCGCCGCCGAGCGGGACGCCCAGTTCACCAAGATCACCGGGTGGGGTGTCGTCGGCGTCAAGATGGACTTCATGGGTTCCGAGACCCAGGCCCGTCAGCAGTGGTACGACGCGGCCCTGGCCGACACCGCCCGGTACAAGCTGATGGTCGACCTGCACGGCTCGCGCCTGTCCGTCGGCGTCCACCGCACCTGGCCGCACGTGCTGACCAATGAGGCCGTCCGTGGCGAGGAATACCCCGGCGGCCGGGACATCGGGCACGTGGCCGCGCTCCCGTTCACTCGCGGCGTACTGGGCCCGGCCGACTACTCGCCGATGAGCTTCCAGCAGGGCAACCCGAACAGCGATGCCGCCGAACTGGCCCTCGGCGTACTCCTGGACAGCGGCATCGTGCTGCCCGGCAGCCGTATCCCGGACTACCAGGCCCGGCCCGAGGCACAGCGGTGGCTGCGCATGCTGCCCACCGTGTGGGACGAGACGAAGTATGTCTCGGGCGACCCGCTCACCGGAGGGGTCATCGCGCGCCGCAACGGCGACCGGTGGTTCGTCGGGGCTTTCAGGCGCGGCGGCGCCACCACCATCAGCTACCCGACCACGTTCCTCGGCTCCGGTACCTGGCACGCGGAGATCATCACCGACGGCTCCAACGGTCTGACCCGCACCAGCAAGGTCATCCAGGCCGGCGACACGCTGAGCATCCCGGCGGTGGCCAACGGCGGCCATGTGGTCAGGCTGACCAAGGTCCCGACCATCCCGACCGGGAACCGCACCGTCACCATCGCCGGCAGCAGCCACGTACTCGACGTGAAGGGCGCGAGCCTCGCGAACGACGCCGCGATCATCCGCTGGACCAGCACCGGCGGCACCAACCAGCGCTTCGCGTTCGTGCCACTCGGCGACGGATACACGCGGATCGTCAGCCAGGCGAGTGGCAAGGACGTCGTCATCAGGTCGGCCTCCCGCGACACGGGCGCGAAGGCCATCCAGTACTCGTACGAAGCCAACGCGAACACCAACGACGAATGGCTGGCGGAAGACGCGGGCAACGGCCGTATCCGGCTGCTCAACCGCCACAGCGGTCTCTACCTCACCGCGGGCAGCGCCCAGGGCGACCAGTTGGAGCAACGCCCCTTCGACGGCGCCGACCACCAGCTGTTCACCGTCTCCTGACGCCGCGGAACGGGGCTTGCCGGGGACGAGGTTCCCTGACGGAGTTCCGGTCTCACGTCCCCATGCCGCCATGCCGCCATGGCGAGTTCGCCCTCGACACATCAAGTCCACCCGAAACCGGGAGTACACCCATGTCGTCAGAAAGAAAACTGTCACGTCGCACGCTGCTGGGCGCCGCGGGCGCCGCTGTGGCCGCGACCGCGGTGCCCGTGATCCCCGCGTTGTCGCCTCTGGTGGCGGAGGCGGCCGCCGCGGACCCCCAGACCAATCTCGGCAACCTGGTGAACATGCGGTTCGGCATGTTCAACCACTTCAGCCTGGGCACGTTCACCAACCAGGAGTGGGCTGCCCCGAACCAAGACCCGGCCCTGTTCGCGCCCACAGCCGTGGACTGTGCCCAGTGGGCCGATGCCGCCGCAGCGGCGAAGATGAGCTACGGCCTCCTGACGACCAAGCATCATGACGGCTTCGCCCTGTGGCCGAGCGCCTATGGCACCCAGAACGTCGCCAACAGCTCCTACAAGCACGACGTGGTGAAGGCGTACTGCGACGCCTTCCGGGCGAAGGGGCTGAGGGTCGGCTTCTACTACTCGATATGGGACCGCACCTTCGGCGTCGAGGCGTGGGAGAGCCGGCACAAGGTGTCCGGGCTGGAGATCACCGATGCCATCCAGCCCAGCGACATGACCTTCATCCTCGGTCAGATCACCGAGCTGCTCACCAACTACGGCACCATCGACTTGTTCGTCACCGACGGTTACGCCTGGCAGATGGGCCAGCAGGCCGTCTCCTACCAGCGCATCCGCGAGCACGTGAAGTCGCTCCAGCCGGACATCGTCATGATCGACCATGGTGCGCTGTCGGTACCGTGGCTCGGCGACGCGATCTACTTCGAGGAGCCGCTGGGCGTCACGGCGCCGGCCGGAAACACCTACGCCGCCACGCAGGGACAGACGATCAGCAATGGCTGGTTCTGGCATCCGACCACGCCGACCGACAGCCTGATGAGCAAGGACGCGATCCTGTCCCACCTGGCCGATCTGGAACCGAAGTACACCTCTTTCATCCTCAACTGCCCGCCCAACCGCAACGGCAGGCTGGACACCAACATCGTCAACCGACTCGCCGAGGTCGGGGTGGCCTGGAGCCCCAACACCTCCAGGCCACCACTGCCGACGCAGATGCCGCGAGCCGAGCACCCCGTGACGCCCGTCAGCGCCTACGCGACCGGATTCCGCGACCGCGAGGGACCGCTCAACGCCATCGACGGGCTGAGCGACAGGAACTACGAGACCTGCTGGTCGACGTGGGGACTGCCCACGCCCCTGCCGCACTCGATCACCATCGATCTGGGCGGGGTGTGGAGCAATGTCTCCACCCTGGAATACCTGCCCAAGCAGTGGAACCGCTCCGACACCACCGACGGCGACATCACCTCCTACACCATCTCCACCAGCACGGACGGCACGAACTTCACCCAGGTCGCCACCGGCACCTGGGCCGGCGACCGCGCCACCAAGGTGGCCGAATGGCCCGCCCGGAACGTGGGCTTCGTACGGATCCGGGCCAACGCGGCCACCGGCGGATACGCCAACATGGGCGGCGTCAGGATCGGCGGCCGGACGGCCAAGCCGGCCCTGGTGTCCACCACGCTGCCCGGCGACGGCACCGTCTACCGGCTGGTCGCCCGGCACAGCGGCAAGGTCGCCGACGTGGCGGGCGGGGGCACCGCCAACAACACCAACGTCCTCCAGTGGCCGTGGCTCAACAAGGCGAACCAGAAGTGGACCTTCACCAACACCGGCGACGGCCACTACAGGATCAAGGGTGTGGGCAGCGGCAAGCTCATGGAGGTCGCGGGTCTCTCCCGCGCCGACGGCGGCAACGTCGGCATCTGGTCGGACGCGAGCGCCCCCCAGCAGCACTGGGCCGTCACGCCCACCGGTGACGGCTACCACTTCCTCATCAACCGCTACAGCGGGCTCTGCCTCGCCGTCGACGAGGGCAGCACCGCCGACGGAGCCAACATCGAGCAGCAGCCGTACGCGTCACTGGCGCGGCAGCAGTGGCAGATCATCGCCGTCTGACGATCCCGACGACGGCCGACGCCTTCACCGACGCCGTCCCGGTGCAGCAGGAGCTCTCATCGAGCGTCCTGTTGGCCACAGGAGCGGCAGTCCCCGCAGCTTGGCCTGCTGTCGTGGGACT
>NZ_JAQMYP010000117.1 GCF_028369295.1 Streptomyces sp. HD
ACACAGTGGACGCGAGCCTCTATGGACAAGCCCTCGGCCTATTAGTACCGGTCACCTCCACACATTACTGTGCTTCCAGATCCGGCCTATCAACCCAGTCGTCTACTGGGAGCCTTACCCCATCAAGTGGGTGGGAATACTCATCTCGAAGCAGGCTTCCCGCTTAGATGCTTTCAGCGGTTATCCCTCCCGAACGTAGCCAACCAGCCATGCCCTTGGCAGAACAACTGGCACACCAGAGGTTCGTCCGTCCCGGTCCTCTCGTACTAGGGACAGCCCTTCTCAATATTCCTACGCGCGCAGCGGATAGGGACCGAACTGTCTCACGACGTTCTAAACCCAGCTCGCGTACCGCTTTAATGGGCGAACAGCCCAACCCTTGGGACCGACTCCAGCCCCAGGATGCGACGAGCCGACATCGAGGTGCCAAACCATCCCGTCGATATGGACTCTTGGGGAAGATCAGCCTGTTATCCCCGGGGTACCTTTTATCCGTTGAGCGACGGCGCTTCCACAAGCCACCGCCGGATCACTAGTCCCGACTTTCGTCCCTGCTCGACCCGTCGGTCTCACAGTCAAGCTCCCTTGTGCACTTACACTCAACACCTGATTGCCAACCAGGCTGAGGGAACCTTTGGGCGCCTCCGTTACTCTTTAGGAGGCAACCGCCCCAGTTAAACTACCCATCAGACACTGTCCCTGATCCGGATCACGGACCCAGGTTAGACATCCAGCACGACCAGACTGGTATTTCAACGACGACTCCCCCCGAACTGGCGTCCGGAGTTCACAGTCTCCCAGCTATCCTACACAAGCCGAACCGAACACCAATATCAAACTGTAGTAAAGGTCCCGGGGTCTTTCCGTCCTGCTGCGCGAAACGAGCATCTTTACTCGTAGTGCAATTTCACCGGGCCTATGGTTGAGACAGTCGAGAAGTCGTTACGCCATTCGTGCAGGTCGGAACTTACCCGACAAGGAATTTCGCTACCTTAGGATGGTTATAGTTACCACCGCCGTTTACTGGCGCTTAAGTTCTCAGCTTCGCCCCACCGAAATGGAGCTAACCGGTCCCCTTAACGTTCCAGCACCGGGCAGGCGTCAGTCCGTATACATCGCCTTACGGCTTCGCACGGACCTGTGTTTTTAGTAAACAGTCGCTTCTCGCTGGTCTCTGCGGCCACCCCCAGCTCACCAAGTACATTGGATCACCAGGAATGGCCCCCCTTCTCCCGAAGTTACGGGGGCATTTTGCCGAGTTCCTTAACCATAGTTCACCCGAACGCCTCGGTATTCTCTACCTGACCACCTGAGTCGGTTTAGGGTACGGGCCGCCATGAAACTCGCTAGAGGCTTTTCTCGACAGCATAGGATCATCCACTTCACCACAATCGGCTCGGCATCAGGTCTCACCCTCAATGAGTGGCGGATTTGCCTACCACTCGGGCTACACCCTTACCCCGGGACAACCACCGCCCGGGCTGGACTACCTTCCTGCGTCACCCCATCACTCACCTACTACAGGTCTGGTCCGTCGGCTCCACCACTCCCCTTCACCCGAAGGATCCGGGACGGCTTCACGGACTTAGCATCGCCTGGTTCGATGTTTGACGCTTCACAGCGGGTACCGGAATATCAACCGGTTATCCATCGACTACGCCTGTCGGCCTCGCCTTAGGTCCCGACTTACCCTGGGCAGATCAGCTTGACCCAGGAACCCTTAGTCAATCGGCGCACACGTTTCTCACGTGTGAATCGCTACTCATGCCTGCATTCTCACTCGTGAACCGTCCACCACTGCCTTCCGGCGCGGCTTCACCCGGCACACGACGCTCCCCTACCCATCACAGCCGCCGTTGGGCGTATATGCTGCAATGACACGACTTCGGCGGTACGCTTGAGCCCCGCTACATTGTCGGCGCGGAATCACTAGACCAGTGAGCTATTACGCACTCTTTCAAGGGTGGCTGCTTCTAAGCCAACCTCCTGGTTGTCTCTGCGACTCCACATCCTTTCCCACTTAGCGTACGCTTAGGGGCCTTAGTCGATGCTCTGGGCTGTTTCCCTCTCGACCATGGAGCTTATCCCCCACAGTCTCACTGCCGCGCTCTCACTTACCGGCATTCGGAGTTTGGCTAAGGTCAGTAACCCGGTAGGGCCCATCGCCTATCCAGTGCTCTACCTCCGGCAAGAAACACACGACGCTGCACCTAAATGCATTTCGGGGAGAACCAGCTATCACGGAGTTTGATTGGCCTTTCACCCCTAACCACAGGTCATCCCCCAGGTTTTCAACCCTGGTGGGTTCGGTCCTCCACGAAGTCTTACCTCCGCTTCAACCTGCCCATGGCTAGATCACTCCGCTTCGGGTCTTGAGCGCGCTACTAAACCGCCCTATTCGGACTCGCTTTCGCTACGGCTTCCCCACACGGGTTAACCTCGCAACACACCGCAAACTCGCAGGCTCATTCTTCAAAAGGCACGCAGTCACGAGAACAAGGCAAGCCTTGTTCCGACGCTCCCACGGCTTGTAGGCACACGGTTTCAGGTACTATTTCACTCCGCTCCCGCGGTACTTTTCACCATTCCCTCACGGTACTATCCGCTATCGGTCACCAGGGAATATTTAGGCTTAGCGGGTGGTCCCGCCAGATTCACACGGGATTTCTCGGGCCCCGTGCTACTTGGGTGTCTCTCAAACGAGCCGCTGACGTTTCGACTACGGGGGTCTTACCCTCTACGCCGGACCTTTCGCATGTCCTTCGCCTACATCAACGGTTTCTGACTCGTCCCACGGCCGGCAGACCGTGAAAGAGAGATCCCACAACCCCGCATACGCAACCCCTGCCGGGTCTCACACGTATACGGTTTAGCCTCATCCAGTTTCGCTCGCCACTACTCCCGGAATCACGGTTGTTTTCTCTTCCTGCGGGTACTGAGATGTTTCACTTCCCCGCGTTCCCTCCACTTGCCCTATGTGTTCAGGCAAGGGTGACAGCCCATGACGACTGCCGGGTTTCCCCATTCGGACACCCCCGGATCAAAGCCTGGTTGACGACTCCCCGGGGCCTATCGTGGCCTCCCACGTCCTTCATCGGTTCCTGGTGCCAAGGCATCCACCGTGCGCCCTTAAAAACTTGGCCACAGATGCTCGCGTCCACTGTGCAGTTCTCAAACAACGACCAGTACACCGTCACACACCAACAACGTGGTGCTACACCGGCGCCGGCAACTGAAGGCAGCCATACGGCCGTGCCCTCAGACACCCAACAGCGTGCCCGGCACACTCCCCGCTCCCCTCAACGTTCCACGCTCACAAGGAGCAGTACTAGAAGGAGAAGACGATCAAGTGTGCCGAATAATCAACGTTCCACCCTTGAGCAACCAGCACCGGACGTTCGCCGGTGTACTGGCCTCTGACCTCGTCCCGAAGGACTCGGTGAGAAGTGCTCCTTAGAAAGGAGGTGATCCAGCCGCACCTTCCGGTACGGCTACCTTGTTACGACTTCGTCCCAATCGCCAGTCCCACCTTCGACAGCTCCCTCCCACAAGGGGTTGGGCCACCGGCTTCGGGTGTTACCGACTTTCGTGACGTGACGGGCGGTGTGTACAAGGCCCGGGAACGTATTCACCGCAGCAATGCTGATCTGCGATTACTAGCAACTCCGACTTCATGGGGTCGAGTTGCAGACCCCAATCCGAACTGAGACAGGCTTTTTGAGATTCGCTCCACCTCACGGTATCGCAGCTCATTGTACCTGCCATTGTAGCACGTGTGCAGCCCAAGACATAAGGGGCATGATGACTTGACGTCGTCCCCACCTTCCTCCGAGTTGACCCCGGCGGTCTCCTGTGAGTCCCCATCACCCCGAAGGGCATGCTGGCAACACAGAACAAGGGTTGCGCTCGTTGCGGGACTTAACCCAACATCTCACGACACGAGCTGACGACAGCCATGCACCACCTGTACACCGACCACAAGGGGGGCACTATCTCTAATGCTTTCCGGTGTATGTCAAGCCTTGGTAAGGTTCTTCGCGTTGCGTCGAATTAAGCCACATGCTCCGCTGCTTGTGCGGGCCCCCGTCAATTCCTTTGAGTTTTAGCCTTGCGGCCGTACTCCCCAGGCGGGGAACTTAATGCGTTAGCTGCGGCACCGACGACGTGGAATGTCGCCAACACCTAGTTCCCACCGTTTACGGCGTGGACTACCAGGGTATCTAATCCTGTTCGCTCCCCACGCTTTCGCTCCTCAGCGTCAGTAATGGCCCAGAGATCCGCCTTCGCCACCGGTGTTCCTCCTGATATCTGCGCATTTCACCGCTACACCAGGAATTCCGATCTCCCCTACCACACTCTAGCTAGCCCGTATCGAATGCAGACCCGGGGTTAAGCCCCGGGCTTTCACACCCGACGTGACAAGCCGCCTACGAGCTCTTTACGCCCAATAATTCCGGACAACGCTTGCGCCCTACGTATTACCGCGGCTGCTGGCACGTAGTTAGCCGGCGCTTCTTCTGCAGGTACCGTCACTTTCGCTTCTTCCCTGCTGAAAGAGGTTTACAACCCGAAGGCCGTCATCCCTCACGCGGCGTCGCTGCATCAGGCTTTCGCCCATTGTGCAATATTCCCCACTGCTGCCTCCCGTAGGAGTCTGGGCCGTGTCTCAGTCCCAGTGTGGCCGGTCGCCCTCTCAGGCCGGCTACCCGTCGTCGCCTTGGTGAGCCATTACCTCACCAACAAGCTGATAGGCCGCGGGCTCATCCTTCACCGCCGGAGCTTTCAACCCCCACCCATGCGAGTGGAAGTGATATCCGGTATTAGACCCCGTTTCCAGGGCTTGTCCCAGAGTGAAGGGCAGATTGCCCACGTGTTACTCACCCGTTCGCCACTAATCCCCACCGAAGTGGTTCATCGTTCGACTTGCATGTGTTAAGCACGCCGCCAGCGTTCGTCCTGAGCCAGGATCAAACTCTCCGTGAATGTTTACCGGATATCCGGTCGACACACACGAGAGCGGAACGACCACCGGAATAAGGCGGTCGTTCACAGCGTCCTCGCTGTGTTTATTTCAAAGGAACCTCATCTTCGGCCGTGATGGCCGGAGACGGGGTATCAACTAATCTGGCGTTGATTTTTGGCACGCTGTTGAGTTCTCAAGGAACGGTCGCTTCCTTTGTACTCACCCTCTCGGGCTTTCCTCCGGGCGCTTCCCTTCGGT
>NZ_JAQMYP010000118.1 GCF_028369295.1 Streptomyces sp. HD
AAACCCCCCCCGGCCGCCGCCCCCCCCCCCCCCCCCCCCCCCCGCGGTGCGTTGTGCCCGCCGATCGGAGAGTGGCGGAGGTATCGTCACCGAGTGACGAGTCTTTCCGGGGGCAGTGACAACGGCGGCTCCGCCCAGGAGCCCCAGCCCCTCGTGTGCGCCCGCTGCGGCACTCGGGCCGAGAGCCCGCAGCCCACCTGGACCTGCTCCGTGGAGAACGGCATTCGCCAGTACTTCTGCGACACCTGTTCCCGGGAGAACCTCAGGGCGATCGAGGGGCGACTCGACTCGGCCTGGTGGTAGCCCCTCTCACGCCTCCGCCGCCGACCCCTCCTCGTCCGTCGGCTCCTCCGGAGCGAACCCCGGCAGCCACTCCTCCAGCTCCTCACGCAGACGAACCGTCGCGCCCAGCTGGCACAGCACGCCGATTGTGCTCAACGTCACTCGGTGGATGAGGAGGTAGGCCGGGGGCAGGTTGAGCTGCTTGCCCAGTTGGTAGGCGGGGGAGCGGGGGTCGGCCACCCGGGCGGCCTGGCTGCGCATCCAGCCGCGGGTGAAGGTGAACTCGTCGACCTGGGCCGGTTCGATGATCGGCAGGAGGTAGTCGAGGACGGCGTCGGGGTCCAGCTCTATCGAATCCTTGACGAAGCCCTCCGCGCAGAGCAGTTCGTAGACGGTGTCCGCCTCGCCGTCCAGGGTCAGGCGCAGAGAGTCGCCGATGGGTGTCGGCAGGCCGCCCGGGAGGCGGTCGACGGTCCCGAAGTCCAGGACGCCGAGCCGCCAGTCTTCCTCGCTGTCCGGGTCGCCGGGCAGAAGACGGAAATTACCGGGGTGCGGGTCGGCGTGCAGGAGGCCGGTGCGGGCCGGGCCGGAGAAGAGGAAACGGGCCAGGAGCTGGCCGGCGCGATCACGCTGCTCCTCGGTGCCGTCGGAGATCACCTCCGACAGCGGCACGCCGTCGATCCACTCCGTGATCAGGATCTGGTCGCAGTGGTGGACCACCGCCGGCACGACGACGTCCGGGTCGTCGGCGAACTCCTCCGCGTGCGCCTGCTGGGCCTGCGCCTCCAGGCCGTAGTCCAGTTCCTCGGAGACCCGGTCCTTGAGCTCCGCGATCAGCGGCTTGATGTCCATACCGGGGATCAGCGGACCCAACAGCCGGGCGAAGCGGCTCAGTTGGTTCAGGTCGGACAGCAGGGCCTCGCCCGCTCCCGGGTACTGCACCTTGACCGCCACTTCACGGCCGTCGTGCCACACCCCCCGGTGCACCTGGCCGATCGAGGCCGCCGCGGCGGGCTTGTCCTCGAACTCCAGGAACAGGTCCTTCCAGTCCTCGCCGAGCCGCTCCGCCAGCACCGTGTGCACGGTGCGCGTCGGCATCGGGGGTGCCGCCTCCTGGAGCTTGGTGAGCGCCGCGCGGTAGGGGCCGGCGATCTCCTCGGGCAGAGCCGACTCGAAGACGGACAGGGCCTGGCCGAACTTCATCGCGCCGCCCTTGAGCTCGCCGAGCACCTTGAACATCTGCTCGGCGGTGCGCTGCTGCAGCTCACGGCCGACGATCTCCGCGGACTCGCCGACGATCCGCTTGCCCAGTCCCCAGGTCGCCCGCCCGGCGAAGCCGAGCGGGAGCGCGGCGAGCTTGGCGGTACGCGTGACCGCCTTGCGGGGAAGATCAGACATGCGCCCTCCAGGTCCCGGCCATCCGCTGCGCGGCTGCCTCACGGCCCGACTTCTTCGACGGCCGTTGCTCCCCCATTGTCTCGTGTGACACCTCGTCCTCCGAGGGGTGTTCTCCCTCACCTTTTTCCGTGGCGCCGCACGGGCAGGCCGGATGCGCCCAAACCGGTCGGGCGTGCCAGCTCAGACCGGGCAAGGACACTTCCCAGCGTGCACCGACGCTCGACGGAACGTGGCCGTCCAGGAAGGCGAGGGCGTGCGCGGCCGCCAGCCCGGCGACCGTCGTGGCCAGCGCGAGATCGCAGGGCGGTACGTGGCGCGACTTTCCGGAACCCGAGCGCCACTGCGCGACCAGGCGGGGCCAGGTCGGGTCCCGATCCGTTCGCCCCTCGTTGAGACAGCCAGCGCAGCCGGTCTCGCCGGGCAGGACGAGCGGGCCGACGACGCCGGTGCCCTCCACGACACCGGCGTACAGATGGGGCGTACCGGAAGTGATGAGGGGTTCGGCTGCGGACGGGGAGGGGGCGTGCACGGCGACGTCGTCGCGCGGGGCGATGATCACCAGGGAGTGGCCCGTGCTCGCCTCCCCTGGAGACGACCGGTGGCCGCGGCGTGGTGGACGGCCCGGTGCCCAGTGCCGTGCGGCCCGTCGCGCCGCCTCGTCCCTGCGGTCGCCGACCGCCTCGGCGGACAGCCCACCCGGCGCCACGTCCCACGGCTCGACACGGCCGACGTCGCGGACGTCGACCTCGCCGACACCCGCGCCCGACAGCAGCGAGGCCACCAGCGCGCCCACCCGGCCGGCGCCCCTCACCTGCACGCGCAGCGAACGGCGGGCGGCCAGCCGGTCCATCGCCTCGCCCGGCTCGGACGTGGTCAGGGAGAGGGAGGCCAGATCGGGGCGCAGCCGGTCCAGTACCTCCTTCTTGCGGCGCAGGGCGTCGACGGCCGGGCCGCCGCCCTTCGCGTCGTCGAGCAGGCCGGCCCGCGCCAGTCGCCGTACCAGCCCGTCGACATGACCGTCCGGCAGATCCATGCGGCGTCCCTCTTCGCGCAGTAGCCGCGGTCCACGGGTGCCGTTGAGAAGGTCGAGGAAACTGCCCGTGGCCGTGTCCATCGGACCCAGTGTCAGAGCGTGCGCCGGAGTCATCCCGAACTGCACGGTGTTGAGGTCGCGCCACCCGCGCCTGAGTGCGGGCTTCACCAGCGGCGCCTGCGGAAGCGCCGTAAGCGATGCATCCGCCGAGCCTGCCGAAGGCGGCGCATCCGCCGACCGCGGCAAATCTCCTGAAACTGCCGAAACCGTCGCGTGCATGAACTGGCCCCCGTAGCCGTCGTGGAACGTCCCCGTGTGCCGATGGAGCTCGGTCGTAGCTCCGCCGATGACTGTCAGCATGCCCCGACGCGGCGCTCTGCGTCGAAAGTTGTCCACAGGTGGTGGATATTCGTCGTACAAATCAAACGCATGGATGGGGGATCGGGATCGAACCGTCCCGGAGTCGGGACTTCCCACATGCGCAGCGGGTAACGTCGGGGCGTGTCCGCCGACCCACTGCACCGTGCCGGAACGCCACAGCGCAGCACGAAGAGCCCGCCGCCCAGCGGCTCGGGGGCGACCGCGATCGAGGTCCGCAGAAGCGCCCGGCGCCGCCGGACGGTCTCGGCGTACCGCGAGGGCGATCGCACCGTCGTGCTCATCCCTGCCCGGATGTCCGAGGCCGAGGAGCAACGCTGGGTGAACGTCATGCTCGACAAGCTGGCCGCGCAGGAGAGCAAACAGGTGCTCGGCGACGCCGAACTGGCCGAGCGTGCGGAGCAGTTGTCGGAGCAGTACTTCGACGGCCGGGCCCGGCCCAGCTCGGTCCGCTGGGTCACCAACCAGAACACGCGCTGGGGCTCGTGCACCCCCGCCGAGGGAAGTATCCGTCTTTCGCACCGCTTGCAGGGCATGCCCGAGTACGTCGTCGACTACGTCCTCCTGCACGAACTCGCGCATCTTCTGGTGCCCGGTCACGGCCCCCGCTTCTGGCGGCTGCTGGAGGACTATCCCCGCACCGAGCGGGCGAAGGGCTATCTGGAAGGTGTGGTCGCCGCCGAGCGGTTGCCCCATGTGCCCGGTGCGCGGGGGGAGTGACCGCTCCCTGAAACGCCCCGGAGGCAATGCTTCCGGTCCCCCCGGTCCGGGGTTGTGTACCGGGTCTGTACCGGCTTCGTCCGATGTCCGAGTTTGCCGTTAGCCTGGCGCGACGCACTCACTTCGGGATGGGGGACGGTCGTTACGCATGGCCAGGGAATTCCAACGCGGCCACAAGGCCAGGATCAGTGACCTCACGGCGGGCACGGATCTGTACGTAGGGGTACAGATCGCCGCCCCAGGGCTGACCTTCGACATCAGCTGCTTCGGTCTCGACGCCGACGAACGGCTCTCGGACGACCGTTACTTCATCTTCTTCAACCAGCCGAAGTCCCCCGAGGAAGCGGTTCAGCTCCTCGGTGCCCAGGCCGGTGACACGGAGTCCTTCCGGATCACGCTCGACAAGATCCCCCCGCAGATCCAGAAGCTGTCCTTCACGGCGACGATCGACGGCGCCGGGCAGATGTCGCAGGTCGGCCCCGGATACGTCCGTATCGTCGCCGGCGGCGAGGAGGTGGCCCGGTACGCTTTCAACGGCTCGGAGTTCTCCACCGAACGCGCCGTGATGCTGGGCGACTTCTACCTGAAGGACGTCTGGCGGTTCGCCGCCGTCGGCCAGGGCTTCGACGGTGGCCTCGAAGCGCTGCTGAGGAACTTCGGCGGCGAGGTCATGGAGGAGGAGACGCCCGCCGCCCCGCAGCAGCCGCAGGCCGGTGCCGGTGCCAGTCCGGGCTTCGCTCCGCCCGCCCAGGCCGCCGCGCCGCCCGCGTTCGGCGGCCCGGCCACTCAGGCACCGC
>NZ_JAQMYP010000119.1 GCF_028369295.1 Streptomyces sp. HD
CCCCCCCCCCCCCCCCCCCCCCCCCCCCCCCCCCCCCCCCCCCCCCCCCCCCCCCCCTGGTCTGCCCTCCCCTCCAGAAGCAGATGCACCGGCCCGCCTCCCCTCGCCGGTGACCGGCCGAGCCCTTGCGACGGGGCTCATGGCCGGTGACCGACCCGGTTCCCTCGCCGCACCGGGCGACTCCCGGGCGGCCGGTAGGTGACGTTCCGGGTTTCATCCACCCGCCGCGGCCTGCCCAACCGTGGCCGAACACCTGGTCGTTGACGATTCGACATGACTGTCGGGGGTCCGACCGGGAAATGGTTCCCGTGAACGTGTTCGAGCCAGGAGGGGAACCGACCATCGGCACGCAGGCGGGGGTCATGAAGAGGCAGGCATGGGGAGGGGGTCCCATCGCATACGGGGCTTCCTCACTGGAGACGGTGGAGGACAGGGCCGCGAGCGCCGGGGAACACACACAGACGCCTCAGCTCAGGCGCAGACTGGGACGGGCGGACCTACGGGCCGTTCCCGAGGCACGCAGAGCTCTGCGCGAATGGCTGCAGCAATGGGGGAAGCCGGGACGATCGGACATAGCCGAACTGCTCACCAGCGAACTCGTCACCAACGCGATCGTCCACACCGACCGTGAGGCGGTTCTGACGGCCACCGTCGGACCGCGCGGACTGCGGGTGGAGGTGAGAGACTTCGTGGCCCGCCGGCCCAGACTGCGCGTACCGAACGCCGACGACGGTACGAACGGCAGAGGCCTGGTCCTGGTCCAGTCCCTCGCCGACGCCTGGGGTGTGCGGGCGCACGGCGTGGGGAAGGCGGTGTGGTTCGAACTCGACGCGGGTGCCGCATGAGATGACACGGGTGCGCTGTCATGCGACAACGGCAAGGGGCGCGACCCGAGTTCCGGATCGCGCCCCGTCCCGTCGACGAGCGGAGTTCTCAGCCGAACTGCTGCTCAAGATCCTTGAGCTTGCGCTCCAGGGAGTCGAGCCGTGGCAGCGCCATTGTGTCGTCCTCCGCGGTGAGGTCGACGGTCACCGGGTCACTGCCGGTGCGTACGGGCTGCAGTGAGGGACGTGAGCGTACGGGCAGTTGCTCCGGGGTGGATATGGCAGGCTCCGCGGAGACTTGGCCCGAGGCGCGCTCCAGTGCTGCCTGCGCCTCCACGTGCCGCCCGCCGCCCCGGCCGACGAAGCCGCGGTGGCCCCGGCTGATGGCCTTCAGCTGAGCACGCTCCATGCGCTCCTGCTCGCGCCGGCGCAGGCGGCTCGCGTCCTTCTGCCGCTTGTCCTCGCGGACCTCGTCGACCGCCTCGTCCAGGCTGCGCACGCCCTCCAGGAGCATCAGCGACCAGGCCTTGTACGTCTCGCGGGGCGCCCGCAGCCAGCGGACGATCCGGATCTGCGGGAGAGGTCTCGGCACCAGGCCCTGCTCGCGCAGGGCGGCCCGGCGGGTCTGCTTCAGGGCCCGGTCGAACAACACCGCCGCCGACAGGGACATGCCGGCGAAGAAGTGCGGGGCGCCGTCGTGACCGAGGCCCCTGGGCGCGTGCACCCAGTTGAACCAGGCCGCCGCGGCCGCGAACGTCCACACGAGTATCCGGGAGCCGAGGGCCGCGTCACCGTGGCTGGCCTCGCGCACCGCGAGAACGGAACAGAACATCGCCGCGCCGTCCAGACCGAACGGCACCAGGTACTGCCAGCCGTTGTGGAGGCCGAGGTTCTGTTCACCGAAGCCGACCAGACCGTGGAAGGAGAGCGCGGCGGCCACGGCCGCGCAGCAGAACAACAGCACATAGGAGGCGGTGCCGTATATGGCCTCCTTGCGCCTACGGCGCTCCTCGCTGCGTTCCCACGAGTCGTCGGCGCTCGCGTTCTTCCCCGAGGTCTTCCCGCGCCGGAGCACCGCTATCGCCGCCGACAGGCCCAGGAGCAGGACGGCGCCCGGAAGCAGCCAGTTCAGCGATATGTCGGTCAATCTCATCTGGGGTCCCTTGCATTGGGATAGGGCGTAACGCCCGCCATAGTGGCCCAATCCCAACGGCCCTCAGGGGGTTTCGGGGCAAGAGGCCGCCAAGGAAGTGCAAGGGAATGCCCAGGGCGACGTTCTGCTCGAACTGCCGCTTGAGGGGCGGGAGTTGAGTTCGAACAACACTACCCGTACGGGTGGTTCCACGGAAAGTTCCTGTGCCGAGTGAGGAATTTGTGAAACGCCTGTAACCGTAACGGGTGTCGCGCTCGCGGGTGATCTTACGGCACGACGGTTTACAGCCATGCCTGAGGGTGCCTCAACTCGCCGCGGCCAGAAGCTTGGTGACCCGGTCCGCGTCACAGGTGCGCGGGCAGGTGACGCAGGTGTCCTCGGGGCGCAGTGTGTAGAACATACAGCAGCTCGCCCGGTCCCGGGTGGGCAGCGACTCGCCGTCCGGGCCCGTCAGTTCACGGAAGGCGGCCGAGCCGACGTACGGCTGCGTCGCGCCCGGCAGCAGCAGCTCCAGCTCGCGCCGGGCCCGGTCCTGCTCGCCGTCGCCGAACAGGTGGGCGACGTACCACAGGCCCTCCACGACCTCGTCGGTCGCCATGCCCCACAGGGCGCGTCCGCGGCGTCGCATTCGGGGGCCGAAGCCGGTGAGGACGGGTTCGAGGTGCTCGGCGACGGCCGCCCGTACCTCGGCGCGCAGCGCCTGCTCGTCGGGTACGACCCTGGCGCCCGGCAGGGTGGCCGCGGGGTCGCCGGGGAGGCAGGCGAAGGTGGCGGGGCGGGCGGCGAGGCGGCCCATGGAGAGGCCGGGAGCCGTGCGGTCGTACGAGACATGTGTCACGGGGAAGCGGGGGACGCGGCGCAGCAGGAACCAGGGGACGGTGATCAGCAGGCAGACGGGCCAGGCGTAGCGGTGCAGGCCGAAGCTGGCGACGACGTCGGGGCGGGCGGCCTGCCCGTAGTCGCGCCGTACCTGTGCGTCGTCCCAGGCCAGGAAGGCGTCGAGGCCGGTGCCGCCTTCCGCCAGCGCCGCGGCGGGGATCCAGCCGCCGTGTCGGGGGAGCTGTTCCATGGCGGGCGGCTGGGTGATGTCGAGCCCCGGGAAGGCCTCGGTGAGACGGGTGTACGCGTCCGCGAGGGCTATGGGGGGCACGGGCATGTGGACCGCCGATCCGCTCGACTTTGAAGGTAAGGCTTACCTTACCCAAGATCGGTGCGGTTTGAACTGTCGCGTTCTGCGCCTAAGGTGCTTGACGGGTGAGTAACAACCCGCCGTAATGACCCCAAGTACTGACACGTCCGGAGGAGGACCCGTGAAGCAGGGCGCGCAGGGCTCCGCCGGGACGGGAAATCCGCAGGCTTCGGCTGTCTCGGGGGCGTCGGAGGGGGCCGGCGGTGTTCGGGAGGCCCGGGCGGGGATGCCGCGGGTGCCGTCGCAGGGCGGGGCGGCGGGGTTGGACCGGGGGCGTGGGTTGCCGCGGGCTGCGTCGGTGACGCCGGCCTCGGTTGCGGTGCCGGGGTCCGTGCCGGCGGCTCGTGGGGAGCACACCCACAGCGAGCAGCCCATTCCTCGACCGCGGCCGGTTGTGCAGCGGGCGTCGGTGCGGGGGCAGATCCTGGACGCTCTGCGTACCGCGCTCGTCACCGGGGAGCTGACTCCTGGGGTGGTGTATTCGGCTCCCGCGCTCGGTGAGCGCTTCGGTGTGTCCGCCACCCCGGTGCGTGAGGCCATGCAGCAGCTTGCGCTTGAGGGGGCCGTGGAGGTCGTTCCCAACCGGGGGTTCCGGGTGGTGGAACGCGGTGCTCGGGAGCTGGGCGAGCTGGCCGAGGTCCGGGCGCTGATCGAGGTGCCGGTGATGCTTCGGCTCGCGCGTACGGTTCCGGGTGAACGCTGGGCGGAGCTGCGTCCGTTGGCCGAGGCGACGGTGCGTGCCGCGTCGACGGGGTGCCGGGCGACGTACGCGGAATCGGACCGTACCTTTCATCGTGCCGTGCTTTCCCTGTGCGGCAACGAGCAGCTCGTCCAGATCGCCGACGACCTGCATCGTCGCGCCCAGTGGCCCTTGGTGACCCCGGCCTGCCCGTCGGGCCGTGACCATGCCGACCTCATCGCGGACGCGGCGGAGCATACGGCTCTGCTGGATGCGTTGATCGCGGGGGAGTTGGACGTTGTGCGGTCGTTGGTGGGGGAGCACTTCGCAGGCGCGTAAGCCTCCGGCGGTGGCGCGGGTGGGATGCCTGCGGCGGCCTGCTGGTGTTCGGTGGGGGTGCGCGTCCATGCCTGCGGCGGCCTGCTGGTG
>NZ_JAQMYP010000012.1 GCF_028369295.1 Streptomyces sp. HD
GTCGGTGCACGCCCAGCCCACCATCGTCGCGCCCATGACGCCGCCCGGCGGCGCCCCGCCGCCCCCGGCTCCGGCGCCCGCACCCTACGGACAGCCGGGCCAGCAGCCGTACGGTCAGCCCGGGCAGCAGCCGCCCTACGGCCAGCCCGGACAGCAGGCGCCGTACGGCCAGGCCCCCGCTCCGACCGCTCCGCCGCCTCCCGGCTATGCCCAGCCCCAGGCCCCGCAGGCCCCGGCCCCGCCGCCCGGTTACGGCCAGCCGACTCCGCCTCCGGGTTACGGTCAGCAGCCGCCTTACGGCCAGGCCCCGGGCCAGCCGGCACCCTACGGAGCCCCTCAGGGTGCCCCTCAAGGCGCGCCTCAGGGCCCCGGCGTTGCCGCCGCGCTCCAGCAGTTCAAGGAGACGCCCACCGGTCAGCGCTGGACGCAGCAGAACAAGAAGCTGGTCCGGGTCGACCTCGGTATCGGCGGCCAGCCCGTGCTGGCCCGCCAGGGCAGCATGGTGCTCTACCAGGGCAAGGTGGATTTCAGCTACAAGGGAGCCGGCTTCGCCGGCCGGATCGTGGGCAACGCGACCGGCCAGGAGATGCAGCTGATGCGCTGTACCGGCCAGGGCCAGGTGTTCCTCGCCGAGAACTCCACAATGCTGCACCCCATCGAGCTCCAGGGCGACGGCCTCTGTGTCTCCGCGGAGAACGTCCTCGCCTTCGACGAGAGCCTCCAGTACGAGGTCCGCCGCATCGAGGGGCACGGCATCCCCGGTGGCGCGCTGTTCACGATGCAGTTCACGGGCACCGGCACGATCGTCGTCAAGACGCACGGCACGCCCGTGGTGCTGCCGGTGACGCCCACGACGTTCGCCGACTGCAACGCCGTCGTCGCCTGGTCGTCGGCCGCCCAGGTGGTCGTCTCCAGCCAGGTGCGTATGCGCCGCAACGCCTACCCCGGCGACACCGGAGAGAGCGTCAACCTCCAGTTCCGGGCCGCTCCCGGCAACTTCATCGTCGTCCAGCCGTACGAGATCTGAGGGAGAGCCCGTCATGAACCAGCCGCTCGCGGGCTACGCCCCCGCACCCGTCACCGCCCGCATGGAGAACCACGGCAACCACATGCTGAAGGTCGCCATGCAGACCGGGCACGACCTCCTCGCGCGCGTGGGCTCGATGGTCGCCTACGAGGGCTTCGTCCAGTACGAGCCCAACCCGCCGGCCGTGCGCCAGATCGCCAAGGACTGGCTCACCGGCGAGGGCGCGCCCCTGATGAAGTGCTCCGGTGACGGCCTGCTCTACCTTGCCGACTACGGTGCCAACGTCGTCGTGATCAACCTCAACGGCGACGGCATCTCCGTCAACGCCACCAACCTGCTCGCCTTCGACGCCCACCTCACCTGGGGCGTCGAGCGGGTGAAGGGCCTGGCGAAGTTCGCCGGGCAGGGGCTGTGGAACACCAAGATCTCCGGGCAGGGCTGGGTCGCGCTGACCTCCCGGGGCAAGCCGATCGTCGTCGACTGCGGCGGCGGCGAGGACGAGACCTACGTCGACCCGGACGCGCTCGTCGCCTGGTCCCCGAACCTCAAGGTGAAGGGCAAGCGCAGCTTCAAGGCGCAGTCGCTCATCGGCCGGGGCAGCGGCGAGGCCTACCAGATGGCCTTCTCCGGCCAGGGCATCGTCGTCGTCCAGCCGAGCGAGGACAGTACCGACCGCCTCCGGGTCCGGGGCTGAGGGGGAGCACGAGAACGCCATGCAGAGCCCGATTTTCGCCTTCAACGACCAGCAGACCCAGGACCGCTGGAGCCTGCAGAACAAGCAGATGCTCCGCGTCAACCTGGAGGGTCACGACGACATCCTCGCCCGCAAGGGCACGATGGTCGCCTACCAGGGACTCGTCGAGTTCGACGCCGAGTACCAGAGCAACCAGCAGGGACGCGCGCGTGCGCACACCGGCGAGGGTCTGGACCTCATGCGCTGTCACGGACAGGGCACGGTCTACCTCGCCAACCTCAAGCAGCACGTCCACCTCATGGACGTCGACCAGGACGGGCTGACCGTCGACAGCAGCTATGTGCTGGCGATGGAGTCCTCGCTGCATCACGAGGTCATCGCGGTGGACAGCCTCTACGGCATCTCCGGCTCGGGGAAGTACCAGCTCAACATCACCGGCCGCGGCAAGGTCGCCCTCATGACCTCCGGCATGCCGCTGATGATGCAGGTGACGCCCGACAAGTACGTCAACTGCGACGCCGACGCGATCGTCGCCTGGTCCACCTCGCTGCGTGTGCAGATGCAGGCCCAGACGCACTCCTCCGGGGTGTGGCGGCGTCGCGGCAGCACCGGTGAGGGCTGGGAGCTGAGCTTCATGGGCTCGGGCTACGCGCTCGTCCAGCCCAGCGAACTGCTGCCGCCGCAGAACGCCCAGATCGGCTCGGGCCTCGCCGCGCAGTACGGCATGGGACAGCAGGGGGCCCGGGGACAGAACCAGGGCAACGTCTGGAGCTGATCCGACGGGGCCGTCCGGAGAGCAAACGTAAGGGGCGACCGTCCTTGTGGTCGCCCCTTACACGTTCAGATGCGGGCGCGGGTCGTTTCCAGCAGTCGTACGACCGACTCGTCCGCCACGTCCGCCACCTCGTCGTAGGCGAACCAGCGCAGGTCCAGTGACTCGTCGCTGATTGCCTGAACGGCGTCCGGCGGGGCCATGACCGCGTACTGGACGTCGTAGTGCCAGTGGCACGGTGCCGGGATCGGATGCCGGTCGAGGCGCACGGGGCCGCCCGGCAGCAGCGCCAGCCCCTCGATGCCGGACTCCTCCGTGGCCTCGCGCAGCGCCGCCGCCTCCAGGCTGGTGTCCCCGGGTTCGCAGTGGCCGCCCATCTGAAGCCACATCCGCAGCTTCTTGTGGAGGGTCAGCAGGACCCGCCCGCGCGACGGGTCGATCACCAGCGCGCTCGCCGTGACGTGCCCGGCGCGGCACGCCTTCCACATGCCGTCCGGGTGTTCCGCGAGATGGTCCAGGTAGGCCTGGCGCAGCTCTTCCTGGTCCTCGTACCCCTTGAGTACGAGGACCGCGTCGTCGTGAAGGCTCACTCGGCGTCGTCGCCCTTGTCGTCCTCGTCCTTCTTCAGGTTCGGCTTCTCGGAGCCGCCCGCGGCCTCGCCGAGCATCTTGTCCAGCTCGGAGAAATCCAGGTGCTCGCGGTGCACGAAGCCGTCCGGGTCGTCGAGGTCGGTGGCCGTCGGCAGCATGTCCGGGTGGGCCCACAGGGCGTCCCGGCCGTCGACACCGCGCGCGTCGGTGAGCGAGGCCCACAGACGGGAGGCGTCGCGCAGGCGGCGGGGACGCAGCTCCAGGCCGATCAGCGTGGCGAACGTCTGCTCCGCCGGGCCGCCCGAAGCGCGGCGGCGGCGCAGCGTCTCGCGCAGGGCGTCCGCGGACGACAGACGGGGCTTCGCGGCCGCGTGCACCACGGCGTCCACCCAGCCCTCGACGAGCGCCAGAGCCGTCTCCAGACGGGCCAGGGCCGCCTTCTGCTCCGGGGTGTCCTCCGGCTGGAACATGCCCTGCTGCAGGGCGTCCTGCAGCTGCTCCGGGTTCTGCGGGTCGAACTGGCCGACCACGTCCTCCAGCTTGGCGGTGTCGACCTTGATCCCGCGCGCGTAGCCGTCGACAGCGCCGAACAGGTGCGAGCGCAGCCACGGCACATGCGCGAAGAGGCGCTGGTGGGCGGCCTCGCGCAGGGCGATGTACAGCCGCACCTCCTCCTTCGGTACGCCGAGGTCCTTGCCGAACGTCTCGATGTTCACCGGCAGCAGCGCCGCCTTGCCTGCCGGGCCGAGCGGCAGACCGATGTCGGAAGAGCCGACGACCTCGCCCGCGAGCACGCCCACGGCCTGCCCGATCTGCGTGCCGAACATGGCGCCACCCATCGAGCGCATCATGCCGATCAGCGGGCCGGCCATGGCCTGCATCTCCTCGGGCAGGACGTCGCCCATCGCCGTGCCGACCCGCTCGGCGACCGGGTCGACGAGCTCCTGCCACGCGGGCAGGGTCGCCTCGACCCACTCCGCGCGGCTCCACGCGACGGCGGTGCCGGCGCCGGACGGCAGTGACGTCGCGTCGTCGAGCCACAGGTCGGCCAGGCGGACGGCCTCCTGGACGGCGGTGTGCTCGGTCGGGCCGATGCTCGCGTCCTTGGTGCCGTCCGCGGTGCCCTGGGAGACCGTCTGGCGGGCGATCTGCTTGGCCATGTCCCAGTTCACCGGGCCGCCCTCGTAAGAGAGCATCTGCCCCAGCTGCTGGAACGCGGCGCCCAGGTCGGTGGGGTTCAGCGAACCGAACATGGCCGCGAACGGATTGTCCGCGCCGCCCCCCGGGCCCCCGGCACCGGGCGACCCGAAACCGAACGGGTTGGCCGGCCCCTGACCACCACCGCTCTGCTGGTCCTTCTTCTTGCCCTCGTCGCCGTCTTCCGGCTCCTCCGGCGGAAGGCCGAATCCGAATGGGGTGTCACTCACGGGATTCCTCGGCTGGTAAGGCCACCGGTCTGGAACCGGCGGCACGACTGCCCGATAACACCACCCAGCGTAGACACCGCGAGCCGTTCGGGCCTCGGTGCTTCGCCGACTCTTGGCCTGCGGCAGGATGGATGCCACCTGGTACGTACGCGTCACTAGCGTTCGTACTGAAGACAACCGCTGGAGACGCCCGGTGAGTTCCCCTGATCCGCAGGTTCGCGCAGCGCGAAACCGGTCAACCCCGCCCGCCGCCCGCGGGCCCGTCGTCGCGGTGACCGGTGCCGCGTCCGGTATCGGTGCGCTGCTCACCGAGCGGCTCGTCGAGTCGGACGAGGTCAAGCAGGTCATCGCCATCGACGAGCGGCGTGGTGAGTGCGCGGCGGCGCAGTGGCACATCCTGGATGTGCGGGATCCTGCCATCGCCGAGAAGCTGCGGGGTGCGGACGTGGTCGTGCACCTGGCGCTCGACCTGGATCTGGAGACGGATTCAGCCGCGCGCACGGCTTACAACGTTCGGGGGACGCAGACCGTGCTGACGGCCGCGGCGGCGGCCGGGGTCCACCGGGTGGTGCTGTGCACCTCCTCGATGGTCTACGGGGCACTGCCCGACAACGAGTTGCCGCTGTCCGAGGACGCGGAGCTGCGGGCGACGGCGGAGGCCACTGGCGTCGGCGACCTGCTGGAGATCGAGCGCCTCGCGCGCAGGGCGCCGCGGGCCCACCCGGGACTCAATGTCACCGTTGTGCGGCCGGCGGTCCTGGTCGGCGGCACCGACACCGCGCTGACCAGGTACTTCGAGTCACCGCGGCTGCTCGTCGTGGCCGGGTCGCGGCCCGCCTGGCAGTTCTGCCATGTCGAGGACCTGTGCAGCGCCCTGGAGTACGCCGTCCTGGAGAAGGTCGACGGGGAGCTCGCCGTCGGATGCGACGGGTGGCTGGAGCAGGAGGAGGTCGAGGAGCTCAGCGGGATCCGGCGCATGGAACTGCCGTCGACGGTCGCCCTGGGCGCGGCGGCCCGGCTGCACCGGATCGGGCTGACCCCCTCACCGGCCGGGGACCTGGCCTACACGATGTATCCCTGGGTGGTCAGCGGTAGCCGGCTCCATGACGCGGGGTGGCGGCCGCAGTGGACCAACGAGGAAGTGCTCGCGGAGCTGCTGGAGGAGGTCTCCGGACGGCACACGGTCGCCGGCCGGCGGCTGGGTCGCAAGGACGCGACGGCGGCCGGAGCCGCGGGCGCGACGGTGGCCCTGCTCGGTGCGGCGGCGGTGGTGCGGCGGGCGCGGAAGGCCCGGCGGCGGATCTGAGGGGCCGGGCTCGCGCGATGGCCCGTACCGCTCGGCGTCCCGCTGACGCTCCACGGCCTGCCGTCGCTCGACGCTCTGCCCGACACCTTGCCCGCCCCCTGTAGGAGGCTCCAACCCGCACGCGCGTGTGCCGGGCGATGACGCTATTCCCCGTCCTCGCGCGTGTGGGGCACGATGGAGCCATGGCACCTACCAACGATCACCCCGGTGAGCAGGGCGCTCAGGACCCCATCAAGCTCATCGGCATTCGCGAGACGGCCCTCTCCCTGGACGAGGTCTTCCGGGCCGTCGGGGACGATGCCGCCGGTGGGACCGCGCTGTTCGTGGGGACCGTGCGGAACCACGACGGGGGTGCCGATGTCGACGAGCTCGGCTACTCGTGCCATCCCAGTGCCGAGGCCGAGATGCGGCGGATCGCGGAGAAGGTCGTCGCCGAGTATCCGGTGCGGGCGCTCGCGGCCGTCCATCGCGTCGGCGATCTCCAGGTCGGGGACCTCGCCGTGGTCGTCGCCGTCTCCTGCCCGCACCGCGGTGAGGCCTTCGAGGCGTGCCGGAAGCTGATCGACGATCTCAAGCACGAGGTGCCGATCTGGAAGCATCAGAAGTTCTCGGACGGCACCGAGGAGTGGGTCGGCGCCTGCTGATCGCGCCGTCCGGTTCCCCCTGATTGGGCCGCCCGGCCCTCCTTGATTGCGCCGCCCGGACCCTTCCGTACCACTCAGGTTGCGTAACCGCACCCCTGGCGTGAGCGTTGTCAGTGCCAGTGGTTAATCTGCTGATCAGTCAGTTGCGGTCGCTCATGGGGATGGGAGGACGGCATGGCGGCGCTAGCCTGGTTGTTGATTCCGCTCGGGGCTGCGGTCGGCGCCGGTCTGTGGGGCAGTTGGGCCAACCGAACCCGGAAGGCCCGGGGCGACGGACCGGAGCTCGACGGGTATGCCCGGTTCCGCGAGGCCATGGAGAAGCCCACCTCCCGTACATGATCGCGGTGGGGGGCCACTGAGCCGGCAATTCACTGTCGGGCGGCCCTGACGGGGCGCTGACAGGAGTGTCACGTACTGTCTTGTCATGCCACGCCGCACCGCGACGATGCTCGCCTCCACCTTGATGCTGATCGCGCTCCTGTGCGCGGGAGTGTTCATCACCGTGCCGTACTCGGAGATGTCCCCGGGGCCGACGGTGAACACCCTCGGCGAGCATGACGGCGAGCCGGTGCTGCAGGTCTCCGGGCACAAGACCTACCCGACGACCGGTCACCTCAACATGACCACGGTCCGGGTCACCAGCGCCGACTACAAGATGAACCTCGTGGAAGCCGTGTACGGCTGGCTCGCGCACGACAACAAGGTCGTGCCGCACGACACCCTCTACCCGGACGGAAAGACCGAGGAGCAGTCCACCCAGGAGAACGCCGAGGAGTTCAGCCAGTCCCAGGAGAGCGCCAAGGTCGCCGCCCTGAAGGCGCTGGACATCCCGGTGCAGAGCTGGGTGATCGTCGCGACCGTGGTGAAGGGGACGCCGGCCGAGGGCAAGCTGCACGCCGGTGACGTGATCAAGGCCGTCGACGGTACGGCGGTGAAGGAGCCCGCCGACGTCGCGAAGCTGGTGACCAAGCACAAGCCCGGTCAGGACGTCGTCTTCACGATCGTGCCCGCCAAGGAGCAGGTGGCCGCCGAGAAGGAGCGCAGGACGCCGACGAAGACCGAGAAGATCACCATCAGGACCGCCGAGTCCGACGACAGCTCCGAGAAGCGCGCCATCGTCGGGATCTCCGCCGGGACCGATCACACCTTCCCGTTCAGCATCGACATCAAGCTCGCCGATGTCGGCGGCCCCAGCGCCGGCCTGATGTTCTCGCTCGGGCTCTACGACAAGCTCACCCCGGGCAGCCTCACCGGCGGCAAGTTCGTCGCCGGTACCGGCACCATCGACGACGAAGGCAAGGTCGGCCCCATCGGCGGCATCGAGATGAAGACAGTCGGCGCACGCGAGAAGGGCGCCCAGTACTTCCTCACCCCCGCCGACAACTGCGCGACCGCCGCCAGGGACGTCCCCGACGGCCTCACCCTCGTCAAGGTCGGCACCATCTCCGACGCCCTCGACGCACTGAAGGACATCCGCTCCGGCGACACCGCCGACCTGCAGAAGTGCACCACCAAGGGCTGAGACAGACCTGGGTACGACGACGGGGGCGCCCTTCACCTCAAGGGCGCCCCCGTCGTCGTACCGCAGGAGTCGGTCCTCGTACCGGAAGAACTCAGTCCGCGAACGTCGCCGACAGTGCTTCCGCCAGGCCGGGGACCAGGTCCGGGCCGGTGAGGACCTCCGTCGGGGTGTCCTTCTCGCGCAGGCGCAGGGCCGACTCGCGGCCGCCGTCGCGCAGGACCGCGACCGTCATCCGGACCTCCTGGCGGTCCGGATGGTCCGCCACCCACTTCGTGAGCTTGGACCCGCTCAGGCCCTGCGGGACCTGCGCCTCGGCGGACGGGGGCAGCATCAGGCGCTCGACGGTCAGCGCGCAGCCGACCACCGCGTCGGGCCAGGCGATCGTGCCGAGGAACTCGTCGAGCGCCTTGCCCGTTGGAAGTTCGTCCTGCTCGATCGGGGTCAGGCCGGAGGACTCCTGCTCGTCCCCCAGGCCGAGCTGGGCGGCGAGGCCGGGTTCCTGGACCTGCAGCCGTGCGGTGTCTACGAGGGCGAAAAGGCGGGCGGGCTGGTCCCAGCCGAGGCCGGAGGCGTACTCGTCGATCTCAAGAACGGCCCGGGTCAGCGGGCTCGCCGCCATGGGAGTGTTGGACATGGTCACAATCCTGCCTCGTTCATGGCCGGAATCGGGAACTGAGTAAACGGTGAGTAAGTTGCATAGGTGTGGGCCCACGATCACGGGGGGCCACGGAGGGTCCACGAAGACGCGGGCCTGACGGACCAACAGCGAACCTCGGGGTGCGAACCTTGGCTTTCCAGATGCCGGACCGCGGCGGAGGCCCGACCGGGCCACGGATCAGAGTGGGCCGCCCGTCCCGGCGTGTCCGGACGCTGCTCATGACACTGGGCGTCCTCGCCGTCCTCGGCATGGTCTTCACCATGTTCGCGGGGTTCTGGACGGACTGGCTCTGGTACCGGTCGGTCAACTACTCGTCGGTGTTCACGACGACGCTGTGGACGAAGATCGGGCTGTTCTTCGTCTTCGGTCTGTTCATGGCCCTCGCGGTCGGCTTCAACATCTGGCTGGCGCACCGGCTGCGCCCGCCGCTGAGCGCCATGTCCATGGAGCAGCAGAACCTCGACCGCTACCGCATGGGCATCGCGCCGTACAAGAAGTGGCTGCTGCTCGCGATCACCGCCCTGGTCGGCCTGATCGCCGGCGCCTCCGCCTCCAGCCAGTGGCGGACCTGGCTGATGTGGGTCAACGGCGTGCCGTTCGGCGAGAAGGACCCCCAGTTCCACCTCGACGTCGGCTTCTACGCCTTCGACCTGCCCTGGTACCGGTTCCTGCTCGGCTTCGGCTTCGCCGCCGCGATCCTCTCCGTGATCGCCGCCGCGCTCACCCACTACCTGTACGGCGGGCTGCGCATCACCAGCCCCGGCGCGCGCGCCACGGCCGCCGCCACCGGCCACCTCTCGGTCCTCATCGGCATCTTCGTCGCCCTGAAGGCGGTCGCGTACTGGCTCGACCGGTACGGACTGGCGGTGAAGTCCAGTGACTTCAAGGCGACCGACAACTGGACCGGCCTGAGGTACGTCGACGCCAACGCCTATCTGCCGGCCAAGACGATCCTGTTCTGCATCGCCGTGATCTGCGCGCTGCTGTTCTTCGCCACCCTGTGGCGGCGCACTTGGCAGCTGCCCGTCATCGGCTTCGGCCTGATGGTGCTGTCGGCGATCCTCATCGGCGGCCTGTACCCGGCGATCGTGCAGAAGTTCCAGGTCCAGCCCAACGAGCAGGCCAAGGAAGCGCCGTACGTCGAGAAGAACCTGAAGGCGACGCGCGAGGCGTACGGCATCGACGGCGCCCAGGTCACCGAGTACCCGGGCACGAGCAGCACCCAGGACAAGACCCAGCTGCGCGACGACGTGGACTCCACGGCGAGCATCCGGATCATGGACCCGAACATCGTCTCGCCGACGTTCCAGCAGCTCCAGCAGATCAGGAACTACTACGCGTTCCCGACCAACCTGGACGTCGACCGGTACACCCAGGGCGGCAAGGACCAGGACACCGTCATCGGTCTGCGTGAGATCAACCTCAACGGCATTCCGAAGCGGAACTGGATCAACGACCACTTCCGTTACACCCACGGTTACGGTGTGGTCGCCGCCGAGGGCACCAGCGCCGACTCCCAGGGCCGGCCGGACTTCACCGAGTCAGATCTGCCTTCCAAGGGTGACCTCGGGAAGTACCAGCAGCGGGTCTACTACGGTGAGAAGACCACCATGTACTCGATCGTCGGCGGTCCCCAGAAGGAGATCGACTACTCCGACGACAGCGGTGAGAAGACCTACAGCTACCAGGACGACAGCGGGGTCAGCCTCTCCAACCCGGTCAACCGGGCCGCGTACGCGGTGGCGTTCGGTGAGCCGCAGATCCTGTACTCCGGTGCGATCGGCGACGGTTCGCGCATCCTGTACAACCGCACGCCGAAGGAGCGCGTCGAGGCGGTCGCCCCGTGGCTGACCATCGACGGTGACGCCTATCCGGCGGTCGTGGACGGCCGTATCCAGTGGATCGTCGACGCGTACACGACGACGAACGGCTATCCGTACTCCTCGCGCACGACCCTCGGCGACACGACGGCCGACTCTCTCACCGCCACCAACAACAACCGTGCGGTGGTGGCCCAGCAGAACCAGGTCAACTACATCCGCAACTCGGTGAAGGCGACCGTCGACGCCTATACCGGCGAGGTCAAGCTCTTCCAGTGGGACACCAAGGACCCGGTCCTGAAGACCTGGATGAAGGCGTTCCCGGACACGGTGGAGCCCAAGAGCAAGATCTCCAAGTCGCTGATGGCCCATCTGCGGTACCCGCAGGACCTGTTCAAGGTCCAGCGCGAACTGCTCACCCGCTACCACGTGAAGGACGCCACGACGTTCCTCAGCGGCAGCGAGGTCTGGCAGGTGCCGGACGACCCGACCAACAAGTCGGGCAGCGCGGTGCCGCCGTACTACCTGAGCATGAAGATGCCCGACCAGAAGGCACAGGCGTTCTCGCTGACGACGACGTTCACGCCGAACGGCCGGGACAACCTCAGCGCGTTCATGGCGGTCGACGCCGAGGCGGGCACCCCCGACTACGGCAAGATCAGAGTTCTCAAGCTGCCGACCAACACCACGGTCAACGGCCCCAGTCAGGTCCAGAGTCAGTTCAACTCCGAGCAGAACATCGCCGAGACGATCAGGCTGCTGAGAGGCGGCGACTCGGAAGTCGAGTACGGCAACCTGCTGGCGGTCCCGCTCGACGGCGGACTGCTCTACGTGGAGCCGGTCTACGTACGCGGTGGCGGGCTCAAGTACCCGCTGCTGCGGAAGGTGTTGGTGTCCTACGGCGGCAGCACCGCTTTCGAGGACACCCTCGGCGAGGCCCTGAACAAGGTCTTCGGAGCGGAGGGCCCGACCACCGAGCCACCGGACGAGGGCGACCAGGACGGCGGCGGTACGAAGCCTCCGCCGACGTCGACCAACCCGACGGTCCAGGACGCGCTCGACGACGCCCAGAAGGCCTTCACGGCCGGCCAGGACGCCCTGAAGAAGGGTGACTGGGAGGCGTACGGCAAGGCGCAGAAGGATCTTGAGGACGCCCTGAAGCGGGCCGAGGACGCGCAGGCGCAGGCCGACAAGACCGGCGGCGGTGGCGGCAGCGGCAGCAGCGCGAAACCGAGTACGAGTCCGAGCCCGAGCAGCAGTCCTACCGGCACTTAGGGACGACGGTTGATCAAATAGCTCCCCCCGCGCCGTGATACGGTTGCTTCACAACGGCGCGGGGTGGAGCAGCTCGGTAGCTCGCTGGGCTCATAACCCAGAGGTCGCAGGTTCAAATCCTGTCCCCGCTACTGAAGTCGGCGAATATTTCGTACGACAGCGAAGGCCCGGATCCTCCAAGGATCCGGGCCTTCGTGGTGTGCGAACGCATGTGCCGCGGGGCGAGGCGGCCACGCCACCGAGGGGAGTTCGGGGAACTGTGTTTGACTTGTCTCTCTGTGGGCATGTCGACAAAACGCTGAAGTGACCTCACTGGCTGCGGTATACCAGGTGTACCCAGGTTGCAGGTGGTGCGACGATGGACGTTATGGGGGACAAGGCAACTCTGTTGGAGACAGGGCGGTTTGTGCAGCCTGCCGACTTTGTGCGGCCGACAGGCGATTTCGTGCAGCCGACGGACAGTGCCTCGCAGCCGGTGGGTGACCTCGCGCAGCCGGAGGGCGACTTCGCCTTTGACCGGCCGGTCGACCGGGACGAGGCGGGGGATGTGGTCGAGGAGGCGAGGCAGCGGCTCGCCGCCGAGACCGGCGACGTCGAGGCCATGAGCGTCCTCGGGGCCATGCTGCTGCGTCGTGGTGATCTCGACGGAGCCGAGCCTCATCTGCGTGCCGCCACCGCCGCCGGGGACCGGGCCGCCGCCAACAACCTGGGAGTCCTTCTTCATCAGCGTGGATACGCCGACGAGGCCGCCGGCTGGTGGCGGATCGCCGCCGTGGCCGGGTCGGCCGCGGCCGCGCACGCGCTGGGACGCCATCACCGTGAGCGGGGCGACGAGCCGGCCGCCGAGTACTGGCTGCGGCAGTCCGCCGAGCAGGGGCACACGCTGGGCGCGTACGCGCTGGCCGATCTGCTGGAGCACCGCAGTGACGGCGGGGCCGAGCGGTGGATGCGGGTCGCGGCGGAGCGCGGGCACCGTGAAGCGGCGTACCGGCTGGCGCGTGTGCTGGACCGACAGGCGGTGCGGGCGGGCGAGGACGGGGCCGACAACGGTGTCGACGCGGACGAGGCGCTGCTCGACCAGACCGAGCAGTGGTACCGGCAGGCCGCCGCACGCGGGCACCGCAGGGCCGCGCTGCACCTCGGGGCGATCCTGGAGAAGCGCGGGGAGCTCAAGGAGGCCGGGCGCTGGTATCTGACGTCCGCCAAGGACGGGGAGGCGAGGGCCGCCTGTGCGCTCGGGTTCCTGCTGCGGGACGCCGGGGACAGCGAGAGCGCCGCCGTGTGGTGGCTGCGGGCCGCGCAGGACGGTGACGGCAACGCCGCGAACGCGCTGGGCGCGCTGCACGCCGAGCGCGGCGAGACGCAGACCGCCGAGCGGTGGTACCGGGCCGCGATGGACGCCGGTGATGTGAACGGGGCGTACAACCTCGGGCTGCTCTGCGCCGAGCAGGGCCGTATCGCGCCCGCCGAGCAGTGGTACCGGCGGGCGGCTTACGCCGGGCACCGTGAGGCGGCCAACGCGCTGGCGATCCTGCTGCTCCAGGGTGGGGACGCGACCGGCGCCGAGCCGTGGTTCTCCAAGGCCGCGGAGGCGGGGAGCGTGGACGCCGCGTTCAACCTGGGGATCCTGTACGCCGGGCGGGGCGAGGAGCGGGCCGCGCTGCGGTGGTACGAGCGGGCAGCTGCCGCCGGGCACACGGAGGCCGCGCTGCAGGTCGGGATCGCTCGGCTGCGGGACGGTGACGAGGCCGCGGCGGAGCGGCATCTGCGGTGCGCGGCCGGGGGCGGCAGCGCGGAGGGGGCGTATCGGCTGGCGACGCTGCTGGACGCCCGGCGGCCGCCCGAGCCGGCGCATGAGCTCGGGGAGCAGGTGCACGAGAAGACCGAGTGCGAGGAGTGGTACGAGCGGGCGGCCTCCCAGGGGCATCGGCGCGCGCAGGTGCGGGTCGGGATGCTGGCGGCCGCGCGCGGGGACGTGGTGGAGGCGGCCCGGTGGTATCGGGAGGCCGCGGAGGCAGGGTCGCGCAACGGCGCGTTCAATCTGGGGCTGCTGCTTGCCCGGGAGGGCAGTGAGCCGGAGGCCGCGGTGTGGTGGACACGGGCGGCTGACGCCGGGCACGGGCGGTCGGCGTTGCGGCTCGCTCTGGTCTACGCGCGTCGCGGTGAGCTGGCGGAGGGGCAGCGGTGGGCCGACCGGGCCGTGACGCTGGGGCCCGGGGAGGTTTCCGAGCGGGCTGCCCGATTGAGGGATGCGTTGCGAGAAGAGCTTTCGGCCTGAGGCCGTTGTGCGGCTGCCGCGCCGTTGTGGCTGGTCGCGCAGTTCCCCGCGCCCCCAGGGGGTGGAGTTAAGCGATTTGCTTCTTGCTGCGTCCCTCACGTAACGTTGCATTCAACGACGCGGGGTGGAGCAGCTCGGTAGCTCGCTGGGCTCATAACCCAGAGGTCGCAGGTTCAAATCCTGTCCCCGCTACTGAAGGCCTGGGGCCGGAATCCGAAAGGGTTCCGGCCCCAGGTTGTTTTCAGGGTTTGTGGCCCACCGCCTCCTCGTACAGGGCGCGGGTCACCGTCTCCGACTCCGGCAGCGGGCTGCCCTCGGCCACTCCCTGGGCCTCGTAGGCCGACTGGAGGCGTGTGGTCGTGCCGTCGCGGATCTCCCAGTCCATGCGCAGGGGTGGCGTGGACTTGAGGATCGGCTCCTCTGTCTTGAGGAGTTTGGAGAGGTATGTGACGAAGGTCGCATCCTGCTTGTAGTCCGACGCGAAGTAGGTGTTCACCGTGCGGATGTAGGCCCTGAGCAGGGCCACGCCCGCATCCACGTCGTCCTGGAGGAGCGCGTGGCCGTAGAGCATGCCGCCCAACGGTTCGCCCGGCGGCTGGCCGCCCAGGAAGGCGTAGCCCTTGTCGCCGTCCACCTTGCGCCAGACCGGGTCCAGTAGCCATGCCGAGTCGACGCCGCCGTTCTGCAGGGCGGTGAGGACGTCGGCCGAGCCCAGTTGTTGGTACTGGATGTCGGCCAGGCCGCCGCCGTGCTTCTGCAGGGCCTTCTCCATGGGGTAGGCGATGACCGAGCCCTTGCCGATCATCGTGCCCAGCTTGCGGCCGGCCATGGTGACGTGGGTCGCGCTCTCGCCCTCCTTCACACGGACCCACAGGCCGCACTTCGACTTCGGGTCGGGTGAGAAGTTCCCCGCGACCCACTTGATGTCGAAGCCGCCCTTCACTCCGTTCATGACCGCAGCTTCGGGGGCCGCCCACAAGGCGTCGATGTCGCCCTTGGCCAGCAGGGGGAGCGCGTCCGGGGTCGGGAGGACCTGCAGCTTGACGTCCAGGCCCTCCTTCTTGAACTCGCCCTTGTCGAGCGCCACTTGGAGCGGGGCGACGTATTCGGCGCTCAGCGTTCCCGTCGCGATCGTCAGCTCGCGGGGCTCGGGCAGGGGCCGTGGGGCGGGGGCTCCTGGGGCGCAGCGGGCCGGGGTGCGGGTCGGGGAGAGGTCCTTCGGGGCCGTCCAGGACTTCGCGCCGCAGCCCTTGACCGGGCGGATGGTGCGGTGGGCTGCCGCCGCCTTCGACGAGGAGGCCGAATCGTGGGGGGGACGAGCACGCTGTCGAGACCAGGAGCGCCGTCGTGGCTACAGCGGTGCCGTAGGCAATGCCGCTTCCGCTCCTGCTCCACCTGCCCCAGCTACTCCACCTGCCCCAGCTACTCCACCTGCTCCAGCTACTCCACCTGTTTCTCCCTCTCATGACTGGCCCCTTCCCTGGTCCCTCGGTGCCCACGGGGTGAGCAGGCGGCCCGCGAAACGGATCAGTTCGGAGAAGAGGACTCCCAGGATCGCCACGCAGACGATGCCGACGAACATCACGTCGTTCTGGAACAGTGCGCGCGAGTCGAAGATCAGATGCCCGAGGCCGTTCGTCGCGGCGATCTGCTCCGACGCGACGATGACCAGGACCGCCACGCCGGCCGCGATACGTGCCCCCACCAGGACCGACGGCAGTGACGCGGGGAGGAGTACATGGCGGAACATCTGCCGACGTGAGGCGCCGAAGACCTGGCCCGCGTCTCGGTGTCCGGAGGGGATCGCGATGACCGCGGACATGGTCGAGATCCAGACGAAGAAGAAGACCGTGGTCGCCACCAACGCCACCTGCGGGCCCTCGCCGAGGCCGAACATGTTCAGGAAGATCGGCAGCAGGGCCAGTTTCGGTACGACGTACAGGGCGTCCAGTAGTGGTTCCAGTGCTGCTCGTACCAGGGAAAGGGAGCCCATCAGCAGGCCCAGGGCGTAGCCCGTCGCCGTGCCGGCCGCGTATCCGGCCAGGACTCGCTTGAGCGTTGCCCAGACGTCCGGCCACAGGTCGCCGGCCGCGGCGCGGTCCCAGCCGTCGGCGAGGATCGTGGACGGGGCCGGGTAGACGCGGTCGTCGATCCAGGCCTGGGTGGCCGCCAGTTGCCAGAGCAGGATCAGCGACAGGGGGACGGCGAGTGCCAGCGAGAGCTCCAGCGCGCGTCTGCGGCGGTGGGTGCGTGTGGGGTGGAGTTCCTGTGGGCCGGGGCGGCGGATCAGGACCGCGTCGGCGGGTGGCTTCGTGAGGGTCGTCATGCCGGTACCGCCTCCTTTCGGAGCAGATCCCACAGTTCGCTTCTCAGAGCGGTGAACTCGGGTGTGGCGCGGATGTCGCCGGTGCGCGGGCGGGGGAAGGGCGGGCGGTGCTCGGCGATGATCCGGCCGGGGCGCGCGGACATGACCAGGACGCGGTCGCCGAGGACGATCGCCTCCTCCAGGCTGTGGGTGATGAAGAGGGTGGTCGTCCGCAGGGACTGGGTGATGTCCAGGAGTTCGTCCTGGAGGATGGTGCGCAGTTGGGCGCCCAGCGCCGCTGGGGGCACCTCCCACGCCCGTTCAGGGCAGTGGGGGAGGCTCGTCCATCAGCAGGAGTTCGGGTTCCACCGCCAGGGCGCGGGCGATCGCCACGCGCTGGCGCATACCGCCGGAGAGGGTGGCCGGGTAGGCGTCCGCGAAGTCCGACAGGGCCATGCGGGCCAGCCAGTCGTCGGCGCGGGTGTTGGCCTCGCGGCGCGGGACGCGCTGGATGTCCAGGCCGAAACGGACGTTCGCGCGGACGGTCTTCCAGTCGTAGATGCCGTAGTCCTGGAAGATCATGGCCGCGGGGCGCCGGTTCGAGGTGCGGATCTCCAGGGTGCCGGTGCTCGGGCGGAGCAGGCCTGCGGCGATGCGGAGGAGGGTCGACTTGCCGCAGCCGGAAGGGCCGACGACGCAGACGAACTCGCCGGGGGCGACGGTCAGATCGAGGGGGCCGAGGGCTTGGACCGTGCGGGGCGTTCGGCCGAAGGTTCGGGTGAGGTCGTGGGCCTTGAGTTTGGGGTGCGGTGGGTGGGGCGGGTGAGGTGCGTGTGGCGGCTGCGGCTCTCCGGGGGCAGTCGGTGTCGGCTCTCCCACTTCGGTCTCCTCGCGGAGTGCGGACGGACGTGTGGGTGTGTGGGGGTGCGTGGGGGTGACGTACTGGTGGGTGTCGTTGACCATATGACGACCCGTCAGATTCTGGAACCCCGTACGTGGGCGGAGCCGGGAGCGCCCTGCGGGTGCGCGTCTCCGTGTGTGCGCAGCACAAAGCCCCGGCGCACAGCGGTGCCGGGGCTCGTGGGTGGCTGTATCAGGCCGTCGCGCAGTTCGGGCAGATGCCGCGGTACGTCACCTCGACGTCCGAGACCGTGAAGCCGAAGCGCTCGGTGTCGGGGAGGTCGGCCATCGGGTTGCCCGTCGGGTGGACGTCCCGGATCGCGCCGCACTGGGCACAGACCAGGTGGTGGTGGGGACGATGGGCGTTCGGGTCGTACCGCTTCGCCCGCTTGTCGGTGGAGACTTCGAGCACCTCGCCGAGGGTGACCAGTTCGCCCAGCGTGTTGTAGACGGTCGCCCGGGAGATCTCGGGCAGCTTGGCGACGGCTCGCGCGTGCACCTCGTCGGCCGTCAGATGGACGTGATCGCCGGCGAGCACCTCGGCCACGACGCGTCGCTGCGCGGTCATCCGCCATCCGCGTCCGCGCAGCCGTTCCAGAAGGTCACTCATGGAGAACACCTTAACAGCAGAGCGACCAGGTTCCGAATGGGTGTGAATTTGGAGGTCGACTTGATTTAGATCAAGTCCAGTGTGGAATGGAAGCCGACTTTGCCTGCCGGGGGGCGGTCCGCTTCGAACGGGAGTGGAATCCGGTGGGGTCCCCCATGCCCTTTTGGGGCTGTGGGGGACGGTAGGCGGCAGGTGTGTGTGCTCAGGCGGGGGCGTGCTGGCGGACCGGGGCCCAGCAGCGGATGATGTCGCGGACCGAGACGATGCCGACGGGTTCGCCGTGGTCCAGGACGATCAGATGGCGGAAACCGCCGTGCGCCATGGCGCGGGCCGCCTCCTCCAGGGTCCATGACGGGGCCGCGAACACGACGTCCGTAGTGGTGTGGTCGTGGGTGCGCTCGATGTCCGGGTTCTGTCCGAGGCCGACGGAATTGAGGATGTCGCGTTCGGTGAGGATGCCGATACCGCCGGCGTCGGGGTCGTGGACCACGGCCGCGCCGACCCGACGGGCGGACATGAGCGCGGCGGACTGGCGAAGGGTGTGAGTGGGGCCGATGGTGAGGACCACGGTGCTCATGGCGTCACGTACGAGCATGGATGGAGCCACCTCCTGAAGTGCCCCCGCACCGTTTGTTCACCGATTCACAAATTCACAAGTGGGGGGACTCTCAGGTTGGCAGGTAAAGCGCGGGTCAACAAGGGGGCGCGTGAAGCTGGGTTCGGGGCGTATGGAGCACTCGGTGCGCGTGGTGCGCCCGAGCCAGGGCAATAGCGCTGGTTGCCGCTTCGGTGGCGCTGGGCGCTGCCTCGGTAATGCCAGTGACGCTTGAACGCTGGTGACGCTCGAACGCTAGTAACGCTCGTTGAGGTATCCCAGGAGCTCGTCGTGCAGTACGCCGTTCGACGCGGCCGCGTTGCCGCTGTGCGGGCCCGGGCGGCCGTCGAGGCCGGTGAAGGTGCCGCCGGCCTCCGTGACGACGATCGCGGTGGCGGCCATGTCCCAGAGGGAGAGCTCGGGCTCGGCGCAGATGTCCACCGATCCCTCGGCGACCATCATGTACGGCCAGAAGTCGCCGTACGCGCGCGTGCGCCACACCTCGCGGGTGAGGTCGAGGAAGCCGTTGAGGCGTCCCTGCTCCTCCCATCCGCTCAGCGAGGAGTACGCGAACGAGGCGTCCGTCAGTTTCGAGACGCGGGAGACCTGCAGGCGGGTGGCGGAGGAGAGGCTGCGGCCGGAGAAGGCGCCGTGGCCCTTCGCGGCCCACCAGCGTCGGCCCAGGGCGGGTGCGGACACGACGCCCACGACCGGCTGGAAGCCGCCCTCGCCTGCCTCCATCAGGGAGATGAGGGTGGCCCAGACCGGGACGCCGCGTACGTAGTTCTTGGTGCCGTCGATCGGGTCGATGACCCAGCGGCGGGGGCCGGTGCCCTCGACGCCGTACTCCTCGCCGAGGATCGCGTCTCTTGGGCGGGCGCGCTGGAGTTGACCGCGGATCAGTTCCTCGGCGGCCTTGTCGGCCTCGCTCACCGGGGTCATGTCCGGCTTGGTCTCGACCTTGAGGTCGAGGGCCTTGAAGCGGGCCATGGTGGCGGCGTCGGCGGCGTCCGCGAGGACGTGGGCGAGGCGTAGGTCGTCGAGGTAGTCCGGCATGGGACGAACCGTATCTGTCGTGCTTGGGGTGGGGCTACATGGCCGGGGATCATGGGCGGGTTGCGTGACGGGGGATTTCGCCCCCGCCGCCCCTACCCGTCCCATCCGCCAGGGGCGCTGCCCCTTCGACCCCGGGGGGCTTCCGGGGGCTGCCGCCCCCAGACCCCCGCTTCGGCCCCTGAAGGGCCTTGTCCTCAACCGCCGGACGGGCTGGAAGGGGCTGGTCGGCGTTGGGGAGTGGGCGTGCTTGTGGGTGGGGGCGGTGGGTCTCTGTCCTCAACCGCCGGACGGGCTGGGAGGGAGTTGGCCGGTGTTGGGGAGTGGCCGCGCATGCCTCCGAACGCGGATGGCTGCGGGATGTGGGCGGCGTTCTGAGTCGGGCGGTGAGGGTTTGGGGTGGAGTCTGTCGGGGGTGCGTGAGGGCTGGAGTGGCGTGGGTTTGTTCTTGGGGGTGGGGCGGCTGAATTGTGTGGGTCGGGCTGAGGGTCCTGGTGGGTCGTAGCGGGCTGACGGGCTAGTCCCTGCCCCTGTCCCGGTGTCGGAGGCCCGCGCGTCGCGGTGGAATGGCGCCCCCGCATGCGCTCGCGAACCCTTGACAGTGCCTCCGTGCGCGTCAAATCTGGGCGCAGAGCCGCTCGGTCCTGGGAGGCGATGATGCCTGCAGCGCGGGAATCTCTGCTGGACTCCGCTTATACGGCGCTGGCGCGCCGGCCGTGGTCCGCCGTGCGGATGGTGGACGTGGCCTCGGCGGCCGGAGTGTCCCGGCAGACGCTGTACAACGAGTTCGGGAGCAAGGAAGGCCTCGCCCGTGCGCTTGTGCGCAGGGAGGCCGACGGTTATCTCGCCGGTGTGGACCGCGCTCTCGCCACACACAGCGACGCCCGCGATCGCCTCACCGCCACCGCCGAGTGGATCGCCGGACTCGCCCGCGACAACGCCCTGGTCCGCGCCATGCTCACCGGCTGCTGGAGCGAGCGCCTGCCCTCGCCGACCCTCTCCGCCGTGCCGTCCTCCTCCGCCGTACCGGCGCAGCGGCGGGCCGACGGGCCGCTTCCGTCGCCCGGCGACTTCGTGGCCCTCGTCCGCGACCGCGCCGTGTCGGTCCTTTCCGGGCCCGGCGTCAACAAGTCCGACAGCGCCGACCTCGCCCGCTCCTGCGAACTGGTCGTCAGGCTGGCGCTGTCCTGCGTCGCCGCGCCACCCGGGGAAGGGGGTGTCTCCGATCTCGTGCGGAGCGCGTTGCACCGGCAGTTAGCCGGCTGACCGTCCCGCGGCGGCCTGCCCGTTGACCCGCGGCGGTCTGCCTGTCGCGGCCTGCGGTGTTCCCGGGGGACCCTCTCAGTGCGACGAGCCCGACAGTTGCAATCCGATGACGCCCGCGATCACCAGGCTGATCGACACGATCTTCAGCGTCGACACCAGGTCCCCGAGGAAGATCATCCCGTAGATCGCCGTACCCGCCGCTCCGATGCCCGTCCACACCGCGTACGCGGGGCCCACGTCCAGTTTCTTCAATGAGAGCGTCAGGAGTCCGAAGCTGCCGAGGGCGAAGATGCAGAAGGCGACGGTCGGCCAGAGTCGGGTGAAGCCGTGCGACAGCTTGAGGCAGACGGCGAAGCCGGTTTCGAGCAGACCCGCCACTATGACCAGCAGCCACGCCATGTGCTGTCCTCCCGTGTCCCCGCGTACCTGTGACCGCTTCGTCAGGCTTTGGTCAGGCTTGCATCCGGCTTGGTGCGATTATGCCCTTACCGGACTCGCAGGGAGACAAACAACGCGGAGGTCAACCGACTGGTCAACCGGCTTCCTCGGTCCCCTTCCCAGGGTCCCCTTCCCCCGGGTCCTCTTCCTCAGTCCCCCTCCGTGCGCTCCCGCGTCGCCAGCAGTCGGCGCAGTGAGTACAGGCGGGCCGGGTCGGCGTGCCCCTCTTCCACCCACTGGTCCAGCGCGCACTCCGGCTCATCATGACTGCACGCACGCGGACAGCCCTCGGTTCCCGGTTCCAGGTCGGGGAACGCGTGGATCACCTGGGACGGATCGATGTGGGCCAGACCGAAGGAACGGACGCCCGGGGTGTCGATCACCCAGCCGTCGACATACGTCAGCGGCAGCGCCAGCGCGGACGTCGTGGTGTGCCGGCCGCGCCCCGTCACCGCGTTCACATGCCCGGTCGAGCGCCGGCGCTCCTCCGGCACCAACGCGTTCACCAGCGTCGTCTTGCCCACGCCGGAGTGGCCGACGAACGCCGTGACCTTGCCGTCCAGATACTCCCGGACCCGGTCCGCGGCGCCGCCGTCCGCCAGTTCCTCGCGGCTGGTGACGACATGGGGAATGTCCAACGCCCCGTACAGCTCCAGGAGTTTGTCCGGCGGCGCCAGGTCCGACTTCGTCATCACCAGCAGCGGTTCCAGACCGCCGGCGAACGCCGCCACCAGACAGCGGTCGATCAGCCGAGGCCGCGGTTCGGGGTCGGCGAGGGCGGTGACGATGGCGAGTTGGTCGGCGTTCGCCACCACGACCCGCTCGAACGGGTCGTCGTCGTCCGCGGTACGGCGCAGCAGCGACGACCGCTCCTCGATGCGCACGATGCGCGCCAGCGTGTCCTTCTTGCCGGACAGGTCGCCGACCAGGGCCACCCGGTCCCCGACCACCGCCGCCTTGCGGCCGAGCTCGCGGGCCTTCATCGCCAGTACGATCCGGTCCTCGACCAGGCAGGTCAGCCGCCCCCGGTCGACGGTGAGGACCATGCCCTCGGCGGCGTCCTCGTGCTTGGGCCGGATGTTCGTCCGGGGGCGGGTGTTCCGACGTCCGGGGCGGGTGCGGATGTCGTCCTCGTCGGTGTGCTTGCCGTAGCGGCGCATGGCGGTGTCCCCTACGCCCCGAGCATCCCGGTCCACAGCTCGGTGAAGTCCGGCAGGGTCTTCGCCGTCGTCGCCACGTTCTCGATCCGGACGCCCTCGACCGCGAGGCCGATGATCGCGCCGGCCGTCGCCATGCGGTGGTCCTCGTAGGTGTGGAAGACACCGCCGTGCAGTCGACGCGGGCGGATGTGCAGGCCGTCGGCGGTCTCGGTGACGTCGCCGCCGAGCTCGTTGATCTCCTTGGTGAGGGCGGCCAGGCGGTCCGTCTCGTGCAGGCGCAGGTGCGCGACCCCGCGGAGCGTGGACGGGGAGTCCGCGAGGGCGGCGACCGCCGCGATGCCCGGGGTGAGTTCGCCGACCTCGCTCAGGTCCACGTCGATGCCGTGGATGGCACCCGAACCGGTGAACACGAGCCCGTACTCGGTGAGTTCGCAGGAACCGCCCATCTCGGTGAAGATCTCCCGCAGCCGGTCACCGGGCTGGGTGGTCCGGGACGGCCAGTCCGGGACGAGGACCTTGCCGCCGGTCACCAGCGCCGCCGCCAGGAACGGCTGGGCGTTGGACAGGTCCGGCTCGATCGTCAGATCGCGGCCGAGCAGGGCGCCCGGCGTGACCCGCCAGACGTTCGGCTCGCCGCCCGACTCCGGGGTGTCCACCTGGGCACCGACCGAGCGCAGCATGTCCACGGTCATGCGGATGTGCGGCATGGACGGCAGGGCGGAGCCGATGTGGCGGACCTCCACGCCCTGGTTGAAACGCGGGCCGGACAGCAGCAGCGCCGACACGAACTGGGACGACGACGAGGCGT
Source organism: Streptomyces sp. HD (assembly GCF_028369295.1). Taxonomy (GTDB): domain Bacteria; phylum Actinomycetota; class Actinomycetes; order Streptomycetales; family Streptomycetaceae; genus Streptomyces. Next base: position 23,149 of record NZ_JAQMYP010000012.1, read on the forward strand.
CGATCTCCACCGGGCCGCCCTCCAGCGCACCCCCGCCGTGCACCGTCAGCGGCAGCGCGCCCCGGCTGTCGTCGTCGATCCGGGCGCCGAGGACGCGCAGGGCGTCGATCACGCCGTTCAGGGGGCGCTCGTACGACCTCGGGTCGCCGTCGAAGCGGATGGGGCCGTCGGCCAGCGCGGCGACCGGCGGCAGGAAGCGCATCACCGTGCCGGCGTTGCCGACGTCGACCGTGGCCGGGCCGCGCAGCCCCGCGGGGAGCACGCGCCATGCCTCGCCGGTGCCCTCGGGGCCCACGCCCTCCTCGATGCCGACGCCCATCGCGCGCAGGGCGCCGGCCATCAGCAGGGTGTCGCGGGAGCGCAGCGGGCGGCGCAGCCAGCCTGGTTCGCTCGCGAGGGCGGCGAGGACGAGGGCTCGGTTGGTGACCGACTTGGACCCGGGCACGTGGACCGTCGCGTCGACGGCTCCGCTCGCGTGCGGGGCGGGCCAGAGGGCGGTGGGTGCGTCGTTCGGGGCCATGGCCCCCACTTTATAAGCAGGCGGTCGTTCGGGTGCGGCGCCGTTGGGGCTGGTCGCGCAGTTCCCCGCGCCCCTATGACCTGCGCCCCTTCGGGGCGCGTCATAGGTCCAAAAGCCACCTTCCCCCGCCTATCAGCGAGCACAGCGACACCGCGTGGAACAGGAAGAACCACAACCCCGCCGGTACGTGCGTCAACCGCGACAGCTGGTCCGCGTCCGAGTCGCCGGCTCCTCCCCGCGCCCTCTTCGCCTGCAGCTCGAACGCCGGCCTGACCCCGCCCAGCAGCAGGAACCACACCACCACGTACGCGAACGCCGCCTGCACCTGTGGCCCCGTCAGCCAGCTCACCAGGACGAACGTGCCGCCTGCGACGAACACGGTCAGGGCGCCGTACGCGTTGCGGATCATCACCAGCATCGCCACCAGCAGGGCCGTCGCCAGCCACAGGAGCAGGGTGATGCGGCCGGCGGCCAGCAGGGCGGCGCCGCCGAGGCCCAGGAGCGGGGGAGCCGTGTAGCCGGCGGCCGCGGTGAGGATCATGCCGATGCCGTGCGGCTTGCCACGGCTGACGGTGAGGCCGCTGGTGTCGGAGTGCAGGCGTATGCCGGTCAGCGTCCGGCCGGTCAGTAGCGCGACCAGACCGTGGCCGCCCTCGTGGGCGATGGTGATGGCGTTGCGCGAGATGCGCCACAGGCCGTGCGGGACGATCACGACGAGCGCCACGACCAGGGTGACGATCACGACCCACACATCGGGGTCGGGCTGAGTACCGGAGACCTCGTCCCAGAGGGAGGCGAGGGAGGCGGATGCGGTCCTGTCCATGTGCGGTGATGGCTCCCTGTGGTCGTCTGGAATCTGGCAGTGTTGCACGTATGTGCGGACGGTATGCAGCCAGTCGTGGGCCCGAGGATCTCGCAGGAATCTTTGAGATCGAGAAGTGGGAGCCCGAGGAGACCCTTGAGGCGGACTACAACGTGGCTCCGACCAAGGAGGTCCACGTCGTCCTCGACCGTCCCTTGAAAGACGTGGCCGAGCCGCGGCCGGTTCGACAGCTGCGCAAGCTGAAATGGGGGCTGGTGCCCAGCTGGTCCAAGACCCCCGAGAGCGCCTTCAAGATGATCAACGCGCGCGCGGAGACGGTGCACGAGAAGCCGTCGTACCGGCGGGCGTTCTCCTCCCGGCGCTGCATCATCCCCGCCGACGGCTACTACGAGTGGGTCACCGGTACGCAGGAGCGGGACCTGGAGGTCGAGGGGAAGAAGAAGCGGCCGCGCAAGCAGCCGTACTTCGTGCTGCCCGCCGACGGGTCGGTGTTCGCGATGGCGGGGCTGTACGAGTTCTGGCGGGACCGGACGCTGCCCGACGACCATCCCCAGGCCTGGTGGGTGACCTGCTCCGTGATCACGACCGAGGCGGAGACGACCCCGCTCGCCGTGGCGCCCGAGGAGGGCCCGCACACGCTCGCCGAGATCCACCCCCGGATGCCGCTGATGCTGACCCCGGACCGCTGGGACGCCTGGCTCGACCCGAGCCGCACGGACTCCGAGGACCTGCGCACCCTCCTCGACCCGCCGCCGCCCGGCCTGATGCGCGCCTACCCGGTCTCCACGCTGGTCAGCAACGTCCGCAACAACGGCCCCGAGCTGCTGAAGGAGCTGGACGGGCCGGAAGAGGGCACCCTTTTCTGACCTGACACCCGCGTCCGACGTGACACCCGCGTCCGACGTGACGACCGTGTCCGACGTGACATCCGTGTCCGACGTGACATCCGCGTGCGACGTGACATCCGCGTGCGACGTGACGACCGCGTGCGACGTGACGACCGCGTCCGACGCGACATCCACGTCCGACGTGCGACCGAGACCGTCGGTACGGACGCGAATGCGCGCCCGGCGCGGCGGTGGGAGGACACCATGCCACGCCGAGCGCACGCGGACCGCACCCACGCGGACCGCCGGGACCGGGGCCGCTCAGGCGGCGCCGGCCGGAGTCAGGGCCGTCAGGGCCTCCCGTACCGTCGCCCGGGCCAGCGCTGCCGTGGGGTCCACCACCGGGAGGCCGGCGCTCAGGTCACCGAGCAGCAGGGGCAGCTCGGTGCAGCCCGCCACCAGCAGGCCCGCCCCTCGGGCCGCCAGTTCCTCGGCGGCGCGCTCGATCAGGCAGACCGTGGCCGGGCCGAGGTCGCCCGCTTTCACCCGGCGGATGGCGCCCGTAACGGCCTCGCCCTGGGAGAGCTCGCCGGGCACCACCACCCGCAGGCCCGCCGCCGCCAGGGCGCGCTGATAGAGCTCGGCACGCACCGTGCCGGTCGTGGCCAGGAGCCCGACGGACGCGACTCCCTGGTGGTGGCGGCGGATCTCGGCGACCGTCTCCGCGATCATGTCCAGCATCGGGACGCGCACGCTGCTCCGTACCCCGTCGAGGAAGGCGTGCGCGGTGTTGCACGGGGTCGCGATGACCCGCGCCCCCATCGCCTCCAGCCGGTGCGCACCGCGCACGAGCCAGGGCGTCGGGTCGGGGCCGCGCCCGGTCAGCGCCGCCGAGCGGTCCGGGACCGTCGGGTCGGCCCAGACCACGACCGGCAGATGGTCCTGGTCGACGCCGGCCGGGGTCGCGTCGATGACCTTCCGGTAGAAGTCGACCGTGGCCAGCGGGCCCATTCCGCCCAGGATTCCGATGGTCATCTCACGTTCCCCATTGGTCGAGTGCCAGCTTGCCGACCAGCACGGTCACGACGACGAGCAGCACCGCCCGCACGAATCCGCTGCCGCGCTTGAGTGCCATACGGGCGCCCACCGAGGCGCCCGCGAGGTTGAACAGCGCCAGGAAGGGCGCGAGCGCCCACAGCACCGTTCCCTGGTACGCGAACATCGCGAGCGCGCCCAGGTTCGTCCCGACGTTGACGACCTTCGCCGTAGCCGAGGCCGTGACCATGTCCATGGACAGGACCGCGACCAGGCCGATCACCAGGAACGTCCCGGTGCCGGGGCCGAGCAGCCCGTCGTAGAAGCCGATGCCCGCGCCGACGACCACGACCGCGGTCAGCACCCGCTGCCGGGTCACGGCGCCGCCGGGCCGCTGTCCGAACTGCGGCTTCAGGACGACGAAGGCGGCGACGGAGACCAGCAGCACCATGATCACGGGGCGCAGCACCTCGCTGTTCACCCCGGCCGCGAAGAACGCCCCGCCCACCGCCGCCAGCGCCGCGACCGAGCCGAGCCGGGCCGCGAGCCGCACGTCGACGCGGGCTCTGCGGGCGTACGTCACCGCGGCCGCCGAGGTGCCGACGACGCCGACGGCCTTGTTGGTGCCGAGGGCGTACGCCGGGGCCAGATGCGGGAAGGCGATGAGCAGGGCGGGCACCTGGAGGAGCCCGCCACCGCCGACCACCGCGTCCACCCAGCCCGCGAGCGCGGCGGCGACGCAGAGCAGCACCGCCGAGGTGAGGGTCAGGTCATGCACGGGCGTAGCTGTCCTTGCTGAGCACGCGGCCCCCGGCCCGCACCAGGACCTCGGCCCGCAGCTCGCCGGGGTACGGGTAGAACCGGCGCAGCCAGCGGTCCTGGCCGTCGTAGCGCGGAGTGAAGTCACTGCGGCCGTGCACCACGATCCGGTTGTCGACCAGGAGCAGTTCACCCCGGTCGGCGCGCACCGCGCGGTGCACCGTGTGCATGGCACGGTTGAGGCGCTCCAGGGCCGCCTGCGCCTCGGGGTCCGTACCGAAGGTGTTGTGCATGTTGAACCGCACCCGGGTGCCGGGGGCGTCGGCCGGGCCGTCCATGAGCACCGGGTGCGGCTCGGTCACCGGTCGCTCCTCCTCGGCGAGCCCTCGGGTGAAGGAGAGGGGGAAGCGGCTGCGGTAGCGGTCGGTGCGCAGCAGCTCCCGGTCGGCGGCCGTGAGCAGCGGCTCGGCCTCGCGGACCGAGGCGACCATGGTGGCGGCCCGCCGGTCGTGGTCGGGGCGCAGGCACAGCAGGCCCAGGTGCGAGGGCCGTACCGGATGGTGGACGTTCTCGGTGTGGAAGTCGAAGAGCGTGGAGCCGGAGTTCAGGGGCTTCGCCGCGTCGGTGGGGACCGGGTACACGTCATGCACGAGCGCCCCGGACTTCTCGTCCTCGTAGCCGATCAGCCCGCCCAGCGGGTGGGCCACCAGGGCGACGAGCAGGCTGGAGGGGTGCGTCTCGCCGAGGACGTTGGAGCCGTACGCCGACGGGGTCGTCGGGATGTCGCCGACGGGCAGTCCGCGCACCACGAGCAGGCCGTGGTCCGGCGGGGTGTCACGGAAGGACTCGATGCCCTCGCGCAGCCGGGCCGGCAGCCTCTCGGCGAGCACGGCGAAGGCCTCGGTCTGCAGGCTCTCTTCCAAGGGCCCCGTCAGCCGCGCCGCGACCTGGACCAGCCCCTCCAGGCGCTTGGTGTCGGCCGGGTCGAGGGTGAGGGCGGCGAGGTCCGCACGGGGTTCCGCAGTAGTCGTCATGCCGAAGATCATTCGGCCCCAACAAGTGCTGTGACCAGGGGAGTTGATCGTCCGGAAACGTCCATGACCCGCACCGGTCACACCTGGCACCTGTCCGGTAGGGGACGCGGCCTGATGCGGACGCGCCCCGGCATGTCGTCGCCTGCGTGCGGTGCGGCAGCATGTGGGGTGGCGCGGCAATGTCTTCGGGGGAGGTGTCCGCCATGTCTGAAGTTTCCTTGTTCTCCTTCATATGGGGATGATCGGTGCGATCGATGCGGTCCGTGTCCTTGTCCGCGGTCAATGCCGGCGTGGTGGCGATGGCGGTCTCCTACGCGGGACCGCTCGCCCTGGTCCTGGCCGCCGCCGACGCGGCCGGTCTGAGCCCGGCGCAGAGTTCGTCGTGGGTGTGGGCGATATCCATCGGCGCGGGCCTGACCTGCGTGGGGCTCAGCTGGTGGAGCCGCACCCCGGTCATCACGGCGTTCTCGACGCCGGGGGCGGCCATCCTGGTCACGGCCCTCGCCCAGCACGACTACGCCGAGGCCGTCGGCGCCTTCCTCGTCGCGGGTGTCGCGGCCACGGTGCTGACCGCCACGGGGGTGTTCGCCCGGGTCCTCGCCCGGATTCCGGACGGAATCGTCTCGGCGATGCTCGCCGGGATCCTCTTCTCGTTCGGCACGGCGATCTTCACGTCGCTGCGCTCGGCCCCGCTGCTCGCGGGCGCTATGGTGATCGGCTACCTGGTCGCCAAGCGGCTGTGGCCGACCTACGCCGTGATGTGCGCGCTCGCCGTGGGGCTCGCCGTCGCCGCGGCCGACGGCGGTCTCGGCCTGGACATCGAGGGCCCCGGCCTGGCCGTGCCGCACCTCACGACCCCGCACTTCTCGGTGGGGGCGCTCATCGGCATCGGCGTACCGCTGCTCGTCGCCACGCTCGCCGGGCAGTACGCGCCGGGCATGGCGGTGCTGCGCGCGGACGGCTACCAGCCCCGTGAGCGCGTGATCTGCGGTACGACCGGTGCGGTGTCGACCCTGCTCGCCCCCTTCGGCTCGCACGCGATCAACCCGGCGGCCATCACCGCCGCGATCTGCACCGGCCCCGAGGCGCACCGAGACCCGGCCAGGCGGTGGATCGCCGGCGTGAGCTGCGGCGTCGGCTATCTGGTCGTGGGCTGCTTCGGCTCCACCCTCGTCGCCCTGTTCACCGGACTGCCGCGGGCGCTCGTGGCGACCCTGGCCGGAGTGGCGCTGCTCGGCGCGCTCTCCGGCAGCCTGGCCCGTACGGTCGCCGACGAACGCCACCGCGAGGCCTCCGTCATCACCTTCCTCGCGACCGCCTCCGGAGTGACGGTCGCCGGCATCGGCTCACCGTTCTGGGGACTGCTCGCCGGGGTCCTCGCGCACGTCCTGCTCAAGATCGGCGGACGCGAGCCAGCCGGCCCGCTCGGCGAAGACGGCGACCTGGAACCGGCTGGTGGCGCCGAGCACGGACGTCAGCTCGTTGACCATGCGGCGGACGGTGCGGTCGGAGACACCGAGGCGCCGAGCGACCGCCTCGTCGGTCAGCCCCTCCGCCAGTAGCCGCAGGACCGCCCGCTGCCGCCGGTCGGGCCGGCCCTCCGGGGCCTCGTCCCCGGCGGTGCGCGCCCCGGTGTCGAAGGCGGCGGCGTGCGCCCATGCGTGCTCGAACTGGCTGCGGAACACCTCGACCAGGGAGGGGTCGTAGACGACGACGGCCGCCTGCTGCCCGTCCGTGCCGGTGGCGGGCACGATCGCCAGATGCCGGTCGACGACGATGAGCCGGTGCGGCAGCGTCACGGCGGTACGCACCTGCCCGCCCGCCTTCCGCAACTCCCGTAGATACGCCGCCATATGGGGCAGCGCGGCCGTCGAGGCGAGATGCACGGTACGCATCACGACACCGCGCCGCAGCGCCCGCCGGTCGCGCGCGAGCCCCTCCTCCACCATGTACTCGGGCACCCCGCGGCCCGGGTGCAGCGAGATCACCTCGTCGTGGGCCTGCTGGGCGGCGTCCTCCAGGGCGGCCGCGATGTTGGTCGTGCCCTCAACGAGCTGGGCCTGGGTGCCGGACAGACGCATGGCGTGGATGGGATGGAAGTCGGTGAGCATCCGCACCATCGCCTCGCGGGTGCGGGCGGTCTGCTCGATGAGCTCGGCGACGCGGCGGGCATCGGCGGCGAGGAGGTGGTCGAGCGCGGACTCGGACGACACACAGGCCCACCCGCTGGGCGTGGCGGTGGTCCGCACCAGCAGGCCGAGCCCGGACAGGACCTGGATGGCCACCGCGTACTCGTCGCTGCTCCAGCCGAGCCGCCGGCACACGGCCGCCGGTGTCCAGCCGGCGTCCTGGACGGCGATCCCGTAGAGACTCTGCCCGAGCTTGTGCTCCAGCACGGTGCTCCTGGTCACTGCTTCCCCCTCGTCGACGCTGCCCCCGGACGCGAGGAAAGGCCGCCCTTCCCGCCCGGGGACGTGACGGCCTCGTCACACAGCCGATCACCCTACGCCGAACGGAGCGGGCGGCATCGGCCCGCAGAGGGCAGACTCTTCTGACGTGACGACCGAGTCTGACGTGATGACTGAGATCATCGGTACGGATGCGGGGGACGCCCGCATCACCTGGCACCGGGCGCAGCAGCCCCGGCTGGTCCTGGCGGTGAGCCATGGCGCCGGCGGCGGCATCGGGGCGCGGGACCTCGTGGCGCTCGCGAGAACCCTCCCGGCCCAGGGAGTGACCGTCGCCCTCGTCGAGCAGCCCTGGCGGGTGGCCGGCAAGAAGGTGGCGCCCGCGCCGAAGACGCTGGACGTCGGCTGGCGGGGCCTGTGGCCCGCGCTCGCCGCGCCCGGGCTGCCCGTGATCTCCGGCGGGCGCAGCGCCGGGGCCCGCGTCGCCTGCCGTACGGCCGTCGAGCTGGGCGCCCGTGCCGTGCTCTCCCTCAGCTTCCCCCTGCACCCGCCCGGCAAGCCCGAGAAGTCCCGCGCCGACGAGCTGCTCGGAGCCGGGGTGCCCACCCTCGTCGTCCAGGGCGGGAACGATCCGTTCGGCAAGCCCGAGGAGTTTCCCGAGGGCGATCACGAGCTGGTCGAGGTGCCGTACGGCGATCACGGGTTCGCCGTGCCCAAGCGGGCGCCCCTCGATCAGGACGAGGCCGTGGCGATCGTCACGGACGCGGTGGCCAAGTGGGTCGAGTCACTCGGGTAAAGGTTCGGGAATGTCTCAGACCCGGCCTTGGTTGTGGCGGACAGCGGTGCTGAACCACCAGCGCCGACGTCGTAGGAGAGGAAGTCCGCCGCATGGGTTCGACCTTCTGCCCGGCCCGCAGCAGCCGTTCCGACCTGGACTGGACGGTGCTGCACGCGGCCAGGACCGCTCCTATTCGAGGGGCGGTCGGTACGGCAGGTCGTCTATCCTCCGATTCAGGCGGGACCGGATTCGGCCCTGCCCGCAATCTTGAGGAGGTGGGTCCGGTTCCCGGTACCGACGCAGGGACCGACAACGGCCAGGCGGAGCAGCCCGAGGGCCTGGGCACGAGCGTGGACACGTCCACGGAGTCGACCGCCGAGCGCAGCGCGCGCTTCGAGCGGGACGCGCTCGAATTCCTCGACCAGATGTACTCGGCCGCGCTGCGCATGACGCGCAACCCGGCCGACGCCGAGGACCTGGTGCAGGAGACCTACGCCAAGGCGTACGCGTCCTTCCACCAGTTCCGCGAAGGCACCAACCTGAAGGCGTGGCTGTACCGGATCCTCACCAATACCTTCATCAACTCCTACCGCAAGAAGCAGCGTGAACCGCAGCGTTCGGCGGCGGAGGAGATCGAGGACTGGCAGCTCGCGCGCGCCGAGTCGCACATGTCGACCGGTCTGCGCTCCGCCGAGTCGCAGGCGCTCGACCACCTGCCCGACTCGGACGTGAAGGAAGCGCTCCAGGCGATCCCCGAGGAGTTCCGCATCGCTGTCTACCTCGCCGACGTAGAAGGCTTTGCGTACAAGGAGATCGCGGACATCATGGGGACACCCATCGGTACGGTGATGTCCCGGCTGCACCGGGGCCGCCGTCAACTGCGCGGCATGCTTGAGGACTACGCCCGTGAGCGCGGCATGGTCCCGGCCGGCGCCGGAGAGTCGAACGAAGCGAAAGGCTCGGGCTCATGAGCTGCGGAGAGCCGCACGAGACGGATTGCAGTGAGGTACTCGATCATCTCTACGAGTTCCTCGACCGTGAGATGCCCGACGCCGACTGCACCAAGTTCGAGCAGCACTTCGAGGAGTGCTCGCCGTGCCTGGAGAAGTACGGGCTTGAGCAGGCCGTGAAGAAGCTGGTCAAGCGGTGCTGCGGCCATGACGACGTGCCGACCGACCTGCGCGCCAAGGTGCTGGGGCGGCTCGACCTGATCCGTTCCGGCCAGGCCGTGCCCGAGCACGACGTGACCGCGACGCCGCAGGAATCCTGAACGAACAGTCGTCACTCGAACGTGCTAATCCCCCGGTCATAAGACCGCGGACCTCCCCCTGGCCGCTCTAGGCTTCCGTGCTTGAAGCGCGTGGCCGGGAGGGGCGTATGGAGGCGACACCCGCACCGGCACATGTCTACGTCGGCTGTGTCGTGCTCGCTGCCCTGTACTGCCTGCACCCGATGGCGTCGACTCCCGTCCCCTGGTGGGCGGTCGCCCTGCTCGCCGCGCTGTATGCCGGGGGCGAGCGGATCGCCGCCCGGGGCAGGCTCTCGGGCACCTTCTATCCCGTGCTCCTCGCCGGGGCCTTTCTGCTGCCACCGGCCGCCGCCGCGCTGGTCGCCATGCCGGGGGCGCTGGTCGCCCCGGTCGGCGGACGGACGCGTCTGCTGCGGCGGGTGTGGCGGGCGGCCCAGCTCGCGGTCGCCGTGTGGACGGCGGCCCGGGTGCACTGGACGCTCGGCGAGCACGACGCCGTGGACGCCTCCGACTTCCCGTACGAACTCGCGCCCGCCGGAGCCGCGGTGCTCGCGTTCTGCCTGGTCCTCACCGTGCTGGACGGCGGCATCCTGGCGCTCGCCGAGCGGGTGCCCGTCCGGCGCGCCTGGCGGGGGCTGTTCCTGCGCTCCCTCGCCCCCATCGCCGTACACGGACTGGCCGGGCTGATGATGGCCGTGCTGTGGCGCAGCCCGTACGGCCCGGTCGCCGCGCTGCTCGTGCTGCTGCCGATGTGTGTGTCGTGGTGGGTGTTCGCCCAGTACCACCGGGAACGCGCGGCGCATCAGGCGACCATCCGGGCGCTCGTCCAGGCCGTCGACATCAAGGACGGCTACACCCGCGGCCACAGCGAGCGGGTCGGGCAGGCCTCGATGATGATCGCCCGTGAGCTGGGCATGGAGGACGAGCGCGTCGAGGTGGTGCGGTTCGCCGGGATCCTGCACGACGTGGGGAAACTGGGCGTGCCCACCCGGCTGCTGCGCAAGGACGGGCCGCTCACCCCCGAGGAGCGCCGGGTGATCGAGCTGCATCCCGAGTACGGCCACGAGATGGTCCGCGGGATCTCCTTCCTCGGCGAGGCCCGGGCGGCCGTGCTCCATCACCATGAGCGGCTGGACGGGAGCGGCTACCCCTACGGGCTGAGGGGGAACCAGATCCCGGAGCCGGCCCGGGTGGTGGCGGTCGCGGACGCGTTCGACGCGATGACGTCGACCCGGTCCTACTCACGGGCCCGTCCCGTGTCCGTCGCCCTGCGCGAGCTGGAGAGATGCGCGGGCGCGCAGTTCGACCCCCGGATGGTCACGGCCCTGGCCCGAGCCGTGGGCCGGCACGGATGGCATCCCGCGGTGACCGCCGACGAGACCAGCACGCCCGTTCCCCGTCCGCCGGTCGCCGGGGTAACCGGGGGAGCGCACCGTTGAGTCCCCCCTGTACGGCCGGCGGACCGCCTCGCCTTCTCGCCCTCGTGCACACGGCCGCCGCCCTCCTGGCCGCCGTCTCCCTCCTCGGCACCCTGCGGCACGGCCTCGACGAACGCGGTACGGCCCTCGCCTTCGGCGTCCTGGTCGTCGTCGGCGAGCTCACCCGGTGGACGGGCACGGAGGGCAGGGAGGCCGCACCGCTGGGCGCCGCCGCGGCACTGTCGTACGCCCTGCTCGGGGAGGACGGCGGGCACCCCACCCATCACGGCGTCCAGCAGGTCGTCGCCGTCGTCCTCGCCGCCTCGCTCCTCGGCAGCGTGCCGCACATCGCGCGCGGGCGCCCCGTGCTCGACCACATCGCCCGGCGGGTGCTCACCGTCGGTTTCGCCGCCGTCTGCTTCCAACCCCTGTACAACCAGGGCACGTTCCACGGCTGGGGCACCGCCTACGCCCTTCTCCTGCTGGCGATCCTCACCCTCACCGCCCTGTGCGACGCCCTGCTCGCCGCCGCACTGGCGCGCTCGCGCACCCGGTGGCCGTTCGGGCCGCTGCTGCGGGACGAGATGCGGGCGACCCTCGGCATCGGGTCGGCCGTCTGCGCGACGGGCGCGGTGATGGCGCTGGCGGTCGCCGTGGTCGGGCTGTGGGCGCTGCCCGTCTTCTCGCTCCCGCTGCTGCTCACCCAGATGTCCTTCCGCCGGTACGCCGGGGTGCGGGCCACCTACCGGCAGACCATCGCCTCTCTGGCCCGGGCCACCGAGATCGCCGGGTACACGCCGGCCGGACACGCCCGGCGGGTGGCCGCGCTCAGCCGGGAGGTCGGGCGGGACCTGGGCCTGTCCGAGGCCGAGCTCACCGTGCTGGAGTACGCGGCCCTCATGCACGACATCGGGCAGCTCAGCCTGGTCGACCCGGTGCCGGCCGGGGCCACCGCCGTGCTGCCCGTCGAGGAACAGCGGCGGATCGCGCTGCTCGGTGGGGCCGTCGTACGGCAGACCGGGGTGAATCCGCAGGTGGCAACGGTCGTGGAGCGCCTCGCCGACCCCTGCCCCGAGCAGCCCGTCGCCGCGCGGATCGTGCGGGCCGTGAACGCATACGAGGAGAAGGCGCGCGACGCGGGTCCCGGAGGGCCGCTGAAGGCGCTGGAGGAGCTGCGGCTGGGTACTGCCGGGGAGTATGCGCCGGAGGTGGTGGGGGCGCTTGCGCGAGTGCTGGCCAGAGACAGTCTGGGTATGCCTATGGGTGGGTAACCCATGGGTAATGAGCGCCCTTCCAGCCGTACGTGGTTGGATGCGAATGAGAGTGTGTCCGGGGGCGAGCACTAGCCAGCCCACTCCACGGAACTGGCAGGCGGGAATCGTGAGGATCTTCGGCAAGGGACGGCACCGGCCCTCCGCCTCCTGGCGGCAGGCCACCGACCGGGCGTTCACGCTCATCGGCGACGGCCGGTACGAGGACGCGGGCGCGCTGCTTACACGTGCCGCCGATCTGGAGCCCTGGCTGTCGGAGTCCTGGTTCAACCTCGCGCTGCTGCACAAGTTCCGGCACGACTGGGAGCAGGCCCGGGCGGCCGGACTGCGTGCCGTGGCGCTGCTGGACCGGGAGACCGGGGCGCCCGACTGGTGGAACGTCGGCATCGCGGCCACCGCTCTGCAGGACTGGCCGCTGGCCCGGCGGGCCTGGCAGGCGTACGGACTGCGGGTGCCCGGCGGGGCGGCCGCGTCCGGTGAGCCGGTCGGGATGGACCTGGGCAGCGCGGCCGTACGGCTGTCCCCCGAGGGGGAGGCCGAGGTGGTGTGGGGGCGGCGCCTCGACCCCGCCCGGATCGAGGTGCTGTCCATTCCGCTGCCGTCCTCGGGGCGGCGCTGGGGCGAGGTCGTGCTGCACGACGGGGTGCCGCATGGTGAGCGGACCACGTCCGCCGGGCACGCCTACCCCGTCTTCGACGAGATCGAGCTGTGGGCGCCGTCGCCGGTGCCGACCTGGGTGGTGCTGCTGGAGGCCGCCACCGAGGCCGACCGGGACGCGCTGGAGCAGCTCGCCGCCGACGCCGGGTTCGCCGCGGAGGACTGGTCGTCGTCCGTGCGGCTGCTGTGCCGGATGTGTTCCGAGTCACGGATGCCGTCGGACGAGGGCGACGGGGAGCATCTGGATCCGCACGATCACAGTGAGCCGGGGCATCCGGGGCCGCTGGGGCATCGGACCGACGGGCAGCTGTGGGTGCCGGAGCGGGAGTGTGGCGTTGCCGCCCCGGCCGCCCTGGTGCGGGGGTTGCTGGACGGGTGGGTCGCCGACAGTCCGGATTCTCGGGATTGGCGGGATTTGGAAGAAGTCTGCTAGTCGCCGTCGGCGCGCGGCGGTCCGCAGGCCGCGGGCTGTGTGTGGCTGGTCGCGCCCCTGCGGCGGAGCCGGATATCGACACAGTCCCGCGCACCTGACGGGGCGCGCTCGCCGTACCCTGTATCAGCATCACACCCACTCTTTGACTCTTTGGTTTGTGCAGGAAGGCATACGTCGGTCATGGCCCAGCAGGACACCGAGCAGCAGCACGCGGGCGTGCTCCCCGTGGACGACGAGGGGTTCGTCGTCGACACCGAGGACACGGAGGAGCGCGAGAACGCCTGGCATGAGCGCGGCACCTCGCGGCCGATCACCGTCGTGGGGAACCCGGTGCTCCACAAGGAGTGCAAGGACGTCACCGAGTTCGGCGCCGAGCTGGACCAGCTGGTGGCGGACATGTTCGCCTCGCAGCGCACCGCCGAGGGCGTGGGCCTGGCCGCCAACCAGATCGGCGTCGACCTGAAGGTCTTCGTCTACGACTGCCAGGACGACCAGGGCGCACGGCACGTCGGTGTCGTCTGCAACCCCAAGCTCGTCGAGCTGCCCGCCGACCAGCGCCGCCTGGACGACAGCAACGAGGGCTGCCTGTCCGTGCCGACGGCCTACGCGCCGCTGGCCCGCCCCGACTACGCCGAGGTGACCGGGCAGGACGAGAAGGGCAACCCGATCAAGGTGCGCGGCACCGGGTACTTCGCTCGGTGTTTGCAGCACGAGACGGACCACCTCTACGGCTACCTCTACATCGACCGGCTGTCGAAGCGGGAGCGCAAGGACGCGCTTCGCCAGATGGCCGAGAACGAGCCCCGCTACCCGGTGGTCGCGAACGACTGAGGACCGTCGGCAGGTCCCACAAGTCCCTTGCGCACGGCGTCTGTTCAGGATCCCCGTCCTGGCCGGGCGCCGTTCGCATGTCTGTCGCACGTTCGATCCCTTATATGCGGATTGTGATCCAGAATCGGTCAGGTAGGGGAGGTTCTCGGCACTGTGGGGTAGTGAAAGAAGCAAATCCGTTCCCAGAACGGTCAGTTGTGGTGCTGAATGGAAGTGCGGGGATACGCGACGGCGCACGCCCGGTACGGCGGGACGGTGTGCAGCACTGCACAACTGGCGGCTGAGAGGGGTTTGTCCGTGCATGCTTTCTCACACAGCACCACGTCGACACCGACGGCGGTCCCGGTCCCACCATCGCTCTCTCTCCCGGTGATCGAAACAGCGTTTCCCAGGCAACTCCATCCGTATTGGCCCCGGCTCCAGGACAAGACCCGCACCTGGCTCCTTGAAAAGCGGCTGATGCCGGCCGACAAGGTCGAAGAATATGCCGACGGACTTTGCTACACCGACCTCATGGCGGGGTACTACATTGGCGCCCCCGAGGAGGTGCTCCAGGCGATTGCGGACTTCAGCGCGTGGTTCTTCGTCTGGGACGACCGGCACGACCGCGACATCGTCCACTACCGCCCTGCCGCCTGGCGGCGGCTGAGGTTCCGCCTGCACGCGGCCCTCGACTCCCCCGTGGAGCATCTGCACCACGGAGATCCGCTGGTCGCGGGGTTCGCGGACAGTCTGGTGCGGCTGTACTCGTTCCTGCCCCGCACCTGGAGGGCCCGGTTCGCCCGCCACTTCCACACGGTCATCGAGGCGTACGACCGGGAATTCCGCAACCGTACCGAGGGAATCATCCCCACCGTCGAGGAATACCTCGCACTGCGCCGGCTCACCTTCGCGCACTGGATATGGACCGATCTGCTTGAGCTGAGCGCGGGGCTGGCCCTCCCGGACCGCGTACGAAAACATCCGGCATATCGGCGGCCGGCGTTGCTGAGTCAGGAATTCGCCGCCTGGTACAACGATCTGTGCTCATTCCCGAAGGAAATAGCGGGCGATGACGTACACAATCTCGGGATCAGTCTCATCACCCACAAAGGGCTGTCCCTGGAAGAAGCGGTGACGGAAGTCAGACAACGGGTCGAGGGCTGCATATCCGATTTCCTTCTGGCCGAGCAGGTGGCCCTGGAATTCGCCGACTCCCTGTCCGACGGCACGCTGTGGGGAAAGGAACTCAGTGCCGCCGTCCGGGCCTGCGTCACCAATATGCGCAACTGGTTCAGCTCGGTCTACTGGTTCCACCACGAGTCCGGCCGATACCGGGTCGACAGCTGGGAGGACCGGTCCACGCCCCCGTACGTCGACAACGAAGCGGCAGGTGAGAAATGAGCGTCGAGTCCGTAAGGCCGCAGGACCGACCCGGTACGGCCACGGAGCTGCGTGAGCCGCCCCTCGCGGGCGGAGCGGTTCCGCTTCTCGGTCACGGCTGGAAGATGGTCCGCGATCCGCTGGCCTTCATGGCCGCGCTGCGGGAACACGGTGACGTCGTACGGATCAAGCTCGGGCCGAAGACGGTGTACGCCGTCACCACGCCGGACCTCACCGGCGCGCTGGCGCTGAGTACCGACTTCGAGATCGCCGGGCCGCTGTGGGAGTCCCTGGAAAGCTTGCTCGGGAAGGAGGGCGTGGCCACTGCCAACGGCCCACGCCACCGCCGTCAGCGGCGCACCATCCAGCCCGCCTTCCGGCTCGACGCGATCCCCGGGTACGGGCCGATCATGGAGGAGGAGGCGCATGGGCTGGCCGAGCGCTGGCAGCCCGGCGAGACCATCGACTGCACCGCCGAGTCCTTCCGGATCGCCGTGCGGATCGTCGCCCGCTGTCTGCTGCGCGGCGCGTACATGGACGAGCGGGCCGACCGGCTGTGCGCGGCGCTGGACACCCTCTTCCGCGGCATGTACCGACGGATGGTGATCCCGCTCGGGCCGCTTTACAACCTGCCGCTCCCGGCCAACCGTGCATTCAACGGAGCTCTGGCCGATTTTCATCTCCTGGTCGACGAGGTCGTCGCCGAACGCCGCGCATCCGGTCAAAGGCCGGACGATTTGCTGACGGCATTGCTGGAGGCGAAGGACGAGAATGGCGACCCCATCGGGGAGCAGGAGATCCACGATCAGGTCGTCGCGATATTCACCGCCGGAACCGAAACCGTGGCCTCCACGATCTTGTGGCTGCTCCATGTACTCGCGGAACACCCGGAACACGCAGACAAGGTACGCACGGAGGTCGAATCAGTCACCGGTGGGCGGCCCGTGGCATTCGAGGACGTCCGCGGGCTGCGGCACACCAACAATGTCATCGTGGAGGCGATCCGTTTGCGCCCCGCGATCTGGATTCTGACCCGGCGGGCGGTGACCGATACGTCACTCGGTGGCTATCGCATTCCGGCCGGGTCCGACATCGTCTACAGCCCCTACGCGATCCAACGCGACCCGAAGTCGTATGCACGCAACCTTGACTTCGACCCCGACCGCTGGCTTCCGGAACGCGTCAAGGACGTACCGAAATACGCCATGAGCCCGTTCGGCGTCGGCAACCGCAAGTGTCCGAGCGACCACTTCTCCATGGCGATGCTGACACTGATCACGGCGGCCCTGTCCGCCCGCTACCGCTTCGAGCAGGTGCCCGCCTCGAACGACACCACCCGGGTGGGCATCACCCTGCACCCGCACACACTGCTGCTGCGGCCGGTGGCCCGGCCCTAGACGACGAGGGCCTGGCCGCCGGTGATCGGCTACGCGGCGGTCGGGCCCTGGAACGTGCGGCGGTAGGTGTTCGGGGTCGTGCCCAGTGCGCGGACGAACTGGTGGCGCAGTGCGGCCGCCGTGCCGAACCCTGTTCGACCGGCGATCGTGTCCACCGTCTCGTCCGTCGCCTCCAGCAACTCCTGTGCCAGCAGCACTCGTTGGCGCAGGATCCAGCGGTAGGGAGTCGTGCCGGTCTCCTGCTGGAAGCGGCGGGCGAAGGTGCGCGGGGACATGTGCGCGCGCTCGGCGAGCTGCTCGACGGTGACCTCCTCGTCGAGGTGCTGCTCCATCCACGCCAGCACCTCGCCGACCGTGTCGCACTGGGAGCGGGGCAGCGGGCGCTCGATGTACTGCGCCTGCCCGCCGTCCCGGTGCGGCGGCACCACCATGCGCCGGGCGATCTTGTTGGCCACCTCGGGCCCCTGCTCCTGCCGCACGATGTGCAGACAGGCGTCGATGCCGGCGGCGGTGCCGGCGCTGGTGATCACCGGCCCCTCGTCGACGTAGAGCACGTCCGGCTCGACGATCGCCTTCGGGTGCCGTCGGGACAGTTCCCCGGCCTGCCGCCAGTGCACGCTGCACCGCCGCCCGTCGAGCAGTCCGGCCGCGCCCAGCACGAACACGCCGGAGCAGACGCTGAGCACTCGCGCACCCCGGTCCACGGCCCTGACCAGGGCGTCCAGCAGCTCGGGCGGATAGGCGCGGGTGATGTAGCCGTCCCCGGCCGGCACGGCGATCAGGTCGGCCTCCTCCAGCCGCTCCAGGCCGTGCGGCGTGGAGACGGTGAGTCCGCCGACATGCGTGCCCAGTGCCGGTCCCTCGGCCGAGGCGACGGCGAAGTCGTAGGTGGGCAGCCCCTCGTCACTGCGGTCGAGCCCGAAGACCTCGCAGACGACGCCCAGTTCAAAGGGGTGCACACCGTCCAGGAGTACGGCGGCCACGTTTCTCAGCATGCTGCCAGTGTGCCTCGCGGCTGGCAGTAAATCGAGGGTGTGCGGCAG
Organism: Streptomyces sp. HD; assembly: GCF_028369295.1. GTDB lineage: Bacteria > Actinomycetota > Actinomycetes > Streptomycetales > Streptomycetaceae > Streptomyces. Next base: position 40,994 of record NZ_JAQMYP010000012.1, read on the forward strand.
TCCTGCCACTGTTCGTAAGGAGTGTCCGGCGCGACAGTGGTGTCATGACTGCAGAACAGACCCAGACACTGCTCGCCATGGTCGCCGTGCTCGGCATGTTCGTCCTCCTGGTCCTCCCGTCAGTGATCGGGATCGTGCACGACCGGCGCATCGACCGTCAGATCAGGGAGGCCCAGGAACGCGACGAGAGCGAGGCTCAGAAGTCCTCGTCCAGGTCGACGGTGCCCTCCACCGCCACCTGGTACGCCGACGGACGCCGCTCGAAGAAGTTGGTGAGCTCCTGAACACCCTGCAGCTCCATGAAGCTGAAGGGGTTCTCGGAGCCGTACACCGGAGCGAAGCCGAGGCGCGTCAGGCGCTGGTCGGCGACACACTCCAGGTACTGCCGCATCGAGTCGGTGTTCATGCCCGGGAGGCCGTCACCGCACAGGTCGCGCGCGAACTGCAGCTCGGCCTCGACGGCCTCCTTCAGCATGTCGGTGACCTGCTCCTGGAGCTGGTCGTCGAAGAGCTCCGGCTCCTCCTTGCGGACGGTGTCGACCACGTCGAACGCGAAGGACATGTGCATCGTCTCGTCGCGGAACACCCAGTTGGTGCCGGTGGCCAGACCGTGCAGCAGACCCCGGCTGCGGAACCAGTAGACGTACGCGAAGGCACCGTAGAAGAACAGGCCCTCGATGCACGCGGCGAAGCAGATCAGGTTCAGCAGGAAGCGACGCCGGTCGGCCTTGGTCTGCAGGCTCTCCAGCTTCTCGACCTCGTTGATCCACTTGAAGCAGAACTCGGCCTTCTCGCGGATCGAGGGGATGTTCTCGACGGCGTCGAAGGCGGCCGCCCTGTCCTCCGGGTCGGGGAGGTAGGTGTCCAGCAGCGTCAGATAGAACTGGACGTGCACGGCCTCCTCGAAGAGCTGGCGCGACAGGTACAGGCGCGCCTCCGGGGAGTTGATGTGCTTGTACAGCGTGAGCACCAGGTTGTTCGCCACGATCGAGTCGCCCGTAGCGAAGAACGCGACCAGCCGGCCGATCATGTGCTGCTCACCCTCGGACAGCTTCGCGAGATCGGCGACGTCCGAGTGGAGGTCGACCTCCTCCACGGTCCAGGTGTTCTTGATGGCGTCCCGGTAGCGCTCGTAGAAGTCCGGGTAGCGCATGGGACGCAGGGTCAGTTCGAAGCCCGGGTCGAGAAGGTTGGCGTTACGGGTACTCATTACTGGCAGGCCTCGCAGGACTCGGGGTTTTCCAGGGAGCAGGCGACGGCGTCGGGCTCGGCGACCTGCTGGACGGGGATGGTCTTCTCGGGCTGGGCGCTCTGGCCCTGGGCGGCGCGGGCGATGCGGGTCGCCGGGCGTGAGCGCAGGTAGTACGTCGTCTTCAGGCCCGACTTCCAGGCGTACGCGTACATCGAGGAGAGCTTGCCGATGGTCGGCGTCTCCAGGAAGAGGTTCAGGGACTGCGACTGGTCCAGGAACGGGGTCCGGGCGGCGGCCATGTCGATGAGCCCGCGCTGCGGGATCTCCCACGCCGTGCGGTACAGGGCCCGTACGTCCGCCGGGATCCAGGCGAAGTCCTGCACCGAGCCGTTGGCCTCGCGCAGCGCCTCACGGGTGCGGGCGTCCCAGACGCCGAGCGCCTTCAGCTCGTCGACCAGGTAGGAGTTGACCTGGAGGAACTCGCCGGACAGCGTCTCGCGCTTGAACAGGTTGGAGACCTGCGGCTCGATGCACTCGTAGACACCGGCGATGGACGCGATGGTGGCGGTCGGCGCGATGGCGAGCAGCAGGGAGTTGCGCAGACCGGTCGTGGCGATACGGCTGCGCAGCGCGGCCCAGCGCTCCGGCCAGGTCAGCTCGACGTCGTAGTGGTCGGGGTGCAGCACGCCCTGGGCGGTACGGGTCTTCTCCCAGGCCGGCAGTGGGCCGCCCCGCTCGGCGAGGTCGGCGGACGCCTCGTACGCGGCGAGCATGATGCGCTCGGCGATACGCGTGGAGAGCGCCTTCGCCTCGGCCGAGTCGAAGGGCAGCCGCAGCTTGAAGAAGACGTCCTGGAGGCCCATCGCGCCCAGGCCCACCGGCCGCCACTTGGCGTTGGAGCGGCCCGCCTGCTCGGTCGGGTAGAAGTTGATGTCGACGACACGGTCCAGGAAGGTGACGGCCGTGCGGACGGTGGCGTCCAGCCGCTCCCAGTCGATGTCACCGGTCGCCATGTCGACAAAGGCGCCCAGGTTGACCGAGCCCAGGTTGCAGACCGCCGTCTCCCCGTCGTCGGTGACCTCCAGGATCTCCGTGCAGAGGTTGGAGGAGTGCACGACATGGCCCGGCAGCGCCGTCTGGTTGGCGGTGCGGTTGGCGGCGTCCTTGAAGGTCATCCAGCCGTTGCCGGTCTGCGCGAGGGTGCGCATCATGCGGCCGTACAGGTCACGGGCCGGGATGGCCTTCTTCGCGAGCCCGGCGGCCTCGGCCTTCCGGTACGCCGCGTCGAACTCCTCGCCCCACAGGTCGACCAGCTCGGGCACGTCCGACGGGGAGAAGAGGCTCCACAGCTCGTCGGCGTTGACCCGGCGCATGAACTCGTCCGGGATCCAGTGCGCGAGGTTCAGGTTGTGCGTACGCCGGGCGTCCTCACCGGTGTTGTCCCGCAGCTCCAGGAACTCCTCGATGTCGGAGTGCCAGGTCTCCAGGTACACCGCGGCAGCACCCTTGCGCCGGCCGCCCTGGTTCACCGCGGCGACGGAGGCGTCGAGGGTCTTCAGGAACGGGACGATGCCGTTGGAGTGCCCGTTGGTGCCCCGGATCAGCGAACCGCGGCTGCGGATGCGCGAGTACGAAAGACCGATGCCGCCGGCGTGCTTCGAGAGGCGGGCGACCTGGTGGTAGCGGTCGTAGATGGAGTCCAGCTCGTCCAGGGGGGAGTCCAGGAGGTAGCAGGACGACATCTGGGGGTGCCGGGTGCCGGAGTTGAAGAGGGTGGGGGAGGAGGGGAGGTAGTCGAGGCGGCTCATGAGCCCGTAGAGCGCGGCGACTTCGTCCACCGACCGGGTCGTGTCGTCCTCGGCGAGGCCCGCGGCGACGCGCAGCATGAAGTGCTGGGGCGTCTCGATCACCTTGCGGGTGAGGGGGTGCCGCAGGAGGTACCGGCTGTGCAGGGTGCGCAGGCCGAAGTAGCCGAAGCGGTCGTCGGCGCCGGTGTCGACCAGGGCGTCGAGGCGGGCCGCGTGCAGACGCGCGAAGTCGGCGGTGCGGTCGGCGATCAGGCCCTCGCGGTGGCCTACGGCGACCGACTCGGTGAAGGACGTCACGCCCTGCGAGGCGGCCTCGGCGGCGATGGAGATGGTCAGCAGCCGGGCGGCCAGCCTGCTGTAGGCGGGGTCCTCGGAGATGAGACCGGCGGCCGCCTCGGTGGCCAGCTCGCGCAGCTCCGCCTCGTCGGCCCGGGCGGACCGGCCGCGCAACGCGGCGGCGGCGACCCGGCCGGCGTCGGCGTCGGGGAGGTCGGCGGTCAGCTCGGTGAGGGTCCGCAGCAAGGCAGTTCCGGGGGCGTCCTCGTCGGGGGCGACGATCGGGACGGCTGAAGCCGGGTCTGCTGGCGCGATGGTCACGTGGGGGCTCTCCCTCGCTCGGCACGGGGGCCTTGCGGAGGGCAGGGGGCAGCACACGAGCGCACGGGGCGTCGCGTCCACCGGCCCATTCCACGAGGCCCGGACGTCAGGGCGCACCGGCCGGTCGGCCGGGCGCGCTGTCGACAGGTCCTCGGACTGACTCCTGTGCACGCTTCTGGGAACAGACATGCACAAGTACACCGTTGCGGGACAGTTCCGGATTCGCACCGGATTCCCCTGCGGCGACAGCGAGGACGAGCATACATCTTGTGCTCACCCGCCACGCCACCCCCAGATGTTGTGTCGCGCTGGTTTCAGAGCGTCAACTCGTAGGTGAGGAGAGTGATGTCGTCCAGCTGCGGGAGCGGATTCCAGTCGCGGTCGGGTGTACGAACGAAGCCCAGACGTTCGTAGATGCGGTGCGCGCCGTGCATGGTGCGCTGGGTCGACAGGACGATGCGTACGCAGCCCTCCGTGGCCCTCGCCCGGTCGACGCAGGCGCGCACCAGGGCCTCGCCGGCGCCGCGCCCGCGGGCCGTGCGGTCGACGGCGAGCATCCGGATCTCGGCCTCTTGGGAGCCGGCTATGTCGGCCATGGGCCCGCCGCTCGGCACGAAGGTCACGCCGCCCAGCAGCCGGTCGTCCTCGACGGCCACCAGCACCTCGGCGGCGGCCGCACGCTTCGCCACGTCCCTGAGCTCGCCGAGGTACTCGTCGCTCTCGCCGAAGTCGAGGAGGCCGTCCTGGAGGTAGGCCCGGGCGGTGATGTCGCCGAGGGTGTCGTATTCGCCGGGTTCCGCCTGCCGGATCACGAGGTCCATGGCCCCGAGTCTGCCGGAAGGGCAGGACCGAGGGCCTGGGGTTTTCGCAGGGGGCCGCCGGGTTGCGGGGCGTTGCGGGAGTGCTTCCATGGAGGTAGGTGCCGGCGCCCGTGGTCCCTCCGTTTCGAGAGCCCCTCTCGGAAGGAGACGCACGATGACGAGCTGGGCCGGGCGCGGGTTCGAGGGCCGCCGGCACACACGGGCGATCCGCACGGAGGCCCGACGCGGCACCACCCGCCCCAGGAAATGGCGCCGTGGGCTCTCCTACACCAACGTCACCCGGGCCATCTGGATCGTCGCCGCGCTGGCGTTGCTGGCCTGGATCGCGGAGGGCGTGTACATCCTGATCACGCAGGACACGACCCCCTTCGAGCGGTGGCGGGACGGGAACCTGGGCTTCGACACCGTCATGCGCTTCGTCGGCCCGGTGCTCACCGCGTCGATCGCCGCCACGCTGTTTCTGTTCTGGTGGTACCGATGGACCAAGCGGCGCTACCTCGCGAAGGCCCGCGAGGACCCGCACCGGCTGGTGCTCACCGCCGGATCGGACACCGCCGAGATCGTGGGCCGGGAGGAGATCGCCCAGGTCATCGCCGAGCGGCTGCGGGAGCGCGACACCCGCCGGCCCTATCTGCTGGTCGGCGGCGTCGGCGTGGGCAAGACCGCCGTACTGGTACGGCTCACCGAACTGCTGGCCGAGCAGAACGCCGTGCCCGTGCCGATCCGGCTGCGGGACGCGACCGGCGGAAACGACCTGAACTTCGAACGCATGGCGAGGGAGCGGTTCGCCGAGGAGGCACCCCGGGGCATCCTCGCCCGCAGCAAGACCGAGCGGGTCTGGCAGCAACTGCTCGCCGACGACAAGCCGGTCGTCATCGCCGACGGACTGGAGGAGGCCCTCCTCGGCGACGGCCTCCAGCAGAACCGGGACAACATCATCCGGCGGGCCATCGAGCGCGCCCACGAGGAGAAGCTGCCCCTCGTCATCGCCTCCCGGCCGCACAGCCCGCTGGAGAGCACCTCCGCCGCGATCGTGGAGCTGGAACCGCTCGGTGAGGAGGAGGCCCTGCGTTTCGTCCAGGCGCACGTCCCGGAGACGGACGAGCGCCGCGTGGACTGGATCGTGGAGACGGCCGAGGTGACCGAGTCGCCCGTCTACCTCCAGATCGCCCGCGAACTGCACCGCCACGGAGCCCTGGAGCACGACCGGCCGGACAACGATCCACAGCACATGAACACCCGCAGCCGGGACCGCGGCACGCTGCGCCTGTGGCTGCTGGAGACCTGGGACGAGGCGCTGTGCGAGGGCCGGCTGCGCGAGGGCGTCGCGCTGTCCCCGCAGGCACGCCGCGACACCCTCGAAGTGGTCTCCGCCCTGGCCTGCGTCGGCCTGCTCCAGGACAAGCTGGAGGTCGGCTTCGGGGAACTGCTCGACACGGACGTCCACCCCGGCCCGGCCCGGCGCGCACAGGCCCGGGCCGAGCACCTGTGGGCCGGCCGGCGGGGCTTCGACCGGTACGGCAGACGCGGGAACGACTTCTCCGAGTGGCACCGGCAGCAGATCTGGGACGTGCTCCTTGAGCGGCTCGGCGACGAGGAGAGGAAGCGGCTGCACGGGGGCAACATGGACCAGTGCCGCGCCGCCCTCGCCCGCTTCGCCAGCAACGCGGACAAGCTGGGACTGGTGGAGGGCTTCGAGCGGCGGGTCCGCTTCCCGCACAGCATCATCCAGGCCTACTTCGGCTACCGCGTCCTGAACCACCTCGGCGAGCGGGGCGCCGGCGAGCTCGTCGAACATTCGCTGCAACCGCCCGGGCCCAGCCGTGAACTGCTGATCGCGCTGGTGCTGTTGTCCCGTCGCAAGGCGGCGGAGCGCAGGGCTCCCGGGGGCGGGGTCCGAGCCGAGGCGAAGAAGGAGATCGAGGACCTGGTCCGCCGCTCACCCGTGCGGGGCCACACCCTGGCCCACCGGCTCTGCCGGGCCGCCAACCGCCGTACCGACGACCCGAAGGCCCTCGATCTGTACTCGGCCGCCGTGGAGATCGAGAGCGTGGAGGAGAACCCCAGACTGCTCGGCGTCATCGTCGACAGGGTGCGTACGAGCTGGGCCGGTTTCCGGGGCGACCGGCGCACCCTTGAGGACGCGAAACTGAGACTGCTCAAGCAACTCGGCGCCGCGCTGCGGAGGGTCTCGCACCGGATCGACTCCACCCCGCTGTACGACCAGTTCTTCGAGATCGGCATCCAGGACCCCTCCCACTCCATCCGGCTCGCCGCCGCCCAGGAGTTCGGCACCGGGGGTAACGCGGCGTTCGCCGTGATCCGCGGGCGGGTCGGACTCAACACCGATCCCGTGGAGGAGTACGAAGACCGGCTCGGCGAGCTGAAGGCCTGGAAGCAGAAGGAGTACGCCAAGTGGGCCGAGCACATGGGCCGGGCGAGGGCCGCCGGCGCGCCGTCACGGGCCACCGCCGACCGTATCGGCCGGCTCCAGCAGGACCGGCGCAAGGTCAACCAGGAGTACCGGAGGAAACGGGTCGATCTGTCCCGGGAGTTCGTGATGCGGGCCTGGATGATCCCCATGCTGCTGGGCTCCGTCGACGACGCCCACCGCGACGAGGCCCGCGAACGCCTCACCCTGTGGCTGCAGCACCTCGACCCGAAGGCCACCGGCGGCGTCCCCGACCTGCCGCTCGCCCTGGAGGCCGCACTGGCCCAGGGCTTCAAGTACGCGGCCAACCGGCGCAAACGGCACCCGCAGGTCTACCCGGGCGGTCGCGCCGACCTGATCCGGCAGGCCGAGACCGTGCTCCAGCAGTCCCGCTGCTGGTACTCGCAACTCGTCCTGTTGCAGGCCCTGTGTCTGTGGGAGCTCCCGGACAGCGTGGGCGCCCATGAGCGGGACCCGCACGAGGTGGTGGGCCGGGACGACCCCGACGGCGGCCACGAGCGGTCCCGGAAGCTGGGCGGGGCGACGGCCGTACAGACCGTGGAGCGCTGGCTGTCGATGGCCGGAACCGGCAGCGGGGCGCCCGGCTCTCCCGGTGCGAACGGCGACTCGCCCCGGCCGTCCCTGCATCCCTTCGTCGCCGAGGCGGGCGACCTGGTGACCCTCGCGCTGGAGACCGGGCAGCCCGAACGGTTCCTGTGGATCGACGAGACGGGCGTGGCCGACAACATCGGCGCGCGCACCGGCAACCCCGAGGGATACCGCAAGCACAGCCTGTGGATCCCGCCCTCGGTCGGCTGGAGCACCCTCGACGCACGCGCCCAGCGCCTGGTCGCCGATGTGCTGGTGATGCTGAACCTCATCGAACGGGACGGGCACCCGGACGAGGTCGAGGAGCGGATGGCCCGTGCCGAGCAGCCCGGGATGCCGCTCCCGCCGTGCCTGCGCAGCGACCGCGGCCCGCTCCGCCCCGACCTGCGGGTCGGCGTCTCGGACCCGCCCACACCGGGCGCCACCTGCCTGCCCGACTGCAAGTTCCAGCTCTGTCCGTATCCGCCCCGGGGCTGCGTACCGCGCGGGGAGATCCGCGAGCCGTTCTGCCGCCAGCAACAGGCCCTGCTGCCCGGCCGGGTACGCCGCCACCTGCGCGGAGGGACCCCGCACTGGGTCAGCATGCGCGCCCGGGAACTCGACGACTTCTGGCACGAGATGGCCGGACGTACACGCAGCTAGGGGCTGTTTTGAAAGTCCCGCACAGCACCCACGGCGCCCGGCACGCTCCCCCACTGCCTTAAGGGCGTGGGAGGTGCCCCCACTCGCCGCACCGGCCAAAGGCCCCAGTAGCTCCGCTACGAGGGCCTTCGTCCGGCACGCCGAGGGCACGCACCGGCTGTGACACCAGCCGCTGCCGCGGCGGGCGCGGGCACCGCACGGGACTTTCAAAACACCCTAGTGCGGTACGCCCGGCCGGTGAGCGGGTGACTCGGCTCGACGCGACGAACCGGCGCGATGAACCGGTGCGACGAACTAGTGGGCAGCCACCGGAAGTTCCGTCTTCACTCCCGGATCGCCCGCGTCCGCCGTGTAGTCCTCGGGCTTCGTCTCGTCGATGCCCTCGGGGGCCTTCAGCGCCTTGAGGACGAAGGTCAGGACCACGGTGACCACGACATTGAGCACGAACGCGGTGAGGCCGATGTAGCCGATCTCCCCGATGCCCGGGATCTCCTTCGCGGAGCCGCCGAAGTGCTTCTGCGTCGGAGAGGCGACGCCGTACGCGGCGACCGTGCCGTAGATCATGCCGACGGCCCAGCCGGCCAGCAGGGCCCAGCGATGGAACCAGCGGGTGAACAGGCCGCCGACCAGGGCCGGGAAGGTCTGCAGGATCCAGATGCCGCCCAGCAGCTGGAAGTTGATCGCGACCGTCTTGTCCATGGTCAGGACGAAGATCAGGGCGCCCACCTTCACCAGCAGCGAGACCAGCTTGGAGACCTTGGTCTCCTGCGCGGGTGTCGCGTCGGGCTTGATGAAGTCCTTGTAGATGTTGCGGGTGAAGAGGTTCGCCGCCGCGATGGACATGATGGCCGCCGGGACGAGCGCACCGATGCCGATCGCCGCGAAGGCGACGCCCGCGAACCAGGCCGGGAACATGTCCTCGAAGAGCTGCGGGATCGCCAGCTGGGGGTTGGTGGCCTGGACTCCGGCCGCGATCGCCATGAAGCCCAGCAGGGCCAGCAGGCCCAGCATCAGGGAGTACAGCGGCAGGATCGTGGTGTTGCGGCGGATCACCTCACGGCTGCGCGAGGACAGCGTCGCCGTGATCGAGTGCGGGTACATGAAGAGCGCGAGCGCGGAGCCCAACGCCAGCGTGGCGTACGTCCACTGGCCCGCCTCCGGCGGGACCAGGCCGCCCGCGCCGGCCTTCGTGTACTTCTCGCTCGCCGCGGTGAAGATCTCGTCGAACCCGCCCAGCTTGATCGGGATGTAGATGATCGCCACCGCGATGACGACGTAGATCAGCGTGTCCTTGACGAACGCGATCAGCGCGGGGGCACGCAGGCCCGAGGAGTAGGTGTACGCCGCGAGCACGCCGAAGGCGATGAGCAGGGGAAGGTCCTTGATGAACCAGTTGGTGTTCTCGCCGCCGCCGACACCCATCACGTCCAGCACCGCCTGGATGCCGACCAGCTGGAGCGCGATGTACGGCATGGTCGCCAGCAGGCCGGTGACGGCCACCGCCAGCGACAGCCCCTTCGAGCCGAAGCGCCCGCGCACGAAGTCCGAGGTCGTCACATAGCCGTGCTTGTGGGACACCGACCACAGCCGGGGCAGGAACGTGAAGATCAGCGGGTAGACGAGGATCGTGTACGGCACCGCGAAGAAGCCCGCCGCGCCGGCCGCGTAGATCGCCGCCGGGACCGCCACGAAGGTGTACGCCGTGTACAGGTCGCCGCCGAGCAGGAACCAGGTGACCCAGGTGCCGAACGACCGGCCGCCCAGGCCCCATTCGTCGAGGCTGTGCTCGTTCTCGGCCTTGCGCCAGCGCGCGGCCAGGAAGCCCATGACCGTGACGGCCAGGAAGAAGAAGATGAAGACGGCGAGTGCCACGCCGTTCACGCCGTCCTTCATTCCGACGCACCGCCCTTCTGTGCGGCGCGGGCACGCTGGTCACGCTGCCACAGCTTGTACGCGGCCATCGTGAGCAGCGTGGAGATGAGGACCCACAGCATCTGGTACCAGTAGAAGAACGGGATGCCGCCGAGCGCCGGGTCGGTCTTGGCGTACGAACCGACCCACAGCATCGCCACGAAGGGCGCCACCAGGCAGAGCGCGATGACGACCCGCACGGGCGTCACCACCGGCGCTCTGTTCACTTCCGAGGCATCTGACATCTGACGGCTCCGTCCCCTCACTGATCACCTGAAACGCGCAGGCAATGTAGGTGACGGTGCAACGAATGCGGAAGCCCCTGTCCGCATATCGGATGTGGAGGATTGGTGTGTACGGCAGACGTGCCTTCAGCAGCAGCGGAACCCCTGGCGTGGATCCGCCTCCTGACGGTCCGTCCGCATCCGTTCGAAGTCGCGCCGGGAGGGCACGTTCGCGTCCGGGTGCTCTTGCCGTACATGCGCGACATAGCGGTCGTACGCCGACTCGTCGGTCAGCTCCCGCACGTACCAGCGCACACTACTGAGGACCCGTCGAAGACCCGGTACCCGCCGAAGCGACCGCACGGCGCTCCTCCTCCTTCTCGTCCTTCGTCGGGAACAGCCCGGCCGGAGCGGTGATCCTCGACTCGACGTACGGCGCCTCGCTGAGCGTGGACAGGGCCGGGCGGCGGATGTGCCGGACGCAGACACGGGCCGCGTCGGCGATCACGACGACGATCAGGAGCGCGAGGACCGCCGAGAGGACGCCGTCCACCGTGGAGTTGGTGACCACGGTGTGCATGTCGTCCATGGTCTTGGCGGGCGGCAGGACCTCGCCGCGGTCGATGGCGTCCTGGAAGACCTGGCGCTGCTTGAGGAAGCCGACCTTGGGGTCGCTGGAGAACACCTTCTGCCAGCTCGCGGTGAGCGTCACAACGGCGTCCCAGGCGAGCGGAATCCCGGTGATCCAGGCCCACTTGAGGCGGCCCGACTTCACCAGCAGGGTCGTACAGACGGCGAGGGCGACCGCCGCGAGCAGCTGGTTCGAGATGCCGAAGATCGGGAACAGCTGGTTGATGCCGCCGAGGGGCTCGTGGACGCCCACCCACAGGAAGTACCCCCACAGGCCGCACACCGCCGCGCTGGTGATGACCAGGCCGGGCTTCCAGCTGACGTTCCTGAACGGCCGGTAGAGGTTGCCGAGCGTGTCCTGGAGCATGAACCGGCCCACGCGGGTGCCGGCGTCCAGGGCGGTCAGGATGAACAGCGCCTCGAACATGATGGCGAAGTGGTACCAGAAGGCGCGCAGGCCGCCGCCGGTGACCTGCGAGAAGATCTCCGAGACGCCGACCGCGAGGGTGGGGGCGCCGCCCGTCCGGGAGAGCAGGGACGCCTCCTGGACGTTCTCCGCCGCCCGCGCCAGCGCCTCGGGGGAGATCTGGTAACCCCAACTCCCCACCACCTGCGAGGCGTTCTGCACGGTGTTCCCGATGACCCCGGCGGGCGCGTTCATCGCGAAGTACAGGCCCGGGTCGATGATGCTCGCCGCCACCAGTGCCATCACGGCGACCGACGACTCCATCAGCATGGAGCCGTAGCCGATCATCCGGACCTGCGTCTCCTTCTGGATCATCTTCGGCGTCGTGCCCGACGAGATGAGCGAGTGGAAGCCGGACAGGGCGCCGCAGGCGATGGTGATGAACACGAAGGGGAACAGGGAGCCCGCGAAGACCGGGCCGTTGCCGCGCGAGGCGAAGTCCGTCACCGCGTCCATCTTCAACGTCGGCAGCGCGATGACGACGCCGAGGGCGAGCAGCGCGATCGTGCCGATCTTCATGAACGTCGACAGGTAGTCGCGCGGCGCCAGCAGCATCCACACCGGCAGGATCGAGGCGATGAAGCCGTACGCCACCAGCCAGACGACCAGCGTCGAGGGCGCCAGGGTGAAGGTGTCGGCCCACGACGACTCGGCGACCCAGCGGCCCGCGACCAGGGCGAGCAGCAGCAGCGCGACGCCGATCAGCGACACCTCGCTGACCCGGCCGGGGCGCAGCACCCGCAGATAGAAGCCCATCAGCAGGGCGATCGGGATCGTCATCGCGATGGAGAAGGTGCCCCACGGGGACTGTGCGAGGGCGTTGACGATCACCAGCGCCAGTACCCCGAGCAGGATGATCATGATGGCGAAGGCGGCGATCAGCGCCGCCGCGCCGCCGAACGGCCCGATCTCCTCGCGCGCCATCTGGCCGAGGGAGCGTCCGTCGCGGCGGGTGGAGAAGAACAGCACCACCATGTCCTGGACCGCGCCCGCGAAGATGACGCCCACGATGATCCAGATGGTGCCCGGGAGATAGCCCATCTGCGCCGCCAGGACCGGCCCGACCAGCGGTCCGGCACCCGCGATCGCCGCGAAGTGGTGGCCGAGGAGGACTCGGCGGTCGGTGGGATGGAAGTCGATGCCGTTGTTGAGGCGTTCGGCCGGGGTGGCCCTGGTCCTGTCGACCTTCAGGACCTTGTACGCGATGAACTTGGCGTAGAAGCGGTAGGCGATGGCGTACGAGCCGAGGGCGGCCGCGACCATCCAGGCGGCCGAGACGTCCTCGCCGCGCGAGAGTGCGAGCACGGTCCAGCCGGTCGCGCCGACGAGCGCGACGAGCGTCCAGATGAGGATGGTTCGGGGGTTCGCGGTACGCACCGGGTGGTCCTCCCGTCCATGCGGCGACGGGAGGAACGTAGAACAGGAACAGTTGATGCGCTACACCGCGTGCACTACCTCAAGTGGCTTATTCCTGTGGCTGCTTGAGTCTCTAGTCCTGCGGCCGCTTCAGCCGTGCCACGCTGTGTTGTCCCGGGGGGCTGAATTGGATATGCGGCTACCGCCGCGCGGCCCCGGACCCCCCAGCCGCCCCGGCTGCCACCGCGTCTCAGTCCTGCGGCCGCTTCAGCCGCGCCACGAACTTGTAGCGGTCCCCGCGGTACACCGACCGCACCCACTCCACCGGCTGGCCCTCGCGGTCCAGGGAGTGGCGGGAGAGCATCAGCATGGGCAGGCCCACGTCGGTGCCGAGGAGGCCGGCTTCGCGTGGGGTGGCCAGGGAGGTCTCGATGGTCTCCTCGGCCTCGGCGAGATGGACGTCGTAGACCTCGGCCAGCGCGGTGTACAGGGAGGTGTATTTGGCCAGGGAGCGCCGCAGCGCCGGGAAGCGCTTCGCGCTGAGGTGGGTCGTCTCGATGGCCATCGGCTCGCCGTTCGCCATGCGCAGCCGCTCGATGCGCAGCACCCGGCCGCCGGCGGTGATGTCGAGCAGGTCGGCGAGGCGGTCGTCGGCGGTGATGTAGCCGATGTCGAGGAGCTGCGAGGTCGGCTCCAGGCCCTGGGCCCGCATGTCCTCGGTGTACGAGGTGAGCTGGAGTGCCTGTGACACCTTCGGCTTGGCCACGAACGTGCCCTTGCCCTGGATGCGCTCCAGACGCCCCTCGACGACCAGCTCCTGAAGGGCCTGGCGCACGGTCGTGCGCGAGGTGTCGAACTCCGCGGCCAGGGTGCGCTCGGGCGGGACCGGGGTGCCCGGTGCCTGTGTCTCCGTCATGTCGAGGAGGTGCTTCTTCAAGCGGTAGTACTTGGGCACGCGGGCGGTACGGACAGTGGCGCCGTTCTCGTTCTCGGCACTGCTGACGTCGGTGCTCATGCTTGGCCTTCCCGGCTCCGGATGCGGGGTCACGTCGTGATCCCTTCTATATACCGTCGCCCCCGCTTTTGGTCTAGTCCACAGAGGTAAGTGGTCTAGCGGACGAGAGTACTCCGGCGCTGCTGTTTTCGCTGGCTTCTTACTTAAAGGTTCCTTCATATGTAGGTCGCATAACGGCTGGTCAGAGCCGTTTCCGACACCCTTGACAGGGCTTTTGGTCTGGTCCAAGCTCCCGGTACTGGTCTACACCATTGGTCCAGGTCCCGGCCCATGGGCGGGAGGTGTGGGCATCCCTGAGGAGGGTGGCGTGAAGCGCAAGCTGATAACCGCGATCGGTGTCGCGGGCATGATGATCTCCCTGGCGGCGTGCGGGGGCGACAACGGCGACGGCGACGGCAAGGCGGGCGCCGACGGCTACGCGGGCGAGACGCTCACGGTGTGGGTGATGGACGGCTCCTCCCCGGACCAGTGGCAGAAGGATGTCCAGGCCGCGTTCGAGCAGAAGACCAAGGCGAAGGTCAAGTTCGAGGTCCAGCAGTGGAACGGCATCCAGCAGAAGCTGACCACCGCCCTGTCGGAGGAGAACCCGCCGGACGTCTTCGAGATCGGCAACACCCAGACCCCGGCCTACGCCAAGACCGGCGGCCTCGCAGACCTCGCCGACCTCAAGACGCAGATCGGCGCCGACTGGGCCGAGTCCCTCAACGAGTCCTCCATCTATGACGGCAAGCAGTACGCCGCCCCCTGGTACTTCGCCAACCGCGTCGTCCTCTACAACAAGAAGATCTGGGCCGAGGCGGGCATCAAGGACACCCCCAAGACCCGCGACGAGTTCTACGCCGACCTCAAGCAGATCGGCGAGAAGACCGACGCCGAGCCCATCTACCTGCCCGGCCAGAACTGGTACCACTTCGTCGGCCTGACCATCGGTGAGGGCGCCGAGCTGGTGAAGAAGGACGGCGACAAGTACGTCTCCAACCTCGCCGACCCGAAGGTCGCCGCCGCCATGGAGACGTACAAGAAGTTCCAGGCGCTCTCCAAGGCGCCCAAGGACAAGGACGAGGCCACCCCGCAGCAGGGCGAGGTCTTCGGCAAGGGCAACGTCGGTGCCTTCATCGGCATGGGCTGGGAAGCCGGCATCGCCACCAAGGCCAACCCGAAGATCGAGAAGGAGATCGGCTACTTCACCATCCCGGGTGCCACGGCCGACAAGCCCGAGGGCGTCTTCCTCGGCGGCTCCAACCTCGCGGTCGCCGCGGGCAGCAAGAAGCAGGAGCTGGCCAAGGAGTTCCTGAAGATCGCCCTGTCCGACAAGTACGAGGGCGAGCTGGCCAAGCTCAACGGCGTCATCCCGAACAAGGAGGCGCTGCAGACCAACCTCAAGGGCAACGCCGTCGCCGAGGCCGCCGCGCCGGCCGCCGCCGGCGGTGGCACCACGCCGCTGATCCCGGAGTGGGCCGCCGTGGAGAACGCGCCCAACCCGGTCAAGACGTACATGACCGCCGTGCTGAACGGTAAGTCGCCGGCCGAGGCGGCCAAGCAGGTCGAGGACGAGTTCAACAAGCGTCTGGCCCAGCAGCAGTAACGGCACCGGGTCGCGCCGGGGCGGGGGAAGCGCGTGACGCCCCCCGCCCCGGCGACCGTACGCGGGTCCTCGTACGTAGGTCGAGAAGAGAGATCGCGAGCATGACCGTGCAGACCGAACGGCCGCCCTCCGGTCCGGTGGACGTGGTGAACAAGGCCCACAGCGGCTCCGCCGGACCAGGCCCCCGAGCCGCGTCCCGCGTGGGCGCCCTCACCCCGTACCTCCTGCTGCTGCCGGCCTGCGCGGCCACCGTGCTGCTGCTCGGCTGGCCGCTGCTGAAGGACGTCCTGCTGTCGTTCCAGAACCTCAACATGGCGCAGCTGATCCAGCACGTCACCGAGTGGAACGGCATCGACAACTACAAGGAGGTCCTCACCGGTGAGGACTTCTGGCGCGTCACCCTGCGCTCGATCCTGTTCACGGCGGTCAACGTCGCCCTCATCATGGTCCTGGGCGCCCTGATCGGCCTGCTGCTCGCCCGCCTGGGCCGGCGGATGCGGGTCATGCTGCTGGTCGGGCTCGTGCTGGCCTGGGCGATGCCCGTGGTCGCCGCGAGCACCGTCTACCAGTGGCTGTTCGCGCAGCGCTTCGGCGTCGTCAACTGGGTCCTGGACAAGCTGGGCTGGCACTCGATGGCCGACTACAGCTGGACCAGCAGCCAGATGTCCACGTTCTTCGTGGTCACGCTCCTGATCGTCTGGATGTCCATCCCGTTCGTCGCGATCAACCTGTACGCGGCCACGACCACCATCCCCGACGAGCTGTACGAAGCCGCCTCGCTGGACGGGGCCGGCGCGTGGAAGAGCTTCACCACGGTGACACTGCCGTTCCTGCGGCCCTTCCTCTACGCCACGACCTTCCTGGAGATCATCTGGGTCTTCAAGGCGTTCGTGCAGGTCTTCACCATCAACGGCGGCGGCCCCGACCGGCTCACCGAGATCCTGCCCGTCTACGCCTACATCGAGGGCGTCGGCAACCAGCACTACGGCATGGGTGCCGCGATCGCCGTTCTGACCATCCTGATCCTGCTCGGTCTGACCGCCTACTACCTCAGGATCGTGCTCAAGCAAGAGGAAGAGGAGGTCTAGCGGTGAAGCGCTCGCTCTTCGGCCGCCTGTGGCCCAATGTCACGGCCGTCGTCCTGTTCATCGGCTTCGTCTTCCCCGTGTACTGGATGTTCTCCACGGCCTTCAAGCCGACCGGCGACATCATCTCGGAGGACCCGGTCTGGTTCCCGACCGACGTCACCTTCGAGCACTTCGAGAAGGCGACCGGCGTCGACCACTTCTGGACGTACGTCTCCAACTCGCTGATCGTCACGCTGTGCGCCGTCGGCCTCGCCCTGGTCGTCGCCCTCGCGGGTTCCTTCGCCCTGGCCCGGATGCGGTTCAAGGGGCGGCGGGGCTTCATCATCGGCTTCATGCTCGCCCAGATGGCACCCTGGGAGGTCATGATCATCGCGATGTACATGATCGTGCGGGACGCGTCGCTGCTGAACAGCCTCCTGCCGCTGACGGTCTTCTACATGATGATGATCCTGCCCTTCACCATCCTGACCCTGCGCGGCTTCGTCGCCGCGGTGCCCCGGGAGCTGGAGGAGGCCGCGATGGTCGACGGCTGCACCCGCGCCCAGGCCTTCCGCAAGGTCATCCTGCCGCTGCTCGCGCCGGGCCTGATGTCCACGTCCCTGTTCGGCTTCATCACCGCATGGAATGAATTCCCGCTGGTCCTGGTGCTGAACAAGGAGGCGGAGGCGCAGACCCTGCCACTGTGGCTGTCCAGCTTCCAGACCGCCTTCGGCAACGACTGGGGCGCGACGATGGCGGCGTCCTCCCTCTTCGCCATTCCGATCCTGATCCTCTTCGTCTTCCTGCAACGCAGGGCTGTCAGCGGCCTGACGGCCGGCGCCGTGAAGGGATAACGCCACCCGATGACGACATTCGCCAGCGGTACGGACACTCTCACGCGCGACGCGCTGACGGTCCTCCAGCCCGGCTTCACCGGCACCACCGCCCCCGACTGGCTGCTGCGCCGGCTCGGCGAGGGCCTCGCCTCCGTCGGCCTGTTCGGCCGCAACATCGCCTCGCCCGAACAACTGGCCGCGCTGACGGCTCAGTTGCGCGCCGAGCGTGACGACGTGCTGGTCGCGATCGACGAGGAGGGGGGTGATGTGACGCGGCTGGAGGTGCGGACCGGCTCCAGCTTCCCCGGCAACCACGCCCTCGGCGCGGTGGACGACGTGGAGCTGACCCGTGAGGTCGCCGCCGAACTCGGGCGCCGCCTCGCCGCCTGCGGGGTGAACCTCAACTGGGCCCCGTCGGCGGACGTGAACTCCAACCCCGCGAACCCGGTGATCGGAGTACGCTCCTTCGGCGCCGACACCGCTCTGGTGGCCCGCCACACGGCCGCCTACGTCACGGGCCTCCAGTCGGCAGGCGTCGCGGCCTGCACGAAGCACTTCCCGGGCCACGGCGACACGGCGGTCGACTCCCACCACGCCATGCCCCGCATCGACGCGGACGCGTCGACACTGGCCGACCGCGAACTCGCCCCGTTCCGCGCGGCGATCGCCGCCGGTACGCGAGCAGTGATGAGCGCGCACATCCTCGTCCCCGTCCTCGACCCCGACCACCCGGCAACCCTCTCCCGCTCCGTCCTGGCCGACCTCCTGCGCGGCGAACTCGGCTACACCGGCCTGATCGTCACCGACGGCATGGAGATGCAGGCCATCGCCGCCACCTACGGCATCGAACGCGGCAGCGTCCTCGCCATCGCGGCCGGCGCCGACGCGATCTGCGTGGGCGGCGGACTCGCGGACGACGAGACGGTACGGCGGCTGCGGGACGCGCTGGTGGGGGCGGTCCGCTCTGGGGAGCTGGCCGAGTCCCGCTTGGCCGAGGCGGCTGAACGAGTGCGGGAGTTGGCACACTGGACGGCGACCGCCTCCGGAGGGGAGGCCGGCGGGGAGACCGCCGGGGCGAGGGCCAGGGCCCGGCTCGGGGCCGGCAACGGCGTCGGGGCTCGGGCCGGGACCGGCGTGGGGACCGGCGTGGGGACCGGTGTCGGGGCTGACGGCGAGGGGCGGGCGGACATCGGCCTTGTCGCCGCGCGCCGAGCCCTGAGGCTGACCGCCTCGTCGCCCTTCACCCCCCTAACCGAACCGCCGTACGTCGCCGCCTTCACTCCGGTCGCGAACATCGCGGTCGGCGACGAGACCCCCTGGGGCGTGGCGGCGGAGCTGGCCCGACTGCTCACCGGCACGGAGACGGGCAGCTACTCGGGTACGGGTGAGGAAGCGGGGCGTGCGGCCCTGGAGGCGGCGGGCGACCGGCGTGTGGTGGCCGTGGTCCGCGACGAACACCGCCACCCCTGGATGGCCGCAGCCCTGGACACCCTCCTGACCTCCCGCCCCGACACGATCATCGTCGAGATGGGCGTCCCCCAGGCGACCCCCCGAGGCGCCCTGCACATCGCCACCTTCGGCGCGGCCAGGGTCTGCGGGCGCGCGGCGGCGGAGGTCATCGCGGGGGGCACCGCGGGGGAGTGAGGGCACCACCCCGGCTGTCGACTGGTTGCAACGCTGCTCTCGAATGTAGTACTTCTTATACATGAGCGAGCAGGTGCACAACAGGTTGGCGATGGTGCGTGCCGAACGCAAGGTGTCGCGCCAGAGCCTGGCCGAGGCAGTGGGAGCCCACTACCAGACCATCGGCTATATCGAGCGGGGGCAGTACAACCCGAGCCTCGACCTGGCGTTGAAGATCGCGAAGTTCTTCGATCTGCCGGTCGAGGCCCTCTTCTCCCTCGAACCGTTCCGCCCGCTCACCGACGAGGTCTACGGGAGGAAACAGCCATGACGACGACGCGACTGACGCGCTACGACCGGAGCATGCTGCGGTTGATGAACCACCGCGACCCCCGACGGGATGCACTGCACGCCACGGCGGGGCGGCGCCGGCTGGCCGTCGCCGCGCATGTCGCGCTCACCCTGGCCATCGTGACGCTGTTCGCGCACTTCTTCTTCTCGCGGGCGGAAGCGGTGTGGGCGGCCGTCGTCGCGGTGGCGCTGATGCTGCCCTGGATGGTGGCGCAGGGGATGATCAACAGGGCGACCCGGGGTCTGCTGGAACTGCGCGAACGCGCCTTGGACGAGCGGCAGTCGGCCGAGCGCAACCGAGTGCTCGCCCGCGCCCACCGCATCACGACCGGTCTGCTGGCCGTGGCGGCGATCGGCCTGCTGGTGATGGCCGGCACGAGCGGTGACGTCCTGCGCAACTACGCGGTCTCCGCTCTCGCCGCCGTCCTGGTGGCCCACTTCGTGATGCCGTCCTGGTTGGCCGGCCTGACCGCACAGGACGAGCCGACCGAGGAAGATGCATCCGCTCTCTAGAACGGGCTCAACCCACTGCTGCGTTGCCGCGACGGCGACGCAGCAGTCTTCCGTCAGGAGCGCCGCCGCCCCACCACGGCAATGGCCGTCCCGATACCCGCGATCACGAGCCCGATCCCACCGAAGATCAGAGGCAGCAGCCACAACGAGGCGAACCCGTTGATCCGCGCGTCCTCGGGGGAGTCGGCCCGGTAGAGCACCTCGACCCGCTCACCCTCCTCGTACGAGGGCGGATTGGAACCCGTCGAGCTCCGGAACGTCCTCTTCGTGCCGTCCGCCGACGCGAACTCGACCACCGGGTACGCCACGGGCTTGTCGTTGTCCCTCCTCTTGCGGGAGGTGCCGCTGTCGTCGTTCCGCCACTCCAGCTCCACCACCGTGCCCGGGGCGCGCTTCGCATCCGTCAGGAACGAGACCGACATGCCGGCCAGGACCAACCCGATGACCAGGAACACCGAACCGAACGCGATCATCCCGAACGCGACCCACCGCCGGGCACCCCGCCCACGCACCTGAACCTGAACCTGCACGCCGTCCCCCTCACTCGTCCAAAGGCGAGAGGGACGCTATCCCAGGCACCCGATCGCCGTGCCCCCGCCCCGGGACCCGGCAGTCCGGCGACCGCCACTCAGGAAGGTGGCCGTCCCCTAAATCCCCTGCCACTCCGGCTTGTTGGCATACGTGTGCCGGAAGTAGTCGGCCAGCTTCAGCTTCGACGCGGCGGCCTCGTCGACCACGACCGTGGCGTGCGGGTGCAGTTGCAGCGCCGACGCCGGGCAGACGGCCGCGACCGGCCCCTCTACGGTCGCCGCCACCGCATCCGCCTTGCCCTCGCCGGTGGCCAGCAGCACCAGGTGCCGCGCCTCCAGAATCGTGCCGATCCCCTGCGTGATCACGTGATGCGGCACCTGCTCGATGTCCCCGTCGAAGAACCGCGCGTTGTCGACCCGCGTCTGCTCGGTCAGCGTCTTGATCCGCGTCCGCGAGGCCAGCGACGAGCAGGGCTCGTTGAACCCGATGTGCCCGTCGGTCCCGATCCCGAGCAACTGCAGATCAACGCCCCCGGCACCGGCCAGCGCCGCGTCATACGCCTCGCAGGCCCCCTGCACGTCCTCAGCCGTGCCGTCGGGCCCCATGAACGCGTCCATCCCGATCCCGAGCGGCTCCAGCACCTCCCGCCTCAGCACCGACCGGTACGACTCCGGGTGCTCGGCGGGCAGCCCCACATACTCGTCGAGCTGAGCGATCCGCGCCCGCGAGGTGTCCACGGCACCGGAGCGCACCTTGGCCGCCAGCGCCGCGTAGATGGGCAGCGGCGTCGACCCGGTGGCCACGCCGAGCACGGCGTCGGGCTTCCGCCCGAGCAGCTGGGCCATGGCCTCGGCTATCAGCTCGCCACCCGCCTTGGCGTCCGGAACGATGACAACTTCCACGCTGGGCCTGCCGATCTGAAGAGGGACTCGAAAGACATCCTGAGGGGCATGTGGTTTAGACCAATCTAACAGAGCGCCCCTCGCCGGCCCAGGTGAACGCAAGCCCCGCAGACATTTCGGGAACCCGTCGGGAAGGCGTCATTCCCCGTGGGGGAGTGGAATGGAAACTGTCCACCCGAGCCGCCCTACCGAGCGCACCCACCCGCCCGCAACGTCCGCCGGAACGGCCCGACCGAGGACGTCCACCCGAAAGCATCTGCCCGAGGGCCCGCCCGAACCGGACCGACCGAGGACGTCCACCGGAAGGCGTCCGCCCGAGTGCCGCCCGATGCGGACCGTCCGAGCAACCGCCCGACGGTGCCCCCGCGAACCGACAGCCGCCCTACCGCCCACGACGAGCGCGAGAGCAGGAACAGGAAGGGGCCCCATGGCCGCCGCGACCCCGTACCCTCCCGACCCCCACGCCCCGCACAACGACCGCCCCGGCCGCATCATGGCGCGCGAGATGGCCGAGCAGCCCGCCGTGCTGCGCAGGATCCTGTCCGAGGGCGCCCCCGCCATCCGCACGGTCGCCCAGGAGATCGTCGCCCGCTCACCCCGCTTCGTCCTGCTCACCGCCCGCGGCACCTCCGACAACGCCGCGCTCTACGCCAAGTACCTCCTGGAGATCCGCCTCGGCCTGCCCTGCGGCCTGACCTCGATGTCGACCACCACGGCCTACGGTGCCCGCCCCGACCTCACCGACGTCCTCGTCATCACCGTCAGCCAGTCCGGCGGCTCACCCGACCTGGTCGCCTCGACCCGGGCCGCCCGCCAGGCCGGCGCGATCACGCTCGCCGTGACCAACAACCCCGACTCACCGCTGGCCGGCGTCTCCGAGTACCACCTCGACATCATGGCCGGACCCGAGCGTGCCCTCCCCGCGACCAAGACCTATACGGCCTCCCTTCTCGCCCTGTACCTCTTCGTCGAAGGTCTGCGCGGCGGCGACGGCGCCCCCGCCCAGCTGCTCCCGGACCTCGCCGCGAAGCTGCTCGCCCGGCAGGACGAGGTCCGCACCCTCGCCGCCCGCTACCGCTTCGCCGAGCGCATGGTCATCACCTCCCGCGGCTACGGCTACCCCACGGCCAAGGAAGCCGCCCTGAAGATGATGGAGACCAGCTACATCCCGGCGCTCGCCTACTCCGGCGCCGACCTCCTGCACGGCCCGCTCGCCATGGTCGACAACGTCTCCCCGGTCATCGCGGTCGTCACCGACGGCAAGGGCGGCGAGGCCCTTCAGCCGGTCCTCGACCGACTCCGCGGCCGCGGCGCCGACCTGGTCGTCATCGGCCCCCGGCACCAGGTCGAACAGGCCTCGGCCGGCTTCGTCCTGCCCACCGAGGGCGTCGCCGAGGAGGTCCAGCCGATCCTGGAGATCCTCCCGCTCCAACTCCTGGCATACGAGGTCACCATCGCCCGGGGGCAGGACCCGGACGCGCCCAGGGCTCTGGCGAAGGTGACGGAGACCCGCTGAAGCTGGACCCCGCGGATCCAGAGGGCGGTCGCTACGTCAGTGAGCCGCCCGTCGCGTCCACCCAGCTCCCCGTCACCCACCTTCCGGCGTCCGACGCCAGAAACGCCACCACGTCCGCCACATCGGCCGGTGTCCCCACCCGGCCCAGCGCCGAATACGCCTCGGCCTGAGCCCATCCGTCCTCGGTGCCGTGCAGGAACCCGGCCGTGTTGTCCGTGTCGATGATCCCCGGCGCCACCGAGTTCACCGTGATTCCGCGCGGGCCCAGCACCTTGGACAGGTCACGCGTGAAGACGTCGAGCGCCCCCTTGGTCATGGCGTACGTCATCTTGTCCGGCATTGCCGCGGTGCGCGCCAGCCCCGAGGAGATGTTGACGACCCGCCCGCCGTCGCGCAGCCTGCCGAGGCCGTGCTTGACGATGAAGTGGGGTGCCTTCACGTTCACCGCGAAGACCCTGTCGTACTCCTGCTCGTCTATCTGGCCAAGGGGCGACGACGTGCCGATACCCGCGTTGTTGACCAGGACGTCCACGCCGTCCGCGTGGCGGTCGAACTCCTCCCACAGCGCCTCCGCATCGCCCGGCAGCCCCAGCTCGACGCCGATCGCGAACGCCGAGCCGCCCGCCGCCTCGATCGCGGTGACCGTCTCCTTAGCCGCCGCCTCGTTCCTGCCGTAGTGCACACCGACCCGCGCCCCGTCGCGCCCCAGCCGCTCGGCGATCCCTCGCCCGATCCCCCTGCTCGCCCCCGTGACCAGAGCCGTCCTGCCCGCAAGCGCACCCATGCCGGCGCCCCCTTCACATTTACCTAGCGGTCGATACAGAAATGACCGTAGGGCACACCGTGAACGTTTGTCTAGTGCTCGCTATAAAATGCACTCCATGGTGAGCAGCAAGGAGAGTGAGCAGACCGGGGCCAAGGCCCGTCCGGCGACCAAGCCCCGCGGCCGCCCCCGCTCCTTCGACCGCGAGACCGCCTTGGAGAAGGCGATCCTCGCCTTCTGGGAGCACGGCTACGAGGCGACGTCCGTCTCCGACCTCACACGCGTCATGGACATCGGCGCCCCGAGCCTGTACGCCGCGTTCGGTGACAAGCGGTCGCTCTTCGACGAGGTCGTCCGCGAGTACGGGGTGCGGTACGGCTCCTTCAGTGATCGCGCCCTGGCCGAGGAGCCGACCGCCCGCGCCGCCGTGGCGCGGATACTGCGCGAGGCCGCCGTGGAGTACACCGACCCCGCCCATCCGTACGGCTGTCTCGTCGTCCACGCGGCGACCAACTGCTCGACGCCCGAGGTCGAGGAGGCGCTGAGAGCACGGCGCAACGCCAACATCGCCGCGATCCGAAGCCGTATCGAAGCGGACATCGCCACCGGGGCCCTCCCGCCCCACGCCGATGCCCCCGCACTCGCCCGGCACGCCGGCGCGATCGTCCAGGGCATGTCACAACAGGCGCGCGACGGGGCGAGCCGGGAGGAACTGGAGGCACTCGCGGAAATTGCCATGGCCATCTGGCCCCGCACATGAACCCACACGGGTTAGGCTGCGTGATGTATGCGAGGGCGTCCTACTAGTTCTCCGAACGGTCGGAGCCCTTGTGGAAACGCCAACAGCAAACAGTCTCCAACGCATGGACACACCAGAGTGGTCTAGTCCACAATTGCGTAGGAGTGCGTAGGACAAGAACGCACCGACTTCCGTCTTCCCCGCACAGGAAGGCGGACCGAGGAACCGGAGCTCTCTGCCCTGACTGCCCCGGCTCCTCACCCTCGGCCGACCGGGACCGCACACCCCACGGCCGATATTGCTCCGGGCTGCGGTGCCGGGAGGGTTGAGGGTCCCTCTCAGGCGCCGCGGCCCGCGGGTGTTTCCACGGCCGGATCGCCTCCAAAGTGGCTGGTTTCGAGTCATGTCCGTACCGCCAGGTACGCTCGGCCACGTGCCCTCCATGAACGAACTCGTACGCCAGCACACGGCCCTCGACGACTCCGACCTTGAGTGGCTCCACCTGCTGGTCTCGGAGTGGCAGCTGCTCTCCGACCTCTCCTTCGCCGACCTGGTCCTGTGGGTCCCCACGAGCGACGGCACCCGCTATGTCTCCGTGGCGCAGATGCGGCCCAACACCGGCCCGACCTCGTACCAGGACGACATGGTCGGCCACCTGGTCCCACGCGGCCGCCGCCCGATGCTGGATGCCGCGCTCGACGAGGGCCGCATCGTCCGGGAGGGCGACCCCGAGTGGCGCGAGGAGGTGCCGGTCCGCGTCGAGTCGATTCCGGTACGACGGGACGGGCGCGTCCTGGGAGTCATCGCGCGCAACACCAACCTGCTGACCGTCCGCACCCCGAGCCGCCTGGAGTTGACGTACCTCCAGAGCGCCTCTGACCTCGCGCAGATGATCGCGGCCGGCTCGTTCCCGTTCGCCAACCAGCAGGTCGACATGGACGCCTCGCCCCGCGTCGGTGACGGCCTGATCCGCGTGGACGCCGACGGCACCGTCCAGTACGCCTCCCCGAACGCGCTGTCCGCCTACCACCGCCTCGGCCTCGCCGCCGACCTCGTCGGCCACCACCTGGGCAAGACCACCGCCGAACTCGCCCCGACCCACGGGCCGGTGGACGAGGCGCTGGCCAAGGTCGCCAGCGGCTGGGCGCCCCGCAACTTCGAGATCGAGTCCAACGACGGGGTCATCCAGTTCCGTTCGATCCCGCTCAGCCCCAAGGGCACCCGCATCGGTTCGCTGGTCCTGCTCCGGGACGTCACCGAACTTCGCCGTCGCGAACGCGAGTTGATCACCAAGGACGCGACCATCCGGGAGATCCACCACCGGGTGAAGAACAACCTCCAGACGGTGGCCGCGCTGCTCCGCCTCCAGGCCCGGCGCATCGAGTCCGAGCGGGGCCGCGAGGCCCTCGAAGAGGCGGTGCGGCGAGTCGGCTCGATCGCGATCGTGCACGAGACGCTCTCCCAGAATCTGGACGAGCGCGTGGAGTTCGACGAGATCGCCGACCGGGTGCTGGCGATGGTCGCCGAGATCTCACCCGGCAAGGTCAACGGCCGACGCACCGGTCGCTTCGGCATCCTGGACGCCGAGGTCGCCACCCCGCTGTCGATGGTCCTGACCGAGGTCCTCCAGAACGCCCTGGAGCACGGCTTCCGCGAGGGCGACACCGGCACCGTCGAGGTCTCGGCGGTCCGTGGCGGTACGACGAAGCAGGCCCGCCTCCTGGTCACCGTCCAGGACGACGGCGTGGGCCTGCCCGAGGGATTCGACCCGCACACCGCCGGCAACCTCGGCCTGCAGATCGTACGGACCCTGGTGGAGGGCGAGTTGGGCGGCACGTTCGACATGGTCCCGGCACCGGAGCGGGGGACCCGGGTGATCCTCGACATCCCGGTGCGGGCGCACAAGTAACCGCGCACAGGCAGGACGCACAAAGCAGAACGCACGAGCAGAACGCACGAGCAGGACGCACGAGCAAGGTGGGCCAGGACTTGCGGACAGCAAAGAGCCCCAGCCCGTTCAGGGGGCTGGGGCTCAACATGCTCGTTGCCAGCATTTGCTGCGCATCGGGGGTACTGCGCGCTGCGGCTCGGGGGCGGGAGATGCGTACTCGCTGTACGCGCCGCCAAGCTCAGGCTTGCGGGGCGGGTGTTGTCAGGCGGAGGCCTGACGGGCCCGGTTGCGGGCGGCGCGGCGCTTCATGGCGCGGCGCTCGTCCTCGCTGAGACCACCCCAGACGCCGGAGTCCTGGCCGGACTCAAGCGCCCACTGCAGACACTGATCCATAACGGGGCAGCGACGGCAGACGGCCTTGGCTTCCTCGATCTGCAGCAGCGCAGGACCGGTGTTGCCGATGGGGAAGAAGAGCTCGGGGTCTTCTTCGCGGCAAACGGCGTTGTGACGCCAGTCCATGGCTGCTACCTCTCCTTGGTATTACGTGCTGATTGCTTGTGAATGTGAACGCTTTCACGAATCCCTCAACAAGTGAAGGGCCTACCGCCAGTTCCCTGGCGTGGGTCCTGTGATTTGAAGGGGGATTCCGGTGATCCGTGGAGGCCGGTGTTGCGGGCCGTCCCGATCGCCACGTAGAGACTCGCAAACCTCAGCGACGGATACAACCCCTTCCGGAAAGTTTTTTTTGATTCCTCGGTGTCTACTAGGTCACAGCCGTACTTCCATGGGGTGGATCCTGGCCTAAACGTTCGAGTGAAAGGACTTTGGCCCGTTCCGCTCACACAATCACACGCAGTGCACGGCGTACGCCTGTGAACGTCACGCTCGTACGCAGCCCGAGGTGGTCGCCGTCCATCTGGAGGGGCAATGGGACCTTCGAATGCAAGGTGAACTGGTCCAGGTCGTGAAGTGTGACCGCGTGCTTGCCATGGGCCCCGCGCTCGGGGGACGAAGTGAGCAACTGGGTCGCATACCGGGCAACCGCGACCGTGGACATGCGGCTGAGACCGAGTACGTCGAGCCCGGTATCGAACGAAGCCTTAGGCGCCGCGTACACCGGACGATTGCCCAGATACGTCCATGGGGCGGTGTTGCAGACTATGGACAGCACCAAATCGGTCACCGGGTCGGCGTCCGGCCGCTCCAGGGTGATCGTGCCGTGCCGGCGGTTGGGCTCGCCCAGAAACTGGCGCGCGGCCTGGCGGAGGTAGAGGGCGTGTGTGGATTTCCGGCCGCGTTCGCGCTGCTGCTCCACACGGCCCACCACACCCGCGTCGAATCCGAGCCCCGCGTTGAAGAGGAACCAGCGGTCCGGGACCGCCTCGTCGTCGGTGCCCGGGGTGCCGGAGGTCAGGCCGAGCCCGACCGTGCGTTCGCTGCGGTCGCGCAGGGCGTCCAGGAGGGCGCCGGTCGCCTCCACGGGGTCGTTCGGCAGGCCCAGTGCGCGGGCGAAGACATTGGTGGAGCCGCCGGGAACCACGGCCAGTCCGGGGAGATGCTCCGGGTCGGGGCCCGCGTGCAGCAGGCCGTTGACGACCTCGTTCACAGTGCCGTCGCCGCCGAGGGCCACGACCAGGTCGATGTCGTCGCTCTCCGCCGCCTGCCGGCCGAGGTCGCGCGCATGGCCGCGGTACTCGGTGGTGACGGCCTCCAGCTTCATCTCGCTGGCGAGCGCGTGGATCAGGACATCGCGCGTACGTGCGCTTGTGGTGGTTGCTGCCGGATTGACCACGAGAAGTGCACGCATGAGTTGCAGCGTACCTACTGGGGGGTACCGGGCACAGGCCGAGGTAGGGATCAAGTAAGAGATGAGGCGTGAGTCTCGACACGGGGTGTCGCGGGCTTGGCGGGGGGCGCCGCTCCCGCACCCCGCCTCGGCCGACGAGGGCCACATCCCGGAGGGCTACCCTTCAGGGGTGACCCAGGAGCAGAGCCCCACCACCCCGGAAACCGCCGGTCCGCGTCCGCGGCGGCTGACGTATGCGGCCGTGCTGACCGCGCTGGAAGGGGTGGGGCTCGCCGTCGGGGGGCTCTGGGTGCTGGTGATGGGGCTCGCCGGTGATCCGGACGACCGGCAGCAGGCCGTCACGCTCGGCGTGACGCTGGTCGCCCTCGCCCTGCTGCCCCTGCTTGCCGCGCGCGGACTGTTGGCTCAGCGCAGCTGGAGCCGGGGGCCGTCCGTCATCACTCAGATCCTGGCGCTGCCGGTGGCCTACAGCCTGTTGCAGGCGGACAGCATCGCGATTCCCGCGGGGATCGCGATCGCCGCGGCCGCGATCGCCACGCTCGTGCTCCTGATCAACCCGGAGACGACCCAGGCCCTCGGGATCCGGGGGCCCGGCAGCGCGCCCGATCAGAAGTAGTCGGCTGCACCGAGGCGGCCGCTACTCCTCCACCAGCAGCTTCTCCCGCAGCTGAGCCAGTGTGCGGGCCAGCAGCCGGGAGACGTGCATCTGGGAGATGCCGACCTCTTGCGCGATCTGCGACTGGGTCATGTTGCCGAAGAAGCGAAGCAGCAGGATCCGCTTCTCGCGCGGCGGGAGGTCCTCCAGCAGCGGCTTGAGCGACTCGCGGTACTCGACGCCCTCCAGCGCCTCGTCCTCCGCGCCGAGGGTATCGGCGACCGCGGGGGACTCATCGTCCGTGTCGGGGACGTCCAGGGAAAGTGTGGAGTACGCGTTGGCCGACTCCAGGCCCTCCAGGACCTCCTCCTCCGAGATCGACAGCTTCTCGGCGAGTTCATGGACGGTGGGGGAGCGGCCGTGCTGCTGGGACAGCTCCGCGGTGGCCGTCGTAAGAGCGAGCCGCAGTTCCTGCAGGCGCCGCGGGACACGCACCGCCCAGCCCTTGTCGCGGAAGTGCCGCTTGATCTCACCGACGACCGTCGGGGTCGCGTACGTCGAGAACTCGACGCCGCGCTCCGGGTCGAACCGGTCGACCGACTTGATCAGGCCGATGGTGGCGACCTGCGTGAGGTCGTCGAGCGGCTCGCCGCGGTTGCGGAAGCGGCGTGCGAGGTGCTCCACGAGCGGCAGGTGCATCCGGACCAGCCGGTTGCGCAGCTCCGCGTACTCAGCGCTGCCGTCCTTCAGCTTGCGCAGTTCGACGAACATGGCGCGCGCCCCGCTGCGGTCCTGAGGGGCGTGCTGCGTGGCCTGCGCGCTGTGCGCGCCCATCGCCTCGTCCTCTGCGTTTCGCTCGTGCTCGCTCATCGTCCTGCCCGTCGCCCTCTCCCGAGCCCTCGCCTCCACTCGGACTGGGGAGACCCCGATCCGCCCGCCCAGAGGCGCGCCCTGCACGGCACCTTCGTCATCCCGTCCGTCGGCCAGGAAGCCCTCCACGGAGTCGTCCTCCGGGTGCGGCCGGGCCTGCTCGGGGATGCCGTCGATGCCGTCGACCATGCGTCGGGAACCGCTCGGGCCGCTCGGGCCCGCCCCCAGGCTCTCGGCTCCGTCCGAGCAGGGGGGAGTGCTTTCCGGCAGCTCCCGTGTGCCGCGCTCTTCGTCCCGCACCGGCCCGTCCCCGTTCCTCACGCCGGCCCGGGTCCCGCGCCGCGCTGTTTGTAGAGGCTGATCGAAACGGTTTTGTCCTCGTCCACGGCGGAGGAGACCTTGCCCGCGAGGGCGGACAGGACGGTCCAGGCGAAGGTGTCCCTGGAGGGGGCGTGGCCGTCCGTGGTCGGGGCCGAGACGGTGACCTCTAGCGAGTCGTCGACGAGCCGGAAGACACAGCTGAGCACCGAGCCGGGCACGGCCTGCTGGAGCAGGATCGCGCAGGCCTCGTCGACCGCGATGCGCAGGTCCTCGATCTCGTCGAGGGTGAAGTCCAAACGGGCCGCGAGGCCGGCAGTCGCCGTACGCAGCACCGACAGGTAGGCACCCGCAGCCGGCAGCCGGACTTCCACGAAGTCCTGGGTCGCGGGCTCGCCTGCGATCTGGGACACCCTCACCTCCATGGTGGTACAAGCTTCTCGGGGCCGAGGGTTGCCCCCCGGGTAACGCGATGGGTGGTTCAGCGGTGACGCTATCGCGCTCTGAACTTTCCTGTCCCCAGGACCCCAACCCCTTGCCGTCACTCACAGTAAACCTGTGGATACGCTCCGTGTCTAGGGGTCTGCGGCTCCAATTGGGAAGAGCACGCGCCGGGTTGACGTACCCAGACGTCAGACGGTCGAACCGTCCGGATCCTCGGTCGTCCAGCGTACGTCCCCGTCACACCAGTACGTGGTCGACGAAGCACCACCGCCAGCGCTCGCCGGGCTCGAACGTCCGCATGACCGGGTGCCCGGACTGCTTGTGGTGGTCGGTGGCGTGCCGCCCCGGCGAGGAGTCGCAGCAGCCGACGTGACCGCAGGTGAGGCACAGCCGCAGCTGCACCGGGTGCCAGCCCTCCGCCAGACACTCGGGACACGTCTCGCTCAGCGGGCCGGGTTCCGGGTGCGGCAGCGTGTCGGCGTGCGTGCACTGTTTCATGATTGCCAGGTTACGACGGCCACGCGCGCGACCGCGCGGAAAATCGAGGGCGGGCACCGGCGACCATGAACGACGGCGGGCGTAGACCATGAACGGGTCGCCGGTGGGGCGGCGCAGGGCGGGGCGAGCGGTGATGGGTGGGCGAGGCGTATGGAAGTGATGCCGCTGCTGTTGCTGGTGGCGGGGAGTGCCGTCGTGGCCGCGGCCGCGCGTCGCACCCCCGTGCCGGCGCCGCTGCTGCTCGTCGCGGCCGGGCTCGTCGTCTCGTACCTGCCGGGTGTCCCCGACTACACCCTCGACCCGCACATCGTCCTGCCGCTGGTGCTGCCGCCGCTGCTGCACAGTGCGGCGACGGACAGCTCGTATCTCGATCTGCGGGCTCAGCTGCGTCCGGTGATGCTGCTGTCCGTCGGCTACGTCCTCTTCGCGACCTTCACCGTCGGCTGGATCGCCTATCTCGTCGTGCCGGGGTTGCCGCTGACCGCGGCGCTGGTGCTGGGCGCGGTGGTGGCACCGCCGGACGCGGTCGCGGCGACGGCGGTGGCGCGCCGGGTGGGGCTGCCGTCCCGGGTCACCACGATCCTGCAGGGCGAGTCCCTGGTGAACGACGCCACCGCGATCACCGCCTACCGCGTGGCGCTCGCCGCGGCCGTCGGCGAGGGCGCCACCTGGGCCGGGGGCATCGGCGAGTTCCTGCTCGCCGCGGTCGGCGGCATCGGCGTGGGACTGGTGCTGATGGTGCCGATCCACTGGCTGCGCACGCACCTCAAGGAGGCGCTGCTGCAGAACACGCTCTCCCTGCTGATCCCGTTCGTCGCGTACGCCGCCGCCGAGCAGGTCCATGCCTCCGGAGTGCTGGCGGTCGTGGTGGTCGCGCTCTACCTGGGACATCGCGCGTGGGAGGTCGACTTCGCGACCCGCCTCCAGGAGGAGGCGGTGTGGCGGATGGTCGCGTTCGTCCTTGAGTCGGCGGTGTTCGCGCTGATCGGACTGCAATTGCCCGTCGTCCTCAAGGGCCTGGGCGAGTACGAGGGCGGCCGCGCCGCCTGGTACGCGATCGCGGTCTTCGCGGTGGTCGTCGTCTCGCGCTTCGTATGGGTCTATCCGGCGACGTTCCTGCCGCGCATGATGTCCGCGCGGATCCGCGAACGCGAGGGGGACCTGAACTGGAAGGGCCCCTTCATCATCTCCTGGGCCGGCATGCGAGGCGTGGTGTCGCTGGCCATCGCCTTCTCGATCCCGCTGACGGTCAACGGCGGCGAGCCGTTCCCCGAGCGCAACCTCATCCTCTTCCTGACCTTCACGACGGTCATCGGCACCCTGGTCGTCCAGGGCGTGACACTCCCACCGCTGATCCGGGTGCTGAGGCTGCCCGGCCGCGACCCGCAAGCGGAGACCCTCGCCGAGGCGAACGCCCAGGCCCAGGCCTCCCGCGTAGCCGAACGACGCCTCGACGAACTCCTCGCCGACGACCGCAACGCCCTCCCCGACCCCCTGGCCGCCCGGCTGCGAGCGGTCCTGGAACGCCGCCGCAACTCCGTCTGGGAACGCCTCGGCCAGGCCAACCCCATCACCGGCGAGTCCGTCGACGACACCTACCGCCGGCTGTCGCGCGAGGTGATCGGCGCCGAACGGGCGGTGTTCGTGAAACTGCGGGACGGTCGCTATATCGACGACGAGATGCTGCGGACGCTGCTGCGCAGGCTGGACCTGGAGGAGGCGGCGGCCTACCGGGAGGCGGGGTGAGGAGCGGTCACCCGGCGAACGGGGCCCCGGTGACCACGGCAGCAACCTTGGTCCCGCGCGGCAAGGCACCTTCCTCGACGAGGCTGACGACTCCATACAGCAATTTGGCGACATAGAGACGCTCCACCGTCATTTCGTGCCGCTCCTCGAAGTCCTCGGCAAAGGCGTCGAGCTCAGGAGTCGTGCGGGCGTACCCCCCGAAGTGGAACCGCTCGTCGAGCCACCACTCACCCCTTGGCCCCCCGAACGCCTCGCCCTGCAACGCCCGTACGTCACCACCGAGGAACCCGCCCTTGAGCACCGGCACCCCCAGCGCCCGCTGCCCAGGACCGAGCCCGGCGGCGAGCCCGGCCAGCGTGCCGCCCGTCCCACAGGCGACCGCGACCACATCGGCCCGCCCCCGCAGCTCCTCCCCGAGCGCCCGGCACCCCCGTACCGCAAGGGCATTGCTGCCGCCCTCCGGAACGACGTACGCCTCCTCCGCGCCGGCCGCGCGCAGTACGGCCGCCAGCGTCCGAGGCTCGGTCTTGCGGCGGTACGTCGACCTGTCGACGAAGTGCAGCCGCATACCGTCGGCCACACACCGGGCCAGCGACGGATTGAGCGCCCGGTCGGCGAGCTCCTGCCCGCGCACCACACCCACCGTGGGCAGCCCGAGCAGCTGTCCCGCCGCCGCGGTGGCCCGCAGGTGGTTGGAGTAGGCACCGCCGAAGGTGACGACCGTACGGCCGGCGGCGGCGACCAGATTCGGCGCGAGCTTGCGCCACTTGTTGCCGATCAGCTCCGGGTGGATCAGATCGTCCCGCTTCAGCAGCAGCCGAACACCACACCGAGAGAACCGCTCGTCCATGACCTCCTGCAACGGCGAGGGAAGCCGCGGACGCAACTCGGCGAGATCGGGTACGGCATCAGGGCTGGTCACCATGCCATTGTCGCCCGGCGTGGGGAGGCGGGGCCTCCCCGCCTCCCCGCCCTACCCCAACCGGTCGCCGATCCGCCCCCGCATCCACGCCATGGTGAACCCCCGCGGGTCCACCTTCCCCGGCTGCCACTCCAGATGCCCGATCACCGACCGTTCCGTCCACCCGTGATGGCGGCAGATGGCGGCCGAGACCCGTTCGATCGCCTCCAGTTGGACCTCCGGCCAAGGGTCCTCCCCGTCGCCCAGGTTCTCGCACTCGAAGCCGTAGAAGTGCCGGTTGCCGTCGGTGTTGGCCTCGTTGTCGGGCGGCAGCGCCGTCTCCGCGATGACCGCGCGCAGGACGTCGTCGTCGCCGAGACCTGCGTGGTTGGCGCGGCCGTAGCCGACCAGGTGGACCCTGCCGTCCTTGGTGATGACGACGTGACACAGCGGACCCGGCAGCCCCGCGTAGCCGTCACGGCAGAGTTGCACCGTGTGCTCGCTGCCCTTGGTCACCGTGTGGTGGATCATCACGCCGTGCACGGGACCCCAGGGCCCCACATGATTGCGGTTGTGGTGCTCCCAGTCGCCGACCTCGACGACCGTGACACCTTCCGCCTTGAGTCTCTCCAGGAACTTGCTCGCGGACATGGGTGAGGCCATGACCGCCTCCTTCACACACCTGCGTCGGCCGCCGAGCGCAGCCGCCCCGTACAGGTGCTTTACCGAGAACGGGCGGACGGGACTCCTCAAGCGGTACAGCGTGGGACTTGTTTCGGCCAGGGCCCGTGAGAGCGGCGGACAGATGGACAAGCGGCCCCTATTTGCCCACCAGCCGGTGATCCATTCCCGCTCTTTCGGGTAATAGCACAGACACACCCCGTGATGGAAGGCTCGGTCGTGCAGATCGCGATGCGCGGTGCCAGATCGGCGCCGGGGCATGACCGGGAGGGCAATTCCTTATGTCGGTAGGCGAAGAGGTCCGCACGGAGCAGGGCACGCCGCAGCAGAGTCTCGGCACTGCGGCCGCGCGGAACCTGGCCACCACGACCAAGTCCGCACCCCAGATGCAGGAGATCAGCTCCCGCTGGCTGCTGCGCACGCTGCCATGGGTGAACGTCCAGGGCGGCACGTACCGCGTCAACCGGCGTCTGACCTACGCCGTGGGGGACGGACGCATCACGTTCGTGAAGACCGGCGACCGTGTCGAGGTCATTCCGGCCGAGCTGACCGAACTGCCCGCCCTGCGGTCGTACGAGGACGAGGACGTGCTGGCGGAGCTCGCCCAGCGCTGTCAGCAGCGCGAGTTCGCGGCGGGGGCCGTGATCGCGTCGTTCGGCAGCCAGACCGACGAGGTGTTCCTGCTGGCGCACGGCAGGGTGGAGAAGGTCGGCACCGGCCCCTACGGCGAGGACGAGTCCCTCGGTGTCCTCGCCGACGGCGCCTACCTCGGCGAGCAGGCGCTGCTGGACGGCGACGCCATCTGGGAGTACACGGTCCGCGCGGTCACCGCCTGCACCGTGCTCGTCCTGCCCCGCCAGGACGTCGAGCAGGTCGCGGAGCGCGCCGACTCGCTGCGCGGGCACATCGAACAGCTGCGGTCGATCCCGAACCAGCGCACCAACAAGTACGGCGAGAAGGAGATCGACCTCGCCGCCGGCCACAGCGGCGAACCCGACATCCCGCACACCTTCGTCGACTACGAGGCCAGGCCCCGTGAGTACGAACTGAGCGTCGCCCAGACCGTGCTGCGCATCCACACGCGCGTGGCCGATCTCTACAACCAGCCGATGAACCAGACCGAGCAGCAGCTCCGGCTGACCGTGGAGGCGCTGAAGGAGCGCCAGGAGCACGAGCTCATCAACAACCGCGAGTTCGGGCTGCTCAACAACTGTGAGTACGACCAGCGGCTCCAGCCGCACGACGGTGTGCCCAGCCCCGACGACATGGACGAGCTGCTCTGCCGGCGCCGCGGCACCAAGCTGTTCCTCGCGCACCCGCGCGCGATCTCCGCGTTCGGCCGTGAGCTCAACAAGCGCGGACTCGTGCCCGAGACGATCGAGATCGCCGGCAACCGCATCCCCACCTGGCGCGGCGTCCCCATCTACCCGTGCAACAAGATCCCGGTGACCGAGGCCCGTACGACCTCGATCATCGCCATGCGTACGGGCGAGGCCGAGCAGGGCGTCATCGGCCTGCAGCAGGCGGGCATCCCGGACGAGATCGAGCCGAGCCTGTCCTGCCGGTTCATGGGCATCAACGAACAGGCCATCATCAAGTACCTCGTGACGGCCTACTACTCGGCCGCGGTTCTGGTGCCGGACGCCCTCGGCGTACTGGAGAACGTCGAGATCGGGCGCTGGAGGTGACGTTTCCGCACCTGGGGGCCGTGTCCGCGCGGGGCAGGGCGGGTACATCCTCGTCGTACGCGCCCAGCCGCAGCGGGAATGCCACCGCCCGCGGACTCTCCGAGAGGGAACCCATGGCCGAGTCGACGACGCGAACGACGCGGCGTTCCAGCACGACCGGCCCGCTCGACGGTCCCGAGGCAGCGGTCATCCTGGAGCGCGCCCGGGCCCTGGCCGACCCCGAACTGCGCGCCGCCGTCGAGACGTTGCCGGACTCCATGCGCCGGGTGGTGCGCTATCACTTCGGCTGGGAGCACGCGGACGGCACCCCGGCGGCGGGTGGCGCGGGCAAGGCGATCCGTCCCGCCCTCGTCCTCACGGCGGCCGCCGCACTCGGCGGACCGGGGGCGCGGGCGGCCGCCGTACCGGCGGCCGTGGCGGTGGAACTGGTGCACAACTTCACGCTGTTGCACGACGACGTGATGGACCGGGACACCACCCGTCGGCACCGGCCCACCGCATGGACCGTGTTCGGTGACGCCGACGCCGTCCTCGCCGGGGACGCCCTCCAGGCGCTGGCCCTGCGGCTGCTCGCCGAGGACCCGCACCCGGCGTCCACCGCGGCCGCCGTGCGAATCGCGGACTGTGTCGTCGAACTGTGCGCCGGTCAGCACGCGGACACGTCGATGGAGAAGCGGGGCCCCGCCGAGGTCGGCCTCGACGAGGTGCTCGCCATGGCCGAGGCCAAGACGGGCGCGCTGCTGGGGTGCGCCTGCGCGCTCGGCGCGCTGTACGCGGGGGCGGCCGAGGAGGACGTGGCGGCGCTGGACGCGTTCGGCCGCGAGGCGGGGCTCGCCTTCCAGCTCATCGACGACGTGATCGGTATATGGGGCGACCCGAGCCACACCGGCAAGCCGGCCGGCGCGGATCTCGCCGCCCGCAAGAAGTCCCTCCCGGTCGTCGCGGCGCTGACCTCCGGTTCTCCGGCGGCGGCGGAACTGGCCGCGCTGTACGACGTGCCGTGCGACAAGGAGGACGAGGAGAGCGTCGCCCGGATCGCGCTCGCCGTCGAGCGAGCGGGCGGACGCGACTGGGCGCAGGCCCAGGCCGCCGACCGGATGGCCCGCGCCATGCAGGAACTGGCCCGCGCGGTCCCCGACCCGGAGGAGGCGGGCGGACTCCTGGCCCTTGCCGAGTTCGTGACACGACGCAGCAACTGAGGGCCCGGCCGCGGCGGCAGCCGACGGCACTGCTCAGGACCCCGGAGCCACGGGGCCGTACGGTTCCTGACCCCGTACGGCAGCCGACGGGCTCCGGAATGGCGGGTCCCGCACATCCCCACGGTGTGCGGGGCCCGTCCCTGCGTACCGGCCAGATCTCGACAAACTCCTTCCGTGGAAGGCGGGTACGCCCCAATCCCCCTACGATCAAGGGCGGTTGACGTGAAGGGGCGGGTACACATGGGCGTGGCGATCCGGACGGCGGGGGAAGCGGACCGGGAGCTGGTGATCGGGCTGCTGGACGCGGCGTTCCAGGACGATCCGGTGAGCGGCTGGGTGTTCCCGGGTGAGGAGCACCGCCGTACCCGGCACCCCGCGCTCATGGCCGCCTTCACCGACATCGTGCTGGCCGACGGCCGCATCGACCTCACCGAGGACGGCACGGCCTGTGCGCTGTGGCTGTCCGTACCCGCGCAGGAGCACGGACCCGATCACGGACACGCCGACGACGAGGACCCCGCCCGGCTGCGTGCCGAGGTCGACCCGGACAACGAGCGGGTGGAGCAGATCGCCCGGCTGACCTCCGGCATCCACCCCTCCGGCCGCGCGCACGAATACCTGTGGATGATCGCCGTCGATCCCGGACACCAGGGCCGGGGCCTCGGCACCGCGCTCATCGCCTCGGTCCTCGACCGCTGCGACCAGGACGGCCTGCCCGCCTATCTGGAGGCGAGCAACGCCCGCAGCCGGAAGCTGTACGAACGCCTCGGCTTCGAGCTCAAGGACCGTCCCCTCGACCTCCCGGACGGCCCCCGGATGTGGCCGATGTGGCGCGAGCCGCGCGGCTGAGCCCCCCCCTCGCCGCCCGAGTCGACCGGTGCGGCCCGGCGTGGCATGACGCGGCACGACGCTCGGGACTGCCCGCCATTCGGAATGCCATCTCTTACTTCCGCCCGGTACCGAAACGCCCTTGCAACCACTACAGGCGAAGTAGTACAACTAAAGCACTACAGACGAAGTGGTTGACCATCCTGCGAAAGAGAGACCGGCTTGCGAAAGCTCACGTACTTCATCGCCTGCTCGATCGACGGGTTCATCGGGGACCCGAGCGGAGACGCGTCGGCGATGCTCGCCTTCATCGACGAGGAGTACCTCGCCTTCCTCAAGGGCGAATACCCGGAGACCCTGCCGACCCACGGCCGTCGGGCACTGGGCCTCGAAGGTCTGGAGAACAAGGGATTCGACACGATCATCCAGGGCCGGCGCAGCTACGATCTGGCCCTGAAGGAGGGCATCACCAGCCCCTACGCCCATCTGCGCGAGTACGTCGCCTCGCGCAGCCTGACCGAGTCGCCCGATCCGAACGTCGAGATCGTCGGCGACGACCTGGTCGCCAAGGTGCGCGAACTCAAGGCCGAGGACGGCGACTTGGGCATCTACCTGTGCGGCGGCTCGCAGATCGCGGGTGAACTGATCGACGAGATCGACGAGCTCGTCATCAAGACCTACCCCATCGTGTACGGCACGGGCATGCCGATGTTCGGCTCGGGCCTCGCCGTCACGGAGTTCACCTTCGACGGGGTGCGGACGTTCGGCAACGGCGTCGTGGTTCGTACGTACAGCAGGAAGCGCTGAGCGGTCTCCCGCCCTACTCTGAGGGCATGGGCAGCCAAGAGCATGTCTGTCCCGACTGCGGACAGCCCGTCGACACGGTCGTCAAGCGCCACAAGACGCTGGGCGCGTGGGTCCCCACCTGGGTGGGCGGCCCGTGCAGGAACCCCGACTGCGAGGCGTACGCCGAGGAAGGCGCCGAGCACGAGGAGAAGCACGGGCGGCCGGAGCGGCCCGAACAGCCCGAGACACCCGCCGCGGAAAAATCCTGAACCCCCTGTCGAGAATCCCGGTCCGGCTCCGACGTCCCCTGTGAGAGCCGCCCACCACGGGCGGCCCGAGCCGACGGAAACCGAAGGAGCGGACTGATGAAGTACCTGGTCATGGTGCAGGGCTCGCAGGCGGACTACGAGGCGATGCAGGGCAAGGGGTCCGAGCACTCCGTGGCCTGGAGCCAGGAGGACGTCCAGGCGATGTACGCCTTCATGCAGGCCCTCAACGACGACCTCGCCGAGACCGGCGAGATGATCGACGGACACGGGCTGGCCGAGCCTGCGAAGACCCGGCACGTCACGCTGGGCGACGACGGCAAGGCGGTGATCACCGACGGGCCGTACGGCGAGACCAAGGAGCTGCTGGCCGGCTACTGGGTCCTGGACTGCGCGAGCCTGGAACGGGTCACGGAGATCGCCGAGCGTGTCCTGCAGTGCCCCCAGCCCGCCGGAGCCTCCGTGTACCCGGTGGTGATCCGGCCCATCGACGACGGCTCCGGGGACGTCTGAGCCGTACGAGTGAGCCGTACGAGCCCCGCAGGAGCGCCACACCCGACATGGGCACCACACCCGAGACCGAGGACCTGCTGCGCCGCCACGCGCCGCAGGTCCTCGGCGCGCTGGTGCGACGGTACGGCCACTTCGACAGCGCCGAGGAGGCCGTACAGGAGGCGCTGCTCGCGGCGGCCGAGCAGTGGCCGCGGACCGGGGTCCCGGACAACCCGCGCGGCTGGCTGATCAAGGTGGGGGCACGTCGGCTGACCGACATGCTGCGGGCGGAGGAGGCGCGCCGGGCCCGGGAGGAGAAGGTCGCGGCGCTGTCGCCGCGGGATGCCTTCACGGCCCCGCCGCCCGGCGCGGACCGCGCTCCCCGTGAGGACGACACCCTCACCCTGCTCTTCCTCTGCTGCCACCCGGACCTGACCCCGCCCGCCCAGATCGCCCTCACCCTGCGCGCCGTCGGCGGCCTGACCACGGCGGAGATCGCCCGTGCGCACCTGGTGCCCGAGGCGACGATGGCCCAGCGGATCAGCCGGGCCAAGCAGAAGGTCCGCGGGGTGCGCTTCGGGCGGCCCGACAACTGGGAGGACCGGTTGCCCGCGGTCCTGCAGACCCTGTACCTGATCTTCAACGAGGGCTATACGGCGACCTCGGGTGCGAGCCTGCAGCGGCGGGACCTCGCCGGTGAGGCGATCCGGCTGACCCGCACGGTCCACCGGCTCCTCCCCGACCACGGCGAGGTGGCCGGCCTGCTCGCCCTGATGCTGCTCACCGACGCCCGCCGCGACGCGCGCACCGGCCCGCACGGGGAGCTCGTCCCGCTCGACGAGCAGGACCGCGACCGCTGGGACAGGACCGCCATCGACGAGGGCGTCGCCCTGGTCACCCGTGCCCTCTCCCGGGGCCACGCGGGCCCGTACCAACTGCGTGCCGCCATCGCCGCCGTCCACGACGAGGCGCCGTCCGCGCAGGAGACCGACTGGCAGGAGATCCTCGGCCTCTACGACGTCCTGACGCGCCTCGTGCCCGGTCCCGTCGAGCGTCTCAACCGCGCGGTCGCCGTCGCCATGGTCCGGGGGCCGCGTGCCGGACTGGCGGAACTGGGCGAGCTGGAGGACGAGTTGGGCGCCGGACACCGGCTGGACGCGGTCCGCGGTCATCTGCTGGAGCGGGCGGGCGCGTACGACGAGGCGCGCACCGCCTACGAGGCCGCGGCCGACAAGACCCTGAGCCTGCCGGAGCAGCGCTATCTGCACGCGCGGGCGGCCCGGCTGAGGCCGTAACCTCGGCCCATGCCCGAACACACGTACATCCTGCACATCACCGAACGCTCCCTGTGGGACGCGGCCCGCGAGCGCGGCACGTACGAGATGTCGACGCGTGGTCGCACCCTCCAGGAGGAAGGCTTCATCCACTGCTCGACCCGCGCCCAGCTCCCGACCGTGGCCGCCTTCCTGTACGGCTCCTACGACGGCCCCGACGAACTGGTGGTGCTGGTCGTGGACCCGGCACGGCTCGACGTGCCGCTGAAGTACGAGGAGCCGGAGCCCGGGAGCGAGGAGTTCCCGCATGTGTACGGGCCGATCCCGGTGGACGCGGTGGTGGCCGTGGAGCCGTGGAGGTGACGGGACGACGCCGGTTATGGCGGTGGGGCGTGGTCGCGTGGGTGATCGTCGTGGCCGTCGCGGGCGCCGCGACGCTCTGGCTCCAGGACTCGGCCGAACCGCCGGGACCGTACAGCTGGCAGGAGGCCAGTCCGTCGGCCACGCTGCCGGAGGGGTGGGAGTCGGCCTGCGCGGACGCCACGCCGGATGAGAACGGCCAGAAGCTCTGCTTCATCAGGACGCGCTAGACGACGTGCTGGACAGGGCCGGGTGGCCGGGGGGCTGGGTGGTCGGGTCGGCCAGTGGCCTAAGGGGTCTGGGGCCGGGGCAGTCCGCCCGTCTCCGGGTCCCGTCCCGTCAGGCAGTACACGCCGCCCGCCGGGTCGCGCATCACCGTCCAGTGGGCGCCCCGGGTGACGAAGGTCGCGCCCAGCTCCTCGTGCCGGGCGCGGGTCGCCGCGATGTCCGCACAGGCCAGGTCCAGGTGGGCGGAGGCACGCCGCTCCTCACCTGGCCGCTCCCCACCGGGCCGCTCCCCACCTGTCCCCTCCTCGCCGAGCCGCTGGAGCAGGATGCGGACCGGCATCCCGGGCGGCGGCTTGAGCACATGGAACTCGGGGAGGGAGCCCGGCGCCGACTCCCAGCCGTCCAACAGGGCGCTCCAGAAGGCGACTTCGGCGCCGTAGAGCGACGGCGGTACGTCGACGCAGACCTGGTCGAGCCGGCTGCCGTGCACCACGGGCGGGCGCACCGACTCCCCGTGCCAGGGCACGGCGCAGAACAACTGCCCGGCCGGCGACCGCAGCACTGCCCACCCCTCGTGCTCGGCGGCGACACCCGCGCCCAGCCGGAGCGCCGACTCCACGCATTCCGGTACGTCGTCCACGGCGAGGTCGAGATGCGCGCCACCGGCGCCCGAGTCGACCCCCTGCGCCTTGACACAGGCGTCGGCCCCGCCGCCGGGCAGCAGGGTCACGAACTCGCTCTTCGCGCCGCGGAATCCGGACAGCCGGGTCTCCGTCACGGCGGCCCAGAAGGCGTGGGCCCGGCCGAAGGACGCTGCGGGGCGGTCGATGAAGGCGTACGTCCAGCGGATGGTCATGGGGCGATCGTAGATCCGTTCACCATGCCCCATTCGTATAAATCTTACGATTCAAGCGCGTGCTCCTGGGACATGCTTTGCCGTCAGTTCCCCGTTTATTGGCCGACCCTTGTTTGCATTGGGGAATGGACCACATCACGTTCCTGGTGGCGGTCGTCATCGTGACGGCCCTCGCCTTCGACTTCACCAACGGATTCCACGACACGGCGAACGCGATGGCCACGTCCATCGCCACGGGGGCGCTCAAACCGAGAACGGCCGTGCTCATCAGCGGCATCCTGAACGTCGTCGGCGCCTTCCTGTCCACCGAGGTCGCCAAGACGATCTCCGGTGGCATCGTGGACGACACACTCGTCACACCGGGCATGATCTTCGCCGGTCTCGTCGGGGCGATTCTGTGGAATCTGCTCACCTGGCTGGTCGGGCTGCCGTCCAGTTCGTCGCACGCGCTGTTCGGCGGGCTGATCGGGGCCGTCTGGGTCGGTGCGGGGGCCAACGGCGTGCACTTCGACAAGGTTGTCGAGAAGGTGCTGATCCCGGCGGTGGCCTCGCCGCTCGTGGCGGGGATCGCGGCACTGCTGGCCACCTACCTGGCGTACAAGGTCACCGCTCGCGCCCGCAAGGAGTCCGTCACCAAGGGCTTCCGCGTCGGTCAGATCGCCTCGGCCTCGCTCGTCTCCCTGGCCCACGGCACGAACGACGCGCAGAAGACGATGGGCGTCATCACACTGACCCTGATCTCGGCGGGCGCGCTCGGCCATGACGCGGGCCCGCCCCTGTGGGTCATCGTCTCGGCCGGTCTCGCCATCGGTCTCGGCACCTACCTCGGCGGCTGGCGGATCATCCGCACGATGGGCAGGGGCCTGACGGAGATCCAGTCCCCGCAGGGCTTCGCCGCCGAGACGGCGTCCACGACGGTGATCCTCACCTCGGCCCACCTGGGGTTCGCCCTGTCGACCACGCAGGTCGCCTCCGGCAGCATCCTCGGCGCCGGGCTCGGCCGCCGTCTGGCGGAGGTCCGCTGGGGCGTCGCCGGCCGCATGGTGGTGGCCTGGCTGGTCACCCTGCCGGCCGCCGCGCTGGTCGGTGGTGTCTCGGCGAGCGTGGTCACGCACGGCGGCAACATCGGTACGGCCGTGGTCGCCCTGGTCGGCGCCGCCGTCGCCGCCGGCATCGTGTTCGCCTCGCGCCGCAACCCGGTGTCCGCCCACAACGTCAACGACGACCACGAGGTCACGATCCGTGGCACCGAGCCGGCCAAGGTCGGCACGGCCGCCTGAGACACAGCCGCCCGAGACAAGGGAAGTTCGCATCATGAGCCTCGACTGGACCGCACTCGGCCAGGTCGCCGCGGTGAGCCTCGCCGTCACGGTGGCCGTGGTCGCCGTCTTCGCCCTCGGCGTGCTGGGCCTGGCCCGCCACGAAGGGGCGCGCGCGGAGGGCGACGGCACGTCCACCCTCGGCTTCGCCCAGGCGGGGCTGTGTTTCCTGGCCTGCGCGGCCGTGGTGGCGTACGGGATCTATCTGATCGTGCCGCAGTTCCACTGAGTTCCACTGACAGACCCACAGACCCACAGACCCACAGACCACGACAGACCGAGAGACCGACAGACCGGCAGGCAGACCGACTGAACCGACGGATCGGCGAAGGCGTCTTTGGCCAGGGCATCAGAGGTCAGGCATCAGGCGTCCTTCGCCGGCTCCACCCGCTCGTACACCGTCACCCGCCGCCCGCGGACCTGTTCGTCCGCCACCACCGTGAAGTGCTCCTGCAGTACGGCGGTCTTCGCCTCGTCCCGCTCGTTCGACACCGGCCGGGCCACGTCGGGCGCGTCGGTGACCAGCAGTATCCGGTGCTGCGCCAGCATCGCGGACCGTATCCGGGCCGGATCCGCCTCCTCGCCCTTCAACGTCCCCGACGCCACGGGGCTCTGCGCCA
This sequence comes from Streptomyces sp. HD, assembly GCF_028369295.1. GTDB lineage: Bacteria > Actinomycetota > Actinomycetes > Streptomycetales > Streptomycetaceae > Streptomyces. The sequence goes on from NZ_JAQMYP010000012.1 coordinate 84,789, forward strand.
GCGCTATGTCCCGCAGGCCGGTGAAGTGGCCGGGGGAGACGAGCGCGGTGTCGCGCCGGGCCGCAGGCAGGAACACCACCGCGTCCCCGCCCTCCTTGAGCCGCCGTACGTCCTCCGCTATCGCCAGGACGTCGTCCACCCGGCTGGCCGGGGACCGCTTCGCCAGCGCCTGTGGCAACAACGCCGCCACCGCCACGGCGACCACCGCCGGGACGAGCCACAGCGACGCCCTGGGGAACCTGGGCCGGGTCGCCCGTACGGCAGTCCCCAGCGCCGTACCGATCAGCAGGGCCAGACCGAGCATGCTGAACAGGACGTAGCGGTCCAGGAAGAGCGGCCGGAACAGGGAGAGGCCGAGGAGGCAGAGCTGCGGCACCGCCAGCAGCGGCAGCGCCACGGCCGCCACCGACAGCCGCTTCTCGCGCGGCCGGTCCAGCAGGGCCCCGAGGCCGCCGAGGGCCAGCAGGATCGCCGGGCCGATCAGCATGTGCCAGGTCAACGGGGGGATCCAGGAGACCTGGTTGGACTGGCGGCGGCTGAACAGGATCAACGGCGCCACGGCCGCCACCGCGAGCGTCGCGGCCACGGCCCAGCGCACCCGGGTTCCGCGCCGGGCCCGCGTCCACAGCAGGGTCGCCAGGTGCGCGGGCAGGATCAGCAGCGACAGCCAGTTGAGCAGCCCGCACACCGCGACCGTGCCCGCGTAGGCGGCCCAGTGCCGGGTACGGCCACGCCCCTGAAGGACGGTCACCAGGAGCAGCGTCGAGATGCCGGCCCCGGCCGTGACGAGCGCGTACGGGCGGCCCTCCTGCAGATAGAACTGCACGGCCGGAAGCAGCCCGAACGCCAGCCCTCCCGCCAGACCCGCCCAAACTCCGGCCAGCCGCCCGCCGATGACGGTGACGCAGGCCGCCGCCACCGCCGTGGCCAGCACGGAGGGCAGCCGAAGGGTGGTGGTACCGGCCCCGAAGCACTCGAAGAGCCCGTGCATCAGCAGGTAGTAGAGCCCGTGTACGGCGTCGACCTGCCCCAGCATGTGCCAGATGTCGGCGGCGGACCGACCGGCCACCTGCCAGGTCGCGGCCTCGTCCCGCCACACGCTGTCCTGCCGGGAGAGCCCCCACAGGCCGAGGGCGAGGGTCCAGAGCACGGGGATCGGCCAGAGGGGCGGGCGGTGCCTCAAGCGAGCGTTCTCCAAGGGATCGACATCCGGTCCGGCGGGGGCCGGGCCGCCGGTGATGTGATCTCACTCGCCCGCTGTCACAGGGCACACCGAAAACCGCCTCGACCGCAAAGGTCGAGACGGGATCTGAGTACCGCTCAGCTTCCCCCGAGAGCCCACCGGTTCTGGAGTGCACATGACCAGGTGGACACGCCAGAACCTACGTGACGTGAACAACCCGCGGCCACCGAGGACCGCGTGAACACAATCACCGCGAACCGAGGGAACCTCACGCCCGCCAAACCGTCCGGGTACGCCGAAGGGGCCCGACCGGCGAACCGGGCGAGCCCCTTCCGAGGTTCAGGAGAACGACGAGAACGCCTTGGGTCAGGCCTTCTTGGTCTCCCAGAAGATCTTGTCGATCTGGGCGATGTAGTCCAGAGCCTTCTGACCGGTGGCCGGGTCGGTCGAGCCCTTGGCGGCCGAGAGGGCCTTCAGGGCGTCGTTGACCAGCTGGTGCAGCTCCGGGTACTTCTCGAAGTGCGGGGGCTTGAAGTAGTCGCTCCAGAGCACCGAGACGTGGTGCTTCGCGAGCTCGGCGCGCTGCTCCTTGATGACGGTGGCGCGCGCCTGGAAGTGCGGGTCGTCGTTGGCGGCCATCTTTTCCTGCACGGCCTTCACCGACTCCGCCTCGATGCGGGCCTGGGCCGGGTCGTACACGCCGCAGGGCAGGTCGCAGTGCGCGCTGACCTTGACCTTGGGGGCAAACAGGCGGGAAAGCATGGAGCATTCCTTCCTCGTGATCGTCTTCTCAGGTGGGACATTACTCCCTGCAAGACGGGTTTTCGCGAGTGCCCCCATGGGCTTAGGACAAAAGTCCAGGGTCAGACTGAGACTGGTGGAGGACCGTACCGGGGAGGTGCCGGGGATGCCGGAGTTGTCGCAGGAGACCGAGCGCGGGCGCGCGGGCCGGCCCTTCGGGTGGGCCGAGGTGACCGGGCCGTCGATGGTGCCCACGCTGTACCACGGCGATCTGCTCGTGGTGGTGCACCGGGGCCGCATCAGGGCCGGCGACGTCGTCATCCTGCGCCATCCGTTCCAGCAGGACCTGCTCGTCGTCAAGCGCGCCGCGGAGCGGCGTGAGAGCGGATGGTGGGTGCTGGGGGACAACGCCTACGCCGGGGGCGACAGCACCGACTACGGGGTGGTGCCGGACGAGCTGATCCTGGGCAGGGTCCGGCTCCGGTACCGGCCGCGCAAGCCGGATCAGCGATCGCCGTTCGCGCTTGCCCGGTGGGCGCTGTCGGCCGTGCGGCCGGTGTTCGCCGACCGGTCGGCCGCCAGGCGTTTGCGGGCCCGGTAGGCGGCCACGTTGGCGCGGGTCGCGCAGCGGTCCGAGCAGTAGCGCCGGGAGCGGTTGGTGGACGTGTCCAGGTAGGCGTTGCGGCACGGGCTCGCCTCACACAGGCCCAGACGGTCCACGCCGTACTCGGTGAGGTGGAAGGCCAGGCCCATCGCCGCGATCGCCGCGTAGCCCGCGGTCGCGTTCGACGGATGGTCCGCCAGGTGCATGTGCCACAGGGGGCGGCCGTCGTCGTCCCGGAAGTCGTGGCCGGAGATCTGCGGGCTCACCGGGAACTCCAGCAGAAGCGAGTTCAACAGGTTCACGGCCAGTGCCTCGTCGCCCTTGTCCGCCGCCTCGAAGACCGCCCGCAGCCGTGCGCGGACCGAGCGGAAGCGGGTGACGTCGGCGTCGGTGGCGCGACGGCCCGCCTCCTGGCTGACGCCGAACAGATCGCGGACGGCCTCGACCGAGGTCAGTGAGTCCTTGCCCCGGGCCGGGTCCTCGCTGTTGACGAGTCGTACGGCGTAATCCGAGTAATAGGCCAGTTCCACTTGTAGTCCTTACGGAGGCGTTCTATGGTCGTGGTGCGGTCGGGTAACAGCTGATCGTGCTTCCAGGGTATTACGTGACGTGCGCTATGGAGGGGCTCGATGACGGACACGGACATCACCACCACGACCGGAGCCGACTGGGCTGCCTGGCAGCAGAGCTGGGACCGGCAGCAGGAGTGGTACATGCCCGACCGCGAGGAACGCTTCCGGATCATGCTCGACATGGTCGAGGCCCTCGTCGGCCCCGCCCCGCGGGTGCTCGATCTCGCGTGCGGCACGGGAACCATCACCGCCCGGCTGCTCGACCGGTTCCCCGACGCCACCAGCACCGGGGTCGACCTCGACCCGGCGCTCCTCGCCATCGCGGAGGGCTCCTTCGCGGACGACGAGCGGGTCTCCTTCGTCACGGCCGACCTCAAGGACCCCGACTGGCCGGCGAAGCTGCCGTACGACTCGTTCGACGCCGTCCTGACCGCCACGGCCCTGCACTGGCTGCACCGTGAACCCCTCGCGGCCCTCTACGGTCAGGTCGCGGAACTCGTCCGCGACGGCGGTGTCTTCCTGAACGCGGACCACATGATCGACGAGACGACGCCCCGGATCAACGCGGCCGAGCGTGTCCAGCGCCACGCCCGTATGGATCAGGCCAAGGCGGACGGCGCCCTCGACTGGTCCGAGTGGTGGCAGCTGGCCGCCAAGGACCCGGTCCTCGCCGGGCCGACGGCCCGCCGCTTCGAGATCTACGGCGAGCACGCCGACGGCGACATGCCGTCCGCCCAGTGGCACGCGAGCGTGCTGCGCGAGAAGGGCTTCGGCGAGGCACGCCCGGTGTGGTGCTCACCGTCGGACACGCTGCTGCTCGCGCTGAAGTAGGGCGCCGGGGGCCACGTCCTCGTGGCCGTACGGCGAGCTGGAGGCGGTACGAGAAATTCGTACCGCCTCCACTGCGTCCGGCAAGGCCTCCCGCCGCACTGGAAGGAGTGAGACGGTCCCTACCGGAAGGGGCGGGAGAGGGGGCGGGATGACGGGGGGCGCGGAAGCGTCACTGCATGCCTTCGTCGAGGGCAGACGGACGGCCCTGTTCCGCAGCGCCTATCTGCTGTGCGGCAACCGGGACGAGGCGGAGGACCTCGTCCAGACCACGCTGGTCAAGGTCGTCCTCGGCGCACGCCGGCACCCGCACCTGGACAACCTCGACGCCTATGCGCGCAAGACGCTGGTGAACACCTTCATCGCCGCCCGCCGGCGTTTCTGGCGGCGCGAGCAGGCGTACGGCGAGCTGCCGGACGTGCCGGAGCGGTCGGTGGACAACGACACCGGCGTCATGGTCCGGGCCGCCCTCGCACAGCTCGCGCCCAAGCAGCGGGCCGTGCTCGTGCTGCGCTACTGGGAGGACCTCAGCGTCGCCGACACCGCCGAGTTGCTCGGCATGCGGGAGAGCACGGTCAAGAGCCACACGGCGAGGGGGCTCGCGGCACTGCGGGCCGCGGTGCGGGAGGAACACGTATGAGCGGGGACGACGTCAGCGAGGTGCCGTGGGCGACGGAGCTGCTGGGGCGGGCCCTCAGGGGTGTTGCGATGCCGTCCGGTCCCGGTGCGGACGCGGTGTTCGCGCGGGTGGCGCGGATGCGGTGGCGCCGGCGGGGGGCGGTCGCGGCGGCCGTGGCCGCGGTGAGCCTGACGGCCGGGATCGGGGCGCTGCCGGGGAACGGCCGGGAGCCGGCGGGGATCGCGGACCCGCAGCCCGGATCCAGGGTGGACCGGCTGGCGAAGCTGCTGCCGCCCGGAACCGGCAGGATCCGCGAGGTCCGGCACGTCGTGGGCGAAGGGCCGTACGACGGGGTCTACGCGGTCTACAAGGACGGCGGCGTCGGGTATCTCAACTTCCAGGTCCTCCCGGGCCGGCGGGAGGACTGGCCGGTACCGCTCGGGGAGCACTGCTCGTCGTACGTCCCCGGGACGGCGGCGACCTGCGTCCCCGAGACACTGCCGAACGGCGATCAGCGCGAGTCCACCGAGCTGGCGCGGGAGATCCGTAGCGGTGGCCGGACATGGGAGCCCTTTCGTGCCGTGCGGCTCTTCACGCAGGGCTACACGGTCATGATCAAGGCCGGCAGCGGGTTCGACGCCAGGCGGACGCTGGGACCGGCGCTGGACGCCCCGCCGCTGACCGCAGATCAGCTGCGAGAAGTGGTGACGGCGCCACAGCTGTTGCCGTAGGCCGAGCACATGGTGAAGGGGCGGTACGAGGATCTCGTACCGCCCCTTCACCGTCGTACCGTCAGAGCACCTTGGACAGGAACGCCTGCGTCCGCTCGTGCTGCGGGTTGGTCAGGACCTCGCGCGGGTCGCCGGACTCGACGACCACGCCGCCGTCCATGAAGACCAGGCTGTCGCCGACCTCGCGGGCGAAGCCCATCTCGTGGGTCACGACGACCATCGTCATACCGGACTCGGCGAGGTCGCGCATGACGTCGAGGACGTCACCGACCAGCTCCGGGTCGAGGGCCGAGGTCGGCTCGTCGAACAGCATCAGCTTCGGGTCCATCGCCAGCGCACGGGCGATGGCGACGCGCTGCTGCTGGCCGCCGGAGAGCTGGGAGGGGTAGTTCCCGGCCTTGTCGGCGAGGCCGACTCGGTCGAGCAGTTCCTTCGCGCGCTCCCTGGCCTGGGCCTTGCTCACGCCCTTGACCTGGATCGGCGCCTCGATGACGTTCTCCAGCGCCGTCATGTGCGGGAACAGGTTGAACCGCTGGAACACCATGCCGATGTCCCGGCGCTTCACCGCGACCTCGCTGTCCTTGAGCTCGTACAGCTTGTCGCCCTTCTGGCGGTAGCCGACCAGCTCGCCGTCGACGTACAGCCGACCGGCGTTGATCTTCTCCAGGTGGTTGATGCACCTCAGGAAGGTGGACTTGCCGGAGCCGGAGGGGCCGATGAGGCAGAAGACCTCGCCGGACTTCACCTCCAGGTCGATGCCCTTGAGCACCTCGACGAGCCCGAAGGACTTGTGGACGCCTTCGGCCTTCACCATGGCGGTCATGCGGCACCTCCCGCCGACGAACGGTTCGACAGGGACAGCAGGTTCGCCCTGATCTTCTGGAACGGGGTCGCCGGCAGGCTGCGGCTGGAGCCTCGGGCGTAGTACCGCTCCAGGTAGTACTGGCCGACGCTGAAGATCGACGTCAGCAGCAGGTACCAGGCCGCGGCCAGGAACAGCATCTCGGCGGGGGCGCCGGAGGTCTGGCCGATGTCCTGGGCGACGCGCAACAGCTCGGAGTACTGGACGACCGACACCAGCGAGGTCGTCTTCAGCATGTTGATGACCTCGTTGCCCGTCGGCGGCACGATCACGCGCATCGCCTGCGGGATGACGATCCGGCGCAGCGTCTTGCTGTGGCTCATGCCCAGCGCGTGCGCCGCCTCGGTCTGGCCCTCGTCGACCGCGAGCAGACCGGCACGGCAGATCTCCGCCATGTACGCGGCCTCGTTGAGCCCCAGGCCGAGCAGCGCCGTCAGGAACGGGGTCATGAAGTCCGACCACTCGTTCTTGTAGATCGGGCCGAGGTTGATGTACTCGAAGACCAGGCCCAGGTTGAACCAGACGATCAGCTGGACCAGGACCGGTGTGCCGCGGAAGAACCAGATGTAGAACCACGCGATGGACGAGGTCACCGGGTTCCGCGACAGCCGCATCACCGCGAGCATGATGCCGCCGACGATGCCGATCACCATGGACAGGACGGTCAGCAGGAGGGTCTTGCCCACACCGCTGAGGACGCGGTCGTTGAAGAAGTAGTCCGGGATCGCACCCCAGTTGATCTTGCCCTGGGAGAACGCGTACACGACGGCGCCCAGCAGGGCGAGCGCGACGACGGCGGTGACGTACCGCCCGTAGTGACGGACCGGGATGGCCTTGATGGCCTCCGGGCCGGCCGGCGGGGTGTCCGCCGGCCCGTCCGTCTTGTTGATCTCAGTCACGGATATTGCCTTTCAGTGCCCGCTGCGCGCGGTCACTTGCCTCCGTTGATGGTGGCCTCGGTCACGGAGCCGTCCTCGACGCCCCACTTCTTGATGACCTTCTCGTACTCGCCGTTCTTGATGATGGCGTCCAGCGCGGCCTTCAGCGCGTCACGCAGCTGGGTGTTGCTCTTGGCCACCGCGATGCCGTACGGGGCGGCCTCGACCTGCTCGCCGACCAGCTGGAAGTCGTTGCCGCCGCCGGAGGTCTTCACGGCGTACGCGGCCACGGGGAAGTCGGAGGAACCGGCGTCCGCACCGCCCGCGCGCAGGCGGGTCTGGGCCTGCTGGTCGTTGTCGAAGGACTCGATGGAGATCGTCTTGCCACCGGTGCACTTCTTCGCCTCGCTCTTGGCGAGGTCCTCGGAAGTCGTGCCGCGCTGCACGACGATCTTCTTGCCGCACAGGTCCGACCAGGTCTTGATGTCGGTGTTCTTGCCCTTCTGGGTGTAGATCGAGACACCGGCCGTGAAGTAGTCGACGAAGTCGACGCCCTCACCGACCTTCTTGCCCGTCTCGGAGTCGATGCCCTCCTGACGGTCCTTGGTGTCGGTCATCGCGGACATCGCGATGTCGTAGCGCTTGGAGCGCAGACCGGTGATCAGGCTGTCGAAGGTGCCGTTCTCGAACTCGAACGTCACACCGAGCTGCTTGCCCATGGCGGCGGCGAGGTCGGGGTCGATGCCGACCGTCTTGCCGGAGCTGTCCTTGAACTCGACCGGCGCGTACGCGATGTCCGAGCCGACCTTGATGACTCCCTTGTCGCGGATCGCCTGGGGCAGCTTGTCGGCCAGCGGGGCGCCGGCCGTGGCGGTGTCGGTGCTGTCCGAGCCGCCGCCCTTGGTCTGGTCACCGCAACCGGTGAGCATCAGAGCGCCTGCGACCGCGATCGCACCTACCGCGGCTGCCCTGGAGCGCGCGGCGGAGGTACGGCGGGTGGAGCGTGCGGTCATGGTGGGTTCCTCCGGCGGATGGGTGGAGTTGCCGATGGGGCCGGCACCTGCCGATGGGCGGCAGGTGCCTTGGTTTCGTAGGTCGACGGGAACACACGCCTTCGAGTGTCGCGACCCCGTGTGATTACGGCATCTTGCCATTCGGACTGAGCCATTCAGGGCGCCCGCCATGTCAAAATCGGATAACGGGTTACCCCCGAAACCGCATCAGGCCGGTACATCACGACCGGACCTTCTACGGGAATCCTTGCTTCCGGCCGAAGGATCTTCGGTGCCGCTCGGAATGCGGACCGGGCATGTGCCGGGTTTGCGGTCTTCGGTTGTCTTTCGCGGCTTGTGATGTTGATTGTCCACTTATCCGGCCATGAATCACAGCGGTTTCGCCGTCGGGTCGTGTCCGATTCGTGTCATCGCGGCCGGGCGTTTCCCTTGCCGTCGTGTGATCTTGCACGTATTGGACTCGTCGTCGGTACCGTCCGTCCGGTAAGAAGGTTCTTTACACCCCTCATCCGGGGCTCAGGGCGCGTGTGCGGCGCGCCCATCGCGCATGACCCGTACGCATCAACAGATCGGGGCATGTGCGGTCCCGCCCACCCCTCACCAGGAGTGGCCACCCTCAACCAATGAAGATTTAAGGGGTAAAACAAAGTGGCAGCGGAGATCGTCAATCCTCGAAGCGACAGCAATACGGATCAGGAGGCCGGGGGCGAGCCCCTGGATTCCTTCGATCCGGCGTTCGCGCTGCACCGCGGCGGCAAGATGGCCGTGCAGGCCACCGTGCCGGTGCGTGACAAGGACGACCTGTCCCTCGCATACACACCCGGCGTGGCGCGCGTGTGCACCGCGATCGCCGAGCAGCCGGAGCTCGTCCACGATTACACGTGGAAGTCGTCCGTGGTGGCCGTGGTCACCGACGGCACGGCGGTGCTCGGGCTCGGGGACATCGGTCCGGAGGCCTCCCTTCCCGTGATGGAAGGCAAGGCGATTCTGTTCAAGCAGTTCGGCGGCGTGGACGCGGTCCCGATCGCGCTCGACTGCACGGACGTCGACGAGATCGTCGAGACGGTGGTGCGACTCGCCCCGTCCTTCGGCGGCGTGAACCTGGAGGACATCTCGGCACCGCGGTGCTTCGAGATCGAGCGCAAGCTCCAGGAGCGGGTCGACATCCCGGTCTTCCATGACGACCAGCACGGTACGGCGGTCGTGACGCTGGCGGCCCTGCGGAACGCGGCGCGGCTGAGCGGGCGGGCCATCGGGGATCTGCGGGCCGTCATCTCGGGCGCGGGCGCGGCCGGCGTCGCCATCGCGAAGATGCTGATCGAGGCCGGTATCGGTGATGTGGCCGTCGCGGACCGCAAGGGCGTCGTCTCGGCCGACCGGGACGACCTGACGTCCGTCAAGCGCGAGGTCGCCGGGTTCACCAACAAGGCCGGCATCACCGGGTCGCTGGAGGCGGCTCTGGAGGGTGCGGACGTTTTCATCGGCGTCTCCGGCGGTACGGTCGCGGAGGCGGCGGTGGCTTCGATGGCGGAGGGCGCGTTCGTCTTCGCCATGGCCAACCCGAACCCCGAGGTGCACCCCGACGTCGCGCACAAGTACGCGGCGGTCGTGGCCACCGGGCGGTCGGACTTCCCGAACCAGATCAACAACGTGCTGGCGTTCCCCGGAATCTTCGCCGGGGCGCTGCAGGTGCGGGCCTCCCGGATCACCGAGGGGATGAAGATCGCCGCCGCTGAGGCGCTGGCGGGTGTGGTGGGGGACGACCTCGCCGCGGACTACGTCATCCCGTCGCCGTTCGACGAGCGGGTCGCTCCGGCGGTCACCGCGGCTGTCGCCGCTGCGGCTCGCGCGGAGGGCGTCGCTCGGCGCTGACGCGTGGAGCCTGCCTGCTGAATGGCCCCGCCCGGGTGGGCGGGGCCATTTCTTTACCTTGGGGCGGGGCTGTCCGGGTGGTTTCGTGTGCGTCCCGTTCAGGTGCCCGGCCCCACACCGGTCCCTTTGGCAACAGGGCGTGTCTCACAAGGCCGCGTGGTTCCGTCGGGCGGTGGGGGAGCCTATCGTCAAGGTCATGTTCGCCGTCTATGCCGCCCGAATCGACCGCGACCAGCCGCTTTCCGGACTGGAGTTGGGGGAGCGGCCGGCCCCCGAGGTCCGTCCCGGCTGGAGTGCCGTCAACGTCAAGGCCGCCTCCCTCAACCATCACGACCTGTGGTCGCTGCGGGGCGTGGGCCTCGCGGAGGACAAGTTGCCGATGATCCTCGGATGTGACGCCGCCGGCGTCGACGAGGACGGCAACGAGGTCGTCCTGCATTCCGTGATCGGGCAGAGTGGGCACGGGGTGGGGCCCAAGGAGCCGCGCTCCATTCTGACCGAGCGGTATCAGGGCACGTTCGCCGAGCAGGTCGCCGTGCCGACCTGGAACATCCTGCCCAAGCCCAAGGAGCTCTCCTTCGAGGAGGCCGCCTGTCTGCCCACCGCGTGGCTGACGGCCTATCGGATGCTGTTCACCAATGCCGGGGTGCGGCCCGGTGACTCCGTGCTGGTGCAGGGGGCCGGCGGTGGGGTCGCCACGGCGGCCATCGTGCTGGGGAAGGCCGCCGGACTGCGTGTCTTCGCGACCAGCCGGGACGAGGCCAAGCGCAAGCGTGCCCTGGAGCTGGGGGCCGTGGAGGCGGTGGAGTCGGGGGCTCGGCTGCCGCAGCGGGTCGACGCCGTGATCGAGACCGTGGGTGCCGCCACCTGGTCGCACTCCGTCAAGTCGCTCAAGCCGGGCGGCACGCTGGTCATTTCCGGTGCCACCAGCGGTGACCGGCCCTCGCATGCCGAGCTCACCCGGATCTTCTTCCTGGAGCTGAAGATCGTCGGGTCGACGATGGGGACCAAGGACGAGCTGGAGGATCTGCTCTCCTTCTGTGCCGCCACCGGTGTGCGGCCCGTCATCGACGAGGTGCTTCCCATGGACCGGGCCCGGGAGGGCTTCGAGCGCATGGAGTCCGGGGAGCAGTTCGGGAAGATCGTGCTCACCAACTGACGGTTCTTTCGGTCGTCGGTACTTTCCGTACTTGTGGCGGGTCCGGGGTTTCGATACCTCGGGCCCGCCCTTCTGTTTGTCAATCAGGGTTGACGTCTACCCGTGTGTCAACTTACGTTGACATCATGACCGAAGCAACAGACCTTGCCGAGCGGGCTGGTGATCGCGATCCGCGGGTCGGGCTGCGGGCCGTTGCCGCGTTGCGCCGGCTGCTGGAGCAGTTGGAGGCGGTGCAGGTGCGCAGTGCGCGCAATCAGGGGTGGTCCTGGCAGGAGATCGCCGCGGAACTCGGGGTCAGCAGGCAGGCCGTGCACAAGAAGTACGGGAGGCGTTGATGTTCGAGCGGTTCACGAAGGATGCCCGTGCGGTGGTGACGGGTGCCGTCGAGCAGGCCGAGAGGGGTGGGGCGCAGACCGTCGATGCCGAGCACATGCTGTTGGCGCTGCTCGATCGCGAGGGGAGCCGGGCCTCGTTCGCGCTCGGCGCGCTCGGGGGCGGGCAGTGGCTGGAGTCCGTGCGGAGTGCGTTGGGCGAGGCCCGGCGGCGCGGCGGGCTGTCGCAGGCCGAGGCCGATGCGTTGGCCGGGTTGGGGATCGATGTGGGGGAGATCGTCGCCCGGGTGGAGGAAGTGCACGGGGCCGGGGCTTTGTCCGGCGACGCCAAGGACAAGGGGTGGTGGTCGGGGCGGCGGTCGTTCGGCCGGGGTGCCAAGGACGTGCTGGAGCGGGCGTTGCGTATCGCCGTCGCCCGCCGGGACCGGCACATCGGCGACGAGCACATCCTGTTGGCCCTCGTCGGCCGTCCCGGTGTCGCGGCCGAGGTGCTTGCCGATCACGGCGTGACCCATGAGTCCGTCACTCGCGTGCTGTACGGCGGGGGAGAGGCCAAGGCCGGTTGAGGGCCTGGAGAGGGCCCTGGGGGCCTGGGCGGCCGGATACCGGGCGCCCAGGGCCGACCGGATACCGGGCGCAGGTGGGCTGGGCGCGGCGAGAAACTCCAGCGTTGGGTACTGGTGGGTGCGTTGACCGGCGTGCCGCCGGCCGTGCCGGGGGGGGCGTGCGTGCCGGGGCCTGGGCAGTGCGGGGGACGTCGTGGCCGTACTGCCCAGGGGGCCGGGGTCACGCCTTCGGGGTGCGCAGTAGTGCTCCGATGTGGGCCGCCGCTGTCGACAGGTGGCGTCGGGCGTCCAGGAGTTGGTCCGCTGTCACGCCGTGGTCCCTTGCCGCGTCGCGGATGTCGTCGCGGAAGCGGTCCAGCAGGCGGTCCAGGTCACGGGTCGGGTCGCCGGTGGGGGGCTCGTGGGCCCAGGTGGGTTCGTAGTCGGCGGGGAAGTCTTCGGGGGTGTCCGAGTAGTCGGGGTCGTGCTGCGGCGACTTGGGCGGGGTGCCCTGGCGGCCGAAGCCGAAGTCCCTGCCCAGCCCCTTCCCGTAGTCCTTGCCGAAGTCGCCGAACTCCTTGGCCAGTTCCGTCAGGCCCTCCCGGACCCCCGTCGGCCAGTCGCCGCGGGCGAAGTGGTCCTGGACTTGGTCCTGGACCCGGCGGGCGATGCGCTGGACCTCCTCCTGGGCCTGGGCGCGGGCGCGGTCCTGGGCCTCCTTGGCCTGGCGGCGGGCGCGCTGCGCCTCCTCGCGGGCGCGGCGGCTCTCGTCCTTGGCGCGGCGGGCCTGCTCCTTCCACTCCTGCTTGGCGCGGCGCATCTCCTCCTTGGCGGCGCGCCACGCCTCCTTGTCGGTGTACTCCGAGAAGTCACCGAAGGGTGTGTCCGCCTTGGCGCCGGTGCCCTTGCGGGCCTCGGACGCCGCCGCGCGCATCTCGCGCCGCAGATCGCCCGCCGCGCCGCGCACATCGGCCCGGATCTCGGCGGCGAGTTCGGCGACCGACTCCCTGATCTCCAGCTCCAGGTCGGCCAACTCGCCGCTGCGGTCGGCTAGTTCGGCGCGGCCGGCGTCCGTGATGGCGTACACCTTGCGGCCGCCCTCGGTGGTGTGGGTGACCAGGCCCTCGGCCTCCAGCTTGGCCAGGCGGGGGTAGACGGTGCCGGCCGACGGTGCGTACAGCCCCTGGAAGCGCTCTTCGAGGAGGCGGATCACCTCGTAGCCGTGGCGCGGGGCCTCGTCCAGCAGCTTCAGCAGATACAGACGGAGGCGGCCGTGGGCGAAGACGGGGGGCATGTCAGAGCACCTTCTTGTCGGTCGTGCCGTCGGCCGGGGTGGCGGTGGAGGCGTCGGCGGCTTCGGCGGAGCCGTTGCCGTGGTCGTCGCTCGCCGTGTCGCCCTGGCCGGAGACGGAATTGTCCCCCGAGGTGTGGTGCGTGCCGGTCACCGGGGTGGCCGGTGAGTCCTTCGGTGAGGTGCCGGATGTCTCGCCCGGTCCGCCCTGGTCCTTGGCCGGTTCGGGCTCCTCCCAGGCCTCCGCCTCCCACGGCTCCTCCTCCTTGGGCGGGCGGCGCAGCAGGGCGATCGAGCCGGAGACCGTCGTCGCCCGGAGCTTGCCGGTGCCGGCACCCAGCCGGCCGGTGATCTTGTGGGCGCCCCACTGGCCGTGGACCCGGAGGTCCTCGAAGGCGTTGGAGATCGTGCCGCTCGCGGTGTTCGCCTCGACGTCGGCGTCCGCCGGGGCCGGCAGGCGGATGGCGATCTCGCCGGAGACGCTGGTCAGCCGGATGTCGGTCGGGCCGTCCGGGTCGAGGTCGACGATCATGGAGCCGCTCACGGAGTCGGCCTTCACGGACGAGCCGGAGCCCTCGACGACCGTGAGATCGCCGGAGACCGAGTTGAAGCGGAGGTCGCCGGTGACGGACTGTGCCTCCAGATTCCCCGAGACGGTGTCGGCGCGCACCGGGCCGGACAGGCCGACCAGGGTCGTGTCGCCGGTGACGCCCTTGACGACCGACGGGCCCTGGATCCCGGAGACCACCGCCCCGGCGCCGACCACCCCCACCTCGACGCGGGTGTCGGCCGGCACCGCCAGGGAGACCACCGCGCTGCGCCGCCAGCCCTTGCGGTCGAGCCACTTGAGGAAGCCCTTCCAGGGCAGGTCGTCGTACGCCACCGTCAGTGTGCCGCCCTGTTGGGTCACGATCAGGGGCGGGCCCTCGATCTCGGAGACCTCCAGGCGGGCGGAACCTTCTTCCGTCCCCACGACGTTCACAGTGCCGTTGACGATGCGGACCTGGAGCTCGCTCACCGGCTCGTCGAAGGCGAGCTTCCTGGGCTCTGCTACGGACCACTCGGACATGGTGCGGACCTCCTGGGCGACCGGACACGGCCGCACGGGCCGGACCTGAACACGACACGCCATATCGCGTCTTCCGTAAAACACGATATATCGCGGGCACGGAAAGTCAAGCACTCGTTCTGGTGATCACAAATCACCTGAGGTGGACAAAACGGCCTAGCGTGTTGGCATGCCGACGGAAGAGTCCAGGACCGCCCGCCGGGACCGCCCCACCCCGGGCGCCCTGCTGCTCTGCCGGGCCGAGCCCGAATCCGTCGCCGCCGCGGCCCAGCTGCTGCGCGAGCACATGCTCCTGGTGCCGGCCGGCGGGGAGTGGAGCGTGCTCGTGCCCGAGGGCCGGCCCTGGCAGGAGGGCGGCGAACCGGTCGACCGCGTCCTCACGGGCTGGGCCACCGCCCTCGCCGTCGGGGGCACCTGGCCCGTGCTCGCCCTCTGGTGGGACGCCGACCGGGCCGGATTCACCCTCGCCTCCGGCTTCCGCCGCCCGGTCGGCTACATCTGGCTCACCAACGGCACCCCGGCCGGCGAGAACGAGGCGATGCACACCTTCGCCGGCCGGCTCGGCCTCGACCCCGTCCTGGACATGCAGTCCCTCGACACGCTGACCCGCCCCGACGGCGCGGCCGACGCGCGGGCACGCATGCGTGGCCTCGTCGCCGTCCTCACGCGCGCGGGTGTCGCCCTGCCGTCCGGCCTCACCCCCGGCGACAGCGCCGACCGCCTCCACGAGGCCGCCCGGCTCCAGCCGCACGTCCGGATCGAGTGGCCGGGCTGGCGCGAGGCCTTCCTCGCAGAACTCGACGCCGTGGAGGGCGGCCGCCTCGTCCCCTGGCTGCCCTGGGCGGGCGGCCCCAGGGCCAACGCCGTCGCCCTCGCCCAGGTGGCGGTCGGTCTGCCCCTCACGGTCTGGGGCCTGTGGCGCCGCAGCGGTGGCTGGACCGCCGCGGGCGCGGTGCTGCTGGCGAACGGCGCGCTGGGGCTGGCGTACGGCCTCACCCACGTACCCGACTGACGGCCGGGGAAGCGCCGGGCCGGTGTCGGCCGGCGCGGCATACCCTGAGGGAGTAGGTCCCAGGGCTTGTCCCGTCAGTCTCAGGAGCAAGAGTTGTACTTCACCGACCGTGGCATCGAGGAACTGGAGAAGCGGCGCGGCGAGGAGGAGGTCACCTTCGAGTGGCTCGCCGAGCAGCTGCGCACGTTCGTCGACCTCAACCCGGACTTCGAGGTACCGGTGGAGCGGCTGGCGACGTGGCTGGCCCGCCTGGACGACGAGGACGAGGACTAGGGCCCGTCCGGCGGATCAGGCCGGCTACAAGGAACCTTTGCGGACCGGCCGACCCGAGCGGGGTCTGGTGCGTGCAGCTGCAAGGTGGAGGAGGGCGGCGACGCGATGGGGGTCTCCGCGAGAGGTTGTTCGAGCGTGGGGGAGTCTGCAACCGACGACAACGCGGCCGGGGGTCCCCTCTGGGGGAGCGCGTGCCAGCCCCCGCGACGTCGGCATGATCCGCCGGACAGTCCTAGGGGGCTGCCGCTGGATCTCCGTGGCGTCGCGGCCCTCCCCGCATAGTCCTGCAACCAATCTGGGTATTAGCCTCGTCGCTGTTCAAGTGGGCGCCGCCCGAAGCCGGTTGGCCGGGCGGCCGGGCTCTGCGGGGGGATCGGGATGAGTCACATCCAGGACATCGAGCTGCCGGGCGGCGCGGTGGTCACCGCACGGATCGGCGCTGCCGACGCCTACGACGACCAGGAGGACGTCGGTTTCACCGAGGCCGCGACGGCGAAGGTCGAGCAGCTCCAGGAGCTGATCAGGGCCGTCGGCGGCAGCGTGCTCGACGCGGCCCGGGAGGTCAGGCCGGACGAGGCGTCCATCACCTTCGGCGTGGAACTGACCGCCAAGGAGGGCCTGGCGGTCGCCGTGCTCGCGCGCGGGGAGGCCAAGGCGTCCCTGGAGGTCACCCTCACCTGGCAGTTCGATCGCGGGAGCGCGGGGGAGGGCGACCGGAGAGCGGTCGGCGCATGAGCGAGCACGACGACCGTCTCTTCGAACTGGTTCGGGCCGCCACCGTCCATCTGCTCCCCGCCGGCGGCAAGGACAGCCCCCTGTGGGGCAGCGGTTTCTTCGTCGCGCCCGGCTGGGTGCTGACCGCCGCCCATGTGCTGCGCCCGCACCTCGCGGCGGACCGCACGACCGTGTTCCGGGTGCGCGGCGAGGGCATCGACGCCGAGGCCCGTCTCGCCGAGTGGCTGATCACCGACCCGCGCAGCCCCAAGGTCCCGCTGGCCGAGGACCTGGCCCTGGTCCGGCTGACAGGCGAGCACCTCCACGAGTGCGTATGGCTCACCGACCGTGCCGCCCGCCACACCGGTGCACTGAAGGCCTGCGGCTACTACCCCGGCCCGCCCGAGGCCCACTTCCGCATCGTGGACGCCTGGATCAACGGCCACGAGGACACGTACGGCCTGATCATCAAGTCCGACATCGACATCCCGAGCGGGATGTCGGGCGGCCCGCTGCTCGACCCGGAGACGGGCGCCGTCGTCGGACTGATCAAGTCGCGGCGCAAGGACAAGGACGGCGGCAAGGCGGTGGCCGTCGCCGCGCTGCGCCGGTTCGGCGAGACCTACCGCACGGTCATGGCCGCCCACGACCGCTGGCACGGCGAGGAGCCGATGTCGGAGAGCGGGGACAACTGGATCGAGCTCCAGCGCGGGTCGGCCGACGGCCAGGGCGCGGTCTGGACGCCCCGCGACCGTCGCAAGGCGCTCGCCCTCCTCGCCGCGCTGCCGCCCCCGCCCGACGAGCCCACCGTCAAGGTCATCGCCAAGGTGGCGCGCAGCGGCAACCAGTGGCCCGGCGCCACACCCGAGCTGCGGACCTGGCGCGACGGCCACGGCCTGCTCTACGAGGGCACCGCACCGCTCGACCCGCTCACCTTCCTGCGCTACCTCAGGCTCGTCGAGGCCCACGCCCGCGCCCGCGACTCCGGCAGCCCCCTCCTCGCCGGGTGGATCGACGAACGGCTGCGCCGCGACACCCGCCGCTACCTGCACGCCTACGCCCGCGACGTCAGCCTCCCCGGCGAACTCCGGCCACCCCCCGAGGCCGCCGGCCCGGAGCGCGTGGTGATCTCCTACCCCGGCCCCGGCGAGGGCCCCGTCGTGGCCCTGCTCCTGGACCCGGTGATCGGCGCGCAGCCCGTCCGGTTCTTCTGGCAGATCTGGTACGACGACGGCGACGGCCTGCCCGAGGTCCACGAGACCGACGCCTCCGTGCACGGATACCGGCCCGACGAACTCGTGCAGGCGCTGCGCGTCCCACTGGGCGGACTACTGGAGTCCAAGGACCGGGAGGGGCACCCCGTACCGCTCGAAGTCGCGCTGCCCGCCGAGTACTTCGACACCGCCGTGCACCGCTGGCGGTTCGCGGACATCGCCGCGCTGAACGACCCCGGGCACCTGGGCGCACGCCGCCGCCTCGTGCTACGCGCCCTTGAGCGCCGGGGAGAACCGGACAACCTCTGGGCCGACCGCTGGCAGAGCATGACGGCCGGGCGGCGCTTCCAGGGCTGGCGCATCCCCCCGCCGGGCGTCGTCGACGCCACCGGCTACCGCACCGCCGCACTCGACCGCATCCCCGTGATGTGCCGCCCCGCCGGACAGGGCACCGGGCGCGTCGCCATGAAGCACGCGCTGAGCGGCGGCCACTCCGTCGCGCTCTGGCACATCGGCCCGCACCCGGAGCGCGGCGCCTGCCTGCCCGAGTGCGACGCGCTGCACGCGCGCGTGGAGAAGTTCCTCGAAACGCTCGGCTCGCTGGCCGAACTCCCCGACCGGCTGCGGCACGTACGGCAGGACATCAGCGAACAACGCCCCGACAGCACCTGGGCCGAACCGCTCGCCCTGCTCTACGACGATCCGCGCAGGCCTCTGCCGGGAGAGGAGAGCGAAACGGTGGACGCGCCGCTGTGAACAACATCGACAACTGGCCGAAATCGCCGGTGTACCAAGGCAGTTCCGGGTATGTTCCCAGGGGCCCGTTGCGGGCGCACGACGCTCCCGTCGGCCAGGACGTGGACCACCACCGACCGTCGACGAGGAGCGCGCCATGAGCGAGTGGTTCATCTACCGGGGGATCGGAGAACCGGATCCGGCCAGGATCGCCGAGCTGCCGGGTCCACCGCCCTGGCGCCAGTTCGACGCCCCGCCCGTCGCCTACGAGGTCCCGGAGCTCGACTCCGTCACCCACCGCAGGCTCGGCGAGCGCACCGTCCCGCTGCCCGTCCAGGACCCCGACGCCCTCGAACTCGTCAACGCCGCCCTGTATCTGCGCCGCCCGCTGCTCGTCACCGGCGAACCCGGCGTCGGCAAGTCCACGCTCGCCCACTCGGTCGCCTACGAACTCGACCTCGGCCGGGTCCTGGAGTGGCCCGTCGTCAGCCGCAGCGAACTGCGCGACGGCCTCTACACCTACGACGCCATCGGCCGCCTCCAGGACGCCCAGCTGCCCGCTGAGGAAGGCGCCCAGGACATCGGCCGGTACATCAAGCTGGGCCCGCTCGGCACCGCCCTGCTCGCCGCCGACAAGCCCCGGGTGCTGCTCATCGACGAGCTGGACAAGAGCGACATCGACCTGCCGAACGACCTGCTCAACGTCCTGGAGGAAGGCCGTTTCGCCATCCCCGAGCTGGAGCGCATCGCCGACCGCACCCCGGAAGTGCGGGTCCTCACCGACGACGGACGCCGGGTGACGGTGACGGGCGGTCAGGTGGGGTGCCGGGCCTTCCCGTTCGTCATCATGACCAGCAACCGCGAGCGCGAGTTCCCGGCCGCCCTGCTGCGCCGCTGCATCCCCCTCGACCTGAAGGCCCCGCGCGACGAACGCCTCGCCGCCCTCGTCCAGGCCCACTTCGGGCAGGGTGCCTACGACGCCAACCGCGATCTCGTCGACCAGTTCACCCGGTCCGAGGCGGACGGCGCGCTGCGCCCCACCGACCAGCTGCTGAACGCCATCTTCCTCGCCCAGCACGCCGCCCGGGACGCGGGCCGGCGCCGCGAGGAGATCTCGGAACTGCTGATGCAGCCCCTCGACCACGGGCCCCGGTAGCCGATGACCCCCCGCGCCCCCGGCACCCCGCCCAGCGGCGTGAGCCCCGTGCTCACGGCGCTGGTCGCGCGGCTGCGGGACGCGGGCATCACACCCGGCGTCGAGGAGCTGGCGGACGCCCTGTGGCTGGCCCGCTGGCTGCCTCCCTCCGCGACACCGCCCGACCGGACGGGAACGACCCCCCTCGTCGACCCGGAGCCACCTGCAGGCCCCGACACCCTCGCCCCGCACCCGCCCCAGCCCGTGGGCCCGCCCACCGAGGACGCCGAGCCCCGGCAACCCGACAGCGCCCGCCTGTTCGCACCCGGCCCGGGCGGCGCAGGCACCGACACCCGGACCACCCCGGTCCGCGTCCCGGCCGCCCCGGCCCTGCCCGAACCCCTCGCACTGCAAAGAGGGTTACGGCCGCTCCAGCGCTACCGCGCCCCCGTACGCCCCGTTCCACGCACCCTCGACGAACGCGCCACCGCCGAGCGCGCCGCCGAGTCCGGGCTCGTCCTGCCCGTCCTGCGCACCGACCGGCGCCGCGAGGCCCGCCTGCTGCTCCTGATGGACGTCTCCACCTCGACGGTCGTATGGCAGCAGGCCCTCGACGAACTGCGGCAGGTGTGCGCCCGAGCCGGCGCCTTCCGCGAGGTGCAGGTGCGCTACCTCCACGAGACGCCCGGCGGTCGGCCCGGCTGTGCGGCCACCCCGGAGCCGGGTGCCGCCCTGCACGCCCCGGAGCAGCTCAGCGACCCGACCGGGCGGCGCGTCACCCTGGTCCTCAGCGACTGCGCCGGGCCCATGTGGCGCAGCGGACAGGTGCAGCGGCTGCTGCACCGCTGGGCCGCGACGGCGCCCGTGGCCGTCGTACAGCCACTGCCGCAGCGGATGTGGCTGCGCACCCATCTGCCCGCCCGGCGGGGGATGTTGCACCGGCGTGAGGGGCCCGCCGGGTCGCTGGTGTTCCGGTCCGACAAGGGGCCGGTGTACGCCGGGGCGCTGCCCGTTCCGGTGCTCGCGCTGCGCCGGGAGTCGGTGGAGGGCTGGGCGCGGCTGGTGTCCGGGGCAACCGGGCAGTCGCTGTCCGCCGCGGCCGGCTGGGTGCGGGCGGACCATCCCGCGTCGGCGGCACCGGTGCGGGCCGCGCAGGAGCGCAGCGGAGCGGACCGCGTCCGCGCGTTCTGGCGTCCGGCGTCGTCCGAGGCGCGGCGGCTGGCGGTGTATCTGTCCGCGGTGCCGCTGTATCTGCCGGTGATGCAGCTCGTCCAGCACGCCATGCTGGCCGGGAGCGGGCCGGACGTGCTGTCCGAGGTGCTGCTGAGCGGGCTGCTGCGGCGGCGGGAGGACGCGGACGATCCGCGGGCCGTCCAGTACGAGTTCCTGCCCGGTGTGGCCACCGAGCTGCGGTCACGTCTGTCGGTCGACGAGGTGGAGCTGCTGCTCAAGCACTGCTCCGAGTACGTGGAGCGGAAGTTCGGGCGCAGCGCGCGCAACTTCCCCGCGCTGGCGGGAGCGTTCCTGCGGGGCGCCGTACCGCCCGACCCGGGTCCGCTGACCGGTTCGGCGGAGCGGGAGCCGGCCGGGCTGCGGGCGTTCGCCGAGGTGTCGGCGGAGGTGCTGCGGGATCTCGGGGCGCGGTTGCCGGCGGTGCCGGTGGCGCCGGGTCAGGGCGTACAGGAACTGCTGGCGCAGGGGCGGCAGGCGCTCGCGCGGTTCGAGGGCGAGGGACTCACCCGGGAACTCGATTCCGCGGTGAGGTGTCTGCGGCAGTCGGTGATGGTGGCGCGGTCGGAGAGTGAACGGGCCGCGGCGCGTGCGGAGTTGGCCCGTGCACTCCTTGCCCGGTGGCGGGTGCGGCGGGTGCGGGAGGACCTGCGGGACGCCTGGGAGGCGGTCGCAGGGCAGACCCTCACCGCGCACGGGCGACTCGTCCTCGGGCTGGTGTACTGGGCGCAGGCGCAGGAGGTGCGAACGAGCGGGGTCGGTTTCGACGGCATTCCGGAGAGCCTGCGGGAGTGGGCCCCGAGCCAGCCGGGGCGGGCGCAGGAGCATGCGCTGGCCGTGCTGCTGTATCTGGCCGACGACAACCTCGGCGCGGTCCTGGCCGACGAGGACACGGAGGCGGCGGTACCGGAACGGCGCAGAGCAGCCGCGGAGGCGCTGACGGGCGTGCGGCGGGCCGTGGCCGAGTTGGGGCCGGGAGTCTGGGGGGACGGCGAGCCCGTCGTCACCGCCGAGGACTGGCATGTGCTGCATCTGCACCGGGCCGTCGACGCGGCCGGTGTGTGGTTCGAGCTGTCCGGCTCGGCGCTCGCTCTGGTCGCCCGGGGGCGGCTGTGGCTGGACCTGGCCCGGCAGCACGAGCGGCATGCGGAGGTCGCCGCCGACGCGGCCGCCAGCGCGGCCGAGGATCTGATGGAGGCGGTCCGGGACGAGACCGCCCTGCCGGCCGCCGAGCGCGCCCGGGTCTGGCTGGATGTGGCGGCCGCCGTCGAGATCCCGCAGCCCGAGCGCGAGGAGAGCCTGCTGCTGTACGCGGTGGAGCAGGCCCACCAGGCCGCGGGCGACGACGCGGAGCTCAGGTTCGAGTGCCTGGTACGGACCGGGCGGATCCACCACGGCCGCTACGAGCAGTCCGGATCGCTGGCCCAGCTGCACCGAGCCGTCGAGGCATGGGAACCGGCCCTCCAACTCCTCGGTGAGGACGACCCCCGGCGGCTCGGGGTGCTGACCGACCTAGGCCTGGCACTACAGGCCCGGTTCGGCCTGCGGGGCGAGGGCGAGGACATCGCGAGGAGCATCGATCACCTGCGTCAGGCGGTCGACGAGTGCATGCCGGACGAACCCCGTCTCCCATGGCTGCGCCTGTACCTGGGGCGCGCCCATTACCAGCGCTACCTGCTCACCAGCGTGCTGACCGACCTGTACGAGGCCGACTGGCTGTTCGCGGAGGCGGCTCGCGGTGCCGAGGACCCGTGGTTCCTCACGGAGTGCCACAGCAACCGTGGGAGGGTGTCCCGGCAGCTGTACGAGCGCACAGAAGCGATCACGCATCTGCACAAGGCGATCGAATTCTTCAATCGGGCAGTCGAGTACGCCGAGGAGGCCGACGACGACGAGTTGGTGGCCGAAGCCCTCAGGAGGCGCGGCCAGGCGCGCGAGTCACAGGGCAGGCCCAGGACGGCCCTGGCCGACTACGACCGTGCCCTGCGCCTGACGAACGACCGCGAGCGCACCCTCTTCCTCCGTCTGCGCGTCTCCCGCCTGTCCCCCGAAACGGCCGTCGAGTGACCCTCCCCACCGACAACACCCACATACCCCTCCCGGAGCTCACCCGGCCCGACCAAACCGACCACCCGGTACTGGCCGTGATCCTCGCCGAGCTCCGCACCCGAGAGGGGGAGTCCCTCGTCGTCGCCCACTATGAAGACGCGCCATGACGACCCATCCCCACCCGCCCTGGCCGTACGCCCTTCTCGACATCACGGCCCACCGGCCCGTCCCGTTCCGGCAGTTCGTGCTGAAGGTGCACGGCCGGTGCAACCTCGACTGCACCTACTGCTACCTCTACCAGGGCCCCGACCACGGCTGGCGCGACCGTCCGGCGAGCACCCCCGCCCGTACCGTGCGTCGCACGGCGGCCCGGATCGCCGAGCACGTCCGCACCCACCGCCTCGACGCCATCCGCATCGAACTGCACGGCGGCGAACCCCTCCTCACCGGCCCCGACCCGGTCCTGGCCTACGTCGACGCGGTACGCGCGGCCGTCGACTGCCGGGTCACCGCCACCGTCCAGACCAACGGCACCCGCCTGACGGACCGGGCCCTCGACCGCCTCGCCGGTGCCGGAGTCCGGGTCGGCCTCAGCCTCGACGGCGGCCGGGCCGCGCACAACGCCCGCCGCGTCGACCACGCCGGACGCCCCGCCTGGCCCGCCGCCCGCGCAGCGGCCCGGCGACTGGCGGCGCGCCCGGAGTCGTACGCCGGAATCCTCTGCACGATCGACCTGGCCGCCGATCCCCTGGACGTCTACCCCTCGCTCCTCGAACTGCGCCCGCCCGGCGTCGACTTCCTGCTCCCGCACGCCAACTGGGACCGTTCGCCCCCGGGTCTGCCCAGCAGCCCGCCCGGCAGGCACCGCCCGCACCCCACCCCCTACGGCGACTGGCTCGCCGCCCTCTTCGACGCCTGGTGGGACGAGGAGCGGCTCACCACACGCATACGGCTGTTCCAGGAGATCGCGGGGCTGCTCCTCGGCGCGCCCAGCAGGGCCGAGGCCGTGGGACTGTCGCCGATGGCCGCCGTCGTGGTGGAGACGGACGGCGCCATCGAGCAGGTCGACTCGCTCAGGTCGGCGTACGAGGGCGCCTCGGAGACCGGGCTCGACGTGTACGAGCACTCCTTCGACGACGCCCTGCGCCATCCCGGCGTCGCCGCACGGCAACTGGGGGAGCGGGCCCTGGCCGAGGAGTGTCTGGCGTGTCCCGTGGGGAAGGTGTGCGGGGGCGGGAACTATGTGCACCGGTACGCTCCCGGGACCGGGTTCCGGCACCCCAGTGTCTACTGCGCCGACCTGGAGCGGCTCGTCCGGCACATCGCGCACCGGCTGCAGCGGACGTCCGGGAAGGCCCGGTGACCTGAGCGATGCTCTACTCGGTGCAACTCGGCACCTCTGGAACCGATTTGACGCACAATTGAATAACCTGTGCACACTCGTGACCAGGTTCAGTCGAGGGGAAACGGCGAGATGGCGGCAGAACTCGGACATGTCACGGTCGTCTTCGCCGGACAGAGCGAGTCCTGGGCCAAGTGGATCGACCACCAGATCCGGGCCGCGGGACGGGGCACCACGCTGATCAGGTGGAACCCGCTGCGGCGACCCCCGACCGCCGAGGCCTTCACCGACCTGCTGAGCGCGCCGGGACGCGTCCTGCTGGTGATAGACGACTGGCACGAGCGGCTGGGCAACGAGCGGTTCGAGGCGTGGGCCGAGGCCCTGCGGCAGGTGCTGCCGGCGTACCAGGACCGCATGGCCGCGGTCAGCATCACCGCACGGCCGATGCCCGAGGCCGTCATCGCGCTGGCCCCCGTCGAACTGCGCGGACTGCGCCCCGAGGTGGCGCGCAGCCGGATCCTGGAGTGCGCGGGCATCGCCGCCCCGGGCACCCTGATCGACCTGCGCCGCGGCCCGCGCTTCCCCGACGATCCGCCGGACGTCTGGCAGGTCCCGCGCCGCAACCGCCGCTTCGTCGGCCGCACCGAACTGCTGGAGAAGGTCTACGGCGCCTTCTCCGCCGCCGGTGCCGACGGCGCCGCCGTGGCGCTGCTCGGCCCGGGCGGCTTCGGCAAGACCCAACTGGCCCTGGAGTACGTCCACCGGTTCGCCGGCGAGTACGACATCGTCTGGTGGGTCAACGCCGCCCAACGCGTCACCGCACGCCAGCAGTTCGCTGACCTCGCGGCAGCCCTGGGCGTGCAGGACTCCGGCGACCTCGCGACCACCATCACGGCCGTCCGCCGTGAACTCGACCGCACCGCCCGGCCCTGGCTGCTCGTCCTGGACGGCGCCGGCGACCCGGAGCGGCTCACCGACCTGTTGCCCGAGGGACGCGGCCACATCCTCGTCACCACGCTCAGCAGCGAGTGGGGCGCGCATGCCGAGACCATCGCCGTACCGGCCTTCGAGCGCCGGGAGAGCATCGCCTTCGCCGAGCGCCGTACGGAACGCCTCAGCGACGCCCAGGCCGCGCGGCTCGCCGAGGCCGTCGAGGACATGCCCCTGCTGCTCGACCAGACGGCCGCCTGGCTGGACATCAACCCGACGGTGCCGGTCGACGACTACATCCGGGACATCCGCGACGGCCGCCCGGACCGCTTCGGCGTCATGGCCTCCGGCCAGTACCCGCAGAGCTTCGAGGTCGCCTGGGCCAAGCTCGTCAACACCCTGCGCGAGGGCTCGGAGTCCGCCTGGCAGCTGCTCAACCTGCTCGTCTGCTTCTCGCACGACGTGGTGCCGGTACGGCTGCTGCAGACCGCCCGGCACAGCGACCTGCCCGCCGAACTGGCCGAGCTGATCGCCGAGCCCAGCAGCTGGAACACCGCGCTGCGCCGACTGTCCGAGATCACCTCCATGCGGATCGAGTACGAAGCCGGGCCGCGGATGGACACCCAGACCGTCGGCACCCTGCGCATGCACCGGCTCTTCCACCGCTTCGTACGGTCCATCCAGTCGCCCGCCGACGCCGACCGCTACTCGGCAGCCGCTCGCAAGGTCCTCGTCTCCGCCGACCCGCGAGACTCCTCCTCGGCCGGCAACTGGGCCCGCTACGCCGCCCTCATCCCGCACCTGGAACCCTCACGGGCCCTGGAATCGGACGACGACGACGCGCGCGAACTCGTCCTCAACTGCATCGAGTACCTGCGGATGCGGGGCGAGTACCACGACGGCTGGGTGCTCAGCCGCAAGGCCGTCGAGCACTGGCGGGCCAGCTCCGGCGCCACCGACCGCTCGGTGCTCGTCGCCATCCACCAGCACGCCAACATGCTGCGCAGACTGGGCAAGTACGAGGACGCAGAGACCGTCGGCCGCGAGGTCCTCGCACGGCTCGAACGCGCCGAGGACGTACGGCCGATCGAAGTGATCCGCGCCAAGGACGGCCTCGGCGGCACCCTCATGGCACTCGGCCGGTACCCGGACGCCCGCGGCCTGTTCGAGGAGGCCGCGTCGGGCGCCGCCGCGGAACTCGGCGGCGAGCAGGTGCCCCGCACCCTCGCCATCCGCAGCAACCTCGCCGTCGCCATCGGCCTGCAGGGCCACTACACCGAATCACTAGCCCTGCACCGCGGGATCTACGACGCCCGCCTGGAACTCCTCGGCGAACGCGACCCCCTCACCCTCAACTCCGAGCTGCGCATGGCCTGGATGCTGCGCCTGCTCGGCCGGTACCGCGAGGCACTGACCATCCAGGGCTACAACTCCCGTGTCCACAGCCAGATCCTGGACCGCGCCCACGGCCAGACCCTGCTCGCCGAGCACAACCTCGCGCTGTGTGCCCGCCGGGTCGGAGATCTGCAGTTCGCACACGCCATGCTGCGCGGGGTCCGCAGGAAGATGATGAGCCGCCGCGGTCCGCTGCACCCGGAGACGCTGATGGTGTCCTGCGACTACGCCATGCTGCTGCGCGACCTGGAGCGCACCGAGGAGGCCAGGGACCTGGCCGACGCCACCGCCACCCACTACGCCGCCCAGCTGGGCGAGCGCCACCCGTACACGATCGGCGCCCGGGACAACGTCGCCATCGTCATGCGGGACATGGGCGAGAACCGGGCCGCACTGGAGCTGTCGAGGCGGACCGCGCGTCAGATGCGGCGGGCGGTCGGCCGGGACCACCCCTGGACCATCGGCTGCGCCAAGAACGAGGTCGCCGCCCTGGCCGCCGTAGGAGACATAGAGGCCGCGGCCACGCTGGGCCGGGAGACGGCCGACCGTTCCGCGCGCGTCCTCGGCGACGCGCACATGCTCACCATCAGCCTGCGGACCGGGCTTGCGCTCGACCTGGCCGAGCTGGGCGAGCGGGAGGAGTCCGAGGCGCTGCACCGGGACGCGGTGGCCCGTCTCACCTCACTCCTCGGCGCCGACCACCCGCACACCCGCCACATCCTCGAACGGCACCGGCCGTACTGGGACTTCGAGCCCCAGCCGATCTGATCAGCCGAGCGGCGGAGCCGGCGGTACGTACCTCAGCCGCCCGTCGGGTTCGGTCACCGGCAGGAAACCGGCGGCCTCCAGCAGGGCGGCGTGCTTGGCCCGGTAGCGCCGGTTGACGACGTACAGGACCGGGACGAGGGCCATCAGCACGGCCCAGACGCCGCCGCCGATGACGGGGCCGAACCTGAGAGCGGGGCCCAGGGCCAGCAGGGTGAACCCGACCGCCGTGATCGCGGCCATCTGCTTCTCGGTGAACCGGGTGGCCAGGTCGTAGCCGATCCGCGCCTTGAACAGCGCCACAGCGCCGGGATCCAGCGGCGGCAGTGCGCCGCCGAGAGCGGCGTCGGGGTACCGCGCCCAGTTCTCCGCCGCCCGCGCACGGGCCTGGGGGCTGGGGTCGGGCACGACCCGGAGCAGATACTTCCGCTCCCGCTGCCGTACCTCCGTGTATTCGTACCCGAACTGCTGGGCGTAGAAGGCGAGTCGGGAGAGCGCCCTGATGGTTCCCATGGCGCTGGTGGCCTCGACGGGTTCACCGCCGCTCATCCGGCCGAGCATCTTCCGGATGTACCGCTGGCCCATGGACGTCCTTTCGATTCAGCCGGGAAGGGCCCGGCCCCCACAACGGGGACCGGGCCCTTCACCAGTTGTTCCGGGTCTTACGCGTCGAACACCTCACGCACCAACTGCTCCTGCTCGGCCTGGTGCCGCTTCGCGGAACCGACGGCCGGGGACGAGCCGTGCGGGCGGGAGATGCGGCGCAGGCGCTCGCCGTGCGGGACGTCGGCGCCGACCGCGAGGTCCAGGTGGTCGATCAGGTTGAGCGCGATGAACGGCCACGCTCCCTGGTTCGCCGGCTCCTCCTGGGTCCACAGGTACTTCTCGGCGTTCGGGTACTTGGCGATCTCGGCCTGGAGCTCGGCACCCGGCAGCGGGTACAGACGCTCGATGCGGATGATCGCCGTGTCCGTGACGCCGCGCTTCTTCCGCTCGGCCTCAAGGTCGTAGTAGACCTTGCCGGCGCAGAAGACGACCTTCTTCACGGCGGCCGGGTCGACCGACGCGTCGCCGATGACCGGCTGGAACTGCCCGGTCGTGAACTCCTCCGCCTTCGACGCGGCGGCCTTCAGACGCAGCATCGACTTCGGCGTGAAGACCACCAGCGGCTTGTGGTGCGGGTTGTGCACCTGCCACCGCAGGAGGTGGAAGTAGTTCGACGGCAGGGTCGGCATCGCGACCGTCATGTTGTTCTGCGCGCACAGCTGGAGGAACCGCTCCGGGCGGGCGGACGAGTGGTCCGGGCCCTGGCCCTCGTAGCCGTGGGGGAGGAGCAGGACGACGCCGGAGGTCTGGCTCCACTTCTGCTCCGCCGACGAGATGAACTCGTCCACGACCGTCTGGGCGCCGTTGACGAAGTCGCCGAACTGGGCCTCCCACATCACCAGCGCGTCGGGACGCGCCAGGGAGTAGCCGTACTCGAAGCCCATCACCGCGTACTCGGACAGGAGGGAGTTGTAGACGTTGTAACGCGCCTGGTCCTCCGACAGGTACTGCAGCGGCGTGTACTCCTCGCCGGTCTCCCGGTCGATGATCACCGCGTGCCGCTGACCGAAGGTGCCGCGCTGCGAGTCCTGGCCGGAGAGCCGGACCGGGACGCCTTCCAGCAGCAGCGAGCCGACCGCGAGGGTCTCGCCCATGCCCCAGTCGATGGTGCCGTCCTCGACCATCGATGTCCGGCGCTGCAGCTGCGGCAGCAGACGCGGGTGGACGGTGATGTGGTCGGGGATGTTGACCTGGGACTCGGCGATCCGCTTGACGACCTCCGTGGTCACCGCGGTGCTCACGGCGACCGGGAACTCGGCCTGCGGGTCGGCGGGCGCCGCGGCGGGCGGCTGCGCGGTGGCCTCGCGGACCTCCGTGAAGACCTTCTCCAGCTGGCCCTGGTAGTCCTGCAGCGCCTGCTCGGCCTCTTCCAGGGTGATGTCGCCGCGACCGATGAGGGACTCGGTGTACAGCTTGCGCACCGAGCGCTTCTTGTCGATCAGGTCGTACATCAGCGGCTGGGTGAAGGCCGGGTTGTCGGTCTCGTTGTGACCGCGGCGGCGGTAGCAGATGAGGTCGATCACCACGTCCTTGTTGAAGGCCTGGCGGAACTCGAAGGCCAGGCGCGCCGCACGGACGCAGGCCTCCGGGTCGTCGCCGTTCACGTGGAAGATCGGGGCCTCGATCATGCGGGCCACGTCGGTGGCGTACATCGACGAGCGCGAGGACTCCGGCGCCGCGGTGAAGCCGACCTGGTTGTTGATGACGATGTGGACCGTGCCGCCGGTGCGGTAGCCGCGCAGCTGCGACATGTTCAGGGTCTCGGCCACCACGCCCTGGCCCGCGAAGGCCGCGTCGCCGTGCAGGGCCACCGGCAGGACGGTGAAGTCGGTGCCGCCCTTGTTGATGATGTCCTGCTTGGCGCGGGAGACGCCCTCCAGGACCGGGTCGACCGCCTCCAGGTGCGAGGGGTTGGCGGTGAGCGAGACCTTGATCTGCTCGCCGTCCAGGCCGGTGAAGGTGCCCTCGGCGCCCAGGTGGTACTTCACGTCGCCGGAGCCGTGCATCGACTTCGGGTCGAGGTTGCCCTCGAACTCGCGGAAGATCTGCGCGTACGACTTGCCGACGATGTTCGCCAGAACGTTCAGCCGGCCGCGGTGGGCCATGCCGATGACGACCTCGTCGAGGCGGGACTCGGCGGCCGAGTCCAGCACCGCGTCGAGCAGCGGGATGACGGACTCGCCGCCCTCCAGGGAGAAGCGCTTCTGGCCGACGTACTTCGTCTGCAGGAAGGTCTCGAAGGCCTCCGCCGCGTTGAGCCGGCGCAGGATGCGCAGTTGCTCCTCGCGCTCCGGCTTGGTGTGGCCGCGCTCCACGCGGTCCTGGATCCACTTGCGCTGCTTCGGGTCCTGGATGTGCATGAACTCGATGCCGGTGGTGCGGCAGTACGAGTCGCGCAGGACGCCGAGGATGTCGCGCAGCTTCATCATCGACTTGCCGGCGAAACCGCCGACGGCGAACTCGCGCTCCAGGTCCCAGAGCGTGAGGCCGTGCTCGGTGATGTCCAGGTCGGGGTGCTTGCGCTGGCGGTACTCCAGCGGGTCAGTGTCGGCCATGACATGGCCGCGGACCCGGTAGGAGTGGATCAGCTCGAAGACCCGGGCGGCCTTGGTGACGTCGTCGTCGTGGCTGGCGTCGATGTCCTTGAGCCAGCGGACCGGCTCGTAGGGGATGCGCAGGGCCTCGAAGATGTCGTCGTAGAAGCCGTTCTCGCCGAGCAGGAGGTTCGCGACCTGGCGCAGGAACTCGCCGGAGGCCGCGCCCTGGATGACCCGGTGGTCGTAGGTCGACGTGAGCGTCATGACCTTCGAGATACCGAGCTTGTTCAGGGTGTCCTGGCTCGTGCCCTGGAACTCGGCCGGGTAGTCCATGGAGCCGACGCCCATGATGACCGACTGGCCGGGCATCAGACGCGGCACGGAGTGGACGGTGCCGAGGCCGCCGGGGTTGGTCAGGGAGACCGTGACACCGGTGAAGTCGTCCATCGTCAGCTTGCCGTCACGGGCGCGGCGGACGATGTCCTCGTAGGCCTGCCAGAACTCGAAGAAGTTCAGCGTCTCGGCCTTCTTGATGGCGGCCACGACGAGCTGGCGGTCGCCGTTGGGCTTCACCAGGTCGATGGCCAGGCCGAGGTTGACGTGCGCCGGCTTGATCAGCGTCGGCTTGCCGTCCTTCTCGCCGAAGGCGTAGTTCATCGACGGCATGGCCTTGATGGCCTGCACCATCGCGTAGCCGATCAGGTGCGTGAAGGAGATCTTCCCGCCCCGGGCGCGCTTCAGGTGGTTGTTGATGACGATGCGGTTGTCGAACAGCAGCTTCACCGGGACCGCGCGGACCGAGGTGGCGGTCGGCAGCTCCAGCGAGGCGTTCATGTTCTTCGCGACCGCGGCGGCCGGACCGCGCAGCGTCACCAGCTCGGGGCCGTCTGCCGACGGGGCGGCGGGTTCGGCCTTCTTCGGCTGGGCGGGCTTCGCGGCAGCGGCGGGCTTCGCCGGAGCGGGAGCCGGGGCCGGAGCGGCGGGCGCGGCGGCAGCGGGCTTCGGGGCCACGGGGGCCGGCGCCGGGACCGACGGGGCGGCCGGAGCAGCCGCTGCGGGCTTGGCGGCCGATGGGGTCTCTACGGCCCCCGCGGCCGCAGTACCCGCCGGAGCCGAGGCGGGAGCGCCCGGCTTGTAGTCGGCGAAGAAGTCCCACCAGGCGCGGTCTACCGAATTCGGGTCCTGGAGGTACTGCTGATAGATCTCGTCGACGAGCCACTCGTTCGGGCCGAACGCGGCTGCGGGATTCTTGCCCGCTTGGTCTGCGTCGGTCGAGATGCTCGATGCGTTACTGGGGGACTGTGGCGACACGGCGGCAACCGCCCTCTTCCGCTTCACAAGGTGATGGACAGCGGGAATAAAGGCTACGCCTCCATGGCCGGGAAGGTGAGGCTGAGCAAGGTCATCGTCGTGTAAGTCACATCGGAAAGCGTGTTTCGTGCCTGGAAATGGCGGGAAACAAGCGTGGTTCCGCTTCAGCGGACGTCAGATGGGATGCGTCGACCGGGGGCCGGCGCACCAAACGTGCGGGCCTCTCGCTGATCACACGTGTCCGTCAGCCAGGACGCACGTGGATCTTGTCGCTCCGCTTCGCACTTTACGTCAACTTGGTAGAGATGGTTGCCCTGGAAGTGTGACAAGAATCCGGCAACCACGCTCCGATTCGGCCACGCCGATCCGGCCGCCGTGCAGATCCACGGCCCAGCGCGCGATCGCCAGCCCCAGCCCCGTACCGCCGTCACTGCCCGGCCCGTGCGGCCGGATCACGGCACCCCGGTTGAAGCGCTCGAAGACCCGGTGCCAGTCCGACCTCGGGATGCCCGGCCCCTCGTCCAGGACCTCCAGCTCCAGCGACTCCGCGTGGGGCCCGCGCCGCGCCTTGACCGTTACGCGGCCGTGCGGCGGGCTGTGCTTGATCGCGTTGTCGATGAGGTTGGCGACGACCTGGTGGATGCGCTCGGGGTCGGCGTGCGCGGTCAGCTCCGGCGGGGACACGTCGAGGTGCAGATGGACGTCCGTACGGGTGTGGCTGCCGGAGCCCGACGCCATGCCCCCACGCGCCGAGGCGACCATGTTGGCCTCCTTCAGCACCCCGGACAGATACGGCCAGACCTCGAAGCGCCGCATGCGCAGCGGCACGACGCCGTTGTCCAGGCGGGACAGGTCAAGGAGGGTCTCCACCAGCCGCCCCAGCCGCTCGGTCTGCTTCAGGGCCGTGCGCATCGTCTCGGGGTCGGCCTCGGCGATGCCGTCGACCACGTTCTCCAGGACGGCCCGCAGGCCGGCGATCGGGGTGCGCAGCTCGTGCGAGACGTTCGCCACGAGTTCCTTGCGCTGCTGGTCCTGGGCCTCCAGCTCGTCGGCCATCAGATTGATGGTCTCGGCCAGGTCGCCCAGCTCGTCCCGGCGGTTCTCCCGCACCCGGCGGGTGTAGTCGCCCTGCGAGATGGACCGGGCCACCGTGTTCATCTCGTCCAGCGGCGCGGTGAGCGAATGGGCCACGAACTGCGTAATGAGCAGTGTGGCGATCATCGAGAAGACCGTGATGAAGCGCAGCTCCGTCTCGGTGCGCACAGCGAGCATCGACAACCCGGTGGTGATCAGCACCGCGATGACGACCAGTGCGCCCAGCTTGGTCTTGATCGAGAACGGACGTACGCCGCCCCAGGGTTCCCCGGGGCCTCTCCGTGCGGCCGGCCCGTCGCTCATGGCGTCGGTGTCTCCAGGGCGTAGCCCACGCCGTGCACGGTACGGATCCGCTCGGCACCGATCTTCCGGCGCAGGGCCTTGATGTGGCTGTCGACCGTCCGGGTGCCGGAGGCGTCCGCCCAGTCCCACACCTCGGCGAGCAGCTGCTCGCGCGAGAGCACCGCGCGCGGGGTGTTCGCCAGGCACACCAGGAGGTCGAACTCGGTCGGCGTGAGGTGAACATCCTCACTGCGCACCCGCACCCGCCGCTGCGCGTGGTCGATCTCCAGCTCGCCGAGCCGCAGGATGCCCGACCGCGGGGTCGTGGCGGCCAGCGCGGCCCGCTCCACGCGGCGCAGCAGCACATGCACGCGCGCCGCCAGCTCCCGCATCGAGAACGGCTTGGTCATGTAGTCGTCGGCGCCGACGCCGAGCCCGACCAGCATGTCGGTCTCGTCGTCGCGAGCGGTCAGCATCATCACCGGTACCGGCCGCTGGGCCTGTACCCGGCGGCAGACCTCCAGGCCGTCGAAGCCCGGCAGCATGATGTCGAGGATCAGCAGGTCGGGCTGCCATGCCTCCGCCGTGTCGACGGCCGCCGGACCGTCACCCGCGGTCTGCACGAGGAATCCCTCGGCGCGCAGACGGGCCGCGATGGCGTCCACGATGGTCGGATCGTCCTCGACCACGAGGACCCGGCGCTGCGCGCCGGGGGTCGCCGCCGTGCCGTTGTGGGAGGTGTGTGTCTGCTCCATCGCCCGCCCCAAAGTTGCTTTCCGGAATCCGTGGGGGTGATCCCGCTAACTGGCTATGCCTGCTCATGCTTGCGATTGACGCTTGAATGATCCGCGTCAGAGAAGCAGAGTACGGGGAGTTACCGTCCCAGGGCTATCCAGGTCGGACGGCGAGGTGCACGACGTCCGGAACGCCCCGGGCAACGGGGATCTCTTCGGTACGCACCTGTTGGAATCCGGCATTACGCAAGGTTTCTTCGAATTCCGGAGAGGGTCGGGCGGACCATACGGCGAGTACCCCGCCGGGCCTCAACGCCCCTGCACAGCCCGCGAGTCCATGGGATGAGTAGAGGCTGTCGTTGTCCTGGGTGACGGTCCAGTCGGGGCCGTTGTCGATGTCGACACACAGTGCGTCATACGTGTCGGAAGTCTCATGTACGTACGCCACGAGATCCGTTTCCAGAATCTCGGTGCGCGGGTCGGCGAGGGCGCGGGCGGAGAAGTCGGACAACGGCCCGTCCAGGTGCCAGCCGATAATCGCGCTCTCGCGCTCCACGACGGTGATCCTTCCCGGTCGCGGATCGGCCGCGGCATGTGCGAGCGAGAACCCCACTCCGAGCCCTCCGATCAGCACTTCCGGCTCCGGCCGCCCGTCCAGCGCGCCGAGCGCCGCGTCGATCAGCAGCCGCTCCGAACGGCCGTCCGAGGTGTCCATCAGGAAGCAGCCGTTCGCGATGATCTGCAGCAGCTCACCGTGGCGCCGCAGCACGACCTCGCCGTGGGGCCCAACGTGTCGGTCCAGGACTTCGGGGATGTCGTACGAAGTGGGCATCCGGTCATCCTGACAGCCGAGCCCCGGGCGGCCGAGGGAATTATCCCGGCCCGCCGTCGCCCTTACGGGTGAAGAGAGCCGGACGCGTGAGGTTGTTGAGAGGTTGCTGAGAATCGGCTCCCGCGTGGCGTCGGTCACAGACATGTGGGGGAAGTGGACCAAGGGTGGGGGAAACGGAAGGAGCGCCTCACCATGGAACACGCGGTGGCCGAGGGCGTGCCGCGCTCACGCTCGGCTTCGGAGGCAGTCCCTTCCGGCGCGGACGACGCGGACGTTTCCTCCCTCGCTCCGCACCACGTCGATGTGGCCGACCTGCTGGACGGGATGCCACGGCAGCGCGGACCGGCGAGAGCGACCGCGCGGCTTGCGCCGAGCCCGGCGCCGGGCATCGGCGGGCCCTGCGCGGCCCCGTCCGTCGCGGCCGAGGCGCTGAGGGCCGGGGGCGAGACCATCGAGTTGGTCGAGGCCGTCACCTCGTCCCGCCCCCGGGCCCTCCGCCCCTGGCGCCTCCTCCCCACTCCCGCCGGCACACCGTTCACCTGTGCCTATGCCGCTGTCCTGGTCGTCACGTCCCTGATCGTCAGTTACGCCGACCCCGACCTCGTCCACGCCCTCCTCAGGGGCTCCAGCACCGATGTGGTGCACCTCGTGCGGACGCCCATGCTGGTGCTGGTCGCCAGTGCGCTGTGGGTCGCGGGCGGGGTCCTGGCGCCGTACACGCTCTGCTTCCTGCTCGTGCTCACCGCGCTGGAGCGGCGGATCGGCGGCGTTCGCACGGCCGTCGTCTTCCTGCTCGGGCACGTCCTGGCCACCCTCGCGACCGAGGTGCCCGTGGGGCTCGCGGTGCTGACCGGCCACCTGCCCGCCGGCTCGCTGCAGCGCTTCGACTACGGCATAAGTTTCGGCGTCGCGACGAGCATCGGCGCGCTGGCCGGCCTGCTGCGGCCGTGGCTGGGCCTGCCTGTGCTGGCCCTGTTCGGCGGGATGCTGATCCAGGACCTGCTCGACCTCACGGACCCGCTGACCAACTGGGGACACCTGATCGCCCTGGTCATCGGGGTCGCGATGTGGCCACTGGTACGGCGATGGCATGCCTCGGGGTCAGCCGCCCTCGGGTGACCAGATGTACGGGGTGGTGGTCGTCACCGCCTCGAATCCCAGCCGCCGCAGGATGGGCGCGCTGTCGTCGGACGCGTCCACGTGCAGGTAGGTGACGCCGCGGGCGACGGCGAGTGCGGCTCGGGTCGCGACGAGCGCACGGTAGATGCCGCGGCCCCGCCACTCGGCCAGCGTCGACCCGCCCCACAGACTCGCGAACTCGGTGCCGGACCTGAAGACCAGCCAGGCGGCGGAGACGACCTCGCCGTCCGCCTCGGCGACATGGACGGAGATCTCATCGGGTGCCGCGGCGACGCGTCCTGTCAGGTCATCGGCGAGAAAGCTCATGTCGAAGCCCCAGACGGCCGACTCCAGCGCGGCGATCCGGCGCATGTCGGCGTCCGCGGTGACCTGGCGCAGCGTCACGCCGTGTGGCAGGGCGGGTTCTCGTACGGCCAGGTCGGCGACGCGGCCGACGAGCACCGTCTCCCGGGGCTCGGGCACGAAGCCCGCCGTGCTCAGCCGGTCGGCGAGGTCGGCCGGTTCGTCGTGACCCCGGATCTTCCACTCCACCGCCTCACCTCGCGCCGCGAAGAAGTCGCGCTGCCGGGCGATCAGCCGGTCGAGCTCGGCGTCGCGCACGCCGAGCGAACGCGGGCCGCTGACGAGGCCCCGAAAGCCGCCCACTATCCGCAGCAGCGGGCCGTCCTGTTCGTATGTCACCCCGGCGGGCGGGGTCGGGGGCGCGCCGCGCATCTGGTCGTCGTAGGCCGCGAGAAGGATCTCTGTGTCTGTCACGGGACGACGTTGGGGGAAGGCGCGGGACCCGGCAAGCGTTTATTGGTGAAAGGCGAGGTCACGGGCTGTCGGGCAAGTGATCGCTCACAGCGAACGGAGGGTGGGGAACATTCGGGCTCCCCCAGGCATTGAGTCGGCATAACTCAACTTGACTGCCTAAGGGGAGATCATGGCTTTGACGTCCACACCGCTCACCCTGCCCGTGCTGCCCCTCGACGACGAGGTCGTGCTGCCCGGAATGGTGGTCCCGCTGGACTTGAACGACGCCGATGTACGCGCCGCCGTGGA
Source organism: Streptomyces sp. HD (assembly GCF_028369295.1). GTDB lineage: Bacteria > Actinomycetota > Actinomycetes > Streptomycetales > Streptomycetaceae > Streptomyces. Next base: position 121,463 of record NZ_JAQMYP010000012.1, read on the forward strand.
GGCCGCGCAGGCCGCCGCCCGGTCCCAGCCGGGAAAGCCACGGGTACTGCTGGTGCCACGCATCGACGGGACGTACGCGAGCACCGGTGTGCTCGGCACCGTCGAGCAGGTCGGCCGGCTGGCCGACGGTGACCCGGGCGCCCTGATCCGCGGCCGGGGACGGGTGCGGATCGGCGCCGGGACGACCGGGCCGGGTGCGGCGCTGTGGGTCGAGGGGGCGCGGATCGACGAGAGCGTGCCCGAGCCGCTGCCCGGCCAGGTCGGCGACTTGGTGAAGGAGTACAAGGCCCTCGCCACCGCCTGGCTGCGCAAGCGCGGCGCCTGGCAGGTCGTGGACCGCGTGCAGGCCATCGACGACGTCTCCGCCCTCGCCGACAACTCCGGGTACTCGCCCTTCCTCACCACCGAGCAGAAGGTCGAGCTCCTGGAGACCGCCGACCCGGTGGCCCGCCTCAAGCTCGCCACCCAGCAACTGCGCGACCACCTCGCCGAGCAGGACGTCGCCGAGACCATCGCCAAGGACGTCCAGGAGGGCGTCGACAAGCAGCAGCGCGAGTTCCTGCTGCGCCGTCAGCTCGAAGCCGTACGCAAGGAACTGCGCGAGCTGAACGGCGAGCAGGACGGCGAGGAGTCCGACGACTACCGCGCCCGCGTCGAGGCCGCCGACCTGCCGGAGAAGGTCCGCGAGGCGGCCCTGAAGGAGGTCGACAAGCTGGAGCGGTCCAGCGACCAGTCGCCCGAGGGTTCGTGGATCCGCACCTGGCTGGACACGGTCCTGGAACTGCCGTGGAACGAGCGAACCGATGACAAGGCCGCCGCGTACGACATCCAGGGCGCCAAGGGCGTGCTGGACGCCGAGCACGCCGGTCTGGAGGACGTGAAGGAGCGGATCACCGAGTACCTGGCGGTGCGCAAGCGCCGTACGGACCGGGGTCTGGGTGTCGTCGGCGGGCGGCGCGGCGGTGCCGTACTGGCGCTGGTCGGCCCGCCCGGCGTCGGCAAGACCTCGCTCGGCGAGTCCGTCGCGCACGCCATGGGGCGCAAGTTCGTCCGGGTCGCCCTCGGCGGCGTCCGCGACGAGGCCGAGATCCGCGGCCACCGCCGTACCTACGTCGGCGCGCTGCCCGGCCGGATCGTCCGTGCCATCAAGGAGGCCGGGTCGATGAACCCGGTGGTCCTCCTGGACGAGATCGACAAGGTGGGGTCCGACTTCCGGGGCGACCCGGCGGCGGCGCTCCTTGAGGTCCTGGACCCGGCGCAGAACCACACCTTCCGGGACCACTACCTGGAGGTGGAACTGGACCTGTCGGACGTGGTCTTCCTGGCCACCGCCAACGTCCTGGAGGCCATCCCGGAGGCCCTGCTCGACCGTATGGAGCTGGTCCGCCTCGACGGCTACACCGAGGACGAGAAGGTCGTCATCGCCCGTGACCACCTGCTCCCGCGTCAGCTGGAGCGGGCGGGCCTGGTGAAGGACGAGGTCGCCCTGGACGAGGGCGCCCTGCGCAAGCTGGCCGGCGAGTACACCCGCGAGGCGGGCGTCCGCAACCTGGAGCGGTCCATCGCGCGGCTGCTCCGCAAGGTCGCGGCGCAGCACGAACTGGGCGAGCGGAAGCTGCCGTTCACCGTCACGGACGGTGATCTGCGCGGCCTGATCGGCCGACCCCACCATGTGCCCGAGTCCGCCCAGGACCCGGCGGAGCGCCGTACGGCGGTGCCCGGCGTGGCGACGGGGCTCGCGGTGACGGGCGCGGGCGGTGACGTCCTCTTCGTGGAGGCCTCGCTGGCCGATCCGGAGACGGGCGCGGCGGGTCTGACGCTGACCGGCCAGCTGGGTGACGTGATGAAGGAGAGCGCACAGATCGCCCTGTCCTTCCTCCGCTCGCACGGCGCGGAACTGGAGCTGCCGGTCGCCGACCTGAAGGACCGGGGTGTGCACATCCACTTCCCGGCGGGCGCGGTGCCGAAGGACGGCCCGAGCGCAGGCGTCACGATGACGACCGCGCTGGCATCGCTGCTGAGCGGGCGGCTCGTCCGCACGGACGTGGCCATGACGGGCGAGGTGTCACTGACCGGCCGGGTGCTCCCGATCGGCGGCGTCAAGCAGAAGCTGCTGGCGGCCCATCGGGCGGGCGTGACGACCGTCGTCATCCCCAAGCGCAACGAGCCCGACCTGGACGACGTCCCGGCGGAGGTGCTGGACAAGCTCGACGTCCACGCCGTCACCGACGTCCGCCAGGTCCTGGAACTGGCGCTGTCGCCGGCGACGAACGGCGCGGCGCCGGAGGTTCCGGTCGCGGCGTGACGGACGCGACCGGATGGATGAAGGCCCGGGTTCTCGTGAGGGAGGCCCGGGCCTTCGCCGTACGGCGGGGGGCATACCTGGGTCGTACGGCGCTGGGGTCAGCCGTTCGCCAGGACCTTGAGGCGATCGACCGGCCCGTTGAACTTGTTGTGGTCGCCGACCGTCGGTCCGGAGGACGTGTACTGCCACATCGAGTGGAACTCCCAGCCCGCCGGCAGTTCGCCCACCGTCGACGCGTACCGGGCGATCCACAGCGGGTTGGTGGTGGCGAAACCGGAGTAGTTGCCGGTGCACTGCTTCCACCAGCTGGTGGCCGTGTAGACGACGGCGTCCCGGCCGGTGCGGGACTTGTACTGGTTCAGGAAGTCGCGGATCCAGGCGACCATCGCGCTCGGGGACTTGCCGTAGCAGGTGTCGCCGTACGGGTTCCACTCGATGTCGAGGGCGCCGGGCAGGGTCTTGCCGTCGCGGGACCAGCCGCCGCCGTTGTTGACGAAGAAGTTGGCCTGCGTTGCTCCACTCGTGGTGTCCGGCGTGGCGAAGTGGTAGGCACCGCGGATCATGCCGGCGTCGTAGGAGCCGTTGTACTGCTTGGCGAAGTACGGGTTCGTGTAGTACGTCCCCTCGCTGCCTTTCGTGTAGGCCCACTTCACCCCGCTGTTCCACAGGGTCGACCAGTCGACGTTGCCCTGGTAGCTGGAGACGTCCACGCCCTCCGTCTGGGTGGCAAGGGTCTTCAGGGGCAGACCGTGCACGCCGTCATGGGTCACGACGCCCATGCCCATGTAGGCGGAGCCACGGGGTGGGAAGTCGTCGTAGTCGTCGGCGGACGCGGGCGAGGGCTGGACGGCGAGGGCGAGCGAGAAGGTCAGGGAGAGGACGGCGGCGAGCGGGAGCCCGGCGCAGTGCGGGCGCTGAGGGCGGAGCGTTTCGAATCTGTGCACGGGCAATAGCGTGCCTCCGAAGACCCGGTGGTGCTCGGTGAGGGAAACGCGATGACCATGGCGCATACATGCCAAACCCGCGTTCCGATGGAGCGGTCAGACACGCAGAAGCGCAGGTGAAAGGGGGTTCGGAGGCTGCCTTTGGTCTGAGCCTGCGAAATACTGGCGGAGTTGTGGCATCGACGGGGGTCGGCGAAAACTTTCGGGACCGGGAAAGACGAGGCAGGGGCTGACGTGCACGAAGACGGAAACGGTGACGGACGGCGAGTCGACTCCGGAGCATCCGGTGTCGGTATGAACCAGCCCGAATTCCTCGACCTGGAACGCGAGTTGACGGTCCTGCTGCGACGCGCCCGGGCCAAGCAGGGCGAGATGGCCCGCGAGGTCCATCCGGATCTGGAGTCGGCTGCGTACGGCCTGTTGGTACGGCTGGGTGAGTGCGGGCGTCAGCGCGCCACGGAACTGGCCGCCTACATCGGCGTCGGAAAGGCCACGATGTCGCGTCAGCTGCGCGCCCTGGAGGACCTCGGGCTGGTCGCCAGGGAGCCGGACCCCGCGGACGGGCGGGCCTGGCTCGTGCACCTCACGGAGGAGGGGCGCGGCCGGGTCGCGAAGGTGCGGGAGGCCCGACGGGCCCGGTATGTCGAGCAGCTGTCCCACTGGGACCGGGAAGAGGTCGCCGAGCTGGCGCGGTTGCTGAACCAGCTGAACCGGGGGATGGAGAAGTAGGCCCGCGGAGGCACCGTCACAGGCTCACATCTCCGCGTACACGACCGTCGCATCGTCATGCGTCTTGCTCCGCCCCAGATACGTCCGCTCCTCGGCATCGGCCGTCTCCAGCACCCGCACCCGCTCCACCAGCGCCCGAGCCCCCTCCTTCCGTACGAAGGCGAAGCAGTCCTCCCAGTCCCCCTCCCGGAACTTCTCCACCCAGCGGGTCGCCCCGTCCGTCAGGGCGGCCAGCGCCCGTACCTCGGCTCGCGGCAGCACGCCCGTCACCGCCCGCTCCGCAACCGACGGATCCGCGGCGGCCGTGAAGAAGCCGCCCTCCTTGTTGCGGATGTGAGCGTCGATCAGCGCGTCCGTGGCCAGGGAGGCTCGGGGGAGGTTCGACAGACGGTCGTCGAGGTGGGGCGTGATCGTGCCGTCCGTCGACTCCACCAGCAGCGCGGAGTCCGAGAGGATCAGGTACTCCACCGCCTCCGCCGACCACCGGGCCACGACCACGGTTGCCTGTGGTGTGCGTGGGTGAGAAAGGTCACAGGTTTCCCGATGTGCGTCAGCGGTACGCGTGATGGCACGGGCCAGCGCGTCGGCGAGGGGAACATCCGGGAGTGAAACGGTCAGTTCGGTCAGGGCTCCGCCGAGCCGCGCGGTGAACCAGGGGACGGAATGCAGACAGCCCGTCCCGCTCCTCGGTGGCGTCACTCCGTCCAGGACCACCAGCGCGCCGCCCTGTCCCGAGGCGGGAAGTCCGACGCTCGCGAAGTCCTCGTTGGGGCGGGTGGGATCGCCGGGCTCGGAAGCAAGCTCTGTTCGCATTCGGCCAGTCTGCACGAGGCCTTCACAAGGTTCGCGAAGAGGTCGCATTGGTTCCCGAACAGGTGCAGTCGCGCAGGTCAGACGTCTGTTTTAGGGTGGAATGATTCGCTCCGAGGGAGCGTGGCGGCGAATCCTGCCATCGCCCGCCGCAGACGTCCAACCGGCCCGCCGCGCAAGGCGTGTGCACGCGCCAGAGGAACTTGCCCGCCAACTCCACTCCGGGGTTCACTCCTTCGGGTGGCGGGTCAGGTGATGCGCGGCTGTTGCCCACCGGCACTGGGAGGGTCGGGGACCGGTGAGAACACCCCCTGCTCGGGCGCTGCATCCATCAGCGAGCTCCGCTCACGGGCACGAGCTTGGGGGAGGGGTGTGCGTACGGTCGGCGGTAGTTGACGACGCGTCATCCGGACCCATGGGTATCACGAGTCAGGAATGCGAGCACCGGTGCAGAAGATGCGGCCTCGTCGCTCAGGCAAGCAGGCAACCTCCGCAGGGGGCACGCAACCCACACCCGGCAGCACCACCGACGTCGCAGCCGCCGGCAAGGGGCGCCCGACACACGTACGCAACCGGCTGATCGTCGCCGTGGCCGTGGTGGCCGCCGCCATCGCCGCAGCCGGCGTCCCCTCGATCGTCGCCGCCTCGGGGCAACTGCACGACTCCCAGGAACTGGTGACGCTCACCGAGCAGACAGAGGACGCGCTCACCCTCGCCCACTCCCTCGCCGACGAACGCGACGAGGTCACCTCCTACATCGCCGCCGGGCGGCCCAAGTCCAAGGCGCCCAGCGAGCAGCGCAGCGTCCGGGTCGACCGGCAGGTCGAGGAGCTGCGCGCCGACCCCGACGCCCCCGCCTCGCTCCGTGACGACCTCGACGGCGTCGCGGCCGTGCGCCGGGCCGCGCTCACCGGCAAGAGCACCGCGCTGGAGGCCCACGCGGCCTACTCGGTCGCCATCACCGAACTCCACCGGCTCGCCGAGCGGCTGGCCGAGCAGATGCCGCCCCGCGCGGGCGGCGGCGCCTACGCCCTCGCCGAGCTGGACTCCGCCGTACAGCAGGCCGCCGCCGCCCGCGGGCTGCTGCTCGCCGCGCTCAGCGTGCCGACCACCACCGAGACCGTCGTCGACCCGATCACCGGCCTCGCGAGCACCCGGAAGACCTCCTCGGACGCGGACGCCAAGCAGCGCGCCGCCCTCAGCGCCGCCGCCCAGCAGGCCCGGCTGCGCTCCGACGCCGCCCTCGCCGACTTCCACGACACGGCCCCCGAGAGCGCGCGCACCTCGTACGACTCCACGGTCACCGGCCCCGAGGTCAACACCGCCGAGCGGTACCTGGCCGCCCTCACCGACCAGGCCGCGTTCTCCGACCGCGACCTCGACACCGACCTCAAGCGGGCCGACGCCACGCTCTCCGCGCGCGTCGATCTGATGCGGGGCGTCGAGTCCGCCCTCTACGACCGCCGCGGCAAGGACCTCGCCCAGCTCCGCGACGACGATGTCACCGCGCTGGAGATCCGCATCGCGATCCTCGGCGCCCTGATGCTGCTCGCGGTCGGCGTCGCCACCGGCATGGCCCGCAGCCTCACCCGGCCGCTCGCCGTCCTGCGGCTCGGCTCCGCCCGGCTCGCACAGGCCGAGGACCCGGCGGCCGAGGAACCCGTGAAGTTCACCGGCCGCAAGGACGAGTTCGCCCAGGTCGTCAACTCCGTCAACGCCCTGCACGCGCACGCCGTCGCCCTGCACGAGCGCATCACCACCCTGGAGTCCGACCGCAAGCACCTGGTCGGACAGCGCCAGAAGATGGCCGACGCCCGCGAGGAACTGCGTTCCGAACTCGCCGACTCTGCCGCCCAGTTGGAGCGTCTGCGGGACACCATCGGCGCCACCTTCGTCAACCTCGCCCTGCGCACCCTCGGCCTGGTCGAGCGTCAGCTCGGCGTCATCGAGGGCCTGGAGGAGCGCGAGCAGGACCCCGAGCGCCTCGCCACCCTCTTCAAGCTCGACCACTTCGCCACGGTCATGCGCCGCCACAGCGAGAACCTCCTCGTGCTGGCCGGCACCGAGCATGTCCAGCAGCACGCGGGTCCGGTCCCGCTCGTCGACGTCGTGCGCGCCGCGGTCAGCGAGATCGAGCGGTACGAGCGGGTCCGTATCGCGGCCCTTCCGCCGCACGCGCACGTGGCGGGCTTCGCCGCCGACGACCTCTCCCACCTCCTGGCCGAGCTGATGGAGAACGCGACGTCGTTCTCCCCGCCCGACGTGCCCGTGGAGATCTCCGGCTGGCTGCTGGAGAACGGCGAGGTCATGCTCTCCGTCCAGGACGAGGGCATCGGCATGACCCACGAGCGCATGGCCCGCCTCAACGCCCGCCTCGCCGACTTCGACCCCGAGGCGTCCTACGACCAGGAGGGCGACGACGGCCTGGGCCTCGGCCTGTACGTCGTCGCCCGCCTCGCCCACCGCCTCGGCGTCCGCGTCCAGCTCCGCGAGCAGAAGCACGGCGGCATCGCGGCGGTCGCGGTGCTGCCCAAGGGGCTCTTCGCGCCGGCCCCCGCGGCCGCGGTCCCCGCCGACTCCGCCCGCCACACCGGCGCCCACACCTTCTCGCTGCCGGGCGCCGACGCGGAGGCCAACTCCAACGTCCTGCGCGGCCGCGCCAAGAACGGCGACCCGCTGGTGGCGCTGGCGGAGAAGGCCGTACAGGACACGGGCGGCGCCGACGGGGCCGTACCGGAGCCGGCGGTGGAGCCGGAAACGCAGCCGGAGCCGGAGGCGCCGGTCGAGAGCACGATGGAGCTCCTGCTCCCGGAGCAGACGACCGACGAACCCGCGGCCGCCGATGGCGAGGAGGCCCCACAGGGGCCAACCGCGCCCGACGACGACGGCCGCACGGGTGGTACGAGTGGGAACGAACCCGCCGAAGGCGAAGCCGAGGCGGAACACGCACGCACGCCGGACGAGGACCCGCTCACCGACAAGGGCCTCCCCAAGCGCACTCCGAAGATCACCGCACCGGTACAGGCCCCGCGCCAGCGGACCGGCTCCGTCGACGCCGACGCGCTCCGCCGCAGGCTCGGCGGCTTCCGCAGCGGAGCGGAGGCGGGCTACCGCGACGTGGAGGCCGAGATCGCCGAGCGAACCGGCCAGAACCAGGCACCGACCGAAGATGTCACGGGGGGCACAGTCGAGGAGGCAAGCAGTTGACCGCGCCCAGTACCTTCGGACTGAGCAGTGAGGCCCGCAACCTGCATTGGTTGCTGACGAATCTGGTCGAGGAGGTGCCGGGCATCCAGTCAGTAGCAGTGGTCTCCTCCGACGGCCTGCTCCTGCTCTCCTCCGACCCGGGCCGAAACGCCGAGGCCCAGGCCCAGGCCCAGCGGCCACGAACCGGCCCCCGTGGTTCCTCCGCCGACCTCGCCACCATCGTCTCCGGCATCGGCAGCCTCACCATCGGCGCCGCGAAGCTGATGGAGTTCGGCGGGGTCAAGCACACGATGGTCGCGATGGACGAGGGCAGCCTGTTCGTCATGTCCATCAGCGACGGCTCACTGCTCGGCGTGCACGGCTCCGCGGACTGCGACATGAGCGTGGTCGCCTATCACATGGCGCTCTTCGTCGGCCGCGCCGGCCACGTCCTCACCCCCGAACTCCGCAGCGAGCTCCGGAAATCACTGGAGGCCGCGTCGGCAGGGAGTACCCGATGAGCAACGCCCCGAAGAACAGGCCCCAGCTCCCCGTCCGCGGCGGCGACCGCAAGGCCGCCCGCGTCCGCCCCTACTCGCTCACCGGCGGCCGCACCCGCTTCGGCCATGTCCTGCTCGTCGAGACGTTCGTCAGCAGCACCGCCGCGCTGGAGGCCGCCGAGGAGCGCAGGGAACTGACGAATGGTTCCCTCAACACCCGGGTGATGCCGGAGATGCGGGCCATCGTCGAACTGTGCCGCCGTATGCGCACGGTGGCCGAGATCGCCGCGCTGCTGAAGATGCCGCTCGGCGTGGTCCGCGTCCTGCTCAGCGACCTCGCGGACCAGGGAAAGATCCGTGTGTACGGCACCGGAACCGGTCATGGCACGGGCCGGCCGGACCGCGCACTGCTGGAAAGGGTGCTCAGTGGACTCCGTCGTCTCTGACGCCGCTCGCGGTGTCTCCCCGCTCCTCGCCGAAGAGGGGCCCGAACAGCCCTGGCAGACGGACCGCACCCGGGCTCCCGTCGCGACGAAGATAGTCGTGGCGGGCGGCTTCGGCGTCGGCAAGACCACGCTGGTCACCGCCGTCTCGGAGATCACGCCTCTGCAGACCGAGGCGCTGATGACCGAGGCGAGCGAGGAGACCGACGACCTCACCTCGACGCCCGGCAAGCTGACCACCACCGTGGCCATGGACTTCGGCCGCATCACGCTCGACGACGACCTGGTGCTCTACCTGTTCGGCACGCCGGGCCAGCAGCGGTTCTGGTTCATGTGGGACGACCTGGTGCGCGGCGCGATCGGCGCGGTCGTCCTCGCGGACACCAGACGGCTGAAGGACTGCTTTCCCGCACTGGACTACTTCGAGAGCTGCGGACTGCCGTACATCGTCGCCGTCAACCACTTCGACGGCAGTGAGCTGTTCGAGCCGGAGGATGTGCGCGAGGCCCTGACGATCCCCGCGCACATACCTGTCATGATCATGGACGCGCGCCGCCGGATCTCGGTGATCGAGACCCTCCTGTCCCTGGTCGGCCACGCGCTGGACGAAACCCCCGAGTAGGAGAACTGCCCCGCATGCGGAAGATACTCGTCGTCGGAGCCGGTCAGTCCGGACTCCAGCTCGCCCTCGGACTGCAGTCGCACGGGTACGAGGTCACCCTGATGTCCAACCGGACGGCGGACGAGATCCGCTCCGGCCGGGTCATGTCCACGCAGTGTATGTTCCACACGGCCCTGCAGCACGAGCGCGATCTCCAGCTGAACTTCTGGGAGTCCCAGGCCCCGAAGATCGAGGGACTCGGCGTCTCCGTGGCCGCCCCCGGCTCCTGGGGCGAGGGTCCGGCGGCCCGGGCGATCGACTGGGCGGGGCGTCTCGACGGGTTCGCGCAGTCGGTCGACCAGCGGGTGAAGATGGCCGGCTGGATGGAGACGTTCGCGCAGCGCGGCGGACAGCTGGTCATCCACGGCGCGGCCGTCGGTGACCTCGACTACTTCTCCCGTACGTACGACCTGGTGCTGCTCTCGGCGGGCAAGGGCGAGCTCGTCCAGATGTTCGGGCGGGACCCGGAGCGGTCCCCGTACAGCGAGCCGCAGCGGGCGCTGGCCGTGTCGTACGTGCACGGTCTGGGCCCGCGTCCGGAGCACCCGGACACGGAGGCCGTGCGCTGCAACCTCGTCCCCGGCGTCGGCGAGCTGTTCGTCATGCCGTGTCTGACGACGTCCGGGCGCGCCGACATCCTGTTCTGGGAGGGCATCCCCGGCGGGCCGCTCGATGTCTTCGACGGGGTGAAGGACCCGGCGGAGCACCTCTCCCTGACCCTGGCGCTCATGGAGAAGTACACGCCGTGGGAGTACGCACGGGCCACCAAGGTCGAGCTCACGGACGCGGGCGGGGTGCTGAGCGGACGGTACGCGCCGACCGTGCGCAACCCCGTCGGCCGGCTCCCCGGCGGCGGGCTGGTGCTGGGTGTGGCGGACGTCGTCGTGGCGAACGACCCGATCACCGGGCAGGGCTCCAACTCCGCGTCCAAGTGCGCGGCCGCGTATCTCGCCTCGATCCTCGAACGCGGGGACAAGGAGTTCGACGAGGAGTGGATGCGCGGCACGTTCGACCGGTACTGGGACACCGCGCAGCACGTCACCAAGTGGACGAACGCCATGCTGGCGCCGCCGCCGGAGCACATCCTCGGCCTCATCGGCGCGGCCGGTCAGCTGCCGCCCGTCGCCGACCGGTTCGCCAACGGGTTCAACGACCCGGCCGACTTCGAGAACTACTTCTACGATCCTGAGAAGACCGCGGCTTATCTCGCTGAGGTTTCTGGCTCCTGACCTTCGGACGTACGGCGCCCAGCACCGGGTTCGACGCGATCGGGGAGATCTTGACCTTCTCGCCGGTGCGGGGCGCCTGGATCACCTTGCCCTTGCCGAGGTACATGGCCACGTGGGTGGCGTCAGGGAAGTAGACGACCAGGTCGCCGGGGCGCAGTTCGGTCAGCGGGACGTGGTCGAGCCGCGCCCACTGCTCCTGGCTGGTGCGCGGGATACGGGTCCCCGCGTGCGCCCAGGCCTTGGACGTCAGCCCTGAGCAGTCGTACGTTCTGGGGCCCTCGGCACCCCACTCGTACGGCTTTCCCAGCTGCCGTTTGGCGTAGCGCATGGCCCGCTTGGCGACGCGGGAGGGCTTGTGGTCCTCCTTGGCGAGGGCACCGGAGGCGATGAACGCCCGCTGGGCCTTCGCGGTGTCCTGCTTCTCGAACTCGGCCAGGGCCGTGAGCTGTTCGGCCGTGAGCGAGGCCAGGAGTCCCTCCACCTTCCGCAGCCGCTTCTGTACGGTGTCCCGGTCCTTCTTCTGCCGTTCGGCGAGGGCGAGTTGCTCGTCCAGGGCCCTGCGGGCCTTGTGGGCCAGCTCGTCGGCCTTCCGCTCGGTGCCGGTCAGACGGCCCACCGACTCGGCGCGCTCGCGTGCCAGCCGGTTGATGACATGGCCCTGGTCCAGGGCGTGCTGGGGGTCGTGGGCCAGGAGCAGGCGTACGTACGGGGAGATGCCGGTGGTGTTCTGGTACTGCTGCCGGGCCAGCCGGCCGGCCCGGCCCCGGCTGGTGTGCAGGGAGAGGCGGGCGAGGGCCAGGGCGGTGTCCAGCCGGGTCACCTCGGTGCGCTGTCTCTTCAGCTTTTCCTCGGTGGCGTTGTAGGCCTCGGTGGCCTGCTCGGTCTCGCGGTACAGACGCTGAAGGTCTGTCAGAAGGGCGGCCGTGGATCGCTCTTGGGGTTCGGGGGCCTCGGGTGCCGCCAGGGCGGGAGTCGTCGGGGCGAGGATGGCGGCCGACACCGTCGCCGTGCACGCCAGACGCAGAAGCGTTCCTGACACGTCATCACCTCCGGTGCGGAGAGGCTCTCTGCTCCGCATCAGAGCTTTAGACGTGGCCGCCGGGTTCACCGGCCGGTTGTGAGCGGTCCGGAGTAATTTCGTCACCCGTCGGTGTCGTCCGGCTTGCCTCGCGGCGCGGCGTCCGGCTTGGACCACGGCCAGCTCGGCCGACGGCTCTGCCTGCCCGCCCCCTTCTCGCCCTCGGGGGAGTACTCGTACTTCCAGCGCCGGCTCAGGCCGGTGCGGCTGCCCGGTGTGCGGGGCACGCGGAGGTAGACCAGGACCGTGGGCGGACCGCCCTGCGGGTCGGGGACGGGGATGCGGTACGTCTTGGGCGGGTGGCCGGTGATGCCCAGCAGCACGGGCAGCACCCGGCCGTCCATGGGGCCGCCCTCGAAGGGGGTGTCTTCGCTCTTCACGGCACCAGTGTCAGCCATCCGCCGAGAGCTTCTCGGCCAGCGCGGCGGTCTGGGGGTCCCGGACCGCGGTGACCGAGAGGACGGCGATGAACTGCTCGACCAGCCAGTCCCGCAGCTCCTCGACCGGTGGCTGCTTGTCCTCGTCGAGCCAGATGAGGGAGGCCGCCTCGACCGCGGTGATCCACATCCGCACGGTCATGCGCAGCCGCAGGCCGGGGTCGGTGATCTCCAGGTGGCCGAGGATGTGCTCGGCGGCCGCGCGGCGTACGCCGTCGACGATGGCGGTCGTGCGGGAGGTCTCCACGACGCTGCCGCCCTGGAGCAGGGCGCTGAAACCGGCGTCGTGCTGGTCGACGAAGGTCAGGTAGCGGTCGAGGGCGCGGGAGAGGCGGGGGAGGAGGGGGCCCTCGCGGGGCTCGTCGAAGCAGTGCTGGAGTTCCTCGGCGGCCGAGCGCAGGGCGGCCTCGTAGAGCTGCTGCTTGCCGCCGGGGAAGTAGCGGTAGACCAGGGGACGCGAGACGCCGGCCGCCTCTGCCACGTCGTCCAGGTTCACGTCCTCGGGGACGCGGTGGGCGAAGAGGGTGAGGGCGGCGTCGAGGAGCTGGCTGCGGCGTTCCTCGACGCCGAGCCGACGGTAGGCGGGGGTAGGAGCGGCAGGGGGCATGGGAAGAGCCTAGTCGCCGCGGGGGTGCTGGGATCTGGCGGCTGCGGGCTCGTCGTGGCTGATCGCGCAGTTCCCCGCGCCCCTAAAGGGTTGGCGTCCGCCCCCTATGCCAGGAGGCCGGACGACCTCCACAGTCGCCGTCCCACTCCCCGCAGTACGCCTATGTCATCCAGGAAGTCGGTCAATCGTTTCGCCCCCGTCTGCATGACCTCCCGGCGATGCCCGCTCGCCTTCACCTGGGCCATGGCCTCCCGCTTGTCCAGGCCCACGTTCGTGTAGACCTCGGGGTTCACGAACGCCACCGAGAACACCCGGGCGAACTCGCCGGACGTCACCCGCGTGAACTCCTGCGACCACCTCGGCGCCGTCACCATCTGGCGGCGCAGCTCCTCGCGGGCGTAGCGGACGTGGCGGGCCTCCTCGACGACGTGTATCCGTGTCACGCCCCGGACCAGGGGCTGGACGCGCTCGTCCGGGAAGGTCAGGCGCTGCATCCAGTCGAGGACCTCCTCGCCGAGGAGGGTGGCCGTGAAGGAGCCGGGGGTCGTCGAGATTGTCTTGAACAGGCGCCCCAGGTTCTGGTGGACCCGGGCCACCGGGTACCAGGGCGTCCCACCGTGGGATATCAGGCGGGCGAACATCTTGGAGTGGCGGCACTCGTCCTCGATCTCGGTCAGCGCGTACCGCACATGCGCACTCGTCGCCGCCTTGTCGTAGATGTGGCGGACCAGCAGCTGCATGAGGATGATCTCGAACCAGATGCCGAGGGAGGCGAGGGCGGCGGCCTCGTGCTGGGAGAGGAGGATGCGCTGTTCCTCGCTCATCCGCTTCCACAGGGGCGTGTCGTAGAGCGAGACCAGCTCCGGCGGCCAGAACCACATGCCCTCCTCGAAGGGTGCCTCCCAGTCCAGCTCCTTGTCGGGGTCGAAGGAGTGCTTGGCGGAGGAGGCGAGGAGGCGTTCGGCCACTTGCTCCCGGTCCTTGAGCAGGCCGAGTGCGTCGCGCAGTCCGTCGAGCGCGTCGGCTTCCGTCAGGGTCGTCATCGGTCCCTCACCTCGTTACCGGGGGTACGTAGTCCGCGTCTTATGAGACTGCCTGTCAGCAAGCTCGTCAATCCCTCGCGCAAGACTTGTTGACCCCGCGTCTACTACGTGTGAGCCTGCCGGACATGCCGACAAACGACCTGTACGCCAAGGATCCGGGTGACCCTCACTGGCAGGTGCCGGCGACCGGCGCGGCACGTTTCAGCTGGGAGTACGACAACGGCCGCGAACGGCTTCTGGCCCTGTACCAGAAGGGCAAGGACAAGCAGTGGGACGGGCAGAAGCGCATCGACTGGGAGCTGGAGGTCGATCCGAGCGACCCCCTCGGCACGCCTGACGAGTCCATGTCCCTGTACGGCACCAAGTACTGGGCCAAGCTCACCGACGACGACAAGGGCGAGCTGCGCAAGCACTACGCCTCCTGGCAGTTCAGCCAGTTCCTGCACGGTGAGCAGGGCGCGATGGTCTGCGCCGCGCGGATCGTCGAGTCCGTGCCCGACCTGGACGCGAAGTTCTACTCGGCGACCCAGGTGATGGACGAGGCCCGGCACGCGGAGATCTACGGCCGCTTCCTGCATGAGAAGGTCGGGATGCTGTACCCGATCAACGACAACCTCCAGGCCCTGCTGGGGGACACCCTGCGGGACAGCCGCTGGGACATGCCGTACCTCGGTATGCAGGTGCTGATCGAGGGGCTGGCGCTGGCGGCCTTCGGCATGATCAGGGACACCACCGACAAGCCGCTGCCCGAGCAGATCCTGGCGTACGTCATGCAGGACGAGGCCCGGCACGTGGCCTTCGGGCGGATGGCGCTGCGGGACTACTACCGGCAGCTCAGCGACGCCGAACTCCGGGAGCGGGAGGAGTTCGTCATCGAGGGCTGCTATCTGATGCGCGACCGGCTGCGAGGCGTGGAGGTGCTGGAGAACTTCGGCATCCCGACCGCCGAGGCCGAGGAGTTCAGCGAGCAGTCCGAGTTCCTCGCCCTGTTCCGCCGGCTCCTGTTCTCCCGCATAGTCCCCTGCGTCAAGGACATAGGGCTGTGGGGGAAGCGCCTTCAGCAGGCCTATGTCGACATGGGCGTGTTCGAGATGGGCGACTCGAATCTGGACCTGCTGATGGCACAGGACGAGGAGATCGCGGAGCGGCTCGACGCCGAGCGGTTCGCGGTGGAGGAGCGGCAGCGGGTGGCGGAGGTGGGGGACGCGATCGAGGCGGGGGCCGAGGGCTGATCCTCCGGCCGCGGAAGGCCGATCCCCGCTACGGAGGGCTGATCCCCGGTCCCTGCCCCGCCGGCCGGGCCTAGACCGAGCAGCCCAGCCCCTCCGGCACGTCACCCACCACCGGCTCCGCGCCCTGCGGCGGGAACGACGTGCGCAGGGTGAAGGCGTACGGGGTCGGGCCGTTCGTGCGCAGGTGGAGGAGGCGGGACTCCGCTTCCGCGACCGTCGGGCGGTGGCCCGCCGGGACCCACCACAGGGCCGTCATCGCCTCCTGCACCCGCTCGAACCACTCCCTGCGGCGGGCGAGCATCTCGCGGTGGCGGCCCTGGTACATGTACGCGGTCAGGGCGTTCGTGTCGCGCCACATCGTCAGGTTGATGATGAGCCAGGAGTCACCGAAGACCGGTACGTCCGTCGCGTCCCCGGAGTCGTCCTGCAGCCGCCAGACGAAGCCGTCGGCGGCCTCGGCGTCGGCGTTCACGGGGTCGAGGTTGTCGACGAAGTCCTTCAACTGCGGGGAGTCCAGCGGGGCCTTGAGGCGGGCGATGTTGACCTGGGCGAGTTCGTAGGAGGCTTCCGGGGCGGCTGATGGCGTCATGGAACCGAACGATAGGTCGGGCCGGGTAACCGGCCCAGGGGGTATCTCAGTACGTGGGCACATGTCCCCCTTTCACAGCCGGGGCGACGGGTGCGTGAGTACCTGTGTACCGTCGCCTTACGGGCGGGAAACCGTGCCCTGACCGGCCCGCCCGTAGTCTCACGGGGCATGACGGGGAACGTACTGACCGCCTTCCGCCCGACCGTCCGCCGCCTCGGCGCACTGCCCGGCTGGACCACCATCCGTGGCCGTATGGCCATCGTGCTCGCCGTTCCGACCTGTTTACTGCTCGCCCTCATCGGGCTCGGCGTCGCCGACCGGGCCGCCGACTGGTCCGCCGCCCGCGAGACCGAGGCGCATGTCGGGGTACTGCTGCGGGCACAGGAGCTGGTCCGGGAGGTGCAGCGGGAACGCGGGCTGACCAACGGACTGCTGGGCGGCGAGAAGGGGTACCGCGACGACGTCGTCGCCCAGCGCGGCCGTACCGACGAGGCGCGGGACGGGCTGCGTGCCGCGCTGGACGAGGAGGGCGGGGCGCTGCCCGGTGCCGCGCTCCGCGCCCTGCGGGCCGCCGACGCCCCCCTCACCGCCCTCACCGCGACGCGCGGGGACGTGGACGCCGGTACCGCCGACCGGGCCGCCACCCTGCGGGCGTACACCAAGGCCGTCACGGCCCTCATCGACGCCGAGTCGGCGGGCGCCCCGGACGGCGACCGGCGTATCGCGCAGGGCGTGCAGGCGCTCCAGGCGCTGGCCCGGGCCACTGAGGCCGTCGCGCTCGAACGCGGCTCCCTCAACGGGGTGTTCGCGGCCGGGCGGTTCCGCTCCGGCGAGTACCTCGACTTCACCGAGGTCCGCGCCACCCGGGTGGCCGCGCTCGCGCAGTTCCGCCAACTCGCCGGTGCGGACCAGGAGTCCGCGCTCGACGACGCCTTCGGTACGGCCGCCGCGCGCCGGGTCGCCGGGTACGAGGAGCGGGCCGGGCGCGGGGCCGACGGGTCCCGCCTCTCCGTCGCCCCTGCCCGGTGGTGGTCCGACATGACCAGCCTCGTCGACGAACTGCACCAGGTGCAGCGGGCCGTCGGGGACGACGTCCGGGCGCGTGCCGACGAGGCCGGTTCCGCCGCCACGCGTCAGCTCGGCGGGTTCCTGGCTCTCGGGGTGCTGATCCTCGGCGTGGCCGTCGCGCTCGCCGTCTTCTCGGCCCGCTCCATCACCCGGCCCCTCGGCGTCCTCGCCGACGAGGCGGACGTCGTCGCCGGGAGCCGGCTGCCCGAGGCCGTCCGGCGGATCCAGCAGGCCGACCCCGACGCTCCGCCCCTGCCGGAGCCCGAGCGGCCCCGGCCGGCCGGCGGCGCACGGGAGATCAGCCGCCTCGCCGCCGCCCTGCGCAACGTCGAGGACGCCGCCGTCGGCCTCGCCGCCCAGCAGGCCGTCCTGCGCCGCACCAGCACCGAGTCCCTGGCCAGCCTGGGCCGGCGCAACCAGAGCCTGCTCAACCGGCAGCTCGGACTGATCACCACCCTGGAGAGCCAGGAGCTCGACCCGGACGCGCTCGCCGAGCTCTTCGAGCTCGATCATCTGGCCACGCGGATGCGCCGCAACGCCGAGTCGCTCCTCGTGCTCGCCGGCGAGGAGTCACCGGCCCGGTCCTGGAAGGGCACGGTCGCGGTCACGGACGTGGTGCGGTCGGCCGTCGCGGAGGTCGAGCAGTACCAGAGGGTGGCCGCCGTCGACGTCCAGCAGTGCGGTGTCCGCGGCCACTGTGTCGCCGAACTGTCCCACCTGCTGGCCGAGTTGGTGGAGAACGCGCTGATGTTCAGCCCGCCCAAGCAGCCCGTGGAGGTGCACGGCTGGCGGGACGGCGCCGAGTACTGCCTGGCCGTCGTGGACCGCGGGATCGGGATGACCCCGGAGCGCATGGCCGAATCCAACGCGGTGCTGTCCGGCGGGGGCGACTCCCTGCACACCGCCCCGACCAGGTTCCTGGGCCATCACGTCGTCGGCGCCCTCGCCGCCCGCCTCGGCGCCCACGTCGAACTCCGCCCCACCCCGGGCACGGGCGTCACGGCGTACGTCGCCGTGCCGGCCGCGCTGATCCAGCAGCCGACGTCAACGGCGGCCGTCGGAGGGTGACTTCAGCACCGCCTCCATCACCGCCCGCGCGATCGGCGCCGCGTCCCCGCCGCCGCTGATCTCACCCCGGTCCGCGTCCGCGTCCTCCACCACCACCGCCACCGCGACCTTGGGCTCCAGATCGCGGTCGCCCTGCGCCCAGGAGACGAACCAGGCGTACGGCGTCCCGGAGTTGCCCAGGCCGTGCTGGGCCGTGCCGGTCTTGCCGCCCACCGTCGCACCGGGGATCCAGGCGTTCGAGCCGGTGCCCTCCCGCACCACGTCCACCATCAGCTCCTTGACCAGACGGGCGGTCGACGGGCGCATGGCCTGCCGCGCCGGGCTCGACCCGGCCGTCGCGACCGTGGAGCCGCCCGCCCGGGTCGTACGCTCCACCAGATACGGCGAGCGCACCTGCCCGCCGTTCGCCACCGCCGCCGAGACCATCGCCATCTGCAGCGGGGTGGCCCGGGTGTTGTACTGCCCGATCGAGGACAGGGCGAGCTGCGCCCGGTCCACCTTCGTGTCGAAGGTGCTCTCGGCCACCGAGAACGGGATCCGCACCCCGGGGTCGTTGAAGCCGAAGGCCTTCGCCGTCTCCGCCATCCGGTCCACGCCCACCCGCACCCCGAGCTTGGCGAACACCGTGTTGCACGACCACTCGAACGCCTTGCGCAGCGGAACGTCCGCGCAGCCCTTGGACGGGTTCGTCAGCGAGGTCCTGGTACCCGGCAGACGGTAGGGGTCCGGGGAGTCGGTCGGGTCGTCCAGCTCCTCGATCACACCCGAGTCCAGCGCCGCCGCCGCGGTCACCACCTTGAACGTCGACCCCGGCGGATACGTCTTGCGCACCGCCCGGTTGAGCATCGGCCGGTCCGGATCACGGTTCAGCGACTGCCAGGACCGGGGCACCGCCGAGCCGTTCCCCGACAGCACCGACGGGTCGTACGACGGCGACGACACCAGGGCCAGGATCCGCCCGGTCGCCGGCTCCACGGCCGCGACCGCGCCCTTGCGGCCGCCCAGCCCCTCGAACGCCGCCTCCTGCGCGCCCCGGTGCAGGGTGGTGAGGACGTCGCCGCCGGGGTTGCGGTCGCCGACGGCGGCACCCCGCCACAGCGGGAACGGCGACAGCAGCGGGTCCGTGCCCGACAGCACCGGGTCCTCGGAGTGCTCCAGCAGCGTCGTGCCGTACACCTGCGAGGCGAAGCCGGTGACGGGGGCGTACATCGGGCCGTTCGTGTACGTCCGCTCGTAGCGCAGATGCTCGCCGGTGTCCCGGGAGCCGGTGACCGGTTCGCCGCCGACCTTGATGTCGCCGCGCGGCTGACCGTAACGGGCGATGACGGGGCGGCGGTTGGCGACGTTGTCGTCGTAGGAGCGGGCTTCGAAGAGCTGGATGCGGGTGGCGTTCACCAGCAGCGCGACCAGCAGCAGGGCGCAGAAGAAGGCGGCGTGCCGGATGTGCCGGGTCATCGGGCCGCCTCCGTACGGTCGCCGGATCCCGTCGTCACCGCGGCCTCCTCGCCCTTGGGCACGCCGAACCGGCTGCGCGCCTTGTCGCTCACCCGGATCAGCAGCGCCACGATCGCCCAGTTGGTGACCACCGACGAGCCGCCCTGCGCCAGGAACGGCATCGCCATGCCGGTCAGCGGGATCAGGCCCGTCACCCCGCCCGCGATCACGAACACCTGCAGCGCCACGATCGAGGCCAGCCCCACCGCGAGCAGCCGCCCGAAGGGGTCGCGCAGCGCGAGGCCGGCCCGGTAGCCGCGCTCCACCAGCAGGCCGTAGAGCAGGAAGATCGCGGACAGGCCCGCCAGGCCCAGCTCCTCCCCGGCCGTCGCCAGGATGAAGTCCGACTTGGCCGCGAAGCCGATCAGGATCGAGTGGCCGAGGCCAAGTCCCGTGCCCACCAGGCCGCCCGCCCCGAAGGCGAACAGCGACTGGGACAGCTGGTTGGGGCCCTGACCGGCCTCGATCGACGCGAACGGGTGCTGCCAGTCCTCGACCCTGCTGTGCACATGCGGCTCCAACTGCCCGACGGCCACCGCGCCCAGCGCCGCCAGCAGCAGGCCGACCGCGATCCAGCCGGTGCGGCCGGTGGCGACGTACAGCAGGACCACGAACAGGCCGAAGAACAACAGCGAGGTACCCAGGTCCCGTTCGAGGATCAGCACGCCCACGCTCAGCAGCCAGATGGCGACGATCGGCCCGAGGACGCGCCCGGTGGGCAGCTGCATCCGGCGCAGCCCGGGGACCCGACGGCCCGTATACGCCAGCGCGTTGCGGTTGGCGGCCAGATACGCCGCGAAGAACACCGCGAGCAGCACCTTCGCGAACTCGCCGGGCTGGATGGAGAATCCGGCGATCCGGATCCAGATCCGGGCGCCGTTCACCGACGGGAAGAAGATCGGCAGGGTGAGCAGCACGAGCGCGGCGACGACACACACGTAGGAGTAGCGCTGGAGCACACGATGGTCGCGCAGCAGCAGCACGACCACGATGAACAGCCCCACCCCCAGCGTGGACCACACGAGTTGGGTCGGCGCCGCCAGGTCGTCCGGCGTCTCCAGGTCGAGCCGGTAGATCAGGACCAGACCGATCCCGTTGAGCAGCACCCCGATCGGCAGCAGCAGCGGGTCCGCGCAGGGGGCGCGCAGGCGTACGGACAGATGCGCGAAGAGCGCGAGTACGCCGAGCCCGGCGCCGTAACCGGCGGCACCGGGCGGGACGGTGCCGTGCTGGGCGATGCCGACCGCACAGTAGCCGTACACGGAGAGCAGGACGGCCACGACGATGAGGGCCAGTTCGATGCCACGGCGCCGGGGGAGACGTACGGCGGGAGCGGGCGCGTCCGCTGCCACCAGGGTGGATCCGGCCTTGGTCATGTCCGGAACTTACCCAAATAGTCCGTCTTGCGTGCCTACCGCTTCAGCACCAGCGCGGCGAGCGCCGGGTCTCGATGAACCGGGCCGACCCCCAGGCCCAGGTGCCGTCCGCGAGGAGGTACCAGCGGTTGTTGCCGTCGACGCTCTGGCCCTCGGTCTGGCAGAAGATCCGCACGATGTCCCCCTGGTTCGCGACCCGGATCACCTGGCTGCCCCGGTTGGGCGCACTGCGCAGCAGCAGCGAGCTCGCGGTGACCCGCCCCCGGGTGAACTGCTGGTCATTCCCCCAGTCGCCCCCGTCCCCACCCTCGGAACCACCCCAGTCCTCCTCGGACATGCCCGGGTCGTCCGCGGTCCCCCACTCGTCGTCGGCGACAGCGGGCGTGACGGCAGCCGCACCGGCGAGCAGGCCGGCGGCTATGGATATCGCGAAGCGGGAGCGCAGGGCCATGGGGACCTCCTGAGCGGGGGAACAAACCTGACTAACCGCCACATTAGGAGTGGGTTCGTCCCACCGCGCGTCCAGATGGGCCATAGGAGAAACGCCCCGAAGGGGCGCGGGGCTGCATTCGATGTGCGGCTCCGCCGCGTGGGCGCGATCAGCCATCGACCACCCGCAGACGGCATACGACCCGAAGCGCCGAGCTCTCAGCCGCTCAGAACCCCTACCCCAGAGTCAGCCGCGCGACGGCCCCACCCTCCACGGCGTTGGAGAACGTGAGCCGCGCCCCCAAGACCTCCGCCTGCCCCAACGCGATGGTCAACCCCAGCCCATGCCCCTTGGCTCCGCCCTCCGTACGGAACCGCTGCGGCCCATGCGCAAGGAGATACCCCGGATACCCGTCACCGTGATCCCGCACGGTGACCACCGCCCCGTCCACCGTCAACGTCACCGGCCCCCGCCCGTGCTTGTGCGCATTGGCCACCAGATTCCCCAGCACCCGCTCAAGCCGCCGCCGATCCGTCTCCACCACGAGGTCCCGCACGACAACGACCTCCGTGACACCTCCGGAGGAACCCCGCACCACCCGCTCGGCCAACGCGGCGAGCGGCTCGCTGTCCAGCTCCAGCCGCTCCCGCCCGGTGTCCAGCCGCGAGATCTCCAGCAGATCCTCGGTCAGTGTGCGCAACGCGGCCACCCGGTCCCGCACCAGCTCCGTCGGCCGCCCCGGCGGCAGCAGCTCGGCGGCCGCGTGCAGCCCGGTCAACGGCGTCCGCAGCTCATGCGCCACGTCCGCGGTGAACCGCTGCTCGGCGAGCAGCTTGCCCTGCAGCGACGACGCCATGGTGTCCAGCGCCGCGGCGACCGCGGCCACCTCGTCCTGCGGCCTGCTCGGATCCTGCGTCCGGGGATCGTCGACCCGCGCGTCCAGATCGCCCCCGCTGATCCGCCGGGCGACCCGGGCCGTGGCATGCAGCCGCCGCGTCACCCGCGTCACCGCGAACACGCCCACCAGCACCGTCGCCCCGATCGCCAGCACGGACGACCACAGGATCGCCCGGTCCAGCCCCTCGATGGTGCGGGACTGCTGCGAGTAGTCGATCCCGACGGCGAGAACCCGCTCGTCGTCGACCGGCCCGGCCGCCCACATCATGGGCCGCCCCCGGTGGTCGGCGACCATCGTGCCGCGCTCCCCGGCCAGCGCCAGGTCCCGCAGCGACGGCGGCAGATCCGGCGGATCGAGGCGGGTGCCCGGCATGAGCGGGTCCCCGGCCTCGAACGCCGCCGTCGCGTCCGCCAGCCGGGACAGCGCGCGGTCGCGGGCCTGGCCGACGGTCTGGTTCGTCACCGAGACATGCACCAGGATGCCGAGCAGCGCGGCGAGCGCACAGCACATCACCGTGATGAAGACGGCGGCCTTCACGGCCAGCGTGCCCGACCACCGGGGCAGCCCGAACCTCATGGGGTGCTCGCAGCGGGGGACCCCCCGGAGGGAGGGGGGGAGGGAGAGGCGGAGGGAGAGATCGAGGGCGAGGCGGAGTGCGACGGCGAGGGGCTCGGCGTCATCCTGTGCGGGTTCTTCCGGTGCGTACCGGTGCGCAGCATCTCGTCGTGCGTGAGCAGCATCGCCTTCTGGTCCGCGGCCCAGGTCCACTGCAGCCGGTACTCGTACCCGGCCACCTCGGACGGTGAGCGTATGATCACCGACCGCCCGGCCAGCTCGACGCCGCTGATGGCGTCGTCCCAGCTCATGACCTGTACGAGCCGGTGCTTCTCGACGGTGTAGACACGCACCGCGGTCGTCTTGCCGGGCATCAGCCGGAAGCCCAGGGTCAGCTCGGGGCGCCCGTCGCCGGTCAGATCCCGGTAGTACGGCTGGAGCACCGGGCACCTGCCGCGTCCGGCGCCCTTGCCGCACTCGGCCATCAACCGGCCGGTCTCGCGGTACTGCGCGGCGTCGCCCTCGTAGTCCCCGCGGCTCTTGGCCATCTCCTTGCGTACGACCGTCACCGGGTCCACGTCGCGGATGTCGCCCCCGGGAACGGTGACGCCCTTCACGGCCTCCCGGACCACCTCGCCGATCTCATAGGCGGGCCGGGACGCCGGCGTCATCTTTGGCCAGAGCTTGTCCGGGCTGACCGCGGTCTCGGTCGGCCCCGCGCCCTGGAGGCCCCCGGCGTCGTCGCAGGCCGTGGCGGCGGCCAGCAACAGTGCGACAAGGGCGCTGCATATGGCGGTGCGCGTGGGACGGCTGCGGGGCACGGTTCTCCTGGTGCTGGCAACAGGGCTGGTGGTGCGGGTGATGCCGGTGTTGGGGCTGGTACTGGGGGTGGTGCTGGGGCTGGTGCTGGAAATGGGTGTCGGCCCGCCCACCCTATTCGTACGGAAGTCCTTTTTGCGCACCCGGTGGGCGGACGGGCGAACCGGCTACTCGGCGAGTTCCTCCAGCAGCCGGGCGGTCGGCAGTCCGGCCCGGAGGTACTCCACGAACAGCTCGTTGTGCAGGGCCCACGGAGAGCGGCGGGAGCGTATCAGCCGGATCGCCCGCTCGGCGGAGTGGTTCCGGCGGATCAGGGCGTGGGCGACGACCAGCCCCGAGCGGTTGTACCCGTGGTAACAGCGAACGAGGACCCTGCGGCCCTCGTCCAGTGCCTCGCAGGCCGCCTCGGCGAGCCGGATCACCCCCGCGAGCTGGGTGCCGTCCAGCGGCCCGTCGGGGATCGGCCAGACATGGTGCTCGACGCCGGGGGCGGGCCCGTGGCCGGGCAGTCGCAGCAAGGTCTGCACAAGATCGAACTCGTGCCGTACGACGGCGAACTCCAGTTGTCCCGACTGGCCCCGGAACTCGTGTCCGCCCATCCACAGGCCGGGCACGATCTCGCTCCACGGGCTGTCCGGAGCCGGTACGTCGGGTTGCTTCCTGCGGGTACGCAACGGCGCCTCCCCAACCACCCCTCCCGGGAGGTCTGCCCAACTCCTCACAAAGGTAACCGGGTTCTTGCCCGCGCAGCACCCCGCCTGTTCCCATGGTCAGTGGGGTGATGGTGCATGAGCGGACTGCGCGTCATACCGACCTGGCGACACGGCCAGGAGCGGCTCTACGTGTGCCTCACGGACGGGCGGAATCTCGCCTGGTACGACCGTGAGGCGGCCCGGATCAACCTGCTCAGCGAGGACCGGAAAGACGATGTGCTGGAGGTGCTCGGACCCTTCCTCACCGGGCCGGTGACGGTGGGCCCGCCGCCGGTCCCCACGCCTGCCGAGCTGGCCCGGCTGACCCTCCATCCGGACGACGACCTGGCGCCCAACCGGCCCGGCGAGGCGCTCCTGGTCGCCCTGGACCGCGACCCGGGCCCGTCCCACCGGCTCCGCGCCGACCCGCGCCGCCGGGCGCTGACCGCCGAGCAGACCGTCGGTGATGCCCTGGACCGGCTCGACGGCGCCGGCTGGCACGCGCTGCACTCCGTGCCGCTGCCCGGCGGTGACCGCGTCCACCATCTGGTGATCGGCCCCGGCGGTCTGTTCGCGCTGCACGCCCTGTACGCCCGCAAGCAGAAGGTGACCGTCGCCGACCCGATGGTCTCCCTCGGCCGCCGCGAACCGTACCCGCTGCTGCGCCGCGTCCGCGCCGACGCCGACCGGGCATCCCACGCCCTGACCGCCGAGGTCCACCCGGTCCTCGTCCTGGTCGCCCCCTCCGACGTGGTGATCCCCGGGCCGGTTCGCGAGGTGCGGGTCCTCCGGGACACGGAGGTGGCCGGTCTGGCCCGGCTGGGCGGGGTGCTGAAGCCGGCGGACGTGGAGGCGCTGCACGCGATGGCAAGGGACCGGCGGGTCTGGGGCGCCGCCGGCTGAGCCGTGCGGGTGGCTTCGGCGGCCGTCGCCGCCGGCCGTCGCTGGGGGCTGCCGCTGGGGGCTGCCGCCCCAGACCCACGCTTCGGCCCTGAAGGGGCCTCGCCCTCAAACGCCGGACGGGCCGGACGATGCCGGTCGGCACTGGAAGGTGATCGCGCGGCGCCGGGAGGTGACCGCCGGCGTCGCGACGTCAGGGCAGCTCGCCCGCCCGATCCTGGTCGAGCAGCGGGGCCAGCAGGTCGCCGTAGTCCTGGAGGCGCGGGGCCAGGTCCGCGGCGAGGAAGGTCAGGGAGGCGGGGGAGCGGCAGTCCTCCACCTCCTCCCAGGTGACCGGGGCCGATACCGTCGGCTCGCTGCGGGCCCGCAGGGTGTAGGGCGTGGCCGTCGTCTTGCGGGCCGCGTTCTGACTCCAGTCGACGAAGACCTTTCCGGGCCGCAGGCTCTTGGTCATCCGGTGGATCACCAGCCGGGGCAGGGCCTTCTCGGCCGCCACGGCGAGTTCCTTGGCGTAGTCGGTGGCCCGCTGGGAGGGGGCCGGCCGGATGGCCGCGGTGAGATGCAGCCCCTTCGAGCCGGACGTCTTGGCGTACGCCTCGATGCCGTCGGCGGCCAGCCGCTCCCGTAGCCACAGGGCCACCTCGCAGCACTCCACCACGGTCGCCGGCGAACCGGGGTCGAGGTCGAAGACCAGCCGGTCGGCCTCGCCGGGAGCGTCGATCACCCACTGGGGCGTATGGAACTCCGTGACCAGGTTGGCGGCCCACATCAGGCTCGCGAGGTCCTGCACGAACACCATCCGCGCCGGCCCCTCGACGCGTGGCACCTCGGCCGTGGTGATCCAGTCGGGGATGCCCGGCGGCACGTTCTTGGTGAAGAACACCTGGCCGTCCGGCCCGTCCGGGTAACGGAGGAAGGACACCGGCCGGTCGCGCAGGTGCGGCAGCAGCACCTCGGCCGTGGTGGCGTAGTAGTGCAGCAGCTCGCCCTTGGTGAAGCCGGTCGCCGGATACAGCACCTTCTCCAGGTTGCTGAGCGCGAGCCGACGCCCCTCCACCTCTGTGATCGGCGTCATACGATGAGAATTCCAGAAATCATAGTGAATGTCCGTACAGGCCGAGTGAACCGACCGAAAGGGTGCTGCACGTGCGATCCATATGGAACGGCGCCATCTCGTTCGGCCTGGTCAGCATCCCGATCAAGGTGGTGAACGCGACCGAGAGCCACTCGATCTCCTTCCGCCAGATCCATACGGAGGACGGCGGCCGTATCCGCTACCGCAAGGTCTGTGAGCTGGACGACCGTGAGGTCACCCAGTCGGAGATCGGCAAGGGGTACGAGGACGCCGACGGCACGATCATCCCGATCACGGACGAGGACCTCGCCCATCTGCCGCTTCCGACCGCGAAGACGATCGAGATCGTGGCCTTCGTGCCGGCCGACCGGATCGACCCGCTCCACATGGACAGCGCCTACTACCTCGCGGTGAGCGGGGCGCCGGCCGCGAAGCCGTACACCCTGTTGCGGGAGGCGCTGAAGCGCAGCCAGAAGGTGGCGATCGCCAAGTTCGCGCTGCGGGGCCGTGAGCGGCTGGGCATGCTGCGGGTGGTCGGCGACGCCATCGCCATGCACGGGCTGCTGTGGCCGGACGAGGTCCGGGAGCCCGAGGGTGTCGCGCCGGACACCAAGGTCACGATCAACGACAAGGAGCTGGATCTCGCGGACGCCTTGATGGACACCCTTGGCGAGATCGACCTTGAGGAGCTGCACGACGAGTACCAGGAGGCCCTGGAGGAGGTCGTCGCCGCGAAGGCCGCCGGAGAGGCCCCGCCGGAGGCCCCCGAACCGGCGGCCGGTGGCAGGGTCCTCGACCTGATGGCGGCCCTGGAGAGCAGTGTTCGGGCGGCCAAGGAGTCCCGTGGCGAGGCACCGGACGAGAAGAAGGGGCAGGTCAGAAGTCTGCCGCAGCGTAAGTCGGCGCGGGCGGCGCCGAAGCAGACCGCGGGCAAGAAGTCGACGGCGACGAAGAAGACGGCGGCGAAGAAGACGGCGTCCTCGGCCAAGAAGTCGACCTCGAAGACGGCTCAGGGGGCGAAGAAGACGGCGGCGAAGAGCACGGCGAAGAGCGCCGCGAAGAAGACCCCGGCCAAGAAGACGGCGTCCCGTAAGCGCACGGCTTGATCGGCACTGTGGGCGCCTGAGCGTCTGCCCGGTGCTGTCGTCGCGCGAGTGCGGGTCGTGTGTGGTTGTTCGCGCAGTTCCCCGCGCCCCTTAGGGGTGTTGTCGTGCTGTTCGGTGTTCAGTGGCGGCGTCGTAGTGCCAGGACCTGCGGGTCGTGTGTGGTTGTTCGCGCAGTTCCCCGCGCCCCTCAGGGGTGGCGGCGTCGTAGTGCCAGTACCGCGTTGTGGCCGCCGAAGCCGAACGAGTTGCTCAGCAGCAGGTCGCCGTCCTCCGGCAGGGACCGGGGCGCTCCCGTCACCACATCCAGGTCGATCGCGTCGTCCACCTCCCCGCATCCCACGGTCGGCGGCACCACCCCGTGATGCAGTGTCAGTACGGCCGCCACGGCCTCGACCCCGCCCGCGGCGCCCTGCAGATGCCCCAGGTGGCCCTTGAGCGCGGTGACCGGGACGGACCGTTGCCCGAGTACCGCGCGCAGCGCGCCCGCCTCCGCGAGGTCGCCCTCGATCGTGGCCGTGGCGTGGGCGTTCACATGGACGACGTCCTCGACCCGGCCTCCGGCGTCGCGCAGGGCCCGGCGCAGGGCGAGCGCGACACCGCTGCCGGTCGGGTCGGGCGCCGCCATGTGGTGGGCGTCGGCGGACAGTCCCCAGCCCGCGGCCTCGCAGTAGATCCGCGCCCCGCGGGCCCGGGCGTGCTCCTCTGCCTCCAGTACGAGGATCCCGGCACCCTCGCCGTTGACGAACCCGGCCCGGTCCTTGGCGAAGGGGCGGGAGGGCGAACCGTCCGAGGACGGGTCCCCGTCGGCCAGCGCCCGCATCGCCGCGAAGGACGCCATGATCGCCGGCGTGACGACCGCTTCGGCGCCGCCCGCGAGCGCGACGTCGACGCGCCCGTACCGTATGCGGTCGATCGCCTGCCCTATGGCCTCCGTCCCCGACGCGCACGCGCTCGTCACGGTCCGCGCCTCGCCCGTGATGTGCAGATCGAGGGAGACCTGGGACGCGGCCTGCGAGGGCACGGTCATCGGAGTGGTGAGCGGCGACACGGCCCGCGGCCCCTTCTGCCGCAACCTCCGGTCCCCGCCCACCAGCACGGACGCGTCACCGAGGATGGCCCCCAGGCTCACCCCCACCCGCGCCGGATCGACCCCGCTCTCCCGTGTACCGCCCGCCACGAACCCGGCGTCGGCCCACGCCTCCCGGGCGGCCAGCACCCCCAGCTGCGCCGCCCGGTTCATCCGCCGGGCCACCTGCCGGGGCAGCAGCCCGGCGAGGTCCACGGGTACCACCCCCGCGACCCGCACGGGCAGCCCCTCGAACTCCGCCCCCGCCAACTCCCGGATCCCGTGCCGCCCGTCGAGCAGCCCCCGCCACAACTCCCCGACCCCGACACCGAGCGGCGTGACCGCCCCCAGCCCGGTGACGACAACCCTGCGGGGTGCGGCTGCGGCGGCCTCGCTCATCTCGGCGCTCCCCTCTGGATGTTGAAAGGAGAACATGCCCGGATTCGCTCCGCACTGCACGTCCGTTCGTTCGACACGCCGTTTCATGTCGTTCGATACGCGGACTCACGACAGCTGTTCGGCGATGAGGGCCAGCAACTCCTCCTTGCGCGGGGTGAGATAGAAGTGGCCGCCCTCGAAGACCCGGACGTCCGGTCCCTCCGTCGTGACGTCCGACCAGGACGCGAGCTCCTCGACCGCGCACCCGGGATCGCGGTCGCCCCCGCATGCCGTGACCGGAGTCCGCAGCCGGTGCAGGCGGGCCGGGCGGTACGCGGCCAGCAGGCCGAAGTCCGCGCGCAGCGCCGGCATGATCAAGGGCCGCAGCTCGGGCTCCTCGTAGACGGCGGCGCCCTCGGGGTCCAGCAGACGCACGCGGTCGAGGATCTCGCTGTCCGTCGGGACCGGACCGGGCGGTTCCTCCTGCGGGACGCGGGGCCTCGCCCGGCCCGACACGAACAGACGGGTGAGGGCGAGACCGGGGACCTCCTCAAGGCGGCGGGCCACCTCGTACGCCACCGACGCACCCATGCTGTGGCCGAACAGGGCCAGCGGACGGTCGTCGGCCCGCTCGTGCAGCAGGACCTTGGTGACCGTGTCCGCCAGCTCGTCCATCGTGGTCGGGCACGGGTCGGCAAGACGGTCCTGGCGGCCCGGGTACTGCACCGCCGCGACCTCGATCGCCGGCGGGGTCAGCGCCGCCCAGTCGTGGAAGTGGTTCGCCGCTCCGCCCGCGTGCGGGAAGCACACCAGCCGGATCCTCGCGCCGGGCGCCCTCACACCCCGGAGCCATCGGGTTCGTATGTCCGTACTCATGTCCCTCAGTGTGGTCCATGGGCGGCCGATGGACTGGCCCGACCAACTGCGGTCTCTCTAGGATGTGTTGTCGGCGAGGTGATCTCCTCGCCGGCCTGCCCCTGGGGGAACGATGGAACCTGGAAAGCAGCTGTCCACCTCGATCGATGCCACGGTTCCGACAGCCGCGCGCATGTACGACTACTACCTCGGCGGCAAGGACAACTACGCCTCCGACCGCGCCGCCTGTGAACAGTTGGACAAGGTCGTCCCCAGCACCCGGGCCCTCGCGCTGAACAACCGGCGCTTCCTGCAGCGGGTGGTGCGGACGCTGGCCGAGGAACACGGCATCCGGCAGTTCCTCGACCACGGCTCCGGCCTGCCCACCCAGAACAACGTCCACCAGGTCGCCCAGTCCGTCGACCCGTCCTCGCGCGTGGTCTACGTCGACAACGACCCGATGGTCCTGGTCCACGGCCGCGCCCTGCTGGACCAGAACGACAACACCGCCGTCATCCACGCCGACATGCGCGAGACCGAGGGCATCTTCTCCCACCCCGACACCAAGCGCCTGATCGACTTCTCGCAGCCGGTGGCCGTGCTGTTCAACTCGGTGTTCCACTGCATCCCCGACAGCGACACAGACGGCCCCCTCGCCGTGGCCCGCCGGGTGCGTGAACGGCTCGCACCCGGCAGCTGCATGGTGATGTGCCAACTGGTCAGCGAGGACCCCGAGGTCCGCAAGTTCGTCACCGACTTCATGGACCAGGCGACCCAGGGGCACTGGGGTCGGGTGCGTCAGGAGAAGGACGTCGTGGAGTTCTTCGAAGGGCTGGAGGTCCTCGAACCCGGCCTGGTGGAGGTCTCCACCTGGCGCCCCGACACCGAAGTGGCACCACGCCAACTCACCCAGGAATGGATCGAGTTCGGGGGCGTGGGCCGACTCGGGTAGTGCGGGCCGGCGGACCGGGGCCTAGGGAGCGGGTGCGTACCGGGCCTTCGTCTCGCGCAGCCGCTCCAGCGACTCGCGCGGGTTGAGGGCCTCGTCGCCCAGCCGGTCCAGGGCGATCCGGTACTCCTCCGTCTCGTCCTGGTCCTCCAGGAACGCGGCGCTCTTTATGTGCTCCAGATAGACGATGTCGGGCAGGTCGACGCCGCCGAAGCGCAGATACGTGACGGGGATGGCGGGCGCCGAGGCATTGGTGACGTCCAGGGGAACGATCTGCACGGTCACATGGGGGAGCCGGGCCATCTCCTCCAGGTACTCCAGCTGCTCGCGCATCACCTCGCGGCTGCCCAGCACCCGCAGCAGCACCGACTCGTCGACGATCGCCCACAGCCGGGGCGCGTCCGCCCGGTGCAGCAGCTCCCTGCGGCGCATCCGCAGCTCCACCCGCCGGTGCACCTCACGGGCCGGCGCCGTCGGCAGCCCGCGCTCCACCACGGCCTGCGTGTAGGCCTGGGTCTGCAGCAGACCGGGGACGTACTGGAGCTCGAAGGTACGGATGGCCGTCGCGGCCTCCTGCAGCCCGACCAGCCGGTCGAACCACTCCGGCATCAGCCGCTTGTCGTACCGCTGCCACCATCCGGGCTCACCGGCGCGTCGCAGCAACTGCAACAGGACCGAGGCCTCGTAGTCGTCGGTCCGGTACTGCTCCAGCAGCGCGCGCACATCGGTTTCCGTGGGCGGCCGACGGCCCTTGCCCGCCTCGATGCGCGACAGCTTCGCCGGGCTGAACCCCACGGCACGCGCCGCCTGGTCCTGGGAGAGACCGACGTCCTCGCGGATACCCGCCAACTGCACGCCGACCAGCATCTTCAGCAGGGTCGGCGCGGGCTCGGTGCGGGTCAGATACGGTTCGAGGCGGGAGATGCGAGGTGACTCGGCGGACATCCTGACTCCCCGTAGACCGGCATACGACAGACCGCATTATCGCATCCCGCCGCCTCCTGCCGCCGGAACCGGGAGGAACCGAGAGAAATGGAAGGGTCAACTTCCGCTTCCCGGTGGGCCTTTGGTTCCAGACGGGCCCTGGTTGCAGACGGGCCCTGGTTGCAGACGGGCCCTGGGTCCAGACGGGCTCTGGGTCCCGATGGGCCTCGGTCCCCGGTGGACCTCAGGTCCCGGTCACAGCAGGTGGTCGAACTCTCCCCCCTTCGCGCCCGCGAGGAACGCGGCGATCTCGGCGGGGGTGTAGACGAGGGCCGGCCCGTCGGGGTGGCGGGAGTTTCGCATCGCGATGCTGCCGTCGTCCAGGGAGGCGACCTCGACGCAGTTGCCCTCGGCATTGCTGTGCCGGCTCTTGATCCAGCGGACGCCCAACGAGCTTGCCCGCACGCCGTTCGGTGCTGTTGGCACTGCACTCTCCTTGCTCACGTTCCGCCACGGGTGGGTGCCGTCGCCCCGATGGGCCCGGACCGCACCACGTGCTCTGCGTGGCACCGCTCGCGCAATTTCCCGTGAAATTGCACGGGGGAGCCGTCGGCGTGGATAATAGCCCTTGGCGTCAACTGCAGTGCAGCCGCCTCGTCCTGACCGCGTATCAGGGAGACGTTGTGTCCTTACCTGCGTACGAAGGGCTTCGACTGCCCGGCAGCGCCACATCCCCCGCGGGGTTGGCCGTGCCGCCGGAGGAGCGCCCCGGGGCTGCGGGTGGGCGCCGTCTCGCCAGGTCGGAACCCCTGAGTGCCCCGCCCCGCTCGGTCGCCCTGCGCCTCGTCGGCGCCGAGCAGGACTGCGGCCGGGCCCGCGACTTCGTCCGTCGCACCCTGAGCGACTGGTCACTGGACCACTGCAGCGCCGACGCCCTCATGGTGGTCACCGAACTGGCCGCCAACGCCGTACTGCACGGCGTATCGCGCTCCGTGCCCCGCCGCGCCGCGCACGGCGAGGCCGAGATCTGGCTGAGGATCAGCCTCCGCCGCCCCGCCCACCTCGTCTGCGCCGTCACCGACCCGTGCGACAGCCCGCCCGTGTACCCGCACGCGAGCGACCCCTTCGACGAGCACGGCCGCGGTCTGCGCATCATCGACGCCCTGTCCGAGCACTGGGGCTGGACCCGGCGGCAGCCCCTGGGTAAGACGGTCTGGGCGATGCTCCCGACCGGCCGGCAGGCCTGAACCGCCGGGCCGACCGTCGAACCCGAGCCCCCGGGCCCGAACCCGAATGGGTCGCCATATTTGGGATGTCTCCGGCGGCGGTGTAACGCGGTCCCGATTGCATGACGCAGAAACAGGCAGAAGCGGGTCGCCCGGCAATGGCCAGAACTCGGCTCTGTGGGGTGGTCCATCGGCCAGCAGCGCGTCAGATCGGATTTCTCGTGAACACCGACCCGGTTTCCGGACACCAGACGTACGACCCGCGCGGAGGGCGGCCCTGACGATCTGCACGATTGCCGACGTCGCCGCAGGTGTGCGGCTCTGCGGGTCGTCCTCTTCCTGCTCGGCGCGAACCAGGGGAACGAGTTCGTGGAGCTGGTGCGCGGAACGGCCGACTGGCTCGCGGGATGGGCACGAGACATTTTCACGATGGACACAGAGGGGTTGCGGGTTCTCCTTAATTACGGTCTTTCGGCCGTGTTGTATTTGTTGGTCGGGCATGGAATTGCCGCCCGACTCAACAGGGCCTGATGGCATTAACCAGTGGAAGGATCGGCAAAGTGACGCGTAGTCCTGCCGAAAACGTTCACCTGCCGATTTATGAAGACTTGGTGCGTGAACGCGGAGACGTCGTGGCGGAAGCGCAAATGGCGGCCGCACACACCCAGAACCAGGCGACGGAACTGCTGACCGGCGGGGAGGTGAACCCCTGGGACGCGCCCACGGGACACCCTCCTCATCAGGCTCCTCCCGCTCATCCCGACTTCGGGTAGGGATATTGCACCGAGGTGCGGGGTGAGAACGTAGCTTGAGCACCTGTTGTTGATCACCGGCCGGCCCCGCCTCGCGGGCTGGCTCGAACGCAGCCTCGGCGAGGCAGCGGCGGCAGTCGGGGGCGTGCGCGGGTCGTCCGGGCAGGAGCCCGCCCCCTTCCGGCCGCCCTGCGGCGCCGTCAACCCGCCAGGAGCGGACGGTCCGGCGGCTGAGCGGCACGGGCATCCCCGACGACTGAGATCGCCGGCCGACTCGCGTGCCAGAATGACGAGACCCGCCGTGCTGCACGGTCCAGCCGTCAGCTGCACGGTTGCGCCGTCAGCCGTCAGCCGTCAGCCGTCAGCCGTCAGCCGTCAGCCGCCCCGACATCCGACATCCGGCATTCGGCATCCGACCTTCCGCTCCGTCTCATCGTCGAGGTTCCTCCCGTGTCCAAGCCCGTCGCCCGCGAGCCGCAGCGACGCAACTCCCGTTCCAACCGGGCGCGCATTCTGGCCACGGCGCGTCGGGAGCTGGGGCGGAACCCGGACATCACGCTGGAGGAGCTGGCTCGGGCCTCCGGCGTCGTACGCCGCACTCTGTTCGGCCATTTCCCGGGGCGAGCGGCGCTGCTGGAGGCATTGGCCGAGGAGGCCGTCGAGAGCCTCAAGGGCGCGGTGACGGCCGGGGCGAGGCCTTCGGAGCCGGCCGGTACCGCCCTAGCGCACTTCGTGCTGTCGATCTGGCCGGTGGGCGACCGCTACCGGCTGCTCCTCGCGCTCGCCCGGCGCGATCTGGGCGCCGAACGCGTCGCCGAGATCCTCAAGCCGGCCCGCGACGAGGCCGCCGCCATTCTGGAGCGCGGCCAGCGGGAGGGTCTGTTCCACACCCACCTCCCGCCCGCCGTACTCAGCGCCGGCCTCGAATCGATGACCATCGCCCTGCTGGAAGAGGTCAACGCCGGGCGACTGGAGGACGACGGCACCCAGGCCGCCGTCGCCACACTCATCGCGGCCGGCGTTCCGGAGAAGAAGGCGTGTGCTGTGGTCGACGCGGCCGCCTCCGAGGTTCGCCAGTAGCGGCAGGCTGCTGCCCCGCAGGGTCCTAACCTCCCCCTTCCGCACCCTCAACCGAGTTATTTGCCCATCGCTGTGCAACAAATTACTCTGCTCATTGATGTGCAATTAACTGCCCAGGGAGCCCTCGATGCCCTTCCCCGTCACCACCCCCGTCGAGAAGATGACCGGGCCGTACGCACGGCGCTGGTGGGCCCTGCTGGTGCTCTGCCTCAGCCTGCTGATCGTGGTCATGGCGAACACATCGCTGATCGTGGCTGCGCCCGACATGACCAGGGATCTGGCCCTGAGCAGCAGTGACCTGCAATGGGTCATCGACGGCTATACGGTCCCGTACGCCGCGCTGATGCTTGTGCTGGGCTCGATAGGCGACAAGTACAGCCGTCGCGGCGCCCTGATCACCGGTCTGGTGATCTTCGCGGGAGGCTCGGTGATGGGCAGCCTGGTCGACGAGACCGGACTGGTCATCACGGCCCGCGCGATCATGGGTGTCGGCGCCGCCGTCGTCATGCCGGCCACGCTGTCCCTGCTGGTCGCGATCTTCCCGAAGGCCGAGCGCGCCAAGGCCATCACAGCCTGGACCGCCACCTCCGGCCTCGCCATCGCGGTCGGCCCGCTGGTCGCCGGCTGGCTCCTGGAGGACCACGCCTGGGGCTCGACGTTCCTGATCAACGTCCCGATCGCCGTGGCCGCCGTGATCGGCGCGCTGGCCCTGGTGCCGCCGTCCAAGGCGCAGGGCATGGGCCGCATCGACTACGTAGGCGGCCTGCTCTCGATCATCTCGGTCGGCAGCCTGGTCTACGCGGCCATCGAGGGCCCGCACTTCGGCTGGGGCGTCGGCCCGACCACCGCCGCGGTGGTCGCGGGCGCGGGCCTGCCGGCCTTCGTCGCCTGGGAGCTGCGCCACCCGCACCCCATGCTGGACGTCCGCAAGTTCGCCCAGCGGCCGTTCAGCGGCTCGATGCTGGCGGTGCTGTTCTTCTTCTTCGGCACCTTCGGCGCCCTCTACTACGCCACCCAGTTCCTGCAGTTCGTCCTCGGCTACAACGCCCTGGAGACCGGCGTACGGCTGCTGCCGCTGGCCGGTGCCGTCTTCGTCGGCGCCGCGGTCACCGGCCGACTGACGCCCAGGCTGGGCGTGAAGGCCATGGTCGTCGTCGGGATGGTGATCGGCACGGCGGGCGTCTTCCTGCTCACGCGGATCGAGTCGGGCTCGACGTACACCGACTTCCTGGCACCGCTGCTGATGCTGGGCCTCGCGATCGGCCTGAGCGTGTCGCCGGCCACGGACACCATCATGGGCTCCTTCCCCGAGTCCGAACTGGGCGTCGGCGGCGGCGCCAACGACACCGCGCTGGAGCTGGGCGGTGCCCTCGGCATCGCAATCCTCGGCTCCCTGCTGGGCACCGCCTACCGCGACAAGCTGACCGACCTGGTCGGCGACAACCTCCCGCACACCGCGCTGGAGACCGCGAAGGACTCGGTGGGCGGCGGCCTGGCGGTCGCCGAGCAGGTCGCGAAGAACCCCGCCGGCGGCGCCCAACAGGCACAGGCCCTCCTCGACGCGGTCCACGAGTCCTTCGCCCACAGCGTCGCGCAGACCAGCCTGATCGGCGGGATCATCATGGCCGCCGGAACGATGATCGTCCTCGCAGTACTGCCGGGCCGCGGGAGGGGCGCGAAGCCGGCGGGGGAGGGAACGCCGGGCACCGTGGAGAGGGCGGAGACGGGGGAAGAGCGCGTGGGTGCTGCCTGAGTCTCCCGGGTGAGTTGCTTCGGGCGGGGCGGGGCGCAGTGCGGAGGACGGGGCCGTATCCGAGGCCGGTTCCAGGATGGCCGTTCCACCAGGCGCTGAACTCGGGGCAGCGGAGGGCGAGTTCGCCCACGAGATCGGCGAGCCGGGAACTGATTCCACCCCCTGCGACGCCACACACCGCTCCGGGCGAACGCCTGCACATACGCCAAGACCCCGGCCTCAGCGCTTCCGCTGATGACGGGGTCTTAGTCGGCACCTCATACAGGGTGCCCCCGGCAGGATTCGAACCTGCGCACACGGCTCCGGAGGCCGTTGCTCTATCCCCTGAGCTACGGGGGCGTGTCGGGCGCCTTGCTTGGCGGCGACGGGTAGAACCCTACCAGCTTCAGGGGGGTGTTCATGAACGGGTTTCCTGGTGGTGGCACCGGGTGCTACCTGGGGTGGCTCGCCCGCAGGGGGGTGGAAGTGGGCAAAACCCGGACGCGGTGGCCGGTCCCGACCTACTCTCAAGTTGTGCCAGGCGCGTCGGGCCGGGTGCTTGTTGTGGACGACAACAAGGTCATCCGGCAGCTGATCAGGGTCAATCTTGAGCTTGAGGGGCTTGAGGTCGTGACCGCGGCCGATGGTGCCGAGTGTCTCGATGTCGTTCATCAGGTGCGGCCCGATGTGGTCACGCTGGACGTGGTCATGCCGCGACTCGACGGGCTGCGGACCGCCGCCCGGCTGCGCTCCGACCCCCGTACCAGCGATCTGCCCCTCGCCATCATCAGCGCCTGTACCCAGTACGAGGTCGACAGCGGCCTCGACGTCGGCGTCGACGCCTTCCTCGCCAAGCCCTTCGAACCCGCCGAACTCGTCAGTCTCGTACGGCGGTTGATCGAGCGGGCGCGGAGCGCGGGCCGGAGTGGTGGGGGACAGGGCGTGGAAACAGCCGGGGGACGCAGCAGGGAACTGAGCAGCGAGCTCGACCGTGCGGGCGACGGACGGGGCGAGGGCGACGCCGTCCTCGGCGGCGTCTTCGGAGCCGAAGAGGCCGCCGGGCACACCGGTGGCTGACAGCAACCGGTGAGTTCCTGGTCGGCTCCCGGTGAGTTCCTGGTCGGCTCTCGGTGAGTTCCAGGTCGGCTCTCGGTGAGCTCCAGGCGGTCCCGGTTTACCCGCCCGCGGCTCTTCCGGTCGGCGCCGCGGCGACTGAGAAAACCCACCCGGCACCGCAGCCGCCGTCACACAGTCGGCAGCGGGGCCGCGCCCCGCTTACCGCGACCGGCTGGGGCCGCGCCCGTCCACCGCGACCGCGGGAGCCGCGCCCGCCCACCGCGACCGCCCCCGCCGTCCACATCGCGGACCCCGGCCAAACCCATTCGCATGCCCACCCCCCTCCTCCCATACGCTTGTCCCCGTGACCCCCGTCGAGCTCTCCCGTTCCGTCCTGTGGGCGGTGCGTCGTGCTGTCGACGCGGGAGAACTGCATGTCCCGGTGCCGGAGCGTGCCGAGGTCGCCCCTCCCGGGCCCGGTGGCTGTGGCGACTACGCCACCAACATCGCCCTCCGTCTCGCCCGCCCGGCCGGCCGGCCACCGCACCAGGTCGCCGAGATCCTTCAGGCCCACCTGCTCGGCACCGACGGCGTCGCCGACGTCGTCGTCACGGGACCCGGCTTCCTGAACATCAGCCTCGGCGACACCGTCACCGCCATCGCCACGGCCGCCCTCGTCGAGGAGATCCTGCGGCGCGGCCCCCGGTACGGGCACGCCCAGGGTCCCTCCGCGGACTTCCTGCCGCTGCTCTGTCCGCGGGAGGTACGGGCCGTCGTCGTCATGGACGCCCTCGCCCGGATCCTGCGGTCACAGGGCGCCGCCGTCACCACCCGCTGCGAGGGCGAGATTGCGCCGGAGTGGGTCGACATCCTGGGCGTACGTGTGGACGCCCGGCGCAGGCAGCCCGAGCAGCCCGGGGAGTCCGGGGAGTCCGGGGAGTCCGAGCAGCCCGAGCAGCCCGAGCAGCCCGAGCAGCCCGAGCAGCCCGGGGAGTCCGAGCAGCCCAGGCAGTCCGGGCAGCCGGAGCGGCGTGAGCAGTCCGCGCAGCCCCAGCGGACGCTGCCCGCCCTGCTCCACTTCCGCGTCCGCCCGGTACCCGCGCCCGTCGACCCCCTCCCCCTCGGCCGCGACGCCGCCCGCTGGGCCCTCCTCCACCCCGCCGCCCACGACCGGCCCCGCATCACCGACGAGCACCTCGTCCAGCGCGAGAGCAACCCTCTCTTCCGTGTCCGTTACGCCCACGCCCGCACCCGGGCCCTCAGCCGTAACGCCGCCGACCTGGGATTCGACGCCGAACCCGGGGACGTACGAAACGAAGGCGCCGAACCCGGCGATGTGCGACGACATGACGTCGCCGAGCCCGGCGACGGACGACACCACGCAGCCCAGCCCAGCGCCGCACCACACGAAGTCGGCCGGCCCAGGGACGCAACACACCACGTCGCCACCCTCCTCGCCGACCACCCCCGAGTCCTGGCCCAGGCCGCGGCGCAGCGCAGCCCCGATCGGCTCGCCCGGCATCTCGTCAGCGTCGCCGATGCGGTGATGCCGTTTCTGCCCGCTGTCCTCCCGCGCGGTGCGGAGAAACCCTCGGCCGCCCATCGTGCCCGGCTCGCTCTTGCCGAAGCCGCCGGGGCGGTGCTGGCCGGTGGCCTGTCCCTGCTCGGTATCGACGCACCCGACCACCTCTGAGAGAGCCCAAAGAGAAATGAGCCGTTCCGCACACCCCGCCGGGCCCCGTCACGCCGACGTCCTTCCCGAGGGCCACTACTCCGCCCCGCCCGCCGACCTCAACGACCTCGACCCCAAGGTGTGGGCCCAGACGGTCGGCCGTAACGCCGACGGCGTCGTCACCGTCGGCGGTATCGATGTGAAGACCCTCGCCGAACAGCACGGCACCCCGGCCTACTTCCTCGACGAGGCCGACTTCCGCGCCCGGGCGCGGGCCTGGCGTGGTGCCTTCGGCTCCGAGGCCGATGTGTTCTACGCCGGCAAGGCGTTCCTCTCGCGTGCCGTAGTGCGGTGGCTGCATGAGGAAGGACTCAATCTCGACGTCTGCTCCGGCGGCGAGCTCGCCACCGCCCTCTCCGCCGGTATGCCCGCCGACCGCATCGCCTTCCACGGCAACAACAAGTCCGCGGAGGAGATCCGCAGGGCCGTCGGCGCCGGTGTCGGACGGATCGTCCTCGACTCCTTCCAGGAGATCGTGCGGGTCGCGCACATCGCGCAGGAGCTCGGCAAGCGGCAGCGGGTTCAGATCCGTATCACCGTGGGCGTGGAGGCACACACCCACGAGTTCATCGCCACGGCCCACGAGGACCAGAAGTTCGGCATCCCCCTCGCCGGGGGGCAGGCCGCCGAGGCCGTGCGGCGGGCGCTTCAGCTCGACGGGCTTGAGCTCATCGGGATTCACAGCCACATCGGGTCGCAGATCTTCGACATGTCCGGCTTCGAGGTCGCCGCCCATCGTGTCGTCGGGCTGCTCAAGGACATCCGCGACGAGCACGGCGTCGAGCTTCCCGAGATCGACCTCGGGGGCGGGCTCGGGATCGCGTACACCAGCGACGACGATCCCCGTGAACCCCACGAGATCGCCAAGGCGCTCACCGAGATCGTCACCCGTGAGTGCGAGGCCGCCAGGCTGCGGACTCCCCGGATCTCCGTCGAGCCCGGGCGGGCCATCGTCGGGCCCACCGCCTTCACGCTCTACGAGGTCGGCACCATCAAGCCGCTCGACGGGCTGCGGACGTACGTCTCCGTGGACGGGGGCATGTCCGACAACATCCGTACGGCCCTGTACGACGCCGAGTACAGCGTCGCCCTCGTCTCCCGGACCAGCGACGCCGGGCCCATGCTCGCCCGTGTCGTCGGCAAGCACTGCGAAAGCGGGGACATCGTGGTCAAGGACGCGTTCCTGCCCTCCGACCTGGCACCGGGTGACCTGATCGCCGTACCGGCCACGGGCGCCTACTGCAGGTCCATGGCCAGCAACTACAACCATGTGCTCCGGCCGCCCGTCGTCGCCGTGCAGGACGGCGAGTCCCGGGTGATCGTCCGGCGTGAGACGGAGGAGGACCTCCTGCGTCTCGACGTCGGGTAATCCAGAAAAACCCCAGAGGTGGAAGATCCGGCGGAAAAGGTCGGGCGGAAGATCTCCTGTCATCCACCCCTGTACAAATGAAATCGATGTCTCACGATCCGGACGAAGGGCAGAAACTCCCGTCCGGTGAGTGAGACTGGTGCAACCGTAGACGGTATGAGGAAACGAGGTCGGATGATGCGTACGCGTCCGCTGAAGGTGGCGCTGCTGGGCTGTGGGGTTGTTGGCTCAGAGGTGGCGCGCATCATGACGACGCACGCCGACGACCTCGCCGCCAGGATCGGCGCCCCCGTGGAGCTCGCGGGGGTGGCCGTACGGCGGCCCTCCAAGGTTCGTGAGGGCATCGACCCCGCGCTCATCACCACCGATGCCACCGCCCTCGTCAAACGCGGCGACATTGATGTCGTGGTCGAGGTCATCGGCGGCATCGAGCCCGCCCGTGCCCTTATCACCGCCGCCTTCGAACACGGTGCTTCCGTCGTCTCCGCCAACAAGGCGCTCCTCGCCCAGGACGGGGCCGCGCTGCACGCCGCGGCCGAGGCGAACAGCAAGGACCTCTACTACGAGGCCGCCGTCGCCGGTGCCATCCCGCTGATCCGGCCGCTGCGCGAGTCCCTGGCCGGCGACAAGGTCAACCGGGTGCTCGGCATCGTCAACGGGACCACCAACTTCATCCTCGACAAGATGGACTCCACGGGGGCGGGGTATCAGGAGGCCCTCGACGAGGCCACCGCCCTGGGATACGCGGAAGCCGACCCCACCGCCGACGTCGAGGGGTTCGACGCCGCCGCCAAGGCCGCCATCCTCGCCGGTATCGCCTTCCACACGCGGGTGCGTCTCGACGACGTCTACCGCGAGGGCATGACCGAGGTGACCTCGGCCGACTTCGCCTCCGCCAAGGAGATGGGCTGCACCATCAAGCTGCTCGCCATCTGCGAGCGGGCCGCGGACGGCCAGTCGGTCACCGCGCGAGTGCACCCGGCGATGATCCCGCTGACCCACCCGCTCGCCTCCGTGCGCGGCGCCTACAACGCCGTGTTCGTGGAGTCGGACGCCTCCGGGCAGCTCATGTTCTACGGCCCGGGCGCGGGTGGTTCCCCGACCGCCTCGGCCGTACTCGGCGACCTCGTCGCCGTCTGCCGCAACCGGCTCAGCGGGGCAACGGGGCCCGGCGAGTCGGCGTATGCCGCCCTGCCCGTCTCGCCGATGGGTGACGTCGTCACGCGCTATCACATCAGCCTCGACGTGGCGGACAAACCGGGTGTTCTCGCCCAGGTGGCGACCGTGTTCGCCGAGCACGGTGTGTCGATCGATACGGTTCGCCAGCAAGGCAAGGACGGCGAGGCCTCCCTCGTCGTCGTCACCCACCGTGCGTCCGACGCGGCCCTCGTCGGGACCGTCGAGGCGCTGCGCAAGCTCGACACCGTGCGGGGTGTCGCCAGCATCATGCGGGTTGAAGGAGAGTAACCAGCAATGACCCACCAGTGGCGCGGAATCATCGAGGAGTACCGGGATCGGTTGCCCGTCTCCGACACCACGCCGGTCGTGACGCTCCGCGAGGGCGGCACGCCCCTCGTGCCCGCGCAGGTGCTCTCCGAGCGCACGGGCTGCGAGGTCCACCTCAAGGTGGAGGGTGCGAACCCGACCGGGTCCTTCAAGGACCGCGGTATGACCATGGCCATCAGCAAGGCCAAGGAGGAGGGGGCGAAGGCCGTTATTTGTGCCTCCACCGGTAACACCTCCGCCTCCGCCGCCGCCTACGCCGTGCGCGCGGGCATG
This sequence comes from Streptomyces sp. HD, assembly GCF_028369295.1. Taxonomy (GTDB): domain Bacteria; phylum Actinomycetota; class Actinomycetes; order Streptomycetales; family Streptomycetaceae; genus Streptomyces. The sequence continues at coordinate 163,635 of NZ_JAQMYP010000012.1, forward strand.
GTTTCGGCCGTTCTCGTCCCGCAGGGCAAGATCGCGCTCGGCAAGATGGGCCAGGCCCTCGTGCACGGCGCGAAGATCCTCCAGGTCGACGGCAACTTCGACGACTGCCTCACGCTCGCCCGTGACCTGAGCGACAACTACCCCGTGGCGCTGGTCAATTCGGTCAACCCGGTGCGCATCGAGGGGCAGAAGACGGCCGCCTTCGAGATCGTGGACATGCTCGGCGACGCCCCGGACATCCACGTCCTTCCGGTGGGCAACGCGGGCAACATCACCGCGTACTGGAAGGGGTACAAGGAGTACGCCGCCGACAGTGTCTCGACCCGGACCCCGCGCATGTGGGGCTTCCAGGCCTCCGGCTCCGCGCCCATCGTGCGCGGCGAGGTCGTCAAGGACCCGTCGACCATCGCCACCGCCATCCGTATCGGCAACCCGGCGTCCTGGCAGTACGCGCTCGCCGCGCGCGACGAGTCCGGCGGGTTCATCGACGAGGTGACGGACCGTGAAATCCTGCGCGCCTACCGGCTGTTGGCCGCTCAGGAGGGCGTCTTCGTGGAGCCCGCCTCCGCCGCGTCGGTCGCCGGTCTGCTGAAGGCCGCCGAGCAGGGCAAGGTCGACCCGGGCCAGACGATCGTGTGCACCGTCACCGGCAACGGCCTCAAGGACCCCGACTGGGCCGTCGCCGGCGCCCCGCAGCCCGTCACCGTGCCGGTCGACGCGGCCACGGCCGCCGAGCGGCTCGGGCTGGCGTAAGCGGGCCCACACCCTGGCGTAGGGCGCCCACAACCCGTCGCAGAGGGCTCGCGAACGCGAGTAAGAGGGCGCCCACCTGGGGAGCTTGCAGACGGGGGGTGCACAGGGGGCTTACGACACGCATCGTGCGCCTCCTGTGCGCCCTATGTCGCCACAGAACCTACCTTCGATAGGCTGTACTGAACCCGCCCGCCGCATATGCCTCCGCATGGGGCACGTGGCCGCGTCGTCTCCGCGGCCCGCAAGCGGCAGGGGTACGCCACCGGCCACACGGCCGGACGCGGCTCCAGGGTCCGTCGTACGTCATCGAATGTCTTCGACAATCACCGCAGCTCAAGGAGAGTCATCGAGAGATGGCCGGTCCAGCGTTCCGCGCCGCCGCCGTCCGGGTGCGCGTCCCCGCCACCAGCGCCAACCTCGGCCCGGGCTTCGACGCCCTCGGCCTGTCGCTGGGGCTCTACGACGACGTCGTCGTCCGGGTGGCCGACTCAGGGCTGCACATCGACATCGCGGGTGAGGGCAGCGAGACGCTGCCGCGTGACGAAAAGCACCTTCTCGTACGCTCCCTGCGCACCGCCTTCGACCTGCTGGGCGGCCAGCCGCGCGGACTGGAGATCGTCTGCGCCAACCGCATCCCGCACGGCCGGGGCCTCGGCTCCTCGTCGGCCGCCATCTGCGCCGGCATCGTCGCCGCACGCGCCGTGACCATAGGCGGCGAGGCCAGGCTCGACGACACGGCCCTGCTCGAACTCGCCACCGAGATCGAGGGCCACCCCGACAACGTCGCGGCCTGTCTGCTCGGCGGGTTCACCCTCTCCTGGATGGAGGCGGGTGCCGCGCGGGCGATCAGGATGGATCCAGCCGATTCCATCGTTCCGGTGGTTTTCGTGCCCGGAAAGCCGGTCCTCACCGAGACCGCGCGCGGCCTGCTCCCGCGCAGCGTTCCGCACGTTGACGCCGCCACCAACGCGGGCCGCGCCGCCCTGCTCGTCGAGGCCATGACCAGGCGCCCCGAACTGCTGCTGCCCGCCACCGAGGACCGTCTCCACCAGGAGTACCGCGCGCCCGCCATGCCCGAGAGCGCGGCACTGGTGGAGCGGCTGCGGGCCGACGGAGTCCCGGCGGTCATCTCCGGCGCGGGACCCACTGTGCTGGCACTGGCCGACGAGGACAGCGCCGACAAGGTCGCCCATCTGGCAGGCGAGGGGTGGGCCGCGAACCGGCTCGACCTCGACGCCCAGGGAGCGAGCGTGCTGCCGCTTGCGCCCTGACACACGGTTGCCGGATTTCGAGAGGGGGAATGTTTGTTGGATCCGGTAGTGTTAACCTCAAGTCTGCACCCGACCCCACCATGGCGAGGTGCTTGTTGTCCCCGTCCGGGACAGACATTCTTCCGGGAGCCTCCCAAGCCGAACTGTGTTCCGTACGACGTACGCGGGCAGTACCTCGTACACGAGCACTGAGCGACTTGCCGGGCACGCTCCGGAACCGGCGCGACCGAGCCGAGTGACACCGACACTCAGTGCCACGGTTTTGGGAAGCGCCATCACCAGATATTTCCTCCGCCACTTTGGCGGACCACCGCCCCGGCACGGTCCACACACCAGGGACCGAAGCCGGACAGCACAACCGGTCGCCGAGCCAGACAGGCCGACGTCCGCTCCAGGGAAGGACCCTTCGTGAGCGACACCACCGATCTGATGGGCGCACGTGTCGAGGAGACCGCTGCCGCGCCCGCCACGGACGCCTCCGCGCCTGCCACCGGTGCAGGCTCCCGGCGGCGCCGCGGTACCGGCCTTGAGGGCATGGTGCTGGCAGAGCTGCAGCAGGTCGCATCCGGCCTCGGCATCAGGGGCACCGCGCGCATGCGCAAGAGCCAGCTGATCGAGGTCATCAAGGAGGCGCAGGCCGGGGGAGGTGCCGCGGCTCCGAAGGCAGGGTCTTCCGCCGCCGGGGACGCCACCGAGACCAAGCCCAAGCGCCGCGCCACCTCCAAGGCTCGTACCGGCGAAGACGCCGAGAAGAAGGCGGAGAAGGCGGCTGAGGCCCCCGCCGAGAAGGCCGTGGCCCAGCAGCAGATCGAGATTCCCGGCCAGCCGGCCAGCGACGACGCGCCGGCCGAGCGCCGCCGTCGCCGCGCCACCGCCGAGGCGGGCGCCCCCGAGACGGTCGCCGCCGAGGCCAAGAGCGAGCCGAAGGCCGAGACGCCCGCGCAGTCGCAGGCCCAGCAGGGCGACGCCAAGGGTGACGCCGACGGCGGCGAGGGTCGTCGTCGTGACCGCCGTGAGCGCGGCCGCGACCGTGACCGCGGTGACCGCGGTGACCGTCGCAAGGGCGACGACCAGCAGGGCGGCGGTCGTCAGGACCGCCAGCAGGACCGTCAGCAGGGCCAGCAGGGCGGCGGCCGTCAGGACCGCCAGCGCGACAACGGCCCGCAGGACGACGACGACTTCGAGGGCGGCCGTCGTGGCCGTCGCGGGCGCTACCGCGACCGCCGGGGCCGCCGTGGCCGCGACGACGTGCAGGAGCCGCAGCTCGCCGAGGACGATGTCCTGATCCCCGTCGCGGGCATCCTGGACATCCTCGACAACTACGCCTTCATCCGTACGTCGGGCTACCTGCCCGGTCCGAACGACGTGTACGTCTCCCTCGCCCAGGTCCGCAAGAACGGCCTGCGCAAGGGCGACCACCTCACCGGTGCGGTCCGTCAGCCGAAGGAAGGCGAGCGCCGCGAGAAGTTCAACGCGCTGGTCCGCCTCGACTCCGTCAACGGCATGGCGCCCGAATCCGGGCGCGGGCGACCGGAGTTCAACAAGCTGACGCCGCTGTACCCGCAGGACCGGCTCCGCCTGGAGACCGACCCGGGCATCCTCACCACCCGCATCATCGACCTCGTCGCGCCGATCGGTAAGGGCCAGCGTGGTCTGATCGTGGCCCCGCCGAAGACCGGCAAGACCATGATCATGCAGGCGATCGCCAACGCGATCACGCACAACAACCCCGAGTGCCACCTGATGGTCGTCCTCGTCGACGAGCGTCCGGAAGAGGTCACCGACATGCAGCGGTCGGTCAAGGGCGAGGTCATCTCCTCGACCTTCGACCGCCCGGCCGAGGACCACACCACGGTCGCCGAGCTCGCCATCGAGCGCGCCAAGCGTCTGGTGGAGCTGGGCCACGACGTCGTCGTACTGCTCGACTCGATCACGCGTCTGGGCCGTGCGTACAACCTCGCCGCCCCGGCCTCCGGCCGCATCCTGTCCGGTGGTGTCGACTCGACCGCCCTGTACCCGCCGAAGCGCTTCTTCGGTGCGGCCCGCAACATCGAGGACGGCGGCTCGCTGACCATCCTCGCCACCGCTCTGGTGGACACCGGGTCCCGCATGGACGAGGTCATCTTCGAGGAGTTCAAGGGCACCGGCAACGCCGAGCTCAAGCTCGACCGGAAGCTCGCCGACAAGCGCATCTTCCCGGCGGTGGACGTGGACGCGTCCGGTACCCGTAAGGAAGAGATCCTGCTCGGCAGCGAGGAGCTGGCCGTCGTCTGGAAGCTGCGTCGGGTGCTGCACGCGCTCGACCAGCAGCAGGCGATCGAGCTGCTGCTCGACAAGATGAAGCAGACGAAGTCGAACGTCGAGTTCCTGATGCAGATCCAGAAGACGACGCCGACCCCCGGCAACGGCGACTGATCAGAAGCGATCAGCGAAAGGCCGCCCCCCGTCAGACAGTGACGGGGGGCGGCCTTTCGGCGCTGATAGGGACGGGCGCATCAGTGTGCCCCTTCCTACTCATGCATCCCTGGGGGGACCTTCTTGACCACCACTCCGTCCGGCAGCGGTCGTCACAGACGCCGGATACGTATCGGGCTGCCCGTCGCCGCCGCCGGTGTCGCCGCGGCCGTCGCCGCCGCGCTGCTGACCTCGTCCGCGGGGGCCGCCACCGCGCAGCCGAAGCCCACCGTGAAGCCCGCCACCAGTTCGGTCTCCCTGGCCGAGCTGGAGCGGCGTGTCGAGGGGGCAGTCGCCGGCGACGACGTCGCGGGGGAGACGTCGCAGAAGTCGACGTACAGCTCCGGCACCAGCAGCTCCTCCGGTGACTCCACGGTGAGCCCCATGGTCATCGGCGGCACCACCACCGGCATCACCTCCGCGCCCTGGATGGCGCAGCTCTGGTACTACGACGACAAGGGCACCACCGACGAGGCCGACGACATCGGCTTCTTCTGCGGGGGCGCCGTCGTCGCGCCGACGAAGATCCTGACCGCCGCGCACTGCGTCAAGGGCTACGACTGGTACAACTACGGCGCCGTCGTCACCGGCACCGCCCAGCTGCCGACCACCGACGACGCCGGCAACACCGACCTGCACGGCGGTACCGTCACCCTGCCGCACCGGCAGTGGAACCACCCGTCGTACAACGCGACGACGATCGACAACGACATCGCCGTCATCACGCTGGCGAACGCGGTCAAGGCGACGCCGATCCGCATGACGACGTCCGGTGACACCGCCTCGTACGCGGCCGGGACGAGCGCCAAGGTCTACGGCTGGGGCCGTACCAGCTCCACCACCCAGGACGTCTCCCAGACGCTGAAGACGGCCACGCTGCCCGTCCAGTCCGACAGCACCTGCACCGGCTACTACGGCACCGAGTTCATCAAGGGCCACATGGTCTGCGCGGGCAACCCGGCCAGCGGCAGCGACAGTGGCACCACCTCCGCCTGCAACGGCGACTCCGGCGGGCCGCTCGTCGTGAACGGGCGGATCGTCGGTGTGGTGTCCTGGGGCGTGCAGGACTGTGTCGCCGAGGGCGCGTACAGCGTGTTCTCCAAGGTCAGCAGCTATGTCGGGGCCGCCTACCCGCGGGTCGACGACACCAACGTCAGCGGTGACCACCGGGCCGACCTGTGGCTGCGCAACGCCTCCACGAAGACCGGTTACTCGAAGAACTCCAACGGCACGTCGTTCGCCGCGCGTGAGTCCTGGGGCGACTGGAACGGCGTGAACGTCGTCCTGCAGACCGACCTCGACCGGGACGGCTACCAGGACCTGGTGTACCGGCGCAGCTCCGACGGCGACATGTTCTGGGCGCACTACGTGCAGTCCAGCGGCAGTTGGGCCACCAAGCAGATCGCCGACAACTGGGCGACCCGCACCCGCATCGTCACCCCGGGTGACGTCACCGGCGACTACCTGCCCGACCTGCTCTCGGTCGACTCCGGCGGCTACCTGTGGATCTACCCGGGCCAGGGCAACGGCACGTTCGGGACCAGGGTGAAGGTCGGCTCCGGCTGGAACCAGTACAACTCCCTGCGCGGGCACGGCGACTTCACCGGTGACGGCAAGACCGACCTGATCGCGCGCCAGAGCAGCACCGGCTACGTGTACCTGTACGAGGGCACCGGCAAGTCCGGCACCGGCGCCTTCTCCACCCGGATCAAGGTGCGCACCTGGGCGAGCTACAACGGCTTCGACGCCGTCGGTGACGTCACCGGCGACGGCAAGGCCGACTTCCTGGCCCGCAACTCCTCCGGCACGCTTTACCTGTATCCGGGCACCGGAAAGGCCACGAGCGAGATCTTCAGCACACCGAAGTCCGTCGGCACCGATTTCAAGCAGTACGACATCTTCGGCTGAAACCGCAGGTGAGACGGGTATACCCGGTATCGCCGAGCCCGGACCATGCCCACCGCTCCTCGGCGGTGGGCATGGTCCGTTGTGCAACCCTTCTCCGAGTTTCCCCGTCTGACCGGACGGGGCGACGATGGTGTGGTACGGGCCAAATGGCCACGCCTGACCCTGACCGCAGGGGGTAACCGATCGGACGAGAACCGAGGAGCACATGTCCGCCGAGAGCACGCCGGAACCCGGCATACCGGGTGACACCGGCACCGCAGGTCCACGCAATCGGGCCAAGGGCCGCCGCCGCAAGCCCCGCGACAAACGCAAGGGCCTGATGATCATGGCCTGGACGGCCGCCGGTATCGTTGTCCTGGGCGGGACCGGAGCCGGGTACCTGTACTTCAAGCTCAACGGCAACATCAAGAGCGTGGACATCGACCAGGCCCTCGGCACCGACCGGCCGCAGAAGGTCGACAACGGCTCGGAGAACATCCTCGTCCTCGGCTCGGACACCCGCTCCGGCGGCAACAAGAAGCTCGGCGGAGGCACCGACGACGGCAGTGCCCGCTCGGACACGGCGATGATCGTGCACGTCTACGAGGGCCACAAGAAGGCCAGCGTGGTCTCCATTCCGCGCGACACCCTGATCGACCGCCCCGAGTGCACCGACACCAACGGCAGGACGCACCGGGCGGCGTCGGGCGTGATGTTCAACGAGTCGTACTCCACGGGCGGTGCCGCCTGCGCGGTGAAGACCGTCGAGTCGTTCAGCGGTGTCCGCATGGACCACTACCTGGAGGTCGACTTCGCCGGCTTCCAGAAGCTCATCGACGAGCTCGGCGGCGTCGAGGTCACCACCACCAAGAACATCAACGACCCCGACAGCCACCTCGACCTCAAGGCCGGCACCCACCAGCTCACCGGCAAGCAGGCGCTCGGCCTGGTCCGCACCCGGCACGGCGTCGGCGACGGCTCCGACCTCGGCCGTATCCAGCTCCAGCAGGCCTTCATCAAGGCGCTGATCAACCAGGTCAAGGACATCAACCTGTTCGGCAACCCCAAGCGGCTGTACGACCTGGCCAACACCGCCACCAAGACGGTCACCACCGACTCCGACCTCGGCTCGGTCAACAGGCTCATGTCCTTCGCGGGCGGCCTCAAGGGCATCAGTTCCAAGAACATGAACATGGTCACGATGCCGGTCCAGTACGACCCGGCGGACCCGAACCGCGTGATCGTGGCGAAGACCAAGGCCCAGCTGGTGTGGGACGCCCTGAAGGCGGACAGGGCGATCCCGAAGGCGGCGACCGAAGGCACCGCGACCGGTGATGCCAAGGGTGTCGTCAACGCCGGCTGAGGGCCCGCGGGGAATACCTGACGCCAACCCCCGGTTTTGGGGGATGGCCCCAGTCCTGGCAGACTGGTACGTCGGCCCCGGTTCACGCTCCCGCATCCCGCGGTGGCGACCCGGTGCCCTCCCGAAACTAGGAGACACCTTGAAGCGCGACATCCACCCCGCGTACGTCGAGACGCAGGTCAGCTGCACCTGTGGCGCGTCGTTCACCACCCGTAGCACGATCGAGAGCGGCACCATCCGTGCCGAGGTCTGCTCCGAGTGCCACCCGTTCTACACGGGCAAGCAGAAGATCCTCGACACCGGTGGCCGTGTGGCCCGCTTCGAGGCCCGCTTCGGCAAGGCCGCCGGCTCCAAGAAGTAGCGAGCCCCATTTCGCCGGTCCACGGTCGCGCCCTTTCACAGGCGTGCCGGGACCGGCGTTTTTGGTCGCCCGCCCTTCACAGACGTACCCACACAGGAGCCCAAGATGTTCGAGGCCGTCGAGGACCTGGTCGCTGAGCACGCCGACCTGGAGACGAAGCTCGCCGACCCGTCGGTCCATGCCGACCAGGCGAACGCGCGCAAGCTGAACAAGCGCTACGCCGAGCTCACCCCGATCGTCGCCACGTACCGCTCCTGGAAGCAGACCGGCGACGACATCGAGACGGCGAAGGAATTCGCCGCCGACGACCCGGACTTCGCCGCCGAGGTCAAGGACCTGGAGAAGCAGCGCGAGGTGCTCACCGAGAAGCTGCGCCTGCTGCTGGTCCCGCGTGACCCGAGTGACGACAAGGACGTCATTCTGGAGATCAAGGCCGGGGCCGGCGGTGACGAGTCCGCGCTCTTCGCGGGTGACCTGCTGCGCATGTATCTCCGGTACGCCGAGCGCGTCGGCTGGAAGACCGAGATCATCGACTCCACCGAGTCCGAGCTGGGCGGCTACAAGGACGTCCAGGTCGCCGTGAAGACCAAGGGCGGCCAGGGCGCCACCGAGCCCGGGCAGGGCGTCTGGGCCCGCCTGAAGTACGAGGGCGGTGTGCACCGCGTGCAGCGGGTGCCGGCGACCGAGTCCCAGGGCCGTATCCACACCTCCGCGGCCGGAGTGCTGGTCACGCCGGAGGCCGAGGAGATCGACGTCGAGATCAACCCGAACGACCTGCGCATCGACGTGTACCGGTCGTCCGGCCCGGGTGGCCAGTCCGTCAACACCACCGACTCCGCCGTGCGCATCACGCACATCCCCACCGGAGTCGTCGCCTCCTGCCAGAACGAGAAGAGCCAGCTGCAGAACAAGGAGCAGGCGATGCGTATCCTGCGCTCCAGGCTGCTCGCCGCGGCGCAGGAGGAGGCGGAGAAGGAGGCCGCCGACGCCCGCCGCAGCCAGGTCCGCACCGTCGACCGCTCCGAGAAGATCCGCACCTACAACTTCCCGGAGAATCGCATCTCGGACCACCGTGTCGGCTTCAAGGCGTACAACTTGGACCAGGTCCTGGACGGCGACCTCGACTCGGTGATCCAGGCCTGCGTCGACGCGGACTCGGCCGCCAAGCTCGCAGCCGCGTAAGGGACGTACGAGCAAGTACCGGAGGACATGCGTGCAGCCAACATTTGGGGGGCGACCCTCAAGCCCCCGCAGCGTGCTGCTCGCTGAGGTAGCCCAGGCCACCCAGCGGCTGGCCGACGCCGGCGTGCCCTCGCCGCGCAACGACGCGGAGGAGCTCGCCGCGTTCGTGCACGGCGTGAAGCGGGGCGAGCTGCACTCCGTGCAGGACGCGGACTTCGACGCCCGCTACTGGGAGGTCATCGCCCGCCGCGAACAGCGCGAGCCGTTGCAGCACATCACCGGGCGGGCCTACTTCCGGTACCTCGAACTCCAGGTGGGGCCGGGCGTGTTCGTGCCCCGCCCCGAGACCGAGTCGGTGGTCGGCTGGGCCATAGACGCCGTGCGCGCGATGGACGTCGTCGAGCCCTGCATCGTCGACCTGTGCACCGGCTCCGGCGCCATCGCGCTCGCCCTCGCCCAGGAGGTCCCGCGCTCCCGCGTGCACGCCGTGGAGCTGTCCGAGGACGCCCTGCAGTGGACGCGCAAGAACGTGGAGGGGTCCAGGGTCGACCTGCGGCAGGGCAACGCCCTGGACGCCTTCCCCGACCTCGACGGCCAGGTCGACCTGGTCATCTCCAACCCGCCCTACATCCCGCTGACCGAATGGGAGTACGTGGCTCCCGAGGCGCGGGACTACGATCCCGAACTCGCCCTGTTCTCCGGTGAGGACGGGCTCGACCTCATCCGTGGCCTGGAGCGGACCGCACACCGTCTCCTGCGCCCCGGCGGGGTCGTCGTCATCGAGCACGCCGACACCCAGGGCGGGCAGGTGCCGTGGATCTTCACCGAGGAGCGGGGCTGGGCCGACGCGGCCGACCATCCCGACCTCAACAACCGTCCCAGGTTCGCGACCGCCCGCAAGGCGCTGCCGTGACCGCCCCGCAGACTTCGATCCCGCAGTACGTGTACTTCGTGTACGAGGAGGCCCGCTAGACATGGCACGGCGATACGACACAAACGACGCGACGGACCGTACGACGGGCCTGCGCGAAGCCGCGTCCGCCGTCCGCCGGGGCGAGCTCGTGGTCCTCCCGACCGACACGGTGTACGGCATCGGCGCCGACGCGTTCGCCAAGGAGGCCGTAGGCGATCTGCTGGAGGCCAAGGGACGGGGCCGCAACATGCCCACACCGGTCCTGATCGGCTCCCCGAACACGCTCCACGGTCTCGTCACCGACTTCTCCGAGCTGGCCTGGGAGCTGGTCGACGCGTTCTGGCCGGGCGCGCTGACCCTGGTGGCCAAGCACCAGCCGTCGCTGCAGTGGGACCTGGGCGACACCCGGGGCACGGTTGCCGTGCGCATGCCACTGCACCCGGTCGCCATCGAGCTGCTCACGGAGGTCGGCCCGATGGCGGTGTCGTCGGCCAACCTCACGGGGCACCCTGCGCCGGAGGACTGCGACTCCGCGCAGGAGATGCTCGGCGACTCGGTCTCCGTCTACCTGGACGGCGGCCCGACCCCCGGCAACGTCCCGTCGTCGATCGTCGACGTCACCCGCGAGATCCCGCTCCTGCTGCGCGCCGGCGCCATCTCGGCGGAGGAGCTGCGGAAGGTCGTACCCGACCTTGAGGTGGCGAATTGACAGCCCCCAACGCGGGGCGTGGCATAGGCAACGGGGAAAGCGCGGCGGAGATCACCACGACATTCGTCGGACTCCCGCGCGACAGCTTCCGCATCCTCCACGTCAGCACCGGCAATGTGTGCCGCTCACCGATCACCGAGCGGCTGACCCGTCATTTCGTGACGCAGCGCCTCGGTGTGCTCGGCGGCGGGCTGATCGTGGAGAGCGCGGGCACCTGGGGCCACGAGGGCGCGCCCATGGAATCCAACGCGGAGACCGTCCTCGCCGACTTCGGCGCGGACGCCTCCGGCTTCGTCGGCCGCGAGCTCCTCGACGAGCACGTCATCCGTGCCGACCTGGTCCTCACGGCCACCCGCGACCATCGCGCCCAGGTCATCTCCATGGGCCATTCCGCGGGCCTGCGCACCTTCACCCTCAAGGAGTTCACCCGCCTGGTGAAGGCGATAGACCCCGCGACGCTGCCTCCCCTGGAGGACGGCGTGGTGTTCCGCGCACGCGCCCTGGTCCGCGCGGCCGCGGCTCTACGCGGGTGGCTCCTGGCTCCGACGGCGGAGGCGGACGAGGTGTACGACCCGTACGGGGCGCCCCTGACGTTCTTCCGGTCGATCGGGGACGAGATACACCAGGCGCTGGATCCGGTCGTCACAGCGCTCACCGGAGTACCCGCGAGGGCGTAACAACCGGGCGCCCCTGCCGCCCCGGGCCTACATTGGACGTACGTCACCACGGCTCGTGAGCTGAAGGGGTGCGCCGGTGCCCCGGGCACCCCGCAGGCGAGCGGGCCATCAGAAGCGTCGCACGCCCGGAGCCCACCATGGCGGTCACCCGTACCCTCGCGGCCGATGTCCTGCGCGGCCAGGACCCGCAGCTCGCCGACATCCTGCTCGGTGAGCTGGACCGGCAGTCGACGACGCTCCAGCTCATCGCCGCCGAGAACTTCACGTCCCCCGCGGTGCTGGCGGCCCTCGGATCGCCGCTGGCCAACAAGTACGCGGAGGGCTACCCGGGCGCCCGGCACCACGGCGGGTGCGAGATGGTCGACGTCGCCGAACGGCTCGCCGTGGAACGCGCCAAGACGCTCTTCGGGGCCGAGCACGCCAATGTGCAGTCCCACTCCGGCTCCTCGGCCGTCCTCGCCGCGTACGCCGCCCTGCTGCGCCCCGGCGACACCGTCCTCGCCCTCGGACTGCCGTACGGCGGCCACCTCACGCACGGCTCGCCGGCCAACTTCTCCGGCCGCTGGTTCGACTTCGTCCCCTACGGCGTCGACGCGGAGACCGGGCTCATCGACCACGACCAGGTGCGCACCCTGGCCCGGGGGCACCGGCCCAAGGCGATCGTGTGCGGGTCCATCGCCTACCCGCGCCACATCGACTACGCCTTCTTCCGCGAGCTCGCCGACGAGGTCGGGGCGTACCTCATCGCCGACGCCGCCCACCCGATGGGGCTCGTCGCCGGGGGAGCGGCGCCGAGCCCGGTGCCGTTCGCCGATGTGGTGTGCGCCACTACCCACAAGGTGCTCAGAGGCCCACGCGGCGGCATGATCCTGTGCGGCGCGGACCTCGCCGAGCGCGTCGATCGCGCCGTTTTCCCCTTCACCCAGGGCGGCGCCCAGATGCACGCCATCGCCGCCAAGGCCGTGGCGTTCGGTGAGGCGGCAACACCGGAGTTCGCAGCGTACGCCCATCAGGTGGTCGCCAACGCGAGAACCCTGGCGGCCGGGCTGGCGGCGGAGGGACTGGTCGTCACCACGGGCGGCACCGACACCCACCTCATCACCGCCGACCCGGCTCCGCTCGGCGTAGACGGCCGCACGGCGCGTGGGCGGCTCGCGGCGGCCGGGATCGTGCTGGACTGCTGCGCGCTGCCGCACGGCGACGCCCGTGGCCTGCGCCTGGGCACGGCGGCCGTGACCACGCAGGGCATGGGGGAGGAGGAGATGGTGTGGCTGGCCGCGCTGGTCGGGGGCGTGCTCAGGGAGGAGACCGAAAGTCCGAAGGCTCGTGAAGAAGTGCGGGAGCTGGCCGGTAGATTTCCGCCGTATCCCGGCTGAGGCGGGGTAGACGCACCCGCATACACAGCCACGCATGCAACCATCGTCGCTACCCGGAAGTCCCCACACATATGCGTCGTGTGTGTGTACGTCGCTAGGGTGTGGGGCTGAGATGGCCAGCGAGACTTGTGGGGAAGCCCGTGCGTGAATACCTGCTGACGCTCTGCATCACGGCCGCGGTGACGTATCTGCTGACAGGGCCGGTACGTAAGTTCGCGATCGTGGCCGGAGCGATGCCGGAGATCCGGGCACGTGACGTGCACCGGGAGCCCACTCCGCGGCTCGGCGGGATCGCGATGTTCTTCGGCCTGTGTGCGGGGTTGCTGGTCGCCGACCACCTCACGAACCTCAGTAGTGTCTTCGAGAACTCCAACGAACCGCGGGCGCTGCTCTCCGGAGCGGCGCTCATCTGGCTGATCGGCGTCCTGGACGACAAGTTCGAGATCGACGCCCTGATCAAGCTGGGCGGCCAGATGATCGCCGCCGGCGTCATGGTCATGCAGGGTCTGACGATCCTGTGGCTGCCGATCCCGGGCCTCGGCAACGTGGCGCTGACCCAGTGGCAGGGCACCCTGCTCACCGTCGCCCTGGTCGTCATCACCATCAACGCGGTCAACTTCGTCGACGGACTGGACGGCCTCGCGGCCGGCATGGTCTGCATCGCCTCGGCCGCGTTCTTCCTCTACGCCTACCGGGTCTGGGTGTCGTACGGCATCGAGGCCGCCGCTCCGGCCACGCTGTTCGCGGCGATCCTGATGGGCATGTGCCTGGGCTTCCTGCCGCACAACATGCACCCGGCGCGGATCTTCATGGGCGACTCCGGCTCGATGCTCATCGGCCTGGTCCTGGCGGCGGGCGCGATCTCCATCACCGGCCAGGTCGACCCGGACGCGCTGAAGCTGTTCGCGGGTTCGGAGAAGGCTGCGGTGCACCAGACGGTCCCGGTCTACATCCCGCTCCTCCTCCCCCTGACGATCATCGCGATCCCGGCCGCCGACCTGATCCTCGCGATCGTGCGCCGCACCTGGCGCGGCCAGTCGCCGTTCGCCGCCGACCGCGGCCACCTGCACCACCGCCTCCTGGAGATCGGCCACTCGCACAGCCGCGCGGTGCTGATCATGTACTTCTGGTCGGCCCTGATCGCGTTCGGAGCGCTCGCGTACTCGGTCAACTCGGCGTCGATGTGGATCGTGCTGGGCGTGGTGTTCTTGAGCGCCATCGGGCTCCTCCTGCTCCTCATGCCCCGCTTCACGCCCCGCGCCCCGCGCTGGGCCGAGGCCTTCGTGCCGCCGCGCTACCGGCGTGGCCGGGCGGCCGGGATCGGTGCCCTGCCGGCCCGGGAAGGTGTTCCGGTGGCCTCCGGCGGACCCGTGCCCCCGGCGGCCGACGGGACCGCCGGGGTGGTCGCGGCACGCGAGCCGGGCGTCGCCCGCAAGCTGAACGGCGCCACCGCCCTCTCCGACCACTCCACCCGGCTGCGGACGCACGAGCACGAGCGGGCGTAGCGGCCGGTCGCCGGGGGTCAGTGGAGGGTGGCCTGCGGGTGCGGGCCCCAGGCGGTGCGCAGTACGGCGCTGACCTCGCCCACCGTGGCCCTGGCCGCCAGGGCCTCCTTCATGGGGTGAAGAACGTTGTCGTCGCTCTGCGCGGCCTTCCCCAGCCGTACCAGGGCTTCGTCGACGGCGGCCTCGACGCGCCAGGCGCGCAGCTTGGCCAGTTGCTCGGTCTGGCGGGCCCGCAGGACGGCGGAGCCCAGGTGCGGCCGGGGCGGCGGCCGGTTCTCGAAGCGTCGGCCGAGCTGTGTGCCGCCCAGGCCACGCTCGACGACCGCGAGCGCTCCGCCCAGTCGCTCCAGCCGCTCCAGCAGGGCGAGTGCCTCGGTCTCCAAGCCCGCCGTGCGAGGCCGCCGCCGATCCGGGGGAGTGGCCGTGCCACCCCGCGGCTCCTGGACGTACAGGCGTGGTACGTCCACGTTCGCCGCGAACCGCTCGTTGGCCGTCCGCGTCCACACTCGGCGCACCGCACGCAGCTTCGCCCGGGTCTCGGGGCCGGTGGCGCCCTTGGCCAGACAGAGGGTCAGCCTGGGCACGACCACACTCGCGTCCAGGCCGGGGCCCGCGGCGGCCGCGTGCAGGTACTCCATGCCGCAGGCGACGGCGAAAGCGACCTCCAGCGCCGGATCCGCGCCCGGCCCCGCCAGCTGGTGGCCGCAGACGGACAGGCACTGCCAGCGGGGCAGCTCGGCCACGCCGTACGCGAGGACGTCCATGGCCAGCCGCAGCAGGGGGCGCAGCTGGAGTCCGCCGAGTCCGCCCGTGAGGAAGCTCCGGAAGGCGTCGTTGCGCACCGCCCCGGCCAACCGGCGGGGCGGTGTCCCATGCTCCTCCGCGACGAGCCGGCACAGCACCAGGAGGGGGGCCGCCGCGGCGTCGGCCGCCAGCGTGGGGCGCACCCGGTCCAGAGGGAGCCCGTTGAAGAGCACACGCATGTCGTCGATGGAGTCGACGGGGACCCCGCAGCGGCCGACCAGCCCCCGCGCCTGGGGCGCATCGGAGTCGAGGCCGGCCCGCGTGGGCAGGTCGAAGCCGATCGGTACGATCCTGGCGCCGTCGGCCACCAGCTGCCGGCACGTGGCGTTGGCCTGCGTCGCGGTCCCGGAGACGGTCATGCGGGGGGCCGTCGCTCGACCACGACCGACGTGATGACGATGCCGTGACCCACGGCCCAGCGGCCGTCGAGGTCGCACATGGAGGGCTCTGCGGCACGCAGGGTGCTGGGGAGCACCCGGCCGTGGAAGGTGCCCCGCACCGGGTCGACGTCGATCAGGACGTGCTCGAAGCCCAGGGGCCGCGAGGTCGCCGGGAACCACGCCTTGTAGATGCTTTCCTTGGCGCTGAACAGCAGTTTGTCCCAGTTGGCGGTGGGATACCGCGCCGCGTGCTGCTTGACCTGCACCTGCTCGGCAGGCAGTGCCACGGCTTCCAGGACGCCCTCCGGGAGCGGTACGTCGGGCTCCGCGTCGATGCCCAGGGCCGTGATGCCGGAGGTACGGGCGACAGCGGCGGCGCGGTAGCCGGCGCAGTGGGTGATCGCTCCGCAGACCCCGGCGGGCCAGCGCGGCGCGCCCTGCGGTGTGGCGAGGAGCGGTCCTGCCGGGATGCCGCCGAGGGCGGCCACCGCCCGGCGTGCGCAGTGGCGGCCTGTGGCGAACTCCTGCCGGCGGGTCTCCACGGAGTCCCGGACGAGGGCGGCTTCCTCTGGGTGCAGGGAGCCGACGGGGACGTCGCCGAACATCTCGTGGACCGCTGCTGCGGAAGGGAGAATCCGTTCGATCACCGGTCCGCACCGCCGACGCGTGCCGGTGCCTGAGCCAGCACATCGACGGGCCAGTGCGGCTTGCGCCGGGGCCACCGCTGCCATTCCCGCGGATAGCCGAGGGACGCCTCGTGGTGGGGCACGCCCTGCCAGTGGATCACCCGCGGGATGTGCAGATGGCCGTAGACCACGGCGGCCGCCCGGTATCGCACGGGCCAGTCCGCCGTCGCCGTCGTGCCGCACCACAGGGCGAACTCGGGGTGGCGCAGGGCGCGGGTGGGTTCCCGGACGAGCGGGAAATGGTTGAGAAGAACGGTGGGTGGGCCGTCCACGAGGGCGTCGAGCCGGACTCGGGTCTCGGCGATCCGGGCCCGGCACCAGGCCTCACGACTCGGCCAGGGATCCGGGTCGAGCAGGAACTCGTCCGTGCAGATCACCCCGGCTTCGTCGGCGAGGCGCAGCGCGTGGCTCTTGGACCAGGCCGCCGGTGGCAGGAAGCTGTAGTCGTAGAGGAGGAAGAGCGGGACGACGGTCACCGGGCCGCCCCGGCCGTGCCAGACGGGGTAGGGGTCCTCGGGCGTGACGACGCCCAGGTCACGGCAGCGCTCCACCAGATGCCGGTACTTGGCTTCACCGCGCAGGTCCTCGGGGTCACCCGGCGCGGTCCACAGTTCGTGGTTGCCGGGGGTCCACACGACCTTGGCGAACCGGTCGCGCAGCAGGGACAGCGCCCACGTGATGTCGGCCACGCTCTCGCCCACGTCCCCGGCGACCAGCAGCCAGTCCTCGTCGGAGTCCGGGCGGAGCCGCTCGACGATCTCCCTGTTCTGCTCGTGGCGGACATGGATGTCGCTGACGGCGAGAAGTCGGCCAGCATGTCGATTCCGGCTCAACTCTGCCCTCCCCGGCCCCGGGCCGCCGGTCCGAGGCGGCTTCGTGTCCCACAGCCTGATCCACTGCCCTGGCTGGTGGAACCCCTAACCCGCACCCCGACCGCCGGTGGGAAGGGGGCAGTTGCCCACCGGTGGGCCTGACTGGCGAGCAGTGGTGGCCGGCGCGGGTGTCGCGACGTCCTTGTGCTGCGCCTGTCACCGGCGAAACAGCGCCGAGTCATCGGACGCCGCTGCCACTACCGAAGAAGGGCCAGTTGGGGCAACGTTTCTGACTGACTACTAGGGGGGTGCGCGTGGGATTAGGGGTTGTGGGGTGACTAAGGGGTCACGAAGCATGATGGGCGAGACGACAGGGCCCAGGAGGTTGCAGTCCGACGGCCGCCTGTAGCACGAAAGGTTCAATGGTGAGTGCCAACCGCGTTGACGAGACCCTGTGGATTCGCCGGTTCCATCCGGCGGCCTCTGCGGCCACCAGGCTCGTCTGCCTCCCACACGCTGGTGGATCCGCCCCCTACTTCCTTCCGGTCTCCAAGGCGCTCGCCCCGGAGGTCGACGTTCTCGCTGTCCAGTACCCGGGACGGCAGGACCGCCGGCAGGAGCGGTGCATCGACAACATTCCCGAACTGGCCGATGCCGTGACGGCCGAACTGCTGCCACTGGCGGACCGGCCGCTGGTGCTGTTCGGCCACAGCATGGGAGCCAGCCTCGCGTTCGAGGTGGGTATTCGGCTGGAGAAGGCGGGGACCGTGCCCCTGGCGCTGTTCGCCTCCGGTCGCCGGGCTCCTTCGCGCTACCGTGAGGAGAGCGTGCATCTCCGCAGTGACGACGAGATCATCGCCGAGCTCAGAGCGCTGAGCGGGACGCGGTCCGAGGTGCTGGCCGACGAGGAGATCCTGCGCATGGCGCTGCCGGCCATTCGCGGCGACTACAAGGCGGCCGAGACGTACCGCCACACTGACGGGGTGCGGCTCGCGGCGCCGATTCATGTCCACTACGGGGTGGACGACCCGCGGGTCAGCCTCGACGAGGCGCAGGCCTGGGCGGATCACACGAGCGGCCACTTTGAGCTCCAGACCTACCCCGGCGGGCATTTCTACCTCAATGAGCAGGCGCCCCGTGTCATCGAGGCGATCGCCCGGGTGACGTCCACCGTCACGTCGTAGAACCGAGGGCCTGCCCGGCCCTTTGGGAAATTCGGTACAGGGCCCGGCCGCCGGGCCCTGGCGAGCCCCGTTCAAAGTCGAGCGGTGGATACTGCGGCGACCATCCGTGGGCCGAGTTCCTTTTCACACCAAGAATTAATCCGCTCCTTACGCGACCCTTATTTATTCCTCCTGTCCGGGAGTTTGCGGCAGACTGTCTGACTCGCCCTGACCTGCGCGGAGTCGACGGCGGGGTGATTTCTGTCCATGTCTGTCCCAATATTTTTTGAAGTTGACACCTCCACTGGACTGGTGTTTGAATTATGTGGGTTTTTGGTGCGTATGGCGCGGTTAAGGGTCAATCGGGGAAACTGCGCGTGGGGTTCTGAGTTTTCTTCCCTCATGCGCGTGGCCATGTACTCTTGGCCGGACTGATAACGGGGTGTTTCGGCATTTATGGTCCTGGTAGGGAGAGTTCAGAAAAAAGATCGACTCGAAGCGGTCTTTTCGTTCGTTCGGTCATCCGGAATGGCGAGAACCGTGCTGGTCGAGGCGGCCGCGGGCTGTGGAAAGACTGAGCTCCTGGAAGGGCTCGTGCGGCATGTCGAGTCACTCGGTCTGACGGTTCTGCATACCAGTGCGATCGCAGAGGAGAGAAATACCCCTCTCAGTGTGCTTCGCGGTCTCGTCAATAGTTCCTCCTTTCCCGACGAGCTGGTGCGGCGATTTCACACGATGGGTGATGCCGCGGTGCACGGGGCTTCTGCGGGAGCAGGGGGTGAGGTACGGCGCGACGCCGCCTGGTACGAGCTGATGCGGACGTTCTGTGCCGGGGTTCGCGCACTCGCACGGCGGGAGCCCCTCGTGGTGGCGGTCGACGACATCCAGCACGGCGACACCGACTCCCTGCGCCAGTTGCTCCATCTGGCCCGGCACTGCTGCAACGTGCCGTTACTGCTGGTGCTCACGCAACCGCTCGTCGGGAGCCCGGCGGACGGAGCCTTCGGCGCGCAGTTGCTGAGGCAGCCCCACCTGGAGCGCATCCGGCTGCCGGCGCTCGGCCCGGAGGACGTCGCCGGCTTCCTTGCCGAACTGGGGTACGCGGGGGTCGGTACCGACATGGCGGAGCACTGTTTCGCGGTCAGTGGCGGCAACCCCTTACTGCTGCGGGCGCTGCTGCAGGACGCCGGCCTGGAGCCGGGCGACCCGACGGGCGGCCGGGGGCTCAGGGTCGGGCAGGCGTACGGCAGGGCCGTCCTCACCTGCCTGGATCGCAGCGGTGAGAAGGTGTACGACGTTGCCGCCGGACTGGCCGTGCTCGGCGGAGCGTTCACCCATGAACGGCTCTCCCGGCTGCTGGACATCTCCGCCGCCGAACTCACCGAGAACCTCCAGGCCCTGCAAGGCACGGGCATTGTGGCCGGTACGTCCTTCCAGCACCCGGCGGCAGAGGAGGCGGTCCTGGACTCGCTGGAGCCCTCGCACCGGCTCCGTCTGCACCAGCGGGCCGCGGAGCTGTTGCACACCTTCGGGGCTTCGTCGGCGCTGGTGGCCGAACACCTCCAAGAGGCCGGGCAGTTGAAGGACCCCTGGACGGTCGGCGTCCTTCAACAGGCCGCCGAACAGGCTCTCTCGGAAGACCGCGCGTGCCGTGCCGTGGCCTATCTCGAACTGGCGCACACCGCGTGCGAGGACCCGCTGCGGCGCGCCGAGATCAAGATCAGGCTCGGCTCGGTGACCCGGCGGATCAGCGTCGCCGACGCCGAGCGTCATGTCGGCGACGTGCTCCAGGCGCTCCGGGCGGGCTGGCTCGACCCGGCGGACGCGGGCGGCCTCGGCGAGCTGTTGCTGGCCCACGGACGACTGGAGCACGCGCGCGTTCTGCTGGACCCGCAGGAGCCCGACCCCGACGATGGAACCCGGGCCCGCCCGCGGACCACGGAGTCGCGCGAGGGCTTTCTGCGCCGCAGGCTCTGGGGCGCCGGGTCACGGTCGTCCCGGCTCGACAGCCCGGGAACCGGCAGCCCGCCCGTCGGCCGAGCGGGCAGGGGCATCCTCGCGGGGTTCAGTGGCGAGCACTCCGGCCGGCGGTCCCAGCACATCGCGAGCGCAGAGGGATTCCTGGAGATCACGCAGCTGACCGACACCACGTTCGACCCCGTGGTCGACGCCATCTGGACACTGGTCGGCCTCGGAGCCGTGGAGCGTGCCCTGCACTGGTGCGACACCTTCCTGCGGGAGTCGGCGGCGCGGAACGCGCCCGGCTGGGAGGCGGTCATCGCCGCCGTGCGCTCCGAAGCGGCCCTGCACGGCGGTGACCTGGCCGGGGCCGAGCGTGATGCGCGCCGCTCTCTGGCGCTGCTGCCCGAGCGCCACCGGTCGGCCTTCGAGGCAGCGGTGGTCGCCCGGCTGGTGACGGTGCAGGTCGCCCGGGGAAACCACCGGGAGGCGGCCCGGCTGTTGAGCCGCCCGGCGGCGGACTACTTGCCGGACACCTTCCACTGGCTCTTCTACCTTCGGGCCCGCGGGCTGTACTACCTGGCCACCCGGCAGTACGACTCGGCGCTGTGGGACTTCCAGGAGATCGGCCGCGTCGCGGGGCGGTGGGGCACGGACTGGCCTTCCCTGCTGCCCTGGCGCACGGACAAGGCGGAGGTGCTGCTGCGGCTGGGGGAGCGGGAACAGGGGCAGCGGCTGGCCGCCGAGCAGCTGGCCCTGACCCAGAACGGCGCACCGCGCATCCGCGGTATCTCACTGCGTGTCCAGGGCCTCGCCTCGGAGCCCGGCGCCCGGCTCTCCCTGCTCAAGCGGGCGGTGGTGGAGCTGAACCGGGCCGACGACCCGCTGGAGCTCTCCCGGGCCGTGTTCGACCTGTCCCACGCCCACCGGCAGTCCGGGCAGACCCGGCAGGCGGTGTCGGCCCTGCGCCAGGCCCGGCAACTGGCCAAGAGCTGCGGGGTGCCACCGCCCCGGGACCCGATCGGATCGCCCGACGCCGCCGGGGCAGCAGTGGAGCCGTCCGTCGCGAAGGAACCCGAGCGGCACGTCCGCTGGGAACACCTCAGCGAGTCCGAACGCCGGGTGGCGGCTCTGGCCGCCCGCGGGCACACGAACCGGGAGATCTCGGGACGGCTGCACATCACCATGAGCACGGTGGAGCAGCATCTGACACGTGTATACCGAAAACTTGAAATAAATGGGCGTGACGAATTGATGTCCGAGGCGTGGGCCGGTGTCAAAGTCTGAGGAATCGTGGATAGGGGGGTGCAGAAATATAGGGGTTGGTGTGCGGGGTGCCGTCGCATAAATTCGCAGAAGATTCTGTACTGAGGCGGGGAGAAAACGTGGAACGGGTGGGCTCCGGCGGTCATTCGGTGCTTGTCGAGCGCGACGCGGAAATGGCGGCGCTCGTGGATGTGCTGGCGCAGGTGGGGCAGGGCAAGGGGGGTGTCGTCATCCTCAACGCGGGGCCCGGGGTCGGCAGAACCGCACTGCTCGACGAATTCCTGTGCAAGGCCGCCGAATCCGGTGCGCGGGTGTGCGCCGCCACCGGCTCGTCCGCCGAGCAGGACGTCGAGTACGGCATCGTCGGCCAGCTCTTCCCCCCGAACGGCGGCCTGAGCGCCGGACTGCGGCTCGCTCGCGCGATCGGGCGGCGCGACACCGGCCCCGATCCCGACGTGGACGCGCTCTTCGACATGCTGTGCCGGGAGTTCCGGCAGCGGCCGGTGGTGATCGGCGTCGATGACGCCCAGTTCGCCGACGCGCCTTCCCTGCGGTTCCTGCTCCACCTCGTACGACGGCTGCGGACCACCCCGGTGATGATCGTGCTCACCGAACCCACCGGACCGGACTCACTGCCCCCGTCCTTCCAGGCCGAGGTCCTGCGCCAGCCCCAGTGCCGGCGGCTCGGTCTCCTGCCGCTGTCCCGGGCCGGTGTCGCCCATACGATCGCAATGCACGTGGACGAGGCCGAGGCCGAGGCCGAGACGACGCGGCTGGCCGCGGACTTCCATGCCGTCAGTGGCGGCAACCCCCTCCTCGTACAGGCCCTGTTGACGGACCACCGGGACGCGCACCGGCGGGACCAGGAGGCCGCGATCGGCCTGCCCGCCACGGGTGCGGCCTTCGCCAAGGCGTCCCTCGCCTGGGCCTACCGCGACGACCCCGTCCTCTTCGACGTCGCCTGCGGATTCGCCGTACTGGGGGAATCGGCCACCCCCGCCCTGGTCGCCTGTCTGGCCGACCGCGGCGCGGACGCCGTCGCCCGGGTCATGACCGCCCTCGACACGGCCGGACTGCTGGACGGCGGAACCCTGCGCAGTGCCGTCGTCGGCCGGGCCCTGCTGGAACACGTCGACGTCGAGACCCGAGCCGAACTACGGCGGCGCGCGGCCGGGTTGCTCCGCGTCGACGGTGCGCCCGCGACCGCCGTCGCCCGCCAGTTGCTGGCCGCGCCCGTGGCCGAACCATGGGCCGGGCGTACCCTGCTCGCCGCGGCGGACAAGGCCATGCGGGACGGGCAGACGGAGTTCAGCCTCGACTGCCTCCGGCTGGCCGGGCGCAACGCCACCACCGAGCACGAACACGCCGCTGTCGTCATGGCCCGGGTACGGATCGGCTGGGAGATCGATCCCCGCCTGGTGAGCCCGTGGCTCGACGAACTCGTCGGAGCGCTCGAACAGGGCAGCCTCCGCAGTGCCGACGCCGCCTGGATCGTCAAGCATCTCGCCTGGCAGGACCGGTTCCCCCAGGCCGCGGAGTGTCTGCGGGCGCTCACCGAGCGGGCCGGCCCGGACGCACCCGGGGCGACGGCCGAACTCCATGCCGTCCGGCACTGGTTGCGCCACTCCTGCCCCCCGCTGGACGCGGACGCCCCGGACGCCCCCGACCTCGGGGCACCGCGCACCGCGCAGCCCCGTCAGGTGAGCCCCGCCTCGTACGCCGCCGAAGTGCTCGGCCAGGTCCTCACCGAAGGGCCCGGCGAGTACACCATCGGCATGGCGGAGGAGATCCTGCGCGGCTGCCGATACGGCGAGGCCGCGGTCGAGGATCTGGAGGCGGCGCTGCTGGCGCTGCTCTACGCGGACCGTCCCGACCGGGCGGTGTTCTGGTGCGACCTGCTGCTGAACCAGGCCGGCGACCGGTCCACGGGTACATCGGTGGCGATTCTCTCCGGCGTCCGGGCCGAGATCGCGCTGCGGCACGGCGCCCTGCACGCCGCGGAACAGCACGCGAGCAGCGCCCTGTCGGCCATCTCACGGTCCGGCTGGGGAGTGGCCATCGGCTCCCCGCTGGCCGCGCTGGTGCAGGCCGCCACGGCGTCCGGCATGAGCGGGGCGGCCGGGGCCTGGCTGAACCAGGACGTGCCCGAAGGCATGTTCCAGACCCGGCACGGGCTGCTCTACACCCACGCCCGGGGCCACTACCACCTTGCCGTCGACCGCCCGGCCGCCGCCCTGGACGACTTCCTGACCTGCGGCGACCTGGCGAAGCAGTGGGGCATGGACGTCCCCACGTTCCTCCCGTGGCGCACCTCGGCGGCACAGGCGCACCTCGCCCTCGGCAACCCCGGACAGGCGCGCACCCTGGTGCGGGAGCAGCTGGCCCGGCCCGGCGGGTCCACCCCGCGGGCCCGGGGTGTCTCCCTGCGGCTGCTCGCGGCCACCAGCGAACTCGGGCAACGGCCCGCCCTGTTGCGTGAGTCGGTCAGCCTGTTGGAGAACGCCTCGGACCCTGTGGAGCTCCTGCGCTCCCTGGCCGACCGCTGTCAGGTTCTGCACGAGGTCGGAGCACCCGCGAAGGCACGGATGACCGCACGGCACGCCAGGACCGTCGCGGACTCCTGCGGCGGGCACACGTTGTTCCGCAAGCTCTTCAAGGACGAGGAGCCCGAGAACACAGCCGAGGCCGACGGCCTCACGGGTGAGGACCAGGGCTCGGCGAGCCTGACGGCCGCGGAGCGGCGGGTCATCGCCCTGGCCGCGCTCGGGCACTCCAACCGCGAGATCGGCCGCAAGCTGTTCATCACCAAGAGCACCGTCGAGCAGCACCTCACCCGTGCGTACCGAAAGCTCGGCGTACGCAACAGGACCGACCTGGGCGACCTGCTCGCGGGGACGAACCTGGCGGCCGGGGCTTCGGCGCTGTGATGCCGACGCCCCCGGCGATCACGGTTGTTCCACCGGGACGGCGGCGGCTCCGCCGGGCTGGTCGAATCAGGTCATGCGGGTGGCGGGGAGTGCCTGTCGGCCGTGAAGATCCGGTCCAGGTGGTAGCGCAGTACCTCGATGGCGGGCTCCGGGCCTCTCTGGCCCACGAGGATGCTGGTGCCCATGGTCGCTGTCATGGCGAGGAGGCTGATCGCCTCGGTGCGCGGGTCGATGTCGCGGTTCGTCAGACCGGCTTCCCACGCCTCCTGGAGCAGTCCGGTCACGAGGTTCTCGGCGGCGTCGGGGTTGTCGATGAAGGGCTGGGCGGCGAGTGTCCTGTCGGTCACGGACAGGATCGCGTACGAGCCGTAGAGCAGATGGAAGGTGCGGCTCTCCTCGTCGGTCGGGAGAGAGGCCAGGAGGAGGGCCTCGATGACCGCGCGCGGGCCCGGGTTCCGGCCGACGGCGCGGACGCGGTCACCCGCGCGTGCGGTGAAGCCGTCGGTCAGGTGCTGGAGACCGTAGAAGAGCAGTTTGTCCTTGGTCTTGAAGTAGTACTGCACCAGCCGGAGTGACACCCCGGCCTCGGCCGCCACGTCCCGCATGCCGACCGCGTGCAGTCCGTGCCGTCCGGCGACCCGGATGAGCGCCTCGGCGATCATGGTGCGCCGTTCGTCGTGGTCCACACGCTTTGGCATGGGTGGTGTCTCCGCCGTCGATGGTGAGTTCGAGGTCCGGCTCGACGTAACCCCTTTTTATGATACCGCTGTATCAATATCATGGTGCGATCTGATCATGAAGAACGAATCTCCCGGAGGTGTCTCGATGCCTGAGAGCACGAAAAAAACCCGCCCGCGAAGCGACATCGGCCGCTATCTGAGCGACGACTTGCGCGACCGGTACTTCGCTGCCTGCGACGTCCTCTTCGCCAAGGGCGCGCCCGCCCTCTTCGAGAAGGATGTGGAGACGAGCTTCGGCACCACGCACGTCTACCGCTACGGCCCCACGGACCCCGCTGCCGAGACGCGTACGCCGGTCGTCCTGATCCACGGGTCCGGAAGCTGCTCCGCCCAGTGGTACCCCAACACCCCCGCGCTCAGCGCCGAACGCGCCGTGTACGCGCTCGACACCCCCGGCGACCCTGGCCGCAGTGTCCATCGCGAACCGATGTGGCAGCCGGAGCGCGCGGCACAGTGGCTCGACGAGGCGCTCGACGGGCTCGGGCTCGACCGGGTTCACCTCGTCGGATACTCGTACGGAGGCTGGCTGACGCTCAATCAGGCGCTGCGCAAGCCCGAAAGGCTCGCCTCGGCCACCCTCCTCGACCCCCGCGGCTTGGAGAAGGAGGGCCTGCGCTTCTGGATCTGGATCTTCGTCAGCCTCTTCGCGACCTTCGCCCCCAAGGCGCTGCGCCCGCGTCTCGCCGCCTGGCTGGAACAGCCGGTCATCGTCATTCCCGAGCTGCGCGCGTGGATCCATGCGCGGGTCCGGGCCTTCCGAATAAGCCGCCCCGTGCCGGCGGCGCTGACCGAGGACGAGCTGCGTACCATCCGCACCCCGCTCTACCTCGTCGTCGGCAAGCGAAGCCTGCTCGTGCACCCGAAGCGGCAGGCGGAGCGTGTGCCACGTCTGGTCCCCGGGGCACGCGCCGAGATCATCGCCAACACCGGTCACGGCCCCGCCCTCGATCACCCCGAACTGCTCAACGGCAAGATGCTGCGCTTCATGGACGACACCGACTCCCTGGACCCGGCCTCAGGCGCCTGATCGCCGTTTCACCTCCAGGGGCCCGCAGCCCTCGGTCATCCGGACAGCGGTGCGGAGATCGGCCCGGCCACGCGATGCCGGCCCTCGTCGCCCGCCATGAGCGCCTCGACGCGCGCACCGGGGAGAGCCTGCGGGTCGACCTCGGGCTCCTGCCCGTCACGGGGATGTCACCACGGATGTCATCACGGCAGCCGGGCCGCCGCTGAGCGGATTCGCCTCCCTTCCCGGGACACCGAGCCGCTTGCGATCCGGCGGCGCCCCCGGCGCACCTGCCGCCACCGCGACCGCCGCCCGAGCGGTCCTTCGGCCTCGACCTCGGCGCGGCAGT
Organism: Streptomyces sp. HD; assembly: GCF_028369295.1. Taxonomy (GTDB): domain Bacteria; phylum Actinomycetota; class Actinomycetes; order Streptomycetales; family Streptomycetaceae; genus Streptomyces. The sequence goes on from NZ_JAQMYP010000012.1 coordinate 190,178, forward strand.
CGCGCCGATGCGAGCGAGCCGACGCGGCCCTGAGCGCACCGGCCGAATCTCGCCGCGCCTCACGACCGGCTGCCCCGCACCCGCGTACCCGCCGCCGAGTGTCGGCATGACCCGGGCGCGGTCATGCCGGACGGTCCGTGGCGGGTGCCCCCAGGGCCATGAGATGCCGTACGGGCAAAGGATCAGCTGCACGTTCACTTGGTGGGCTCCCGGGATCGCGTGTCCCGGGGGCCCACGTGCCGTTCCCGGTGAGCTCGATACGGGCCTGGCAGGTCCGTGCGGGGACGGAGCCTGTGCCAGGTCCCGGCTAAGGGGTCGGATAGTGGTTGAGGCTAGGGGCGGGCCGATCCGATATTCGGAAATGAACTGCGGCCTGCACGCACGCCGCGCTGAGCACGCTTCGCGTATTCCTAGTGAGGTAAGGGAAGCACATGGCGGGTGGATCCGAGTCAGAGGCCGCTGAATTCCGGGCACGATCCACCTGGCCGATAGCCGTAGTGGGAATGGCGTGCCGACTTCCCGGAGCGGCCGGCCCGGATGAGTTCCGCGGACTTCTGCGCAAGGGCACCGAAGCCGTCGGCGAACCGGCGGTGGATCGGCCGTACGCGCCCCCGAGGGGCGGATTCCTGGAATCGGTCGACCGGTTCGACGCCGCCTTCTTCGGTATTTCGCCGCGCGAGGCGGCGGTGATGGACCCCCAGCAGCGGCTGATGCTGGAACTGTGCTGGGAAGCACTCGAAGACGCCGGTATCGTGCCCGCCCGCCTCGACGGTGGCGACGCCGGTGTCTTCGTCGGAGCCATCGCCGACGACTACGCCGCGCTGTCCTGGGCGGCCGGTGCGGACGTCACCACCCCGGAGACCACCACCGGTCTCAACCGGGGCATGATCGCCAACCGGGTCTCCTACACCCTGGGCCTGCACGGGCCGAGTTTCACGGTCGACTCGGGACAGTCCTCGTCCCTTGTCGCCGTGCACCTGGCCGCCGAGAGCCTGCGCCGGGGTGAGTGCTCCGTGGCCCTCGCCGGCGGGGTGAACCTGATCCTGGCCGAGGACAGCACGGTCGCCGTGGAACGTTTCGGCGCGCTCTCCCCGGACGGGCGCTGCTACACCTTCGACGCCCGGGCCAACGGTTACGTCCGCGGCGAGGGCGGCGGTGTCGTCGTCCTCAAGCCGCTGGCCGACGCGGTCGCAGACGGCGACGACGTGCTGTGCGTGCTCGCGGGCAGCGCGGTGAACAACGACGGCGGCGGCGACGGCCTGACCGTACCCGACCGCGAGGGCCAGCAGGCGGTGCTGACCGCCGCGTACGAGCAGGCCGGGATCTCCCCGGACGCCGTCGGATACGTGGAACTGCACGGCACCGGAACCCCGGCCGGCGACCCCGTGGAGGCCGCGGCCGTCGGCGCGGTGCTCGGCGCGGGCCGGAGTGCCGAACGGCCGCTGCTGGTCGGTTCGGTGAAGACCAACATCGGCCATCTCGAAGGCGCCGCCGGCATCGCGGGACTCCTCAAGGCCGTGCTGGCCGTACGGCACAGGGAGGTTCCCGCCAGCCTCAACTTCGCCGCCCCCAGCCCCCGCATCCCCATGACGGAGCTCGGCCTCCGCGTCAACACGGCACTGCGTCCCTGGCCCGGAGAGGCCGGCCCGCTGATCGTGGGCGTCAGCTCCTTCGGCATGGGCGGCACCAACTGCCATGTCGTCCTCACCGAATGGGACGGCGTCGCACCGGCGGCCGCACCCGGAGTCCGGCCCACCGGGACACCGGCCCCCCTCCTGGTCTCGGGCCGGGACGAGGAGGCGCTGCGCGCCCAGGCGCGGAACCTGAAGGAGCACCTCGACACCCACTCCGGCCTCCGGCTCAGCGACGTCGCCCACACCCTGGCCGCCGCCCGGACCGCCTTCGGTCACCGCGCCGTGATCACCGCCGGCGCGCGCGACGAGATGTCGGCCGCACTCGACCGGCTCGCCGCCGGCTCCCCGGGGCCCGACATCGTGCGCGGCACCGTCACCCCGGGTTCCCTCGCGTTCGTGTTCACCGGGCAGGGCAGCCAGCGGCCCGGCATGACCGCCGAGCTGTACCGGACCTCGCCGGAGTACGCCGCCGCCCTCGACGAGGTGTGCGCGGTCATGGACCAGCACCTGCGACTGCCGCTACGGGATGTGCTGTTCGCCCCGGAAGGGTCGCCCGAGGCCGCCCTGCTGGACCGTACCGAGTTCACCCAGCCCGCCCTGTTCGCCGTCGAGGTCGCCCTCTTCCGCCTCACCGGGGCCCTCGGTCTGACCCCGCGGCTGCTGCTCGGCCACTCCGTCGGCGAACTGGCCGCCGCGCACGTCGCCGGAGTGCTGTCCCTGACCGACGCGTGCACGCTGGTCGCGGCCCGCGGCCGGCTGATGCAGGCACAGCCGTCGAACGGCGCGATGGTGTCGATCCAGGCGAGCGAGGACGAACTCGCTCCTTTCGTCACCGAGTCGGTGACCCTGGCGGCGCTCAACGGCCCGGCCTCCACCGTGATCGCGGGCGACGAGGAAGCCGTACTCGCCGTCGCCGCGCACTGGGCGGCCCAGGGGCGCAAGACCAAACGGCTGCGGGTCAGCCATGCCTTCCACTCCCCGCACATGGACGGCATGCTCGCCGAGTTCCGCGCCAGCGCCGAGGGCCTGACCTTCGACGCGCCCCGGATCCCCATCGTCTCGAACGAGACGGGAACCCTCCTCACCGACGCCGAGGCCCGCTCGCCCGAGTACTGGGTACGGCACGCCCGCGCCGCCGTCCGCTTCCTGGACGGTGTGCGTCTCCTGGAGGACCACGGCGCGACCACCCTCCTCGAACTCGGCCCCGACGGTGTGCTGTCGGCCATGGCACGGGACTGTCTGCGCGGCGCCGAGACCGTGTCCGTGCCCCTGTTGCGCGGCGGCGACCGTACGGAACCGGAGGCGCTGGTCGCCGCGCTGGCCGCCCTGTACGTCCGTGGCGTACCGATGGACTGGGAGTCACTGGCCACCGGGCCGGACGCCCGGCGGGTGCCGCTGCCCACCTACGCCTTCCAGCGCCGCCGGCACTGGCTGCCCGAGCGGGCCGACGCGCCCACGGCCACCCCGCGCCGCGAACACCGGTCGCGTGATCCCCGCGCGGACGAGCCCACCCCGCCGGTCCGGGACCGTACGACGCTGGAACTGGTCCGGGACGCCGCGGCCCTGGTGCTCGGCCACGGGTCCCCGGACGACGTCGCCCCGCACGCGCCCTTCAAGGACCTGGGCTTCAGCTCCCTGATGCTGGCCGAGCTCGGCGAACGGCTCACCGAGGCAACCGGCCGCCGGGTGCCCACCACCCTGCTGTTCGACCACCCGACGCCGGACGCCCTGGCCCGCGGTCTCCAGGCCGACGGGACGCCGCAGCCGGACGGGACACCGATGGCTGCCGTGGCCGCGGACGACGACCCGGTCGTGATCGTGGGCATGGGCTGCCGCCTCCCCGGCGGGATCCGGTCGCCGGAGGACCTCTGGCGGTTCGTGTCCGGCGGGGGCGACGCGATCTCCGCGCTGCCCGTGGACCGCGGCTGGGAACTCGCCGCGGACTTCCCCGGCGAGGGCGGATTTCTCGCGGACGCGGCGGAGTTCGACGCGGCGTTCTTCGGGATCTCGCCGCGTGAGGCGCTGGCGATGGACCCGCAGCAGCGGCTGCTCCTTGAGACGTCGTGGGAGGCGCTGGAGCGGGCCGGGGTGGACGCCCTGGCACTACGTGGCAGCCGCACCGGTGTCTTCGTCGGCGCGAGCCCCTCGGAGTACGGCCCCCGGCTGCACGAACCCTCGGACGCCGACGGGCATGTGCTGACCGGTACGGCGCCCAGCGTGCTGTCCGGCCGGATCGCCTACGCCCTGGGCCTGGAGGGTCCGGCGCTGACGGTGGACACGGCGTGCTCGTCGTCCCTGGTGGCCCTGCACCTGGCGGTGCAGGCGCTGCGGGGCGGCGAGTGCGACCTCGCCCTCGTCGGCGGCGTCACCGTGATGGCGACCTCGGGCATGTTCGCCGAGTTCTCGCGCCAGGGCGGTCTGGCACCCGACGGCCGCTGCAAGGCGTTCGCGGCCGGTGCCGACGGCACGGGCTGGGGCGAGGGCGTCGGGATGCTGGCCGTGGCGCGGCTGTCGGACGCGATACGGGACGGCCGTCAGGTGCTGGCGGTGGTGCGGGGCTCGGCGGTGAACTCCGACGGCGCCTCGAACGGGCTGACCGCGCCCAACGGTTCGTCGCAGCAGCGGGTGATCCGGCAGGCGCTGGCTTCGGCCGGCCTGTCGTCCGCCGATGTGGACGCGGTGGAGGCGCACGGTACGGGAACGGCCCTGGGCGACCCGATCGAGGCGCAGGCGCTGCTGGCCACCTACGGCCAGGACCGGCCCGAGGACCGGCCGCTGTGGCTGGGCTCGCTCAAGTCGAACATCGGTCATACGCAGGCGGCCGCCGGAGTCGCCGGTGTGATCAAGTCGGTGCTGGCGATGCGGCAT